>CAWJAB010000001.1:0-107319 GCA_963840675.1 uncultured Acidobacteriaceae bacterium
TGATCTTCAGCGGCATCACTGCGCTTCGCTTCGGTCGGGATGGACAAAGGTGAGAGGGGCGGTTTCATTTGGTTCTCTCAATCTCACTGAAAGCGCCACTCTCCCCTTTGTCATCCCGGGGCAGCCGAGGGATCTGCAGTTCTCTTCATCAGTATCAAACGTTCATTGAAAGACCTCTCGCCTCAAAGGGCAGGTAGCCCAACTTAGCGCAAGGCGTATCTTTCTCTTACTAAGAAGAGATAGCAACCTATCCCCACCAGCAGCCAGAGAGCAATCGCGATCAGCGGCGCGTTGAAGTTTCCTGTCCTTTGCACCAATAAGCCGGTGATCCAGGGTGCGGCAATTCCCGCTAGGTTTGCGGCTGTGTTCTGTATGCCGGCAACACTGGCAGAAGCGGAGGCCGGCGTCAGCGTCTGCGTCAGGGCCCAATAGTTCGCCGTCGCCAGACCAAGGCCACTCAAAGAAAACACAGCCAGGAAAAGAGTCAGCGTCCTGGAGTCTGAAAAAGCACCGAAGACCTCGCTGAAGGCCAGCACGAAGCCAACAATGGTAAACACTTTTCGCACCGTGACGGCGTTAAGCCCGCGAGCAATCAGCCGATCCGCAGCCCAGCCCGCCAGAATCGCGATCGTTCCCATTCCTGCAAATGACATGAACGTAAACCAGCCCGACGCCGTCAGGGACAAGCCATACCGTTCCTTGAAATAGGTCGGCATCCAGGTCATGCAGAAATATACGAAGTACATGTAGCAGAACGTGGCGAGGCAAGTGCCCCAGATAACAGGCGTAGCGAAGATTGCGCCCCAGGAGACCGGCTTTCCTGCACCCAGCTTTTCCTGCATCCTGCTGCTCTTGCTGTCGTCCCTGACGAAGAAGAGCCATGGAACCAGCCAGACCAGGCCCAGCGCCCCGTTCAGCACGAACATCCATCTCCATCCGAAGGCCAAAACGAGATACGTCGCAATCGGCGCCCCGATGGCCGGGCCGTACTTGGTCCCCGACATAAAAATCCCGATCGGCAAGCCGCGCTCGTGCTCGGCGAAATTTTTGCGGATATAACGTATGCTCGCGGGGGTGACGATGGCCTCGCCGATCCCCAGGAGTATGCGCACAGCAATCAGACCGCTGAGCGAGCCCGCCAGCGCCGCCGCGGCAGAAACCGCACTCCACAAGGAGAAGCCCCACGGCATAAGGCCACTTAAGCCCGAAGCGGTCGACCACCCATCCGGCCGGGGTTTGCAGCAAGGTATATGCCCAGAAGAAGGCGGAGAGCAGAATTCCCGACGCCCCCGCCGTGAGCGGGAAACTCATGCGAATCTGGGGGAGCGCAACCGACAGATTGATGCGGTCGGTGTAAGCAATGATGACGCCCAACGTAAGCAGCGCCACTACCAGCCAGCGGGCGCTGCGCCTGGCGGACACGGCAACCTGGACGCTCGAGCTGGTCATACGCGGCCTCCTCCTCTACCAGTTGGTGATGGAACCATCGGGCCGGAAGTAGGTTTGCGCGCGAGCGGTCACGGGTTCGGTAATCTCGGCGATCTGCGTAAGCTGCTTGTAGTCCAACTCCACGCCCAGGCCCGGCCGCTGGTTGGGATACAGCTTGCCGTTCTTTGAAATCCAGGCAGACAGGCAGGTGGGGCAGGGTGCGGCCCTGGTAGTTGTACTCCATGAGGACGGGTCCGGAGAAGGTGCCCAGGCAGTTTACCAGGGCAGCCGTCGCGATCGGCCCGGTGAAATGCGGAACAATGCCGACGAAGTGGGTTTCACAGATCGCGGCAATCTTCATCATCTCTGTTATGCCGCCCACATTGGGCAGGGTGGCGCGGACGAAATCGATGTCGTGGTTTTCCACCAGGCGATTGAAGTCCCAGCGATTGCCCCACTCCTCGCCCGCCGCCAGAGGAACGTTTACCTTGCTGCGCAGGATGGGAAGATCCTGCAGAAAAGCCTCGGTGCGCACCGGGTCTTCCACGAAGAACGGCGCCAGATCCTCGATCTCGTTGCAGCCGCGAATCGCGTCGGGCAAATCGAAGCGCTGGTGGAAATCGATGCACCAGTCTCCATCCTTGCCCACGCCCTCGCGCGCCTGGGTACACTCATCGCGCAGGTGGGTAATGCGCTCCCGGGTGTTGTAGGTGGTATTCGCAGGCAGATCCATGGCGCCGAAGCGAAAGGCGCGATAGCCCGCCTCAATGGTGAGCCGGGCACGATCCTTGATGCTCATGCCCGGGGTCACACCCGGTATTACGCCGGCCGTGTTATAGCACTCGCAGTAGTTGCGAACCATGCCGTTCAGCAACTGGTGCACGGGCAAACCCTGCACCTTGCCCTTGATATCCCACAGCGCCAGGTCCAGGGCGCCAATGGCGTCGGTTCTCTCCCTGCCCGCCGGATAAAAGAAGGCACGGTTCATATCCTGCCAGAGACGCTCGATGTATTGCGGATCGCGGCCGATCAGCCGCCCGGCGGAGGGGGCCAATGTATCCTTCGCTCCGCCCTCGCCAATGCCGGTGATCCCAGCGTCGGTCTCGATCGTGACCACCACGTCGCTCTGGTTTAACAACGGGTTGGGATTGGGCGGCAAATAGGCACGCACCCGGGTGATCTTCATCGCGGGGAGAGGAGCCGCATGGGCAGGCTGGGTGCGCACGCCACCTACCATCGCGGTAGCGGCCAGGGTACGGAGGAATGCTCTTCTCTTCATGATGCGACCTCTCCTTCAGATTTATATGCACGCACCGCGGCCACCAGGGCCCGCGCTTTTGCTTCGACGATCCGGGCATCGTCTCCGGGTTTGTAGACCGACGAGCCGACACCCAGGCCAAGCGCCCCCGCGGCCATCCAGGGCGCCACCTGATCTGCACCGATTCCACCCACCGGGATCACGATGGCCGACTTGGGCAGCACGGCGCGCAGCGCCCTCAGCATGGGCGGACCCAGAACCTCCGCGGGAAAGAGCTTGATGGCGTCCGCACCGGCCTGCAGCAGTGCGAAGGCTTCCGTTGGGTTGAAAAAACCGGGGACGGCAAAGAGGCCAGCCTGCTTCGCGGCGCGCACAATCGCCGTGTCCGCATGAGGAGTAACAATCAGACGCCCGCCCGCTGCCGCCACTTCCGCTACCTGGGATGGATCGGTCAGGGTACCGGCCCCAATCAGCATCCGGCTGCCGAAGCTGCGCGACAAAATTGCGATGCTCTCGAGCGGGCTGGGTGAGTTGAGAGGCACCTCGACGATGCGGATACCGGCCCTCTGCAAAGCAGAGCCGAGCGACTCAGCCTCGGCCGGCTGGACACCCCGCAGGATGGCGACCAGGGGGCATTGTTCGAGCCATGCTCCTAGGTCCATTGCAACCTCCTGCCGATCGCGGCCAGCCCCAGCGCCGCCGCATCCTCGTCTTCCACGTGTGCTGCGCCTCCGCAGGCCTCGATGGCCTGGGCGTAGAGGGTACAGAGCGTCGGCGTGCCCACCAGGTGAACGCGGGCCGCGCGGGGCATGGCAGCGCGCACCTCGTGCCCAATCAACAAACCCGATAGATACGAAGCGGACATTTCTTCCTTAAGCTGCCCCATCAAAGCCAGGGTGCGCACGCCGAAGAGATGGTGAAGCAACCCGGCGGAGTCCGCGGAGCGAGCCAACCCATCCTGGAACGCAGCGTGGTCGATTGCGGTGTCGCTGGTCATCATGCGCTCCAGGATGGTACATCGACGCAGCGCGCTGTAGACTTCGCCGGTCATCCAGGTGGCAAAACTCACAATCGTGTGATCGCTCAGCTGAATCCACTTGGAGTGCGTCCCAGGAAAACAGACGAGGCCGCTTCCGCCGTCGAGCATGCCCATCGCTGCAGTCTCTTCTCCACGCATCACTTCCGGCACTCCCGCAGCGTCTGCTCCCTTCACGCCCGGAACCAGGCGCACCGTGGCTTCAGGAAATGGCACTTGCATGACAGCGCCGGCAAGATCCGATATACCGGCGGGACAAGCAAGATATCCTGCTTCCACCCAGCCCTGCCGGCTGCCGATCATGCCGCACATCAGGACGTGGGTTTCGCCCTCCGCCAGCCAGGCGCCGATCTCCGCGCGTAAGGCGGCGGCGAAATTACCGTCGCCAACCTGCAGAATGCCGCGCGGCGAGGAGCACCTGGCCACGATCGCTCCCTGCCCATCGAGGCGGAACGCGCGGAAATTGCTGGTACCCCAATCCACTGCAATCAAGCTTATGCTCCTGGGCCACCGAGATGGAGCGACGCTCCTCCCTTGAAATATATTCTTGGGCGGCTTACGCAGAGGGTGAGATATGATGCCATCCGTGTGCCTGCGACGGATGTTTTGTGCCCTTGCGCCTCTATCATCTACAACTCAAGCTGAAATGGCGAGGTGAGGATGTTCGTTCTGTTTGTCGACATGCGAGTCAAACCAGGGTCGCAGCAACCGCTGGAGAAAACCTACACGGAGATTTTTCGGCCTGCCATTTCCAGCCAGGAGGGTTTTCGTGGCGTGGAGCTGCTGCGTCCAAACCGTCACGGTGGCGAATACCGGCTGAGCATCGCTTTCGAGTCCCATGAGCTGCAGAGAAAGTGGGTGGCCACCGACCTGCATCAGCAAGTGTGGCCGCAGATGGAAAGCCATTGCGCGGATTATTCGGTGCAGGACTACACCTCGGTTTAAAGGAGCCCTATGGGACAGAACGTTCCGGAGTATGTAAGCCGCTCGGTTCCGGTGCCGCTCACCGGCAGGGTGCCGTGGTACAAGAGCACCTTCCCCAGCTACTTCGGTATCTTCCTGTTCGTCGGCTATTACCTCAAGCTCGCCGGGCCGACATTGAGCTATGCCTCGGTCAGCGTCTGCTTATGGGGCCTGCTGGTGGCCGGGCTGCTTTGCTTTGGGCTCTACTACTATGTGCCCGCCATGCTGGGAATGCAAACCGGGCGCACGCTTTACGTGGTGGGCTCCTCCACCTTTGGCACGACGGGCGGGTACCTGATCCCCGGACTGCTGATGGGGCTGTTGCAGGTTGGCTGGGTAGCCGTGGACGCGGCGCTGGCCAGCAGCTTCATCATGCAGGGCCTGAACCAGACATCGCGGACTCTGCATACCGTAATCGTGATTGTGTGGCTTTACAGCCTGGGATGGGTCGCCATTAAAGGCATCCACTACGTCAGCCAGGCGGCCAAGTTCCTGAACTGGATTCCCTTCCTCATGATGCTGGTGGTGCTGTGGGCCAACCGGAGTGGAATACCCCACTACCAGCCGCCGCACAACGAGCCGGTAACTGGCTTTCTGAATGCCCTGATCATCACCATCGGTTTCTTTGCTACCGCAGGCGCCGCCGGCACCGATTTCGGCATGAATAACCGCGACCGAAAGGATATTGTTCTGGGTGGGCTGACCGGCATCGCGGCAGGCGCCGTGATCGCCGGCGGGATCACGGTGCTCTCCGTGGCCGGCTACCTGGGACGGAATGGCGGCCCCGTCAGCTACGACTTCACCGCCGCGATTGCCAGTGTAGGAGGCATCGCGCCGGTGATGTTCTTTCTCTTTGCCGTAGCCTGCCTGGTCCCCACCTGCTTCTCGGCGTTCATTGCGGCGAACAGTTTCAGCACCATGCTGCCCAAGATTTCCCGCCCTGTGTCCACCATGGCGGGGGTGACCCTGAGCGCCATCCTGGCCATTACGGGTGTGGCCGACAACCTGGTGGGCTTCTTCAGCATTGTGGCGGCATCCTTTGGCCCGATATGCGGCGCCATGGTCGCCGATTACCTGCTTGCCGGACGGCGGTGGTCCGGACCGCGGCTGGGCATCAACTGGGCCGGCTATATCGCCTGGATTGTTGGTTTCCTGGTCGGCATCCCGGAGCATATTCCCGGGGTTCCCGCGTCCTGGGTGAAAGCCGACAATCCCTCCGCGCTTTATGCGTTTGCCAGCGGGTTCCTGATCTATATCGTGCTCGCCCAGTTGGGATTGCGGCCGCCGGTGGTCGAGATCGCAGCGAGCGGGGAGAAACTGCCCTCCCAGGTGCCGGCGTATTGAGGCCTGGGTGAAGTCAGGTTTGGCGCCGCGCCTAGTGGCGTTCGAGATCATCTTCCGGATTGAGGCCGTGAGGTCCAGATTAAGGCCAGTCTGGGCTTTAAGCCTCTGCGTGAGAACCGGATTGGGGTCCCTTCTGCATGACTCCCAGGTCTCAGAGGCGAGACCTGACACCCCTCATAGATTTGGTTTATGGAGATTGCTCTCACCGCGGTACTCTGCAGCCAATTCTCTCTCAACAAGCTAAAACACAGCATCCAAAGGAGCTTCTATTGACCGCAGGTCCCTCCACTACGGTTGGGATGACAAATTTAGTTGCGAAACGAGCATCATCGTGCCGCAGATTACTCTAATATAAGGGTTTCAATTTATTTCACTTGGTGGACAAAATGCCTGCCTCTGCCGTGAGCGCAACCCGGACCTATAACCGCCTTCTCCTGCTGGTTGCGGGGCTGGGTGGGCTGCTCTACGGGGTGGACGTCGGCATTATCGGCGGTGCGCTGCCCTACCTGGAGGCGACCTCCGGACTGAACGCCAGCCAGCTCTCCATCATCGTTGCCGCCGTGTTGCTGGGCAGCGTCATCTCTACCCTCTTTGCCGGATTGCTCGCCGATTGGCTGGGCCGCAAGCCCCTGATGGTGATCAGCGGAGCCATCTTCGTCCTGAGCATTCCTGTCATCGCGCTGTCGCATGGCTACGCTCCCCTGTTCTTCGGCCGCCTGCTGCAGGGCGTCAGCGGAGGACTGGTGGGCATCGTCGTTCCGCTCTACCTGGCGGAGTGCCTGTCAGCCCAGGATCGAGGCAAAGGCACCGGAGCGTTCCAATGGCTGCTGACCCTGGGCATCTTCTCCGCAGCGGTCATCGGCATCTACTACAGCTATCGCGTGGCTGGGCTGGCGGCTTCCACCTCACCGTCGGCGCTGCTGGTGGTCAAAGACCAGGCATGGCGGCGCATCTTCTGGATGTCAATGCCGCCCGGCATCCTGTTTGTTGCGGGCAGCCTGTTCGTCGCCGAGTCGCCTCGCTGGCTGTTCAGCCGCGGACGAAAAGAACTGGCCCGGACCGCGCTGCTGCGCTCCCGCAGTCCCCAACAAGCCAACCTCGAAATAGAGGAGATGGAGCATACTTCGCTCGCCGCAAAAAACGCATCCTTGGCCAGGGGAGCATTGAAAGATTCGCTGCTGCGCCGGAAATATGTTCTTCCCTTCCTGCTGGCATGCGTCATCCTCTTCTGCAATACGGCAACCGGTATCAACTCCATTATTGGATTCAACACCGACATATTGCTGCAAAGCGGCCTGTCAGACCTGTGGGCGCACTGGGGCTATGTGGTCTTCACGTTTACGAACTTCCTAATGACCCTGGTAGGGATGACGCTGGTCGATCGAAAAGGGCGCAAGTTCCTCTTGATTCTGGGAACGTCGGGCATCATCGTCTCTCTACTCTCTGTCGGCACGCTTTTTTTGCGTACAGAGAAAGACCGGCATGACGTCCGCGATGCAATCCAGGCCATGGTGGCGCCCGACCAGACGCTCCAGTTGCGCTACGATGCGGACGAGGCCAAACGCCTGCTGCCCGGCAGTACCGACCGGTTGTCCCTGGCGGTCATTTACTCGTATGGCGGGTTTACCGGGACCACCACCCCGCTGCGTTCCGGGGGCGCCGACGAAACATCCCTGCACATCGATCGTCAGGGCAGCGTGCCTTCGAGCAAGGTAGAGGCATTCTTTCGTAACCCGTTCGTCGACCTCGATGCGGCACGCACGGCTCCCCTCAAGATTGAGCATGCCTACATCGGTCCGGTGCCGGCCGCGGTCGCACGGCTGGCTGGTGGCGCTTGGCTTGTACGGCTTTGTCGCATTCTATGCGATGGGGCCGGGGGTTTGCGTTTGGCTCGCCCTGTCGGAACTGATGCCCACCCGCATTCGTTCCAATGGCATGAGTATTGCCCTGGTCATCAACCAGATGGTCTCGACCACCCTGGCCGGAATCTTCTTGCCCGTCGTCGGCAAGTATGGATACTCAATGATGTTTTTCCTGTTTTGTGGGTTCACCGTGATCTACCTGTTGACGGCCGCGTTCTTTTTGCCGGAAACCAAGGGTAAGACTCTGGAAGAGATCGAGGCCTACTTTGAAGCTGCATAAATTGGCGGAGTACCAGAACCCATGAGTTTCTTTTTAGCTCTGGACGCAGGTGGCACGAAGACCGACTACGTGCTTGCCGATGAGACCCGGGAACTAGCCCGGGTGCGCACCGGGACCATCAAGCGCATGCGGGTGGATGCAGCCACCGCCGGCCAGAACCTGGAGTCGGCGCTCGCCGAATTGTCGGGGCAGACGGGCATCTCCATGGCATCGGTAACCCGCACTTGTGTGGGCACTGCGGGGGAGACCGTTCCGCTGGTTACCGATTGGCTGCGGGAGTCGATTACCGCACGGGTCGGCGGCGAACTCCTGATTCTGGGCGACGTGGAGATCGCGCTCGACGCAGCTTTCCCAGGCCGTGCCGGAGTGCTGGTGCTTGCGGGCACGGGATCGAACGTGGTTGGCCGCACCAGCGGAGGCCAGTTGGTTTCCGCTGGAGGCTGGGGACCGGCGCTGGCGGACCAGGGATCGGGGCATCGCATTGGCCTGGAAAGCCTGCGCGCCATTTTTCTGGCCAAGGATGAAGGGCGGCATACACTGCTGTTGCCGGCGGTGCTGGACTTCTGGCAGTTGTCTTCGCTCGAGCACCTGGTGGAATACGCGAACACTCTTCCCTCACCCGATTTTTCTACGCTGACGGGAGTTGTCCTGCAGTGCGCCGAACTGGGGGACGAAACTGCGTTAACGGTTCTGCGTCAACAGGGAGATGAGCTTGCCTACCTGGTCCGCCTGGTAATTCGCCGTCTGCGGCGCGTCTCGCACAACCACGATTGGACTCCGCCCATCGCCTTTGCCGGCAGCATACTGGAAAACGTTCCTCCGGTGCGGGATGCTCTCATTGCATCGGTACGCTGCGAGTTCCCCGCGGTGCACGCGCCGGATAAAGCGGTTGATCCCATCGATGGCGCGTTATGGCGTGCACGAACGGGCACCCCTTTGAGCTACCGCTCCTGAAATCGTCTTCTGTTTTCAGGAGCGCGTAAGTCTTTCATCCTTCGTTCATATTCATCCGACATTCGCATTCCTTTAAACTCCCATTCCCGGAAATTCCTATCGTCTTGGGCTATGAACACAATAACAAGACAAGCAGTTTCGTACTCTTCTGATGGCCGTTTCGCTCGCTCTTCACGGCTTGCGTCGCGCAGGCCCAGTTCGACGTTGGCAGCCTGGTGGGCACCATCCGCGACCAGAGCGGCGCGGCGGTGGCGGACGCCTCCATCACCGCTACCAATACCGCAACCAACATCGAGACTTCCGCCACCAGCAACGGCAGCGGCGACTACGAAATCCCTTCACTGCATGTCGGCACCTATACCATCTCGGCCAAAGCGCCGAACTACGCTGAGGCCGTGGCGCAGAACATCTCCATTGCCGTAGGCAGCCGGCAACGCATCGATCTGGAACTGAAGATTGGCCAGGCGCAAACTTCGGTCGAAGTGAGCGATGTGGCGCTGCAGCTGGAAACGGATTCAAGCCAGCGCGGCCAGACCATCACCCAGTACCAGACGGAAGCCTTGCCCCTGGTCAGCCGAAACTACTCGGATCTGTTGGCCCTGGTCACCGGCTCACGGCAAGCCCCGACCGCCGCCACTACCAGTTCGATCAACAGCCTGGTGCGCCAGGGCGCCTATAACGTGAACGGCCAGCGCAGCATGTTCAACAACTTTCTACTCGACGGCATGGATAACAACGCCTATGGCGAGAGCAACCAGGGCTTTGACAACCAGATCATCGCGGTTCCACCCGACTCCGTGGCGCAGTGGGAAGTGGTGACCAACAACGAGAGCGCGGAATACGGCCGCTCTTCCGGGGCGACGGTGAACGTTGCCTCCTCCAGCGGAACCAATCACTTTCACGCCACGGCGTATGAGTTCATCCGCAACACCGATTTGAATGCCGCCGGCTACTTCAAGCCAACCATCGTGGGCAATACGGGAAATATCGTTCCCTTTGAGAAGCCGACCTTCAATCGTAACCAGTTCGGGGTTAACTTCGGCGGGCCCATACTCAAGGACAAGCTGTTCTACTTTGTCGACTACGAAGGCTTTCGGCAAACCCTGAAGCCGCTCAACGTGCTCACTCTGCCTACGCAGAATGAACTCAACGGCATCCTGGTGGTGCCGGTAGAAAACCCCATCACCGGCGTAGTCTACCCCGCCGGCACTGCTATACCCGGCCAGCGACATCAACCCCATATCGCAGCAGATCATAGGCTTCTTCAAGCAGATCCCGGGCCTGCCCGTCAGCGGACTGGCTTCGACTGGCCTGGCAACCAACGACTACTCCAAGCTGGTCCCGTTCACCGACGACTCCGACAAGGGCGATCTACGCCTCGATTACCAGCAGGGTGCCAGCAGTTCCTGGTTCGTCAGGGTGAGCGACCGCAAGGAGACCGGTGTGAATTACCCCGCCATCCTGCTGCCGCTCGACGGCCAGACCAACGGGACCATCCGCATTCTCGATCAGCAGGTAGCCCTTGGCTACACTCACCTGCTGGGGTCGAGCAAGGTGATCGATGCCCGGCTGGGTCTTTCCCGCACCAAGGCCGGCAAGTACTCCTTGTCCATCGGCAACGACTCCATCACCATTCCCGGTTTACCCTCTGATCCGGTTGTGGCCGGGGGTTTACCCTCCACCAGCATCTCAGGCTTCACCGCATTTGGCCGCCAGAGCACGAACCCGCAGTGGCAGAACCCGGCTTTGCTTGATCCGAAGGTGAACTTCACCTGGGTGAAAGGAAGACATTCGCTGAAGTTTGGCTACGAATACGAACACATCTGGATGGCGGTAAACGATAACAACCCGCTGTACGGCTCCTTCAGCTACAGCGGCGGATACAGTCTGTGCTCCAGCACCACCGTCGGCGGGGTGAAGGTTCCGGTCAACCCCAACTGCACCGCCATCAAAGCGGCGGTTACCGACAATTACTGGGCCGACTTTCTCTTCGGCACCACTAACAACTACTCGCTGGCCAATCTATTCGTTGCCCATCTTCGCCAGACGATGCAGAGCACCTATGCGCAGGATGACTGGAAGGTCTTGCCTAAGCTGACGCTCAATCTTGGTCTGCGCTGGGAGTATGGATCGCCGTATTCTGAAGAGCACAACCTGCTCTCTAACTTTGATCCCGTATCGCAAACGGTGTTGACCATCACCCCGGGATATCCCGCGACCAGCGCAGTCACTCCGGTTTCTGCCGGTGGCGTCTACGGTAAAACCCTGGTGAACCCGGACTTCGCTGACTTTGGTCCACGTGTTGGCTTCGCCTATGCAGCAACTGCCCGGACCGTGGTCCGCGGCGGTTTCGGAATGAGTTATGTGCACTACACCCGCGCGGGCTCGGGCGATATCCTGGCCATCAATGCGCCTAATGCGCTGTTCGTCTCTGTCACCCAGCCCAAACCTGGTACCGCCGGCTATCGCACCGTGGATCAGGGCTTTCCCCCAGGCCTGGCCACCACCTTCAACCCCAAGACCGACAACATCACTTACATTCCCAAGAACACCCGGGACAGCTACGCGGAAGATTTCTTCGTGAGCGTGCAGAACGAGCTGGCCAAGAATATCGTGCTCGACATTGCCTATGTCGGCAACCACGGGGTAAAACTGCAGGGTTTTCTGAATGCCAACCAGATCAATCCTTCGGCCGGATTTACCCGGCTCTATGCCAATTGGCCCAGCGATATTACCACCGCTCTGAACGAATTCTGGTCGCAGTACCATGCGCTGCAGGTTCGCTACGAACAGCGGTCGGTGCGGGGATTGACCTTGTTGAATTCCTTCACCTGGTCGCACTCGCTGGACAACGCCAGCGCGTCGCTTGAGGGCAACACACCCTCTCCGCAGGACGGGAATAATATCGCCGCGGATTACGCGCAGTCGGACTACAACTTGCCCATCGCGAATATCACCAGCCTGGTTTATGACCTGCCGGTGGGCCGCGGAAAACAGTTCTTAGGGCAAAGCAATGGCCTGGTCAACGCGGTAGCCGGTGGATGGCAGATCAGCGCCATCAACACCATGCAGGCAGGGACGCCGTTCAACCTTACCTACACACCGAATTCGGCCAACGCTGTGTCGCCACAGATTGCGGCGACCTATCGCGGTGCCAACGAATACCGGCCGAACCGCGTGCCCGGGGTTCCGCTGACCGAACGGGTGAAGTTATCCAGCGGGTATATCCAATACGTGAACTACGCTGCGCTTACCTTGCCGGCGACCAAGAGCGCCAGCGGAGCCCTGCTGAGCCCGTTCGGCGACGAGCAGCCGCAACCCGGGCAGAACACCTGCGTATTACACTACGGACTTTGCGCTGAACAAGAACTTCGACACGCCTCTGGAGGGTCTGAAGGTTCAGTTCCGCACGGAGCTGTACAACGCCTTCAATCACACCAACCTCTACTTGCCCGCCAGCGGCCTGGGCGGCACGCTTGGCGGCGCGCCCAGCAGCGGTGGCAGCGTCACCAGCACCTTTGAACCGCGCATTATCCAATTCGGTTTGAAGGTCATCTACTAAATACAACCTATGGGTAACCAATTCCGTTCTGTTTTTTAGAGCTCGCCCGCAACACTTGTTTCCATGCACGGGTTTCCTCCTCAGAAAACTTTCTACGAGGGAACGTCATGAAAAAACTGTTCGCGGTCGCAACATTGCTGCTTCCCTTTGCACTTGCCGGCTGCTCTCATCCGCAGCCGGCGCCTTACTATCCGCCGCCGCCGGCGTATTCTCAGGCCGCCGAACAGGGTCACCACGATGGCGTTGAGGCAGCACAGCGCGATGTCTCCAGGGGAGCACCTCCCGATCCGGGTCGCCACGAACGCTTCCGCAACCCGCCCGTGCCTCCTCCACTGGTTGAGGATTACCGGCATGCATTTCGCGCAGGCTATGACGATGTCTATCGTCATGGACCGGCACAACCTTACCCTGGTTACTGAGCGAAGAGGGATCCATCCGTTTTGGACAAATTGATCGATTGTGAGCATGGGATTGCCGAAGGACACGGACTGAAGTCGTCCACAGAACGGGAGCGGCGAGGGCTTTTAGCACCGAGGCAACAGATCCCATGGCGGCTTCTCGGGATTTGCCGCATCTAATGACCATGGCCTTTGTCATCGATCATCTCGACCATCTCGTGCTGACGGTAGCCAACATCGAAACCACCGTCGCTTTCTATACTTCTGCGCTTGGCATGGAATTGGTTACGTTCGAAGGCCGCAAGGCGCTCCGGTTTGGAGAGCAGAAAATCAATCTTCACCAAACCGGAAAAGAGTTCGAGCCCAAGGCGGCGCATCCTACCCCAGGCTCAGGAGACCTTTGCTTCATAACGAAAGCCCCCATCGAAGATGTGATCGCTCACCTCAAGGGAACGGGCTGCCCCATTGAACTGGGGCCCGTCGACCGCACCGGAGCCATAGGCGCAATTCGATCTGTCTACCTGCGCGATCCCGACTTCAACCTCATTGAGATCAGCAATTATGTTTGATGCGGCGCTCGATCGTTTGCATGGCAAGATAGGGTTAGCGGAATCGCCTCTCAAGTGGAATTTATCGGGTCATATCTTCCTGCGCCTCGCGGTCCACGATCTGCTGTCCAAGCGCATCGGATCCACAGAGATCCCTCTCAACGTTGTAGCGCCTCAGCAGGCTGCGGTCTCAAGGTTACCGTCCCGGTAGTTACTCCCGGTGTTGCTTTCTGTAACGAAAGTCTGGTCAAGCTCACAATGAAGCTGTTAGATCACAGTTTTCTTGGTAAGCTCAACACGCTTTCTAAGCGATAAGAAGTTTTGCGTCTGTTGGAAGACCCCTGGCCTATAATTGCTGCCGGTTATGACCCCTCCTGGCTGTCGCACCGATCTGTCGAGTCGCGCAACGCGTGCTGCACACGCCTGCATGTTGGCCTTGCTTGTGCTGGCAGCGGGCTGCAAGAAATCCGCTCCTCCCAGTGCTCCCACAGAATCGAGCCCGGCGGCCACCCCGGCCGCCACCGCGCCAGGGCAGCCACCGGCCGGCAGCCTTGCCGACAGACTGAATGCAATCCAAAGCGGCCAGGCAGATGGAACCGGCAAGCCTGTGCTCCCGGACTGGAAAGCAGTGCAGCCCAGCACTTCTGCGATACCGATCCCGCTGGTTAAAGGCCTGGTGGTGGTCACGGCAATCACCGACCCGGCAGGCGACTATGAATCGATCAAGAGCATCGAGACGGTGGCTCCGCAGGGAGTGCAGATGCACTACTCGGCAGATTTGCCGGCGCCCAAAATGACCGGCTTGCTGGGCGGCGCGGAGAAAGGCCAGGCGGACCCCAAGAACGAGTTCCCGGATAAGGTTGAGGGCAGCAGAATAGTCGACCAAGCCGACCTGGCAAATGGCCATAGCTACGCCGAGCTTTTCGCCAACAAGGCAGAGCATTTCCCTGGATCAACGGCGATTGGCGCGTCGACCGAGATGCTGAACCAGCTGCGCGCCGGACAGCCAGTGGAATTCCACTTTGCCCCGCAGAATAAGTTCGCCATCTTCATGCAAATCGGCGCGCAGGTTGAGGGACACAAGGCGGATCAGCCCACGCTGACCCAACACGCAGGCATGCCCATGTATTCATGCACGCTGCATCGGGTGGAAGCAGCCGACCTGGCGGTTCCGGTTCTATTGAACGACCAGCGGGTTGAGCTGCCCGCCCTGCATGCCATGTGCACTCTGGACGACGGCGAGCAAGCGCACATCTACTATCTTGACCAGCCGGCAAATCCCCTGACTCTTGCCTTCCAGCTTGGCCCTCTCTCGTCTCGCCTGCAAGCCATCAAGATCATGCTTCCACCTCCTGCGAAAGAAGAGGCGCCAGCGCCGGGGGCCTCTTCGTCCAGGCGGTGGTGAGGAGGCGGTGGCGGTGGCGGCGGCGGTTCCCAGATGGAGACAACGCTGGCAGAGAAAAAGCCGGTGGAGATCTACGGGATCTACTTCGACTTCAACAAAGCCACCATCAAACCCGAGTCGGAGGTGGTGCTCGAGCAGATCGCCGGAATCATGCAGAAGAATCCTGACTGGAAACTCGACGTGCGCGGCCATACCGACAACATCGGCGACGATAACTTCAATCTCGGCCTGTCGCAGCGCCGCGCTGCTGCGGTGAAAGATGCGCTGGTCACTCGCTACAAGATTGCGCCCGATCGGCTGGCGACCAGCGGATACGGTGCATCGCAGCCCATCGAAACCAACAAGACCATGGAAGGACGAGCGCGCAATCGCAGGGTGGAGTTACAGCGGGAGTAGGTTTATTTCTGTAATCACGAAATTAGGGAGGCAAGAAAATGAATATTCGCAAGATAACAGCGTTCGGAGTCATCCTGCTGGCGAACCAGTTTATGTTTGCCGATGCAAGTTATCAGGAGACCAGCCAGATCACGGGCGGGACCATGGTGGACACGCTCAAGTCCGTCAGCTTTCTCGGCAAGTCGATGAGCAACATGTTTGCGCCCACTAACACGTTGACCATGGTGCATGGCAACCAGAAGGCCGTGGTGAGCAAAGAATCGACCGAGATCACCGATCTCGACAAGGAAACGATCACCCACATCGACACGGTCCACAAGACCTACACGGTCACGACTTTCGCGCAGATGCGGCAGGCATTCGCGAATATGCCCAAGCAGATGCAACAAGCGCAGGACCAGATGAAACAGGCGCAGGCACAGCAGCCACAACAGCCAAAGACCGAACTGAAGACGAGCTTTGACGTATCCGCAAAAAATACGGGGGTGAGCAAAGAGATCAATGGGCTTACGGCGCAGGAGCAGGTGGTCACCATGCAGATGCATATAACCGATCCGAATGCGCCTCCCACCGAAGCAGTCAACTCCATGACATACGTGGTCACGACCGATGCCTGGATCGCCCCGGATCCGCCGGAAGTGAAAGAGATCCAGGAGTTCGACAAGCGGTTCGGCGAGAAGCTTATGGAGGGTGTGGATATGTCTGCATTCAAAGCGCAGATGAGCCAGATGAGCCAGATGAAGCAAAATCCGGGAATGGCGCAAATGTTCGGCGGCCAGCCAGGATCAGCGGAAGCGATGGCGCAGATGGGGAAGGAACTGGCAAAGCTGCAGGGCACACGGGTGATGGAGGTGACGCGCATGGGTGGAAGCGGGACTGGGCCGGGAGCGGCTCAGAACACGGCGACAACTCCGGCACAGCCCGCTCCTGCCGCAGCGCCACCTCCGTCTGGGGGCTCAGTTGCCGGCCAGGTAGCGACCGATACGGCAGCTACCACAGCCGCAGGGGAAGCGAGCAGGCTAGGTATTGTGGGCTCGGCGTTAGGCAGCTCTGCGCTAGGAGCTTTCCACCGGAAGAAGGCAGCCACACCGCCACCGGCAGCGCCCGCAAGCACGGCTACGCCAGCGAACACCGCAACCGCAGGAACACCCGCAGCCGCAGGAACGCAGACCACAGCGGGCGCAACCTTGATGGAGATGACGGTGCAGAAGTCAAACTTCTCCAGGGAACCTGTGCCTACGTCTGTCTTCCAGGTGCCGGCTGGGTTTAAGAAGGTTGAGTCGCCTGCTTATGGTGCTCCCACCAAATAACCTCAGCCACCGCCAGGGACGGCCGTAAGGTCGTCCCCTCGCTCAGGACACCTGATCCCCGTGGTTACCCGGCTGGATTACTCCTGATCAGGTTCTCGCCATCGATGCACATCTATCTAATACCCATACCCGTAAACCGCATGAGGAATGCCCATGCCCTGCGAAGAGATGAAAAAATTAGAGGAGGCGCAGAGGCTTCACCGCGAAGCGGAATTATTCCTAACCTGCGGCCAGGCTACGTCTGGGCCGCAAGCGGCGACCACCCAGAGGCTCCTTCTCAAAGAATGCCGGGCTGACCAGGCTCGAACCAGCCGCGCCATGCGCATGCATCGGCGTGCCTGTCCCGACTGCGCATCCCCCATCAGTAACTAGATTGTGTAACTGGATTAAAGGTACCCTGCCCAAGTCAGATTTAGACTGCGAGGCCAGGTATGCGAATCAATCGCGCACACGCCAAGGCTTTGCTCCTGATGACATGGGCGGTCGCCTGCGCTAGCCAAGCGGCCCTCGCCCAATCCGGAGCACCCACGCTTACGGTCGATGCCAATGCATCCCGGCATCCGATAAGCCCGAATATCTACGGAATCGCAAACTACGGCCTCGATGCGACCTTCGCCAAGGAGATCCAGGTAGGGAATATTCGCTGGGGAGGCGACGGTACAACCCGCTATAACTGGCAGGTGGACGCCAGCAATGCGGGCTTCGACTGGTACTTCGTGGGCGGCAATGGGGAGACCACACCGGTTCCCAGCGCGGGGCCAGACCTGATGATCAATACCTACAAACCAGCCAACGCACTCATTACAATTCCGATTATTCCCTACGTCAACAAGACCGCGGCCTGGAACTGCAGCTTTCCCGTCTCTGTCTATGGTGCGCAGCAGTCGACGGATCCCTATTTGCATCCGAATGGGGATAGCTGCGGCAACAGCCTTACCCCGAGCGGCACTCAGCTCATCGATAACAATATTTATGCCAACCACATTGACAATACAACCGGATTGCAACAGCAATGGGTACAACATCTGGTTAGCACCTTCGGCACCGCTGCAAAGGGAGGCGTGCAGTTCTACCAGCTGGATAATGAGCCCTATGGATGGGGGAACACCCATCGCGATGTACTGCCGAATGGCGCGACTTATCCAACCATCCTGCAATTGGGCCAGCAATATGCGGCCACCATCAAACAGGCCGACAGCACCGCCATGGTGCTGGGACCTTCCGATTTCACGCTGGGCGGTTGGGTCGGGAATACCAGCCAGCAAGGCGGCCTGTTCGCCGGCCAGTATTATCTGCAGCAGATGGCTGCGTATGACAAGGCAAACGGCCAGCGCATCCTAGACTATTTCGACGAGCACTACTACTTCGACACCTCAACGCCGGCAGCGCAGCTTGCTTCCACCCGCACGCTGTGGGACCCGACGTACAACGGCGGCACCTGGGTAGAGCAGTACGATTTCAACGGCCCCATGCAGTTGATTCCGCGCTTCCGCAACTGGATCAGCACCTACTACCCGGGTACTCTCTTGTCCCTATCGGAGTACAGCATCGACAGCGGCCAGAAATCCATCGTCGACGCGATTGCCGAAATGGACGTGCTGGGCATCTTCGGCCGGGAGCCGCTCGACTTCGCAAATATGTGGAGCGCGCCGGGGCCTCAGGATCCCATTGCCTATGCCTTTCGTATCTTCAGAAACTATGACGGTAACGGCAGCCAGTTTGGCGACACTTCCGTCAGTGCCGTCAGCAGCGATCAGGGGTCGCTCTCCATCTATGCCGCGCAGAGGTCCAGCGACAGCGCGGTGACCATTCTGGTCATCAACAAGACGACCGGGGCGTTAACCAGCGCTATTGCTATTGCCAACGTGAGCCTGCCATCCACGGCGCAGGTGTATACCTACTCGGCGACAAGCCTCACCTCCATTGCCCACCCTTCGGATGCCGCCATTAACGGCAGTTCGGTGAGCTATGCCTTTCCTGCCTACTCAGCTACGTTGTTTGTGGTGCAGCCCTCTTCCACAACGGCGGCTACGACAACCACTGCGCTTTCGACGTCGGCCGCGCAGATTAGCGCTGGGCAATCTGTGACCTTCACTGTGGCAGTGACGGCGTCCGCAGGATCTTCGCCCGCGGGAACCGTCACGCTGCTGGACGGCCCCACGTCTCTAGGCGCGGCTTCCCTGACGAATGGGTCCGCCACATTCACGATTACGACACTCGCCGCGGGCACGCACAGCATCACCGCATCGTACGCCGGGGACTCCGCGGACAACGCGTCCACGTCGACTGCAGTGTCGGTGGTGGTCAACGCGGTGCAAATACAAGCCTCGGCAGTTACCCTGGCCGCTTCTGCGTCAACAGCGGTTTCCGGGCAAGCGATCACCTTCACGGCCAAAGTCACGCCTGCTTCGGCAACGGGAACGGTCACCTTTAACGACGGCAGCACTTCTATCGGATCCGGAACACTTTCGCAGGGGCAGGCCGTACTTACCCTCAGTACATTGAGCGTCGGAACTCACTCGCTGACCGCGGCCTACGGTGGAGACGCGGCAGATCAGGCTTCGACCTCCACGGCTGTTACGGTGACCATCACGGCGGCCACCACGACGCATCCGCCCGCTGCAGACTACGGGCTTACGCTTTCAGCCGGCGCTCTTACTGTGACCCAGGGAGCATCCGGATCCTTGACAGTTTCGGTAGCTCCGGAGAATGGGTTCAGTGCCTCGCTATCGTTTGCCTGTTCTGGCCTGCCCAGCGGGTGGGGATGCAGCTTCGCGCCTTCGACGTTGTCGGGGAACAAGTCCCAGAGCACAACCATGACGGTGAGCCAAACCAACAGCAGCCGCCTGATGCCGGGACCTTCGGGATTGGTCCTGGCCCTGGTCTCGTCATTTCCACTGTTCTTGCTTGGGCTATCCGGAACATTCCGGAGGGCGCGGTGGATGTTGCTTGGTGTCTTTGTGCTGACGCTGGCCGGCTGCTCAACATCATCGACCAGCTCGCAATCGCCGCCCAGCACCTATAACGTCACGGTCACTGCTTCCGGCACGTCGGCGCCGACGCATAGCCAGAGTTTCGTCCTCACCACGACCCAGTGAAACGATATGGCTAAACTTTCCACATGCAATTCGTAGCCGCTGATCCCGACCGTTCTCGTGGGCAAGACCGACGGGTAAGCCATGCGATAGATAACAGACACTGATAAGTTAAACGACGGCGCAATGGCCGCAGCGCTTTGTACGAAGGGTAGGCCGGGGATGCCTCGGCGGCACGGCTAACTACGGACTTCGCTCCAGAGTTGGTAAGAAGCCACAAACAAAAACACGCTTCTCCAACTAAAGTTGCACTTCTTTCCGAAACTTCAGGTTGAGCAGGCGTGTTTCCCTTCACAACGACAGCAGTCGCCGGTTCTGAATAGCAGCAGGCCTTAGTTACGCGATTGCTCCGGGTGCTGCACAACACACACTTAGACAACTAAGAAAGCAGGGTGACTTATGAAGTATATCCATGGGCTTCGCGTTTTCCTGATGATTGGGGTAGCCGCTTGTATCGCCGGCTGTAGTACTGGAACCGGCAGCGCCCCAACCACTATTACCCCCGAGCAGAGCGGTTCCGTCTATGTATTGGGAACCGACGCTCCGCTCCCCAGCGTGGTCTCATTTGCGGTGAGCATACAAAGCATTATGCTTTCCGACGGCAACGCAACGCCGGTTTCCATCCTGAACGGCGCGCAGACAGTCGACTTCGCGCGCTTTAACGGCCTTTCCACCCTGCTCGATTTCAATTCGATTCCGGCCGGCACCTATACTACCGCTACTATCACTCTGGGCAGCGCAACCATTGGATATCTCAATACCCAGCCGCCTTTAGCACCCGCGATCGCCACCACACCGGCAACGCTCTCTCAGCCCGTCGTCACCATCAACCTGGCTAGTCCCATTGTTGTGAACGCCGGGGACATGGATGCGCTCAGGTTCGACTTTGACCTGCGGCAATCGATTCAAGTGGACGCCAACGGACAGATCACCGGCCAGGTAACTCCTGTACTCGACCTTAAGGCGCTCGACGCAAGCGATCCGGAACGCTATATCGATGAGTTCGACGCGGGTGTTGTAAGCATCAACACCGGAGCCAACTCGTTTGTCGTTCAGGGCCCACATGGGCGCCAATACACTGTGCAACTTTCGGCTAGTACCGAGTTCGAAAACAGCGAGAGCATCGCTAACCTGACGACCAGCTCCATCATTCAGGTCTCCGGTACCTTCGCGCCCAATAGCCAGACCATCGACGCAGATTGCGTAGCCATTCTGTCACAGGACGGATATTGGGCAGCCGGTCTCGTCACCTTCGTGACCCCGGCGCAAGGTACTCCGGCCAACTCATTCAACCTTTACGTCCGCGCCGAGTTGCCGGCCGATACCGGCCTGACCCTGGGCCAGATCGCCAACATCAATTTGAACGGCAGCGAGAAGTATTTCATCTATAGACTCCACACGCCGCTCACCAACTTCTTCTTTAACTCCAGCCTGCTGGTGCCCGGACAGCACGTCAGCATTGGTGGTCCATTGAGCGACGCCAGCAACCCGCAAGCGGTAACCGTCAAGCGCATCGTCCTTCGTCATGAGGGGCACACGGGTGAGTGGGTTGTGGGCAGCACGAATACGGGCAACGGCACGTTTTCGTTCAACTCCAACGGATTGGCCGGTGTTCTCTTCAATGGCCCGATCACTGTCTACACCACACCGCTCACCACGTACCTGGGCGGCCTGACTGGACTCAGCGACCTGAGCGGCAATTCCGCCATACCTCTCCGCGTGGTTGGTCTTGTCCTCAAGGATCCGACGACTGGAAATCCGGTGTTCGTGGCACGCAGCGTGGAGGAGTTGCAGTAACCTTATTTACTCCAGCAGGGAAACGGCCGCTCCCCAGTCATTCGGGAGCGGCCGTTTTATTTCTTATCGGCCGGTCTGTCGGCTACGCTCCTTATGAAAAAGGGAGAATGGTTGCCAACAAGCCTTTGATGCTAATTAAGCGAACTGCAGATCCCTCGGCTGCGCTCGGGATGACAAAGGGGAGGCTAGGGCTTCCAGTCAGATTGGTGGTTGCTAGAGAGAACCAAATGAAAGCGCCTCTCTCTCCTTTGTCATCCCGAGCGCAGCCGAGGGATCTGCAGTTCGCTTAATTAGCATCAAAGGCTCCCTGGCACGCATCTCACCACGTTTGTCCTCCTTGGAATTTATGGCTTGGTCGCCAATACCAGCGGTGATGGGCCCGGCGCTTCGAGGGTGCGGGCATTCACGAAGCCGGCATCCTCCAACCAGCTGCGAATCTCTTCAAAGGAGTAGGTGTCTCCGTTATCGGTGTTCACCAGCATGTTGACGGCAAAGAAGAGCGCGTTCAGCGGGCCGGTTCGATCCGCATTCACCAGGAATTCTGCGATCGCAATCGTGCCCCCCGGGGCAAGCGCATGAAACGTCTTTGCAATCAGCGCCCGGCTGCGTTCTATGCCTTCGCTGTGCAGAATGTGACCCAGTGTCGCCACAGTATGATCAGTGCCGAAGTCAGCCTCAAGCAGGTCTCCGGCAATGAAGGAGAAACGATCGGCAAGCCCGAAACGGGCCACTGTCTTGCGAGTGACCGGAATGACTTCCGGCCAGTCAACAGCGGTGACGCTCACATCTTTCGACCCCTGGGCGATCGCAATGCCCCACACTCCCGAGCCTGCAGCGAGATCAAGCACACGCTTGGGGCCTGCTCCACTAGCTTGCAGATGCCGGCCAAGCACCTGCGCCGGGGCATAACTCAGGGGAAAGATATCGTTGACAAACTGTTGGAAGAAGTCGCCGCCGGACCCCTCCAGGTTGACCGCGGCCTCAGGCTTTCCGGTCATGACGATCTTGTTCAGGTGAAGCCATTTGGGAATCAATTGCTCGCTGCCGTGACGAATCATTCCGCCCATGAAGCCAGGCTTGGTGCTGACCAGAAATGCGGCGCTCTCGGGCATGAGCGAAAAGCGGCCCTGCTTATCTTTCGCCAGGAAATCAAGGCCCACCAGGGCATTCATCACCGCGCTCAGTCCTCGTTCTGAAGCGCCGGTTTCCTTTTGTACCTCGGAGAGGGTCTTGGGACCGCTATCCAGCACATCAAAGATACGGTGGCGGATGGCCGCCTCAAGAACCAGCGGGGGAACATATCCCCAGGCAAACTGCATAATGCGTTCGGGTGTGACCGGAGCAGCAACAGATGTAGTCATGGTTTCCTTTTGTGTGATGGGTGAATGGGCGCAATTATACCTAGTTCTTGCTATCTGAAGCCGCGAGCGATGAGATGAGTTTGTCAGCCTCCTGGCTGGAGGCGTCGATGCTTTGGATCAGGTCCGCAACGTTGCCTTGCAGGGTGGCGGAGGTGCCCTTGAGCGAGCCAATCGCGCGTGAGTTGAGGTTGTGTTTCAAAAAGAGGACCTGGTCTTGAAAGGCCTTCAAGACGGGCGCGATCTGATCTTCGGTACGGCGCATGGCACGCATGTACGTGGCCTGGCGCGTCTTTGCATTGCGCAGCATGAGGTTATCCTGCGCCTTCAATTTCGCATTATTCATGGCAGCAATTTCGCCTTGCCATTCCTTAAACAGATCGTTGCTGACCTGGTCGATCGACTGAATTTTGTCGTGGAGCTTGCTCGCCTGCGAGTTGGCGCTTTCGTAGTCGGAGTTCAGTCGCTTATAGGATTTTTCCAGCGAGCCGCCTTGAAAGCCGGTCAACGCCTGAAACGACTCCATGGTGGTTTGCAGTTGCTGCTTGGTTTGATCCTGATCCTTCTTGGCATCCTTGATGCGCTGCACCAGGATGTCGCGCTTCTCTTTGCCAAGAGTTTGCATGGCCTTGTAGTAAGTGGATTTGCAGCCGGCCAGAAGCAGCACCAGAAGGATAAGAGGAATGCAGACTGTTCTACGCAAAACTTCTCCCTATTTAGAGCGCAGCGTATTTCTTCTTGGCCGCCACCAGCATGGGTAGGCTCGCATCCGCGTTTTTCCAGGTTACGAAGAATGCGTCGTATGCCTTCTTGGCGTTTGCCTTATCGCCGCTCATGGCATACGCTCGCGCCAGGCCCAGCTGCACCGGTGCATAGAAGGTGGGCAGACCCCAGGTCAGCAGGGAGGAGCCAGGGAACTGCATCGCGGCCTGGAAGGCGCTCTGCGCCTGGCTGGCGTCATGCAATTGCAGGTATGCCAGGCCCTGCACATAAGAAGCCGGGTAATTCGCGTCGAAAGGCTTCGCCGGCTCCGCATCGTCGATCGCTTCCTGCGGCCGGCCCGCGGCCAGGGCCACAAATGCTTTGGCCAGCGGGATGTACACTTCCTGAATAATTGTGTCTTCGGGAAATTTCCTGCTCATGTCCTGGGCCATGGGCAGCGCCAGCTTACCGTTGCCGCAGACCGCCGCAGCCAACAGGGCATAACGCTGTGTCAGATTGCTCTTGTCCAACGTCAGCGCACGCCGCACCGCTGCCTCATTGCCCTCGCATAACCCCACCATTCCCCGGTTCTGTGCGTCTACCAGGAGCGCCGCAGCCTGCACATCCGGCGCCTTGGCGCGGCCCGCCTGTTCATAGGCCCGCTGGATCGTCGCCTCCGCCTTTTGAAACTCGCCGGAGAACTGCTGAATGCTGGACAGGGCTTGCGTCGCGGTGAACTCATCCGGACGCCCCGCAACCTGCTTCATAATCCGCTGTATTTCAGCAGGCTCTCCCAGAAGGAAATGAGCCGCAAGGTGGGTGATCAGGTCATCCGTGCTGACGTCCAATCCCATCTTCCGGGCCCGCATCAATTCTGTCCTGGCCTCAGCCATCCGGTTCAAGGCGATGTAGTCGGTCAGCAGATTCTCAGCGGCGATAGAATCCTCGGGTTGCAACTCCACGGCCTTTTGCCCAAAGGGAAGCGCCTTGTCGTATTGACCAAGTTCGGTATACGCCACATTGATGTTGATGTAGTTGTAGAGTTGGCCTGGGTAAGTCTGGATAGCCTCCTGCAGGGTTTCAATCCCCTTGGGGATGTTGCCGGTCACTTCCAGGTAGTAGTGGGATGCAATATAGAGGCGTTCATGCTCGGTCACGTGCTGCGAGAGAGCATAGGCCCTGGCAAAATAGTTATGCCCCTTCACCACCTGGCCGGAATTCATATACACCACCCCCAGCCGCGCATAGGCCATGGCAAAGTTGGGATCCAGCTCCAGGGCTCTCAGGTAGTGACCCTCCGCCTCAGGAATATCCAGCGCTTTTTGGTGTGCCTTGTCGCCTAGCGCGTAGGCGCGAAACGCTTCCAGCGAAGTGGTCGTCGCCTGGCCGAAAGGGCGTGTCCAATTTCTTGATGCTGCTCAGATCTTCGCCCAGCTTGCCGCGCATGGCCGCTGATGCCGTGCCTAAGGCATCCAGCACATGTTCTTTGTCCGCGGCCCGCGCCTGCTCGGAGACGATCTCATCGCCAGTCGCCGTGTTCTGCGCCGAAAGGGTGATCACATACTCTTTGCCTAGGTTGGCGATGGTTCCGGTGAGGATGGCCTTCACACCCTCCCGCTCGCCGATCTCTCTTGCGATCTCCGGCGTCACCGTAGTATCTGGCGGCTTGCCGAGGTACTTCACGCTTTGCGCCAGATGCTGCTGGCTTACGATGTTGATCACCGGCGACTGCTCCAGATCGATCTGCAATGCCTGGTTCAACGTGGTGTCAAAGACCGGATCGCCGGTGTGGTTCACGAAGTCTGCCAGGATGATCGAATCCTTGGTCGCCCCGGGCGCAGCCGCGGCTCCCTTCTCTCCGCTGGCGGGGGCCGGCGGTGCAGCCACAGGCTTGTACTTCCACCACAAGAGACCCGCTGCGACCAGCAGCAGAAAAGCCAGCGCGGCGACCGGGTACGGCCACTTACGCGTTGTTTTCGTGCCGGCCGGGCGCGTGGACATCGAGCTTTTCGAGATCTTCCTGCAGCGCCTCGGCGGTCGCATATCGCTGCGCCGGATCCTTGGCCAGGAGCTTCGCGACTATGGGGTCGAGCCGCTTTGGCATCGCCGGGTTCACGGTGCTCACCAGCGGAGGATCCTCGCGCAAGAGCGCCACGAAGACGTCCGCGGTCGAGTCGCCTCCGAAGGGCGTCTTCCCCGTCGCCATCTCGTAGATCACCGTTCCCAGGCTGAAGAGATCCGTGCGGGCATCCAACGGCATCCCGCGCGCCTGCTCCGGCGACATGTAGGAGGCCGTCCCCACCGCCGACCCGGGACTGGTCAGCTCCAGGGTGGCTACTCCTGGCCCGACGGCGGTTTCATCCGAATTGGCGCTGCCCGGCATGGCGTGGGTGCGTGACTCTACAGCCGCCACGCCGACCTGTTTCTTCGCCAGGCCGAAGTCGAGAATCTTGATCTGACGCTTGCCGCGAACAGCATCGACCACGAAGAGGTTCGCCGGTTTGATATCGCGGTGAATGATGCCTTTGCCATGTGCCGCGGCCAGGGCTGCCGCGGCCTGCTGGGCGTAGGAGATCACGTCGTCGACCGGCAGTCCATTTCCTCCGGCTTTGGCGAGATAACGTTTCAGTGTCTCGCCGCGGAGCAGCTCCATTACCAGGTAGGGCCGCCCATCCTGCTCCCCGGTGTCGTAGATCGCGCACACGTTGGAGTGATTCAGCGTGGCCGCCGAACGCGCTTCCCGCAGAAAGCGCTCGTGGGACAGATGGCTGCCGGAGTGGGGGGTTGCGTGCCCAGGGGGCGAGGGTGAGCCGCTGCCAAGTTCCGATGCCAAGTAGCTCTCAGAAACGAGCTTCAGCGCGACCTCGCGCTCCAGGCGCGTATCCAGCGCCCGGTAGACCTCGCCCATTCCGCCGGAGCCGATTTTCTCCAGCAGCCGGTATGGCCCAAATTGTGTTCCTTCGGCGATCGTCATGCGTAGCTGCGCGGAAAAATTGTAAGCCTGAGTCTACCAGTGCAGATAGCTTTTGAAGATTGGTATTCTGTCCCGCCGAGCCTTGGGAAGACAAAGTCATACCCCAGGAACAAGACGGGTGCCTAGAGCGCGGCGTATTCCTTCTTGGCGGCTACCAGCATGGGCAAATCTACATCGGCATCTTTCCAGGTGAGGAAGAAGGCCTCGTAGGCCTTCTTCGCGCCGGCCTTGTCGCCGCCCATCGCATACGCCCGCGCCAGCCCCAGTTGAGCCTGCGCATAGAATGGGCCTGCCGCCGAAAGGAGGCTGGCCATAGGGGACTGCATCGCCGCCTTAAAGGCGCTCAGCGCATGGTCGGCATCATGCAATTGGAGGTAGGCCAAGCCTTGCACATACGTTCCTGGATAAATCGCGGCGAACGACTTGGCTGCCTCGGCACTATCCACCGCGTCTTGCGGCCGCCCCTCAGCTAGGGCCACCCAAGCCTTGGCCAGCGGCTGGTATACGGCCTGGATGAGCGTGTCTTCGGGATGCTTCTTGCTCAAGTCCCCGGCCATGGGCAAGGCCATCTTGCCGTTACCGCATGTTGCCGCGGCCAGCACGGCGTATTCCTGGATCTGCTTACTCCTATCCAACGCAAGCGCCTGCTGCACCGCCGCCTCGTTGCCCTCACACAAACCCGCTGTTCCCCGCCCTGTCGCATTCAATATTAGGTCGCCCGCCTGCACATCCGGTGCTTTCTCCCGGCCGGCCTGCTCAAAAGCTCGCTGGAACGTTGCCGCGGCCTTCCGGTACTGGCCGGAGAACTGTTGGGTAATAGCCAGGAATTGGGTGACCTGGAACTCATCCGGCCGTCCCGCCACCATCGCCACAATCCTATCTACTTCGTTCGCCTCGCCTAACAAGAAATATCCAAGGAGGTGAATCCCTGCAACGTCTGTAGCTTTGTCAAGCCCGAGCTTGTGCGCCCGTTCCATTTCCCCCCTAGCCTCGGCCATCCGGTTCAGGCCCAGGTAATCATTTAACAGGTTTTCTGAGGCGATGGCGTCGTCCGGCTGCATCTGCACAGCTTTCTGCGCATAGGGTAGCCCTTGCTCAAACTGGCCCAAAGACGTATACGCTACGTTGAGGTTGACGTAGCTATCATCGTTCCCGGGGTAGGTCTGAATCGCTTCCTGGAGAGTCTCTATCTCCCTGGTCAGGTTGCCGGTGACCTGCTCGTAATAGTGACCTGCGATGTAGAGCTTCTCACGCTCACTTACATGCTGCGAGAGATCGTAGGCCCTGGCAAAGTATTTGTTCTCCTTCGCCACCTGGCCGGAGTTGGCATAGATTACCCCGAGCCGCGCATACGCCATGGCAAGGTTGGGATCCAGCTCTATGGCGCGGAGGTAGTGACCCTCGGCCTCGGGAATGTCCAGCGCCTTACCGTGCGCCGTATCGCCCAGCGCATACGCGCGAAAGGCCTCCAGAGAAGGCGTGGTCGCCTGCCCGAAGGGAGTATCCAACTTCTTAATGCTGGCCAGGTCTTCGCCCAGCTTAGCCCTCATCGAGGCCGCAGCCTTACTCAATGCCTCAAGCACATCCTCCTTATCTTTGGCCTGGGCCTGCGCGCTGACAATCTCGTCGCCGGTCGCGGTGTTTTGCGCGGACAGCGTGATCACAAACTCCTTGCCCAGGTTTGCAATGGTGCCAGTGAGGATAGCTTTCACGCCCTCGCGCTCGCCGATCTCCCGCGCAATCGCCGGCGTGATAGGCGTGTCCTCGGGCTTGCCCAGATACTTCACGCTCTGCGCCAGGTGCTGCTGGCTAACAATGTTGAGCACGGGCGACTGCTCCAGATCGATCTGCAGCGCCTGGTTCAGCGTGGTGTCAAAGACCGGGTCACCAGTGTGATTGACGAAGTCAGCCAGGATGATGGAGTCCTTGGTCGCGACAGGCGCGGTCGCGGCTCCGCTTTCGGCAGTGCTGAGTTCTGGCGCCGGCGCAGAGGCAGGCTTGTGCTTCCACCAGGCCAGGCCGGCTGCAATCAACAACACCGCCATTGCGCCTGCGATCCAGAGCCAGTTCCGGCGCTTGGTGGCCCCATTTTTCGCGCTCAGGGCGGCAGGAGTGTTCAGACTCTCCAGGTCTTCGCGCAACGCCTCGGCGGTCGCATAGCGCGAGGCGGGATCCTTCGCCAACAGCTTCTGAACGATGGCATCCAGCTTTTTCGGCATTGCTGGATTGACCGTGCTCACCGGCGGCGGATTCTCCCGCAACAGCGAGACAAAGACTTCCGCCGTCGAATTGCCGGGAAAGGGCATTTTACCCGTGGCCATCTCGTAGATAACCGTTCCCAGGCTGAACAGATCGGTCCTGGCGTCGACTGGCTCACCCTTCGCCTGCTCCGGAGACATGTAGGCTACGGTGCCAACGGCCGAGCCCGGACTGGTCAGACCCATGGTCTCCGGCCCCGCGGCTGTGAGGCCGTCGCTTCCCGCGGCGCCAAAGGTCCGCGAATCGGCCGCTGCCACGCCGGCCTGCTTCTTGGCCAGACCGAAGTCGAGAATCTTGATCTGACGCTTGCCGCGATCGGCCTCCAGCACAAACAGGTTGGCTGGTTTGATATCCCGATGAATGATGCCTTTCCTGTGGGCCGCGGCCAGGGCCGCGGCGGCCTGCTGGGCAAAGGAGACTACCTCGTCGGGGGCCAGTCCGTGTTCTCCGGCTCTGTCGAGATAGCGCTTCAGTGTCTCGCCGCGGAGCAGCTCCATCACCAGGTACGGGCGCCCGTCCTGCTCCCCTGTGTCGTAGATCGCGCATACGTTGGAATGATTCAGCGTGGCCGCGGAACGCGCTTCGCGCAGAAAACGCTCGTGGGACAGATGGCTGCCGGAGTGGGGGGTGCCCTGCCCCTGGGGAGAGGGTGAACCGCTGCCCAGTTCCGAAGCGAGATAGCTTTCGGAGACCAGCTTCAGCGCGACTTCACGCTCCAACCGCGTGTCCATCGCGCGATAGACTTCGCCCATACCGCCGGAGCCGATCTTCTCCAGCAGACGGTATGGACCAAACTGTGTTCCCTCGGCGATCGTCATGCGTAGGTGCGCGGCAAAATTGTAAGCCTGAGTGCGAGCAGTCTACCAGTTGTCATTCGTTAGCGAACAAACCTCCACGAAGGGCACGGCTTCAGCCGTGCCGTAAATACCTTCTGCGCGGGACGGCTTTAGCCGCGGAGGTACGGTTTTTCACACTAGTTCCACGCGGGTGCAAGCGTGGAAAGGCATACCTCAGGGGCTAAAGCCCTCATTGGCGGCGATTATTTATGGCACGGCTGAAGCCGTGCCCTTCGTACAGAGCCATTGAGCCGTCGCTGCGCACGGGTACGAGACTAGAGAGCGGCGTATTCTTTCTTTGCGGCTACCAGCATGGGCAAGTCTGCGTCTGCGTTTTTCCAGGTCTGGAAAAACGCCTCGTAGGCCTTCTTCGCGTCTACCTTGTCACCGCCCATGGCATAGGCCCGCGCCAGCCCCAGTTCCACCTGTGCACGGAAGGGCGCAAAGGCAAATTGCTGCAAGGTTCCGGAGTTGGAACGAATCGCGGCCTGGAACGCGCTCAACGCATGGCCGGCATCGTGCAGTTGAAGGTAGGCCAGTCCCTGCGCATAAGAGGCCGGATAATTTGCGTCATAGGGCTTGGCTGGCTCGGCAGCATCCACCGCTTCCTGCGCGTGGCCTGCCGCCAGGGCCATATACGCCTTGGACAACGGCGCAAACACGTCCTGGATGAGCGTGTCCTGGGGATACTTCTTGCTCAAGTCAAGTGCCAAAGGCAGGGCCAACTTGCCATTGCCACAGACCGCCGCAGCCAGAGCAGCGGTTGACTCGGTCTGCTTGCTTTTGTCGAGCGACATAGCCTGCTGCACCACCTGGTTAGGCTCGCAGAACCCAGCTAGACCCGCGAGCGATCTCGCCTTGCAATAAGCACGCCGGCCTGCACGTCCGGAGCCTTGGCGTGGGCCGCCTGTTCAAAAGCCCGCTGTATGGTCGCCGCCGCCATGCGGTACTGGCCTGAGTATTGCTGGGTCGCCGGCTATGGCCTGCGTCGCGATAAACTCGTCGGGCCGTCCTGCCAACTTGGCCATGATCTTTTGCACTTGCTGTGGCTCGCCCAGCAGGAAATAGGTAATCATGTGGGTCACCAGGTCATCCGTGCTGCTATCGAGCCCCAGCCTTTCATCCCGCTCTAACTCCGTCCTCGCCTCTGTCATGCGGCCCAGGCTGATGTAATCAGCCAAAAGGTTTTCTGAAGCAATCGAATTCTGCGGATCCAGTTCAACGGCTTTCTGCGCATACGGCAGACCCTGTTCATATTGACCCATGATTAATAGGCGACATTGATGTTGATGTAGTTTTCGATCTGCGTCGGGTAAGCCTGGATGGCTTCCTGCAGGGTTTCGATCACCTTGGGCAGATTGCCCTCGACTTTCTCGTAATAGTGGCCGGTAATGTAGAGCCGCTCGCGCTCGCTGACGTTTTTGGAGAGCGCGTAGGCTTTGGCAAAATACTCGTTAGCCTTGGTCACCTGGCCTGAATTGATGGAGATGACTCCCAGCCGCGCATACGCCATGGCAAAGTTGGGATCCAGTTCTACGGCGCGCAGGTAGTGGCCTTCCGCCTCGGGAATGTCATGCGCCTTGGAGTGCGCCTTGTCACCCAGCGCATACGCGCGAAAAGCCTCCAGAGACGGGGTCGTCGCCTGCCCAAATGGGGTGTCCAGTTTCTTGATGCTTTCCAGGTCTTCGCCCAGCTTGCCCCGCATCGCCGCAGCGGCCCTGCTCAGCGCGTCCAGTACATGTTCCTTGTCAGGCGCCTGTGCCTGCTCGCTGACGATCTCGTCCCCGGTTGCGGTGTTCTGCGCGGTCAGGGTAATGACATATTCCTTGCCCAGGTTCACGATGGTCCCGGTGAGGATCGCCTTGACCCCCTCGCGCTCGCCAATCTCCCGCGCAATCTGAGGCGTGACCGGTGTGCCTTCCGGCTTGCCCAGGTACTTGACGCTTTGCACCAGGTGCTGCTGGCTCACAATGTTGATGACCGGCGACTGCTCCAGATCGATCTGCAGCGCCTGGTTCAACGTAGCGTCAAAAACCGAGTCGCCGGTATGGTTGACGAAGTCGGCCAGGATGATCGAATTCTTGGTTGTCGTGGGCCCGGCTCCGCTTGACTCATTGCCGGCTTCTGGTCCGGCTCCGGGCCGGTACTTCCACCATGCCAATCCGCATGCGATCAGCAACACAAGCACCCCGGCAACTACCCACGGCCACTTGGGCCGGCTTACCACGGGCGGGGCTGCAACTGCCTTTTCCACGATGGGGGCGAGCACGGGGCGCGGAGGCATGAAGATCGACGTTATCCAGATCTTCCTGCAATTGCTCGGCGCTGGCGTAGCGCTGCGCCGGATCCTTGGCCAAGAGCTTCTCTACGATGGGATCCAGCTGCTTCGGCATGGCCGGGTTAATTGAGCTCACCGGCGGCGGATTCTCCCGCAATAACGCGGCAAAGACTTCCGCCGTCGAGTCTCCGGCGAATGGAGTTTTGCCGGTGGCCATCTCGAAAATGACCGTACCCAGACTGAACAGGTCGGTTCGCGCGTCCAGAGGAATGCCCTTTGCCTGCTCCGGAGACATGTAGGCGACCGTACCCACGGCTGCGCCGGGGCTGGTCAGCTCCAGCGTCGCCACGCCTGGCCCTACGGCGGTCTCATCCGAGCTGCCGCTCCCGGGTATGCCGTAGGTGCGGGAGTCTGCCGATAAGGCCACTCTGCTTCTTGGCCAGGCCGAAGTCGAGAATCTTGATCTGGTGCTTGCCGCGCTGGCCCTCGACCACAAACAGATTCGCCGGTTTGATATCGCGATGGATGATGCCCTTGGCATGGGCCGCCACCAGAGCTGCGGCCGCCTGCCTGGCGAAGGCGAGCACCTCTTCCGGCGACAGGCCGTGGTCCCCGGCTCTGGCGATGTAGCGCTTGAGCGTCTCGCCGCGCAGGAGTTCCATCACCAGGTACGGGCGCCCATCCTGCTCTCCCGTGTCATAAATCGCGCACACGTTGGGGTGGTTGAGGGTGGCCGCCGAACGCGCTTCGCGCAGGAAGCGCTCGTGCGATAGATGGCTGCCGGAGTGGGGCGTTGCGTGCGCCGGTGTGTCGTGGAGTTGCGGGGGTGAACCGCTGCCTAAATCCGCAAGCAGATAGCTGTCAGAGACCAGCTTCAGCGCGACCTCGCGCTCCAGCCGCGTGTCCAGCACGCGATAGACCTCGCCCATTCCGCCCGCGCCGATCTTCTCGAGCAGACGATAGGGGCCAAACTGTGTTCCCTCGGCGATCAAGATCGTCCCCAGCCCGGAATGTACTTGGACGGTGCCAGCAGTCTATCAGTGCTGGCACGTTGGTGAGTTGTGATTTGTTTTCTCGTCCGTGTTCGTAGCCCCGGCCTTTAAGTGCAATAGCGGGCGGTTTGGGAGTGCTGAACCCACTCAAGCCAAAACAGGGCTTGAATGGGCCACCCAATCTTCTCTTCGCGGTGCAGAGGGCTATAGGGCAGCATATTCTCTTTTGGCCGCTTGCAGCATGGCGAGATCGGGATCGGCGTTCTTCCAGGTGGTAAAGAACGCCTCGTAGGCTTTTTTCGCGTCTGCCTTGTCGCCGCTCATGGCATAGGCCCGGGCCAGACCCAGTTGCGCCTGCGCGTAAAAGGGCGCGGTCGTATTCAGAATGCCGCCAGGAGACTGAGTCGCACTGCGAAAGGCATTGATGGCGCGATTGGCATCGTGCAATTGCAGATAGGCAAGCCCCTGCACATACGTTCCCGGAAAAACGGTGCTATACGGCTTCGCCGCTTCTGCAGCGTCGATTGCTGCTTGCGGCTGATTCGCCCCGAGGGCCACGAAAGCCTTGCCCAGGGCGATGAACACATTCTGGATAAGCGTGTCATCGGGATACTTCTTGCTCAATTCCTCAGCCAGGGGCAGCATCAATTTGCTATTGCCGCAGATTCCCGGCCGTGAAAACAGCAAACGCCCTGGCGTCTGCCTGCTTTTGTCGAGGCCGAGAGCCTGTTGCACCGCCGCCTCATTACCCTCGCATAACCCGGCTAAGCCCCGGCTGGCGGCGTTAAGTCAGACGGGCGTTTGCCTGCACATCGGGCGCCTTGGCGTTGCCCGCCTGGTCGAAGAGCTGCTGGATGGTCGCTGCACCCTTTTGAAATTCGCCGGAGAAAAGCTGCGTGGCCGCCAGGGCTTGGGTCACCATGAACTCATCCGGCAGACCTGCGGCCTGCAGAACCACTTTTTGCACGTTGTCCGGCTCGCCTAACAGGAAATAGGTCTGCACGTAGCCCATTAGATCGAGCGCGCTGGTATCCAGGCCCAGCTTGCGGGCCCGCTCCATTTCAGTCCTGGCCTCTGTCATCCGATTAAGGCCGAGGTAATTCACCAGCAGGTTCTCTGCCGCGATGGAATCCTCCGGCTGCATTTGCACGGATTTGAGCCCGTAGGGAAGGGCCTTGTCAAATTGGCCCAGATTTTCATAAGCCGCGTTGAGGTTGATGTAGCTATCCACCTGGCCGGGGTAGGTCTGGATGGCGTCCTGCAGCGCTTCAATATCTTTGGGCATGTCGCCGGTCACGTTCTGGTAGTAGTGGCCGGTAATGTAGAGCCGCTCGCGCTCACTCACATTTTTCGAGAGCGCATAGGCTTTGGCAAAGTACTTATCCGCCTTCGCAACCTGGTTGGAGTTGATGTACACCACTCCCAGCCGGGCATACGCCATGGCGAAGTTCGGATCCAGCTCTATGGCTCGCAGGTAGTGACTCTCGGCATCGGGTATGTCATGTGCGAGCGCGTGTGCTTTATCGCCCAGCGCATAGGCGCGGAAAGCCTCCAGCGACGAGGTGGTCGCCAAACCGAACGGAGTATCGAGCTTCTTGATACTCCCCAGGTCTTCCCCCAGCTTGCCCCGCATCGACGCTGCTGCCGTACCCAACGCATCCAGCACATGTTCCTTGTCCGCAGCCCGCGCCTGCTCGGAGACGATCTCGTCCCCGGTGGCCGTGTTCTGGGCGGAAAGCGTAATCACGTACTCCTTGCCCAGGTTGGCGATGGTCCCGGTAAGGATGGCCTTGATTCCCTCGCGCTCGCCAATCTCCCGCGCGATCTCCGGGGTTACCGCGGTATCTGCCGGCTTGCCCAGGTACTTGACGCTCTGCGCAAGATGCTGCGAGCTCACGATGTTGATCACCGGCGATTGCTCCAGATCAATCTGCAGCGCCTGGTTCAACGTGGTGTCAAAGACCGGATCGCCGGTGTGGTTGATGAAGTCGGCGAGAATGATCGAGTCCTTGGTTGCCGGCGTGGCCCCCCCGCTTTCGGTTGCGACGCCCGGCGCCGGCGCAGCAACAGGCTTGTATTTCCACCACGCGAGCGCTCCGCCAATCAGCAGCAGGACCGCGGCCACGGCCCAGATCCATTTACGCCCGGTTTCGGTTGCAACCGGCTGGCTGGCATGCGGATCCAGCCGTTCCAGATCTTCCTGCAGTGCATCCGCGCTGGCATATCGCTGTCCCGGTTCCTTGGCAAGAAGTTTGGCGACGATGGGATCCAATCGCCTGGGCATGGCCGGGTTCACCGTGCTCACCGGCGGCGGAGTCTCGCGTAGCAGCGCAGCAAAGACTTCTGCCGTGGAACCGCCGGCGAAGGGCGCCTTACCCGTTGCCATTTCGTAGATGACTGAGCCCAGGCTGAACAGGTCAGTGCGGGCATCGACCGGATCACCTTTCGCTTGTTCCGGGGACATGTAGGCCACGGTGCCCACCGCGGCGCCGGGACTGGTGAGCTCCATGGTTGCCGTGGCTGGGCCGACGGCGGTCTCGTCCGCGCTGCCATTTCCCGGGATGCCGTAGGTGCGCGAGTCCGCCCCTGCTACGCCGGCCTGCTTCTTGGCCAGCCCGAAGTCGAGAATCTTGATCAGGCGCTTTCCCCGCCCGGCGTCGACCACGAACAGGTTCGCGGGCTTGATGTCCCGATGGATGATGCCTTTGGCGTGGGCTGCGGCGAGAGCAGCTGCTGCTTGCTGGCTGAACAAGACCACTTCGTCTGCCGACAGTCCTTTGCCGCCGGCTTTCGCCAGATATTGTTTTAGCGTCTCGCCGCGCAGTAGCTCCATGACCAGGTAGGGCCGGCCATCCTGTTCGCCGGTGTCATGGATGGAGCACACGTTGGGATGGTTCAGTGTGGCCGCGGAGCGGGCCTCGCGCAGGAAGCGCTCGTGGGAGAGGTGCGCGCCCGAGTGGGGTGTGCCATGTCCTGGTGTGTCGTGCGGGGCCGGCGAGGGTGAACCACTGCCCACATCCGCAACCAGATAGCTCTCAGAAACCAGCTTGAGCGCGACCTCGCGCTCCAATCGCGTATCCAGCGCGCGGTACACGTCGCCCATTCCGCCCGAGCCTATCTTCTCGATCAGGCGGTAGGGACCAAATTGTGTTGCTTCCGCGGTTGTCATCTGGCTACGCTGCAGGGTCCCCGAATTGCAGTGCCAGTCTATCAGCGCTGCCAGCAGAATGAGTTAGGATTCACAACCCTGGAGATGATGCAGCAGGAACCCTGAAAGCCGAGGGATTGCTCCCCCAGCCCTGCCGGACCGGCTGAAGTTTGGCGAACGGCCTCCGGGCCTCGAAGGACGCTAGAGGGCTGCGTATTCCTTCTTGGCGGCGGCCAGCATGGGGAGGTCTACGTCGGCATCTTTCCAGGTGGTGAAGAAGGCTTCATAAGCCTTCTTCGCATTGGCCTTGTCTCCGCCCATTGCGTAGGCACGCGCCAAACCCAGCTGCGCCTGGGCGTAAAAGGGCGGCGCCCCGGATGCAATGTTGGTACGCGAGGTCAGCGCAGATTCAAAGGCGGTCTTCGCTTGGACGGGATCGTGCAGTTGGAGATACGCGAGTCCCTGCGCATAGCTCCCGGGATAAATCGTGTCATAGGGCTTGGCTGTTTTGGCGTAATCCGCCGCCTGCGCCGGCTGCCCCTCAGCCAGGGCAACAAAGGCCTTGGCCAAAGGCAGAAACACATCCTGGATGAGTGTGTCTTCAGGGTATTTCTTGCCCAGATCCTGCGCCATGGGGAGCGCCAGCTTGCCGTTGCCGCAGACCGCCGCCGCCATCACCGCATTTGCCTGGTTCTGCTTGCTCTTGTCCAGCGCCAGCGCCTGGCGCACGGCCGCCTCGTTGCCGACACACAAATCCGCGAGGCCTCGCGCCTCAGCGCTGATCAGGACCAGACCTGCCTGCGCGTCTGGAGCCTTGGAGTGTTCAGCCTGCTCGAAGGCCTGCTGGGTCGTCGCTTCCGCCTGGCGGTAGCGGCCGGAGTATTGCTGCGTGGCAGCCAGGTCGCCGGTAACGGTGAACCCATCCGGCCTTCCCGCCACCTGCGCCAGAAGCCTTTGCATTTCGTTCGGCTCTCCCTGGAAAAAATAAGCATTGAACTTAATCCCCGCAAAGTCCGTGCTGCCATCCATCCCGAGTTTGCGCGCCCGCGCCATCTCCGCCAACGCTTCGGGCATCCGGTAAAGGCCTAGGTAAGCGCCAACCAGATTTTCTGAAGCAATCGCATCGTCGGGCTGCATCTCCACTGCTTTTTGCGCGAAGGGAAGGGCCTGCTCGAACTGCCCCAGCGTCTGATAGGCCACGTTGATATTGATATAGCCTTGGAGCAGTCCGGGGTAGGTCTGGATCGACTCCTGCAGGGTCTCGATCACTTTGGGTATGTTGCCGGTCACGTTCTGGTAATAGTGGCCCGCAATGTAGAGCCGCTCGAACTCGCTGACATGCGTCGAAAGTGCGTAGGCTTTGGCAAAATACTTGTCGGCCTTGGCGAACTGGCCTGAGTTGACATACACCACGCCCAGCCGCGCATAGGCCATGGCAAAGTTAGGATCCAGTTCCACGGCGCGAAGATAATGGCCCTCCGCCTCTGGTATGTTCCGCGCCATTTCGTGCGCTTTATCACCCAACGCATACGCACGGAAGGCCTCCAATGAGGACGTGGTGGCCTGCCCGAAGGGCGTGTCCAATTTCTTGATGCTCGCCAGGTCCTCGCCCAGCTTGCCTCTCATGGCCGCTGCCGCTCTTCCCAGCGCATCCAGCACATGCTCCTTATCCGGAGTCTGTGCCTGCTCGCTGACGATCTCATCTCCGGTAGCCGTGTTTTGCGCGGTCAGCGTGATCACGTATTCCTTGCCCAGGCTGGCAATAGTTCCGGTAAGAATCGCCTTCATCCCTTCGCGCTCGCCGATCTCCCGCGCAATGGCCGTCGTCAAGGGCGTGCCCTCAGGTTTGCCCAGAAACTTTACGCTCTGCGCCAGGTGCTGCTGGCTTACGATGTTGATCACCGGCGACTGCTCCAGGTCGATCTGCAACGCCTGGTTCAGCGTGTTGTCAAAGACCGGATCGCCGGTGTGGTTCACAAAATCCGCCAGGATAATTGAGTCCTTCGCAGACTTGGGCGCGACCGCAGCCCCACTCTCCTGGCCGCCGGTTGAGGGCAAAGCTTCGCCGGTCGCGGCGGGGGCGGGCCGGTATTTCCACCATGCCAACCCCGCTGCGATCAGCACTACCAGCAGCCCGGCGAGCGCCGGCCACAGCCACTTCTTACCACTGCCCGGCGGAGACGCCTTGCCGGCGTGCGTTTCCAGAGTGTCCAGATCTTCCTGCAGCGCCTCCGCGCTGGGATAACGCTGCGCCGGGTCCTTGGCCAGCAACCTGGCGACAATCGGGTCAAGACGCTTGGGCATCGCCGGGTTTACCTTGCTCACCGGCGGCGGAGTTTCACGCAGCAGCGCCGCAAAGACGTCGGCTGTCGAGCCGCCACCAAAGGGTGGCTGCCCCGTGGCCATCTCGTAGATGACCGAACCAAGGCTGAAGAGATCCGTTCGCACATCCAGGGGTGTACCCCGCGCCTGCTCGGGAGACATGTAGGCCACAGTGCCCACTGCCGATCCTGGACTGGTGAGCCCGATAGTCGCCGTGCCCAGCCCTTCGGCGGTCTGGTCACCGATGCCATTGGGCGGCATGCCATAAGTGCGCGAGTCTGCGGCCGCCGAACCGCTCTGCATCTTCGCCAGCCCGAAGTCGAGAATCTTGATTTGCCGCTTGCCCCGCAAGGCATCGATCACGAACAGGTTGGCCGGCTTGATATCGCGGTGAATGATGCCCTTGGCGTGGGCCGCCGCCAAGGCTGCCGCTGCCTGCTGGGCAAAGGACACCACTTCCTCGGGCGCCAGACCATGGCCACCTGCCTTGGCCAGATAATGCTTCAAGGTCTGGCCGCGCAGCAGCTCCATCACCAGGTACGGGCGGCCATCCTGCTCGCCGGTGTCGTGAATGGAGCAGACATTGGGATGGTTCAGGGTGGCTGCCGAACGCGCCTCGCGCAGAAAGCGCTCGTGGGAGAGATGGGAGCCAGAGTGAGGTGTGCCATGTCCCGGAGTGTCGTGCGGACGTGGAGTACCCGCCGGCGAAGGCGACCCGCTGCCCACATCCGTAGCCAGATAGGTATCGGAGATCAGCTTGAGCGCGACCTCGCGCTCCAGTCGCGTATCCAGGGCTCGGTAGACCTCGCCCATTCCACCCGACCCGATCTTCTCGAGCAGGCGGTAGGGACCAAACTGTGTTCCTTCGGCGATCAACCTTGTCCCCGGCTGCGAAGTAAAAATGGTTGCTCTACTTGGTGCCAGCAGTCTATCAGCGCTGCCCTTGATGAGGCGGCAGTTTTCTTTGGCCGGTTAACGCCGTATGCTCAAGTGCAATCGGCCTGCTTGCTTCCGAGGTTTCTGTATGGTGTGCGCCCTCCGCGAAATTCGGTTCGTTCTCAAACTCACGCTGCTGCTCATGCTGCTTTGCGCGGCCTTTCCGATGTGGAGCCAGGATTCGCTGGCTTTCAAGGCGCCGGATCCCGGCAAGGGCTTCGTTGAGGTTGGAGGAAAGTGGCATTTCCAAACCGGCGACCATCTCTCGTGGGCCGAGCCGGGCTTTGACGATTCGGGTTGGGAGCAGCTACGTGGAGACGAAACGTGGGGCAGCCAGACACATCCGTCCTACGCCGGCTTTGCCTGGTATCGCAAGCGGATTGAGGTAACATCCGCCAACAGACCGCTCACCCTGCTGATGCCGCGGGTCGAAGATGCCTACGAGCTGTACTGGAATGGGAAGAAGTTCGGCGGCAGCGGGAGCTTGCCGCCGGATGCGCACTGGTACGCATTTCCCCACTCCATCGCCTTTCCGCTGCCTACGAATTCGGGCCTGCTGGCAGTACGAGTGTGGAAGGCGGCGCTGGCTTCTGCCGACCCCGCGACCGTAGGAGGGATGGAGGCGGCTCCGCTGATCGGCGATGCGGCCTACCTTGCACTGCGGACGAGGGCAATGCGATTGACGCAGGAATGGACGAACCTTCCAGGGTTAATCTCCTCCTGCCTCATGCTGGTAACAGGATTGATCTCCTTGCTGCTGTTTATGCGAGAGCGGAGCAGACGGCTGTATCTGTGGCTCGCCATTTATCTCATCTCGCTTGGATCGGTGGGGCTCACCGGCGCCCTGCTAAGCACCGAGGTCAGCTTCGTGACCGGCCAGCTCTACAACCAGATTCTCTCCTGCGCGAGCTGGCTTTCTCTCTGGGCATTACTGCTCGCGCTCTTCGGCATGGACCGCGAGCGGCTTTGGAGACGGTGGACGGCCGCATTGGCTGGACTCTACGTTGCCGCACAGGCGGTGGACCTGATCACCGTTGTCTTCTGGCAGTACGGGGGCAGGCTCATTGTGTGGACGGACGCCATTACGACGGCTATCTATACGTTCGCCCCGCTTTACATTGTCGCCATCCTGATTGGGGGCCTGCGCCGGCGCAGGCAGATATACCTGTGGCCTCTGGCTCTGATCATCGCCTTCGAGGGCCTCTGGTTCTTTGTACTCGAGTTGGTAGGCCAGGGTTTGCAGGTCACTCACCTAGACAAGCTATCCGCGGCGATGCAAGGTGTGGGTTTCACGTTTGGAGAATATCAATTCAGCATGATTCCCATCCTGGAGGCGCTGGTATTCATCGCGCTGGTCTACACCGTGGCGCGCGAACAGTACCTCGAGCGGCAGCAAAAAAACCGCATGGAGATGGAGGTAAAGTCGGCGCGCGAGGTGCAACGAGTGCTGGTACCGGAGACGGTGCCGGCGATTCCGGGCTTCACCATCGACAGCGTCTATAAACCTGCGGCAGAACTTGGCGGAGACTTCTTCCAGGTGATATCACTCCCCGATACAAGCACGTTGATCGTAATCGGCGACGTGAGCGGCAAAGGGCTTAAAGCGGCGATGACCGTATCGCTGATTGTGGGCACACTGCGGACGCTGGCCGACTATACCCAGGAACCTGCGGAGATCTTAGGGGGACTGAATCGCAGATTGTGCGGACGCGTGCAGGACGGCTTTGCCACGTGCGTGGTGTTGCGATTAGAGCCGAATGGCGACGCGACGATAGCCAATGCCGGGCACCTGGCGCCGTTTCGCGATGGCGAGGAGTTGCCCCTCGGGGGATCCCTGCCGCTTGGAGTGTCTGCCGATACAACCTATGAGGAACTCGCCTTCCGCTTGCTACAGGGTGAAACCCTGACGCTGTATACGGACGGGATTGTGGAGGCAAGAAACGCCGGCGGCGAGTTGTATGGCTTTGAACGGCTGCAGCAGTTGGCGAATCAAAAGCAGTCCGCCGAACAGATCGTGGAGGCAGCTTGTGCGTTTGGCCAGGAGGACGACATCACCGTGTTGTCGATCCGTAGGCTGGCAGCGGCCGAGGAGCCGGCCAAGGCCCGGGTGAACCTCACCGCGCAGATCGCCACGGTGTAGCGGCCACGTGGTGCTGCCATCCAGATCCGTTGCTGGTTGAGTAAACCGAAGTCCCTTCACGGCTTCGCTCACAATGAACAAGGGGCGCTCGGCTGCTCAGCCAGCCTCTAATGTCCAGTCCCGAAGGGACGACCTGAAAGTAGCCCAGGACGTCAGTCCTGGGTATACAGCCCAGGTGAGCACAGTCCCGCTAGGGACGGCTGAAACCGCCCTACAGGTTAGCCGGGCAGTTTGGTTCGCGGGATCCCACTCAAGCCAAAACAAGACTCGAGGGCCAACCGGGCTTTGGTTACTGGTGCAGAAGATTACCCGGAGTTCTTTGGCGGCCAGGTGATCTGGCCGGTGTGCCGGTATGCGAGATTCGCGATGTGGCCGGCCCGCGCGGCGGAAATGCCGGTTTCGACGGGCGCGTTTGGCTCCTTACGCGTCTTCGTGCACTCAAAGAAATTTTCCACGTGGGTGATGGTTCCATCGCGGAAGCTTTCTTCCTTTAGGACGGGATTCTGATTGCCCTTTACCCCTTCGCGGTAAATCCCAAAGCCGGAGCGATTAATTTTGAGTGTTGCCTCCGTGCCGCGGAACTCAAGGCCGCCGTCGTCAATGGAGGAACTCATCATGCCCTCGTACACCACATCCCACCCGGGGTAACGGAGCGCCGCCTGGATGGTGTCGGGGCAATCCCATGCCTCGAAGATATATTTGTCGGCAAGCATCTGCGCCTCGCGCGGCGTGTCGCTCTTCATGGCCCAGTGCGCCACGTCGATCCAGTGGGTGAATAGATCGGTCATGGCGCCGCCGCCGAAGTTCCAGAACCAACGCCACCGGTAGAACTTTTCTTCGGTGAAGGGCTGATCCGGAGCTCCGCCCAACCACATCTTCCAATCCAGCGCCTGGGTGTCGACCGGCTTGGGTTTGGGGCCCGCCCCGTTGTAGTTCTGCCACCAGTAGGTCCTTACCTGGACGACACGCCCCAGGCTGCCCCCCTGTATCAGATCGACGGCATCGCGAAAGTGTGACCAACTGCGCTGCTGCATGCCGCACTGCAGAATCTGCTTGCTGGAGTGGACGGCGTGGGCCAGGGTGGCGCCTTCCTCAATGGTGTGGGTAACCGGCTTCTCCAGGTAGACGTCTTTGCCCGCGGCCAGGGCGTCAACCGCCATACGAACATGCCAGTGGTCCGGCGACGCGATAAACACGGCATCGATGTCTTTCGCCAGCACCTCGTGATAGTCGAGGTGGGTGGTGGCGAGCCCATTGGAGCGCTCCTTCACTTCATCGCGGCGCGGCCCATAGACGTCGCTCACGGCCACGATCTCGTAGGTAGTGCCGGTACTATCGGCCGCATCGAGCAGGTTTCTCATCCGGCCGCCGGCCCCAATCACTCCGACGCGCACGGTGTCGTTAGCACCCCAGACCCTGGTCGAGGCAAGCGCGGTAAGTCCGCTTGCAATGAGAAAGCTGCGGCGATTCGGCTTATATGACATATTGTTCACGTCCATTTTGTTCCCGGTCGATATTACCAGCGAAATGCACCAAGTGGCGCACGGACTTGATTTGATGTATCCGAACGGGCTATGAAAAACTTTGTTACAGGGGGATTTTATGGATGCACTTCGGCGCTCTCTTCTGCGGGCGATTCCCATGCTGGCGGCCTCTTCCGCATTGGCATCGGACAGCCCGACACTCAGCTCCTTCGTCAAGCCGTACAGCGACCTGCCGGTAAAGAAACTTGGGCTGAGCGAGTCGAGGGCAATTCTGGACGGCATAACCCATTCGGGAGATCACATTGAAGTGCACGAGACGACACTTGCAGCGGGCGACTCGCCGCATCCGCCGCACCGGCATGTGCACGACGAACTGTTTCTGCTGATGAAGGGTACGGTCGGGATAACCATCGAGGGAAGGACAACGGTTATCGGGCCCGGCTCCGCAGCGTTCGTTCACTCGAATGAAATGCACGGCGTGATTAATGCCGGGATTGAACCTGCGCAATACTTTGTGATCGCGATTGGCCTTTGATCTTCGAAGTACAGAGCCTTTTCACTTCTAGTCTGCATTAGATACAGTAGCGAGGTGCGGCTTTTCTTGGGAAAAGCCGCGTTGGGAATGGTTGCGTAAGGGAGGGTGGTTGGATGCAGGCAAAGTGGAAGCTGCTCATGATTGGGATCGCTGCGCTGGGGTGCATCAGGTTCGCGGGGGCAACCGACCTGACGATTCACCTGAACGGATCAGAACCGCTCACGCGAAAGACCGTACAGTACCAATGCGATGCGCAAGGGGCCGCCATGGGGCTGCCGGCGACGGCATTTCCGGTCGAATATATCAACGGAGCAGGAAACAGCCTGGCAGTTGTGGAGGTCCATGGCAACTCGATGATCTTTGCCAACATCAACTCCGGCTCCGGCGCGCGCTATGCAGCGGGGCAATATATATGGTGGGAAGCAGGGGGCGCGGTTACTTTCTACTCCGACTCGCTGGCCGGCAAGGCGCAGAGCGCTTGCCATCGCGTCAACCCTAAGTGAACAGGCGTGAAAAGCCTAAGCAACCTCGCCGGCCGGCAAGACATATCGCGTCGCCTGACGCAGGTGTCGGCTGCAGATACGGCGCGCTGGGGCTCCATGAATGTCCACCAGATGGTGTGCCATTTGGATGATTCCTACAAGGTTGCCTTGGGCGACAAGAAGGTAAGGCCTGCGACGACCAACCTCATGCAACGAACGCTGTTCAAGTGGGTCGCTCTGCAAGCGCCCATACGATGGGCCAGGGGATTTCCTACCCTGCCGGAAGTTGAACAGGGAAAAGGTGGTACAACCCCAATTGATTTCGCCCAGGATCTTGCTTCGTTGCTCTCGACCTTCGACCGGTTCTGCGATGCCGTGCCAAGCCCCTGCGTGCAGCATCCGATCTTCGGAGAAATGACTGCGGGCAATTGGATGCGATGGGGATATCTGCACGCCGATCATCACCTACGGCAGTTTGGCCGATGAGCACCGTGCGATAGGCTCGATGCTGCGCCTGCTGGACCATCCGCCTGTCATCCTCGCCGCGTTGCTCACGCTTGTCCCGTTCTTCTGGGCGGCGTTCTGCCCGAAAAGTCTCCAGCTTGCCGGACGAATGCCGGTTTGGTTGCGACTGCCGGCGCCGGCCTTGCTGGGTCTTCCCTACGCTCTGGTCTCGGCCTCGAACGGTCTTTTCCGCTGGACGTGGCTTGCGGTTTACACGCTGCTGCCGGTGCTGATCAGCGTGCTGCTCTACCGGGCTGCCCTGGCGGACCCGGAGCAGCAAGGCGACTGGCGCGATCTTCTCATCCTTGTCTTCCTCGGCCTGGCGGTTGACTTGCGCTGGTTTGAGCCTGCATGGGGACCGCGGCTCGCCATCTTCAATAAAATCCTGCTGCTGGATGCCGGCATCTATGGCTTTCTGGCGATCCGGCAGCTGGGCCATGGTTGGCTTCGACCTTCGCCTGCGCCTGCGCGACTTGCGTATTGGCTTGCTTTGGCTGGCCGCATACGCGCCCATTGCCGCAGCTCTCGGGCTGTGGCTCGGCTTTCTCCATTTCCACCCCCTCATCCCTTCGGCCCGGCAGGTTTTGCTCGCATGGCTCTTCACTTTTTTCTTTATTGCCGTCCCGGAGGAGCTTTTCTTTCGTGGCTGGATGCAGAATCTTCTGGAGCGGCGGGTTGGCCGGGTGCGGGCACTGCTCATTACCTCAGCTTTGTTCGGGCTTTCGCACTTTAACAAGCGCGCCACGCATTTCAATGGACGCTATGTCTTGCTAGCTACTCTCGCCGGCATCTTCTATGGGCTTGCGTGGCGTCAGGAGCGGCGGATCGGGGCCTCGGCCATCACCCATGCGTCGGTGGATACGATCTGGTCCGTCTGGTTGCGGTGATCCGGCGGGCGATGGTGATATCCGCGAGGATGATACCGGTAGTAGCCGATACCTACCCGCATATGATGTTGGATGGAATCTGGCACGATGACTGCGACACAAAGACCCAGGATCCCGTGGGCGATGCCCAGGGCATAGATATTGCGGTAGCGTAAGAACAGCACGCAGGCTGCGATTCCCCAGACCAGGGTGATTGGCGTCAATACCGGATTGGGGATGTGGGCGATGGAAAATAATCCCGCGGCCGCCAGCACAGGCAATACCTTGCCGGGCAGCAAGCGCATAAGCCGAAGCAGGAAATAAATTTGCAACAGGAACTGCTGCATAACCGCCCACACCAGGTATCCCCAAACATGGGAGACCAGCGGAGCTGGGGCCATGCAGCGGATGCAACATATGCATCCAATTGGCGGTGTAGAGCGCGAGGCCTGCCAGGATTCCGGCAACACCCACGATCCATAAGGACCGGGCCACACCCGCAACCCCGAGGCCCAGCGCCTTCCAGGTTGGACGATGGATCCACGTGCTTGCCACGATCCAGGCGACGGCTAACCAATAGAAGAGCCTCTGCCAGGGATTCAGGGTCCAGATTGCTGCCATGACCAGGGCATAGCCGACCCCGAACTCGACCAGATCCTGCGTGGGAAATTGATCTTTGTCCGCAAGCGCGGCCGCTGATTCTGCTTGGGTTGTCATGAGCCAATCATGCTACGCCTCCCAGTCTACCTTCGATGGCACGCAAAAACGCCACCCGGTTCGAGTGGCGCTTCCACGTGAACGATGGCGCTGGGCGTTACGGCTCACATCGGCTTGCTGACCTAATCGGCCGTTCTCTGAATAAGTCCAGCCCCAGTAGCCGAAACCTTCTCTTGCCTCGTGGCTCACGCTCTTGGTGTGCGCAGCCGATATATCTACACACATGCTTTAGTTCATCTTCATTCCCGGCATGGAAGAGTGGTCCATGTTGTCGTGCCCTTGATCGTCATCGTCGGTTGCCCAGATCTTCTTCGCATCCGCTTCGTAGGGATAAACATGGACCATCCATCCAAAGATGTGCGGATAAAATATTCCGCCTGCTGCCTCGCACGCTTCCCTGGTGTTGATCGATCCCAGCAACCCGAATTTTGCGTCGGGACCAAAGTAAGCCGCCTTCTGCCCCATCGGCGCCTTGCAAAAATTAACATGCTGATGCCAGCGCGCAATGCTGAGCGGAATGCGGTCGTTTAACTCGTCCTCGGTAGCGTCAACCCGATCCGTATACATCGCTCCGACAAGCTTGTAGCCACCATCCGGCGTCTTCTTGTAAAGCAGGGAGGTGGGCTTAAGAGGATCGAAGTGCGATCGGGCCTCAAGACCATTCAGGGCCTTCGTAAAGTGGTATTGGGGTTGCGGGAGATTGGGGAGAAATATCTGGTAACCGTCAGCCAGGGCCTTGTGGTAGTCCTGGTAAGGCTCCATAGCCGTTTTCGCAGCCGCTACGATCGCGTCGGCCCTCTGCTGGTCTCCTGGTTTTGGAGACTTGAGTTCCGTCATGTACATGTGGCCAGCCATGTGCGCCATTCCGGCACCTGGCTGTTGGCCACCGGCGATCGCTGCCAGGGAAACCAACGCACAGAATCCCCAGAAAGAGCGGCTTAGTGGTGAGTTCACGGTGTACCTCGCAGATTTCAGCTATAAAGACGGATTATTGGAGATCGAAGTTGCGGTTTCGTCAAAAGTCAGACATTACTCTTGGCTGGGACGGATGTGCCCGCTTCGCGACGAGCTGGCTTGGCTTTATGATGGAGCGCAGGCGGTGATCTATCGACGGACGTACGACGCGAAAAACAGCTCTTGTGGTCGGCTCCGATACCAAGGTCGCTTCGGCCGTCGGCAAAGTGTTGCCCACCTGGCAAATCGCGCGCGCAGCCAACAACCGGTCCGCACTGGAAATGCTCAAAGCCCGGGCTTACGAGCTGGTCCTGACCGGCGACGAGACCTCGGGCAAACAGGATGTGGAACTGCTGCGCCAGATCAGAACCGTACGGCCCCATGTACGGCTGATCATCATCACCTCGGAAAGCACACCCGCCGACGTGATCGGCGCCATGCGCGAACGCGCTTTCAGCTACTTCTCCAAGCCCTATTCCATGACGACCTTCGAGCAAATGCTCCTTCTGGCTACCACCGGTCCGGTTTGGGATGAAGGCATCGAGATTCTTTCCGCCACACCCCAGCTATTGCAGCTGGTCGCCCGTTGCGACCGTAAGACCGCCGACCGGCTGGTTCAGTTCATTCACGAGATAGCAGACCTCCCGATGAAGGAGAGAGATGCCGTCGGCCTGGCTTTTCGCGAGATGCTGATGAACGCTATCGAGCATGGCGCCCACTTCAATGCCCAGCAGCACGTGGAGATTTCTTATATTCGTGCCAAGCACATGGTCTTATGCCGGGTGAAAGATCCGGGCCAAGGCTTTTCGCTCGACGAGGTGCAACACGCAGCCATCAACAACCCGCCATCCGATCCCATCCGGCACACTGCTATCCGCGAACAACAGGGACTGCGGCCAGGTGGATTCGGCATCCTGGTGACGCAGAAGATCATCGATGAATTGATCTACGGCGAAACCGGGAATGAAGTCGTGCTCATCAAATATCTGAAGCCCGAGCAACTGGAGACGGAAGAGAGTTAAGCCCTACATCGCAGGGGGATGCGGCGGAGGGGGACCACCCGGCGGTGGGCCGCCAGGGGCTTTGTCCACCATTTCCACGTCCAGCTGGATCGCGACCTGATCGCCGATCATGCCGGGCATCGTGTTCATTCCGTAGTCCGCCCGGCTAACCGTGGTGGTGGCAGAAGCGCCCCGATGTGAGTTACCCCTCGGGTCTTTCATCGGAGGAGTGGGACCATCGACATCCAAAACGGCTTCCTTGGTAACGCCGTGGATCGTCAGGTCGCCGGTAACCTTCAACTTGCCCGGGCCGGCGGCTTCCACGCGTTTGGACTTGAAGGTGATCGTCGGATACTTGGCGACATCGAAGAAGTGGTCGCTTCGCAGGTCGTCGTCTCGCCTCTGCACGCGGCTATCCACGGAGCTGGCATCGATTGTCACATTCACAGAAGCTTTGCTCAGGTCGGGAGAATCCACGACAACGCCCTCGACCTTGGTGAAGGTTCCCCTTACCGTCGAGATGCCCATGTGGCGCACGGAAAACTGGGCCGCCGAGTGCGGAGGGTCAAGATACCAGGTTTGCGTTTGGGCTACAGCGAGGTTAGTCAGCCCAAAAAGAACCACCAGCTGAACGGCTACTGCAATGTTTCGTTTGCTTACCATGACACCTTCACTTTCATTCAATGCGCCGCGGATTCACACCCCCGCCGGATGGCCCCGGCGCGTTATGCTTTAGAGACTACTACGATCCACCGTTAAAGGCTGCTCACACCATGGACAGACAGTTCCCTTCGGGCTCCGGACTCACCCGCCGCCGGCTGCTGAGCGGTGCGGCGCGGGCCGCAGCCGCTGCTGCGGCTTCAGCCCTCATGCCTGCCAACGTGCAGCGTCTGCTCGCGCAGGAGCCCGCAAAGGGCGGTTCCCTGCGCCAAATCAAACATGTGGTCCTGCTGATGCAGGAAAACCGGTCATTCGACCACTACTTCGGGACGCTTGCCGGCGTTCGCGGATTCGGCGATCCGGCTGCTTTGAAGTTGCGAGACGGAAATTCCGTTCTTTATCAGCCGGATACTGCAAATCCGACTGGCTACCTGCTTCCGTTTCATCTTGACACGCGCAAGAGCAGCGCTCAAAAAATTCCCTCCACCAGCCACGCTTGGGCGGTGCAACACGAAGCGTGGAACGGCGGCGCCATGGATCAATGGCTGCCCGCTCATCGCAAAGCGGATGGACCGCATGGCCCTTATTGCATGGGGTATTACAACCGGGAAGATATTCCTTTTCAGTTCGCGCTGGCAGAGGCGTTTACCATCTGTGACACCTACCATAGTTCCGTATTGGGCCCGACCTGGCCCAACCGTATGTATTGGATGACGGGCACGATTGATCCCGACGGGCTGCAGGGCGGCCCGATTATCAATAACACGGCGCCTAAAAAAGGATACACCTGGACAACCTATGCCGAGCGGTTGGAGCAAACGGGCATCAGCTGGAAGGTATACCAGCAAAAGGACAACTACGGTTGCAATATGCTGGAGACGTTCAAGGTTTTCAAGGAAGCCGCAAAAAACTCGCCGTTGTATAGAAAGGGAATGGCGCGCGGTCCGGAGGGCGAGTTCGAGTCGGACGCCAAAAACGATAGACTCCCCGCAGTGTCGTGGATCATTCCGACCAGCTATCAATCAGAGCATCCAGATTACATGCCGGCGGATGGCGCGGCATTTATTGCCAGCAAGATCGATGCCATTGCGGCCAACCCCGACGTCTGGGCGAAGACGGTATTTATTCTTAACTACGATGAGAATGACGGCATCTTCGATCACGTGGCTCCGCCCATTCCTCCTGCCGGGACGGCTCACGAGTTTGTAAGGAATCTTCCCGATAGGTGGCGGGTTCCGCGTGCCATGCATCATCATTTCGCCCTGGACCAGCGGAGGGTGGGTTTGCAGTCAACCCTTCGATCACACCTCCGTGCTCCAGTTCCTGGAGAAATTCACGGGCGTTCGCGAGCCGAACATCAGCGATTGGCGGAGGAGCACATTTGGCGATTTGACTTCCGCATTCCGCTTCGGGCAAGCGGACGTCAAGCTGCCGCTTTTGCCGGATGCCAGCGAACCCCTGATCAGGGCAAAGTATGAAGTCGGGCGTTTGCCCAAACCGATTATTCCTGATGCCGATCAGGCGCTACCGAAACAAGAAGCCGGTCCCCGCAAGCGGGTGTAGATCATCTGCAGGGTTCAAAATTCATCGTAGGAAATCTGACGGTCCGGTACGTCGAGATCGGCGAGCATTTTTAAACATGCCTTGATCATCAGGGGCGGACCACAGAGGTAATATTCGACGCCCTCCGGGTTGGCGTGCAGGCCGAGGTATTGCTGCAGCACGACCTCATGGATGAAGCCGCAATGGCCGGCCCAGTTGTCCTCGGGCAAAGGCGAGGAGAGCGCAAGATGGAAGCCAAAGTTAGGGTGTAGGTTGGCTAGATTTTGGAAGTAGTCCTGGTAGTAGATCTCCTGCTTCGATCGTGCTCCGTACCAGAAGCTGACCTTGCGCGCGGTGTTGCCGGTTTCGAGCAGATGGGAAAGATGGGCGCGGAGCGGGGCCATGCCGGCGCCTCCGCCAATGTAAACCATCTCCCTCTGCGTCGGCTTGACGTGAAAGTCGCCGAAAGGACCGATGGCAGAGACGATATCGCCCGGCTTGAGGCTGAAGACATAGCTGGACCCGACGCCCGGAGCACAATCCTGGCCAGGAGGCGGCGTCGCAATGCGGACGTTGAAGCGCAGCGCGCTCTCCGTCTGCTGGTTGCCGGCAAGCGAGTAGTTGTTGCGGCGGCCAGCCTGAGGATTGCGCGCGACCAGATCGAAAACATGCTGGCGCTCCCACACGCTGGCGAAAGGTTCGGCGATGTCGAACTCGCGAAAGAGGATCGCATCGTAGGCGGGAATGTCGAGTTGCAGGTAGTCGCCCGGCGTGAAGGAAATTCTCTCCACCGCATCCAGCGGTTCAAGAACCAGCTCCTTGATGAACGTGGCGACGTTGCAGTTGCTGACGACGCGAAAGCGATATGTCTTTTGCGGACGAGCACCAACTCCGCCGGCACGGCTGACGTTAATGAAGATTCGACCGCGACGCTCCTCTATCGGATAAGTGACAAGACCGCGGCAAACCGGCACGCGGGCGGGCGATCCATCGATCAAATTGAAGCGCCCGTTGTGCTTAGAACACTCAATCAGCTTTCCCTTCACCAGACCCCGGGAAAGATGAACATTGCCGTGGGTGCATAATCCATCCGTGGCGTAAAGCTCGCCATCGTCAGTGCGATAGAGAGCATAGGTTTTCTTTCCGTGATCGAAGCGGATCACGTCCGCCAGGCCGAGATCGGCGGCGACGCAGGCTTCCACCCAGCCCTCAACGTCTTGCTTGTCCTGGGAGGAATAGGCGCTTTCTTTGCCGCGGAGTCTCGGTGGAGGGAGCACCCGCTTCACGTGATATCCGGGATCCCTGACCTGCTTGAAGATTGTCGGAACAATTTCGCGCCAGGCCGAGAAAAGGCTCGGATAGGGAACGGCGCAGTCGTCCTTGACGGCGGCATGCAACTTCGGCAGGGCGTGATAGGGCACTAGCGGGAACATGTGGTGCTCGACATGGTAGTTCATGTTCCAGTACAGGTAGCGATGGATCGCGTTCATATACACCGTCCGGCGAGTTGAGACGGTGGTCGAGAACATTCTCGGCCAGGCCCGCGTGCTGCGTGTACCCGTAAGTGACCAGGAGCCAGCTGCCGAAGAAATTGGTCAGGCCGACCAGCAGCAGGGGAAGGATGCTGCCGCTCTTGATGGAGAGGCCTATCACTACGGCATAGAGGGCGACATAGATGCGCGCCTTGCGATAGACCTTGGGAAACTCCGTTTCCGGAATATAGGTCTTCTCCTCGGCGGCCATGCGCCCGGTGGAGTGCAAAAGGATGCGCGAGAAATATTTTCGCATACACACGGAGATTGAAGAAGGACATGACGATGGCCTTCAAATCAGGCGGGTCGAGGCACGGCGATCTCCGGATCGCGGCCCACGATGATGGTGTCGCTGTGATGCCGGGTGTGGCTCCAGCGCCAAACGGTGGACTCGCGCATGACCATGAACGACGCAATTTCGTAGAGGGCGTTGTTCATCCAATCGGTCTTGAACGCGGTGCCGTGACCGGTCTCGTGCCAGCGGGAGTCTGAGGTTGAGGCATAGAGGACGCTGTAGAACACATAGGGGATGACCGCCCACCATGTGCCCCAGAGGGCATAGGTCATGTAGCCGGCGCCAAGGATAAGGGCAAACCACAAAATCGTGTCGCGGATGGCCGGCCCATCGCGCCGCTGCAGCAGGCTGCGCATGGTTTCGCGAGGCACCGGACACTGATACCATTCCGCTTCGGCAAGCCCCTTCTCCACGGCCGCAGTGGAGTTGACCCCGGTTAGAGCTGTAGTCGAGGGTGGTGGGAAGCGTAAGCAGGTTGCCAGCGGCCTTGGTCATGGTTGCCTACCGGGCGAGTACCCCTTAGTTTAGCGGAATGTGCTCGGCGGGCAACTAGGGTGTTCCGGGGTCAATCTCATATGACCTGGGGACGCAAATGATCCTTATAACGGGAGCCACGGGAAAGAACGGGGTTGAGATTCTCAAGCGGTTGTCGGGCAGGGAGAGCGTATACGCGCAATGGTCCATAAACCGAGTGACGCCAAAGGTTCTACGCCCGATCCGGCCCTGGAATTTGTCGAAGGCGATTTCGATGATCCGGAGAGCCTGCGAAAGGTGTTGAAGGACGTTCAGCGGGCATTCCTGGTCACCAACTCATCGGATCGGGTTGAGGAGCGCCAGTTGCGCTTCGTTCGTCTGGCGCGTGAGGCGGGAGTGAAACATATCGTCTACCTTTCGCAATTGCATGCCGCAACCGATTCCCCATTGCGCTTTTTGCGCTATCACGCGGCCATTGAGGAGGCACTTCGCGGCTCGGGCATGACTTACACCAACCTTCGTCCTAACCTTTATATGCAGGGCCTGCTGATGATCGGCCGTTCGATCGCATCGGAAGGACGGTTTTTCGCCCCGGCGGGCGACGCTCGGGTAAGCGTAGTCGACGTTCGCGATATCGCCGCAGTCGCGGTCGCGGCGCTAACGCAAAGCCAACACGAAGGCAAAACCTACGACATTACCGGACCGGCGGCGCTGACACATGTCGAAATGGCTGCGCAGCTTTCTGCAGCACTCGGCCGCCCGGTGGCATTCGTGGATGTTCCGGAAAGAGAGTTTCGAGAAGCTCTGCGAAGCTTCCATATGCCCGATTGGCAGGCAGACGGCCTCATCGAGGACTACGCCCATTACCGTCGCCGCGAAGCAGCCAATGTCTCTTCAGCGGTCAAGGATGTAACCGGGGAAGCGCCTCGGCCGTTCACTGTCTTCGCACGCGACAACCGGCTTGCCTTCCTGAAACCCGCTGCCTGAACCGAAAATACGGCAACTATTGCCGAATTTCCTCCCCCTCCGGCGAGCCGTCCCGTGCTGGAAATATCAACAGGAGATTAAGGAAAGAACCGATTGACAATCGGTTCCTGTTCCGGGAAGATTAAGCCGCTGACGTTCCGCATGCTTGATCCAAAAAACGTCGCTAAGTAGCATTGGTGGTTCCGAGAACCACGCTGACGTCCTTTTGTGTGCCTACTGCTTCCCACCCCCCTTTGGAGTCAGTCGCCGCCTCTACGCTCGCGCCTAGAGGAATAGCGCCAGCCAGCAAGACTTCGGAATCGCGAACACCGGGCCCAAATATCGATTCCCAAAGGTAGAGTGATGAAGACTTTTTGCTACGTGGTTCTGGCCCTGTTGATAGCCCCGGCATCTGCTTTGGCTTCGGTAAATGTAACCAGTCCGGCAAATGGTGCCACGGTCGGCTCGCCGGTGCACTATGTGGCGACAGGCACCGCCCCCAGCTGTGCAAAAGGCGTTGCCACCATGGGGATCTACGTAGATAACGTAAAGGTCTACGTGAGCAAGGGAGCCAGCCTGAACTACGAACTGAGCGTCAGCGCGGGTGCCCATCAAACCAAAGTGACAGAGTGGGATTACTGCCAGAGCGGAACCACCGAGCACATCAACATCACGGTGACCGGGTCCCAGTCCGGGCCTACGGTCAGCATCAGCGCCAGCCCAGGAACGATTACCGCGGGTAAGTCGTCTGTCTTGACGGTGAGTGCAGCGAATGACACCGGGCTGACCGTGGCCGGAACCGATGGCAGCTCGTATACCCTGGCGGCCGCCGGCGGCACAATAACCGTTACGCCGTCTGCGACCACGACCTACACGGCACAAGCGACGGGAACCAGCAGCACCGCCACCTCGGCCACAACCGTAACGGTATCCACTTCAGGCGGAGGCGGAACCCCGGGCAGCCCTTCCCAGATCAACCATGTGATCTTCATGCTGCAGGAGAACCATACCTTCGACAACTATTTCGGCATGCTGAACCCTTACCGCGCAGCGAATGGATGGACCAAGGGCGACGACGGCAATACCTATACCGTGGATGGTATCGACGACAAATTAAGCAAGAGCGCCGAGGATGACGAAGGCACATTCATCAAGCTATTCAAGCTCAAGAGCACGCTGCATCGACGATGATAGCTCCGACTGGCTGGCAAGCTACGGCGACGTCAATCGCTATGACTTCCTCAACACCCGTCCGATCCAAATGAACGGTTTCGTCCACACAGCAGAAGGTTTCGCGAAAAACTGCGCCAGCACGGGCGCCTGTGACGGCAGTTTCACTGACCTGCACGGTACCCGCGCGATGGGTTACTACGACCAGGGCTTCCTCAACTACTACTACTACATGGCCAGTCAGTTCGCGGTTTCGAATCGCTGGTTTTCGCCGGTTGCCAGCAAGAGCGTTCCCAACCGCATCGCGACCTTTACCGGAGGTACCACCCAGGGACTGGTCCTGGATCCTGGCGGCAACGACAAACTTCCTCAACTTGCCATACCGACGATCTTCAACGAGCTCGATAAGGCGGGCGTCTCCTGGAAGATTTATTACACCGACACCCAGGGCTATTGCCTGGATGACGATGATTGCGGCACCTCAGGCAACGACCGGTACCCCGCGACTGCTTTCTCCAACCTGACCTACTCGTTTAACTACCTGCGCGGCAATGCAAGCAAGAAGGCTTCCGGCTGCACTGCTCCGCTTCAGGCATCGAGCGTGGTAGGCGATTCAACGAATTCCTTCTGCATCAACCCCAACAAGATCGCACCCTTGACGCAGTATTTCAGCGATCTGACCAATGGAACGCTGCCCAGCTTTGCTTTCATTGAAACCGGCTACGCCCGCAACGACGAGCATCCCGGATCAGGCAATTCGGTTTTGGTCGGGCAGGCGCAAGTGGCGAAGGTTGTCAATGCATTCATGGGCAGCCCGGAATGGAACGACTCCGTCTTCTTCTTCTCCTACGACGAGGGAGGGGGCCCCTACGACCACGTGCCGCCGGTTGCCGGTCACTCCAATGACTTTACCGATGCCGCGGTGGGCGCAGTTCCGGATATTGCCAGCATTGCAGTCAATCCGGACAGCTACAAGCCCTGCTTGCCTGCCGGAGCACCGACGACCCACTGCGACCTTCATTCGGATTTCCCCGGAGTTCATGCAGACGATGCGCCGGCGGTTCACGGCTTTGACGCGCAGCTTGGTTTCCGGCTGCCGAATATCGTTATCTCGCCTTTCACCCGGCGGCACTATGTTTCCAACATACCGTTGGATCACACGGCAATTCTCAAGTTTGTCGAGACTCGTTTCATCGGCAATGAGCACCTGAACCCCCACGTTGCGGCCCAGCCAAGCTTGTTGGACTTCTTTGATTTCAACGGCGTTCCATGGGCCACACCGCCGTCTCCACCGGCTCCGGTTACCAACGAATCGCTGGGCTACAATCCCTGCACTGCAGCAACCCTGCAGTAAGCGGTGGCATCGAGGGCCGGCCGTGGCCTGCCCTCGGTATCTACCGTTCCTTGGGGAGTGTCCGGTAATCCGCCAAGGTAACTAAGATACTGATTGACAAGCAATTAGCGCACCAGCAACAATGTGTCGTTCCCTCCTGGTTCCCGCCCCCACTAGCCGGGGAGCTTGCCTTCTTGAAATTCTGTTAGCGGCTGCCTGATTCCACCCCCTGGAAAGCGTAGACCGATAGGGAAACCGGCCTGTGAACCATCGTAAGTTTGCATACACACGCGCGAAGTGGATTGCCGAACGCAAGTAATCAAGACTTTCCTCTACGCTTGCGTGGCTTTCTTGCTGTTCGCAGCCCATGCCTTCGCAGCAGTGACCGTGACCAGCCCGGCAGCTGGCTCGACGGTCACCTCGCCGGTGCATTATGTGGCGACGTCCACCGCGCCTACCTGCGCGAAAGGCGTTGCCACCATGGGGATCTACGTCAACAACGTGAAGGTCTACGTGGTGAAGGGCGCCAGCCTTAACTACGAACTCACCCTGGGTACGGGAACCCAGCACACGGTTGTACAAGAATGGGATTACTGTAAAGGGTCAACCCCCAAGACGATCAACCTGACAGTCGTAGCAGCGCCGACCGTCGGCATCAGCGCCAGCGCCACCTCGATTGCCAGCGGCGGTTCATCCACGCTCAAGGTCACCGCGACCAACGCCACCAAGGTCACGTTGACCGGAACGGATGGCAGCTCCTACACGTTGGCAGCAACCGGCGGAACCGAGGTCGTTAAACCGGCCTCGACCACAACTTACACCGCAACCGCTACCGGAGCCGCAGGAGGAAAGACCTCCTCTGCAACAACTGTCACGGTGTCGGCAGCCGCGACGCCGACCGTCGGCATCATCGCCAACCCCACCACGGTTGCCTCGGGGGGACCGTCCACGCTCACCGTGACGGCCACCAACGCCACCACCGTAACCATCAGCGGATCGGATAAGAGCTCCTATACGCTCACCGCAACCGGCGGATCACAAGTCGTCAACCCAACCTCGACCACGACTTACACCGCAACCGCTACTGGAACCGGCGGAAAAACTACGGCAGCCGCCGTCGTAACCGTGGCCCCGGCGCCGACGGTCGGCATCACGGCTAACCCCACCACGGTTGCCTCCGGGGGGCCGTCCACGCTCACTGTGACACGCCACCAACGCCACCACCGTGACCATCAGCGGATCGGATAAGAGCTCCTATACGCTCACCGCAACCGGCGGGACACAAGTGGTCAACCCAACCTCGACCACGACCTACACCGCAACCGCTACCGGAGCGGGCGGAAAGACTACGGCAGCCGCCGTCGTAACCGTGGCCGGCGGCGCCGACGGTCGGCATCACGGCGAACCCCACCACGGTTGCCTCGGGGGGGCCGTCCACGCTCACCGTGACCGCCACCAACGCCACCACCGTGACCATCAGCGGATCGGATAAAAGCTCCTATACGCTCACCGCGACCGGCGGGACTCAAGTGGTCAACCCAACCTCGACCACCACTTACACCGCTACGGCTACTGGAACCGGCGGCAAGACTACGGCAGCGGCCGTCGTAACCGTAGCCGGGACGCCGACTGTCGGCATCACGGCGAACCCCACTACGGTTGCCTCCGGCGGGACCGTCCACGCTCACCGTGACGGCTACTAACGCCACCACCTTGGCCATCAGCGGATCGGACGGCAACTCCTATACGCTCTCCGCAACCGGCGGATCACAGGTCGTCAATCCAACCTCGACCACGACATACACTGCAACCGCTACTGGAACGGGCGGCAAGACTACGTCAGCCGCTGTCGTAACCGTGGCCTCGGCGCCGACGGTCGGCATTACGGCGAACCCCACCACGGTTGCCTCGGGGGGAGCGTCCACGCTCAACGTGACATGCCACCAACGCCACCACCGTGACCATCGGTGGATCGGACGGCAGCTCCTACACGCTCACCGCGACCGGCGGATCACAAGTGGTCAACCCAACCTCGACCACGACTTACACCGCCACGGCTACCGGAACGGGCGGAAAGACTACAGCGACCGCCACCGTAACCGTGGCCGGCGCGCCGACGGTCACCATTACGGCGAACCCCACCACGGTTGCCTCGGGGGGACCGTCCACGCTCACCGTGACCGCCACCAACGCCACCACCGTGACCATCAGTGGATCGGACGGCAGCTCCTATACCGCTCACCGCAACCGGCGGATCACAAGTCGTCAACCCAACCTCGACCACCACTTACACCGCTACGGCAACTGGAACGGGCGGAAAGAATACGGCGGCCGCGACCGTAACCGTGGCCGGCGCGCCGACGGTCACCATTACCGCTAAACCCACTTCGATCAACTCTGGGAGCTCTTCCACGCTCACCGTGACAGCAAGCAACGCAACCACGGTGACGATCACAGGAACCGACAGCAGCTCCTATACGCTCACCGCAACCGGCGGGACACAAGTGGTCAGCCCAACCTCGACCACAACTTACACCGCAATGGCTACCGGGACAGGCGGCAAGACTACGGCAACCGCGACGGTTACGGTGAGCCAGCCGGCGACGGTCACCATCACTGCCAAACCCACGTCGATCACTTCGGGAAGTTCGTCCACATTAACCGTAACTGCAACCAACGCAACCGGGGTGACGGTCACAGGAACGGATAGCAGCTCTTATACGCTGGCGGCAACGGCGGAAGTCACAATCGTCAACCCCACCTCGACCACGACCTACACCGCAAACGCGACCGGAACGGGCGGAAACGCCTCCGCCAACACGACCGTTACCGTGACCGCGGCGCCGGCGCCGACGGTCACCATCAGCGCCAAACCCACTTCGATCACCTCGGGGGGCTCGTCCACATTGACCGTGACTGCGGCCAATGCCACCCAGGTAACCGTGACCGGCACAGATAACAGCTCCTATACGCTGGAGGCGAACGGCGGAACACAAAACGTCAGCCCCGCCTCGACCACGACATACACCGCGGAAGCGAGCGGCGCGGGAGGAAACACCTCCGCAAACACGACCGTAACCGTGACCCCGGCAGGCAACGTCCAAGCGATCAACCATGTCATCTTCATGCTGCAGGAGAACCATACCTTCGATGCGTATCTCGGCATGCTGAATCCTTACCGCGAATCGAACGGCTGGAACATCGGCGACGATGGCAACACCTATACAGTAGATGGCATCGACGACAAGCTGAACACCATCAGCAACCAGGACGATGAAGGCACATCGTTCTCGCTGTTCAAGTTCGCTACCACCTGCATCGACGACGATAGTTCCGACTGGCTGGCAAGCTACGGGGACGTCAATCGCTATGATTTTCTAGCCACCCGCCCAATCAATATGGACGGCTTTGTGCACACCGGGGAAGGTTACGCCAAAAGTTGCGCCGCCTCCGGCACCTGTTCCGGGAATTTCACCGATCTGACCGGCCAGCGCGCGATGGGCTACTACGATCAGGGATTCCTCAACTACTACTACTACATGGCGTCGCAGTTCGCATTGTCGAACCGTTGGTTCTCGCCGGTTTCCAGCAAGAGCGTTCCCAATCGCATCGCGACTTTTTCGGGAGGAACGACGGTCAGGCCTGGTCAATGATCCGGGTAACGATGATCATGTTGGCACGCTCACTGTAAACAACATCTTCGAGGCACTCGATAAGGCCAAGGTATCCTGGAAGATTTATTACACCGTTACTGACGGCTATTGCCTGGAAGAGGATGATTGCTCGGGCACGGGAATCGCCTTGTATCCCTCGACCTCGTTCTCCAAATTTAGTTACTCGTACCAGTACATTTACGAGAACTCAGGCGGAGCCGCGTGCACCAGCCCGACCCAGCCGTCCAGCGTGGTGGGCGATGCGTCGAATTCGTTCTGCATCGATCCGAACAAGATTGCACCTGTGTCGCAGTACTACACCGATCTGGCCAATGGAACGCTGCCCAGTTTTTCATTCATCGAAGCCGGTTTCGGCATCAATGATGAGCATCCCGGATCTGCCCAAACGCATTTTGAACGGCCAGGCAGAGGTGGCTAACATTGTGAACTCCCTGATGACCAGCTCTTCCTGGAGTGACTCCGTCTTCTTTCTCAGCTACGACGAGGGTGGGGGGCCCTACGATCACGTGCCGCCGGTGCCCGGCCACTCCAACGACAACACCGATGCTTCGCTGGGATCGATTCCCGATATCTCATCGATCGCGGTCAATCCCGATGGCTACAATCCTTGCGTGCCCCCCACGCCGGGAACCCCGACCGCCCATTGCGATCTAGGCACGAGCAGTCCTGGAGCCAATCCGGGCGATGCTCCCGCCGTCAATGGGTTTGCCGCGCAACTTGGGTTCCGCTTGCCGAATATGGTGATCTCGCCGTTTACCCGAAAGCATTATGTTTCCAACATCCCGATGGACCACACAGCGGTGATCAGGTTCGTAGAGGATCGCTTCATCGGCAACCACCAATACCTCACTGCCCGTGATGCGGCGCAGCCTAACCTACTGGACTTCTTCGATTTCAACAACGTGCCCTGGGCAACCCCGCCGACCCCGCCGGTTCCGGTCTCATCCGAGTCGCTCGGCTACAATCCGTGCACGCCCGGGTCGGGCCCCTAGTCTTACGCACGGCGCTCGGTGTCGTTTCCGGTTTATGGATTGCAGAGATAGACGTAAACCGTACCAGGATGTCATTGGGGGGCTCGAATCGCCTGGAAGCGAACGGAATAGCCAAGGCCGATCGAGTGATCGGGGGCCACGCCCGAAACTCCGAAGCTCCAATGAAAATCAAGCTGCTGATGCAGCGAGAGCTTGTAGGCCGTGCCGAAATCGATCACGTGCTGCGGTCCGCCGCGCTGGGGAAAAGCGCCGGAATATTCGATGTAGGCGTCCCACGGCTGGGTGAGTTGGCGGTCGAAATATAAACTCGACTGGCCAGTCAAGTTCCGCCGGCCGGCCTCGGTTGGCCACAGAAGCGAGAACATTCCAGCCACCGTCCAGTTTTTTGCGAACGAGCGCGACCATGGCAGCTGTATGGCCGGATCGTAACCGTGACTGGATATGGCATTAGCCCCAGTGGGAAGACTCACGGAGGGGATGAGCGACACGCCAATTCCGTGCGTTGGCCCAAGTTGCTGTTTGAGGCCCAGGCTCAAATCACCAAAGCCGTTGGTGTATCCGGAGGGCGTGTCGTCATTGTAGAAGTAGTCCGGGCTGCAAGGCGAAACTCAGTCTTGCGAGCGATTCCAAATCGCACCGACGTCTCGGGTAAATCGAAGCCTCGCTGGCCGCCCTTGGGAGTGGTCACCTGGAACCCGTTCTCAAACTGCAGGCTTCCACAGGGAACAACAACACTGGAACTGGTGATCTGCGGCCGATCGGTGGAGATCGGGCTCTTGGCATCCGCGCCGCAATTCTGAGCTTTCGCCTGATGAGCCAGGGTTCCCACCATGACGAAAAGCAGAACGCAACCTGGGTATCGCGCCATGCTGAAGATAATAGCCGGGCGAGGTGGGACTTTAAAATCAAAGCTATGTGACGAGCCGATTGCTCCGCCGCGAGACAAGCACGCGGCCACTCCGCAGTATCCCTGTGCCGCATTGATCGAGAGTCTCGCAGTGGCAATTCTTCATCATCCTCTTGAGCAGGCCACGGACGTTTTCTATTTCATTCATCAAATCGTCGAGTTCCGCGAGCTTTGCTTGGGATAGTTTTCTCCACCGCTCCGAAGCCTGCGCATCCCTGGGGAAACTGAAAAACAGCTGACGAATCTCCTCCAGCGAGAAACCCAGCTGCGCGCCCGTTGGACAACCGCGAGGCGATTCAGCACCATCGAGTCATAGCGCCGCTGCCCACTTATTCGCGGCGGGGGTGGTAGGAGTCCAATGCGCTCGTAGTAGCGGATCGCGGAGGGCTGAAGTCCAACCTGCCGCGCTACCTCAGAAATCGTCAACTCTGGCATTAAGACATTCTAGAGAATCCTCTTGCCTTAAAGCCCACTTTAAGTCTTAGCCTCTTAGGTAGTCGTTGAATGGCGGGCTTACCGGAGGCTAAGAATGAAGCGAGCGAACTGGATTTGTGCGTTGCTGCTGCTGGTGACCAGCAGCCACCTGGTGATGGCGCAAAACGCGATTGTGGCGCCCCCGCGCAGCAACCCGGATACCGCTGTTCTTGACGCGGAACGCGAAAAGCAGGCGCTGGGAGTACTTCTGAAATCCGAAAGGGATCGAATCGAATCTGCGGCGAAGGCGATGCCTGCAGACAAATACGGGTTCGCGCCCAGTGAAGGCGAGTTCAAGGGCGTGCGTACCTTTGGCCGCCAGGTGAAACACCTGGCGGCTACCAACTACATGCTGGCCGCCGCGGCGCTGGGTGAGCAACCTCCCGCTGATGCCGGCGATGAGGCTGGACCCGAAGCGATAAGGACGAAAGAGGAAATCCTGGCCTATCTGGATGGTTCCTTCGTGCAGCTTAGTGAGGCGGTCGATGCTGTTGGCAATACCAACGTGGCGCTCAAATCTTCGCCGATTTCGCCGTTGCCGGCTGCTCAGACCACCCGGCTGGCATTGGTGGTGGAGGCGTTGATTCACGCCTTCGATCATTACGGCCAAATGGTCGAATACCTTCGGATGAATGGGGTTGTGCCGCCCGCCAGCCTTCCTTAAAGCAGGACCGCGTACTCCTTCGCCGGAAAAAGAAACTGCAACATGGGGCTGACTCGCTGGGCCCAGGCAGATTCTGTGTGCTCGGCGTTCTCGGCCTCGAAGTAGGCCAGGCCTTCCCCCAGCTTCCATCCCTTGCTGACCAACCGATCGCGCAGCATGCGCGCATCGGGCACGGCGCGGGTTGATTCTTTTGTGCCGATGTCCAGCCAGATTCGCAGCTCAGGTCTCTGGGGCAGCTCCGCGACTGTGCGGAGAATCGCCCGGTTGCGCCACCAGACCGAAGGAGACATCACGGCCAGCCGGGAAAAGACAGTTGGATACTGCAGGCCCAGGTAAGAGTGACCAGGCCACCGAGGGAGGAGCCTCCCATTCCGCAGTAGTCCGCTCCCTGCAGCGTCCTGTACTGCGCATCGATGAAGGGCTTCAGCTCCTCAACCAGCATCCTGCCATAGGCGTCCGCCTGGCCGCCTCCCAGGCGTCTGTCTTTGACCGGCGTGTACTCATCGATTCGCCTATCCCCGGTGTTGTAGATACCCACGATAATGAGAGGCTCGATCACATCGTCCTCGATCAGCGCGTCCGCGGTCTCGCCCATGCGCCAATAGTTTCCCTGGATGAACGAGGTTTCGGGATCGAAGAGGTTTTGCCCATCCTGCATGTAAAGCACGGAAAAGCGGCGTCCCGGCTGGGTCTTGTATATGGGCGGAAGATAGACCAGCAGGTCATGGTGCTCGTCCACCAGTTTGGAGGCGAAGCGTTCGTGCTTGTGCAGGCGCAAAGCCAGGCCGCTGCGGGCGATGGAGCTTGATCGTTGGCTATGACGGGTTCCGTGACATTCTGTAGAATGGTGCAGCCATACCCTGCTGAGCCGCTCATTCCATAGATTAGCAAAGTAAATTCTGTTTCCCAAAAGCCCAGGGCAAGGAGCGACAATTGCAGCGCGAATACCATCGCTGGTGGTCAAAGGATCTGAGTCGCGACATGGAACTGCTATGCTTTGGCCATGCTGGAACCAAGGTGCTGGTCTTTCCTACCTCCCAGGGGCGATTTTTTGAGTATGAAGACAACGGCATGGTTTCGAGTGTGGCCGACCGCATCGATAGCGGATATCTGCAGCTCTATTGCGTGGACAGTGTAGACGGAGAGAGCTGGTACAACAAGCATGCGCACCCCTATTGGCGGGTGCAGCGGCATATGCAGTATGAGCGCTACATCGTTGACGATGTGCTGCCGCTGATGTGGAAGAAGAACCAGACACCGCAGCTCATCGCCACCGGGTGCAGCTTCGGCGCCTATCACGCGGTGAACTTTGGTTTCCGCCACCCCGATGCGGTGACGGGAATCGTAACCATGGGCGGGGCCTTCGACATGAAGGATTTCGTCGACGGCTGGTATAGCGAAGACCTCTACTTCAACAACCCTCCCGACTATCTCGCCAACTGCACCGATCCCTGGAAGTACAACCATATCCGCACGGTGCTGGCTACCGGCGAGTGGGACATGTGCTGGGAGAAGAATGAACGCTTTGCGACGATCCTGCGGAATAAGGGGATCCGGCATGAGCTGTACGTATGGGGTGATCGCAGCTTCCACGCCTGGCCCTGGTGGAAGCCTATGGCACGGATGTACCTGGAGTAGACGCTGCGGTAGGAGGCCAGAGTGTGTGCGTGAGAACCGCGCGTTCCATCTATAAACTCAGTCCCGTAGGGACTAGCCATCTCTCCCCAATCAAACCCAGGACTTCGTCCTGGGCTATTTAAGTCTCCCTGGGTCCCTAAAGCACGGCTCTTTGAAGCCCGTACCCTTCACTCCCTCACCCTGCAGGGGACACATTAGTAACGAAAATGCTTTAGAATTGGGGCTCTACCCCACGGCGCTGGTTTTCGGGCCTTCTGTCTGCTTCAACAACCCCAAGGAGTGGCCGTGAAGAAAATCGGAATCATCTTCGGGATGGAATCGACCTTCCCTCCAGCGTTAGTCGACAAGATCAACTCCTTCCACGACCCGGAGGTGCAGGCCGAACTGGCCAGCATCGGCGAGGTTCGCATGGCGGAGCCCTCCGCCTACGACGTCATCATCGATCGCATTTCCCAAGACATTCCCTTCTATCGTGCCTACCTCAAGAACGCGGCGCTCTCCGGATCGATCATCGTCAACAATCCCTTCTGGTGGAGCGCCGACGACAAGTTCTTCAACTTCGCGCTTGGCACCAAGCTGGGGGTGGCCATCCCCAAGACCGTACTGCTGCCCCACAAACACAATCCGCCGGGCACCACCGAGCGCTCCATGCGCAACCTGCAATATCCCCTGCCTTGGGACTCCATATTTGGCTACATCGGCTTTCCAGCGTTCCTCAAGCCCTTCGACGGGGGCGGCTGGAGAGATGTGTACAAGGTACGTTCGCCGGAAGAGTTCTTCCATGCCTACGACCAGACACGCGATCTCTGCATGACGTTGCAGACGGCGGTGAATTTCAAAGAGTACTTTCGCTGCTATTGTGTCGGCCAGGAAAAGGTCCACATCATGCAGTACGATCCCGCGGCGCCCTTTCACGATCGCTATGTGAAGATGGGCCGCCGGTCGACCCGAAACTGCTGGAGCGGGTCGAGCGCGACTGCCTGACGCTATGCCGTGCATTGGGCTACGACTTGAACACGGTGGAGTTTGCTTGCGAGGATGGCATCCCTTACGCCATCGACTTTATGAATCCGGCTCCGGATGCAGATATTGCTTCCGTGGGACAAGCAAACTTCGACTGGATTGTGAACCAGGTAGCCGAGTTGGCCATGGAAAAAGCCAGGAAACACACCGGGAGGGTCGGTGAATATCGCTGGAGTGCTTTCCTTGGGGGGCCTTCTGGTCCCTCTTCGAACGGTCAACAGACAAAGCAAGCGCAGATCAGCCAGGAGGTGCACGGATGAGCCGCCCGAGCTTCAGCATCGGAATTGAAGAGGAGTATCAGACGATCGATCCGGAAACACGCGATCTTCGGTCGCATATCCAGTCTGAAATTCTGCCTAAAGCCAAGCTTGCGACCATGGATCGGGCCAAGCCTGAGCTGCACCAGGCAGTGGTGGAAGTGGGCACGAGAGTGTGCCGGGACATGCAGGAAGCGCGCGAAGATATTCTAGATTTGCGGCGGCAAATGATCACGCTGGCGAGCGAAAGCGGCATGTGGCTGGCCGCTGCCAGCACTCACCCCTTTGCCGACTGGAAGGCGCAGGAGATTTACCCCGACGATCGCTACAAGCAGGTGGTGGAAGATTTGCAGCAGGTGGCCCGGGCAAACCTGGTCTTCGGATTACACATCCACGTGGGCATCGAGGATCGCAACACCGCGATTCACATCGTGAACTCGATGCGCTACTTCCTGCCGCACATTCTCGCGCTGTCGTCGAACTCACCTTTCTGGGAAGGCATGAAGACGGGATTCAAGTCGTATCGTTCCAAAGTTTTCGAGCGCTTCCCCCGCACCAACATTCCTGACGTCTACGCCAATTGGGCGGAGTACGAAACTTTTATCAACCTGCTGGTCAAGACCAACGGCGTCGACAATGGCAAGAAGGTGTGGTGGGAGATCCGCCCTCATCCCTTCTTCAACACCCTCGAGGTCCGGGTGTGCGATATACCATGCGGCTCGATGAGACCATGGCGATTGCAGCGCTCACCCAGGCCACCATGGGGATGCTCTATGACCTGCATGCGGCAAATAAGAGCTACCGCATCTATAGCCGCGCGCTGATCATGGAAAACAAGTTTCGTGCTGCCCGCTATGGAATCGATGGCAAGTTGATCGACTTTGGCAGAGAAGAAGAAGCGCCGCTGCGCCACCTGATGCTCAAATATATCGACCTGATCTCCGATGCAGCGAAGAAGCTCGGCTGCGAGCAGGACATCGCCTACATTCACCAGATGCTCAAAATGGGCACCGGTGCTGACCGGCAGCTGAAGGTTTATGAGGAAACAGGCGATCTCCAAAAGGTAGTCGACTACATCGTGGCGGAGACGCGCGTGGGCGTGATGCAAGAGGGGCGGCGCTGCACCAGTAGAATCGTAGAGAGGATAGGCTTGGCCCAACCCGTTTTGACCGATATCACCAGGATCGAGTTTGATCCCCAGTTTTCCCCCGGCGCTTATAACGCTGTGAATACCTGCCTGTGAATTCTCCCTTCGGAGAAAGGAAACGCTGATCACTGACAACGCCTGCCGGTGGATTGCCGCCAGCATTGCGCAGGAACTGGCGAAGGTTGGATGTAAATTCAAGGCTATGGTGCTGGAAGATCTCGCTCCGCTGTACCTTTTGTTGGTCGGCCCGATGAGATCGCGGAGGATATGGAGACCAGCGACGTGAGCATCTTCGCCGTGCGGGTGCAGACCAATGAGCTGAAATCGCGCATGGAGATGGACCGAGCATCGTCTTACGGGGGTGAACATGCGCCACGCGCACATGGTCAACATCAATCGCCAGATCATGCTGGAAGGCATATGCGCGCCGACTTCAATCATGTTGATGCCCTCAGCAGCAAAGTGATGGAGATTGTCAGCCAGGCAAAAGAGATCACGGGCAAGACCGCCGCGGGCTGCGACTTTACCAGCGCGCTCAACCCGGACTACCGCTGGATCAAAACCAGCGGCATTATCAGCCGCGATAAATGGGGTAATCTGCCCGGAGGCGAAATCTTTACCTCGCCGGGAGAGGTGAACGGCGTGTACGTGGTCGACGGGGTGGTTGGAGACCATCTCTGGGAGAAAGATGGCGACCTGCAGTATCAGCCGTTGACCATCCGCATGAAGGCGAATCGCATCACCGAGGTCTTTAGCGAAAACAAAGAGCTGGAACAGGATTTCTGGTCTTACACCCACACTGACGAAAACAGCGACCGGGTAGGCGAGTTTGCCATCGGAACCAATATTGAGTTGACCAACATCATCGGCCAGATCCTGCAGGACGAGAAGTTTCCCGGCATTCACATCGCCTTCGGCAATCCTTATGAGGAACACACTGGAGCCAGGTGGCACTCCGGCACGCACATCGACGTGGTTGGCCGCAACTTCGATATCTGGGTTGACGGGCGGCAGATCATGCAGAAAGGTCAATTCCTGATCGAGGACTGACCATGATCCCCGCTCTGCGCGAGGCATTCAACCGTAACTTTCTGCCTGAAACCTACCATCGGTTCCTGGGCGATCTGGCGGCGAGCGCAGGAACCCCTATTGCATTTCGCGTTTCTGAGACGCCCTGTTTTTTCCCCAAGAGCCTGCTCGACCAAATGGCGGAGTATGGCCGGGACCTGGTTCTGCAACTCGTCGACAGCCCCTGAGATTGCCCGCGCCTCCTGATGTTACGGTGCCGCGGCAATACAACGTTCCCAACGAGTCGCCACGGCCGATGTTCCTGCAAGTCGACTTCGGCCTGGTGCGGAATGCAAGCGGGGAGTTGGAACCCAAACTGGTTGAGCTGCAGGCTTTCCCTTCTCTTTGCACCGAGTACCAGCCGACGCTGGCGCGGCAGTACGTCGAGTCTTACGGCCTGCCCGATAGCCTCCCCATCTATCTCGGGGGCTATGACCACGAACGATATCAGCAACAGATGCGGGAGCTGATTGTAGCGGGCCACGATCCGGACCAGGTGATCCTGCTCGAGATCCATCCCGAGAAGCAAAATACCCTGCGCGATTTTCTCCTTACGCAGCGCTCCCTTGGGATTGCCATCGTGGATATTCTCAATCTGAAAAAGGGCGGCGACCGGCTGTTCTACGAGAAAGCCGGTCGCGAAATTCCCGGTGCCGCATCTACAACCGCTGCATTATGGACGAACTGGAGCGCAAGAAATCGAGCTGCCTTTTCATTATCTGACTGCAGCCGCTCGCAATGTGGAGTGGGCAGGCCACCCGAACTGGTACTACCGCATCAGCAAGTTCTCCATTCCCTTTCTCAAGCATGCGTGCGTGCCCAGGACATGGCTGCTTGACCAGGACAGCACCGTGCCCCGGGACAACGAGCACTTCAGCATCCAAGCCGCTCTATCTTTTTGCGGGGGCTGGGGATCAGGTTCAATCCCACGCAGGCCGATGTGGATGCCATCCCCCCGGAGCAGCGCCCTCACTTCATGCTGCAGGAGCGAATGCGCTTTGAGCCGGTGATCGAGACGCCGCACGGCATGACCCAGGCCGAGATTCGCATCATGTACGTTTGGCCTGAGGGCGGCAGGATTATGCCGGTCTTGCCGCTGCTGCGCATGGGCCGCAGCATCATGATGGGCGTCGATCATAACCGCAACCTGGAGTGGGTAGGCGGATCCGCTAGACTTTGGATGGGCGCCCCTTGAGTCAAAAATTAGATCTCAAGAATTCCATCGCGCCTGGAACTCTTTGAGCTGAACCGTCTCCTGGCTCAGCGAATTTCCTTGCTTTGCCACCTACGGAGTGCCTAGGATTCTCAACGATCATCCGGTTTAACAGGTTTTTCCAGGGAATACCTGTTTTGCCCGGGTCCGGGACAGCGTTTCGACCGGACCTTTCCGTCTGCATTGCGCAGACGCGCTCTCTTGCGTCGTCTACGCTCGTTTCTCTTTATCACTTAACGTTTCCAGCCTCAGGAGAAAGAATATGAAGCTGCCATTCCGCGGTTGATTGGCCGCATGCCCACTGCTGCTGTCGCTCTTCGTCAGCGCGCCTCTCGCTGTCCCTGCCCAGGAAAATGGGGTTTTGCCTACTTCCAAATTCCCTACCCACTGCGATTCCTGTGAGTTCGTCAGGCCGGGGAAGGAGGGGACTGCTCATGAAACAACGGAGGGGGCCTTTATCCGCGCCATCGCTGCAAGCAAGACCCCTCCCTCGCACGACTTTGCCGTGGTATCCCTGTCTGGACCGTCACTGGCGTCGATCCTGGTGGGCCTACCCGTCCCTGGCCGCCGTCGAGGCGGAGCACAAGAGCATAGACGGCGACCCGGCCCTATCCGCTGCGCTCGACCGCGCGGCCTCGGCCGATGGCGATCTGCTCTCAGCGTCCGATTCGAGCACATGGGCTACACGGCTGGAGATCGACAAGTCTCAACCCCGGCCTTCGCGTCGGGAGCCGCTACCTGGAGATCAGCCAATTCGTCGTTCGTCCTGGTCATCACAAAGCATGGGAGGACCTGGTCAAGCTGGTGACCGCCGGCTACAAGAAAGGGGTTCCCTGATGCCCATGGGGGATGTATGAAGAGGTATACGGCTTGTCTGGGGGCGCCGACCCGGCGATCTCCTCGGCAAAGTCAGCAACCGATCTTGATAATGAATTCGCCTCCGGAAAGGAGTCCGAGGAGGCGATGGGAGAAGACCTGGTATGAAGAAGCTGGAGGCACTTGAAGTATCATGTGTTGAATTGATAATTAACGAATCTGTTCGGGATCGACCCGAAGATGAGTAACCCTTCCGAAGCAATGACGAAGGCGGATCCGGATTTCTGGAAGGGGCAGCCGTAGCAATAAGTAGGAGATGGGCGGCAATCCTGGGTTGCCGCCCGTAGCGAATTTGTCTCCGTTATGTCATCGTTGCCCCCTGCCTGCGTGTCTCGGATTTGTCACGGTTTTGTCATTCATTTGTCATTCGGCTTCACGTCCTCTTCCCGGTGACCGCAAAACGGAGGAGAATTGTTCGTGAGGCAATATGAGCACCATCCTCGTCGTCGAAGATGATTCACGAATAGAGGGGGCTCTTCAGCGCCGTGTTCCCGCGGAAGGCTACGAAGTAGAAAATCTGCCGCGGATGGCTCCTCAGGGCTGGAGATTTTCCAGGGCGGCTCACTGGATGCGGTCGTCCTGGACTTGATGCTGCCGGGGTTATCCGGAAGAGAGCTGTGCAAGATCATGAAGCGCTCATCGCCGGATACGCCGGTCATCATTCTGAGCGCTGTCTCTGAAGTTGCGGACAAAGTGTTACTGCTGGAGCTGGGCGTGACGACGTGAACGTCACCAAGCCCTTCAGCCCGCGCGAGTTGTTGGCGCGGGTACAAGCGGCGATGCGCCGTTCGAAGCGATCGCTCCCCAATCACGCACTTTCTTTCGGCGACGTCTCAGTGGACTTCACCCGGATGCAGGTGAGCCGTGCCGGCAAGCTGGTTCCGATGACGGCGCACCAGTTCAAGCTGCTGCGATTCTTTTTGGATAATGCGGAGCGAGTCCTTACTCGCGAAGAGCTGCTGAATGACGTCTGGGGATACAACTTTTACCTCCCCACACGTACCGTGGACAACCAAATCCTCAAGCTCCGTCAAAAGCTGGAAGCCGACCCGGCCAATCCCACGCATTTTCGGACTGTTCATGGCCTGGGATACAAGTTCGTCTATTCGCAGTTCGCCTAACGCAGTTAAAGGCAGCCGGGCAAAACGGAGGCGGAGAAACCGGTGGCGATGCGGATGCGTACGACCCTGCTGTTATCGCTGCTGGCCGTCTCCTTTGGATTAACTGCGCTCAGTTTGATTGTGATCCACACCAGCCTGCAGAAACAAATTCGCCAGGCGCTCACATCCGATCTGCACCGTTCCATCGCCACCTTCGATAATTTGCAAGACCAACGACGGGAGATGCTCAGCCGTGAAGCCGCTTTGCTCGCGGACCTGCCGAGTTTGAAGGCGCTGATGACGGTACTGCTTAGGCCTGCTCCAGGAAACGAACGTACCGTTCGCGCTAACGCTGGAGGCCTCGAATTCCGGAGGGTGAGTGGAGCGGCATTCTTCGCGCTCGCTGGACCCAACGGCAAGGTGATCGCGCGCTATGAGCAAGGAGTGGCGCCCCAGATTTCAGAAGCCCCGTCGACTTGCAGAACGATTTCATTACTTCTCCGGGGCCGCACTACGTATTAAGCGGAAACCGGCTCTATGAAGTTGTCTCCAAGCCACTGTACTTTGGATCGGCCGCCGAAGGCAGCCTGCTGGGCTATGTTGCCATCGGTTACGCCATCGACAATCAAGTGGCCCGGGAAGTCGGAGAAGCGGCCGCGGCCGAGGTTGTCTTCGCTGCAGATGACGCCGTAGTCGCCTCCACGTTGGACCCGAACCGAATCAAGGAGTTCATGCAACAAGGATCGAGCCTTCCTCACGACACATTGGACGGCGCGGATGTCCGGCTGGGCAGAGAACGCTTCATAGAAGCGTCTCCCCTGCTCTCACGGGCGGATTCTCCTCGAGTGCGGCTCGTTGTTCTCAAATCTTATGACGAGGCGAGCCGCTATCTGATCCGGCTCGATAGGTTGCTCATCGGTCTGGGCATTTTCGTTTTGGTCATCGCGGGGGCGCTGGCCACTTATATCTCCGCCACTATTACGAAGCCCCTGGAGGCTTTAGTGGCAGGCGCCCGCGCGCTCGGCTCGGGAGATTTCGAATACGAACTGCAGAGCCGCGGCGCGAAGGAATTGCGCGAACTGAGCGCGGCCTTCGAGCAAATGCGCCTGCGGCTGCGACGAACACAGCAGGAGCTGCTAGAGGCTGAACGTCCGGAGACCGATTGGTCGAATGGCCAGCTCCATCTCCCACGCCACCGGGGTATCACCTCTTCCCGCTCGGTGTACGCCAATGCGGAGTTTCTGGGATCGTGGTCCACGACAATCTGGAGGAGCGGGCGGAGCTACTAGCCGAAGTGAAGATGGGGGCGCAGGGAATGACGGAGCCGATCCGATCCCTCCTGATCTTCAGCCGAACGGGCCAGCACCTGCAAGCGAATTACGAGTCGATCTCGCTGGTTGTGGAAAGAGCCATCGCCATGGAAAAGGCGCACCCTGATGCGCATCTGGCGTAGCGATGGTCGCCGATCCGCTCCCGTCTTTAGAAGGGTGGGTCGACGGCAAGAAGCTGGAACGCGCCCTTTATAATCTGCTGCTCAACGGCTGCCAGGCAGCACGAAAAGGAAGCGGACCCGCAGAACGTAAGAGTTTCGCTGGTTTTCACACGGTGGATTGGATTACGTTCCAGGTTGTGGATAGCGGTCCGGGCGTCTCCGAGCAAATCCGTGTGACTTTATTTGAACCATTCGTCAGCGAAGGCAAACTTGGAGGCGTTGGTTTGGGCCTCACTCTGGCCGATCGTATCGCTCGTGAACACGGCGGTGCGGTCACGCCGAACAACATCCGAACCTGGTCAAACCGTCTCCTCTCTCTCCCTGGCCAAGAGCACCTTGCATTCTTTTGAGGTCTCCGCCAATGAGCAGCGATCAACCACGCGCTAAAGCAGTTTCGCAATTGGTGTAGTCCGAAGCGATAGGCCTTTTTGGTGGTTTTCCCCCAAGGAAAACCACTACTCGCGTAATTCCCGCCAGGCCCACGGTAATTGCGAAAATGCATAACCGCCGAGTAGCAAGTTGCACGGGGCCGGCTACCGGGTTCTTAACGAGGTGTGGAATGAAAAACGTAAGCGTTTTGCGCTAACACTTTCTCTGCTGCCGGCGTTGCTGACCGGCGTTGTGACTGCGCAACAAGATCCGCCCCGGCCTCAACTTACCTGGAGCAGCGGCGATTGACCCAGCGGCTGGACAGGGTCCTGGCAGCGCTCAACAGCATGCAGCATCAGCTCGACGATTCAAAACAACAGATTGACCAGTTGCGCAGCGAGCTCGAGGAAGTACACGCGCAGTTCGGCGGCAACGAATGGCGGAACCCCACAAGCAACGGCTGAAGCAGCTTCCCAGCTGCAAAGCAGTGTGAGCAATTGCAAAATCAGGACGACCCTCGGCAGGCCGAAGTCAAGCAGCACGATCAAACCAAAGTGGAGAGTGTTTTCGCGAGACCGGTTTAGGTAACGGGGCTGCTGCTCTTCTCATCTTTCTTGAACGACGGCGCTGTCGACAACATCGACCTGCCGATCCTTGCCTTGCCCAAAAACGCGACCACGGGCGATGGAAGCCTCGGCGCAACCTTCCGCCAGACTATTCTCGGTCTGGGAGGCGAATCTATGCACACTCTGGGGCGCGCGCTCCCTCAGGCGATTTTCACGTGGACTTCTTTGGAGGAGTTCCTTACGCGGACTACACCACCACTACCGGCAACTTGCGCCTGCGCACCGCGCACACCCGGCTGGATTGGGAGAATCATTCGCTGATTGCATCTTTAGACGCGCCGCTGATTTCCCCGCTAACGAACCGACGTCGTACGTTGGGCTCGGCGAACCGCCCTTCGCATGGTCGGGGTAATCTTTGGATTTGGGTGCCTCAAATCGAGTCAATCAATCGGGCCCACCTCGGCCCAGGGACGCTCGGTCTCGATTTTGGGCTGCTCGATCCCGCCGCCCCTGGCAGTCCAGCGATTCAGGAGAGCGGCAAGCCCTGCACCTGGCTGAGCGCAGCCGTCAGCCTGGGTATGAATCTCGAGTGAGCTACAGCATCCCGTTCGGAGATCGATCCTTTACCGTAGGCGTGGGAGAGGTCACGACAGCCGGGGGTACCCATCCCTAGGGAACGAGCACGTTGACGCGTGGGCCGGAACGATGGATGGACAATCGATGGGCGGAGTTATCAGGGGAGTTCTATCGAGGGCGCTCACTGGGCGGCCTTGGGGGAGGGACCTTCAAGGACTCAGACGTGACCGATCCGGATTCTGGTGAATTCGCGGCCTCGGAGACGAGGGTGGATGGTCACAGCTCAAAACACGGTTCACGCGATCTCTTGAGACAAATGTTGGCTTTGGCATGGATGCTGGTTTCGCAGGAATGCTGCTATCTCCTACACCAACCCAGACGCGACGAATGCGTACACCAACCTGGCTCGAAATCGGACGGTCTTGGCAAACATCATCTATCGTCCAAAACATACCTCTTGTTCTCGGCCGAGTACCGCAACATCTATAGCTGGCCCATCGCTGGGCCGGTCAACACCGACCAGAGCCTCGGCCTGGCAACAGGGTATTCCTTCTAGTGCGCTACCCGGTTCCATTGCGCGCGGCCCTGCTTATTCTCTGTTTGCTTTCCGCCATAGCGGCAGGCTATGCCGAGACGGTGGACGCGTCGGTCAGTACGGATGACACGGCCAGGGAAAGCAAAAGATCAACCGGCGGGCTCTGCCGGGGTTGTCGTTTGGCTGACTCCGCTATCCCCGGGGATGGCAGAGGTTGTGTCCAGGCCAAGGCCGGGGCACTATCGGCTATTGCAAAAAGACAAGAAGTTTACCCCGCACCTCCTGGTAATCCCTACCGGGAGCACGGTGGACTTCCCTAATCTCGATCCTTTCTTCCATAACGTCTTTTCGCTATTCAATGGAAAACGCTTCGATCTTGGCCTGTATGAAAGCGGTAGCTCAAGAACCGTTCACTTCGACCACGATGGCGTTTCATATATCTTTTGCAACATTCATCCGGAGATGAGCGCGGTCATCATCACGGTATCGACGCCATTTTTTGGAGTATCGGGCGCCGATGGCAACATCGCGCTGCAGGCCGTGCCGCCAGCCTCTTACGAAATGCATATCTGGGCGGAAGGAGGCAGTACGAGCGACCTGAATGCTCTGGCATGTGAGTCGAGTAACTTCCTCGCAGGAAGATCTGGGAGTCATTGATATCAAGGTCGATTCACACATCCCTCCTCACAAGAACAAGTTTGGCGAGGACTATGAGGCGCCCAACGAGTCCATATATTGAGGGCCCACAACCTTCTTGGTAACCGGCGGTGTGTTAATTCGAGGAGACTGCTTCGGGAGAGAGCAGTTCGCCCAGGCGGTATCGGCTCATGGAACCCAATAGCCAACATTACCGACTCCGCAACTGAGATAAGAGCGTCTCTCTCTGCTTTTCGGTAATTTGCTTGGTCGAGTGTCCAGCACACATAACGATCCGACGACTTCCTGGTCTTGATCTTTAAGTGGAGCCGCAGCGCAAAACCGGATGCCATGGGCTTTGAGGAACAGATCCTCGGCAAATCGTTCTTCTTCTGCGATGTCGGCGATAATCACGACCTGATCGGCCGACACAACCGTGTTACAGACACAACCTTCGCGCTCGGTCCCGACGGTAGACAGGGCGTCTTCCGGCAGGCCGCATTGCGCCTCCCAGAAATGCCTCTCTCCGTCTGCACAGTGATCAAGACGATGGGAGCATCGAAAGATCGTGCCAGGTTGGTCGCCAAGGGGTCGAACATCCCCTCTACCGGCCCGTCGAAAAGATCGATCCGCTGTACTTCATGCAGGTTTGCGCTGAGTTCTCTGCCCGTCTCGGCGGCTTCTTCTGTCTCCCGGGCCGCTTCAAGGACCTCGGCCGGATGCAAGACCGATACCAGATAATCCCTCATCAGCTGCAGCGAAGAAACAACGTGTTGCGCATCCTCGATCGGTATGCGGCTGCGTAAAGAGGACAAATCGTTTTCATCGCTGAGTACGCATGCGACCACGATACTTTCCGGGAATCGGGCCCGGATCTGGTGACAGCGCATTCTTATGTGGCGTACTGCTCGAGGCGGAACCCCCACTACGCATATCACCTCCGGTTGTTGACGAGCCATGTACTCCTGGAGAGCGGTCATGGAAGAATCTGCGGGAACGATCTGCACCGTCGCCTTGTCTTCAAGCACCTGCTGTGCCAATTGGCAGGCTATCTCATCGGCGAAATCCCTGGCAGGCATGCACACGACTCGTTTTGCCGGCTCCGGCTGGCGCGGAGAAGTTAAGCCGGTTCCGGTCGTCAGCTCCTCGACCAGTTCTTCCACGCTTTGCAAAACTTCTTCGGCTCGAGTAGCCGTCATCTCTTCGGAGTGCCGCGCTTCTTCGACCATGGTGAGCGCTGGAATCAGCACGGTATCGTATCTCTGCACGGACGATCGGGTCTTCAGCGTCGTCCTCGATCAAGGCTCGCGCATCCCTAGGGTTCGAGGCCAACATGCGTTGATAAAAATGTTCAGACGGCGGCAGGCCTGTTCGCTCTCCCAACAACACTTCCAGATAGTGCAAACGAGGAACCTGGCGCCCGATCACAATCAGGCACACCGTAAGCGGGGTGGAAAGAAGCGAACCCGGCAATCCCCACAAGAACGTCCAGAAGACGGCGGCAATCAACGCCGCGATGGCAGAGATGCCGGTCGAGGCGCCGTAGAGCATAGGCTCGACGAAGTTCCCGACCACAACCTCGAGCACGCAGAACATGATCACCGTCCACGCAGCGGGGTCCAGTGTGGAGAGACCGCGGCCGCGAGCAGCAACGGCCCGGCCGCAGCCATCATGATTCCGACGTAGGGCACAAAGCGCAGCACACACGTCAGGATCGCCCATAGCAAGGGATGGGGAACTCCGATCAATTGAAGGGCCAGGCCGGCGACGGCTCCATAACACAGGTTCACTCGAGTTGCATCCGAAGGTACCCGCTCACCCGGGCGGTGGCGTCTTCAATCGCAGACGTTGTCAGGTGCATCCGGCCGCTTCCGGCGAGCTTTGAGGCCGCGGTCCCGCAGGTCATCCCTGCCGATCAACAGGAAGATCAGGAAGATCACAACGATGAACGTGGTGGTCAGGGGATGGACTAACGGCGTCATCGTCCTGCCCGCCAATTCGAGTACCGATTCCTGCGGCTCTTCAATACGCACCGACACTGGTTGCGTCGTCTTATTCGCGACGCGCGACGGGATCGGGATGGGAACGGGTGGCTCGCGGCGGCTGGACAACGGAGACGACCGGGGTCGCAGTCGTGTTGCCGCTTTTAAGCCGTTTCTTCAGACCGTTCAGCATCTCGACGGTTCTTGCTCAACCTACCGGCCGAATCCAGGTGGAGCGATCCAATCTTGTCGGTCACATTTTATTGGTGCTCCGGCAACTATACCGGCAAGGCTGTAGATTTGCCCCAACAAGACCCAGCCCAGGACGGCCACGGTCGCCAAAGAAAGAATAATTACCAGCAGGGCGGCCGGGGTCCTCCTCATCCCGCATCGTTCCAACCAGTTAGCAGCCAGGGCAAGAACAAATGCAATTAACGCGGCAAGCGCAAGGGGAACGAAAGCCTCGCGAGCGAAGTACAGTACCACCACGATAAGAATCCCCGTCAACAGGGCGCTGTCTGGACGTTTCAGGTTCTCGCGAGCTTCGCTTAGCACGTTGATAGCGCCTCTACCTTGATTAACACGTTTTGTACGATGCAGAAATTTTTGGTGCGGTAAACATTAATTTCCGGGCCGGGAGAAAGCGGCCCGTTTTCTTTTTAAAGGTATGAACCCGACGCTTACGAACTCGATTCGAGACAGCTACAACCGGCTGGCGAACGAGTATGCAACCCATTTATTCGGGGAGCTCCAGCATAAGCCACTTGACCGGCAACTTCTTAATCGCTTCGCATCTGAACTGAAGGGACGAGGTGAGGTCTGTGACATGGGTTGCGGCCCTGGTCAAGTAGCCCGGTACCTACCAGGCAGGCGTGGACGTCTTTGGTTTGGACCTTTCTCCGGAAATGTTAGAGCAAGCTCGAACGCTCAACCCTGACATTCGCTTCAGGGAAGGCAACATGCTGGCTCTGGAGCTGGAGGATCAGGTACTCGCTGGAATTACGGCTTTCTATGCCATCGTTAATCTTCCTGAAGAATCTCTGCCCCTGGTGTTCCGCGAGATGCGAAGAGTGCTGCAATCAGGCGGATTGCTGTTGCTCGCATTCCACACGGGGGATGAGGTTGTCCTCGTAGAAGAGATGTGGAAACAACCCGTGACCCTGCAGTTCTTCTCTTCCAGCCTTCCGCGGTGCGCCGGCATCTGGAATCTGCGGGCTTCGAGATTGAAGACCTCATCGAACGGGAACCTTACGCTCGAAAGTGGAGCACCAAAGCCAGAGGGCGTACATCTTTGCGCGCAGGCCAGTGATAAAAGAAACAACGGACGGTAATGACAGCTATGCAAACGATGAAAGATGGGGGGACCGCTTTCACCGCAGGAAAGATGAAGCTGAAGATTTATCCCAGCAAGCGAGCGGCCGGCGAGGCCGCTGCCCTTGCGGTGGCCGAAGAATTGCGGCGTCTAGGCAAGCTTCGCGACCAATTTGGCGTGATCTTTGCCACCGGCGCCGCGCAGTTCGACACGCTTGATTTCCTAACCTCAACCGCCGATTTCCCCTGGAAAAAGGTCCGAGGCTTTCATCTGGATGAATATGTTGGACTGGATCAGAACCACCCAGCTTCCTTTCGCCGCTTTCTACACGAAAGGTTGACCCAACGGGTAAACATGGGCGCCTTTTTCGAGATGGATGGCAGCGCTCAGGATCTTGACGCGGTATGCCGGCATTACGTCGAAGAGTTGCACGTTGCTGAGCCGCAACTCTGCTTGCTCGGGAGTGGCGAGAACGGGCATCTGGCCTTTAACGAGCCGGCCGAAGCCGACTTCCAGGATCCGCTGGAGATGAAGGTCGTCAACCTGGACCTGATGTGCCGACAACAGCAAGCCGCGGAAGGCTGGTTCCCAAGTTGGCAGGAGCACCGGAACGAGCGCTCACGTTGACCATCCCCACGGTCTTCCGCGTACCGAAGCTGATTGCTTCGGTGCCGGGACCGCGAAAGCGCAGATAATGCGGCGGACGGTACATGAGCCGATCTCCACTGCCTGCCCTTCGACTCTTCTTCGCACCCATCCGGACGTGACGGTCTACCTGGATCTAGAGTCCGCTGCCGAATTGGAGAACGTCTGATACGTTTCCAGGAGTGGTCCGCGGAACTGCAGCCTGCGTTCTGTCGAAGACATTGTCCAGGGTCGCGTTTGCTTCGCATCCTGCCGACGATGGTCAAGGACTCCGGCTGCATAATCATTCGAGCAGAACTGAAATGCCATGAATCCATCTATTCCCAGCTGTGCGAGAGGGGGGAACAATCCGGGCTCACAAGCCGGGCCGCGTACGGTGGTGGATCGTCTCGACCTGTTATTCAACCGTTACGAACTACATTTCGCGTCAGACGTTCTCGGTTCTGTCGCGGATGATTTCGGCGCAATATCATCTGAGCCACACCGACCTGGCCAAAATACTTGGCGCCTTTCAAATCTCGTATGCGGTCACATGGCTTCTTGGCGGCATCTTCCTCGATGCCGTAGGAACGCGGCTGGGCTTGGCCTTGGCTGTAGCCTTCTGGTCCGTCGTGAATATCTTTACGGGGTTTGCCGGCTCGGTCTTTGGATTCGCCTTCTTCAGATTTCTTCTGGGTATCGGTGAAGGTTTCAATTGGCCGGCGGCAGCAAGACCGTAGCTGAGTGGTTTCCCAGCCAGGAGCGCAGCCTCGCGGTCGCCATCTTCGATAGTGGCTCAAGCGTTGGAGGCGCTTTGGCAGCCCTGGCTATTCCCTGGATCGCTCTGGCATTCGGCTGGCGTCGGTCTTATTTTTTCCGGACTGCTCGGCTTTGTCTGGTTGGCGATGTGGCTGCGCGTCTACTATCCGCCAGATCGCCACCCGCGGGTAACGCCGGATGAAGTCGGGTTGATTCGTGCCGGCCAAGATACGCCTCGCAATTCGCCGCAACGCGGCCTGCGGCGCTACCTTGCCCTTGCCAGAAGCCGCAACGTCTGGGGCATCGTCCTGGGCCGTGCCCTGACTGATCCGATCTGGTGGTTCTATGTCTTCTGGCTTCCGCAGTACTTGAGCGATGCGCGCGGTTTCAGCCTTAAGCGCATCGCGCTCTTTGCCTGGATGCCCTTCGTCGCAGCTGATATCGGTAACTTTACCGGTGGCTTTATTTCCGGGTACTGCGTTCGCCACGGCGTGCCGGTAGTGCGCGCGCGCCTGTGGGTCTGCGCTGTCAGTTGCCTGCCTATCCTTGCCGGTATCCCCGCCGCGCGGGTGCACAGCGTGACCCTGGCGCTCGCGCTGATTTGCGTTGCCCTGTGGGGATACGCCAGTTGGTCCACGATGGGGCTGACGCTTCCCTCGGATCTGCTGGCACACGATGTAGTGGCCACGGTTACGGGTCTAAGCGGATTAGCCGCGGGCCTGGTGAGCGTGGCCTTCACCTTCGCGGTAGGAGTTCTGGTCGATCGCTTTTCCTACACCCTGCATTCTTAGTCGCAGGGCTGATGCCGCTCTGCGCCACTGCCTGCGTATTTCTTTTAATCCGCCCGCCACTCGGCGGGGCGCCTAGTTATCATCGAGAAAATGATGTTTACCGACGTCTCAACCGCAATAGGATCCCCATTCAGCAGGTAGGGCTTCCACCGCCATTGGCGTACCGCATCGAGAGCGCTCTCGTCGTAGTCGTTGCGCAGGCTCTTGAGGACACGTATGTTCATCGGCACTCCTTGCTCGTTCACAAGCAGCTCCAGAGTCGAGATGCCGTTCAGAGTGTCGTGGCGGGCCTTCGTATTTCCGGATACTTCGGCATTACCTTCGTGATGAGATTCTTCGCCATCACGTCGGCCGACACATGCAGCACGTGTGGCCTGCCTGGCGGATTAACCGCCGCCCGCACAGTCAGATGGGTACCCACCATGCCGGCCATCGCTCCCCCAGTAAGAAGAAGAACCCCGGCGATAGCAGCCAGGCGCCGCGCACCTCTCAGTTGTTTGCTTTGATCCATAATTATTCCCACCCTCCTTTCAAGAGTGTTTGCCTCGAAAATCCCGACACTTGCCGTCGCCTTTCCGTGAAGCCCAGCAGAAATCAGCAGAGCCAGGCGTAAAAGCGAACGGGCATAACACTTTCTGCCGTCCAAAGCCTCGGCAGCGATTGCATCGCAAACCGTCTCGCGGCTCTCCGCCACAGCCTTCTGCAGCAACCAGGCGCACGGATGAATAAGGTCACCGGAAGCATGAGCACGGAATACGCGACGTTTTTAACGAAATCACTGCGCTGCACATGAGCCAGTTCATGAACCAGGGCTGCATCCAGATCTTTCGGAGAGACCGTGTCGATGAACTCCGATGGCAGCAGCACAGTTCGCAAGCCGACCACGGCTGGTCCCACAACGGTTGGGGATACACGAAGCGCGGCATGCCTCACGCCAAGTCGCGCACACAGGGCTTCCCAGTGCAACCGCAATGGCTCAGGCAGCAGCGACGCGGAGGCATTTCTGCGCAGCATTTCCGTCTTGCACAAACCCCACACAATGCGTCCAGCGAAATAAACGGTGACCGCGGCGTAGAGCGTTAGCAGAACCGCCATCATTGGCGGGGATAGCGAGAGTTTTCCGGCCGCCACAGCGGCGCCGGGCAGGAATGCGATCTGCACCCGGCCTCCTGCAACCGTGACTGCATGCCACCACGCGGCGCCGGGCCACACATCGAAACGGCACACCGGCAGCACAGTAGCCAACACAAGCGCGGCCACCCAGGTCAAATGGGATGCTATGGCGGAGTGCAGACGAGCCACGAGTCGTGCCGCGAGAATCGCAACCAGGAGCACCAGCGGCACCTGCCATGCCGAGTTCCAGCAGATAATCGACGATCCAGACCATGGATGACGTTTTCCATCACTCTGCGTCCTCGTCCTGCTCAAGTTGCCGGCTCAACCGGGCAATTCGTTCCGGATCGATTTCGCGGCTCTTGATCAGGCTAAGCACGAGTTCTTCGCTCGAGCCTCCGAACATGCGATCCACCAGATCGCGCACAGCATGACGCAGAGCTTTTGCCTCTGTCACTGTCGCGCTATAGACATACGCGCGCCCATCGAGCTTGCGCCGGAGTTTGCCTTTACAATGCAGGGTATTTAGCACGGTCTGCACCGTGGTATAGGCGAGCTCCCGCCCGATTCCCTCCTGCACTTCGCCCACATTGCTTGGCCCACGCTTCCACAGCACCTGCATGATCTCGAGCTCAAGCCTGGTTAAGCCAACGCCTTTCTTCGGCATCTTTATCTCCTACGCCAGTAGTACTACGCCCATAGGAGCCAGCTTGTCAACTATGAATATAGGAGTATTTTTGGAGGGACGGCTCCCGGGAACTTTTTACTCGATGTGCAACGCGCGAATTGGGTCGAGATGGGCTGCTCGCCGTGCCGGTACCCATACGGCGAGCCATGCTACGGAGGTCAGGAGCGCCGGCACTACGAGGAAGACCACTGGATCCCAGGCTTTGACGCCGAAGAGAAAGCTGGCGATGAGGCGGGTAAGGCCAAGGGCCGCACCCACGCCAACCAGGACTCCGGCGATCGCCAACAGCATGCCCTAACGCATCACGAGGTTGCGAATTGTGGCGCGGTCCGCGCCGAAGGCCATGCGAATGCATCTCCTGGCTACGTTGCGCGACGGAATAGGCCATGACCCCATAGATTCCGATGGCGGCGAGCAGCAGCGCGGAGCGGCAAAGACAATGAGCAGGAGCATGTTGAAATCCTGCCGTGCGATCGAGCGCAGAACCACCTCATCCATGGAGCGAATACGCGCCACGGGCAATCCACCGCTCGCCTGGCGCAATTGCTCGGCAACGGTGGCCGCGACCTGGTGCGGCTCGACGCGTGTGCGTACCACCCAAACGATCGGACCAAATTGCAGGCCGAGAGCGGTCATGCCATCGGGCTCCTGCGCCTGGGGAATAATCATCGAATTCTCAGGAACGAGCTCCAGGGCGGCGTCCCGCGTATCCGCCACGACCCCGATGATCTGGCGGGGTGCGTCTTTAAACACCGGACCTATGCCCTTGCCGATGATGATCTGCTCACCGATCGGATCACGACCTGGCCAGAAGTGCTTGGCCATGGTCTCGTTGATAAGGACGACGGGCGGTGCGGCCGCGTCATCCTGCTCGGTGAAGTCGCGTCCTCGAAGGATAGGAATTTTGAAAACGTCGAAGTAGCCGGGGGACACATCCATCCATAAGCCGTCACCCGTTTCGGATGAGCTTCCCAGCGGCCGTCCGACCACAAAGAAGGGTAGACCGAATCTACTCTCGAGCGGGGGCCAGCTCGTTGCGGCGGAAACTTCGACGCCGGGAATAGCATTGAGCCTCTGCCGGACATCGCGCGCCAGGCGCGCGACGCTCGCAGTCTTGGCAAAGCGCGCTCCCGCGAGCGACATGTCGATAGTGAGCACGTTATGGGGATCGAAGCCCGGATTCACTTCGCGCAGCGCGATAAAAGTGCGAATCATGAGTGCCGCTCCAATCAGGAGCATGATTGCCAGCGACACTTCGCTGATCACCAACAACGACCGCGCTCTACTCTGGCGAAAACCCGCGCCCTGCCGATTGCCGCTTTCCTTGAGCGCACCGTTCAGGTCAGGCCGGGATGCGCCCAACGCGGGAAAGAGCCCGAAGAGAACTCCTGTGAATAAGGACACAGCCAGGGTGAAAGCCAGCACTCGCCAATCGAGGCCGACGGGGGAGCCGTTCTCGCCGATGCGGGGAATGTTTCCCGGACACACAGCCAACAAAGCACGCACGCCAACCAGTCCCAGCACGAGCCCCAGCACACCACCGGTCAACGACAGCAGGATGCTCTCGGTGAGGAGCTGGCGAAGGATGCGCCCGCGCCCAGCGCCCAGCGCAGCGCGAATGGCGAACTCCCGTTTTCTGCCGGTGGCCCGGACCAGCAGCAGATTTGCCACGTTGGCACAGGCGATGAGCAAGACAAAGCTCACCGCACCCCGATCATCAGCAGCGACGATCGCGCATCACCCACAACGGCATCACGGAGCGGTTCGACCCTGTAGCCGAGCTCCGGATCGGCAAGCGGATACTTGCGTCGAGCTTCATTCGCGGCCAGCTTCAGTTCCGCGTTCGCCTGATCCAACGTAACACCGGGCTTGAGCCGACCCGCTACAAAGTAGAAGTGCGCCTGGTCGCTGCTGTTCGGATCGAACTGGAACGGGATCCATACGTCTGCCACCGGTTCGGGTTCGAACCTCGGCCCGGTCACACCAATCACGGTGAATGGCTCTTTTTCCAGCGAAATTGCCTTTCCGACTATATTGGGATCTCCTCCGAACTTGCGGTTCCACAGGCTGTAGCTGATGACGACGACCTTGCCGCCATTCGGGCTGTCTTCTTGAGTTGTGAAGGTGCGTCCCAGAAGCATCGGAGCGCCAAACAAGCGGAAGTAGTCCGCCGTGACGTGGAGTCCATGAATTCGTTCGGGCATGTTGCCAGTCAAATTCAGTCCATGTCCGCCGACGTCGTATGCTGAAACATCCTGAAAGACGCGGGTCTGTTGCTGCCATAGATGAAAGTCGGGCACCGAGGCGCCTCGTGCCGGTCCCTGCGGCATCATCAGCATGAACTGTACAATCCGGTCCGGATCCGGATAGCTCAGCGGCTTGAGCAGTACGGCATTGATTACGGAAAAGATGGCTGTATTTGCGCCGATACCCAGAGCGAGAGTCAATACAGCGGCTACGGTGAAGCCGCGCGCCCTGCTGAGCTGACGAAATGCATAACGAATGTCCTGCGCAGCCTGGGCAAGCCCCTGATACGAGCGTTCCTCGCGATGCAGTTGCTTCGCCTGTTCCACGCCGCCATAAGCACGCCTGGCTGCAAGCCGCGCTTCGCCGGGGGGCAGGCCTTTGTTCTGGAACTCATCCTCGAGCAGCGCAAGATGAGTCGCGATTTCCCGTTCTAACTCTTCTTCTCGACGGACGTTTTCGAAGAGGCCGCGGAGCCTGGCAAGAAGGCGTCTCACGCGCGTCATCACGGTTGAGGCTCCTCCACCAGCAGCAGCTCAACCAGGCCGGCCAGCTTCCTCCAACGAGCGGTCTCCTGGCTCAGCGCTTTTTGTCCTGCCTTGGTGATGGTGTAGTATTTGGCGTCTCTGTTGCTTTCCGTCTTTCCCCAGGCGCCCTTGATCCATCCATATTGCTCAAGCCGCACCAGGGCTGGATAGAGCGTGCCCTGGTTGAGGTTGAGCAGACGATCGGAGACCTGTTGGAGCCGGGTAGCGATCTGGTACGCATGCTGAGAGCCCATGCTGGCCAGGGTGCGCAGGACGATCAGGTCCAGTGTACCCTGCAGCAGCTGGATTGACTCCTTTTCTTTACTAGGCATTCAAGTAGACGCTCCTGTAAGAAGGATCGGCTTGCCCCACTTGCTTGTCAAGTGAAGAACGATCGGGCTATTCCGTGCGCAATGCCTTGACCGGATTGATGGACGCCGCTCGCTGCGCCGGAATGATGCTCGCCAGAAAGGCACACGCTGCCAGCGCCAGCACCGATCCGCCCAGCACCAGCGGATCCCATCCCTTTACCTGGTAGAGCTGCGCCGCAATCAGCCGCGAGCACGCAAGCGAGACCGGAATCCCAATTGCCAGCCCAATCAGTATCTGCAGAAATGCTCCATGCAGCACCAGCCGGATCACGTTCATCCGGTTCGCCCCCAGCGCCATGCGCACGCCGATCTCACTGGTCCGCCGCTCGACGGTGTACGCGGTTACGCCATACAGCCCCACGGCCGCCAGTATCAGAGCCAGTATCCCGAACAACCCCGTCATCTGGGCCACCGCCCGCTGCTGGTCAAAGCTCGAGTTCACCTGCTCCTCAAGGGTCTGTATGCCCAGCAGCGTCAGGTTGGAATCGACGTCGCTCAGCACGCGCCGGATCTGTGGCTCCAGCCCCTCCATGCTGCCGTGCAGTTGCAGCACTGCGCCCTCGATAAAGTGCGTGCTGTCGTCCAACGACTGCATCAACGGATGGTCATAGTGTACGCGCTGTGCCAGCGGCACAAAGAACAATGGCCTGGTGGGACCAGTCCCTGCCGGATCCTGGTACTTCGCATTGCGCACGACCCCTACGATCTCGTAGGTCGCGCTGTATTGCGGCAAATCCAGACCAAAGTGCGCCCCCACCGGCTCTTCACCCGGCTTGAAAAATCTCTTCACGAATGCCTCGTTCACGACCGCGACCTTCTGTGTCGACGGCGTATCGTCGTCAGTGATCGAGCGTCCGCGCAGAATCTTCTGTCCCAGCGTTTCCAGATAACCCGCATTCACGTGATCCCACGACGAACCGATATCGTCGTTCATATTCGGCATCCCATGGCCCTGGCGTATTACGATCTCGCCCCAGTTATCCTGCAGCGGCGTGTACTGGGCCAACGCCGCCCGCTCCACGCCCGGAATGTGCGCCAGCCGGTCCTGCAGTTCGCGGTACATCGCGTCCAGCTTGGGCTGCGAATATGCGTTAAATGGCGCCGTCAGGCTGATGGTCACCCGATGATCCGTCTCATAGCCGAAGTCCTGATGCTGCAGCTTCTGCAAACTCCTGGTCAGCAATCCTGCGCCCGCCAGCAGCACTACCGACAGCGCCGCCTGCACCACCACCAAAGCCTTCTGCGAGAACGACGACCGGTCTTTGGTGCTGCGGTTGGCGCCGCGCAGCGCCTCGGCCGGATCGGCATGCGTCGCCAGCCAAGCCGGAGCCGTGCCAAACAGCGCCCCAGTAAACAGTGATAGCAGAAACGCAAACCCTAGCACGGGCAGCGATGGAGCCGCATCGATGGGCACATACTGCGCCCCGTGGAACACCAGCGCGACCACCGCCTTCACCCCCAGGAACGCCACCGCCAGCCCCAGCAAACCGCCCATTACGGAAAGCACCAGGCTCTCTGTCAGCGATTGCCGCATTAACCTCGTCTAGACGCGCCCAGCGCCAGTCGCACCGACGTCTGTGCCCGGCGAGACGCACCTCGCGCCAGCAACAGATTCGCAATGTTGGCGCAGGCAATGAGCAGCACCAGGCAGCACACCGTAAGCAGAATATTCAGGCTGGCCGAGTAGTTGGCCCGCATCACGCCTACGCCCGTCCCTGCAGGAACGATGCTTATCTTTTGCTTGGGCAGCTGAGCTTTGATTCCCGACATCCAGTCCGCAGGAAAGCCACTCTCGTTCACCAGCCATCCCCGCAGCAGATTCGTCAGTCGGCTGGGCAGTGCATCGGGAGAAGCCCCTGGCTTAAGCCGGCCAATCACCCGCACCCACGCATTGAAGCGATGCAACAGCGAATTGGTGCCGTTGAGTATCGGCTCCTGGTTGAGAGGCAGCCATATCGCCGGCGGATCGCTACGCAGCGTTTCGCCAAAGAAGCCCGGCGGCGAAATGCCAACCACCGTAAAGGGATGGTCATCGACGATGAACGTCGAACCCACCACTCTTGGATCGGAGCCATATTCCTGCTGCCATGCGCGATAGCTGAGCATGGCGACCGGGGCGGAGGAAGGGCGATCATCGGCGGAACAATGGTCCGCCCGATGAAGGCACCAACACCGAAGGTAGAAAAATAGTTTCCGCTGACCATCTCCGCGCGCAACGGCTTGGCCACACGGTCGGTTTCGCCCCGCCGCGTGCTGAATTGCCATCCGCCCGCCTGAAATGCCGCCAGTTCTTCGAACTCCGGCGTATTCTCCTGCATGCGCAGATAGAAGGGGTAGGAGAACATCCCCCAGTTATCCTGTGGGCTACCCTCAACGCAGCAATCCTGCCCATCGCCGATGCGGTATAGCCGGGACGGATCGACCACAGGCAGCGACTTGAGCATGACCGTATGAATGAGCGAGAAGATGGCAGTGGTTGCGCCGATCCCCAGCGCCAGCGTCAACATCGTGGTCAGCGTGAAGATGGGGGACAGACGCATCTGTCGCAGCGCATACGCGATATCCTGCCGCAGCGTTTGCATGAAAAATCCTCTTCGAGCTGATACGGATCGTCGAAGAGCGATGTTCCACAGATTTTCCAAAATTCTGGGCGGTTCCGCTGCCGGAGGGCGCCGCCGGAGCGGAGCGTGGTCGCTCCGGCGCCATCAAGCTGATGCAATACACAGTGGTCAAAATACACTGTGGTCAATTCGTTACTGACGAGGCTGTGCTTCCCCTCCGGAGGATTTTTTCCCAGGAGCACTCTCGGCGCGAGCCTGAGTGGCAGGTTCTGCATGTTGACGAGTCGCTACAGGCTGAGGATGAGATTTATTCTCATCTGAGCGAGTGGCGACCTCCTTCTCGGCTGATTTGTTCTCGGTTGGGTGAGTTGCTGCTGCCTTCTCGGTCGTCACCTTGTGCTCACTTGGGCGAGTTGCGGCTGTCTTCTCGGTTGCCTTGCTCTCGCTTGGGTGAGTTGCAGCTGCCCTCTCGGTCGTCGCCTTACCCTCACTCGGGTGAGTTGCTGCTGCCTTCTCGGTCGTCGCCTTGTGCTCACTTGGGCGAGTTGCGGCTGTCTTCTCGGTTGCCTTGCTCTCGTTTGGGTGAGTTGCAGCTGCCCTCTCGGTCGTCGCCTTGTGCTCACTTGAGCGAGTTGCAGCGGCTGTCTTCTCTGTTGCCTTGCTCTCGCTGGGGTGAGTTGCAGCTGCCCTCTCGGTCGTCGCCTTGTGCTCACTTGAGCGAGTTGCAGTGGCTGTCTTCTCTGTTGCCTTGCTCTCGCTGGGGTGAGTTGCAGTTGCCCTCTCGGTCGTCGCCTTGTGCTCACTTGGGCGAGCTGCAGCCGCTCGCTTCTCGGTTGCCTTGCTCTCGCTGGGGTGAGTTGCAATTGCGCTCTCAGTCGTCGACCTGTTCTCGCTTGGGTGAGTTGCAGCCGCTCTCTTCGCGGTTCCATTGCTCTCATTTGAGCGCGTTGCCACTGTTCTCTTCGCGACAGCATTGTTCTCGGCGGCTGCACCGCGAGCTGCTATTACCCCCTTGCCGGTGAACTCTCCCGGTCTGGAGGTCGCCGCGATCGGAGGCTTGCCATGATTCACCGATGCCAAGAGTTCGTGGTTTCTGCTGGCGACCTGTTGATGTTCGGTTTGTGCCGCCGTTGCCGGACTATGACGCCCGTGTGCTGCGGCTTCTTGTGCGGCGGTCGGTCGAGCGGTTGTTCCACCGCGTCCGCCATTGTAACTAACGTAGCCTCCCGCCCTTGGGAAGCTCCTCGTGTAAGTGTTGTGAATTACCGCGACATTCACGTTATTGACGGACTGGTTGTAGTAGAAGGCTCCGTTATTCCAATATCCGCCGCCATAGCCAACACCACTGTAGCCGAAGCCATAGTTGATCCCTCCATAAAAGCCAACGGTGGGACCCCAGTAGCCCGCATTCCAGACGTAGCCTTCGTTAGCCCACCCCCAATAACCCGGAGTCCATAGCAGCCCGACGGTGGGCGGCTGGACCCACGTGCCAGGCACCCAGTAGTAGCCTTCTGGACCATAGCCCCAGTAGCCCGGAGTCCACAAATAACCACTCTGCGGGCAACTAGGTTGCGAGTACGTTACGAGTTCGGGCGGAGCGATGCTGACAGTTACACTAAGCTGGGCGAACAATGTGGCCGGTATGGCCAATACAAGAGGAATTAACAACAGCAAACGGCTTATACGCATTGGATCCACCTTGCGCGGATAAACGGCTTCGCGTCTATGTAAGATTTCCACGGAGGCGCTGCCAACTGTGTACTATTGTTCGCCTCGAGCTGCCTCAAACGACTCTGCCGCAATTCAGCTGTGAGACGAAACCCAACTACATTGACTCCGTGCATGCCCAATCAAGGGCTAAGTGCTGAGATGCACGCGCAGGATTTTGAGTTAAGGCGCCAGCAAATAAATCTGAGGTGCCGGCGAATGCGCAACATACACAGGCCCTGCCAAGCTGTTATAAAGTCATCATCTTGCAGATAGAAGTAGTAACTTCACCGAACGCCCTTGGGTAACAAGGTTGACTTCTCCGAGGCTTCGCAGCTCTTACGCAAACTCCGCAAATTGGACCAGCGAAGCGCAACAGCAGAGGTCCTCTGATTTTAAAAAATGATGGCTACGCGAAACGCACCGGCACCGTCCCCTTCGTGCTTAGGGATGAATTCCCACAGCATATCTGGTTCGATGGCAAACGATCCTTCCGTTAAACAGCGTCACGTCGTACTCTTTACTTCTGTGGGCTATCGGCTGGGTAAAACGTGGTTGAACGGGCTCGTGAGCTTTGTGATCTTCACGATGATGCTCGCCGGTCCTGCGCGGGCGCTGGACTCAGGCCCGCTTGCCGACGACTATATCCGGACCGACTTCACCGTGGAAAATGGTCTTCCAGACAATGTGGTCAACGCGATCGTTCAAACAGCGAACGGGCTTCTCTGGGTGGGCACGGAATCGGGCCTGGCGAGCTTCGACGGGCGTGACTTTACGGCGATCGATCTCAAGACTGCAGGTTCGCCTTCACCCGGGGCAGTACATGCTCTGCTGGAATCTTCCGATGGCGACCTTTGGGTGGGCACGGATGCGGGTATAGTCGTCATCCCGCGATCGGCTCTGGATCGATTCGACCCCGCGTTGTTGACCTTTTACCGTCTGAGCTCAGAACCGAACGATGCGGTCGAAGCTCTGCTTCAGTCGCGCGACGGCACGTTGTGGGCCGGAGCCGATGATGGCCTTTATCGACAAGACGCCGGCAGATTTGTGACAGTGACACCGGGCGTATCTGTCAGCCAAATCGCCCAGACGTTAGACGGCCACTTGCTGCTTATCACCGGGCAGGGGTTTATCGAATGGGACGGCCACCAGATCATCCGCCATCCCGGCCTTGCTGCCAGCCTGGGGGTCCATGAGGATCAGATTTTTGGTGTCTTCCAGGATTCCAGCGGGACGATGTGGTACTGCACGAACCAAGGCGTGATGCGTCGCGGTGATCCGCGCCCTCCTCCCCTGCAACCTCTGAATGTGGTAAAGACAGCGGCGTTTCACATTTACCGGGATTTCCAGGACAACCTGTGGGTGGCCAGCGGTATTGGCATTTACCGCGTAGACGGAGAGCAACTGGATACGCCTGCGCCTAATCTGCATGCGCGCTCTTTCTATGTCAGCCGCGATGGCGACTTGTGGATCGGCAGTAACGGCAATGGTCTGGTTCACCTCAGACGTCGCGTAGTGCATATGTTTACCGCGGCAGATGGCTTGCCAAACGACATCACCATGGCGGTTTTGCCGGGGCATGATGAGAGGCTTTGGGTTGGCAGCAACTGCGGGCTTTCTGCTTTTGACGGGAAGCACTTCAAGTTCTATAGCGAGAAAGACGGCCTTCTCAACTCCTGTGTCTGGTCTCTGGCAGAGGATGCGAAAGATAACCTATGGATCGGAACCTACGGCGGTGGGCTATTTCGATTTCGCGACGGCCGCTTTGTGCAATACTCCGCCGAACAAGGATTGATCAGCAAAATTGTGCTGCAGATCGTGATCGCCCAGGATGATTCTCTGTGGGCGGCCACGCCTGACGGCCTCAGCCACATCCAGGACGGACATATTCGTAACTACACCGTTGCCGATGGGCTATCCAGCAATCGGGTTCTTAGCGTTCACCAGGATCGAGCGGGCAACCTATGGGTGGCCACCCAGGGCGGTCTCGATCGTCTTGCGGGAGAACGGTTTCTCCCTCTCCCGCCGAACCAACTGAAAGAGGGCCCCTTCTCGGTGAGGTTTGCTGAAGATTCGCTGGGGAACCTCTATACCGTGGCCTCTCCGAAAGGAATCAGCCTGATCCAGAACAATCGGCTGATCAGCGCCAACGAGGATTTAAAACTGCTGAAGATGGTGGAGTCTCCCCAACATGATCTCTGGTTCAGCGGGAACAACGGTGTAATCCGCATGCGGCGCGACGACCTGCTCAACGCCGTCCGGGATCATGATGGTCCGCTTGATTATCGTGTTTTCGACCGGTCCGACGGAATGAATTCCGTCCAGTGCAGTGTAGGGTCTCCCAATATCGCGATCGACGCAGGTGGCAAGCTTTGGGTGGCGACCCTGAAAGGCCTGGCAATGATTGACCTGGCGCAGGTGCCGCGGGTAACCCGGAAACCAAAAATTTTCGTCGGAGCCATCACTGTCGGGCAACACAAGGAAATCGCGGGCCAGGAGCTGATCCTGCCCCCAGCGACGCATCATGTGGAGATTCATCTTGAAGCGATTGACCTCGCCTCACCAGAAAAGCTCCGTCTGCAGTATCGGCTGGATGGGGTCGATGGCGGCTGGCTCGACGCTGACGCCTCGAGAACCGCGGTATACACCAATATCCCCGCCGGAGCTCATACCTTCCACCTACGGGCAAGCGATAGCGACGGGGTGTGGGATCGCACAGGGATCATCTACAACATCACCCAACATCCTTACTTTTATCAAACGACCTGGTTTCAATTGGTCGCAGTCACTGTGCTGATCCTCCTCTTGACCGCGGTTTATCTTATCCGGGTGCGACAGATCGTAGGGCAAACTCGCATGCGTCTCGAAGAACGGTTGGTGGAACGCGAACGCATCGCCCGCGAACTCCACGACACGCTTCTGCAGGGCGTCCTCAGTGCCTCCATGCAACTCGACCTGGCGGAGGATCAACTACCCGACGATTCTCCCGCCAAGCCCCTGCTGAAACGGGTTTTGCAGATGATGCGCCAGATTATTGAAGAAGGTCGAAACGCACTCCGGGGCCTGCGCACGCACGATGCAGAGAGCGGCGATCTGGCGATCGCATTCTCGCGCATGGGGCGGGAATTCGCCGTCGATGACAAGATTGCATACCGCGTAATCGCGCAAAGCACTGCACGCCCCTTGCGGCTACAGATCCGTGACGAGGTATATCGCATCGGCCGGGAGGCCATCGTGAATGCGTTTGTGCACGCGAAGGCAAACTCAGTCGAGGTAGACATAGAATATGCACGTAGATACTTTCGTATTCTGGTGCGCGACGATGGCTGTGGCATCGATGCCCATGTGCTTGATTCCGGCCGCGAGGGGCACTGGGGTCTGCCGGGTATGAGGGAGCGTGCTGAAGGCATCGGCGCCGGCTTTAAACTTCGCAGCCGTATCGGCGCGGGGACCGAGGTCGAGCTGACCGTCCCCGGCGCAATTGCATTCGAAGATGAACTCAATGGTCCGATATCGCGGTGGCTTCCCTGGCTCAGCCGGGAAAAGTTCCAAACGCCGGCAACCAACCGAAAGGAATGAGGATAAAGGATGAGCGACTCTTCTCAGATTCGAGTTTTCTGCGTGGACGATCACCCGCTGATGCGGGAAGGCATTGCAGCCGTGATCAGGAACGAGCCGGATATGCTGCTGGTTGCCGAGGCCGCATCGGGCCATGAGGCTATCGAGGGTTACCGGAAGCATCGGCCTGACATCACTCTCATGGACCTGAGGCTGCCCGACATTGGTGGTATCGACGCCATGGTTGCCATTCGTACGGAGTTCGCAGATGCCCGCGTGATCATGCTTACGACCTTTGAAGGAGACGTCGAGATCCACCGCGCGCTCGAGGCCGGAGCTCGAGGCTACATGCTTAAGAGCATGCCGCGGAAACAGTTGGTAGAGATGATCCGCAAAGTGCATGGCGGAAAGAAACAAGTGCCGCCGGAGGTTGCGGCTCGCCTGGTGGAATATCTGGGCGATGAGACATTGAGCGAGCGTGAAATTGAGGTCCTGCGGAAGGTCGCCGGAGGCAATCGAAACAGCGACATCGCAGCGCTCCTGTTTATTTCCGAGGAGACAGTGAAGGGGCATATCAAGCACATCATGGAGAAACTTGGTGCGGGCGATCGCACCGAGGCCGTTGCCATTGGAATCCGGCGCGGAATCATACAGCTCTAACTCCTGCCTGGGTGCAAGGCATAGTGGTGGGGAAAAAGCACTGGATCTGGGGGTCACATTCCAGATCAGCGGAGCTAATCTCGATCATGGTGCGCTCTGGCCGCGCAGGAGGCATAAACTGCAAAAGCTATTTTCGGCTTTCCCGGCCGGATGGCCAGGCCTCGGGCTTATCCTTCTGCGAATCACAGTTGGCCTGGGCGCGATCACGCAAGGTTTTAGTGCCTTCACTGCGTCGGGCGGCCCGGCATTTATCGTTCGCGTTATCGGATTTCTTGCAATCATTGGAGGAGCTTTTTCTCCTGGCCGGATTTCTGACGCCTGTCGCAGGCGCTGCGGCAACAATTGGCTACCTGGCGATGAGCGTTTCCGGGCTTATCACCACGGACCCTCACCAGCATGGCGATGCACTCCTAGCCTTGCACCTGGCCGTGATATCGCTCGCGCTGGTTTTGCTTGGGCCCGGAGCAATTTCGCTGGATGCGCGCCTTTTCGGCCGCCGCGAAATCATTATTCCGGAGAGCCGGCGTTCCCCTCGGGCATGAATACAACACCGGGGTATCACCCACCCCCTCGATCGAGGGAGCCGATGCGCACCAGTCACCGGCACGGAAAATGCCTTCCTTTGCGGGGTGCAATCATCCGCGCCTTCCTTCATATTTTCTTTAGCAGGATTAACGCGGGAGGGGACACTTTGTATCGCTTAGATGGCAAGAATGCTCTGATCACGGGAGCCTCACGCGGTATCGGCAGAGGGCTACTGCGCTGGCGTTGGCCAAGGCAGGCGCGCATGTGCTGGTTCATTACGGAAAATCTCAAACAGACGCAGAAACGCTGGTGACCGCGATCCGTAACGACGGCGGGAGCGCCGATCTTGTAGGCGCAGATTTGGCAGCGCCTGAAGGCTCTACGGAACTCGCAGCCAAAGTGCGGAAGATGGTCGGAGAGCGACTGGATATTTTGGTCGTGAACGCTGGGATTTCCAAGGCTGCTCGCATCGAAGATCACACAGTGAAAGACCTCGACGACCTGTTTGCCACCAATGTTCGAGCTCCTTTCTTTCTGCTGCAGCAACTTCTTCCGGTTCTGGGGGAGGGTTCCAGCGTGATCGCCATAACCTCCCTGGCGGCACGGTTCTCTCCCGGTTCTCCTGGCCAGGCAAATGCTCCTTCCATAGCGGCGTATGCGGCGACGAAGGGTGCGCTGGAGACATCTGGTCAAACACTGGGCTGCGCTGCTTGGATCGCGTGGGCATTCGCGTGAATGCGATCGCCCCGGGTGTGATCGAGACTGATATGTCGAACTTCACCAAGACGGAGGCCGGCCGCAATCTCACGCTCAGCATGCAGGCGCTCAAACGCATCGGACAGGCATCGGATGTGGCCGACGTGATTGCGTTCATCGCTTCCGACGGCGCACGGTGGATTACAGGCGCGAGCATTTCCGTAGACGGGGGATCGAAGCTTTAAGAGTGGAGAGTCGTTATGAGTGAGACAAAACAAGAACGCAACAAGGCGCTGGTCCTGGAAGCCTTCGACACATTGTTCAACAAGCGGAACTATGAGGCGGCAGAACGGTATTGGTCGCCCAACTATATCCAGCATAGCGCGCATATAGAGCCGGGCCGTGAAGGTCTGTTCAACCTGGTCAAGGCGCTGCCGTCCACCTTGAAACATGAAGCGGGAACCATTGTTGCCGACGGGGATTTCGTGATCGTCCATGGCCGGTTTTCTGGGTTCGGAGCGCCGGCTAACTGGATCGCGGCCGATATTCTTCTTATTGAAGATGGCGTGCTGCTGGAGCATTGGGACGTAATCCAGGACGAAGCCACCGAGGAGCAATCAAAAAGCAAGGCTCCAATGTTCGGCAATAGCTTTCCGGGCTAGCGGTCTCACGGTTTCAACCGGGATTGGGTTCCACTGCGAGACTCCCAGGTCTCAAAGGTGAGAACTGGGTCACCCACCGATGGCTTTGGATATATGCGAGGTGCTCCTCAACGCGGTAGAACAAAGCCCGACGTATTATCAAAAACAGAGTTTGGCTTTGAAAACGACCGCACAATAGATAAACGGCAGCTACCTGTTCTGCACGTGGTGACAAAAGGATCGCTCATGAAATCTCAGAAACTGCTCCATCGAGTTTTCTCACGCACTACAATTGCGTCCCTCTGCACAACGCTTCTGTCGACCTTGCCGGCGGCTGGCCAGCTCCCTACGGCTCCGCCCAACACTATCGTCATCGACTTCAATAAGACGGTGATCGTTTCTAAATCGACGCCGACCCTCCAGGTGGTTGTCAATCCGATGCTCGCCAAGGGTTCGCCCATCCACGACGGGAGCTTTGCTGCGCTGAAGGATCTCGGCGCCGACTACGTTCGCTATGTCCCCTGGAACCCCTACCCCAAACTTTCGGTGGCTGAACTGGACCCACCCACAAACGACAAGACCTCGTGGGATTTCTCGCTCATCGACCCTTACACCAAGGACTTTCTTGCGGCGACCGAGGAACAGGGTCACACCACCGTCATGAATTTCTCGACTATCCCGGCATGGATGTTCAAGACCGACAAGCCGGTAACCTATCCCTCAGATCCCGGCCAGGTTTTTTGGGACTATACCCAGGGAACGGAACCAATCGACCCCTCGAACAAACCGATCGGAGAGTATCTTGCGCGGTTAGTGAGTTGGTATACACAAGGCGGATTCGTTGACGAGCTGGGCAAGGAACACAAGTCCGGATACCACTATAAGTTTCCCTACTGGGAGGTGCTCAACGAGCCCGACATCGAACATCGAACCACTCCGGAAGCCTACACCGCGCGTTACGACGCGATCGTGGAGGCCATTCACAAAGTAAGTCCAGACACAAAGTTTATGGGTATGGCCCTGGCCTTCACCACGGCGAATCCCCTCTGGTATGAGTACTTTCTTGACCCCTCACACCATAAGCCTGGAATTCCGCTGGATTTCATTTCGTACCATTTTTACTCCATTCCCGACATACGCGAGAACATCGACGACTGGCAATACACGTTCTTCAACCAGGCCGATGCCTTCCTCGCCGGGGTGCGTTTCATTAAGACCACACGGGACAGGCTCTCACCTTCAACCAAAATGGATACCGATGAACTTGGAGTGATCCTTCCTTCTGATATTGCGGAGATCATGGCCTCAAAAGCCTTGCCTGACCACATACCCACCACATACTGGAACGCTGCCGGCGCGCTGTACGGTTACCTCTTTATCGAAGAGACCAAGCTTGGTGTGGATGTCATTGGAGAATCGCAGCTGGTAGGATATCCCTCTCAGTTTCCCAGCGTCTCGATGATGGATTACAACAATGGCAAGCCCAATGCCCGCTACTGGGTGCTAAGACTGATCAAGGACAACTTCCATCCGGGTGACAAACTCGTGGAGACTTCTGTGGGTGGCATGGGCTCCGCCACCGACGCACAGGCCTTTATTACTCCAGCGGGCAAGAAGCTCCTGGTGGTCAACAAACGGAACATTCCGATTGAGTTGACGCTTCCCCCAGTGGTGAAATCGGCGACAGTATCCACCGTCGACGAGGCGACGGGCGATGGCGCGGCCCGGGTCTCGCCACAAACAGGGGACAAGCTTCAACTCGCGCCGTTTGCCGTCGACGTGGTCAGCTGGCGGTAGCATAGTTAGAATCCAATCTGCTGAAGCAGCGCAACGGAGTGGCGAAGTGGGCGACCTGTTCAACGACGTCAAGCACTCACTGCAAATGTTCGGGAAGAACCCCGGATTCGCCATCGCTGCCGTTGCCGCGCTGGCGCTGGGCATCGGGGCCAACACCGCCATCTTCTCTGTCGTGAATACGGTTCTGCTGAAGCCGCTCACTTATCCCAACGCCGATCGCATGGTCGAATTTTCTGGCGCACACGTCCGGCCTTGCCAATAACCTTCACAACATCCCGGAGTTTCACTTCTTTCAGCGGCAAACGAACCTGTTTAAAGAGGTCGTGGCCTACGACAACGCGGGCCCCGGCTATAACCTTACCGGCGGCCGTCCGGAGCAAGTCCACGGGATACACGTCACGGCGGGCTACTTCCGCGTGTATGGCGCGCCCGTGGCGCTGGGACGGACCTTCACGCCGCAGGAGGACTCGCCCCACGGCGGCAAGGTGGTGGTCCTGAGCTACGGCCTGTGGCAGCGCAGATTCGGCGGCAACCAGGCCATCGTGGGGAAATCTATTTCGTGGGCAATGAGTCTTACACCGTCGTCGGCGTGATCGGAAAGGATTTCGTCGCCGACCCGCAGGCCGACCTGTGGCTGCCGTTTCAGTTTGACCCGGTCAGCAGCGACATGAACCTCTTTTTTGAGGTGACCGGACTGCTGCAGCCGGGCGTCACCGTGGCGCAGGCCAACGCCCAATTGCGGGCGGCGAGCCCAGAGTACCACCGTGAGTTCCCGAACACGGATTGGCGACCGTATTTTACGGTTGGACCACTGCGCGACAGCATCATCGGCGATGCGCGGAATTCGCTGCTGATGATGCTGGGCGCGGTAGCACTGGTGCTGTTGATCGCCTGCGCCAATGTCGCCAATCTGCTGCTGGTGCGCGCCACCGTCCGCAAACGCGAGTTCGCTATCCGCTCCGCACTGGGAGCCGGCCGCGCGCGCATCGTGCGCCAGTTGCTGACTGAAAGCGTGCTGTTATCCCTGACCGGGGGCATTCTCGGCATGGCTCTCGGCGTTGTAGGAATGCGAGCACTGCTCGCCGTCAGTCCGGCCGGCCTGCCTCGCATCGGCGAGGACGGCTCCGCCATCGGCATGGATTGGCGCGTGCTCGGCTTCACCCTCGGTGTCTCGTTGCTTACCGGCATTCTCTTCGGGCTGTTCCCCGCCTTCAGCGCCTCGCGCTCCGACTTGAACTCCACGCTCAAAGAGAGCGGCAACCGTTCCGGCACTGGGTTCCGCGAGGGAAAGGCCCGCTCGCTGCTGGTGGTCAGCGAAATCTCGCTGGCCCTGGTGCTGCTGATCGGCGCGGCGCTTCTCATTCGCACCTTCATCGCCCTTCACGAGGTGGGTCCGGGCTTCGATGCGCACAACGTGCTGACCATGGAGATGTCGCTCAACGGCGAACGCTACCAGAATACAGCCGGCATCGCTCAGCTCTTGCGGGACGGCCGCAACCGGCTCAATGCCCTCCCTGGAGTGGAAGTTGCGGCCGCCGGCTTTTGGAGGCCCATCGATGTCGAAGATGGCACGGCGTTCCAGATGGTCGGGCGTCCGGTCGAAAAAGGCTGCTGCGGAAGCCAGTGGATGAGCATTACGCCGGGTTATCTGAACCTGTTCAGGATTCCCATTACTGCGTGGCCGCGACTTCACGGAAAACGACATCGCCGAAGCGCCGCGCTGTAAATCTCATCAATGAGGCCTTCGCCAGGCAATACTGGCCCAAGCAAGATCCTATAGGGCAGCACATCAGGCACGGGGATAGAGGATTGAAACGATTGTCGGCGTCGTCGCCGACTTCCACGACAGCGGTCTAGCCCAGCCTGCCAGCCCCATGATGATCGCGCCAATTGCCCAGGTCTCGGATGACTATAACGCAGCCTACGCCAATATCCAGCCGCTCTTCTGGCTGGTGCGAACCCGCGGCGACCCGCACCTGTCCATTCCCGCCATCACCGAGCAGTTGCGCATCGCGAGCGCAGGATTCCCGGTGGCCCATATCCGCACCATGGATGAGGTGATGGGTCGCTCGACGGCGCGGCAAAGCTTCAACATGCTGCTGCTTACCATTTTCGGCGCGGTGGCATTGCTGCTCGCCGCCATCGGCATCTACGGCTTGATGGCCTACTCCGTAGCGCAACGCACCCAGGAGATGGGGATCCGCATGGCGCTGGGGGCGGATCGATCTGCCGTCCGCAGGCTTGTGGTCTGGCACGGCATGAGGCTGGCTCTGATGGGCGTGGTGGTGGGCATCGCCGCGGCGTTTGGCCTGACCCGGTTGATCGCGAGCTTCCTGTTTGGGGTCAAGGCCTGGGACCCGGCGGTTTTTCTCTCCGCCGCGCTCCTCCTTTCCGCGGTCGCGCTGCTTGCCGTGTCGGTGCCTGCCACACGCGCCTCCAAAGTCGACCCGATGCATGCGTTGCGCGCGGAGTAAAAGCCTGATAAACAATTCACACTGCGAGGCGCCCATGGCACCCATCACCGAAGTCGCCGCTGCCAACCCCACCTGCCCTACAACCCGAGCACTACGGAAGAAGCCGTCGCGGTTATCTCCCGCACCCGGATTTCCTGCCGCGCCGCTAGACAAGACCGCGTGTGCGCCTTTCAGTAAGGAAAGGCGCATGGAGTTCGTAAAAGCCGGCAATTTCTACAGGAAATCCGGGGCACCGACCCGAACGAACAGGAGAGCGTCGTGCTGCTGCCCCAACTTGACGACCTGCACCCGGCTTGAGGCCGGGGGTCGAGACGCGCGGCGCCGACGTAACCACTGCTTCCAGCTGGATCAAGTTACACGTCACCTATTGCTGTGCCGAAAAACACACGGCGGTAATGCGAAAAGTAATTCATCGCACTTAGTGTGCTTATAGGTTGTTGCGGCAGAGGCTATCGATCAAAGAGCCGAATCTTGAGGGTAGATAAATGATTTTGTTCACAGATTTTGCTGTTGACAGGGGTTGAGAGTGACGGCAATAATCCATGAGCAAGCTTGGGCACGCCTCCTACTTTAGTTAGGGATGGGGCCGGGTCCATGCAAACCCCCCTTGCAGTAACTGATCCAGCGGAAGCATACTTTCTTCGCATCGCGGCTGAAGCCAGCCGGCAGGAAAGTAAGTCCGTGGCACAGGTCATCGCGGATCGGTTAATCAAATTTAATCGGAAACCTCGAGCGGCATAGTTCCGATCTCGCACGGCTGCTCGTTCTACGGCGAAAGCTTTTGGGCCCAGTGAAAGTCAGCTTCTTTGAGGCCTTGCAATATGCCATGCCGGCGGGAACCATTCCGGGCGAAAAAGAGTAGGCCTTCGCTCGCCTGCTCACCAGCACGTGGCCGAATTGCATTATTCAACGCAGCCCAACCCCGGTATTCCCAAGGAATGTCACAACCATGAAGCAGAGACCGCTTTGTTGGCGCGTTGTGTTTGTTTCCGCATCCACGGCGCTGGCGGCAACACCAGCAGTTGAGCTTGGAAAAGGCCTAGCGGAATTGATGCTGAGGTCTTGTGACATGCCGGCAGTTACCCCATAACCCAAAAAGAAAAGGAAAAAGTATGAAGAAAGCTTCTCTCATCCTCGCCTTGCTGATTACCGCAGCACCGCCGGCCAGCATTGCACAGTCGCAGAATGAGCTCCCCACCAATCTGCCAGGAATCACCACCACCGCTGCTCCGCCGGAAGGTTTTGACCCGCTCCGGGCCTCGGACGCAGACCTCGCCTACTACGGTTTTCCTCCCCGGCCAAACGATTACAGCGGAGATTATAAAAGCTGGGCCGAAGCCATGGCCGCTTCGCAAGAGCGCGTAGTTCCGGTTCTAGAGCAAACCAACATCTATCACGGCCCTGCTGCGAAAGGTCCTTCCCCGGCGGCCAATGAAGCTGCTTCCTACAACTGGAGCGGCGCTGTGCATACTAATTCAGCGAAGAGTTATGGAAAATCTTCTTACTACTATGTCTACTCTTATGTCACGGTTCCGACTGCCAAGCAAGCGAGCGGCAAATGCACGGGCGGCTGGGACTATGCGAGCGCCTGGGTGGGTATCGACGGTTGGTCAAACAAGGACGTGCTGCAAGACGGCATCGAGTTTGATGCTTACTGCAAAGGAAAGAACCAAGGCCGCCTTTTATTCAGCATGGTTCGAGTGGTTCCCATTCAGCGAGGTGCGTATTGGGGGTTTTCCCATCGCGCCAGGCCAGAAGTTCTTCATAGAAATCTGGAGCACTACCTCCACCCTGGGACACGCCTATATCGTGAACGAAAGCAAGAAAAAGGCCGTGCAGGTAAACTTCACGGCTCCCAAGGGAACCAAGTTGGTTGGAAAGTCCGCCGAATGGATTACTGAGCGTCCGGGCGTCAACGGTGGACTTGCCACGCTGACCAACTACGGCTCGCAAACCTACTCCGACGTGCACGGTGAGACTTTTGGCGGGACCGCGATTGATGCGTCTGACTCGTTTCCGGTCGTCATGCTGGATAATAAGGGCAAGCTGATCTCGTATCCAACGCTGTTAAGTGCCACTTCCTTCAAAATGCAGGATACAGGATCTGCCAAGTAAGCGAAGGCTGTGGAGACAACGGAGCGGCGCCTAACCGGGCGCCGCTTTTTTTGTTGTCCAAAGGGTGCGGTGGCGGCTAAGCCTTGGCCCTATCCTGTGCCGTGCGCCAGGAAATCCGGCTACACTCCAAGTGAACAAACGGCGCTCGGTTTCTTAGCCAGCCCTTAACGTCTACTCCCGAAGGGACGATCTCTCGTTTGTCCAATAAAATCAACGCAACAAAGTTCACTGCCTCGCTAATTTGGACAGCTCTGGACCGGAAAGTAGCCCAGAACGTCAGTCCTGGGTCGTAATAATTGGAAGAGAAGACTAGTCCCGCAGGGAGGGCTGAACCCATTCCTGGAACGCGCTCGAGTTGACTCAATGGGAATCAGGCCGCTTTGACTTCGACTGTCTTCGCCGGCGAGGCTTTTGGAAGCGTGACCTCAAGGACCCCGTGGTCAACCGGGCCATGATCTTTTCCGGGTTGATGGCGCTCGGCAAAGCAATGCGGCGGCATAGTTCCGCGGCGGAGAACTCGCTGTATTTAACCTGCTCCTTCCTCCTCTCTCCTCCCTCTTCTCTTCTTTGGATATCAGTTTGCACTGTGATTCGCATCAAACCCGGCATATGCGGCCTGCTGGTTTTTCACGCGGATCGAGGTTGCCTGTACACCAGTTTTAGATAGCCTTCGGCGCGCGGCGGGTGTGGTGAGCCACTCGTTCTGGAGCGAAACGTCGCTAATACGCTGCCATCCGCTCCAAGCTCTAACGATAGAGAACGAGCGCACGCTGGGCATATCCAAAAGAACTGTGTGTTCTCGGATTCCTTTTCCAGAGCGTAGAGTTCTCCCCCATTCAGAAATCTGAATTCCGCCCGGCACGATGGGTTCACACAGAAGCTGACCATGAGGCACCTCTTCTTTTGAAGCTACGCCGCTCACCAGCATAAAGCTGTGACCGCAGTCACAAGCGGGTGTAGAAAATGGCGAACAGAAGGCGCAACGACGGTTACAAACAGAGAATTAAACGGCTAACTTTTCCAGTCTCTTCGGGGCAAGGATCACAATCGACGATCCATCGATCTGAATCAATTTGTCTCGCTTGAATCGCCCTAGCACGCGTGTAACCGTTTCGCGCGAGCCGCCCACCATATTGGATAACTCTTCGTGGGTGAGCGACATGGTGAAGCGCATCTCGGAGTTGCCGGTGCATGAGGCTCTCCCCCAATCGAGGAGAACGCTGGCCGTTCGGGCCGCCGCGGAGCCAGACAACGCCAGGCGGCGTGCGTCGAAAAAAGCGGTCGTATATTCTTCCGATAGGGCCTTGGCTGCATGGAGAGCGGTCTCTGGATGATTCTCCAGCATATCCAGGAATTCCTCCCGCCTGATGCGCTTAAGTTCTGCGGGTTGAATGGTTTCCGCAGTCAAAAGGTATCTGGACCCGGACACTACAGGACCCAAACCTAGCACCTCGCCGGGGTTAGCGATTTTCAGGATCAGGGTCTTCCCTGCCTTGGAAGTGCAGGAGAGCTCAACCTGTCCGGTGCAGATTACGAACACAGCACAGCTGGCTGTCCCCTCACGGAAGAGCATCACTCCTTGGTCAAGCAGCAATTGCTCGCCAATCGACGCGAACTTAAGCAAAGCATCCTGGTGCAAATTGCAAAAGCCCCGGGACGGCCGAAGTTCACAAGTTATGCATTCGTGTGGGCGGCGCGTTATCGAATGGAGCACCATTCCAGAATCCACCTCAGAGTCGTACAAGAAACAATCACAGTTGCGTTGCAGGTGCTTCTATCGTGGAGCATACCAGTACCTGCATTATTTTGAAGAAGAATCTTGGTTTGATTTACTTGGACGCTACCTTCGATTTCCTCTGCAGTCGTCCGCCATCTCTCTCAGGCGGTCCAGCTCGCCCCAGGGCTCCGGATAGGCATCCAGATACCAGCCTATGAGATTAAAGACGCAACCGATCGGTGGTTTGTTTTCATCTTGCTTTATAAATTTTGCTTATGCCAAATGAACACATGGAACAGAGGAGCACGATTTCTCTTTTTCGCATTCGCCTCATCTCCTGAGCGATGACCTTTGTCTGCCGATGCGCCGACGGCGGTGCGAGGGGTACAATGTAATCGTCGAATCCTCCTGAGGAGCGAAGCTATGCCGATTGAATTAGAAATCAACGATGTGGTGAAAACGGTGGACGTCGCGCCGGATACACCGCTTCTGTGGGTGCTGCGCGACACGCTTAACCTGCACGGCACCAAGTATGGCTGCGGCATGGGCTTGTGCGGCGCATGCACGGTGATTGTTGCCGGAAACGCGGTGCGGTCGTGCCTGACGCAGGTCTGAGCGTGGTGGGCAAGCCGATCACCACCATTGAGGGGCTTTCGCCGGATGGACAGCATCCGGTGCAGGTGGCGTGCGAAGCTATCGATGTACCTCAGTGTGGGTACTGCCAGGCAGGACAGATCATGTCGGCCACTGCCCTGCTGGCGCGTACGCCTCATCCTACAGACACAGAGATCGATACGGCGATGAGCGTCAACCTGTGCCGCTGCGGGACGTATCCGCGGATCCGGCAGGCGATTCACGGATGTGAAGGCTGAGGGGAGGACGGTCTAACAAGATTGCTCCCGACGGGATTGTAACCATCAAGGCGCGGGGGCCGGAGATTGGCCAGGGCATCAAGACCATGCTGCCTATGCTGATTGCCGAAGAGCTGGACGTGGCGTGGAAGAACGTCCGCGTGGAGCAGGCGGATCTGGATGAGGCAGTCTATGGGAGTCAATCCGCAGGGGGCAGCATGTCCACGCCAAAGGCCTGGGAGCCGCTGCGGCGCGTGGGGGCGGCAGGCCGGCAGATGTTGGTGGCGACAGCGGCGATGAGCTGGGGCGTGCCTGTTTCAGAATGCAACACTAAGGAAGGGTGCGTGCTGCACGCGGCGACCGGCAAGCAAATCGGATATGGCGAGCTGGCGGCCAAGGCGGCTACGCTGCCCTGCCCGGCGCTGGATAAGGTTGCACTCAAAGATCCTAAAGACTACTGCATTATCGGCAAGTCACACACCGGGGTGGATACGCACTCTATTGTTACCGGCAAGCCGCTGTTCGGCATTGATGTGACGGTGCCGGGCATGCTGCATGCCGTGATGCGCACGTGGTCGAGATCAACTTGTGGGCGATCCTTTTCATGATGTGAGGAGAGATTCGGTGCTTTGGAACGGCACTTTACCATTCCGCCGTGAATTACTCGACGCTCGGCTATGGAGACATCGTGATGAGCCCCGAATGGCGGATGCTGGGACCGATCGAGGCGGCAAACGGAGCGCTCCTGTTTGGGGTTTCGACGGCGATGATCTTCGCAGTCATTTAGGGATTGGTTGCGATCCGCTATCGCGATCCCTGATTCGGCACGATCAGGCGATGTGGGTCCAGTCTTGCTGAAAATCACGGCTAAACCTTTCCTCTCTAAAAGCTGGCGGTGCCTTATCGTTGCACCTGCTAGGGGTACCTTCTCCGCGGGCTCCGATACCCATCTCGGCAAATTAGGGGTTTCAGAGGTATCCTCCATCCGCTCTGAAACTGGGGAGCGGAAGCCGCCAATCGGCCTCCCCCTCCTCTGCATGAGGTGCAGCACCACTGAAGCGGTTTCGCAATTGGTGTAGACCAAACCCGGATTTCCTGCGGAGATTGGTGGTACCATCGAACTGTATGCGGCTTTCCGTAAAGAAAGCCGGCACAGCATTGCCCTCGCGTTAATGCCGCGCCGCGGGAAATCCGGGAAAGCCAAGTACATTTTCGTGGTTTTCTCGCAAGGAAAACCACTCCTCTTTTTATCAGGCCATAGTAGTTGCGAAACCGCTTTGATGGCCGCCGGTCGTACCTCGCTGAACGGAAACTGCGTTTACCTGTCTTGCTTTGTAACCCGGAAGGAGGCCGCCGGCCCTGAACAAGATGGGACTTAGGGCGCTTAGTGCGCACCATTTTGACAAATGTTGGCGGCCGCGAAGCCGGATGCCTGCTAGAAAAGCGACTTTCCACTCTTTCCACGCTATATTCCTTCGCCGCATGGAAACAACGGGTCCCACAAGTGCCCTAATCCTGATGCTTGAGAATCTGCGCGGCTTTGGCCCCGCAGGAGCGAATTACCACGCTTATCACGCACTTTTTAACCATTTCCCGAGCCTACGGCGGCTTCCCAATCGGTGTAACGGGAAGCAGGTAACTTTGCGGGCAATTTACCAACTAGCGTTTTGCTAACCCAACAAGAACCATTCGTTCACATCGCGCATTCGGTAGAGATGACCCTACCGAGCAAAATAGTCAGTATTGGCTGAAGTGGCCGCGTCGCTCTGCCGGGGCGACTGGAGGAGTAGCCAGATCGGGATGGCGGCCGGCCGTGCTCTGGTTGCGAAGCACCAGGGCCCAGGCCGGAGGTTATCCATCGCTTCGCGATGTGTGTCTTCGCGCACTCACCACAAAGCCAAAAAAACCTGCTGGGTAAGGGCTTCATCGCGAATGCGCCATCGTCTGGGCGGGGCTGATCGTTAAAACGCGATTCCAATTCGAGCAGTTTGACCCTTCCCTCGCGAAGGTAGAGCAGCTCTTTAGAACATTGCGGGTTTGCGCATAGCATCGGCACGTTGCGTCCTTCAGGTAATCTTTCAATGATCAGTCCGGGAAGGCGGGGGAGCCGCCTCCCCGTGTCAAAAAGCTCACAGAACTACACTGCTGCGTAAACTGCGATCTTATGGAAGGTCGAGTTGACAACGTCAGAGGTCTGAACCGTGGGCGTTCCTTCGATAAATCTTGCCATCGTCTTCAACACCTCTGGGTAAGAATTGGTGCTGTAAGTTTCTGCGCTGGCTTTGTTGTCCCACAGGCTGATG
>CAWJAB010000002.1:0-47625 GCA_963840675.1 uncultured Acidobacteriaceae bacterium
AGACGGATGGGCGAACCGTTGTCCGCCCATTATTGATCGCCGCCACGTTGTCAAAGCTTGCGGTGCGCCGTTCGGTCCTGGTGCAGGCGAGTTTTACTGGCGCTGTCCGGACCCGTAACGTTCCTCCTGCCAATTGGTAGACCAGCCCGTCAAAGACGCCGAAGGGCAATCCCCTTGTCCACCGGTTTAGCCCGGACCACTGCCAACCTGCGATCGCCTCATTGACCAGCCGATTCGAGGTGTTGGCGAATTTCTTTCCGGCACCGAAGGGCAACTGATACACCCAGTCGAACGTGATCAGATGCGTCGTATCGAAATCGGAGAGGCCGCTGTTTAAAGACGGATTCCAGGTGTTGAGAATCGTGCTGAACGAATCGTTTGAGAAAATTCGCTGGCGCGTTCCGTGTCCGATCCCATGTCGATCGACCTCACAATGTGTAACTAAAGTCGGCCTGCACACCATGGCTGAAGGGATGCCGGACCGTGATCTGGCCGGCATTGTAGTAGCTCATGCCGATCGAATCCCAGGCATAGAGAGAGGAAAACTGCGACTGCCAGAATTTTGTTCCTTGCGGGCAGGTATAGACACCAGTAGTAGTCCAGATCGGCAAGAGCGGTAGTTTCTCCATGAGGTGTAGCGGTTGGGAGCCCATTCATCGGTATAGATAGCCTGGCTGGCACTCTCACCTATATAGTCATAGTTCGCAAGTTGCGGAAACACCTCCTCAAAGTAAGGAATGACAGGCACTGATGCCTGCGCATTGCCGCCATTCGCGTCCACCAGCTGGGAGAGCTTGGTTGCATCGGTAAAGTAGTCGCCGCCGCCTTGAGGATCGGCGAAAATAACCGGCTCCGCCATGTCCAGCGCCGAAGCAGGTGCCGGCCCAGCCGCCCGATGTAAGCAAACTTCCAGGGTAAGACCTCCCGGAGCCCACGTTGGATGGAAAAATCCATGGCCTCTGCGTAAGGGGTTTTCAGGTGGTTATCGGCTCCCCATGCAATGGCAAAGGCGGTCGTTTGGGTAGGTATAGGGATAAGTAATCGTTGCCGGCTGCGGGATCCATTGGAAGGGACATTGTGGACCCCGGTGAAGCGGGGGCCCCCTCAAGGGAGGAGAACGCCCGCCGGGCTTTCGACACTGCTGTTCAAGCCGAAGGATCCGAACTTCGAAGGTGTTGACGATGCCCTCGCCGTAATGATCGAAAAGACGCCGAAGCCGGCGCGGATCGAGGTCTTCTCGTTCGGAGAATAGGCTATGGCCAGCCGGGGCGCGAAATTCGTCTTCTGCTTTGACCAGAGCCCTGGCGCGTGGTTTGCAGGGCCGCTTGGAGCGAATTGCAGAAGCGGTTCGGGCACTCGCCCCAGTGCCGGGATGCGCCGCGCCGCTCGTACCACGCATCCGTGGAGATGGTCGGCGCAATCTGCTGCCCGTGCTCCTCGTAAGGGGTCTGCAGAGTCGTGTGCCGTATACCGTAGGTGATGCCAGGTTCGGCCACACCCTCCAACCATCCTAAGGTACCACTCATATTCGTTTGCTTTGAAATGGCGATCGATGCAGGTGCCATCAGCCAGCAGGGTCCCTGTGGGCCCCTCCATTTGTGACGTTGTAGTTGGAGATTGTGGTCATGTCGGGATGCCGCCTATCAGGTTTCCATAGGCAATCTCGTAGGAGTTGAAGAAGCCCCCCGAAACGGGCTGTGCGACCAGACGTCCATGGATCTGGAGGGCCCTGGCTGTTATACCAATAGGGATTGGTCGATCGCCGAGTTGTAGGAGTTAGCATCCGAGCCCCGGTTATTGTGGATCAGCCGCCAATTGCCGCCGAATCCTAGCGTATGCCTTCCTTTGGTCCAGGTTAGGTTGTCGACGACGTTGTTGACCGGAACGCTGATGACTGAGGTCCGGGTGACATAGTAGGGGTCTGTCCCGGTCTCGTTGATAAAGCGGAAAGTGGTGTAATCTCCCTCACCGTACCGCGATTGCTATATCCCTGATGTATGTAACCGTAGCAATGTCATTTACGATATGAGGACTGATCGACCAGGTTTCACCCGCCGCGATCCCCTTGGTGTTGTCTATAGGGACCGATGATGGAGGATCGCCGGGCAGATTTTTCATCCGGCCGGCGTTCCTCCTGCAGGTTGCCGCGCACGAACAGGTGATGCTTGTCGTTGATCGCGTAATCGAGCTTGAGGACGCTGGTGTTCAACGAACCGGGGTAAGGCGAAGAGAAAACAGAGGAGAGAAGGTTATAGCCATCTCCCTCAGTGGCTCCGTTGGGCAGAGCATATTGCTGGAATAACGTCATCACGGCAGCGTTCGGGCCAGGCGTGGTACACACTCCATAGCCCACGCAAGCCGCATCGAGGACCGCAATCTGCGCCGGGGTCAGGGCGTCGGTCCCGGTTTGTGCGCACGTGGGATCGTTGGGGTTTACGCAGTATCGATAAGTAATGTTTCCCTGGCGGGATGCGGCGCTTGGCACTACGCGGGTTTGCTGTGAGTTCTGCGCAGTGCGCTGCCCTTCATAGTTGAAGAAGAAGAAGAGCTTGTCTTTTTTGATGGGACCGCCGATCGTTCCACCAAAGGTATTGCGGATCAGCTTGCCGGGCCGGTTGGGCAAGCCAGATTGCAGTTCGCCCTGCTTATTGAACCAGTCGTTGGCGTATCCGAGGCTATTGCGGTTGTACTCGTAAGCGGCGCCATGGAATTTGTCGGTTCCGGATTTGGTCACCAGGGTGACCTGGGCTCCCGAACTACGCCCGGCATCCGCATTCGAACTGGTGGTGGTGACGCGGAAATCCTCTGTGGAATCGAGCGTCGACCTTAGAACGCCGGTGAAGGCATAGCCGTTCTGCTGGTCATTGTCATCCAGACCGTCAAGGGTAACGTTTGTCTGGTCGGAACGTGCACCTGCGACCGAACCGCTGCGGCTGTCCTGGTCCTGCTGCTCGGTGGTCTGCTGGCCGAGGTATAAAACCCCGGGTTGCAGGCTCAGCAGATCGGTTACGTTCCGCCCTTCCATAGGCAGGGCCTGGATGGTGGCGTTGTTGACGGAGTTTCCAATCGACGCATCCGTCCTGTTCAAGGTATCGGCTTCGCTGCTCACGTCGACCGTGACGGTTGTGGCCTGGACTGTCAATTTAAAGTTGATCGTGGCCGGCTGATTCACCAGAAGATCGGCCTGCTTGGATTGTGGGCTGAAACCGGACCCGTTGGCGGTGATGACATAAGTGCCTGGCGGAATCTGCTGGAACTGATATTCGCCGCCCCCACCCGCGATCTGGGTCGACGTCACGCTGGTGGCCTTGTTCACGATGCTCACCGTGGCGCCGGGAATCACCGCGCCCGGAGGGGTCAGTTACCGTGCCCCGCAACGAGGTCAACGATGCTTGCGGCCAAGCGAGGCCGCAAAAACCGATGAACAAAAACAGGTATGCAAGAGACTGCCGGAAGGGGCGCATGCGTACTACCTCCAAAGAAATAGAACAATCCCGTTGGCACCCGCTCTTTTGTGGCGGGATCTCTTTGCGTTTCCATCAGGCCCGAATGCGAGGCACTTCAGGTCTTACAAATCAGCGGAATTTCTGTTTTGAGGGCGGTACAACCAGATGGGTAATTATTAAACGAGATCCACGGGAGATCAAGAGGGAATGCTATAGAAGTCTTCAGCAACGAGTCTGAAGGCTGTATCAGGCATGAGTACATTCCTCTCCCGGTCTTGCTACATCAACTCCTCTACAAATGCCCGGGCTACGTCGGCAGGAATGCGCGAGCTCTGCTTGACCAGCGGCTCGCTGCTCAGGACCGGCTCCGATTCATGCAGGGTGGGCACGTCGGTGCGCTCGAAGAATTTGCCGATGGGAATTTCGTCGCCCCACAAGAGCGATTTCTCCATTGCAGCCATCCAGTTGGTCGAATCATAAGAAGGATTGTCTTCGAGCTTTTTCACTCGCGGACGGAACCACTGGAAAGTGTTGTCGTGGTTGTAGGTGACGCACGGGCTGAAGACGTCGATGAAGGAGAAGCCCTTGTGCTGGATTCCCTGCTTGATCAGCTCGGTAAGGTGCTTCTGCTCCGCGCTGAAGCCCCGGGCCACAAACGTGGCGCCCGCAGAGAGCGCGAGCGAAATGGGATTGATGGGCCCTTCCACGCTGCCAAAGGGCATGCTCTTGGTCTTCATGCCCAGCCGGCTGGTGGGCGAGGTTTGCCCGGTGGTCAGGCCGTAGATCTGGTTATCCATCACGATGTAGAGCAGATCGACGTTGCGCCGCATGGTGTGCATGAAGTGATTGCCGCCGATGCCGAAGCCGTCCCCATCGCCGCCGGTGACGAGCACGGTCATGCCGTGGTTCGCCATCTTGAAGCCGGTGGCCACAGCCAGCGAGCGCCCATGCAGGGTGTGCATGCCGTAGGTGTTGATGAAGCCGGGGAAGTTTGAGGAGCAGCCGATACCGCTGATGGTGGCAACCTCATGGTTGGGAATCTGCAATTCGACCAACGCCTTTTGCACCGCGGCGAGCACGCCGAAATCGCCGCAACCCGGGCACCAGTCGGGATCGACCTTGCCCTTGAAGTCCGCCATCGTGGTCAGTTTTGGAGCTACTGTCTCTGTCGCCATCGGTTTTTCTCCTTAGACCATGATTTCGTGGGTTGGAACGGAAAGGGTGGTGCTTCCACTCAGCTGCTCTTTTACCGCCTCCACAATGTGGTGCGGCATAAAGGGCTCGCCATCGTATTTGCGGATGTGTCCATTGGCCACGAAACTGGTTTCGCTGCGCAGGTAGCGGGCGAACTGGCCACTGTAGTTGTTCTCGATAATGATGGTGTGGCGTGAACCTTTGAGCAGCTCGACAATCGCGTCGCCGTGCAGCGGAACCAGCCAGCGGATTTGCAGCTGATTGGCAGTAATGCCCTGCTCGGCAAGCAGCTCACGCGCTTCCTCGATCACGCCCTGGGTCGATCCCCAGCCGATCAGGGTCACGTCGGCATTCGCCGGGCCCTGCATCTTGGGCGGCTGAACCGACGCTTCAATCCCTGCGACCTTGCGCATGCGCTTTTCCATCATGGCGCGGCGCTTTACCGTATTGGTGTATTCGTCGCTGATCAGCACGCCATCTTCGTCGTGCTCGTCGCTGGAGACGACGTGGGTGTGGCCGGGAACCCCGGGAACCGCGCGAGGAGAAACTCCGCTCTCGGTAATCAGGTAGCGCTTGTACGATCCGTGGCCATTGCCGTTACCGTTGGCGGAGGTGATCATCTCACCGCGATCGACCTCAGGGTTAAAGTCGAGAATTTTGGGGTCGACGCTCAGGCGGCCTTCCGCCAACAGCAGATCGCAGAGCACGATCCCGGGACACTGGAAACGTTCGGCGATGTTGAAAATCTCAGGGATGAGGGTGAAGCAGTCGCCAATATCGAGCGGGGCGGCGATCACCCTGGGGTAGTCGCCGAACGCCGCGCCCAGCATCTGCCAAAGGTCGCCCTGCTCGGTCTTGGTGGGCACGCCGGTGGACGGGCCCGCGCGCTGGCAGTCAATCACCACCACGGGGATCTCCGCCTGGGCGGAAAGACCGAGCGCCTCGCTCATGAGGGCAAAGCCGCCGCCGGAGGTGGCGCACATGGCGCGAACGCCGGCATGGGCCGCGCCGATGGCCATGTTAATGACGCCGATCTCGTCTTCCACCTGGCGGACCATGATCTTGGCTTTGCGGGCGTGCTCGGCCATCCAGTGCAAAACGCCGGTCGATGGGCTCATGGGATAGGCGCAGTAGAACTTGACGCCGGCCGCGGCTCCGCCCATGGCCATGGCGGCGTTGCCGCCCAACACGGCGATGCGGTTCTCCGTCATGGGCAGCGGCTTGGGGAAGGCCTTGAAGTTTTGCGTGGCGTATTCGTAGCCGGTGCGCGCCAGGTTCACGTTCTCGTCGATGACCGCCTGTTCCTTCTTGCGGAATTGCTCGCGAGGACGCTCTCCAGCGCCTGAAAGCCGACGCCGGTCATGCTGAGGGCCGCGCCGATGGCCAGGGTGTTCTGGGCTATCTTGTTGCGGCTGATGTCGGCCAGCTTGGAAACCGGGAGCGGGCATAGCTGGACACCCTCCGCCGGTTGGCCCGGCTTGATGGTGTCGGAGTTGTAAATACATGCGCCGCCACTGCTCAGCAGGCGCAGATGCCGGTCCATGGTGTCCTGGTTGAGAGGGATCAGAAGATCGATCCGATCGCCCATGTTGGTGATCTTTTCCGGGCCGGTACGAATGGTAAGAAAGGTATGGCCGCCACGGATGATGGATTGGTAGGCGTTGTAAACGTTCAGGTGCAGCCCGCGACGGCTAAAGATTTTCGCGAAAATATCACCCGGGGTGGCAACGCCCTGACCGGCCGCGCCTCCTATACCAATAGCGAAGGATTCCCTCATCGATTCATCTCCAGGCTACGAGAGGCGCCTGCCACACAACCCTGTGCGCTTCCACTTGCGCTGGACATGCTTCGCGCGGGCCTCCAGATCTCATTCGGTACGTTTTTGTGGGGCTATCTTGAACGGGGATAAGGATACACCTAGTGCCCTTTGTCTGGCAGCCCCCATCTTTTTGTTCTGAGCGCATCACCAGAAAGCTGTAGCCGGTTCCAATCTCATGATTTCAGGCAGGATCGACGCCCAGTTCCGGTTGACGACGTGGTTCGCCCGCGGATGACAGCATGCAGCCCGACGCAGAGGGCGTAAGCTGAAGAGTTCGATATCGATTGCAACTTTTGGCAACATCGCAAACTGACATGCCCCGAACCAAGGAAATTTGCGAGAATATTCTGGCGGAGTCCCCGTCTCATAAAAGAGCGGTAAACCACGGAGGTGACTTGGCTTACCGCGGGTTTGACGGTGCGACGGGAGGACAGTGGTGAGGAATGGGTAAAAGTTTTCCGATAGCTACGGTCGACCACCCCTGGGCCACCATCGTTGTGCTTCTGGCTGCGGCCATTGTGTTTGGATTAATCCCGCTGTCGCTGGCCTGGTTGTGGGCAAGACTTTACTCGCCCGCCAAGCCTGGCGTACAGAAGAATGCCACCTATGAGTGCGGACTGGAAGCCAAGGGCGAGGCTTGGGTCCAACTAAACGTTTCCTATTATCTGTACGCCATTGTTTTTTTAATCTTCGATGTAGAAGCGGTTTTCCTGCTGCCGTTTGCCGCAGCCTTCTCGGGTCTTTCGATGGCAGCGTGTCTGGCGATGCTGGTGTTCCTGCTTTTGTTGGTGGAAGGCCTGGTCTGGGCCTGCCAAAAAGGTGTGTTGACGTGGGCGTGATGAGGTTTCCATGGACCAGGACTTAAAAACCGAGTTAAGCAAGCACGGCATCTTTGCCACCAGTTTTGAAGAGCTTTACAACTGGGGCCGCAAGAATTCCGTCTGGCCGCTGACCTTCGGGCTGGCCTGCTGCGCCATAGAAATGATCGCGACCACCATGGCCCGCTACGATCTGGCCCGCTTCGGCGCCGAGGTTTTTCGGCCGTCACCCCGGCAGGCCGATCTGATGATCGTTTCCGGAACGGTCACCAAGAAGATGGCTCCCCAGGTAGTTCGGCTATACAACCAGATGCCGGAACCGAAATACGTGATCGCCATGGGAGCGTGCGCTATTTCCGGCGGCCCCTTTCGCGATGGCTACAACGTGCTGAAAGGCATCGACCGTTACATCCCTGTGGACGTGCACATACCCGGTTGTCCACCCCGGCCTGAGGCGCTGATCCACGCTTTCATGACCCTGCAGGAGAAGATCAGCGGGCAGCATCTTACGGGAGAGTCGAGACCACGGCATCTGCAGCGGAGCTTCCCAGCGAGTTCCCGGTGCCGGAGTTTGGCGAGCATGGACTGGAACCTGCTCAGAACGACGAGGTCTTCCGCAACCCACTTAAGGTGCTGCAGGGATGACATTGGAAGAGATCAGCAGCCGGCTGCAAGGCGGCCATACCAGGTTGCCAGGTGGAGTTGGTGGTGAATGGCAGCCCCTCCGCGCAGAATTCGCTGCTGATCGATCGCGAACACGGCTTGGAAGCAGCCATGCTGTTGCGGGACGATTTCGAACTGGACTATTGCTCCAACGTGACCGCGGTGGATTGGCCGGACCGCGAGAAGACCGAAAAAGTCAAGACCAGGCAATTGGTTGATGGCGTGGAGAAGGAAGTAGAGGAAACGAAGAAAACCACGATTCCGGGCTACCTGGAAGTGGTGTATCACCTCTTTTCCATTGAGAAAAAACATGGGCCCGTGGTGATACGCATGCGCACCGCCAACCGCACAGACGACGTGGCCCTGCCGTCGCTGACCCCGGTTTGGAGAAGCGCGGAGTTTCAGGAGCGGGAGGCTTTCGATCTGTTCGGGGTTGTGTTTGAAGGGCATCCGGACTTGCGGCGCATCCTGATGTGGGAGGGTTTTACGGACCATCCGATGCGCAGGGATTACGTTCCTCCGCCGGACGACGATCTGGAATTGCTGGGGGAGAGATGACACAGGTGGCGCCCTCAGAGCTAATGGAAATTTCGATGGGGCCGCAGCACCCATCGACCCACGGCGTATTCCGCATGGATGTTTCCCTGGATGGCGAGCGGGTCATGCGGTTGAAGCCGGTCTTCGGCTACCTGCACCGCAACCACGAAAAGATCGCCGAGGCGGCTAGTTATCTGGCCGCCATCCCTTACACCGACCGGCTGGACTACCTCTGCTCGATGACCAACAACTGGGGATATGCCCTGGCGGTGGAGAAGCTGGCGGGCCTGACTGTGCCGGAGCGCGCCGAGTATATCCGGGTGATCGTCGCCGAGTTGACCCGGCTGCAGAATCACGCCGGCATGGTGGGGTTTCTGCTGCAGGATATGGGGGCCAGCGGCACGCCGCTGATGTATGCCTTCCGCGAACGGGAGCGGGTGCTGGACCTGTTCGAAGCCCTGAGCGGTGCACGCATGATGTGCAACTACATGCGGTTCGGCGGCGTGCGCGTGGATTGCTCCGCGGAGTGGCTTAGCCAGGCGGGGAAGCTGGTGGCTAATTTTGGCGGCTTTCTGGATGAGTTCGAACAGCTGCTGACGGGGAACGAGATCCTGATGGCGCGGACCCAGGGGGTGGGCGTGCTGCCGCGCGAACTGGCGATCAACGCCGGCGTTACCGGGCCCGGCTTGCGGGCCTGCGGAGTGAATTATGACCTGCGCAAGGTGGACCGCTACGGCGTGTACGACCGCTTTCAGTTCCGGGTGCCGCTGGGTGAGCACGGAGACGTCTTCGACCGGTACATGATGCGGGTGCTCGAGATGCGCGAGTCGCTCAGGATTCTGGAGCAGGCTCTGCGCGACATTCCTTCAGGGCCGGTGATGGATCCTAAGGCCAGGCTGCGCGGCTTGCGCCCCAAGGTGGGTGAGGCCTATGGGCGCATTGAATCGCCAAAGGGAGAGCTGGGCTTTTATTTGATCAGTGACGGTTCGCCGAACCCATACCGGTACCGGGTGCGGCCGCCGAGCCTGATCAACCTTACGGTGCTCGAGGATATGTGTATTGGGCAGAACATTGCCGATGTGGTGGTGATCCTGGGAAGATCGATATTGTTATGGGCGAAGTGGACCGTTAGGTTTTTGTACGAAGGGCGCTTTGGTGCCCTTCGTTGAGAGAGTGTATGTACTCAGCTAAGCCCTGCGGGGCGCAGGCGCCTTTAGTACTCAGAGCGAGGGGCAGAAAAGATGTTTGGCGAGGGCATTGTCAAAGGGTTAGCGGAGACAGCACGGAACTTTCTGGGCAGTTTTGTGGACAAAGACCGGATGGTAACTGTGCAGTATCCTGAGGAGCGGCTGCCGGTAGCGGAGGCAGCACGGAACTTCCCTTTCCTGATTTACGATGGCGTGGACCCTGACCCAGGGCTGCGCTGTGTGGCGTGCCAGATTTGCGAGAAAGAGTGCCCGCCAAGATGCATCACCATCGAGAAGAGCAAAGACAAGAAACCCGACTTTGTGGGCAAGCCACAGTTTTATCCCGCCGTTTTCGATATCGATGTCTCCGTGTGCATGAGCTGCCAGATTTGTGTTGAGGTTTGCCCCTTCGACGCCATTCGCATGGATAACGAATTCGAGTTAAGCACGGACGACCGCTTTGGCGGCCTGCTTTGGACCAAGGAAAAATTGGCGCGCCCCAATGAGCACTACATGGCGATCCACCCGACGGAAGCGGCTGAAGTGGAGGCCAGACGGGCGGAAGAAAAAGCGCAGGCCGAAGCCAAGAAGCAGCAAACCGCGGTGACGAAGTAATGCTGGACCAGATTTTTGTCTCGCTCAAGTACTGGCTCCTGGGCTACTCACCGGCGGCGATCGAGCCGGCCGTTTCGATTCTGCTGACCATCCTTCCTATCCTTCTCGTCTTCCCCGTCTTGTTTGCGTTGACCACGGTTCTGGAGCGCAAAGGACTGGGCAGAATACAGAACCGCTACGGCCCGAACCGTGTGGGATATTTCGGCATCCTGCAGCCGATGGCGGATGGATTGAAGTCGCTGACCAAAGAAGATATTGTTCCGGCTGCAGCGGACCGCACGGTTCATTTTTTGGCGCCGCTGGTTTTGCTGGCGGTCGCCTTCCTGCCGTACGCGGTTTTGCCCATGGGCCGGAACATGGTGGTCACTAACCTCGACGCGGGGGTGCTGTTCTTCTTCGCTATTGGTGCGATTTCAGAGTTGTCGGTTTTCATGGCGGGTTGGTCGAGCTGCAACAAGTATTCCCTGCTGGGCGCCATGAGGGCGGTGGCACAGATGATCAGCTATGAGGTGCCGCTGCTGCTCTCTTCCATTGCGGTGATCATGGCGGCCGGTTCGCTGTCGACGGTGGAGATCGTAGAGAAGCAAGCCGGCTTTACCGGGATATTTCCCCACTGGTATGTGCTTACGCCGTGGGGCTTCGTGGGCTTTATCCTCTTTATGATCGCGGCCACTGCGGAGACGAACCGTTCTCCCTTCGACTTGCCTGAGGGCGAGTCTGAAATTATTGCCGGATATTACATTGAATACTCCGGCTTTAAATTCGCGCTGTTCTTCCTGGGGGAATACCTGGGCATGTTTGCTATCAGCGGCCTGGGCATCACATTGTTTCTGGGTGGATGGTCGGCACCGCTGCCATTTTTGACCTGGGTTCCCTCGTGGATATGGTTTTTTTCGAAGCTGCTGGGGCTCATCATCGGATTCATCTGGGTGCGCGGCACGCTGCCCCGCCTGCGCATGGATCAGCTGATGAACTTTGCCTGGAAGTTTATGTTGCCCATGGCGCTGGTGGTCGTGGTGTCGGCAGGGGCGTGGCGTTTTCTCCCCCAGGGCGTGACCCGGTGGCTGGTGAGCACAGTTTTTCTCGCGGTTGCCTATCTTCTGTTGGCCCGAGGCGTGGAGACCAGAAACAAGATCGCGAAACGAACCTATCGTTTTGCTGAATGAGGCTGATGAGCGCGCCGTTTCTGATTCTTGCAGCAGTGACACTAGTGGGCGCGTGCGCCGCGATGATGTTCCGCGGCCTGGTGCATTGCGCGCTGGCGCTGGCAATCGCGTTTGCCGGGAATCGGGGCGCTTTACCTCAACCTTGGCGCCCAGTTCCTGGGTCTTGCGCAGCTGCTGGTTTATGTTGGGGCAATCGCCGTGTTGATCGTCTTCGTGATCCTGCTCACCCGCGGCGCTGACAGCGAGCCATTGTCTCCGGCGGCTCGGCCAGTTGCAGGAATCGTGGTGGCGGCGGCCATATTCGTGATTCTCGCGTGGGCCATCGTTCATAGTGGTGCGATCCATTCCTCCGGACAGCCTGCTCCGCAAACCACTATCCGGCAGCTGGGCGGCGCTTTGATGGAAGGATACGTTCTCCCGCTGGAAGTGATTGGGTTGATGCTGACGGCGGCGCTTATCGGAGCCGTGATTGTTGCCATGAAGGAGAACGGGCAATGACGGGTCTGACAGGATGTTTGCTGGTTTCTTCCATGCTGTTTGCGATTGGCCTTGCGGGCGCCTTGACGCGCAGGAACACCATCCTGGTGTTGGTTGGCATTGAGCTGATGTTGAACGCGGCCAACCTTAACTTCGTTGCCTTTTGGCGCTACGGACCCCACTCCGGCGCGCCGACTGGCATGATCTTTGTGCTATTTTCGATCGGTGTCGCGGCCGCGGAGGCCGCTGTCGGCCTGGCACTGATTCTCGCGGTCTACCGGCACACGAAAACTACGGATCTGAGCCAGCTCACCGGGAGGCGACCGTAAGTCTGCCTATGGCCCCGACGGTTTGGATCGTTCGCTACCTGTGGCTAATCCCCGTACTTCCGCTGCTGGCCGCGGGCATTGGCGCGCTGCTCAAGCAGGGCCAGCGCAGATTTGCCGCGGCCATTGCGATCGCGTCTATTGGTCTTTCGTTTGTGCTGGCCATGATTGCCTTTGCCCACCTGCTGCTCAATCCTCAGCGGCTGTTCTTCAACTTCCCGTGGGTGCAATTTGGGTTCCAATGGGTAAAGCTCGGGTGGATGCTGGACCCACTCGCCGCGGTGATGCTGGTGATGGTGACCTTCGTGGCGCTGTTGATTTTCGTTTACAGCGTGGCGTACATGCACCACGACGAAAACTTCACGCGGTTCTTCTGCTTCCTTTCTCTTTTCGCCGCGGCAATGCTGGGCCTGCTGATTGCCAACAGCCTGCTGCTGCTGTTTATGTGCTGGGAGGTGGTGGGGCTGACGTCGTACCTGCTGATCGGCTTCTGGTATGAGCGGCCTGCCGCTGCGGCAGCGGCTAAAAAGGCGTTCATCACCACGCGGATTGGGGACCTCGGTCTGCTGCTGGGCATGGTGTGGCTCTACGGGCAAACCGGGACGCTGCTGTTTTACGATCACGGCGCGGGATGCATGGAGCAGGCGGCGCTCTCCGCGCTGGCCACCCACATCGTTGGATTTGGAATGGCGGCCTCGACCGGCATTGCGCTCTTGATCTTCTGCGGTGCGGTAGGGAAATCCGGCCAGCTGCCGCTGCATGTCTGGCTGCCCGATGCGATGGAGGGCCCCACCCCGGTGAGCGCCCTGATTCACGCGGCCACCATGGTCGCCGCCGGCGTCTACCTGGTGGCGAGGGTGTATCCCCTCATGAGCGCATCGCCCCGGGCGGAGCGCTGCAGGTGGTCGCCTGGGTTGGCGCGGCCACCGCCCTCTTTGCCGCGCTGGTAGCGGTCGCGCAAGACGACATCAAACGCATCCTGGCTTACTCCACCGTTTCGCAGCTCGGCTACATGATGATTGGCCTCGGTGTGGGCAGCGTGGCGGTGGGCGTCTTCCACCTGATCGCTCATGCATTTTTCAAAGCGCTGCTGTTTCTTGGCGCGGGCTCAGTCATCCACGGTTGCATGGGAGAGCAGGATATTCGCGAAATGGGCGGCCTGCGCAAGTGGATGCCCATCACCTTTGCCACCTACGCGGTGGGCATGCTGGCACTAAGCGGGTTCCCTTTATTCTTCTCCGGGTTCTGGAGCAAAGACGCGATCCTGCATGCCGCCTACGGGTGGAACATCTCACGGGTACCGTTTTATTTTGGCTCGATCGGCGCCCTGCTCACGGCGTTCTACATGACCCGCCAGGTCTGCTATGTCTTTTTCGGCACGCGGCGCAGGGATCCGGCACCGGAGCCGATTCCACCGTCGGAGACTGCGGTGTCGGACCCGCACGACGCTGCCCATGAGAGCCCGGCTGCGATGACGGCTCCCCTGGTGCTGCTGGCTGTGATGGCGGTCCTGCTCGGTTTTGTGGGAACCCCGGCATGGCCGTGGCTGCAGTCTTTTCTGGAGATGAGGCCTGCCAGCCTGGACTTCGGGCAACTGATGGAAGCCGGCCTGCCGCAGCTGATGGTAGCGTCGTCGCTGCTCGTCTTCGCCGGCCTGGGGCTTGGGCTGGTGGATCTATGGACGCCGCCCGATCAGGCACGCCGCCGACGCGGACGCGTTGGAGCGGATGCAGCCAGCGGTCTTCCGCGCGCTACACCAAGGCCTGTACGTTGACCAGCTCTATGCGCTGACGATCCAGCGGCTGGCCTGGTTTACCGCGATCGCCTCGAACTGGCTGGAACGATGGATTTGGGGCGGCGTGCCCTGGGCAGTATCGGCCGTGACCAAGGGCATCGGTTGGATTGATCTCTCCCTGGACCGCTGGGTGGTAAACAAAGGATTTGACGAAGGATGCAATGGCGTAGCGGACGGCGGCCGTTTGCTGGCGCGATTGCAGGATGGGCGCATCCAGCACTATCTGCGATGGGTGGGAGCCGCGGTGGCGGCGCTGGCCCTCTTCCTTCTGCTGGGGCACAGGGGATGAGCCAGTTCCCGTATGTCAGTGTGCTGACCTTGCTTCCCTTGGCCGGAGGAGTCTCGGTTTTACTGCTCGGACGTGCCGGGCGCTCGGCGGCGCGAGTCACCGCCGCGGTCTTCGCCACCGCCGCGGTTGCTTATACGGCGATGCTTTGGTCCGGTTTCGAACCTGCGTTGGCAGCCATGCAGTTTCAGGAATTTCATGCGTGGGAGCCGGCCATCGGCCTTCAGTACCACGTCGGCGCCGATGGCCTGAGCCTGGTGATGCTGGCTGTCTCCTCCATCGTCGTGCTCATGTCCATCGCCGCTTCCTGGAAGAATACCAAGCAAGGTCCGGCTTATTTTGCTTTGTTGCTCTTCCTGGAGACTGGTCTATTCGGCACCTACACGGCGCTGAATTTTCTTCACTGGTTCCTGTACTGGGAGCTGAGCCTGATTCCGGCGTTTTTCCTCATCCGCGTCTGGGGCGGCGCGGGACGAGCGCGCGCGGCCACCCGGTTCTTTGTTTACACCATGGTGGGCAGCATCGCTTTGCTGCTCGCGTTCCTGGCTCTCTTTCTGGCCAGCGGCAGCTTCGACTTTATGGAGCTGACCGAGATGGCGCAGATCGGCCAACTCTCCGCTGCGATTGGACAAAACCTGCACTGGCACCAGTGGGATAGCGGCCACATCACGATGTGGTTATTTTGTGCAGCATTCCTGGGATTCGCGATTAAAACGCCGGTGGTTCCGTTTCACGGTTGGCTGGGCTCCGCGTATGCGGAAGCTGCGCCGGAAACGACCATGGTGCTGACCGGGTCTCTTTCTAAAATGGGCGTCTACGGGTTCTTCAGGATTTTGCTGCCCATCTTCCCCGAGCAGATGTGGCGCGCCAAAACCATTCTTCTTTGGTTGGCGATCGCCAGCATCGTACTGCCCGCATTCACGGCATGGGTGCAAACCGACTTGAAGAGAATGTTTGCCTACTCCTCCATCAATCACCTGGGATACTGCATCCTGGGCATCGTTACCGTGGCCGGGTCTGCGGGGGCGAGCGCAAGCCTGGTGAATGAGAAGGCGGCGGCGCTCACCGGAGTGATGCTTCAGCTTTTCAGCCACGGCATTACCGCCGCGACCCTGTTCTGGTTTCTGGCGCTGCTGGAAAGGCGCAGCGGCGGCCTGCTGGGCCTGAACGATTTCGGCGGCCTGCGCCGGGCCATGCCGGTATTCAGCGGGCTCATGGGGATTGCCCTCTTCGCGTCGTTGGGTTTGCCGGGGCTGATCGGCTTTCCCGGAGAATTCCTCATCTTCAAAGGAGTATTTCCGCTGGCATGGTGGGCGGCTTCGCTGGCGGTGCTCGGCCTGCTGATAACCGCCGTCTTCCTGCTCACGATTCTGCAGCGTGTTTTCTCCGGCCCGCTGGGTGAGCGTTGGAAGGGCATGCCGGACCTGACGCTGGCCGAGCGGTGCATGCTCGCTCCCGCCATCGTCGTCATGTTCGCAGTTGGGCTCTATCCGCAACTGATCGCCGGAATACTGCAAAACACGGTGATGCAGTTTGTTGGCCAGGTGAGGTATTGACCATGCTCGCCTGGACGATCTACCTCTCCTTTATTGGCGCAGTTGTGGTTACACTCACTCCTTCCGGGCGCCCGATTTTTGCCCGCGTCACCGCGTTGCTTAGCGCGTTGGCCGGCCTGGGGATCGCAATCGCCGCAGTCGTGGAGGGCGATGGACAACTGATCACGATCGTGAGAACGCCCTGGATATCGCGGCTGGGGATCGAGTATTACCTGGCGGCCGATGGCATCAGCTTGATCCTGGTTCTGTTGACCGGGATTGCGGCGGTCGCCGGCATACTTTTTTCCTGGAACGTCGAACGGCGTGTGAAAGATTTTTTTGCGCTCTACCTGGTGTTGATTGGCGCGGTTTACGGGGTCTTTCTCAGCTTTGATCTCTTTCTGCTTTTTGTCTTTTATGAGATCGCGATTATTCCCAAATATTTTCTAATCGCCATCTGGGGATCCACGCACCGCGAGTATGCCGCGATGAAGCTGGTGCTCTACTCTTTTGCCGGGAGCGCCTTGGTGCTGGCCGGTACGGTCGCCGCATACTGTGTCTCCGGCCAGCACACGCTGAGCCTGGACGCACTGGCGCAGTTCCCTTTCCCGGCACACTTTCAGATGTGGGCCTTCCCCATGGTGTTCGTGGGATTCGCCGTTCTGGCCGGCATGTGGCCCTTTCATACCTGGGCGCCTACCGGCCACGCCGCCGCACCTACCGCGGCCTCCATGCTGCTTGCTGGGGTGGTAATGAAGCTCGGAGCCTACGGATGCCTGCGGGTGGCGATGATGCTGTTTCCCCGCGGGCTCGACCCGTGGGGGTTTCGCGTGCTTGGCCTGGGATCGTGGCAGCAGGTCTTTGCTGTGCTCGCGGTGATCGGCATCGTGTACGGCGCAACCGTCGCGCTGGTGCAAAAGGATCTCAAGTTTGTGGTCGGCTACTCGAGCGTAAGCCACATGGGTTTTGTGTTATTGGGCCTGATGACCCTGAACCGGATTGGCTTATCTGGCGCCGTTTACCAGATGTTTTCCCACGGCATCATCGCCGGATTGTTGTTTGCGGTGGTGGGCCGCATGGTCTACGACCGGACGCACACGCGGGACTTGGGTGAGCTGTCGCGTATCCCACTGGGCCGCCTGATTCCTTTTGCGGCAGTGACTTTTGTGCTGGCATGGATGGCCTCGATCGGGCTCCCGGGATTTAGCGGCTTTATTGCCGAGCTGCAGGTGTTGATCGGCAGCTGGCGCGCGTTTCCCTGGCTTTGCTGGATTGCAGGGTTGGGGATCCTGATCGGCATCGCATTTTCCTGGCGGGCGCTCGCAAGCCACCTTCTTTGGCGAAGGTGTCACGGCGAGCGATACGGAGCACCCCATGCCGCCCATCACCGTGCCGGAGCGGCTTGGAGCCTACCTGCTGTTGGCAACCACGATTGTGCTCGGTCTCTATCCCAGGCTTTTGATGAGTTTGATTCTGCCTGCCTTGAACTCCCCGCTGTTTGAGCAGCTTCACCGGGGTGCGTGGAGATGACCGGCACGAGCTACGCAGAGCTTCTGCGCTTGACTGCACCCGAGATCGTTGTGGCGCTGGCCGGGTTGCTGGTGCTGGTGCTCGACCTGAGTGTTCTGCGCCGGACGGCGATCGCTGTTCGCTTCCATTCCGCAGTGGTTGCCGGCTGCATCGGGTGCGTGATCGCCTGGGTTGTGCTGGAGAAATTTCCCGCACAAGGCGCCCTGCCGGCGGGCATGCTGGTGGTGAATCCTCTGACCCAGCTGGTGCAGATAGCCCTGCTGGCGCTTGCGATCCTTGTTCTTCTTTTGGTGGACTCCGCGCGCTTCACCACCCATGTGGGCGAGTATTGCGCGCTGATATTGTTCGCCACCACCGCGATGATGCTGCTGGTGAGCACGCAGAACCTCCTGGTCCTCTTCATCAGCATTGAGTTTCTCAGTCTTTCGCTCTACATAATGACCGGGTTCGACAAGGAGAGCGCGCAGTCGGCGGAAGCCGCGCTCAAGTATTTTCTGTTTGGCGGCATGTCGGCGGGGATCCTGCTGTTCGGCATGAGCTTGCTCTACGGCATCTCCGGATCGCTCGCGCTCCAAACCATTGGCGCCGCCGTGAGCCAATCGCCGGGAGACCCGATGTTGATCCTCGCCATGGTCATGGTGGTCGCGGGGTTCGGATTCAAGATTGCGGCCGCTCCCTTCCACATGTGGGCTCCGGAGGTATACCAGGGAGCCCCCACGGCGAGCGCCGCCCTGGTCGCATCCAGTTCCAAGGTCGCCAGCTTCTTCGCTTTGTTCCTGGCTTTCAACCTGGGGCTGAGGGGAGCCGCAGGGAGTGCAGCGTGGGGAACGTACTCCGCCGGGTGGGCATCGCTGATCGCGATCCTGGCTGCGGTATCGATGCTGTGGGGCAACCTGGCGGCGATTGCGCAAACCAGCTTCAGGCGGCTGCTGGCCTACTCCGCGATTGGCCATGCGGGGTATATGTTGATCGCACTGGTGGTTCATAGCGAGCAGAGTTTGACCGCGCTGGTGTACTACGTGATCACTTACGCATTGGCGACCGTCGGCGCTTTTGCGGTGCTCTCTGCTCTGGAAGGTGAAGGAGTGGACGCCATCGCGGATTTCCGCGGACTGGGTAAGCGCGCTCCTGACCTGGCATTTTGCCTATTGATCTTCTTGCTCTCGCTGGCCGGCATTCCTCCGCTGGCAGGTTTCTTCGGCAAGTTCTATGTGTTCACATCTGCGTTGGACGGCGCGGACCACTTCGGTTTGCTGTGGCTGGTGTTGCTGGCGCTGGCCATGAGCGTGGTTTCGTTTTACTACTATTTGAAAGTGCTCAAGCAGGCTTATGTCTCCGACCCTGTGACTGGCGAGCCGGTTATCCACGTGCCCGTAACCACTCGCGTCGCAGTGTGGGCTAGCGCGGCGCTGGTCTTATTCTTAGGCTGTTTGCCGGGTTTGCTGCTCAACAAAGTAGCGGCCGCGGTTGCCACGGCATTCCAACCTAGAGTGCATACAATTGTGCTAACATGTGCACATATGCCGAAGCCGAAGAGCAAAAAGCCGTCCACCGGCAGTTACGGCGAAAGAGCCGAATACCGGGGAAAGCAAACCAAAACGGGTAACTCATCGGGTTTCCGTTTCGAGGGTGCTCTCTTCAAGAGCCATCCGGAGTTCAATGGTGAGGTAACAGCGCACGTCATTGCTCCCGGACGCATGCTGGTTATGGCAGAGACGCCGGAACGGGAAAGAGCAGATCCGGTGATGGCATCATTTCTTGCATTTCTCGCACAAGACATCGCGCAGGCTTCGCAAAATATCCCGGGTCCACTGGACGCGAAGGTGGGGAAACGCGTTAACAAGTTGACAAAAGGGGTTGACGTTTCGCCAGACGAGGATCTTGGCGACGACTATCGATATAGATGGTCGTAAACGGCTGGAGACTATATGCCCACCCTTTGTTTGACCAGCAGTTTCGGCGATTGGTGGAACAGGTAGAAACTCTCGCGGCGAACGACCCGGTTGGTTATAGACAGCAGCCTGCTGCGAAACTGCTGGCCACAATCAATCGCCACATCAGGGAGATTATTCCCAGAGATCCCGGGGCTGCGGAGTTCCGCCAGGGAAATACCCTTGGCTCGGACAACCGGCACTGGTTCCGGGCTAAGTTCCACGAACGATATCGACTCTTCTATCGTTTCTCCAGTAGAGGATAGGGTCATCATTTACGCATGGGTGAATGATGAAAGTACACTGCGTAAAGCAGGCTCCAAGACCGACCCCTATCACGTGTTCCGCGCCATGCTGGAGGCAGGCGATCCCCCAAACACGGTAGACCAATTGCTTATGCGCCGCGACTGAAGTGAAGGATGAATAACAGACATCTGCCCAGGTGACGCAGCGATCCAGAAGCCAAGGATTACTTGCCAGATACTCTGAAATGTCTGTGCGTCATTGCACTTCGATATGCCGCCAATAGGAGTTGCCCGCCTGCAGGTTTGGGACAAGGATGAAGTCATAGAGCCTGACCACGACAGACTTCTTTGCATAGTTGGCGAGGTCGAGGTGGATATGTTCCCAATGCTGGGCCGAGGCATCCCCATCTGTAGACCGCGGCTGCTTCTATCAGGCGATCGAGAACCTTGTCGTTGTTCACAAACACGACCAAATGCCAGGCGTGCCCGGGATCAACTCCCGCATCGAAGCTCAGTGATGGGCTTGCACCCAGATCGATCGACCGGCGCAACAGCGCTCCGCGTACTTCATCTCGAGGAAAGATTGAAAGCGTATGGCCATCGAGATACGTGTCACCTCGGATTCCTTTCAACCCTCCGCCGGCGCCTCCATATCCGGCACGTTCCAGGGTCCAATCGGGATTCCACCATATTGTGAAGTCTGACAGCTTGAACAGCTCTGGAGCCTGGGTAATGGGCTGCTCAGTGGGGATGACCAGCGTTCTCTCCGTCGAGCCTGGCGCCGTGCGCCAGGAGTATTTTCTCTCCGATACTTGCTGTTCGCTGGGCAAGGCCGGAGATACTCTCGTCCACCGGTGGCGTCAACTGGAAGCTCGCCCATCTTGTCGCCGCGAATGCGGTCCTTCAGCGCTGCCACCTCAGCCGGCGGCAGGGCCGACATCCCATGCATGGCAGCAACGACAGAAGCCGAATTTGCCGCATTACAGTCGGTATCGGCAAAATCGGCCGCCGTAAACGCAAGATTTTCTGTTTTCTTAAAATCTCCATTCCCGAACCAAACGCTGACGGCGACGATCCCGCCATTGACGACAGCATTGTTGGTTGCGGGGTACTCGATACCCCAGCGTTCATTGATCGCGCTGAAATATCTCTTCCGGCTTCTCTCCAGCCTCAGCCATCGAGATGACCATGTCCAGGCACTGCCGATAGGGAGAGAGCGGCGAAATGAGCTGCGCAGCTTCGCGGACAATCTTCCTGGTATCGGATTCGACAAAACCCAGGCTCACTATCCCGGACAACAAACACAGCGCCATCGGTGCCCTCAGCGTAGCCATTAATATGGGTCAGTTGCCGAGCCATAGCGGCGGCAACGTTGGGCATGCCGGGAGCAAGTGTGCCGTAGACGTCGCTGCTGAATTGCGGTCCGATCGTCCACCACAGCTTGTTGTAGCGCGGGTTGCCAGTATCCGGTGGTTTCACTCCTCGCTTCAGGAGCAGAAGGGCTTGCTCGCTGGAGCCCCAGGATCCGGCGTTATTTTCGAGCCATTGCGCGCCCAACTGCTCCACCGTGAGGTGGATGCCATACTTCTCAAACGCCCGGATGGCCACCATCTCATAGTAGTAATCATCATCTACCGGTGCGAAGCCCTTGGGCTGAACCAGCGGCGTATTCGACCAGCACTGAAGCCGGCTTGTGTTCGAAGAGCATACCGGTCATTTGTCCAATCATCTGTGCTGTCCAAATGGCTTTGGCTCGATCCAGATATTCAGCTCGTGACATTACCACGTGATTACGGAGCGCGGAATCCGGCCGTGACGCGGAGTAGACAGAACGGGTAAACAAGCCGAGAAAGAGGGCAAGCACCATCGAATTAGCGGGCCAGGATCGAAGATTCATTGAAGTGTCCTCTGCTCCATTCCAGAGCGGCGATCCTGTTGCAAAGCAACGTGTGGCTCGGAATTTACTCCTGGTTAGCTTCGCGGCGCTTACGAGGGGCTTTTGATGCCACCCTGTGTCCATTCTCTTTGGAGGGAGCTGCGACCGAATCCCGAAGCTTCAACGAAGTTTTCAGAATGACATGCTTTGCCGGACCCGCATCATGCTCAATCCGGTCAAGCAAAATACGAGCTGCCGTCGTGCCAAGTTGATATCCCGATTGAGAAACTGATGAGAGAGATGGATTTGTAAGTTCCGCGAGATCAAGATCGTCGAAACCCATGATTGAGATGTCCTGCGGACATTGGAGACCGGCATCACGCACGGCAAGAAGGGCGCCAAGGGCGATCATGTCGTTACCAGCAAAGATTGCAGTAGGACGCGGAATGAGACGCAGTAAGAGAAGAGTCTTGGAATAGCCACCCTGTCTATCGAATGTCGTTTCCTGTACGTATTCAGGAGCGAGATCCAGCCCTACCTCTTTAAGTGCGCGCTTGAAACCATCAAGCCGGTCTTGTGCGTTGGTCAGATGGAGAGGACCGGTGATTGCAGCTAAACGCCTGTGTCCCATTTGAAGAAGCCAACGACTCGCACTGTAAGCTCCAGCTTCATTGTCGGCGGTAACCGAGTCTCCACTCCAGTTCTTGGGCAAGCGATCAATACAGACCACTCCAGTGCCCGCCTGGCGATAGGACTCAGCCTGCGCCGTCAGATCGCTGAAATTGGAGGGAATGACAATCAGGCCGGCGGGAAGAAAGGTGCGCAACTCATTAAGGTGCACCATCTCCTTGGAATGGTCATTGTCAGTGTTGCACAAGATCAGGCGGAAGCCGTTTGAAAAGGCGACGTCTTCAGCACCGCGGACCACGGCAGGGAAAAAGGGATTCGTGATGTCGGGAATGATCATCCCGATCATATTGGTTTTATCCCGGCGAAGACCTCGCGCCAATTGGCTGGGCTGATAGCCCGCAGCCTGAACGGCTTCCAGTACTCGTTTCCGAACTGGTTCTCTCACACGCGCAGAGTTGTTCAGCACATGCGAGACCGTACCCAGAGAGACGCCGGCTATCTTCGCAATGTCTTTCATGTTGGCCATAACATCATCTCCGTTAACCAACTTGCGCAACCGGGCGATTCGGGTTAGGAATAGCGTCTCGGGTATATCGTCGATTGAAACATTTCAAGGGCGTCAGCGAAAGGGTCCCACAGCCGCGTTTGACAATTGTTTTTCTGCTGAATATATAGTGTCTGGGTCATATATTGAAAGCTTTCATTCTCGACCTCGAGGGATATGCGCGCCTGATCAAAGCAAACCGTCCACCTCGCACGTTCTTTCAGCAGCGTCTCGGCTGGCGCAGGCGGACGACAGTTCCACGCCTGAAGGCTGACAGCAAGGAGACTCCGTTGTACCAACCGCAAACCTACATCGTCTCCCTAGCCCTCATGCTACTGAGCATGCTCTGTTGGGGATCGTGGGCCAATACAGTCAAACTCTGCCCCGGATACCGGTTTCAGCTGTTCTATTGGGATTACGTGATCGGCCTGTTCGTGGGCGTGCTTCTTTGGGGCTTCACGCTGGGCAGTCTGGGCGCATCCGGGCGGCCGTTTCTGCAGGACGTCGCCGGAACAGGCATTGACAGCATCGGCTCGGCACTGGTGGGCGGAATTCTCTTCAATGCCGCGAATCTCCTGCTGGTGGCCGCTATCGAGATCGCCGGGCTGGCGGTGGCATTCCCGGTGGGCATCGGCATCGCCCTGGTAGTAGGCGCGGTGAGCAGTTATCTGCTGTCGCCGCAGGGTAATCCCTGGATGCTTTTTGGGGGCATCGCCCTGGTGGTAGCGGCGATCATCTGTGACGCGACGGCTTACCGGCTTCGCGAGCAACACGCACAGTCGATGACGCGGCGAGGCCTGGGGCTCAGTCTCATCGCAGGCCTGCTCATGGGGAGTTTCTATCCCTTTGTCTCACACGCCATGAGCGGGCCCGGCGCCGCGGGCCCTTACGCTGTCTCGTTTTACTTTGTGGTTGGGATAGCTCTCTGTGCCCTTCCTTTCAATTATTTTCTAATGCGCAAGCCGCTCGATGCCCAGCAGCCGGTTAGGATGGAGGGCTTCTTCGCTGCGCCGTCTCGTTGGCACCTGTGGGGAGTGATCGGGCGGAGCGATCTGGTGCACGGGAGGGATCGCTAACTTCGTGGCATCGCGGGCGCATGTGGTCGGTCCTGCCGTGTCTTACTCCATCGGGCAAGGGGCGACGATGATCTCTGCCTGCTGGGGGGTTTTTGTGTGGCGCGAATTTTCGTCGGCTCCCTCCCGGGCAAAGATGTGGCTGTTCTGGATGTTTGTGCTGTTCTTGTCCGGGCTGAGCCTGGTGGCTCTGGCACCGGTATTTTGAGCGTCCTAAAACGTCAGGGGAAAACATATGGTGAGACCGGGATATGCCGCCGTTCTGGGCGCGGCATTCGCAGTTGCCGTGGCAGGGCACGCTCCAGCGCAAGACACAAAATACAGGGTGGCCGGGCAACAGATTCCTTCTCCAGAGTGCCTGACATTGCGAGGAGCCTGGGAGGGAGGATACACGCCCTGCAATGATGCGACCCATCGGCTTTGGCTCGACGACGTGACCCACTGGCGCACGGAGCGCCGCATTCGTACCGGGCTTGACGATGCTCGTTACCGGATGCCGGCGCTCGCGTGGACGCAATCCAGTTTTATTCAGCCGCAGATGATGGTGCAGGACCGATACTTTTACGATCCCGTGGCGGGCAAGTACACGGTGGATCGCTATCTCGATGACCTGGAGAAGCGCTACGGAGGCATCGATGCCGTGCTGATCTGGCCGACTTATCCCAACATGGGCATCGATGATCGGAACCAGCACGACATGATCCGCTCCATGCCGGGCGGGCTGGAAGGCGTCCACCAGATGGTGGAGGACTTTCATCGACGCGGCGTGCGGGTCTTATTCCCCATGATGATGTGGGATCAAGGGACGCGCGATCCCGGCAAGCCGTGGCCGGAGGCAATTGCGGAAACGATGAAAGAGATTGATGCCGATGGCATCAATGGCGATACCCAGGACGGCGTGCCGCTGGCGTTTTCACTCGCATCGGATCGCGTAGGCCACACGTTGGCCTTTGAACCCGAGGGCAGTCCTTCGGATGAGGCTCTTGCCTGGAATGTAATGACCTGGGGTCAATATAAGTTTGGTCCAGTTCCCCTGGTCGACAAATTCAAGTGGCTGGAGACGCGCCACATGGTGAATATTTCCGATCGCTGGGCGCGGAATAAAACAGATGACCTGCAATTTGCGTTCTTCAACGGCGTGGGATGGGAGAGCTGGGAGAACATCTGGGGAATCTGGAACGGCATTACCCCGCGCGACGCGGAAGCGACGCGACGCATGGCCACGATCGAGCGCGGCGTAGCCAGCTTTCTTACCAGCCCGGGCTGGGAGCCTTATTATCCGACCCATCATTACGGGGTGTATGCGAGCCGCTGGCCGCTCAACGGGCAGACGGTGTGGACACTGGTTAACCGCAACGAGTACGACGTGAGCGGACGCAGATGTCGGTTCCCGCGGAAGAGGGCGTTCATTACTTTGACCTGTATCACGGCGTCGAGCTGACGCCGGAACGCGAAGGGAACGAAGCGGTGCTGGCCTTCCCCATGGAAGCACATGGCTTCGCGGCTGTGCTCGCTACCCACGGTGCTCCTGACGCGAAGATAAAGGATCTGATGACGCGCATGCAGACAGCGACAGTGATGCCGCTGTCATCGTATTCCGACCAGTGGAAGACGATACCGCAGCAATTGGTTACGATTCCACCGGTCAAGGCGGCTGGGGCCGCGCCGGATGGCATGGTTGCGATACCTGCGGGCGACTATGTTTTCAAAGTTCAGGGAATCGAAATTGAAGGCTCTAACGATATTGGCGTCGATGTTCAATATCCATGGGAGAACATGGCGCGGCGCTTTCACGAGCACCGGATGACGATCCATCCCATTTACATGGATAAGTATCCGGTAACCAATGCCGAGTTCAAGAAATTCCTGGATGCGACGCACTACCAACCGGCGGATAGCCTGAATTTTCTGCGCGATTGGAAGAATGGAGCCTATCCCCAGGGCTGGGCCAACAAGCCGGTGACCTGGGTTTCGCTGGAGGATGCACGTGCCTACGCGAAGTGGGCCGGCAAGCGTCTGCCGCATGAGTGGGAATGGCAGTACGCGGCCCAGGGCGGCAACTCGGCTCGCATCTACCCGTGGGGCGATACCTGGGAGGCCAGCGCGGTTCCTGTTCCGGTATAAGGGACGTTCGTTGACCGCCCCGGATAACGTCGATGCTCACTCGGCCGGGGCGAGCCCGTTCGGAGTGATGGATTTGGTGGGCAATGTGTGGCAATGGACGGATGAATTTCTCGACGAGCACACACGGGCCGCCATATTAAGGGGCGGAAGCTACTACCAGCCTCAGGGTTCGATCTGGTATTTTCCCCAGGCATACCGCAACGATCAGCACGGCAAGCTTCTTTTGATGGCGCCCAGCTATGATCGCTCCGGGACAGTAGGATTTCGCTGCGTGAGCGATCAATAGAGCGGTTTTGCAATTACTGTGGTCTCATAAAGATCGCGAGGAGTGGTTTTCCTTGGGAGAAAACCACGAAAGGTGACGTGGCTTCGGTCTACACCAATTGCGAAACCGCTATAGCCGGGCGGCACTACCCAGGCTCGTCATCCAGTGCGAGTGAACAGCTCGCTGCGGCCGATCGTGTGCATCGCCATCGCCGGCTTTTTCGTCTCTTCGGAGCGGACGCCTACTTCAAGCATCTCTCTTACCACAAACAGCGGACGCTGCTTGATCTCGGTATAAATGCGTCCGATGTACTCTCCGAGAATGCCGAAGCAGAACATCTCCACACCGCTGGCAAGCAGGATCGCGAGGATCAATGTTGTCCAGCCGGCCACCCAGTTCGGGGTAAAGAGGCGTATCACCAGGGAGTAGACCATCCCCGCCGAAGCTGCAGCCGCGGTGAGGGCCCCGAGAACCGTGACGGAGCGCAAAGGAACGGTTGAGAAGGAGAAGATTCCGTCCAGCGCCAGGTTGAGCATCTTACGCAGCGGGTACTTGGTGGTGCCTGCGAAACGAGCTGCGCGATCATACTTCAAGCCAAACTGGCGGAAACCAATCCAGCTGGACATGCCACGCAACAGGCGGTGCCGTTCCGGCATGGCGAGGATTGCATTCACGGCCCGCCGGTCAAGAAGACGAAAATCTCCACTGTCTAAAGGAATCTCTACATCGGACAGTTTGTTGATCAAGCGATAGAAAAGCTTGGCGCTGCGTAACTTGAAACCGCTCTCACCGGCACGCGTTTCGCGAATGCCATAGACGACTTCATATCCCGCCTGCCACCGTTCGATCATTTGCAGGATCACTTCGGGAGGATCTTGCAGATCGGCATCGATGATGACCACGCACTGGCCGCTGGCAGCGGTAAGTCCGGCGGTCACGGCGGCCTGGTGGCCAAAATTCCGCGAGAGCATCACGACCCGCGTATGCGAGTAAGCGTCGTGGAGGTATCGTAAAAGCTCTTCTGTGCGATCGCTCGAGCCGTCATTGACGTAGATAAGCTCGAACTGGCTATCATCATAGGCCTCAAATACCTGCATCAGCCGGGAGTGGCAAGCGAGCAGCACTTCCTCTTCGTTGTAGCAGGGAATGATGATGCTGACGATTGGATTATGCGATGACATTGGCGATCCTCAAGGCTTTCGAAAATGAAACAAGCAAAAGGTCAGGGGTACTTGTTGCTTTTAGTTCTTCACTGACCGGATCATAACCAGACTGCCGGTGGAAAGGAAGGCAATACAACTTCAGGGTTGACCTTTTCGTGACCGTCGCAGGTGTTACCGTAAGCACTCGTGGTAATCACCTTGCGAAAACTAATTTGCTATCCGGCAGACTTTGCTAAAGCATTGCCAATATAGACGTTATGAGTATCGGGTACCAAGGTAAGGTATGCGGTTCAGAACCATCCCGCAGGTCCTCCAGCTTCTTGCTGGAATCCAAGGATTCGATAAGCAGGGATTCGATAAGCTTGTTCAAAGCCCGCGGATACCCAAGGAGAAATGATGCCACTCGTTCGAATCGATCTTGCTGAAGGCAAGGCACCGGAATACGGCATACAGGCCGGCCAGATCGTTTACCAGGCACTATCAGATGTGATGAAGGCCCCGCAAGGCGACCTCTTCCAGATCATTACCGAGCATCCCCAGTCCGGCTTGCAGTTTGATCGGGATTTTCTCGGCGTCCATCGCTCAGACGACTGCATCTTTGTGCAGATCACGTTGAACGGCGGTCGAACGGTAGAGATGAAACAGCGATTCTATAAAGCCGTGGCCGACGGTCTGCACGAAAGCCTGAAGCTGCGCAGAGAGGATGTCTTCATCAGCCTGGTCGAAGTGCAGAAGGAAAACTGGTCCTTCGGCAATGGCGAAGCTCAATATGTGCCTGCAACGCCCTGACTCACTGGAGCGGCTTCAGGAATGCCTTTTGTAGACCCGGGTCGCAACCACGCTGGCTTGTGGCGAATCCGACTGTGCGGGAGCTTCTAGAGAACCTCTACGGCACGGCCTTTCGACCATGCGGTAGCTTCCTTCTTATAGGATCATGACTATTGAAGTACTGTTAGTCGAGAGATGCGATGACCAAGTATCGTAACTTCTTCCCCACCATCATGAGGCGCGCTCAGCACCGCATGCTGCCTTGCCGTCTTCTGGCCTTGTCAACAGCTATGGTTTTCTCGAACGCCGTCAGTGGCCAAACCATGAAGGCCCCCGACATCACCAGGGATCCCACGCTGTATGTCGTCCCATACGCTCACCTGGATACGCAGTGGCGCTGGGAAATGCCGCAGACCATCAGCGAATATCTGCTGAAGACGATGCGGGTGAACTTCAACTACATCGACAAGTATCCTCACTACGTCTTCAACTGGACCGGCTCGAACCGTTACCGCCTGATGAAGGAGTATTTCCCCGACGATTACACCAGGCTGACGCAATATGTCGCCGCGAGGCCGCTGGTTTCCGGCCGGCTCGTCGGTGGAAGAGGGGGATGTGAACCTCCCCAGCGCCGAAGGAATTTTCCGCCAGGTCCTCTACGGCAACGACTACTATCGCAAGGATTTTGGCAAGGCGAGCACGGAGTTCATGCTGCCGGACTGCTTTGGATTCCCCGCCTCATTGCCCAGCATTCTCGCTCACGCCGGACTGAAAGGATTCTCCACCCAGAAGCTCAGCGCAGCCTGGCAGCCGGCGCCAAAGATCGGCGGCCCCGACTCACCCGAGCACACCCCGGAAGGGATCCCCTTCAACGTTGGCCTATGGATTGGGCCTGACGGAAAAAGCGTAACCGCCGCCTTGAATCCCGGCGGATATGGCAGCAGCGTCTACACCGATCTCAGCCAGGAACCCCCTTCCTGCACCGCAATCGACCAGCGAACAGAAAGCGCGGCCGCGAGTGGGAGGAACAGGATTGGGTCAAGCGTATCGATCTGGATGGTCAGGTCACCGGCGTCTTCGCCGACTATCACTACGTCGGCACGGGAGACATCGGCGGCGCCGCACGGGAGTCGACGGTCAGATTGTTGGAAGCCATCGTTGATAAGAGCGAGACGGTACTGCCTTCTCCTGGCGGGTTCGGTCAGCAGGATCAGCCAGGCTCGGAACCGCAGGGGCCAAAGGTGCGCGTAGGTGAAGGGCCGGTCCACGTGGTCGAGTCGACTGCGGATCAGATGTTCAACGACATAAAGCCCGATATGACCTCGCGCATGCCACAGTACAAAGGCGACCTGGAGCTGATTAATCACTCCGCCGGATCGCTGACGTCTCAGGCTTACCACAAGCGCATGATCCTCAAGAATGAGCTGCTCGCCGACGCTGCAGAAAAAGCCTCGGTCGCGGCCGAATGGATGGGCGGGCGGCCTTATCCCCAGCAACGATTGAACGACGCCTGGACGCTGGAACTCGCGGGGCATTTCCACGACCTTGCCGCCGGCACGGCGACTCCGCGCGCCTATCAGTACTCCTGGAATGACGACAATATCGCGGCCAACCAGTTCGCCGGCGTGCTGACCAGCGCCAGCGAGTCGATCGCTTCCGGGCTGGACACGAAGGGCAATGGAATCCCTATCGTGGTGTATAACCCGCTCGATGTCGCTCGGGAAGACGTGGTCGAGGCACGCATCGCGTTTCCCGGCGGGATTCCAAAAGCTGTCCGGGTCCATGGTCCCGACGGCAAGGAGACGCCGGCCCAACTGGAAGATGGGAAAGTGATTTTCCTGGTCCAGGCGCCGTCTGTGGGATATGCCGTCTATCACGTGCTGCCGGCGGTGAACTCCGCTGCTAACGAAACCATGAAAGTGACCGACAATCGTCGCTGGAAAATGTGCGCTATCGAGTGCAGCTCAACCAGGATGGAGATGTCTCCAGCATCTACGACAAAAGCCTGGGCAAGGAGCTGCTCTCGGCGCCCATCCGGCTCGCTATCTCCAACGATGTGCCCAAGCAATATCCGGCCTGGAATATGGATTTCGATCAGGAGCAGGCTGCGCCCCGCGCTTACGTCAGCGGCCCAGCGCAAATTCGAATCAGGGAAAATGGCCCCGTTCGGGTGTCCCTGGAGGTGACGCGCCAGAGCGAAAACTCCAAATTTGTGCAGACGATTCGACTTTCAGCAGGCGATGCGGGCAACCGGGTGGAATTCGGCAACGCCATCGATTGGCGAACCCTGGCGGCCAATCTCAAAGTAGCTTTCCCACTCAGCCCAGCGAATGTAGATGCCACTTACAATTGGGACGTGGGCACCATTGAGCGGCCCAACGCACAAGAGCGCCAGTTCGAAGTGGCATCCCATCGCTGGATCGATCTCACGGACAAGAGCGGCAGCTTCGGCGCGACCATCCTGACCGAATTCAAGAACGGCTCCGACAAGCCGAATGACAATACGATCCGGTTGACGCTTCTCCGCTCGCCCGGGATGCAGCCTGCCACCAATGGACGTACGCAAGGGTACAGCGACCAGGCAAACCAGGACTGGGGCCATCACGAATTCTTATTCGGCTTGGCGGGACACTCCGGCGGCTGGGAACAAGCGCAAACTGACTGGCAGGCTTACCGTCTCAGCGATCCGCTGATCGCCTTCCAGACAACAGAGCATCCCGGTTCGCTGGGCAGGACTTTTTCCCTGCTTCACCTCAACAACTCCAGAATTCGTGTGTTCGCTCTCAAGAAAGCGGAAGCGGATGACGAAATCATTCTCCGCATGGTCGAGCTCGACGGCCATCCAGCGCAAGATGTGCGCGTCTCCTTCGCCGGGCCTATCGTCGCCGCCCGCGAAGTCAATGCCCAGGAACAACAGGAACAGCAAGAGCACGAGGAACCGTCTAACCTGAGCGGCGGAGTGCTGGTCACGTCCTTCACCGCGTATCAACCGCGCACCTATGCCTTGCGCCTCGGTCCGCCAACGGCAAAGCTGGCCGCGGTTGGTTCGCAGCCTGTCGAGCTCAAGTATGACCTTGCCGCAGCCAGCAATGATGACACCAGAACCGAAGGTGGTGGCTTCGACGGCAAAGGCAACGCGATACCGGCCGAAATGCTGCCTACTGCGATCGCTTATCACGGCGTGGAGTTCAAGTTGGCGCCGGCAAAAACGGGAATGCCCGATGCCGTGGTTGCCGAGGGTCAAGCGATTCCTTTGCCTTCCGGTCACTACAACCGGGTTTACATTCTGGCCGCTTCCGCGGATGGAGACCGGACGGCAGCATTCCGGGTGGGCGCCAAGACGGCGAATCTGAATATCGAGGATTGGGGCGGTTTCATCGGCCAGTGGGATACCCGCATCTTCAGGAACCAGGACGACCGTAATTGGGCTATCTCAGCTCATCGCGCGCCGTGGCCTCCCGCTGATGAGCAACAGCGGGAGCAACGGGTCCCCTCGCCTCGCTATCCCGCCGACTACGTGGGTCTCGAACCGGGCTACGTTAAGCCTGCCGGTCTCGCATGGTACGCGTCCCATCATCACACAGCCGATGGGCTCAACCAGCCGTATCAATACTCTTACCTCTTCGCATACTCGATCGAGATGCCCCAAGGCACACGGACGCTCACTTTGCCCGACAACGATAAGATCCGTATTCTCGCTGTCTCGGTCGCTGAAGAAAACCCGGAGCTAAGCCAGGCGCAACCGCTCTACGACATGCTGAATCGCACAGAACCGCCCACCGCAGCGGCGGCGAGTCAATCGCAGCAATAAACTTTTCTTCATCAGCCTGGCCGAAGTGCGGAAGGAAAACTGGTGCTTCGGCAATGGCGAAGCTCAATATGGGCCTGTTCCACAGGCTGCGGAAAAACTCATTTCTGTTGAAAGGGACGGCCTACCTCGCTGCAGCGAGCATCAGGCCGTCCATTGACACTCACGATCGGGCCCGGTTCTCGGGAAATGGCTAAAAAGTGCGAACTAAGCGAACTAATTCGCCCGCTGCGGGGATTCTTCGGGTTCGGCGGTCTCTAGCGTTCCAGCTTTACGGTGCCCTAGGGCGATCAAGTTTGTCTTCGTGTGGCGCTGGGGCATGGGAACCGGGTGGCCCACGCCAGACGTTGTTTTGGCTTGCGGGCGGGGAGGTTTTGCCGGCCACCGCCCACTGGATAGACATCGATTGTCAAAGATCAACGTTGCCTTGAGCGTTTTCACAAATACTACGGTGTAGCGTGAGCGGGGATGTGCAGGGGTTCTCATGCCGTGTGAATGATGCGAAAAAAAGCGAACTATGCGAACTAAGTCCCCCTTCCAACAAGGCTAGTATCTGTTTTCTCCTATAGGTAATAGATTCGGATTGACCGTACTTGGTTTAGCAAAATTAAATTGGAGGGCTCAGGGGCCCGACTCCAGAACACCCCATGCAGGGAACGTCCAGCAATCTCCGCATTGCCGGGCTGCATCGTCCAGATCGCCGCCACTCAGGGTGTTCTCGTTCGACTTGAGGACCAAAGGTTGACACGATACCGGGGCGCGGCCAGTGAGTTCTAGTTGTGCAATAGGTATGCTGTCGCCAAATTAGCAAATTAGCCGTCGCCAAATTAGCCGCAAAGCATTTGCGTGCCATTTCTTCTATTGGGCTCATTTCAGGTCCTTCGGTCCTTCAGGCCGACCGCCGCGTACCGTGGCTTGTTGGGCTCCGTGGTTGCGTAGCGGCGGAAGAACCACCCAGGGTCGTCACGGAAACGGTTACCGAACTGCGTATTACGGAAGCTACCGGCCTCCCCGATAGAACCTGCCAGACCCTGTCAGCATCTTATGCGTGCAGTTCCTGCCCGCACCTTCCACTCCTTTGCGGCGCGGCAACCGGAAGACGGAAGCCAACGAAGGCTCTCAATCCTGGAGAACCCGGGCAAAAACATCGTGGTCGACGTTGCCGCCAGTCGCTACCAAGCCTATGCGTTTTCCCCGGATTAGCTGCCTCTCTTTCAGCGCGGCGGCCAGGCCGGCCGCACCTGCTCCCTCCACCACGTTGTGCGTATCTGTAAAGTAGAACCGCATGGCCATACGAATTTCTTCCTCACTCACGCGCACGATGCGGCCTACATTGCCGAGTATCACTTCAAGCGCAGCATCGTCGGGCACACGGCAAGCCATTCCGTCGGCAAGGAACGTGGTCACAGGAGCTGCGATCTTGCGTCCTGCTTCGAACGAGAGCGCATAAGCGGGCGCGCCTTCGGCGACAACACCCACAATTTTCGTCTTCAGTTTTAGCCCGTTGCGAACCGCACAGCAGGAGCAGATACCCGAACCCTGGCCGATGGGCACGTAAACTACCTGCAGATCGGCGACTGCAGAAAAGAACTCCAGCCAATAGGTGGCGACTCCCTTAATGATGTCGCGATGATAATTAGGAACGAAGTGCCAGCCATGCTGCTGGGCAAGCCTTTGCGCATGCTCTTTGGACTCCTGGAAGTCCTCGCCGAACTCTACGAGCTCGGCTCCCTGCGCCCGCATCGCTGCATTCTTTTCCGCACTGTTTCCCTTGGGCACGACTATATGCGCCGGCACCTCGAACCTCTTCGCCGCCAGGGCGACCGCCTGGCCATGATTGCCGCGCGTGGCCGTGACCAGTCCCGGCAGACGTTGCACATCACGAAAGAGCTGTGCCGTATAGACGACCGCTGTGCGCGCCTTGAACGCCCCGATCGGGGTGTGGTTCTCGTGTTTGACCCACACTTCGCCACCCAAGCGCTCACACAGCAAAGGCCAAACGAACTGCGCAGTGGGCGGCATAACCTCATACACCAACTGCTGCGCCTGTTTAATTTCATCAATCGTTGGCAAACCCGTTTCTTGAAGGATTTCTGCAGTCATAGAAGTCCTGTTCCAGCCTCTTTCCATTATGCCCCGGCTATCGCGTAGCCAGGGATTTGCCTTCGCAGTATGTCTTCTTGAAGCCCAGAGACCGTTACTCCGGAGCGATCGGCAGACGCGGAAGGATCAAACCTTGATGGCAAGGATGATGGTTCGCATCGCGACGCGCGCGGTAACGCTCGACCTGGTGCGTGCAAGTTCGGATTTTCAGCAAATTCCCGCAGCTGAGAGAGCCCGGGCCGGGCAAGGTACCGCAAGCCCGTTTCCGAGGCTATTCGCTTTGAAGATGCAAGCCAATCCCATAGACGTAGAGAATGTCTTTTGAGGCGCGCCTCGCTCCCTGCGCTTTTGGCTTGAGGATCCATGAGATCGAACTAGCTTCGACAATGCTGTCAGCTGCGCCTTTGCGGTCGATCCCGTGGCGCAGCTCCACTTGCTGAACGAGATGGCTGTAATCCTCTATGTGCTCACTCATGCTCTCTCGCTCCTTCTCCATGTCTCATCTGGATAGTGCTTTTCGATTCGGGATCGTTTCAACGTGCTCAATCCCTTACACCTAAGACCTAGGGTCAGGCTTCTCCATGCTGAAGCTGAATATGCGCGCCGATGCCTTGGTTATGGGCCGCGAAGGTTGAGCGGATGTCGTCGTAGAGCGGCGCAAGAATCGTGGCGAGGCTCTCAGCGAGCCCCAATACATCGGATGCCTGGGCGGGAACGGGAACGCCGAGGCCCCGGTAGTAGTTGCGAATCGCGTCTTGCATCCGCGCGGCCGAGATGCGAATGTCCGGCGCCGCATCGACAGGCTTCCCGCTCACCTCATTCGCCATGGCGTGCATCACCAGGGCTATATCCTTTTCGAACGCGACGCCGGCCTGGGCGATGGGCTCGGGTAAGTTGCTGAGCGGTTTTTGCGCGAGGTATTGCACAGAGGCGATTTGCACCTGCAGCAGCGTGCGGATCGAAGGCTGCCATCGCCGGACGTCGTCACGGATCTGCAGCTTTCGCTGACGCGAGGGGCCAAACTCGAACAGGACCCCGTCGGCTTGCGCCGTTACTGCCGCAAAACCGGCGTTGAGCTGATCGCGTAACTGGCGAATTCGCCTGATTGCTTTCGTCTGGTCTTTCTCCAGCAACTGCTCGGTCAGCTCCGCGAACATCTCGAGATTACGGGCAAAGACCGTCTGCATTTCATCCAGGGCATTCTTCACCCACAAGCGGTCATAGATGAGCCACATCGACATCAAGCCAAGCAGAACGCCGAAGACCCGGTCGCGGGCAATGGAGAGCGAAGTCTGGATGGTGAACTCCTGCAGGTTAATCAGATAAAAAGCCAAGGCGAGCTGCACCCCAAGATAGGAAAGCCTGGGGGATGCGGTCGCAATCCAGGAAGAGATTGCCGTAACGAACATAAACAAGAGAGTGAAGCCGGTAATGGAGTCGAGGTAGGGCAGCACAAAAACCTGCGCTCCCATGCCGAAGATAATGCCCCCAATGAATGCCCCTCCGAGCCGGAGGATTTGCTTCTGCCGGGATGAGCCGATGGTGGAAAGGGCGGTGATGATACAAGTCGCTATCGAAGTGCTGAGCCCGGGCCAGTCGAGCGCCGTGTACATAACGTAGCTGGCCATGGACGCGAGGGTGCCACGCAAGGCGAATTGCACATGGGCGGGGTTGGAAAACGCATCGGCAGCGAAGAAGCGCGGGGGGGCCTCTTCGTCCAAAGGCGCTGCAACGAACTCCCCCATCGTGGTAGACCCCGAAAATGCCTCGGGAATGAGCGCCACAATCCTTTCCATCGACGACAGAAAGGGAAGAGTCTGAGGCTCCTCTGGTGAACGTGGCTGGATCTTTCCAGGCAGTCGCCGCAGCACCAGATCTTTGCCGAGCGTTTCAACCTCTTCGGCCAGGCGAAGGCAACGGGCCTTGTCGGCCGCGTCGGTCTGCTTTGCGTCCTCGTTGAGAGCGAGCTGGAAATTGGCGGCAACGTCTACCAACTGCCCCACCAGGGCGACCGCCGTGCCCAGTTGCGCCTTGAAGTGCGCGCTGTATTGCGATCGAAGGATGAGCCTTCGCAGCCTTGCCGGACCGACGCTCGCATAAAGCGAAAGCCTCTTCTCCGACACGCTATCGAGAGGCCGCTCGGCCGCCGCGCAGCGCAAGACATCCTCCACCGTCCGCAGGCGCTCCTCTATTCCTTCGGTGAGGTCGGTGGTGGGATGAACCCTGCGGAAAACATACTCAACCACGACGGTCACCACCACGCCCATGGCGACCACACCGGCCAGCCATAGTGTGCCCTCGACCCGGTCGTTTACGTTGAGCGTGGCTCGATCCCAAAGCGGAATGGCGCCCGCAATGGTGAAGCCAAAGGCTACCGCCGTCCCGTAATCGTTAATGATGCCTATCAGGAAAAAGGACACGAAGAGGCTGACACCAACCCCCAGAAAGTGGGTCAGCGGATCGTCGACGAACATTGCGGTGCCGATCAGGGTGTAGGCGGTGGCCACCAGGAAAGCCGCAATCGTCCGCAGGCCGGCAACGAAGGTGGCCGTGGGATTTTCCCGGCTTAGGAATAACGTAAAAATTGCGCCCAGAAAACCGTTGGGAATCTGGAACGTCATAACCAGCAGCATCACGATGGTCGCGGCGATGGTGACGCGGGCTACGACCCAGGCCCTTCCCGGATAGGGCGTGAGCTCATTCTTAAGGAAACTCCAAACCCATTTCCCTGTCTCTTCGATGACGTTTGGCGAGGCTGTGCCTTGGGCCGCCATGGCTATTTCGCTCCACGGATCACTACCACCGCAGACTCGCTCAGGCGGAATGGCTCCGTCTCTGGCGCATTGATGCGAACGCGCACCGGGAAGCGGGTCGCCAGGTGTACCCAGTTCAAGGAGCGCTGCACATCCGGCAATCCGGTGGACGAGAACGTACCCACCAACGTGGAGTCGGGTTGGACGCCGAAGCCGACGCTGTCAACGATGCCGTCATATCTCACCGAGGGGCGGGAGAGAACGTAAACATCGGCATGCATCCCGGGCAAGATGCGGTGCAATTGCGTCTCGCGGAAGTTGGCCACCGCCCACCAGGTGCGGGTATCGATCAGCGTAAACATTTGCTGGCCGGTGTGTGCGTAGGCGCCCTGGGAGATAGTCAGATTGGTCACTCGTGCATCGAAGGGCGCATAGACGCTGCAGTTGTTCAGGTTGTACTCCGCGGTGCGAACGGCTGAAGCTCGGCCCTCGCGCTGGGCGGTGAGCGGGTCGATGGTCAGCACGCTGTGTTGGGATTGGTTGAGCTGCGCATGGCTCTGCTCCATCGCGGCCTTTGTCTGCTCGTATTGGGCCTGGGCGGATACCACCTGCGACTGAGCTAAGACCAGTTGCGAGCGCAGCTGCTGCACCGTCTGCTGCCTTGCGGTCACCGCGGTTCTGGCCTGGTCCACCTGGTCTACGGTGACGAATTGCTGGGCCAGCAGCGGCTCGATGCGATGAAAGTTATTGGTCTGGTAGGCCAGCTCGGCGTTGGCGCTGTCGAGGGCCGCCTGCGCAGCTTGAACATTTGCCTTGGCTTCGTTCACCGCGGCAGCGGCGCGATCGACGTTCGCGGCAGCGCTATCCGTATTGGCCCGGGCAGCCCCTACAGCGCTCACCTGGGAGGCGATCGTCCTTCGCTGGTCGGTAATCTGGCCCTCCAGCGTGTCGCGGTCGGACCTCGCTTTTTCGAGCGCGTATTCGTATGGCCGCGGGTCTATTTGAAACAGGAGCTCCCCCTGCTTGCGAAACTGGTTGTCCTGCACCGCAAGCTGCGTAATGGGGCCGTCGACCTGGGGAGCGATGCCGATGAAGTTGGCAAATACCTCCGCATCATCGGTGCGCGGGTGGTCGTTAGTGCGGATGATCACCAACGCGCCCGTAATCAATGCGGCGACGACGATGGCAATGCTAACAATCCTGCCGAGACGCCGGGGCTGCGCATCTGTGTCGTTTTCAGGCATCGCATCTCCTTCCGGATTAACTGAAGAACAGAAGCCAGAGGGTAAAAGTGAAAAACGCGGTCAAGCAGGGATAAACCACGATGAGCGGGGCCACGAGCTGCTCCTCAAGCTTGATGCGCACAAAAAATAAGCGGACGGAAACGGCGAGCAGGATGCCGATCACACCACAGACGATCCATGCAGGGAAAAACGATCCCAGGATATTGAAAGAAGGCGCACGGGAGCATCCGGCGGCCAGCAGAGCAGAAGCGAATGACGCTCCCGCCGCAACGACGCAACGTATGCGCCGGCCAAGCGGCGATCGAGATTTTCCGGTCAATTTCCCGGTGGTTTTTGGGGGCATTGTTTTACGGCCCTTTCGTATGGAGCAGATCGCCGGTCTGGTAGGCCAACGCAGCGATTCCAGTCAAAAGTTGCGTGCGCGCGCTTACGTCAGCGGTGCGCGCAGCGGCGAGAGCTCGCTGGGCCGAGACCACATCGATCTGGCTGCGCACTCCGTAGGTGTAGGACTGCAGGGCCGCGTTGTACGAGGAGGACGCCGCATCCAGCAATGCGGCTGCGGCCTTCTGTTGACGGAGCGCAGTACGCGCGGTGGAGTACGCCGACCACACCTCGTTCTCCACCTGGTCGCGGAGCGCGTCGACTTCGGCGGCGGCCTGCTTTTGGTCGGCTTTGGCGCGCGCCACCCGGTTCTCGCGCGCCCAACCATCAAAAACATCCCAGGTCAGGCTCAGTTTCGCATTCCAGAATTCCTGGTTCGCGGAATATACGCCGGGCGCCTGATCCTGTTCAGAGAAGTTCTTGGCCAGCCCGGCGCTGCCGCTGATCTTTAAGGTAGGCAGGTAGGCCGTTTTCGCCTCTTTCACTTCGGCGCGGGCCGCGCGCAGATCCGCTACTCGCTGCATAAGATCGGGGCGTTGGGCGAGGGCCCGGTCAATGGATGTCTCGACCGTAACCGTTAAATCCTCCGGAATGGTCAACGACTGAATGCTCTCGACCTGCAACTGGCTGGTAGGAGAAACTCCAAGAGCCGTGGCGAGGTCGCCGTGCGCGATCTCCGACGCCCCAATCGCCGCTTGCAGATCGTAGTCTGCCTGGGCAGCCGCGCTGCGTGCCTCGAGCACATCGGGCAGCGTCGCCAGCCCGAGTTTCAGGCGGGCCTCCGCAGCCTGCTGCACGGTCTGCGCATTCTTGAGGTTGGCTTCCGCCGCATCTTCCTGCCCCTTGGCGTTCAGCACCCGATAGTAGGTTGACATGACCTGGAAGATGATCCGGCGATGGGTGTCGTTGAAAAGGAAGTTGGCGGCCAACAGATTGCTCCTGCTGATGGCAATCTCCTGCGACCGCCGGCCAAAGTCGAAGATGGTGTAATCCACCTCTAATGCGGGAGAAAAGGTCTCGATTGTCTGCCGGTAGTAATTTGGCGCGAAGAACAGGTTGTCGCGCGTGCTCTGCGCGATCGCGACCGCGGCCAGGGTCGGATAGAGACTGGCTTTGCTGATGCCCAGGTCGGCAGCGCGCGCTTTGGCGTTCTGCCATGCCACGCGAGTTTCCGGGTTGTTCTGCTCCGCCAGGTTGACGAGCTCCGGCAGGGTATACGTCTTGTTTGGGTCAGGCGTGACCTCGGGCGCAGAGCGCGCGGGCGGCATCCCCTGCATGGTTCCTTGCCAGGGCTGGCTTGGAGAGGCCGGCGCTCTCTGGGCACACGCAATTCCTGCGGCAAAGAAAACCCCGAGCATGGTGACCGAGTTGGTAAGAGATAGCTTCATTCCCGATGCAACTTGCCGCGCACCCGTAGAGTCGATTTCCTATAGATGTATACCGCAGGCGACGGTCTTGCACAGCCAGGAGGAAAATCCGACGGGGCAAACCGGATGATAGCATTCCGTTTCTGCTGGGGGTGGCGGGGGGACTAGGAGGGGAGAAATTGGGGGCGCTTGGTACGAAGGGCTCGGCTTTAGCCGCGGCGTAGATGTACACCTCAGGGGCTAAAAGCCCAGGTGTTTTGAGCTCAACGGCCCGACTAAAGTCGGGCCCTGATACAAAGCAAAACGCAGGGCGCTTAAAAGGCCCGCGTGAGAACCGGGATTGGGGCCCCTCTGCATGACTCTCGGGTCTCAAAGGCGAGACCTGGGCCACCCACTCAGGATTTTTGATTTAAAGAGGCGGTTCTCACGCAGACTCGAAAGCCCTCATTGGCACACGGCTCTGACGGCACGGCTTAAAGGCGTGCCCTTCGTACAAGAAGTTTTTCCGCAAGCTGTTCAGCCCTTCCATTCGTGCGGGGACTCTTCCCCGCAAAATGCAAAGCCGCAGAGCCCTCGTCGAAGGACATTTCTGTCACTGTTTTGATTGGGAGTTCGCTGAGTCGATGAAAGCAAACGGGCGGAATTTTTTGGTCCGCCCGTTTTTTCGCATGCGGTAAAGGAAGCGATTACCGATACGAATTCGAAATCACAACTTCCAGGTTGACCGGAATGGCGACGGGCTCGTTGCTCACCGTGCCAGGAGTGAAGCGGTACTGACTTACTGCAGCAAGAACGCTCTGGTCCAACGCCGGATCAGCCGACCTGACAATCTTCAGGTCAGATGGCTTACCAGTCTTATCGACAACCATGCCCACAACGACGGTGGTGTCGTTGCTCACGAGACGCGCAGGTCCGGTTAAATCTGCGTTGACATCAACTTTGTAGATCAACTTTGGAGCGATTACTCCAGTCGAAACGCGCTTGACTTGCACAGGTCCGTCACTGGCGACCTGGGTTTGTGCAGGCGTACTTGCCTGAGCGTGAAGCATAAAAGAGGACAGGGAGAGTATGGCCACTGTTATATTACGCATGATATTAGATCTCCAAGTTAGAGGTACCCGTCACCAATCTATCCCTGCAACAATTGCATTGTCAAGGGTTTTTTCGGGCACATTGAATTCATTGGGTTATCTAATATTTGTTTACTATAAAGTGACCAACTCTAATAAAATCTCGCTAAAGCGAGAGCGCCGAGTATACGCGGTCTTAGATGCCGTGAACTGATTCGACTTATCGCGCAGACGACGGGTTGCTGGGGAAAGACCGAGCCAGGTAATCAGTGATCTGGTTGAGCTCCTCGTCGGTGGCGTTGGCTCCGCGTGCAGACATGGTTTCCACCAAGCTGTTCCATTCCTGTGGGCTCAGATGTTGGTCGGCGACGATTTCTGCTGCGTGACAGCCGGAACAAACTCTGACTGTTACATCATGGCCCGGTCCGGGCGGCAGGAGGTGCGCGCCCACAGCGGCGGGGGAAGATGGAGAGACATTCGCGGGCGCAGTGCCCGGTGTTTTTTCGAGCGGTTGGCTTAACGTTTCTGTACTCGTACCCGTCAAGCTGAAGACCACCAGCGAGTCGCTCGACAGCGCAGCACCGATGCCGAGCCCACCGGTGGCGACGACCGCGATGTATTGCTGACCCGTCGCGTCAGCGTAGGTGATGGGGGTGGACTCGGCAGAAGCGGGAAGGTTCACCGTCCATAGTGCGCGCCCGGTTCGCGTATCGAAAGCGCGGAAGCGAGCATCGTCGGTAGCGCCAATAAAAGCTAAGCCACTGGCAGTGACGATGGCCCCGCCGAGACCGGGCCGGCCGGTATTCTGTTTGGCCGCAGGAAGACTGTCCGTCACTCCCAGGGTCGTGCGCCAGGCGATCTTTCCGGTGTTTACGTCGACGGCGACCAACTGGCCCCACGGGGTTGGCGTGCAGGGCAGATGGTTGCTGGGGTCCCAGAAGCGAACGAGTCCGGCCAGCGGGCCGGAGTTGGAATAGCTACCGTCCGGGTTACGAATGATCCGCATGGGCTGGGCCAGGTTATTCACATTCACGACGAACAGGCCAAGCCTGGGATCGAAGGCACCGCCGTAATAGTTGACTCCACCCTGGGTGCCGGGCATGGGGACCGTGTAGCGGTCGAGTGCGGTAGGCGTGTAGGGCACTTCGCCCAGCAGCATGTGGTTGCTGTCGACGTATTGCTCGCACCATGCCTGGTGTTCCGGCGTGTCTTTGTACAGGTGGTTGCGGCTGAGAGTGTTTTGCGAGAGCGGCTCAGGCAGGATGGGAAAAGGCTGGGTGGGTGAAGTCTGCTCCCCGGGAACATTGCTACTGGGAACAGGCCGTTCCTCGACACCATAGATGGGTTTGCCGGTGACCCGGTTCAAGATGAACATCAGTCCGTTCTTATTAACCGTAGCTACCGCCGGAATGCTCTTCCCAGCATGCTTTACGTCGAACAATGTCGGTGGCGTTTCCAGGTCAAGGTCCCAAATGTCGTGGTGCACTACCTGGAAGTACCACAACAGCTTGCCGGTATCTGCCTTGACCGCCACCAGGGAGGAACCGAAGAGGTTATTGCCAGGACGATCGATGCCCACACGATCATTATTGGGAGCGCCGAAGGGCATGTAGAGAATGCCGCGCGCAACATCGACGGTCATGTAACCCCACACATTCACGCCCGAACGATTTTTCCAGCTGTCGCCAGCCCACGTCTCGTGCCCCGCCTCTCCGGGCCGAGGCACGGAGTGAAATGTCCACACCAGCTTGCCGGTGCGCGCATCCCAGGCGCGAGTATCGCCGGCCGGACCGAGCCCACCGTTCAGGCCGCCCGGTCCCTCGCCTGGGCCGGCTCCGGTAATCACCAGGTTCTTGTAAATGGTGGGCGGAGTGGGCAGGATGTAGAGTTTATCCTTGCCGGTGACCATCACCTCCGGCGTCTTGAGATCGACCACCCCGTGGTCGCCAAACTCTACGTTAGGCCGGCCGGTGGCGGCGCTGATGGAATACATGCGACCACGGCGGGTGCCAAAGATAATGGCCGGTCCAGCGCCCTCGCCGCCGGGCCAGTACGATGCGCCTCGGACCGAGGCCTGATCGTTATCAGGAATTTGAAACACCCACAGTTCGCGCCCGGTGGCGGAATCCAAGGCGACGACCCTACTGTACGGGGTAACCACGTACATGGTTGAACTGACCACCAGCGGCTGATCCTCTGACGGATGAAATCCTGTGCTGCCGGTTGCGCCAGCCGGCGGCGCCGGCTTCAAGTGGTAGACCCAGGCCACCTTTAGCTGGCTCACATTAGCCGGCGTAATCTGGGTTAGCGGAGAGTAGCGCGTGCCTGCTGGATCACGGCCGGACATTGGCCAGTTCCCCGGGGCCTCCGTTTCTTGCCCGGCGAAGGTGAGCAACGGCAGCAGCAGGAGAAAACCAACGATGCGGCAGGCAACTTTGGGTTTCCTCTTCAAAGCGATGCACCTTCGGCGTTGAGCCTGGCGTTAAGTCTCTCGGCGACGCGCTCCCGTTCCCGCTGGCGGCCGGCGCCTTCGGGATCAAGGTAAAGCCAGCTCAGCCCGGCAAGCACATCGGCGAGAATCATCAGGTAGATTAAGGGCGCCCAATTGCCGCCGGTCTTCTGCAGGATCTCTCCACCCACCACCGGCATGACAAAGCCGGCAAAGTTGCCCAGCATGTTCATGGTGGCCGCTACCGTGGCCGTGTAGGAGCCGCCAATCTCAACGCAGGCGTTCCAGGAGATGGGCATGGTCAGGTCGCTGCAGAAGCTGGCCATGCCCATACACAGCATCGCCGGCACCACCGCCAGCGTGCGCATGAACGCGAAAAGGAAAAGTGCGGTCGCGAGCAGGCCGAACAACGCGATGCGGCGTCGCGGCAGGCGCATGGGAGCCAATCCCGCGAGCAGTGAACCGAAGCCGCCGAAGAGCAGGGGCAGCACAGACAAGGCTGCCGCATGGCCGGCGGTCTGCCCTCTGCCCTCGCGCAAATACGTTGGCAGCCATGTGATGTAGAAGTACCAGGTAAATGAAACGCAGAAGTACTGCAGGCAGAGAACCAGCACCTCTGGCGTGAGCAGCAACGACAACCATGACTTCTGCCCGGCGTGGTGAGTCATCAAGACGCGTGAGTTTTCTAGCAGCTCCTTCTCGGCGTCGTTGACCGAGGTGTGCTGCCGCGGATTGTCTTTGAACCAGAACCAAAAGATGGCGCACCACACCAGGCCGAGGGAGGCGAAGGCCACAAACGACCATCTCCAGCCGAACAGCCCGATGCAGGCCAGCACCAGCGGCGGTGTGAGTGCTCCGCCCCAGCGCGCAAAAGCCCACAGCAACGCTTGCGCGGTCACGCGTTCGCTCGCCGGCAGCCACATGCTGAGCATGCGCGTGAGGATGGGGAAACAGCCTGCTTCGCCGGCGCCGAAGAGGAAGCGAATGACCCACAGCGACGCGGCGTTCCAGGCCGCGCCGGTCAGGGCAGTGAAAGCCGACCAGCCCAGGACGATCTGCAACAAGACCCGGCGAACGCCGATGCGATCGCCTAGAAAGCCGATGGGAATTTCAAAAAGCGCGTACGAGAGACCAAAGGCGCCGAAAATCAGGCCCATCTGTGACTTGCTGAGATGGAGATCGTGAGAGATGGCCCCCGCCGCCTGGGACATGGCAACGCGTTGCACGTAGGAGAGGACTGCCAGCCCGATTGCCAGGACGACAATGCTGTAGCGCGTTCGACTCGCCTTCATGTGCAGACCCCATATCGCGGCGAAAATTCCGCCCGGTCAGGTTACCAGCAACCAACCATGCAGAGCGAGGGGGGACGTTCTGGAGTGGGCCGTGCTTTAATAAACGGGCAAAGGATGGAAGGTGGAGATGAAGATCGATCTTTCCGGCCGGACGGCCGTAATCACAGGGGGGAGCCGTGGGCTGGGCGAGGCCATGGCGAAGGCGCTTGCAGAGTCAGGGGCTGCAGTGGCACTGGTAGCCCGCGATGTAAAGCGGCTGGAGGTGGTGCGCGATGCGATTGCGGAACGGGGCGGGGCGGCGGCCGTTTTTGTTGGCGACGTTACCCGCGAAGAGGATGTGGCCGCGATCGCACGCGCTGTGCATGAGCGCTTTGGGCACCCGCAAATTTTGATCAACAATGCGGGGTCGAATCTCCGTAAGCATCTTGTCGATTTTTCGCTGGAAGAGTTTCGCGGCGTGGTGGATTCGAGCCTGATCTCCACTTTTCTCATGTGCCGCGCGTTCGTTCCGGGCATGAAGGGTACGGGATACGGCCGCGTGATCAACATGGCATCCACCATGGGCCACGTCTCGCTTCCAGGACGCACTCCCTATTCCTCGGCCAAGGCGGCTCTGCTCGGCCTTACGCGATCCCTCGCGCTGGAACTCGCCGCGGAAGGAATTACCGTCAACAGCATCAGCCCAGGGCCGTTTGGAACGGACATGAACGCGTTGATCCGCGATAACCCGGAGGCCAATGCGCAGTTCCTGGCTAGTTTGCCGGTAGGGCGATGGGGAAAGATCGAAGAGATTGGTGCGCTGGCTTGCTATCTCTGCTCGGAGCTCTCCGGGTTCATGACCGGGTCCGACCTGGTGATCGACGGAGGCTGGACCGCACGCTAGCCGTCCGAGCGAAGCTTAGGTGTACATGCTCGCGCGCTTGTCTGCGGGATCCTGTTCCACCGGGTCGCCCGCGGCCAACACCGCAGCGGTCAGCTTCGATGGTTGAGGCGCCGAGATAACCGCTTCGGGCTTACGGAGTACCTCGATCACGCGCTCGTACAACCGGTTGCGCACTTCAAGGCGCTCCGATGCCCGGGTGACGTAACGAATCAGGATGTCCACTCCGGAGGAGGCAGGGCGCATGTTCACCGAAGAGCCGGCGCTGGCCTGGCTTAAGCCAGACTTCCGCTGGACACGCTTCCATTCCTGTTCAGCAAGCTCGGCATCATGCTGTGTTTCTTCCAGAACTGCTTGCTGAATACGCGCCACCTTGGCAAAGGTCTCGGATGAGGCAGGAACATTCACTGAAATTTCGTCCCACATCCACTGCCCAACCGTGGAGAAATTGAAGAACTGGCCAGTGACGGCGAAGTTGTTAATGAAGGTTGCGCGACGCCCTGTTGGATGCCCCTTCTCAGCCCAATTCCTGGTTTCCAGGATCGTAGTGCGAAAGAGGTTGATCTCTGCCACTTCTCCGGCGACGCCATTGATCTCTACCCAATCACCGACGCGCATTCCGTTCTTGCCCATGAGGATGAACCAGCCGAAGAAGGCGAGGATGAAGCTTTGCAAGGCGACGGTGAGGCCGGCGGTGGCCAGGCCCAGGATGGTCGAAATCTGGGCTGGTACGCCGAAGGTGACCAGCAACACACAGACCACCCCAACCAACTGCACACTGAGCCGCAGGATAGTGCGCAGGGTTTGCATGCGGCGGCGGTCAAACGCATGACTCTCCAGCAACTGCGTTCCTACCGACTCGCAAAGAATGACGCAAATCAAAATGAAAGCAACCAGCGCCAGCGAGCGAAGACCCAGGTGCATCACGATGCGGTGCTGCAGAAGCACCTGGTCGGCCCACTTGCTGTAGACGCCCGCGAGCTGCTGCTGGGTCTGGATACGGTCGTCATAGATAGTGAGAAGCTGGCGCTCTTCTCTTCTCTGCTGCAGGCCGGCGAGCGTGGCAGCGCTGGGCCGCGATGAGCTGGCAGACGCAGCGGCAGAGCTGGCATTCGCCAGCGCTTCGAGCGCATTGTGCTGCTTGGTCAAACTGGCTGCATCCGCCTGCGCTTGCTCCCTGGCCTGCTGGATCAACTGGTAACGGCTGCGTTGGCTGAACCAGGCCTCGATGCGGCCGGCCAACGTGCCATATTGGCGGGTGGAAAGAACAGCCATCTGGCTGTCGCTGCCAGACTGGGCATTCATCTTGCTCATCGCCGCCTCGTGCGCGGCGAGTTCCTGCTGGATCCTGGTGCGCACGTCACCCGATGCTCGGGCAAGATCGTGCTCGGCATCATTCAGCTCATCCACATCAAGGTCCAGCTGTGCCTGAGCGATTTTCAGGTCGTCACCATCGCCCGCACTTGCAGAGCCGCCCGGCGCGGGCGTCAGACTATGCACCCGCGCCTGGTCCTCCTTGGTTGTCTGTTGGAGTTGTGCGACTGTTTTGGAAAGCTCGATGGCCTCGCCGGTGGGCGCAAGATGCTGTGCGCCGGCCTGCCGCAACGATGTGGCGAAGGCCTGGTTTACTTCGTGGTCGGCCAGGCGTTCCGCCTCGTGCGCGTACTCCACCTCCTCCCGGCTGACGGCAAGCGGGGTGAGTGCCTGGGCAATTTGCCAGGGGTACAAGTCGACAATCGTGGTCTGGGTGGAAACAGAAAGAGTGGGCCGATTTTGCCCCTTGAGGAAGGGTAAGTGGACCATCGCGTCGCGCGTGGTCCAGGAGAACGCGATGCACAGGACGAGCACAGCCAGAAGCACGAGCAGCGACAAAAACCTGGCCCTGCCCAGCATGCGCTGCAGGGCAGTATTCGTTCGGGGGACGGCCGGGTTGGTTACCATGGCCAATTCTGGCAGGGTACCCATGTTCGAGGGTAGACCCCGGTAGTTGTAGCCGCTGTTATCGTTCCAGGCGACTTTGCAAAGTAATTCTTGATTGCCTAGCATTATCCGCGCATGGCAAACAAACTAGAGATCGAAGAACCGGCTTATATCGACCCCAGCGGAGATTTCTGCGGCGAACGCAGGCGCCCGATCCATTCGCGGAGAGCAGCCTTTCTTCCAGAGTTTCGAGCGTGGCCTACCCGATGGTTCCGCCATCGATGCTGAGGGCTACATTTGGAATTGCCGGTACGGAGGGAGCTGCATTGTGCGTGTAGCCCCGGA
>CAWJAB010000003.1:0-156173 GCA_963840675.1 uncultured Acidobacteriaceae bacterium
TGATCATGAATACAAAGCGCGCCAGCAGTTCTTCATAGCCTCCGCTGGCGATCAACACCACCACCCATGCACATTGCGCAAGCAGGCCGATCGTCGGAGTATTCCATCGCGGGTGCAGGTAGCCCATCGAGCGGAAGAAGACGCCATCCTTCGCCATGCAGTAGTAGATGCGTGCTCCCCCCAGCACCACTCCTGACATTGCGCCGCCGCATACCACGGCGATGAAGAGGGAAACCCACTTTCCCGCCGTGGCAGAAAACATCGCGGTCACGGCCCCTTCGGCTACCGTCGTTTGTTGTGCCATGCTCTCCGGCGGCAGGGCGTACATGAAGAGCACATTCACCAGCAGGTAAGTTCCGACAATCAGCAGGATGCCGATGATCAGCGACAGCGGCAGGTTGCGCCGTGCATTCTCGATCTCTCCCGCCGCCCAAGTCACATAGGACCAGCCGTCATAGGTGAATATCAGAACGATGAGCGCCAAGCCGACGCCGTGCATTGAGAAAGAGGACGCATAGGCGCCTGCGTGGGGCAAGAAATGAGACCACGACCCTCGCCCCAGTATGAAACCCAATCCGGCGATGATCGCCACCATCCCCAGGTAAACGATGCCGGTCAGGTTCTGCACCCAGGCTGCGAGCTTTACGCTGCGCACGTTCACCGCCGTGAGCAACACCACGCTGAGAATGGCCAACAGGGAACCACGCGTGAACTCAAAGGGAACACCGAACACCGCTTTCGCATACAGCACATGTTCGGCGGAGAGGGAGGGAATCGCGCGGCCAAGAAAGAGAGCGAAGACGATCGCCATGGCCGCCAGTCCGGCGCTATTGGCCACGGTGAACAATACCCAGCCATAGAGAAATGACGCGAACCCGCCGAATGCTTCCCGGATGTAGATGTATTGGCCGCCGGCCTCGGGAAACATGGCGCCCAGCTCCCCGCAGACCAGCCCTACGATCAGCGTAATTGCGCCGACGGCCACCCAGAGCAGCAACGCCAGCAGGGGATTGCCCACGCCCCGCAGCACGTCTGCCGGCACGATAAAGATCGACGCCCCCACAATCCCACTCACCACCAGCATCACGGCGTCGAACAACGAGAGTTTGCGAGTGAACTTGTCTGTTCCTGTGCCGATCCTCATCGTGCAGAGCCCGTGATCGCTCGCAGAAAGAGGTAGAAAAACTGCAGCCCCTGATCCAGCGATGAAACCCGCAGGCGCTCATCCTTGCCGTGCGCCCTAACATCGTCTTCATCGATCCCCACGCCTGAAATCCCATAGGAAGCTATGCCGGCGCGCATTGTGTATACGGAATCCGACGCGCCTGTTTCCATATCCGGTATCAGGGGAACCCCGGGATAAAGCTGTGCAGATGCGCTCTTGAGCGCGTCAAGAACGATCGGAAGTGGAGCGGCTGCGGGCAAAACTGCGCTCGACGGCGCCGCGCCGCACTTTCTGCCGGAAGAGCAGTATTGAATCGCCACCTGGCTGTCGTTCACCGCGCTCGTTATTTGCTGTTCAACCTCCAACGGCGAGTGTCCAGGAAGGATGCGGCAGTTTACATTCGCCTGGGCTAACTCAGGCAGCGCGTTATTGGCTCGGCCGGCGTCGAAGCGAGTGGGCGTGCAGGTTGTTCTGAGCAGCGCATTCATAAAAGGGCTGGTGGCCGCCAGCTTGGCCAGGGCGGTCGGATCGGTGGGACTAGCGAGTGCGGCATTGACCAGAGTCTGCATATTCGCAACGTAATGCGGAGCTTCCAGGGTGAGAAACCCTCGCACCACCGCATTGAGCTCCAGCGGAAAAGGTGCGGCCTGCAAACGAACCAGCGCGCTCGAAATCCGCACAATCGGATTTTCCGCGCGCGGCAGTGAGCTGTGGCCGCCGGCATCGTGCGCGGTCAGCTCGAAATCCGCATAGGTCTTTTCTGCTGCCTCATAAGTCACGCTGATTGGCTGCCCAGCCTGCAGGTTCACACCACCTGCGTCCAGGTTGACGACAAACTCAACGTCATGAAACAAATCCGGCCGCTGCTGGACAAGCCACGCCGCGCCGTTATCCGGGCCGGCCTCCTCGTCAGCCGTAAGCATCAGGATCAGGTCGCGATCGGGCTGGTAGCCTTCACGCCGCATGCGGATGAAGGTCTCGACTGCGATGGCGTCGTTTTCTTTAATGTCCTGCGTACCCCGCCCGTAGTAGTAGCCATCCTTCTCGATCAGCCGGAAAGGGTCGGTGGTCCACTCCGATGGCTGGGCCTCGACTACGTCCAGGTGGCTTAAGATCACTACCGGCCGCTCTTTGCCCGAGCCGCGAAAGCGGGCAATCAGGTTTTGTTTGCTTTCCGTAGGGCCGGCCAGAACCAGGTCTGCGGAAGGGAAGCCGGCGTCCAACAATCGCTGGCGCATGGCCTGTGCCGCCACGGTTACAGATCCCACGGAATGGGTAGTGTTGATCTCGATGAGTTGCTTGAAAGAGTTGGTAGACGAGTTGGCTGTCTTCGGCTGGCAGCGAAGGAGTGGTCGCGGCCGCGCAGCTCCCGGCCGCAAAGCACAGGACGGCCACGTAAAACTCAAAACCTCGTCTTCGCAAGGTAGCCCCCCATCTTCGCGTTGCTTGTTCCTTCGATTATTGCGTGCTCATCCCGCGCAAAACGACTCCATCCGGGGAAATCAGAGAAAACTCATGCGGCGAACGCGGCAACGCAGTGCCCGCGCCATCATCTCCCTGGCAGGCGAATAAAAAGCGCAGAAGGGCTCCTGGAGGCGAGCGTGGCTAAAGATTGTGGGTTCATGCGCTCAACGGTCCGTTAAAGCTCTTCCTGTAACATCCTTCCTTACACTGCGGCTGCCCGCCACGCAGCAAGGAGAATCGACCATTGAACCAGAAAGATTGGGCAGGAGTATTTCCTGCCATCACCACGCCATTCCAGGCTGACTTGTCGGTCGACTACGAGACGTTTGCAGCGCAGGCCCGCTGGCTCGTCGAGTGCGGCTGCCATGGCATTGTTGCCCTCGGATCTCTCGGTGAAGCGCCGACGCTGGCCCGGGAGGAAAAAGTCGAGATCCTGAAGCATGCCAGGCATTCGCTGGGCGACAAAGCGCCGGTGATTGCCGGCATCTCCGCGCTTAGCACTGCGGAGGCGGTCTGGCTTGCGCAAGAGGCTCATCGCGCCGGTGCGGATGGCCTCATGGTGCTGCCGCCCCAGGTCTACCGGGGTGATTGGCGCGAAACGCAAGCTCACTTGAGCGCGGTCTTTGCGGCCACGCCGTTGTCTTCCATGCTCTACAACAATCCCATTGCCTACGGAACGGATATCACTCCAGAGCAGATGCTCGAACTGCGCACGCAGCATGACAACTTCCATGCTGTGAAGGAATCGAGCGGCGATATCCGGCGCATTACTTCGCTCAAGCATTTGTCCGCTGGCACGCTCGCGATATTCGTAGGCATGGACGATGTCGTGGTCGAGAGTGTAGCGGCGGGTGCGACTGGCTGGATTGCCGGCCTGGTGAATGCCTTCCCTGAGGAATCGGTTCGTCTCTTCATGCTGGCGAAGAACGGTCCTTCGGCGGAATTGGAAACTCTCTATAGTTGGTTTCTACCCCTGCTGCGCCTGGACACGGTGCCGAAATTTGTGCAACTGATCAAGCAGGTGCAGGAGGAGTGCGGCGGCCCTTCCGCCCGCGTACGGCCGCCCAGGCTCGAACTTGTTGGAGAGGAGCGCGATGAAGTCATTGCCCTCACGCGCAAGAGCCTTGCCACCTGCCCGGGCTAAGCTTTGCACCCGGCCGGATCTCTGTTGTGATGAAGCCACAACCGCGTGGGTTTGACCCTGTCCGCTGTGGTTGCTACTATCGAGATGCGGGGTGGAGCAGTCCGGTAGCTCGTTGGGCTCATAACCCAAAGGTCGCTGGTTCAAATCCAGCCCCCGCAACCAATCAGATCAACAACTTAGATCCTTTCGTTGCGAGCCGACCCCCACAGGACCCCACATACAGTTGCAGGCGAGCCATCCGGCACAATCTCGTCGGGCGCGACGGTTTCGCTCGGCGGGAGAATTCGCTGCTGTGGCGAAGCTGCTACAGAAAATAGCCGGGCAGGCCTTAGGACCCCTCGGCGGAAACCTCAACCCCTACTCCGCCATTAGGAACAACCCGCTGGACCGGCTTATGGGGAACCTTCCGTTTGGCTTTAAGCGGGGCGGTGCCGTGGTTGCTGCTCATGGTCGACACGTTTGCGTGACGCATGAGCTTCTGTTGAACTCCTGTGGCCGTTCCTTCGTCGTTTATCCAACTCCTGTAGGAATTGGGAAATGTCTGCCAGTTAACTCCCGTTAGGCCAAGCTTTCTGGCTGCCGGTTTAAAGTAGCCCTGCTGGATACGCCCCGCATGGTAGCAGCGGCCCGTGATGTGCGATGGAAACACCAGCCCGGAGCCCGATGCGGTGCTCCGCCATTCCGATAAGGCTTCTACGAGGAGAGGATCCATGGGAATCTGTTCTGCCGGCGCATCGCTCTTAACCTCAGCGCCACGCCCGTTTACCGCGCCTTGCTCTGGAGACAGCAGTCCGCTTGCAAAATCCACTTGACCCCACCTGAGCGTAAGCACCTCAGCAACGCGCATTCCGCTGCACATGGCTGCGATCACCATGGTCCGGTGCAGGTCAGAAAACTGTCCCGCCAGCGCTTGATATTGCTTGATGGTGAGCACCAGGGGCTTTCCTTTGCCCCGGTTGAGGGCCTTGATCTTAGCTAGTTCGCTTGTCAGTTGCTCATTCCGCTCGAGCAGGCTGCTACTGTGCCGCTCCATCTCCGCGGCATCAAGCGCCACTTTGTGGCTCTCTTTAACCCAGAAATGGATCAGTGCCGTAAGCGTAAGCAGGTTCGCAATCACAAGTCCGCGGTTTGCCCAAGCGACCCATGGGTTCACCGGCGCAATCCGATGGAAAACCCATAGCATGCTGGCCGCGCTGAGCGCGGTCGCGATGCCGGCAGTGCTCCACAGGAGCCACTTGGACCGCTGCATGGCGCACAAGACCAGCGGGAAAGTGAACAAGACGGGTAAGGAGATCTCTGCGGAAGTTCGCAAATCGAGCAGAACTATCAGCGCTGTCATGCCGGCGATAGTAGCCAAAATCTGTGTACGATTCATTCGTCACCGCGACTGTAGATAACCAGGGAGATGGGGCCCTCGCGATACTTGTATCGGCGTTGAACCTCAAGACCGTGAGGCAGGTTCCTCCCTTTCAACCACGCGGGCATCAACCTTGGAAAGGGGCGTTACCATTGCATTATTGGTAACCATCCTCGTTCGGCTTGCAATCGACACGGCGAAGGCTAAGCCATGCAAGGCCCCGTGCTAATGTTCTAGGGATCATGCGATCAAACAAGCTATCGCGCCGGGGTCTCTTGCAAGCCAGTGCCGTGACTGGTATGGCCGCAGCGTTTGCGCCCATCCGCGCCTCCGCTTTGCCGGTGAGCCAGCCGGCCCAGGTACCCAGCGTTCGAACTCGACGAAACCACCATCGCAGAACTGCAGCGTGGCATGGAGTCCGGCAGATTCACCGCGCGTTCCCTCGCCGAAATATACCTCTCGCGTATCGAAGCTATTGATAGGGGTGGACCCGGGCTTCGCTCCGTCATCGAAACCAATCCGGATGCTCTTTCGATCGCCGGCGCTCTGGATAAAGAGCGCAAAGTATCGGGACCCCGCGGGCCGCTGCACGGCATCCCTATTCTGATCAAAGACAACATCGACACTGCCGACCGTATGATGACGACCGCGGGCTCGCTTGCCCTGGTTGGGGCAAGGCCGCCAAAAGATTCTTTTGTGGCCGGCAAACTACGCCAGGCCGGCGCGCTCATCCTGGGTAAGACCAACCCCAGTGAATGGGCGAATATCCGCTCCACTCATTCCACCAGCGGTTGGAGCGGCCGCGGCGGCCTCACCAGGAATCCTTATGTGTTGAATCGCAATCCTTGCGGCTCCAGCTCCGGCTCGGGCGCGGGTGTCTCCGCGAACCTTTGTGCGGCTGCCATCGGCACCGAGACCGACGGCTCCATCGTGTGTCCTTCTTCGGCCAACGGAGTGGTGGGCATCAAGCCAACCGTTGGCCTCATCAGCCGCAGTGGCATCATCCCCATCTCCCATACCCAGGACACCGCTGGCCCCATGTGCCGCACCGTCCGCGACGCCGCTATTCTCTTAGGCGCCTTGGCGGGCGTGGATCCAGAAGACAGCGCCACCCTTGCCGCACGCGACAGGCTGGTCCCCGACTACACCAAATCCCTTAGCCCGGATGGTCTTCGCGGTGCTCGTATTGGCGTGGTCCGCAAATATTTTGGCTTTCACGCGGCGGTGGATGCGTTGATGGAGCAGTCGCTCGATGCCATGAAAAAGCTGGGTGCAACCATCGTCGATCCTGCAGATATCGAGACCATTGGCAAGACGGGTGAAAACGAACAGCTTGTCCTGCTGTACGAACTCAAATCCGATCTCAACGCGTATCTCGCCAGGCTTGGCCCGAGCGCTCCTGTGCATTCGCTCAAAGAAGTGATTGCATTCAATGAGCGCTTCCGCGAAAAAGAAATGCCCTATTTTGGCCAGGAGTTTTTCCTCAAGGCAGAGGCCAAGGGGCCCTTGACCACCAAAGAGTATCGCGATGCGTTAGAAACCAACCTTCGTCTGATGCGCGCCGAGGGAATTGACGCCACCATGGACAAATTCAAGCTCGATGCGCTCGTAGGCCCCAGCGGTGGCCCGGCTTGGCTTACCGACCTGGTGAACGGCGACTCAGATCTCGGGGGAAGCGCAGGAGCAGCCGCGGTCGCGGGATACCCCAGCATCAGTGTCCCCGCGGGCTTCGTCTTTGGCCTCCCCGTGGGAATCTCCTTCTTCGGAAGGGCCTGGAGCGAGCCCACTCTCATCAAGCTTGCGTACTCCTTTGAGCAAGCGACAAACATCCGCAAGCCGCCGAAGTTCCTGCCGACAGCGGATCTTGCCTAGGTGACAAGGTAATTCAGCCCGGATTTCTCACGAGAATTGAAGAGGCAAATGTTACTGTTCTAGGGGTCATGAGATCGAGCAGGATTTCGCGCCGAAATTTCATCATCGCAGGTAGCGCCCTACTTGCCGCGCCGCTCGCCAAAGCGCAGCAAACACCCACACAATTCACCGCTGGACAATTGGTTGAGCGCATCCGCAACCACGTGGGAGTCCCCTGGCGGGCGACGACGGTTGACCGCATTCTTGCCGGGAATGCGGAGACCGTCATTCAGGGGATTGCGGTCACCATGATGGCGACGCTCGACGTTCTCGAACGGGCGGTGGCCGCGGGCAAGAACATGATTATTACGCACGAACCCACCTTCTATCTGCACCAGGACACAACTGCGGACATTCACGACGATCCCACACTAAAATACAAGCTCGATTTCATCCGCAAGAACCATATCGCGATTTTCCGTTTTCACGATCATTGGCATGCCCATCACCCCGATGGAATTGCTATCGGGATGATGCAGGAACTTGGCTGGCAGAAGAGTGTCGACCCCGCTGATCCGAAGCGTTTCCTTTTCTCCGGCGAACCGTTGGCGCAGTTTTGCCAGGGAATACAAACCCGTCTGAACGTTCGCACGATGCGGGTCGTTGGCAAGCCCACGATGCCGGTCAAGAGGGTGGTTGCCAGTTGGGGTGCTGCCGATCGTCTGACCACGATTCCCTTATTTGCACGGCCCGACGTGGATGTCCTCGTTGTTGGTGAAGCGCGAGAATGGGAGTTGGTCGAATACGCGCAAGATAGTATTACGGCCGGCAACCAAAAGGCGCTTATCGTGTTGGGGCATGTCGTTTCCGAACAAGGCGGCATGAAGTACTGCACGGAATGGCTCAAGTCTTTCGTGACCGAAGTTCCGATCGAATTTGTTCCAGCGAGCGAACCTTTCTGGAACCCGAGCAATCCTGTAGAAAGCTAAACCGTCTTCTCTAGAAGGTACCCCCCGCTAAAACAAGGAGACTCAGTGACAGGAATCATCACCGGAATCGCATGGCACATGGTTGGCGCGGCCTCGGCCGCGTCGTTCTACGCCCCCATCAGTAAAGTGAAACGGTGGACATGGGAGTCCACCTGGGCCGTGGCCGGCATTTTCTCCTGGGTCCTTCTACCTATTTGTGTCAGCGCCATACTCCTGCCTGATTTCCGAGCCTTCTATGGGTCGCTTGACTCAGCGGTTGTTCTCAAGGCCTTCCTCTTCGGCTGCATGTGGGGAGTCGGCAACGTGAGCTACGGCCTCACCATGCGATATCTCGGCATGTCGCTCGGCATCGGCGTGGCCATCGGCGTCACCCTGGTGGTAGGAACGCTGATTCCGCCGCTTATCCACGGGCAGGCCCACCAGCTCGTAAGCACCCGCGGCGGCCTGCTCACGCTGTTAGGCATTGCCGTCGCGCTTTGTGGCATTGTCACTGTGTCCGTAGCCGGGCATCGCAAAGAAATCGCCCTGGGCTCTGCAGTTCGCGAATTCGATGTGAAAAAGGGATTGCTGCTCGCTGTCATGTGCGGCATCTTCTCTTCCGGCATGTCCTTCGCGATCGATGCGGCCCGGCCCATTCAAGCCTCGGCAGTGAGCGTCGGCGTCAACCCGCTCTACTCCGCGCTTCCCAGCTACGTCATCATCATGGGTGGAGGCGGCCTGGTCAATTTCATCTATTGCTTCACCCGGCTCTTCTACAAGAAGGATCTGTCGTTGAAGGCCGACCTCGCACTGCCCGGGGCCACGCTGTTCAAGAACGGAACGCTGGCCGCTACCGGAGGCATCATGTGGTATCTCCAATTCTTCTTCTATGCCTGGGGAGCGGCCAGCATTCCCGCCAGCTTCGCCTACGTGAACTGGATGCTGCACATGAGCGGCTATGTTCTCTTCGGCGGAATCGTGGGGCTGGCGCTGGGTGAATGGGCGGGTGTCGGCTCCAAACCGGTTCGACTGCTATGGGCCGGCATGCTGATCATCATTGCCGCGGCGAATATTGTCGGGCTGGGCATGGCTTCCTAACGAAATCAGCACACTACATCGTTCGATGAGCGCCTTTCTTGATAGTTTGGACAGCTCTGCCTTAACTTAGCCCAAGACGCCAGTCCGAAGGACTGCAGTCCTGGGTCGGCCAACAATAAAAGTCAATTCCGGTGAGCTAGGCCGCCGTGAATTGTATCTATATATCTGATGCGCGGGTGGAGCCCGCAAATTGGGCGCCTTTGCTGAAACAAAGGACTCATCAGCCCCAGGGCTGGCCCACCTTGATCTTTGAAAATTCAATAGTAGAATTGAGCAGCCCCTCCATCCGCATGAAATTGGAAGCGGAAGGCCGTCGGCGCGCCTTCTCTGCGCACGCCGGGGCCAAGAGAGGCGCTCTTCGCGCGACCTTCAACCGGCCAAAAACGATTGCGAAACCGACTTAGTGCGTTAATGCGTACATTTTAGCCATTTCCCGGGAAGCGCAACGAAGTGGAGGGACCTGCGGTTTCCGCTTCCCAGTATCAAATGCCTACGTGGAAACCGTTTTGTTCATTAGGAGCGTACGGGGCAGCCGAGGAATCTGCAGTTCCGCGGATTTTTCCTGGGCATGTTCTTCGACCGCAGCTGTAGCGCAGTGGAGAGAACTGCAGTCAATGCTCCGTCACCCGGCGATCGCAATCTCCAACTGCTCACCTTCTCCCAGTTGAACGGGATCCGCAAGGTACACGGTCACCTGACCCTTGCTCCTCTCCAAACGCGTGGTGATTGCCTTTGCTCCCATCTGCGCCGTAGCTCGGGAGCCAGGCGCAGCCAGCGTGCATGACTTGCACGGCAAGGTGCCGGCCAGCGTCTGGATCGTAAGATGAACCGCGCCCGACTGCGTGCGCTTCAGGGAATAAGTTCCCCAGCCGGTCCCCGTCGCCCAGAAGCAGTGGAAGTTCTCCTGCGGGAGCCTGGGCAGTGCCGAAACATGGCCGCGATCTCCTTCATAGTGGAACCCGCTCAGGGCCACCACGCTGGACCACGACGACATGGCCCGCGCGTAGTGATGGCCGCACTCCGCTTCATCCCATGGGTTGCGCTTGACGCCATCGTATCGGGCGCGCAGGTTCTCCACGTACTCCACTCCCTGCGGAATCATGCCGGAGTAGAACATCAGCGCCGCAGTCGAATGCTCCAGGCCTGTCCACGCCTCAGCGTAATAAGGGAAGGGAATATGAGGGCGGGGCGCCTTGCCGTAATCGCAAACCAGCACGGCAGCTTCATCGTTCAGAGCGTAGGTACGTTGAACCGTGTCATGGTCTACCAGGCTGCGTTTGTAGTTGTAGCGATAGATCGAATCCAGCGTGGTCCGCACGTGCTCCGGTGAAACCAGGGGTCCCAGTCCGGCGATGTCCGCGAGATACTGTCCCAGAAGCTGATCGATCAGGCAGCCCCCGCCAACTTGATACTCTGGCTGTTGCGTATTGTCGCTTCCCATACCGCTGCGCAGCTGGGGTGCAATCTGGTCCGGCCGGAACCCTCGAATCTGCTGGATATAGAACTCTCCCCGAAACAGGTTCGCATCGATCCAGCGGCTGCCCTGGTCGAACAGCCTTCGATACTCATTCGCAGAAGCATCATCCCCGGCGGCCCGCCCCATCTCCTCCGCCGCGCGCAAGGCCCCCAGGTAGTAGATTCCGCACAAGGGATTCGGGCCGTAGAACTCCACGTCGTACGTATTATGTTGAACACCATCCAGGACGCCGTCGCGGTTCGCATCCCACCCGCCCGGAATCCACGCGAACTCGATCGCCTTTTTCACTCGCGGCCACATTGTTTTAAGCCACGCCGCGTCTCCAGAAAGCTGCCAATCCAGGTATGCGTGGATGATCTGGCCCATCTGTCCGTCTGCCGCTGCGATGTGGTACCTTTCCTTGCCGTCCGGCAGCAGCTGGCGAAAACGCATGCCTCCCTGGTCGTCCATGCTGTATCCAAAGGATGCCTGGCGCAGCGACCGCGCATACGAGGGAAACAGAAACGCCGTTGCCGTCTCGTAATTCCACACGTGGGTGCAGTTGCCGAAGCAGCAGCCCCGATGATCATCGGAGCCTTCGAAGCCATGAAATTCCCCGTCCGCGGTGCGGAAGCAGGTGGTCGTTGCCAGCGTGGAGAGGTTGGCGCTCGCCGCTTCTTTGACAGCTGCAGGCAGCGTGCTCGCGGCGAAGGCATTGGTAAACTTTCGCGTGCGTGCTTCCAGCGACTCGAGATTTGCAGCAGTATATTCCGCCGCCTCCCACGCATTCTTGAAGCGCGTGGCGTAGTAGTTGCCGATGATGGTCGCGCCCTCGCCCTCGGGAAAGTCCCAACCACACCACTCCGGCGTACGGTTAGGGAAATGCCACGCTAACAGGAAAGTGAATTCGGCGGAGCCGCCGGCAGCAATCGTCCTCTGTTGGCAGAGTGCCCCCACTGCGTTGCGCGACGCCGGCTCGTTGAGCAGCGCCCCATCCTGCGAAAAGGCATCCCAAAACAACATCGGCGAATTCCACCAACGCCCGCGCGGCCAGCCGCGCCAATATGTGGTCTGAGCCCCTTGGCTGGAAATCACCGCAAGCGCAAAACTGCCCTGCATCGGATCGCTGGCGCCCAGGCTAGGGTTCGTCATCATCAGCCCTTCCAGCTGGGTCGCCGTGCGGTACTCATTAACCCGCGGGTCCTCGTTCGGCCGCGCCACGTCAACGTTCGTGGGGGCCTTGACCGGGTTGTCGATGGAAAATGAGATCGCGACTTTTGCGCTGGACGCCGTCGGGTTGCTCACCCGATAGCGCATGATCGCGACCGGCAATCCAGAGGCGTCAGGGTCGTGCGGGATGAATGGAGAGAACGCGTCCAGTTCGATCCTGACTGGGATGCTCGGATCTTTGAATCGAAGATGCGCCAGCGGATATGCCGCCGTAAATTCCGCCGTCGCAATGCGGCTCAAACCCGGCGAATTGGCCGAGCCCAGGCCGTCCTGCCCCTCAAAGGGCGGCAGTATGCGCGCTTCCAGCACGCGGGTGATAGGTTTGGCGTCTCCGGCTTTGATCCATATCGAGGGAAATGCGTATTGCGGAGAAAAGCCCTTGTTCGGCCGGTTGAAAATCTCCCAATCCCGCAGCTGCCCTCGCCCTCCCAGGGCCACGCTTCCGGCGGCCACGCCGCCCAGCGGAAAGGCAAGCATTTTAAGCTGTTCGCCGGCGAACACGCGTGGAAACGAGATCCTCTCTGCGGCCTGCCCGAGGCTTCGCGCCCTGTGCCTCTGCCTCTGCGAATGCAGGCCAGTGAGCAAGTTGTGTGGTAGCCCCAATCGCGCCGGCGGCCTGTTTGAAGAAATCCCGACGTCCTATGCGAAACTTGCCGGCCATAGATTGCTCAACCCCATATTCAGTGTAGTCGTGCCACGCGTTGACTTACTTCGCGAGATACTTTGCTCATGTCGTTCTTTTGCAAATGGTAGGTGTCGACCAGTAAGTCGCCGCCGACGTAAACCTTGGCCAGATTCATGGCATTGCAGGAAAGCACCACCGCGGCATAAGGATCGATGACAGGTCCACGCTCCACCAGGTTGGGATCGACAATAATAATGTCGCCGAACTTGCCCACTTCCAGGCTGCCCACTTTGTCCGCCACACCTAGAACTTCAGCGCTGCCCATCGTGTGAAAGCGCAGCACGTCAATCGGCTGCAGAACCGTAGCGCTTTCATTGCGTGCGCGGATTACATAAAGGCCCATGCGCATATTTTCGAATGGATCCGGCAAGTCCGAACTTCCCTGGCCATCGACCCCCATGCCCACCTTGATCCCCATCTTGCGATACTTCGGAATGTCGGCGATACCCGATGCCAGCCGTCCGTTCGACATCGGGTTCCATACCATGCCCGAGCCGGCGGCAGCCACTGCCTTCAAGATTGCGTCATCCGGGTGGATGAAGTGCCCGAAGCTGACATTCGGCCCCAGCATATTTGCATCCACGATGTATTGAAAGGTATCGCGCTGCGCCTGCTGGTTGACCGGAGACTCCAGGAAATGAATCTCCGAGTAGAGATGGTAATCGCGCATAAACGAAGCATCGAGTTTTATGGCCTGGGGCGTGGTAATCCAACCTGAGTAGGCCATTTTCAAGACGGTTGGCCGGCCCATATCTTTCTTCGCATAGGCCAGGAACTTCTCCAGGTTCGCCCGGCGCACTTCCGGCGTTGAATTGCCTGAAGGCTCGTAGGAATGAATGAAGCGCATCCCGGAATCGAGTTCAGCGCGCCACTGATATTCCTCAAAAGCCTCGTCATCTTCTCGGGCATACGCGAAGTTGTAAACGGAAGTGATTCCATGAACCAGGTGATCGAGCGCGCCCTGCAGGGTAAACCAGTAATAGTCTTCCGGCTTGGTACCGAGCTCCCGGGTCTCCAGTGCCTCCACCCAACCCGTCATGGCGGGGTACTGGTAAACATATTGGTCGGTCGCCAGCCCGCGAAAGGCGCTTTCTGACATATGGCTGTGCGCGGAGATAAACCCGGGCAGCACAAACTTGCCCTTGGCGTCATAAGTAGTATGCGCAGTTGTGCCGGCAGGGGGCTTGCCTTTGCCGATCGCCTTGATTTTTCCGTCATTGCCCACCAGAACGTAGCCGACGAACGGCTCGCTCTGCCCCGGCTTCATGGTCAGCTCCGTACCGTTGACGATCAGCAATTTGTCTTCGGCAAACCCACGGTGAGCCAACAGCGAAAGAGCCAACACCGCGGCGCAAAGCAGCCCCCAGCGGCCGTGCAAGATCATTCTTGGATCCTCCATCTGTCGATCCTCGCGTGGGCGCAGCCCGTCCATGCGAGAGGTTTAGTACGGGGTTATTTTGCTTTCCCAACAGGGGCTATAGAGTACCATCCTCCGAGACCGGGCTCCATCGTCTTCCTTGTCGCAGGATCTTCCTGTTTAAGATCGAAGCTGGAGGGCTGATGAACACCGACGAATTTCGCGAACTCGGACACCGGGTGGTGGACCTGCTGGCCGAGTATCTTGACGACATCGAAGAAAAGCCGGTGTTTCCCAACGTGGAGCCGGCAACACTGGCGCGGCTCTTTGCCGAGCCCCTGCCCCTGGATCCCACTCCGCCGGAAACAGTGCTGCGCGAGTTGGAGCAGAAGCTTCTTCCCAATTGCACCCATGTCGGCCACCCGGGTTACATGGGCTTGATTACTCCCTCGCCAAGTCCGATTGGAATTATTGCGGACTTCATCTGCTCCGCACTCAACCAGAACCTTGGAGCCTACACCATCGGGCCTGCTGCCGTCGCCATGGAGAGGCGCACTGTCCGTTGGCTCACGGAGCTGGTTGGATACGATGGGAATGCCGGCGGCCACCTTACCAGCGGCGGCCAGATGGCCAACTTCACCGGCATCAAGCTGGCGCGCGACTCCGTATCGGGCGACCGGATTCAGCACGACGGGGTCCGGGAGCGCTGGGCCGTGTACACCTCGGAAGAACGCCACGTATCTGTGGATAAGGCGGTGGACGCTGTCGGACTAGGGCGAGAGGCCTTGCGCGCACTGCCCACCGATTCTGAATTTCGCGTCCGCCTGGATGCACTCGAAGCAGCCATTGCAGACGACCGTAAACGTGGCATACGTCCCATGTGTATCGTGGCCATTTTCGGAAGCACGAATACCGGCGCGATCGATCCGCTGCGCGAGCTTCGCGCCATCGCGGATCGGGAAGGAATGTGGCTTCACGCCGATGCCGCCTATGGCGGCGGCATGTTGCTCTCTCACGCATGGCCCATGCGCCATCAAGGGTTAGAGCTTGCGGATTCGGTCACCATTGACCCTCACAAGTGGTTCTACGCGCCACTGGATGCGGGTGCGATTCTGGTCAGGGATGACCGTCGCTTGACTGCGTCCTTCGGGATAAAGCCCGCCTATCTTACCGACGAGTACGATCGTGCCAATGAGCGATACCAGTATTACGTCCACAGCTTCGAGCAGTCCCGGCGCTTTCGCGGGCTCAAGGTGTGGATGAGTTTCAAGCGTTATGGCGCGCGCCAGATAGGCGAATGGATCGACAACAACGTACGCCAGGCAAAGCACCTTTACTCCCTGGTAGCCAACCATCCTGACTTTGAGGCGGCATGCGAGCCGCCGCTATCGGCGATCTGTATCCGCTATCGAGGCGCGGACCATGACCAGGAAGAATCCAGGAAACTGCATGCGGAGGTTGCCCGGCGCGTAGAAGAAAGCGGCAAGTTCTGGTTCTCGACAACGGAGCTGAAGGGAAAGATGTATTTCCGGATTAGTCCGGTAAACTTTCGCACTCGTACGGAACATATGGACCAGCTGCTGGCCTTCCTTGAGAAAGAATGCCGTTCCGAACTCGAAAACATGAGTAGGGAAAAGCCGCAGAAACCTTAGGCTCGTGTGCGCGCCGCAGGTCTCTTTCGTTTCTGCGCCGCAGACGGACATCGGGAAGTAGCCTGGGCGGTGGACTCCCGTATAACCAGCTCCGGCTGCACGACCACGCGCTGCGGGTGTTGCGCTTTTGGATGATTGATCCGATGCAGCAGAGTTTCCGCACCCGCTTTCCCCATATCACGCAGAGGTTGGCGAATGGTGGTGAGGCTCGGAATGCCGAAAGGTGCGCTGAGCACGTCATCGAAGCCGATGACAGATACGTCGTCCGGCACCCGCAGGCCGGCTTCATGCAAGGCTCGAATGGCGCCGAAGGCTGCGATGTCATTAAAGGCGAACAGCGCGGTGAAATCCCGCGTGCGCGATAGCAACGCCTTGACCGGGCCATAACCCAACGCAGGTGACCAACTGTTCTCTGTCAATCGAATGAGCAGCTCCGGATGAATCTCCATATCGAAGTCGCGGGCCGTTTCCATAATCTCCCGCCACCGCGGATCTGTGTCGACCGTCTGCTCCTGGCCTCTCATGTACGCCACTCTGCGGTGTCCCAGCTCACAGAGATGTTTGAGTGCGAGACGAGCTGCCTGCTTGTGGTCGAGTTCAATATTCGTTACGCCGGCTACGGATTGATGCCCCGAAATCGAGACCGTACGGCACCGAAACCCGCGGGGGTGTTGGAGTATTAACCAGAAGAAGGCCGTCCACTGACCGTTCCAGCAACATCTTCGGATATTCCTCGAGCAACTCCGGTTGCCAGTAGTGCGCGGCCAGCAGGTAAAAATACTTCGCCGCCACCAGGTACTCTTCCACACCGTTCATCACCAGGGTGAAATACCCCTCGCTCATCTCCGAGACCAACACCCCCACTGACATGCTCCGCTTCTGGCGCAGCGACCGTGCGAAGTAATTAGGCCGGTAGTGCAACTCGCTGGCGGCCGCAAGAATACGCTTCCTGGTGGCTGGCGGAATAGCCTGTGCAGCCGGTGAGTCGCTCACCACCACCGATACCGTTGTCAGCGACAACCCAAGATGGTTGGCCAGGGTACGTAGAGTTACACGCTCATTCTTGTCAGTTGTTTTTTTGCTGCTCAAAGCTGCCTTCCACAAAACCGCTAAGGGAATGTCGCTTCTTACTATCCCTGTCAAAATCGAACATGTCTATAGCATTTGTCTCTATGGTCCTCAACTGCCTACCATAGGAAAATTATTCGCTTGACAGCTCTGCGACCATTGCGGTCTACTCGGACCGGTCGAGCTACAGAATCGTTTCTGCCATTAAAAGAAACGGTTCTGCGGGCGCCCTTGGCCAGGAGATTCCTGCGTGTCGCTGCAACTGTAGCTGCTGCTGTGAGTTATGGCCAGATCAGTCGTTCATGCGATTCGTGGGCGCCCGCAAACTCTTCTTAAGCCTCGCTCCTCAAGGCCGGACCTCGTATAGGTTCGGCCCTATTTTTTGTCTATCGGTGCATGACAAGGGTTCGTTCCAGGCGGAAGGTCAGGGTGGTTTCGGCCGGCACGCCGATCTGTTCTCGATTTCCTGTCGAATGTCGTTTTTCGCAAACTATGTGTCCCCTGCTTGGCACGTACAGATCTTAGAACAGAAGCTTCACCCCAAACTGGATCTGCCGCGAAGTCGTGGCCGTCGCACTGATCACCCCTGCCGTCGGCGATGCCTCAGCCTCCGCCGTCGGAGTCTTGGGAGTTGGGCCGGAACTGTAGACAACCGCATTTGGAGTGGTGAAGTTCGCGTGATTAAGAACATTGAAGAACTCCGCCCGAAACTGCGCGTGCAGCCGTTCGTGGATCGTCGTGCTCTTGGAAACAGCGAAGTCCAGTTCCGCGAGCCCTGGGCCAGTGAGCGTGTCGCGTCCAACATTGCCAAAGGTACCCGGGTAGGGCGCCGCGAAGGCAGCGGGATCGAACCACTGCTGCACGGTCTTGGCATAGAGCGGACCGCTAAATCCGGGCGCACGGTTCGGTCGCACCGGGTTCCTCGTATCTCCATTGCCGGTCGGGTTGTAGCCCAGCTGCGGTGAGAGCGGGAAACCGCTTTGCAACGTCGTGATCCCGCTTAGTGACCAGCCCCCTGCAAACTGCTTCGCCACTGGGTTCGCTAGCGCCAGGTGGCTGAAGGGCAGCTCCCAGGTGCCATTGATCGCGCCGGCGTGGCGGATATTAGTGGCCGCTGGTCCATAGTCCAGTCCCGGGTTTCCCGGATACATGACGAAAGCCGGCGTATTCGCCGAGACGCTGGTATTCCAGGCCGAGCCATCGTCCAGGTTGCTGGCGAAGGTATAGACGCCCCGCAACTGCAGCCCGTGCGACAATTGCCGCCGCACATCCACCTCCAGACCGTTATAGTTGCTGATTCCCTGGGAGACCCACGAGGTGGTATTGGCCACCTTCGGGTTGGCCTTGGTCGTGGAGGGATAGAAGATGGTCCCTGACGCCAGAGACGCGGGGCACGACGGTGCTGGGCAGACTACGGTTGCCGGCGTGTTCTGGTCCTCGGAAAGAATCTGATGGTATCCGTGTGAGCCCACGTACCCGATCGTCAGCGAGGTCGCAGGGGCGATCTGTTGCTCCACCTTGAAGGTCCAGGCAAGCACCGTCGGTGTGGCGATGTCCGGCTGCACATTGCTGGGCGAAATCAGTCCGCTGCCACTCGACGTTCCGCTGGCCAGCTCAGCAAGCTTGTCTACCGTCGTGTTGCTGAATGACAATGTCGTATTGAACGGCGCAGTCTGATCAAGCCGGTAATCCAGTGTGTCCAGCAGCGCGCGATGTACGCCGAAGTTTGCCCGCACAGCAGTCTTGCCGTTCCCGAACAAGTCGTACGCCAGGCCGATGCGTGGCTCCGGCATGAAGGTCGCGCGGTTTTGCGAGAGCGCGGAGCCGCCGATGGTGGGGTTCGTGTTGATCACCCCGCCGGTAAAGCCGTAGTTCGATGCGCGGCTTTGTGCCTCGTTCCACCCGTTTGTCGACTCGGAGCGAAAGCCGGCGCGAACTTCGAGCCGGGGTGTTACCTTCCACGCGTCCTCGATAAAGCCCGCTCCAAAGAACGATCTCCAGCCGAGTTCCGTCGGTGAAGGCACCACGGTAAAGGTCGCGACGTTCCCCTTGAGGAAAGAGCTCAGGGTCGAGAAAGATGCCTGCCCATATTGGTTCTGCGCCAGGTTGTCATTCGATTGCAGCCGCTGCAGCCATACCCCCGCTTCAATCTGGTGCCGTCCCCGGGTCCAGAAAATATGATCGTCCACGGTGAACAGGTTGCGTACAGCCTGGTTGTTGCTGCCGGTATTCGCGCCCGCGAGCGTTACCTGCGATGCGCCGTTCGAGGCTGTGCTTCCCGAGATGACAATTGCGCCCACAGGCTCCCCCGCGATCCAGCCGGGCACTGAGTCGGGCGCCTGGCCCGTAAAGTAATAAGCCGCCCGCGAATAACCGATGCGCAGCGTATTGAGTAGGTTGGGCGAGAAGACATGCTGTTCCTGCGCGCTCAACACCTGCTCCCGCAACCGTTCATAGATGGTCGAGTAGGGGTTCTGCGACGGAGTATTTGCGTCGCTGTCGTCCACCGTATAGACGCCGAACAGCAAATCGTTCTGCGTTAGATTGGCATCGATCCGGGTGGTCCCGAAATCCTCACGGACGTGCTGGGGAGGGTTGGAGAATGCCTCGGCGATGCCGCTCGGCGAGCCGTTGGGGTTGAGCAGTTCGGGACCATTGGCCACCGGCCACAGCGCGAGCAGAGGCTTTACGCTGGCTGAGGCCGCAGCACGCGAAGCATCGTCGGGAACGAAGCTCACTGCGCTCAGGCCGAGATGCTGACGGTAACCTTCGTAGTTGCCAAAACCAAACAGCTTGTCGTGGCGCAGGGGGCCGCCCAGGGCCGCGCCGAAGTCATTGCGCTGAAACTCCGGTATCTGTGCCTGGTCGAAATAGTTACGTGCGTCCAGTGCGCTGTTGCGTAGAAATTCGTACACCGAGCCGTGGAGCTTGTTTCCTCCTGAAGCGGTGATGATCGATACCTGCGCCCCGGTGCGCTTGCCGTAATTCGCGCCATAGGTATCGCTGACTACATTGAATTCCCGCACCGCGTCTACTCCAAGCAACTGTCCGCTGGTGCCGCCGGGGGTTACATTGATCAGCGAAGCCCCCGTGTACTCAACGCCGTTCAGAAGGAATAGATTGTCCTGCGGACGACGCCCCGAAACGGAGTACATATTGCCCACCGAAGAGTTCGATGTGCCCACGCCCCCTGAGCGCTCCGTCGTGTAGCTGACCGAAGCAGGATTGAGCTGGATAAGCTGGTCGAAGCTACGGCCATTCAGCGGCAACTCCTTTACCTGCCGCTCATCGATCAGCCCCTGCGTTTGCAGCGTTGACGTATCGACCACCACAGCAGTGTCCACAACTGAGACGGTCTGTTGCACGCCGCCAACTGTCAGTGCCAGGTGCAGTTGGATACTCTGGCCCACCGTGAGTGCGATTCCCGTGCGATTAAGGGGTGCAAATCCATCCCGGGAAACCGAGACGGTATAGACTCCCACCGGAACAGAGGGCGCGGAGAAGGTGCCGCTATCCGCCGTAACGAACCTCCGTTCGCCGCCCGTCTCCTCGTTGCGGATGACGACTTCTGCCCGTGCTACAGCCGCGCCCGCCGGGTCGACGACATCCCCCGAGATCGTCCCGCCCACCATTTGTGCATCCGCCCCGGGTGAGTAGCCGGCAAATAGAACAACAGTAGAGAGTAGGAAATAAAGGAGTAAGAATCGCAGGTCACGCATACCAAAGCTCCTGGAGAATCTTCCGCGCGCCAGAATTGCGGATTTCCTAAAGCAATATTTGACTGGACAGGCACAGCTGCCGAGGGTGTGGAGCGAAGCAGCTAAGCTGGGATGTTTGCGAGAACTAGCGCAAACAACAACAAGCCAGCGCCGAGGAGGCGCGGCAACAGCGTACGAAGAGCTGTGGAGCAGAACTCACACTAAAACACTAACACAAAAATTACTGCAGATCATGCCTAGTGATGACCCTCTGTTGTAAAGGTAGTCCACTTGTAGGCTTCGGCATCATGGGGGCCGGGTTTCGCTGTCCACAGGTCGGCGCTGATCCCATTCAGGTCGTAGACGATCTTCCCATCCTTGATCGTGAGTTCGCAGATCAGTTTCTTGTTGCCGTCCAGGCGTTCGTTGACCATGTCGGTAAAACCAAATCTCCCCGTTTCCAGGCGGAGCACCGCAACATCGGCGATCGAGCCCTCGGATAGATTCCCCAGCTCGTCGTGGCGAATCTCATGTGCCGGATGCGAGGTCATTTCGGCCACCACTTCCTTCAGCGGAACATTCACCGCCATAATCTTATCGGCGACATTGAGCTCATCCTTCATCGCGCCGTTCATGCTGCCGATATGCAAATCGGTCGAGATGGAGTCGGGGATGAACCCCGCCTTGATCATCGGCACGGCGAGCGACCATTTGAAGCTGCCCCCGCCCTGGCCCACGTCGAAGTAGATGCCGCGCTTGCGCCCTTCGATCAACGCTTTGCTGGGACCCATGGTCACTGGATCCTGCTCATGACGAAGCCCCGAGTACATGTGTGTGTAGATATCGCCCGGCCGCAGCTTCTGGGTCATCAGGTCGTAGATCGGGCGTGTGGGGCGGTCGGAGCCGAAATCCACCATCACCGGAATGTTGGCTTTGGTTCCCGCGATAACGGCCTGTTCCACCGGCGTCCACTCCGGGCCGGCAAAATGCGCGGTCTTGATGCCGACAATGGTTTGAGGATACTTGAGTGCCATCGCCGCGGTGGCTTCTCCATCCATATCCGCGGTGTTCTGCTCGTAATGGGGGCCGCGCATGCCCGCTCCGACAATGTTCAGCATGGCGAATACGCGCGTCTTCGAGCGATCGATAATGCGATCCTTGAAGTCCTCGAAGTTCCGCCAGCCGGAGCATCCCGCGTCCACCACCGTCGTGACGCCAACGCGGAAAGTAAATCCATCGGGAGGGACGCTGTTGTCGCCCGCATAGGAGTTGCGCTCCCCTGTACCGGCATAAACGTGAACGTGAATATCGATCAGTCCCGGGGTGACGTACAAGCCCTTCACCTCGACCGTCTTGAGCGCCGCGCTGCTGGGAATGTGTGGGGCCACCCTGGCGATCTTGCCATCCTTGATGGCTACGTCCATCAACCCGTCAACGTGGTTCTTATCGTCCAGCACATGGCCGCCGCGCAGCAGAAGGTCGTAAATTGGGGCTGCCGTTTGGGCAAAGGCGCTAGAGCCGGCGGCAAGCGCGAGCGCGAAACAACAACAGAAAATCCTGTTCATCATGTTCCTATTCTGCATCTCTCGCCATCAGGCAACAAAATCCGCCCGGACCTTGAGAACTATTCCTAACAAAGCTACCATGGCGTCGATCCCCGGCCGTCAACAGCAAAGACCCTGTAAGTCTAATCCCCAAGCGCCGGCGCTGATTCAGCACGCGTCAGGTGCGGTTGCTTCTGGGCTCCCGGTCAGAACGATCTTGCCTGCGACGGAACCCGTTGCTAGCAACTCCAGCGCCTCCCTCGCGTCGAGCAGCGGGAATGTCCGGTTGATCATCGGATCGAGCTTTTTTCCCGCGAGCAGTGCAAAGATTTTCGGCAGATCCTCGCGCAGTGCCTTGGGGTCCTTCCGGTGGAGCATCGTAATCCCGTAGAACTTTCCTACCCGTCCCCGCAGGCGCGATCCAATAAAAATATTGGCAAACATCGCAGCCTGAGAGAGCCAGCCGGGTGCACCCATAAATCCAAATCCGACCAGCGTTCCCCCTCGCCTGAGAACGCCGATGCACCCGCCGATATTGTTGCCGCCGACCGCGTCGAACACATGGTCAACCCCCCCAGGTTCCAGGTCTCGCGTGAGCCGATCGATCCTTCCTGCCCGATAGTCGATCGGTATTGCGCCGATGGAGCGCAACGTCGCATGCTTTGCCGGCGACGCAGCGCCGTATGTCTTCACCTCCGCCAGCCTCAGCAGTTGCAGGGTCGCCGTGCCCACACCCCCGGCTGCGCCGGTGACCAACGCAGTCTGGCCGGCCTGCACCTTCGCTACCCGGTGGTCAGGATGCATCGTTTCCGCGGTGCTGAGTACCGTTGCGTCCTGGTGCAGGGCGTTTAGCCGGCGACTTCAGCCGTGCCCTGGAGTTTCCACATTTCAGAGAAGGTGGATAGATCGAAATCTGCGGAATTGGCAAAATTTTCCGGTAGCCACCGCTCTGATGCTTTTTATCAGGGCACGACGTTAGTCGGGCCGTTTAGGCGCAACAAAGATTTGGGCTTTAAGCCCCTGCGCTTTTTTCTTTGCCAGGTAAGTGTAGCCGTAGGTGTTGCTCAGCAGTATCGACGAGTCCTGCTTTGACAGGGTTCTGAACGATATATTCGCGATGCTGCAAATCCCAAAACTATGAGTGGGTGGCCCAGGTCTCGCCTTTGAGACCTGGGGGTCATGCAGAGGGACCCAAATCCCTGTTTCTCGCCAGCTGCCTCATGGTGGTCCCAGGCTCGCCGGTGTACACGGACTGTAACCCAATGACTGCGACGTGACCGGGTTCGGCGGCGTCGGTGGCGTTGCCCACGGAACGTTGTTGAAGTCGAAGAAGTCCAACATGTCCGGCTGCACTGCATCGCGCGCTGTTAAGTGAGCGTTAGGCCCGATGAAGCGGTTTTCTACGAACTTGATCACCGCCGTATGGTCCATTGGGATATGCGAAACATAATGCCGCCGGGTGAACGGCGAGATCACAATGTTGGGCAAGCGGAAACCGATCTGCGCCGCAAAGCCATGCACCGTCGCAGCATCGCCGGGACTGGTCCCCGGGTAACCCGATTCCAGGTCGCAGTGCTGCGTCGCCGGTGGCGTGCTGGGCAGGCACGGGAAATAGCTATCGGGATTTACCACAATGCTTCCGATATCCGGAATCGTGGTCGCTCCCAGCAACGAAGCGTCGGTGAAGTCGTTGGAGTGGCCAGGCACCGGCGGAACGTGATCGTACGGGCCGCCGCCCTCGTCGTAGCTGAAGAAGAAGACGGAGTCGTTCCACGACGGACTGGCCATGAACGCATTGATAATGCTTGCCACTTCCACTTGTCCGCCCAGGACGTTTTGCCAGGATGCAGGGTGCTCATCGGTGCCGGAACCGGACTCGATAAAGCTGAAACTCGCCAGCGTGCCATTGGCTACGTCGCTGAAATAGGTAGACAGCTTGGCGATGTGGTTTGGGTCGATGCAGAACGAGTTGGTTGTATCGCCCACCACGGTGGAAGGTTGTGTCGGCGGCGTGCAGGCGGCGTGTGTCGGGTTGATATATTCGTACTTGTGGTAGTAGTCGATATAACCGAACGTGGTTCCGGGCGCGTTCGAAGCACCCGGAGCGCAGTCATCGCCGTCGACGCAACCACCGACTGTCTGCGTGTAATAAAGCCTCCACGACACGCCTGCATTGTCGAGTGCCTCAAAAATGGACGGAAGAGGAAGCGCAGGCAGGTGGTCATCATAACCGGGATCGCGGACGAGCCCCTGCGTCGTGCCTCCGGTAAACATGGCAATGCGATTCGGCGTGCTCTTGCTGGCCATGGGCGAAAACCAGCGATCCGACACCGCGAACTGCGCGGCCATGTAGTAGTAGTAGTTCAGGAAGCCCTCATCGTAATACCCCATGGCGCGCTGCCCCGCTACATCGGTGAAGACCCCACTGCAACCGTTGGTATTCGCGCAGTTGGTCGCGAAGCCCTCCCCGGTGTGCACAAAGCCGTTTTCCTGTATCGGACGAGACGTCTTGAAGTCGTAGCGATTCACATCGCCGAAGCTCGCCAGCCACTCCGAGCTGTCGTCGTCGATGCAGGTGCTGCGCAACTTGAATAGCGGGAACGATGTACCCGAATCGTTCACCTCGGTGGTCTTCAGCTTGTCGTCGATACCGTCTACCGTGTAGACGTTGCCGTCGTCGCCAATATTCCAGCCATTCGCCTCGCGGTAAGGGTTCAGCATGCCGAAATAATTGTCGAACGTGTGGTTTTCCTGCAGCATGAAGATCACGTGGTTGATGGATTGGATACTGCCTGCCGGCGTCACCGTCACCGTGGCGGCTGCGGATGCCGTACCTCCTGTGCCGGTTGCGGTAGCTGTGTAGGTTGTGGTCGCTGTCGGAGTCACTGCCTGCGTCCCGCCGGTCCCTGACAGGTTGTAACTGCTGCCATCCGTGCCCGTGACGACCACGGTGGCGGCATTCGTGGCCACCACGGTCAGCGTAGACCCATTCCCCGAGATGACTGTCGTGGGGGCCGCCGCAATGGTAACAGTAGGCGCGGGAGGCGGGGCTACGGGCACAACCGTTACCGTCGCCACCGCAGTTACCGTTCCGCCTGCCCCGCTGGCAGTGGCCGTGTAGGTTGTCGATCCCGCGGGCGTTACCGCCTGAGTACCGCCGCTCGGCGATAGGTTGTAGCTGCTGCCGTTTGAGCCGGCTATCGTCACCATGGTGGCATTCGTGGCCGCCACCATCAACGTAGACGTACCTCCGGCAGTAATCGAGGTCGGGCTCGCCGCAATGGTAACAGTAGGCGCGGGGGCGGGGCTACGGGCACAACCGTTACCGTCGCGACCGCAGTTACCGTTCCGCCTGCCCCGCTGGCAGTGGCCGTGTAGGTTGTCGATCCCGCGGGCGTTACCGCCTGAGTACCGCCGGTCGCAGACAAGTTATAGCTGCTCCCGTCTGAGCCGGCTATCGTCACCGTGGTGGCATTCGTGGCCGCCACCATCAACGTAGACGTTCCCCCGGCAGTAATCGAGGTCGGGTTTGCCGCTATGGTCACAGTCGGCGCCGCCGGAGGCGGTGGCGCGGCCACCACCGTCACCGTCGTGACCGCAGACGCCTTTCCTCCGGTCCCGGTCGCAGTCGCGGTATAGGTTGTCGTGGTGGCCGGGCTCACCGCCTGCACGCCGCCGGTCGCCGACAGGTTATAGCTGCTGCCGTCCGAGCCGCTGACCGTCACCTGCATTGCGTTGGTCGCCGTCGCCGTCAACGTGGACGAGCCTCCGGCAGTAATCGAGGTCGGGTTGGCCACCAGGGTCACCGTCGGCATCGCTGCTGGTGTGGTCACGGTGACCACCGCCTTGGCTGAGGCCGTGCCTCCCGCGCCGTTAGCCTTAGCAGTGTAGGTAGTGGTCGCCATGGGGCTGACGACCTGGTTGCCGCCGCTTGCCGAGAGATTGTAGCTGCTGCCATCCGAGCCGGTCACCGTCACCGCCGTGGCGTCGGTCGCGGTCACGGTCAAGGTAGAGGAGCTCCCCGCGATTATCGACGTGGGGTTGGCCGAGATGGCCACCGTCGGCGCCCCCGGGGTTACTGCTGCCGTCACGGTAACGCTCGCGACGGCGGATGCCTTCCCGCCTGCTCCAGTCGCGTTGGCGGTATACGTAGTCGTCGCGCTCGGGCTGACGGCCTGCGTGCCGCCGCTCGCCGACAGCTTGTAGCTGCTGCCATCTGAGCCGGTGACTGTCACCGCGGTGGCATTCGTGGCCGTCACCGTCAGCGTGGACGAACTTCCTGCGGTAATCGAGGTGGGGTTCGCGGCAATGGTCACGGTCGGCGCCGGCGGCGCTGCTGCTACCACCGTCACCGATGTTGCCGAGGATGCCTTTCCGCCGATCCCCGTGGCGGTGGCCGTATAGGTGGTCGTTGCCGTGGGGCTGACCGCTTGTGTGCCCCCGCCTGCCGGCATGCTATAGCTGCTGCCGTCCGAGCCCGCTACCGTCACCCCGCTGGCATTCGACGCTGCTACGGTCAACATGGAAGAGCTTCCCGCGCTGATCGAGGCCGGGCTGGCGGCGATGCTCACCGTCGGCATTGCTGTCGAAGTGGAGCTGTTGAACGAGGCGCCCCCGCATCCCGTGAATACCAGAAAAAGCGGATATACGACTGCCAACGCCAATGGCGAGGAGATCCAGCTAAGAGACCGGTGGGCGCACGCCTTCATTGCGGTGTTTTCCCTCTAATTTTCTTCGGGGAGCGAGCAATACTCGTTCGGTCAGATTGAACTTCGACAGAAAGGAGCAGAAATTCATCAGAAGGCGCCGCCCTCTACCGGAGCGGTTCACAACATATATGCCTTGCTGGGCCCGGTCGTTCTTTTGGGAGTAAGCGAAGGGGGGTCGCCAGACTCAATTCATTAATATATTTACTCTAATCGATTGGGTTCGTCCACGAATCTTTAATCCAGGTTTGTCCATCCATCGGATGTCCACAGTACCCATTTTCGGTACTCGGAATGTGCGTTACGTCAAAATTAAGCGGGGAACTGCTCAAATATTGGTTCAATCTGGCAGGGCCCGGATCATTTTCTTCTTGCACTACGCTTGGCGGGCTTCCGCCCGTCACCGGCACCGGGTTTTCCTTGCAGCTGGATCTTGTGGGCGTTGACGATAGCCGTGATCAATCCCGGGAAACGTTTCTCGATCTCTGCGCAGCGAGAGGTGTTCTGCATTTCGACCCCGCGACGTTCGCCCCGGATCAACCCTGCCTCGCGGAGCGCCTTGAAGTGCTGGGATAGGGTTGATTTGGGTATCGGTTTGTCGCTGACATTCACAAAATTCGAACAATTCTGCCAGCATTCCGACCCCACGATATCGGCAAAGATGGCCACTCGCACCGGATCCGAGAGTGCGTGAAGAATCCCTTCCACCGTCACATCATCGATCGAAGGGTGAACGAGAGGCCTCATAACCTCTTCATCGTACATTTATATTCACCATTGTTCAATAATTCGGAACTATTGAATCCTGGGCGCACTGCCCTCCATCTTAACCGGCAGCAGTTGGAGGAAAGGTTATGAGCAAACTTAAAGGTAAAGTAGCAGTGGTTACCGGCGCCTCTAAAGGTATCGGAGCCGCCATCGCCAAGTCACTCGCCGCGGAAGGCGCATCGGTTGTCGTCAATTATTCATCCAGCAAGTCCGGTGCGAGAACCGTCGTCGACTCTATCACCGCGGCCGGTGGCAAGGCCGTTGCTTTCGGTGGTGACGTCTCTAAAGCTGCCGACGCCCAGGGCATCATCGACGCCGCCATTAAGAACTATGGCCGGCTCGACATCCTGGTCAACAACTCCGGGGTTTATGAGTTTGACGCAATCGAAGCGATTACCGAGGCAAAGTTCCACCGGATGTTCAACATCAATGTCCTGGGCCTGCTCTTGACCACCCAGGCGGCCCTTAAGCACATCGGCGAGGGCGGCAGCATCATCAATATCGGTTCGGTTGTCAGTCGCATCACTCCTCCTACATCCGCCATCTACACCGGCACCAAGGGCGCTGTGGACGCCATCACCGGCGTGTTGGCCCGCGAACTTGGACCCAAGAGGATCCGCGTCAACGCTATCAACCCCGGCATGGTTGAGACGGAAGGCGTTCAGGCCGCAGGCTTTCTCGAGAGTGACTTCGAAAAGGCTACCGTCGCGCAGACACCGCTCGGCCGTCTGGGTCAGCCCGGCGACATCGCCTCCGTCGCGGTCTTCCTTGCTTCTGACGACTCTGGCTGGCTCACCGGTGAGCACATCCTGGCCGGTGGCGGCCTCCGCTAAAAGCGTGAAAACGCTATAACCCAAACTAAAGGAGCTTGCGATGGGAAAGCTGGACGGAAAAACAGCAGTTATCACAGCAGCAACCTCGGGCATGGCGCTGGCCACGGCCAAGCTGTTCGTGGAGGAGGGCGCCTACGTCTTTATCACTGGCCGGCGGAAAGACAAGCTGGATGAGGCAGTGAAGGCCATCGGCCGCAATGTAACTGGGGTGCAGGGCGATGCTTCGAACCTTGAAGATCTTGACCGGCTATACGACACGGTGAAGAAAATCAAAGGAAAGATCGACGTGCTGTTCGCCAGCGCCGGCACGGGCGAACTCGCAAAGTTGGGTGAGATTACCCCGGAGCAATTCGACAACACCTTCAACCTGAATGTGCGTGGCACCCTGTTTACCGTGCAAAAAGCGCTACCGCTCTTCAACGACGGCGGGTCGATCTTGATGAACGGATCGATCGCCACCGTCAAGGGCTTCCCGGCGTTCAGCGTCTACAGCGCGAGCAAGGCCGCAGTGCGGTCGTTTGCACGCACCTGGCTGGTCGACCTGAAGGAACGGAAAATACGGGTGAATGTTCTCAGCCCGGGAACCATCGATACGCCGATATTGGATCCCTTGGGACCGGACGCAAAGAAGTACTTCGCATCGCTGATTCCGCGCGGTGAAATAGGGCGGCCGGAGGAGATTGCGACGGCGGCCCTTTTCCTCGCCTCCAGTGACTCAAGTTTTGTGAACGGCATCGAGCTGTTCGTAGACGGTGGGGTCGCCCAGATCTGACGCTCTTCTGAAACGCGGGTGCCATTCTTCCAAGAGCGGCGCCCGCCCGAATTTTGTGAGCTCAGTGACCCCCTGACGCCTCTCCACCGGGCCGAAAGTTCTTCGTGGCCAGGGCCAGTGGAATCCCAATCAACGCCACAATCGCCATCATCCGAAAGCAATCCATAAAGCCCAGTAAACTCGCCTGCTGGTTCAGTTGGTTGTAGAGCATCCCCTGAGCATGCTGCGCCGCGTCGATGTGCGAAAAGCCCTGGTGCTCAAATGTCCTGGTCAGCGACTCCGTTCGCGAGTGAAACAGCGCAGAGCCCAGGTCGGCGCTTTGCGCCAGCCGGTCGCTGTGCAAGTCCGCGCGTCGCTCATGCATGGTGGTGATGAACGCGACGCCGAAACTCCCGCCCCAGTTGCGCGCAAGATTGGTAAGGCTCGACCCTTTATTGTTCTTCCCCGGTGGCAAGTAAGAGTAAGCCAGCACGCTTACCGGGACGAATAAGAACGCGTAGCCAAAACCCTGCAGCACCCGCGCCAGCGCATAATGCGTGTAGTCCGTCTGCAGCGTAAACGAGCTGTAAAAAAGCATCGATAACGAAACCACCGCAAAGCTGAAGGCGATCAGCCACCGTGGCTTCACCTTGCCCTTTTGCGTCAACACCGCAACCATCGGCGCCAGCACCGTGATCACCGCCGCGCCCGGCCCTAGCACCAGCCCCGCGTCCGTGGCCGTGTACCCGTAGAGGCTCTGCAGGATCTCCGGAATCATCGTCGTGCTGCCGAACAGCACAAAGCCGAAAAGAAAATAGAAGATATTGGCAAACGCGAAATTTCTCTCTCGCAGCAGTCCCAGCTCCACCACCGGATCGGGCACCCGCAGTTCCCACCACACCGCGAGCACCAGGCAGACAATCGCCGCAACCAACATACTAGTGATCAGGCTGCTGCCAAACCAGTCGTCGATCTGGCCCCGATCGAGCACAAACTCCAGAAACGCAAAACCCAGAGCGATGAGCAAGATGCCGACGTAATCCACGCTCAGCTTGCCCAGCCGCTTCGCTTCAGCTACCTCCGCCTTGAATGCCGGAGGGTCGCTCACCAGCCGGCTACTGAGGAAAAGTGAGATCAGCCCGATCGGCACATTAATAAAAAAGACCCATCGCCAGGAGAAGCTGTCGGTGATCCAGCCTCCTAAGGGAGGACCGATTGCCGGGGCTGTAACAATAGCGACACTGTAGAGGGCGAAGGCCGCGGCCCGCTTGTTGGCCGGAAAGGTATCGACCAGAATCGCCTGCTCCACCGGGGCCAGACCGCCACCCCCGATGCCCTGTAGCACGCGGAAGATCACCAGAAAGTTGAGGCTGGGCGCGATCCCGCATAAGAAGGACGTCGCCGTGAACAGCCCCACGCTGATCATGTAGTAGCGCTTTCGCCCCAGAACGCGGCTTAGCCAGGCGCTCATCGGCAGCACCACCGCGTTCGCCACCAGGTAGGAGGTCAGAACCCAGGTTGTTTCATCGAAGCTGCGTCCCAAACCACCCGCGATATGCGGCAGCGAAACATTGGCGATGGAGGTATCCAGCAGCTCCATGAACGTGGCCAGAGTCACGGTCAATGCCACTGCCCACGGGTTCACCGTCCTCGCGACTGCCGGACCTGGCTTCAGTTCGACGGTCGTTGTGGCCAAGTGCGTCCTCTTCGAACTAGATAACGGTCAGATGTATACTGAGACCGTTCGGTCGCAAAAATTGGCGCAGAAGACAAGATCGAGAAGGGGCGAAGCCACCCGGCAGCGGGTTGTTGAGCAGTCGGCTGCTGTCTTTAATCGGCACGGCTATGCGGGCACTTCCATGTCCGAGCTGATGGCGGTGACCGGCCTCGAAAAGGGCGGACTTTATCGTCATTTTGCCAGCAAGCAAGATCTCGCCGCCGCCGCCTTCGACTATGCATGGGAGCATGTGAGCGAGCCTCGCCGGCGGGGGCTGGAAAACTGCGCCACCTCGCTCGAGAAACTTCAGCTCCTGGTGAAGAACTTTGTCGAGCAACCGCCGCGCACACTCGCCGGCGGCTGCCCTCTATTGAACACAGCGATTGATAGCGATGATGGCAACCCGGTACTGCGCGGCAAAGCCCGCGTGGCGCTTCATGAATGGCGCGACCGCATCGCCGGGATCGTCCGCCATGGGCAGCAGAACCGCGAGTTGCGCGGCCACATCGATCCTGCCGCCGTCGCCACCGTCATCATCGCCAGCCTGGAGGGAGCAGTCATGATGTCCCGCCTGGACCAAACCCGCGAACCACTGCACGCGGTGGGCAAGCATCTCGCCGAATACCTGCAAACACTGAAGGCTGGAGCCGAATAGCCAACGCAAATGAAAGCGCCACCCTCCCCGTTTGTCCATCCCGAGGGACTGAGCGTATCATGAGCCGCTGGCCCACCATGCTGAACAACGCCTTACCGTCGCAACCGCGCACTAGTGGACCTGCAGTTCACTTAATCAGCATCAAGCGCTAATGAGAGCACACCTCTCCCCGTAAATGAATTGTCATCCCGACGTGATCCTTCCATCGCACTTGCTCCCTTCCTCACCCCTGCCATCCTATGGCATGGCTATCCGCACTCTCTCTACCCGCGAGGTCTATCGCAATCCCTGGTTGCGTCTGCGCGAAGACACCATTGAGCGCGCCAACGGAGCACCCGGCATCTATAGCGTGGTCGATAAGCAGGATTGCGCCGTCATCCTGCCAATTGATGGCGATCACATCTGGCTGGTGGAGCAGTTCCGCTACACCATCGGCGAACGAGCACTAGAGCTGCCGCAAGGCGGATGGGAGCAGGACAACGTGGACCCTGAAGCGCTGGCACGGGGCGAACTGCGCGAGGAGACCGGCCTTACCGCCGGCCGTATGACCGAGTTGCCCTGGATGTGGATCGCCTATGGTTTCGCTCGTCAGCGCCAGCACGTCTTCGTCGCTGAAGAGCTCGTCCCCGGCCCTTACCAGCGTGATCCGGAAGAGTCCGATATGGAGATTGTCCGGCTGCCCATCACCGCCTTCGAGCAGAAGTTGAAAAATGGGGAGATTCGCGACGTATGTACCCTCGCCGCCTGGGCCGGCTACCGCCTGTGGCGCACTGCAACGTCCGGGTAACCCGCTTCTGCTACAGTGAATCATTTCCACTCGGGACGGCCATCATGAGGCGAGTTATTTACTATGCAGCGCGCGTCTTGTGTTGCTCGCTGGTGCTGTCCTGGCTTAATACGCCGCGAACGAAACAATCAGCTGATCCAGTGGCATAGCCTGTTTGACGACCTGCGGCGGATTGATGGGAGTGATCGCAAGCGGAGTTCCGTTCGATTCCGCCTGGTCGAAAGCCTCGGTGCCGCCGGTGCTGCCGGTCACCTGAAAGGCGCTGATCTCATAGGGAAGTCCGTTCGCGGAGAGAGACGACGGTCCAGCGGTCACCTGGAAATGCAGGTGCGGCACAATCGAGTTGCCGGTATCTCCTACCAGCCCGATCACCTGGCCAGGATGCACCTTTTCCCCGCGGCGAACCTTGATGCTTCCAGGCTGCATATGGGCGTAAAGCGCATACCGGTGTTCCCCCAGGTCGAGGATCACTGAATTTCCATCAGCCTCGTCCAGCGGAATATTGGTGGGGTACTTGCCCGGAGTTTGCTCCGGCAATCCGTCGATGACGGAGACCACGACCGCATTGGCGACCGCCAGTACCGGCTGGCCGAAGATCGCGTAACTCTGCAGCTTCTCGCGCGGGCCTGCATAGATTCGGCCGCTCGCGTCCGTTTGCTCCCAGTCCACCGCGTAGCGTTGCGCTACCCAAACGCGACCGTTGACCGGCAGAGCCGCCCGCGTATGGCGAGTCGCGTCGCAGCAGGAATCTGCCGAAATGTAGTGGTCTCCGCGCAGTGGAGGGCTAATCACCGCCACGGCCTGCTTGTCCACCGCGGTTGTGCCCCCGCTTTCGTTGAACTCCTGTTGCCCCGGCGGCGCGGCGCTCGCCCGCATTGTGATCCGATGCGAAAGCTCAGTGGGAACCTTGGCGCCGGCCGCAAGCGTCACGTCAAGAAACAGGAGCGCCCGCGTGCTCCTGGCAAGCGTTCCCGAGGGTTCGCGCAGGCCCGCGGGCTGCAGGCGCCCGGCAACAGCAGCGGTGTCGAGAGTCTGCAGGATCGCGCCGTCGCCCACCACCTCGACCTTCTCCACCGCGATATCCCCGCTCGAGAAGTTCGTCATTCCCAGTTCGTAGACCAGGTGAACCCGGCCATCGGAGCCCATGAAAGGCACCGGGGCATCCTGGATCGCAAGCAGCAGAGGTGTCATTTTTTCCGAACCCTCGGCGTGTCCAACAGTACTGGAGCTGCGAACTGCAAGAAACAACAAGAACGGCGCGCAGAAAGAAATTCCAGCGATCTTCATACTCTTGTTTCCTCGATTTCGAGCCGATGGCGGTTGCTTTGCATTGTATAAGTGAGACCAAGCGACATTAGAATCGAATATCATGCAACTCGGCTTTGTCAGCGCCATCGTCCCCGACCTTACACTTGAGCAGGTATTCGCGCTGGGCAGAGCAACGGGATACTCCTGTGTGGAGTTGATGTGTTGGCCGCCGGGCAAAGCCGAACGCCGCTACGCAGGCGTTACCCACATCGACGTCAGCAACTTCGACCCTGCCAGTGTCCTGGATCTCGCCCAGGCTCACGGCATGGATATCAGCGGCCTGGGCTATTACCCGAATCTACTTTCGCCCAATCAGGAGGAAGCGAGAGTGGCGGCCGCGCATCTTAAGCGTGTGATCAGTGCCGCGAAAATGCTCAACCTCACGGTCGTCAGCACATTTGTGGGGCGCGATTGGACCCGCTCCATCCAGGAGAATTGGCCCCGCTTCCTGGCTGTCTGGAGCGATCTGATCTCCTATGCGGAGGACAACGGAATCCGTATCGCCATCGAGAATTGCCCCATGCTCTTTACCGCCGATGAGTGGCCCGGAGGCAAGAACCTCGCGGCTAGTCCTGCGATCTGGCGGCGCATGTTCGAAGATATCCCCAACCCCAGCTTCGGTCTCAATTACGATCCATCGCATCAGCTCTGGCAGCAGATGGATTACATAGCCCCGCTCAAGGAGTTTTCCTCTCGCATCTTCCGCGTCCATCTCAAGGACGTGGCGGTCGACCGGCGGCGGCTGGACGACGTAGGCATCCTGGCCTATCCGCTGCAGTTCCATTCCCCCAAGCTCCCGGGTCGAGGGGATATCGACTGGGCAAGTTTTCTGGCCGCACTCAAGAACTCGGGCTATGACGGGCCCGTCTGTGTGGAAGTAGAGGACCGGGAGTTCGAAGCCGACCTGGCGCATCGAAAACAGGCGCTCGCCATCAGCTCCCAATACCTGCGCCCATTGCTTGGTCTGCTCAGTACATGATCCAGCCGCCATCGACGTTGAGTGTCTGTCCCGTCATGGCATCGCTCAACTCCGACGACAGAAACAAGCACACCCGGGCAACGTCCAGCGGGCCGATGCGCCGTTTCAGACTTTGCACTGCCATAAACGTATCCGATTGCTCCTTAGACATGAGCTTCCGCTCTCCCTCGGTCTCGATCGCGCCCGGAGTGATGCAGTTAACGTGGACATTATGCTCGCCCATCTCTCTTGCCAGCGCGCGCGTAAAACCGATAATGGCGCCCTTCGATGCGATGTAGTGGGTTAGGGGCGCCAGGCCGGTAAAGAATGTGACCGATGCAATATTGACAATCGCCCCGGCTCGTTGCCGCACCATGTGCGGCATAACCAGCTTTGAGCAATGGAAAACGCTCTTCATGTTGACGTCCTGCATCGTGTCCCATTGCTCCTCGGTCATCTCCAGGAAGGGCTGCCGGGGATAGATGCCGGCGTTGTTGATCAGCACATCGATGCGCCCAAAGCGCGTGATGGCATCGTCAACAACTTTCGCCATGGCCTCGCGATCGCGAGCATTGGCCTCAAAACCAAAGGCTGAGCCACCTTCAGCTTGCACATCGGCGGCCACTTTTTTCACCCCTGCCCCGTCCAGGTCGACGAGAAATACGTGGGCTCCTTCCGCTGCAAACAACCGGCCCACGCCGGCGCCGATGCCCGCTGCGGCCCCGGTCACAATAGCAACTTTGCCCTTGATCAGCTCCATCATCTCCCTCGGATCGGGCTCAACCGATCACAAGGGCTGATCTTACCAAAGCTCTATTCCGGAGGCGAATCCGCCCTGACGCCCACCTCCAGCCCGAAGCGCGCCAGGTCGCGCTTCTGCAAGTGGTAGTCGACCAGGAAGCCAACCCCGATGGCGAACGGAATCAAGCCGGCTGCGCCGGCAGACAACACCTCATGCACATGCAGAATCCACGTCAACACGACGGAAAAGAGCATCAACCCTACGCCGGTTGAGATCAGCACGATCGCAGTCCTCCGAGCTCTTGCAAGGCTCTGCAGCGGGTCTTTCACCACCCTACCGTCGGCGCTCGCCTTGCCCAACAACTTGTCGATATCGTCGGGGTTCATTCCCCGCGCCACCATCGCCATGCGCTGGTCGGCCTTCAGCTTTTCCCTGTGCTGTTGATTGAAAGCGCCGGCAACGATGGCCACAATCCCCACCGCAAACGCCCCCAGCGGCACTGCATACTGGTTTATTTCGGAATGCATAAGCTTTACCTCCCCTTCTGTGCGCCTTAGACTGATTGCCTCGTTGAGAGTTTCAGCCGTTGCGTGAAACTTTCAGCGAGATTCGCAGTCTTACTCTCCTTGGCCGCCGACCTCAGCTTCGAGCAGATCGTCCGAGACCATCAAACCATGGTCTTCAGCACCCTCATGCGCCTCACCGGCAGCCGGGAACATATCGACGATCTTGCCCAGGAGGTCTTTCTCCGCCTCTACCGGGCACTTCCCGCGTTTCGCGGCGAAGCTTTGCTCAGCACCTACCTCTATCGCATCGTCGCCAACGTAGCCCAGGACGAATGGAAGCGCCGCCGCCGCGATGACCTTCCCCTGGTGTCGTTTGCTGAAGAGGAGAGCGACTGGGAAGGCCGCCTCCGACACCCCGGTCTCAACGCTGAGCAGCAGTTTGCCGAAAGACAGTTCCGGTATTCTGTAGAGTGCCAGTTGCAACAACTCAGCCCTACGGAGCGGACCATCCTGGTGCTCTACCATCAGGAAGAACGGAGCTACGAGCAGATTGCGCAGTCGCTTAAGTTGCCCATAGGCACCGTGCGCACCCATTTGCATCGCGGCCGCAAGAAGCTTCGCGAAGGCATCCAACGACAGCAGGAAGTCGAAAGGGGAACGACATGCCAGAAGACAAGATAGATACTTCCCTCGAAAACAGGATCATTCTCGCCCTCGAGGCCGCGCCTCGACCCGAGATCCCGGCTGACTTTGCCGCCAGGGTGTCGGCTCAACTGCCTGCGCGCGCCGCGGTGGTTCTCACCCCGGGGCGCTATGGTCAGCGTGCGGCCTTCGTATGCCTGGTGCTGCTGCTCCCATTCATGTTTGCGATTGCCCATCGGGCGACCGGCACATCTCTGTACTGGTTTTCGATCGAATCGATTTTCTGTGCTCAGTTCGTGCTCCTGGCCGTCTGGCTGGCGGCTTCCGCAAGCTCTTTCTAAAATCCGCTGCTAATCTATCCTTTCAGCCCTTTCAGGTTGGAGCTTTACATGGATGGCCATTAGGATTACTCGCACCGATCCGCGCTACGCAATGTTGCAACGCAGCCGCAACCTTCGCTGGGACGGCAATGACGCCGAAGCGGCAGCCGAGATTGAACTGTGCGAGACCGCCGAGCAGGCAGCAGAAGCCTTGCAGCGCGTGGTCAGCGCGGGCAAGCGCCCAACCGTGCGCAGCGGCGGCCACTGCTATGAGGACTTCGTGGTCAACAACCCGGGTGGTTCGATCCTCGATCTGAGCCTGATGAATCATGGAGGCCTGCCCGGCGACGGAACCCGCTATCGCGTCAGCCCCGGACAGAAACTGGGCGAAGCCTACATCGATCTGTACAAGCGCCATGGTGTCACCATGCCCGGTGGCAGCTGCTACGAAGTGGGTGCCGGCGGCCACATCACCGGCGGCGGCTACGGTGTGCTCTCGCGGCTGCACGGTCTCACCATCGATTGGCTTTCCGCGGTCGAGATCCTCACTGTCGACAGCAAAGGCCATGTCGCGCTCAGGCACGTCGACCAGCACCATGATCCCGATCTCTTTCGCGCCTGTCGCGGCGGGGGCGGAGGAAATTTCGGCGTGGTCACCGGCTTTCTGTTCGACCGTCTGCCAGTCGCGCCCTTTGAAGTTGTGAACGCCCACCTGTCCTTCGACTGGGCCACCATGACCGAGGACAACTTTGCCGCCATCCTCATGGCATTCGGCGATTACTGGGCCAGGCGGGGATCGGAACCCGACACCTGGGGACTCTTTGCCGCCCTCGGCCTCTCCCATGCCTCATCGGGGAGACTCGGTCTCTCCTTGCAGTTCTGCAATCCGGATGGACGCTGCGACGACCTGAAACCGTTAGATGAGTTCCTCGATTTATTCGAGGATTTCGGCCCGGTGGAGAAACGGACACCCGCGCCCGGCGACCAGCGCTTTGCACCCCGCAGCCCGGGTGCTCGGCAGCATACGGGCCGATACAGCATAGAGCGCCTCTTGTGGCTCGATGCGACGATTGGCGACAGCGGAAGCGGGCGCGACGGGCGCGCCGCCTACAAATCCTCCTACATGAAACAGAACTTTACCCGTCAGGAAGCGAAGTGCATCTACAAGCACCTCACGCGCACGGTGCCCGGCGTCGACCTGCGCGGTTCCGTCATGGCGGTGGACTCGTACGGAGGCGCCGTCAACGCTAAGGGGACGGCCGAGGTCTCTTCCGTGTGGCAGCGCTCCTCGATCATGAAGGTACAGTTTCAACAATATTGGGATCGCGCCGAAGAAGATGCCGGCCGTCTGCAGTGGATGCGGGAGTTCTACACCGACCTCTACTCGCAGCACGTGGATCCGCGTTACGCGGGCACTCCTTACCCCAACGAATATTACGAAGGCTGTTACATCAACTATCCTGACAGCGATATGCTCGCCTATGCCTTCTGGCCGCAGGTTTATTACGGTACTGGAGATTTGTATCCGTTTCTGCAGCAGGTAAAGCGGCGCTATGACCCGAACAACATCTTTCACCACAAGATGTCGGTCTGCGTCTAATTGAGCTCTCTGACCCAGATATTTCTGAAGCTGATTGGCTCGCTCTTGTCGCCATGCGCCTGCAGCTTGATCGGAGCACTGGTGTACGGCTTATAGAACGGCTTTCCGATGTACAGCGTCTGCCCGGTCAGCTCGAAGTGGTTCTCCACCAGCACTCCGTTGAAGAAGACCGTGACATAGGCCGGAGTTTTCAGTGAGCCGTCGCTGTTGAAGGTAGGCGCTGTCCAAACTACGTCGTAGGCCTGCCACTCCCCGGGTTTGCGCGTGGGGTTCGCCAGCGGAATCGCCTGCTTGTAAATGCTGCCCGCCATGCCGTTCACGTAGGTCTTGTTCTGGTAGGAATCCAGAACCTGCAACTCATATCCATCGTCACCCGGCCCGGTGGAAGCCAGGAATACACCGCTGTTGCCCCGCGCCTGGCCACTGCCGGTGATGCTCGTAGGAACCTTCCACTCGATGTGCAGTTGGTAGTTGGTAAAGCTCCGTTTGGTTTCGATGTTTCCCCCGGACTTGTTCACGGTCATCACACCGTTGGCAACATCCCACTTGGCCGGCGTCTTGTCTTTGTTCGTTACCCACTCGTCCATGTTTTTGCCATCGAACAGCACGATCGCGTCCGAGGGAGGCGGCTCCATACAGGCCGGGCCCGGAGTCACCACCTTGGGAACCGGCTCCCAGATTTCCGTTTCCTCGGGTTTCGGTTCTGGTGATTGTGCGAAAACGGGAGCGGCCACGGCAATCACGGCCGCGCAGGCAAGCAGGCTTAAAAACGGAATGCGCGTCATGAGAAGAAAATATACCCAACTATGTCGATCTGGCCAAGGCGCGTCGCCTACTTGACACCCTTATCCGGATCCCAGACACCCTGCAGCTTGCGAACATAGACCATTTGTCCGATGTGATACGCATTGTGCGTGCCGACGTGTGCGATCCTTGAAGCCCACAGTGCAATCTTCGCGTCGTCTGCGGATTCCACCGCCTGCTCCCAATCCGTCATCACCTGGTCGAGTTGCTTGACTGTCTGGTCCCAGCTCTTGGCATCGAAGTCATTGAAGGTCTCGTCGTTATTGCCGTCAAACTTCGCCGGCTTCTCGCCCTTGAACTTGGCCAGCGATTCACGATCCCAGAACACCAGGTGATTGGCCAGCTGGCCGACAGAATGATTTCCACTCTTGTCCGTCCAGCTCGCCTGGGCCGGCGTCAGGCCCGCGACCGCGGTATTCGCCGGCACAAACCACTCTGTCTTGTTATGTGTCGACCTCAGCTGCTCCAGCAGAACAGCCTTCAAGGTCATTGGCTTCTCTGTCTGTGCAGAAGCCAGGGTCGATAGCGACAGAACCACGCCAACCAGAAATAGTCTCATCTTGGCCTCTTTGGCTCCCGATGCTACTCCTCGCCTGCGCGTACTTGCAAAAAAACCAAATGGAAGCACGCCTCTCCCCTTTGTCATCCCGAGCGGAGCCGAGGGATCTGCAGTCCGCCCAACCGGCAATCAAACGCCAAAGGAAGCAGCCCTCTCCCTGTAAATGAATTGTCATCCCGACCGGAGCGAACCCGGATTTCCTGCCACGCTGCACTGGAGAGAACCGCGCGTGCGCCTTTCCGTGAAGAAAGGCGCATGAAGTTCACCGAAGCCACCAAGTTCCTCAGAAAATCCGGGGGAGCGCAGTGGAGGGACCTGCTGTTCTTTAAACCGGCATTAAATGCAGAGGAAAGCACCAACTCCCCTTTTGTCATCCCGAATGCCGCCACACAGCGGCCTAAGCCTGGACCACCAGCGGTGTTAAAGTAATCGAGAAATTTGACAGGAGGCTACATGGCCATCAGTTTTGCCGCAGATATCCGCCCTCTCTTCCGCGACGGTGACATTCGGTGTATGCAAAAAGGAGGCGTCAAGCTGGATGATCCCGCGTGGATGTGTGTTCCTGCAAACGCGAAGCTCGTCTACGGGGAGGTATCCGCCGGCACCATGCCTCCCGATGCACCCTGGGCGGCTGATCGCGTTTCGCTCTTCAAGTCGTGGATGGATGCAGGCTGTCCAGCATAACCAACGAGCGCTACGTTCCCGGAACCGCCGGCTTGTAGTTTTGAAAGCCGGCTTGGGCCATACCGCGCCTTGCCTCGGGATTCTTCATGAATGTCTCCCACACGAAGCCGGTGCGCGCATTCTCCGCCATGAGCATGGTGATGCCGGTGTCGATGCCCACAATGTCCTGGTCATACCAGTTATTCAGCGGGTTGAAGGCATCGACGAAGCCGTAGCGGCTCCAGGCCTGCGGGTAACGGGCTCGGATGTTCTTCAGCACCCGGATGGTGGCGACCGGCAAAAACGGCAGCGAGCCTCCAGGCGCCGCTGGAACCACCGTTCCGTCAATCGGGCCCATGGCCGGCGGTCCGCCCCAGATCACGTACCCCTTGTCGGAGTCCGAGGCCGTAATCCCCCACAGATCGTCACTGTAATCGGGAAACGTCTTGCCCAATTCAATGCAAAAGCGGCGGTGTACATCGGTCGCGATCGCCGAATTCGCGAAGTAGTCGGCAAACTTGTCGCGCTTGCCCCTGAAGTCGAACCACGCCTGCGAGTACTGGTGTACAAACAGGGGCGCAAACGAGCCAATGTACCGCTCCCCGTCATACTCGAAGGTGGTCCGTTTCCACGCCAGCCATGCGGAAGGGTGCAGGGGGTGAGAGCCGGAACCCATGCCCAGCAGGTAGATCATCATCAATTCGCTGTAGTAGTCCCACTTGTAAGGCAGAAAGCCGAACTCCGGCGTCCATCCCTGGGGCAGCAGTGCCGTGTCTTCCGACAGCCACGTCCAGTCCACCCGGTCAAAAATCTCGTGCGCCAGTTCGCCGATCTCGCGATCCTGAAAATACTCGCGGCAGGTCAGGATGCCGCAAAGCAGGATCGCCGTATCAATGGAAGAAACCTCGGAGTCCCATATTCGTTCCCCGGTATTAATGTTGGCAAAGTGGTAGTAAAAGCCGCGATGCGTCGGCAGCGTCTTCCAAAGAAAGGTGAGGGTGGCAATCACCCGCTGGCGAGCGTCCTCGTGGGAGACGAAGCCGCGCTTCTCCGCAATGCAGATTGCGGTCAAGCCAAAGCCGGTGGACGCAATGCTCGCCACCACACCCGTGTCGGTTACGCGCGCATTGCAGCGGTCTTTGATCAGGCCGGTCTGCGGGCTGGCTTGCTCCCAGAAGAAGAGGAAACTGCTGCGTTCCAGCTCGTCCAGCAACTGCTCTTCTTCGGGAGCAAAGGGAGTCGTGGCAGGTGCTGTTCCTTAGCGCTTTGTCAGCCTGCTTGGCGCGGGGGCCATGGCCGCAAGCGCCTTCCATGGGGCGAGCGGCAAACCCATGGAGATGCCGGCCATGCGGCGCAGCAGCCGGCGCCGCGATCTGTGAACTTCGAGCGGATCAGTCATCTTGCGGACCCTTTCGGGCGACAACACAATCGAATAATTGAATAATAGATGCACGGGCGGCCCAGGTTGCCCGCCCAACGATCGCATGACCAAAAAGAAAGTTGTCTGGATCGATCATCGCAGTTGCGGCCGCCGCCGGCATCGGGCTTTTCCTGTTGTTGCGCGCCCACCGGCTGCGCTTGATCGCCGAGCGCCAATTGGTGCCCATTGAAGGCGCGGTGATCCAGTACGATACTGACACCAAGAATGAGCTGCCGGTCGCCGATGTGGAAATCACCGCCTCCGATGGCATCAGGAGCGCCACCACCCGCTCCGACGCCGCGGGACATTTCAAGCTCGTCCTGCAAAAGAGGGTATTGTCCGAGCAGCCCATTACCGTCACTTTCCGCAATCCCCGGTACGAACCGCTCGACCTGACTGTGCAAACCGGAAGATTGGGGACCAAGCCCCAGCTCTATATCGCGGCGATGGTTCCGATTGTTCAAAAAACCACCACTGGGTCCAACCATCCGCCCATCCAAGTCTCCAATATCCGGGTGAGGTATACCCTCAACTCCCGCAACCAGAACAATGTTGCGACCGCTGTCAGGACCTTTCAGGTGGTCAACAAGGGAGATGTGCCTTGCGATCATCAGTCTCCCTGTTCGCCCGATGGCAAGTGGAAAGCAGCCTCTGTGACCTTGCCGCTCGATGCCGGGGCGGACAATAGTTTCGAGAACGTAACCGCCTCCTGCATTGCCGGGCCGTGCCCCTTTACCAGGATTGACTCCAGCGGGTTTATTCATGGCGGCCGCAAGATCAGCGTCACCGCTCTCAACTGGTCAGATACGGCTACCTTCCTGCTGGAGGCTGAGGTTTACCACAGCGCCATCAACTCCGAGGTGCGCGAGTTGTACCCGGTGATTTTTGGCCAGACGCTGAACTTTACCCTGCCTCCAACCCAGGAGGGCGTAAGCCTGGAGGCCGAGATCGACGGCGCCCCCATGGTCTTCCCTTTGGGACCGAACCTCTCTCTCAGCTGGGCCACCTGCAATGTCCGGACTGGCACTGAAGAAGAAGAGAAGACCACGGTTTACCGCTGCGAGCTCAAACCGGGGTATCGTTTCTGATGCGTTTTCTCTCCCTTCTTTTCGCGTTCAGCCTCAACGGCTCCCTCAATCGCCCAGCAGAATTCCCGCCGACTGCATGGAAAGACGGACATTTTGCCATCGACACCGCTGGATTGCTAAGCCGGTCCGACATTTTCCTGGGCCGGCCCAACACCTTGCCGGCGGAAGCGATGCCCATGGGCAATGGACGTCTGGGCATCGCCGTCTGGGCGGCTGAGGGCTTCACCGCGCAACTGAACCGCGCAGACACCCTGCCCCATCGAGACTCTCCCGGCCAGCTCATCATCCGCGGCCTCGCCCCGCTTACCTCGGCCAGCGATTTCAGCGGTCGACTCGATCTGTTCAACGGCACGCTGGTCGAGCACGGCGGCGGCATGGCCCTCACCGCATACGTCCAGGTATCCACCGATACTTTCGTCGTCGACGTAACCGGCGCGGATCCGAATGTGACCCAGACGGCCGAGCTTCGCCTGTGGCCGCCCCGCCAGCCTGAAGCCACCGTTTCCGGCAAAACCGGCATGCTCGCGCAAACCTGGACAGACAACTACGGCCCTGGAGCAACCGGGGAAAAATTCGGGTCCCTCGCCGCGGTCACGGCAATGGGCCGCGATGTTGCTGCCACCGTAACCAATTCCCGCTCTGTGACCGTGACCTTCAAACCCGCGCCGGACGGTCATTTTCGCGTGATCGTCGCTTGCCCTCATTACAACGGTGCCCAGTCCAAAGAGCTCAGCATCGGTGGCGCATTATCCAACACCGGCCCGCAGGAACACCTGGCCTGGTGGCATACGTTCTGGGCCCACGCCGGGCTCATCAAGCTCACCTCCGCGGATGGTTCCGGGGAGTACATGGAGAACCTTCGCAACCTCTATCTCTACACCGCTGCGGCGGAGAGTGGCGGCAGGTTTCCCGGTTCGCAGGCGGGCATCGCCGACCTCTTCTCCGCCGTGCAGGATCTTCACCACTGGGACCCTGCCGCCTTCTGGCACTGGAATCTGCGCATGCAGGTGGCCGCCAATCTCGATGCCGGCGTGGCTGAGTTGAACGCGCCCTATTTCCGCCTGTATCGCGAAAATCTAGGCAATATCGAGGACTGGACCACGAAGCATATGGCCGGCCGCCCTGGCATCTGCGTGCCCGAAACCATGCGCTTCAATGGGCAAGGCATTGAGTACGAAGGCGATTGGAAGGGGCCTCCGGTCGTCGGCCTGAACTGCGACGCCGCCTCGCGCCCTTACTACAACGCCCGCACACTCTCCACCGGCGCGGAAGTTTCACTCTGGATCTGGCAGCAATATCTGGCCACCGGCGATCTGAAGTTTCTTGCTGAGAATTATCCGGTCATGGCCGCGAGCGCCCATTTTTTGCTCGCGTATGAAACCCCGGGCGCGGATGGAAAGATGCACACCCACCCTGCCAATGCCCACGAGCAGCAGTGGGACACCACCGACCCCACCACCGATCTATCCGCCAGGTCTGCCTTGTATCCCGCCGTCATCCAGGCAGCCGGCTTGCTGCACACCGACGCCGGGCTGGTGCGGCAACTCCAGACCGAACTCAACCGGATTCCGCGCTGCCTAAGGTCGAAAAAGTAACCGCCACGCCAAAAACAGATGGTCATTGCGGAGTCGTACGATCCGTCGGCTGCCGAGCACAACGAAGAGAACACCGGCCTCGAACCCGTCTGGCCCTACAACCTGATCGGGGATGACTCTCCGCAGCTATCTTTAGCCAGGGCCACCTATGCCGCGCGCCCTTACCCCGTTCACCAGGACTGGAGCTTTGATCCTGTGCAGGCAGCGCGCCTCGGCCTCAGCGAGCAAGTCCGATCCACGCTGATCGCGTTAACCCAGAGATACCAGGCGTTCGTGAACGGTTTCGCCAACTGGGGCGGTCCCGCCGGTGAGTTCTATGTCGAGCAGGAAGGCAACGTCGCCCTGGCGCTTGCGGAGGCGCTGGTGCAGGATTATGACGGCCTGATCCGCATCGCGCCCGCCGTGCCTTCCGAGTGGAACTTCGAAGGCAGCGTTTGGGTTCGCAATCGCACCCGGGTCGACGTTCAGGTTCAGGCTGGAGTGCCCACCACGGTAGCCATCGAAGCCGGAGCCACTGAAACCCTGCGCATCCGCAATCCCTGGCCGGGTCAGCGAGTGGAAGTGACGGATGCGCATGGAAAGACCGTCATGAGCAGCGCCGACTCCGTCCTCCAGCTTGCCGCCCGTAAGGGCGAATCGTACTTGCTCGCGCCGTCCGGCGCGGCAGGGAAGCCTCAGCCATTCGCCAACATTACCGGCTCATCCGCGCAGCAATGCAAGAAACTAGGCGGCGTACAAATTGGAAAGTGCGCCTTGTAAGTCCGGTAGCCTGACTGTGGAACCTGGCACTGCGGCACACCTAGGCGATGAAGCCTGCTGGTCAGCAACCACTCTCGATGGAGCTCGGTCGCGATCCCAATTCATCGAAATCGATGATTTCTCGCGATAACTGCCACTGTGTAAAAAGATTGTCATCCCGACCGAAGCGAAGCGCAGTGGAGGGACCTGCGGTTCCGCGGACCATTCCTGGAAACATTTATCGCAGTCTGAGGCAAAAGCCTGCCAGGCGAACCGGCGCCCCGAACATTACAAGTCGAGGATCGCCTCAACGTCTGCGGTACCGACGTCAAAGCCGGCGCTGAACGCCGTAACGTGAAATGCGGCATTGAGCGCACTTGCGGCCGTCGAGGTTAGGCTCAAACCGAGATCGTCACCCTTGAGCACTCCATGATCGGGTTTAAGGGGCAAGCTGATCCCACTTGGATAATAGATTCTAAACAGCGATACTCGGCCAACAAGTTTGCCGTCTTCGACTACTAATCCCGTAATGACCGGCTCACCACCGGTGCTATCGATAATGAAGCTTTGCAGCTTCACCTCGGTTTTGCCGGCCGTCAGTGTCAGGCCGCCGGAGTGGAGTAGTTGGCCGCGTCCGGTGTCGAGATCGATGGCGCCCCCGGTGATGGGGAAATTGACGCGGCCATCCTTCAGCTCTGTTGGGCTGATTGTGCCGGGGGTAACATCGAGACTTTTCAGTGCGGAGACAAAGCTATCAGCCAGCGTGACGGTCGTACGTCCGGATTCGACCGTATAGGTTTTCTGCGCCTGCGCTGTGCTGATCGAGAGTAGGATCCCGACGCCGATGACAGGTGCCGCATGGGCCAGTCTCTTAATTGCGAAATTCATGTAGTTGTTCCTCCAATAAGCGGGTCGGCTGCCTGGATTCTTGCGACCGAACTCGCCTGGCAAGCCAACCGCAGTCCCTTTTACTCCTTCAGGATGGCATCGTGAAGCGACGAAAACCGCCAGGTTAGGTCCCATCACAATCCAGCGACAGGAAAAAATCTCTTGACAGTGAAGTAGTGTTGTAGTTAAGTATAACAGTAGAGCCGAGGGCATCACCTCACGCGTGACCCAGGCTGAGTGAGGAGAATGAGCATGAAACCACTACGTTTTCTGCTACCAGTTGTATTGCTGGGACTTTCCACCGCGGCTTTCGCCCAGTCTGACGCGCAAAAGTCCTTCGATAATTTGAAAAACCTGGCCGGCTCATGGGAAGGCACTGTGGACGGCAAGCCGATGCACGTTTCCCTGCGCGTCACTTCCATGGGCAACGCGCTCATGCACGAGATGAGCATGGCCGGAAGATCGGATGATCCCATCACCATGTTTTACGTGGACGGAAATCGTCTGCTGCTGACGCATTATTGCGACGCAGGCAATCGCCCTCGTATGACCGCCACCATGAGCCCGGATGGAAAAACGGTGGAATTCAATTTCCTCGATGTCAACAACTACAACCCAGCCCAGGGCGGATACATGCAGCACGCAGTGTTCACCGCGGTAGACGCAAACCATCACACCGAGGACTGGACTTTTCTGGCCCAGGGAAAGCCTATGGCTGTGCATGTAGCTCTGCAGCGGACAAAGTGACAGCAACCCAGTTGTGGCACGCGATTATGTGGGATATTCGATGGACCCTGAGTGGAGTGACGGTCAGCCGATTTATCGCCAGCTTCGCGACCGAGTGGTCGCGATGATACTGGACGGAGTTCTCAAGGAAGGCGATCCGCTGCCCTCCGTGCGCAACGTCGCCGCCGAGTATCGGGTCAATCCACTCACGGTTCTCAAGGGCTATCAGCAACTGGTGGACGAGGGCCTGGTCGAGACCAAACGAGGGCGTGGCATGTTTATCAATAGTGGGGCACGCGGTTTGTTGCTGCAGGGCGAACGGGAGAAGTTTCTGGGCGAAGAATGGCCCCGAATCTACGCTACCATTCAGCGCCTTGGCCTGAAACCCAGGGAACTGCTGCAGGCCGGCGCCGGCCGCCCGCCATCTGCGAACGATACGAAAGAGGAGCGCTGAACCATGGCATGTATAGAAGCACACGGACTGCGCAAAGTCTTCGGCAAAACCATCGCGCTGGATGGCATTGATTTGCGGGTGGAAGAAGGCCGCATCCTCGGTCTCATCGGTCCCAATGGCGCGGGCAAAACCACCGCGCTGAACGCCATCCTCGGCCTCACTCCCTACCAGGGCGAACTCAAAGTGTTGGGGCGCAACCCCTGGACCGAGCGCAACCAGCTCATGTGCGATATCTGTTTCGTTTCCGATGTTGCTGTGCTGCCGCGCTGGATCAAGGTTTCGCAGGCGCTCGATTATATTGCCGGCGTCCATCCCCGCTTCGATCGCGCGAAGGCCGAAGGTTTTCTCGCCAGGACCACCATCAACCGCGCCAGCAAGGTCAGGCAATTGTCCAAGGGCATGGTGGCTCAACTGCACCTCGCCCTGGTCATGGCCATTGACGCGAAGTTACTGGTGCTCGACGAGCCCACGCTTGGCCTCGACATCCTTTATCGCAAGCAGTTCTATGATTCCCTGCTGAACGACTACTTCGATCGCAGCCGCACCATTATTCTCACCACCCATCAGGTGGAAGAGATCGAGCACGTGCTCACCGACGTCATGTTCATCCACCGCGGCCGTATCGTATTCAATCGCAGCATAGAAGAAGTGGAATCCCGCTACTTCGAAGTCACCGTGCGCCCGGAGCAGGTCGCCGCCGCACGGGCGCTCAAGCCGATGCACGAGCGCGAAGTGTTGGGCCGCAGCATCATGCTCTTCGATCATCTCGATCATCCGCAACTCGCGGCGCTGGGGGACGTGCGCACCGCGGGCATCGCCGATTTGTTCGTTGCCATCATTGGCAGCCAGGCGGCCGCAGTCTCAAGGAGCCGCTCGATGAACACCCAAGCCAACGCTATCCAGGAATCTTCCGTGCAGTCGCAAGCCATCGCCGTCATCCCGGCGAGCCGCCAATTCTACTGGTCGGTACGCCGCGAACTGTGGGAGAACCGTTCCATTTATATGGCGCCCCTTGCCGTCGCCGCGCTCTTCCTGGCCGGATTCTTCATCAGCACAGGGAATCTGCCCAACCAGGTACGCGCCGCGGCAGCCCTGAACGCCGCGCAACAGCAGGAGCTCTTCGAGCAGCCGTATAACTTCGCCGCGCTCTTGCTTATGGGGACTACCGGCATCGTCGCGTTGTTTTACTGTCTCGATGCCCTGTACGGCGAACGTCGCGATCGCAGCATTCTTTTCTGGAAGTCGCTGCCGGTTTCCGATCTCACCACCGTGCTGGCCAAGGCGAGCATTCCGCTGCTGATCCTCCCCCTGCTCACCATCGCCATCACCGTGGTCACGTTCTGGATCATGCTGCTGCTCACCGCCCCCGTGCTGTTGGCAACCGGTCTCGGCGTTGCCACGGTATGGCCCCATGTCGGGCTGTGGCAGATCTCGCAAGGGCTGGTCTTCCACCTGCTGGCCGTGCATGCGCTCTGGTACGCGCCCTTCTACTGCTGGTGGCTTCTGGTTTCGGCGTGGGCCAAGCGCACGCCCTTTCTCTGGGCCGTGTTACCGCCGTTCGCCATCGCTGTGGTGGAAAAGGTCGCCTTTAACACTACGCATTTCGCCGGCATATTGGTGCACCGTTTCGGCGGCGAAGACTACAACGCCCCCTTCCCCCTCCGCGGCATGCCGATGGATCAGATGGCCCACCTCCATCCGGGTAGATTCCTGATCAGCCCGGGGTTGTGGAGCGGCTTGGCGGTCGCTGCAATTTTTCTTGCGGTCGCGGTGCGGTTACGCCGCTATCGCGATCCGATCTAATTCGCAACCTTTAAGGAGGAAACATGGAACCCGTGATTGATCTGAAGTGCGCACTTCCCGCCGCATTCACCTCGCTCTCTCCTAGCGCCCTGATCTGGCAAGACGTGCTGGCCCAGGCCATGACCGGCGAGCTGCTCGCCGCAATGAACTACACCTCCTTAGCGGACATATGCGACGATCCCGCGGAAGTAGCCGATGCCCTGGAGCACGCGCAAGGGGAGAGAGGCCACGCTGCCGCCTTTGCTGCCGAGGGCCGCAGGATAGGTGTGAGCGTGATCCAACAATGTCGATGCCAGGCATTGGAAGCGGCTCCGCCAGGCATTTCTGCGCTGCATCGCCGAGCGCGACTTTATTGCCTGCCTCATCGTGCAGGAGATCATGCTTGAATCCTTCGCCGTCGCCAGCTATGCGCGGGTGGGCAAGGTGGCGCCGGGCAGTCTGGGCAAGACCTTTGCCGCGATCGCCGCGGAAGAAGAGGAACACATCGAGCACGCCATGGAAATTCTCCGAGCCGAACGAGCTTTGGACGAGCAGCGCTTCGATGACAAGGTATACCAGCTGCATCTTGAAGTGATGACTACCCTGGCGGAGATGCTGGCAAAGGATTGCAGCCACGGACACTGCGAAGTCTGCCACGGCAGCTGTGTCAAGCCGGCGCTGCCCGACGTGCGCCTAAGTGCGGCCGAGCTGCGCGGAGCCTCTCTGCATCAGTACCTGAAAACCTTGGACAAACTGGGGCTGCCCGGGGAGGTGACGCTCACATGGGTCGCTCAGTTGCCGGTTTAGCGGAAGTTGACTTCGCCCTGATCGGGCATCAGGAAAGTTGGCGAGCGGCTGCGGATGTGCTCGCAGTCCTGCGTGGGCCCGAGCGCACGCCTCTGCCCGACGATGAGATAAGGGACATCCTGCCCTGGCTTCCACCCCGTGCGGTGTGTCATGTCGATATCGAATCGCTGGGCGGCGCCCGGGCGCGCGGTCTTTACATCGACTCCTTCATTGCTCCCGACCGCCTTGCAGACGCATACGTGCGCGACAACATCGCGCGCGTTCGCGCGGCCGCGGCCTATGCGATCAAGGCGGGCGCAAAGATTGTGAGCCTCGGCGGTTTCAGTTCCATCCTGATCGAGGGCAACTTCGATCAGCTTCCGCAAAGACACGATACGGTCTTCACCACAGGCAATACCTTGACCGTTGGTTTCATCGTGCAGGGTATAAGGAAGATGTGCGCGATGGAGGGCCGCGATCTCCGCAGGTCGACGCTGCTGATTGTTGGGGCAACAGGAGACATCGGTTCCGGCTGCGCCCGTTGCCTTGCCGGGGACGTGCGCCGTGTGCAGCTCACCGCCCGCAATGTGGAGCGGCTACGCAGGCTCGCTGCGGAGTTGGAAGCCGAGGGGGTGGAGGTCGAGATGGCAACCGATCTGCGGCAATTTTCCTCCGAGGCCGATGTCGTGATCTGCGCGGCGAGCCTGGCATCCCCTTCCCTCTTGTTGGGCCGGATCGCGCCCGACGCAATCATCTGTGATGCCGGCTACCCCAAGAACCTCGCCCCCGGCGCGGCCGAGATGCCCCGCGCGAAAGTCTTCTTCGGAGGTCTGGGACAAGTGATGGGCGGATTGACGTTCACGCCGGACTTTCATGGAGTGCTGAATCGTCATCCTTTCCCCGATGTGGTCCATGGATGTTTGCTCGAAGGCATGGCTCTAGCTTTGGAGCGCCGCTTCGAGCCCTTCTCCCAGGGAAGAGGATTCATCACTCCCGAGCGGGTCGAGGAGATGGAGACCATTGCCGCTCGGCATGGTATTTATCTGGCCCCTCTCTACAACGCCGATGGGCCATTGGAAGAAGCGGGTGTAGAAACGGCTGAATCCGGCTGCGGAAAACTCTGTTTTGTGTCAGGGGGGTCTAGGGAGGAATGAACAAGGTCCGTGAGGTTGTCATTACTACCGGCACACCAATTGGAGCACCCGGACGGAGAGCAACTACCTTGAAAAATCTCTTTGACCCCACTCTGGTAGAAGACATAAAGCAGCGCATCATGCACCTCCATCCTGAGAGTGAGCGGCGGTGGGGCAACATGACCCTTGTTCACACCCTCGCGCACTGTACTTCTGGAATGCAGATGGCGATGGGCGTCATCAACCCCAAACGTGCATCCTTTCCTGCCAACGTCATCGGCTTGCTTATAAAGCCGCTGGTCTTCGGTGATGACAAGCCCATGCGCCGCAACTCACCCTCTTCGCCAGAACTCTTCTCGGTGAACCCCACACAGTGCGACTTCGAGCGCGAACGCGCCCAGCTCATCACAGCTATCGATAGCTTCGTCACCAAGGGTGCAGCTTGTTGCTCCCAGCACCCACATCCTTTCTTTGGTCCGCTCAAACCGCAGCAGTGGGCCATTCTCATGTACAAACACGTCGACCATCATCTACGGCAGTTCGGCGTCTAACAGGGTGTCGATTATCTATAATCCCGCAATCCCGCTTTGCAGGGATCTCGTGGGTTTGCGGCCGTTGCGGGGCTTAGGCAGCCTGCGACTCGCGCCCGGCAAGGCGCTCGATTCCAAGAATGCGACACCCAGGGTGATCCGCTTCGACGGTGAGTATGGCCCCAGCGGCTGTGGAAGACCGGAGATAGAAGGCGACCACGCTCGCGTCGGAAATAGAGTTCACCTCAGTATTGCGGCAGATTACGCAGTAAGTACTCATAAAGCCTCCAATCAAGATTTTCTGTGGTCAGATCACGATTCCAGCGTTTGAACGAGTAACGTCCCCGATCATTGGTAAGCCCGACGGGTTACCGAACGATGAGAGGTCCATCGAGAGTGCATCTGCGGTCCGGAGACCTGAAAACGCATCGACCTCGTTCGAAGAGTTGAGAAGGGCCTCAACTACTTTTCGGACTGTCAGGTCGACTTCGATGTCAATTCTGAGCGCCATGCCGTAAGACTCATGCAGTATTCCGAGAGATCGCAGCCAACACATGCGGTTACGACGCGGATTGAGCTCCCGCGGTTGTTCAAGTCCGTGCGGCTCGAAGACAAAAGTAACCCAGCATCTGGTTACCGTGGTCGTTGAACCTGAAGGGGAAAACCTGAGGGGAACGGACAACCTGAGGGTCCTCCTCAGGTCCAACATAAAGTCCAATACTCGTTTTTAACTCAATCGCATGCAACGGTCGACGAACTCAGCAGCCTTGCAACTGCATCTCGCAAGCCGCGTGGATTATTTAATTGGACTTCGTACCTTTGAGAATCCAGGTGCCGGTCCTCTCCTTCTTGAGAAACGGCCAAGACCCGCACGCTTGGGTGCATCGCACGGGCCGTCGCGATTATCTTTATCGCTGCTTCTTCCGGGACGGTTTGACAGAGAATCAACAGATCGTACCGTCGGCCCAAGATCGCATCTGCAGCACCTTCGCACTGAGTTGTGACGACATGCCATTCACGTAGCAGCGCTGCTCGTGTCGAGGAGAGCGCTTCATCCTCGCCCACAATCAAGATCGTCTCTTTCATGCCATTCGAACTTCCGATTAGTTTTGGGGAGAAGATACGAAACTAATCTTAAGTGAGCAAAAAGAGATAGCGCCATTTCGCGCCATCTGCCCTCGGCCCGGAGGAGGATCGGCAGGAATCTAATGAAGGGGAATATATCGCGCGACGGGTGTTACCTGAGCGTTCCGCTTATCTGGGAATTCAGCGCGTATCGCAAAGCTTTGGTTGGTGATGGCTGTCCAACCAACTGACATCAAGAGCGTCCCGAAAACAGAGATTGGATACATGCAGGAGACCTCGTTAGCTACCAATTCCCCCATTGGGGGATTCCTGCAGTTGAGATGCCGGCAGGCCGACAACGGATATCCGCACGTTGGAGCAGCGTGCTACTCGCATACCGGCAGTCCTAGCTTGCTTCAATTCATTCATCGCGGAGCAGGATCATCGGATCAACCGCGAGGGCGCGTCGAGCGGGCACCAAGGCTGCGACGACGCCTACGCAGAGCAAAGTGAGAATGACACCGCCGAGGATGACCGGGTCTTTTGGCGTGGCCTGATACACGATAGACGAAAGTACACGGGTTGCCAGTACACCGAGGATCATGCCGGCTATCGATCCAATGGCGAGCAGCCGGAAAGTACGTCCGAGCGCTGCGCCCAGCACCTTGCGTCGACCGGCTCCAAGGGCTATGCGGATACCGAGTTCACGCAGGCGTTTGCTGACGGTATAGGCGGCCATGCCGAAGATGCCGGTAGTGGCCAGCATCGCGCCCAGCAAGCCAAGCACGCCGAGAGAAACGGTGGCGACTCGAGCGGCGAAGAGGGCGGAATCTAACTCGCTGTTCCAGGTTCTGATTTCGAGCGGCAGCCCTGCATCGAGCCTGCGCATCGAGCGTTGCAAGGCTGCGGCGATCTCTCCCGGGTCACGTTGCGATCGAACAATCAGCCAGGTCTCGCTGGAAGGGTGCTGCAGGAAGGAAAAGAACATGGCGGGCTTGGGGTCTTCGGTAAGGGTCTGGTATTTACCGTCTTCCACCACGCCGATAACCTCCGCCCGGTTGCCGCCGCCCCAGAACCTGAAATGGCTACCGACTGCTTTATCGACGGACCCGAACACCTGGATCGCAAATTTGCGATTCACGACGGCCACGACAGGAGCCTTGTCTTCATCGTGCATGGTGAAGGAGCGGCCAACCAGAAGTGCCGTTCCAGCAGCCCGGAAATAGTCGGGCGAGATCTGGAAATTCTGGGCATCGGCTGCAGCGTTGGTGGGACGGAAATCGGCGGTGGTGTCAGCGTATACGTCGGAGTCCCCTCCGCCGATACTGAGCGGAAGCCGATCGGCATATCCCACGGCCGTGACGCCCGGGATCGCTGCGGCAGCATCGAGCATGCGCTTCTGCATCGGTACGCGCTGGTCGGCATCATATCCAGCCATCTTCAGATCGGTCTTTACCAGCATCACGTTCTTAGGCTGAATACCGTAGTTGCTTTCGAGCGAACGAGCCAGGCCGCGCACGGCGACCAGCGAAGCGGTGACTAAAACAGCGCAAATGGCGATTTGCAAACCCAGCAGAACGTCGCGCAGTGTAAAACGGCGTGTGCTGCCGAAGCTCGTGCTCCCGGAGCGAATGATCTGCCAGGGATCGGAGCGGAGAATCTGGCGGACAGGGACCAGGCCGAAGAACAGCCCACTGAAGACAGCCAGCAGCAAGGCCAGAGCGTAGGTGTTCACGTCCGGATTGACCGGTATATTGATCGGGATATTCGGAATCGGCCGCCATGTGCTGAGGGCACGCAGGATGACCACGGCTCCCGCCATGCCACAAATACCTCCAGCCAGAGAAACCAAACCGGCTTCCGTGAGCAGCTGGCGAAGGATCAGCTGGCGGCGCGATCCGAGAGCCATGCGGACTGCGATTTCCCGCGAGCGGTCCGCGGTCCGCGCGGCGAACAGGCTACCAAGATTGGCGCATGCGGCAAGCAGGATAAGACCTGCGAGCAGCATGAGCCCGAACATAAAAGCGCGCGTGGGTCGACCGAGGGTATTTCCGGCGAGTCCGGGGCGGGACAAGGAGAATTTCAGGCCATCATCGGATTTGGGATAGGTTTTTGCCAGCGAATTTGCAATGGTGTTCAAGTCCGCAGTAGCTGCGGCTGGTGTTACTCCGGGCTTGAGGTGTCCGATCGCCCAGGCGTTATGGTTGCCACGCTCCTCGAGCCAATTAAAATCGGTGATTTGGGGCGTATTGACGATGGGAGCCCACAGATCGGGCGCGAAAAAAAGTTCGGTGCCGCGGAAATCCGGCCGAGCCACCCCGATGATGGTGAAGGGATGCTTGTTGATCTGCACCGTCCGGCCCAATGCGGCAGGGTCACCATTAAATTGGCTATGCCAGAGCGCATAGCTCAGAACGATCTCGGGCACGCTGTTCGTCCCATGTTCTTCGGAAGCATGGATAAATCGGCCAAGGTAGGGCTGGATGCCCAGGGCATCGAAGTAATTGCCGCTTACGGTATAGGGCCACACTACGGAGGGATTTCCGTGGCCGGTATCGAGCCCAACGCCGCCCATGATGTTGTAGAGCACCAGCGAGTCGAAGCTGCGGTTCCCGTCACGCAGGTCGCGGTAATCCGGATACGACTCCGATGGAGATGTATCTGACCCGTAGGCGCGTTCCAGCATGAACAGCGTCTCAGGGTGCGGTACGTTGAGCGGTCGCAGGATCAACGCATTCAGTACGCTGAACACGATTGCATTGGCGCCAATGGCGAGTGCCAGTGTGAGCACGGCGGTCAGGGCGAATCCAGGCGCTTTTCGCAACTGTCGTAAAGCGAGTCGTATATCGGCGTTCATGCTCCCCCTCGTTACGCATCGTCGGGTATTTTCCTCGGGTTCCCGGGGCCTTTACCGGTTGTACGCACGTGCTGGGGCGGCGGTTCCATTGGATGTGGGCGGCTCGGTTCGGGCGGGCAGCCACGTCCGGTATGATGGGGACTTATCGGCTGAAAGTCGGAAGATGCACTACATCGGTCGCGGGCACGGTCTCGAGCGGCTCGCCCGCTTTACGCCAGGCTGCCAGGCCGCCTACGATGACAAATGCATTAAATCCCCATTCCCGCAAAAGATGCGCCACGCTAGCGCTCGTCGCTTCCTTCCGGCAAGTGCAGTACAGGTATATGTCCTTGTCTCGAGGGAATATTGCTATTTCGGCGCTGAGATTGTTGGGCTCGACTCGAATCGAACCGGGAATGCGGACAGCGCCCGCACTGTAATAACCATGGCTGCGCACATCGGCCAGCAATATCTTTCCCGGGCCCTCGGTCTGCAGCTTCGTGGCCAATATCTGTACCCCTACGCGTGGTACAGCGCGATCGGCGCGTTGCTTCCAGTACAACGAAACCCGATGACCTATAAACGCAATCAGGGCAATGATGATTACAATCTCGACCACATGTCCTGCTGCGCGAAATCCACTGACGATCTTCGCCACGAAATCGCGAAAGAGGAATCCGACCGCACCATATGAGAGCGCATAGAGGCTGGCGCCCAGAAAGTCCAGCCCCAGGAATTGAGAGAACGGCATTTTCATGCTCCCAGCCAGCGGCGCGGCCATCGTGCTCACCCCAGGAATGAACTTGGCGATCAACAGCGTGGGCCGTCCGCGCTTATAGAACGATTCCGCGGAGTGCAGAACGCATGTTTCCGGATCGACAGAAACCTGGCACAGAAATCTCAAGAGCGTCCATCCCATATGGCGGCCGAGGATGTAAAGGAATGAGTCGGCCGACAACATCGCAGCGACGGCAAACAACGCGACCGCCGGCCCATACAGGGTACCCGCCGCCGCAGCAGCTCCGCCCGCAACCAGAGCCACTGCGCCCGGTACTGGCACATCGATGGCTTCCGCAAAAACAATCAGGCAGATGACGACGTATCCGTGGTGCATGATTAATGAGAGGAAGTCATTCATGCGTCAGGTCTCATGGCTAGCATGCAACTGACTCGGATAAACGATAACGGGACGATGTGTGCTGGAGAAGCACCGAAGGACAGCCTGGCCGAGCCAATGAGGCCACGAGGTTCTATCGTCCTCACCATGGCGCCAGGTTTCAAACGCATCGTCGCCCAGGCCATGAACGAATTCGACATCGGCCTTTCGCTCCGCTTGCTCACAACCGGAGATTGGGTGCAAAACACTCATTGCTCGGGGTCCTCTAGAAGCTCCATCCTAGCGTAGTGCGTCAAGAAAATTGCCGATTATTCAGAGAGGAGCGAGAGCGCCCAGCGAAAATCCTGTACGAGTCGGCGTTTGACTATTGTGGACGAAGGATCGGCTGGGAACACACACCTGACCCTCAGATAGGTTCGGCAGCCACCACCCAAGTGACTACCTCTGCGCGCTAGGTATTCTGGTCAGCCTCAGGCGTCAACGCGCGGCCTTTCCGGCTAGCCAAGCCCCATACGCTCCATTCCCCGATTGTTGTATGCCCACATTGAAACGAAGGTGCGTGCAGAGCAATGGTATAACGTAGCCATCATGATGTCACGAACCCAGATCACACTTGAAAACGAAGTGCAGCGGCGTGCGCGCCAGCGAGCGAGCGAACTCGGTGTATCTCTAGCGGAATACGTCCGGCGCCTGGTGGCACGTGATTTGGCTCGTCCTGAAACCGCCGTCGCGGTTGATCGCATTTTCGATCTCGGCAGTTCCTGCGGCGCGGATATCGCAATGGACAAGGATTCCATGATCGCCGAGGCCTTTCAAACGAAACGCAGAAAGACGCAGCGTCGGTAATTTTCCTCTACCCCTGCCCTATCCATGACCCTGTTCGTTGACACATCGATCTGGTATGCCGCGGCAGATTCGTCCGATCGCAGCAATGCTCGCGCCAAAGCTATCCTCAAGTCTGGGGGGCCATTGGTCACTTCGGATCACATCCTGGTAGAGACCTGGACGTTGCTCCATCACAAAGTTCAACGCAACGCCGCGGAGCGATTTTGGGATGGCCTCAGGAGTGGGGTGGCGATCATTGAGGCTGTCGGTTTGGCAGATCTCGAGGTTGCCTGGGAAATCGGGAACGCCTGGCGTGCCCAGGATTTCTCCATAGTTGATCGCACCAGCTTCGTTGTGATGCGCCGACTCGGCATTGACCATGTCGCATCACTCGACGATCACTTCTCCGTGTTCCGCTTCGGTCCCAGACGCCGCCAATCCTTCAACGTAGTTCGATAGAACGTTCTCCTCCGGCTCGCTGCGCATGAGTGCCAGTTCCGTCTGTTTGCCTTCTGCCTGTCATGTTTTAGCGCGGGCATCATCAGAAGTTCAAACTACCCTTGCAACAACTCTTTCATTTCCTTCCAGTGGTAAATCCGTAACTTCTCCGATTGATTCGTCGCGGATTCTTTCATTGCTCTGGCGATGTCTTCGCCTGTTATCCCCTTATATCTGTCAGCTTTCCCCATTAGAAACGGGTTGATCACAGACCAAATTCCTATCATTATCTTTTCCAAGGACCGTTTTTCCTGTCTATTGCCGGTGATCATGGAGGGCCGAAAGATGTGCGTATGTACAAAATCGAGAGCGATAATATCTCGTTCTGTTTCGCCTTTGGTCTTTACATAGAAGATCCGTGAAAGAGGATTTGCGCCAACTACTGTGACCAGGAACACCGATTTCGCTCCTCGCGCTTTGGCAATCCGAGCCGCTAGAACCGGGTAATCGTGATCCACCTGGTAGTAGATTGCCCTGTTGGGCGATGTTTTCCTGGTTGCTCCAAGAGTAATGAAGATCTCGTCCGCAGAGACATCTGCTTCCAAAGCAGAGAGAGAGTTGTAGCCGCCTATCAATGTTTTCAGCTTTGGGTGACTGATGCTCAGCTTATTTCGAACAACAACTGTTACCTGGTCGTAATCAGAACTGTTCAGCAGTTCACTTAGAAGATGCGAGCCAACGAATCCGCTTGATCCAAAAATGACAGCTGTTTTCATTTCCCGTCTGGTCACGAATTACCGAGGCGCAGCCCTTCATCCGCCGCCGCCCTGCTTACTGCTTGGCAGGAGTTCGATTGTCGAGCATCTTGTAGTCTGCCGGTATGGCGAAGTAATCCGGGTCGGGCTCGCCGCGCGATATTTCGGTAAGCCGGCGCGTTTGCCTACCCCAACGCGGGTCGGTTCGGATGATCGAGACGTCCAGGTCGAGTTCGGGCGAGCGCCAGACTTCCTTATATGTAGTGATCGGCTCACGATTGCCATACGCGCCGGCAGCGATCGTAGTGATCTCCCGTGTGCCCGAGACGGTCACGGAATCAATCACGTCGGTGCCCAAGCTAATAGACTCTGTCGTGGAAGCAGGAGCAGCCTCTTCGCTGGTTTGCGGCTCCGCCTCGCTGATGTGCTTGAAGGAATTGATGCGGCAGGTCTTCGTCGCGGGATAACAGACTGTGCGCGTGTGTTCGCCCGGGTCAATCACGATAAAGTACCTGCGCGGGGCCGGTTCCCCGGAAGCCGGAAAGAAGCGGCGGTTTTCGAAGTACATCCGGCCGGAGGAATTGCGCGCGACCATGCTAAAGAACCCGAAGAGCATAGGTGACCCGTGACGGGTTTCCTGTAGCGTAGCGACCGATTTCGCCGAAAACGGCGCGCCCGGAGTGGTCGGAATGTGCATGTCTTGAATGATGGAGTTTGCCGGTGCATCCGGAGGACGCATGGGGATTGCTCCGGTTGTCGAAGATTCCTGAGCGACAAGCACAGAAGCTGAAATCAGCAGCAAGACTGCAGGAAAAGCCGGCAATGAGCCCCATCTACTCTTCATGGGCACCTCCGGAACCAACGAGAATAACCTACGACCGGCCAGATTGGGTCGTCAAGTCACCGCAAGCAAGAGTTGTCGGGAACCGATCACCCCCGTGTGCCGTAGCTGCAGATGTGAAAGTCTTGAGTCATGCCTGAAACCTCCCTCGATCGCAAACCCGACAGTTGGCCCATCCTTGGACGCATCGGCTTCCGCGTGGCCTTTTGCTATCTGCTGCTCTACGCTTTCAGTTCTACGAACGCCAATCTCCTGTATATCCTTCCCAAGCTTGGCGCGATGATCGCTGTCCTGGCTGTCGCTCGCAATCCTCGGTCCCGCCACCTGGCTCGCGCATCATCTCTTCCACATCACGGGCGTCGGCGCACAAATCCACGCCACCGGCTCGGGAGACACCGCGATCAACTGGATCGCCATTGGAGTGATGCTTGCGTATTCGCTCGCCGGTGCGCTGATCTGGTCGCTCTTCGCTCGCCGCGATGAGTACCGAACCGCTGCCGCATGGCTGCGTTTTCTTATTCGCCTGACGCTGGTGCTGGCGATGGCGAACTACGGTTTCTCTAAGCTCTTTCCCATGCAGATGCCGCCGCCCTCTCTTGCCGTGCTGAACGAGCCTGTCGGCAGCGTCTCACCCATGACCCTGCTCTGGACGCTTATCGGCTTCAATCCCATCTACGAGGCGGTGTGCGGCGCCATCGAGGTTGTTGCCGCGATCCTCCTGTTCTTTCGCCGCACTGCGCTCGCCGGCGCTATCCTCACCTTCTTCGTCATGGGCAACGTGCTGCTCTACAACCTCTTCTTTGACGTTCCGGTCAAAATCTACTCAGCCCACCTGGTGCTCTTCTCCCTTGTCATCATTGCCCCGGACCTGCGTTCTCTATGGGACTTTTTCTGGCGGCACCAGCCCTCCGCCCCCAGCGCTCCCGCAGTGCCGCCAACCCAGCGCCGTGGCGTGCGCATAGCCATTGTACGTCGTGGAAGTGTTTCTCATTCTCATGGTCCTCACGTCAATACCCGGTCAATACCAAAGCTTCGCGCGGACGCAAGCGAGCCTGCATCATCCTCACCCCTTCACCGGCGAGTGGCGCGTACAAGGCCAGGCCACATCTGGCGCGGTCATCACCGGCGGCGGGCGGCCCATGACCGACCTCTTCATCGAGCCCAATGGCCGGGCGCTACTCTGCGTGACGACACCGGTGAGCTCTGGCGTGCCGGCGTATACATCAACGATAAGGACAGCAATTTCGCTCTTTACCGCGACGGCGAAGCTCCCCTCGTCTACAACTTCCATCAGCCCGACCCCATGCATCTGATTCTCAAACCGTCGGCCAACGACGCCGCAACAGGCGCTCTCTATCTTGAGCGCGTGCCTCTGCCCGATCGTTATCCGCTACTCGACAGGGGATTCCACTTGGTCAACGAATGGCCGCTCGAGCGCTAGCGTTCCATACCGATCTAGTAACATTTTGTTAACCATGAGTCTGGCGGAAGGAAACCGGCAACGCAAACCTGGGCAAGCCAAGCGGCAGAAAGGCCGCCCTCGCCCGACCCGGCCGCGGAAAATGAAACGGAAACCCTTCGTCGCGGTGCGATCAGTGTCTTCATCCTGTTTCACCTCATTGCCATCACCTGTATGGCGCTGCCCGCAAACTTCTCAGCACTCAACACGGTTAGGGAGCTGGTCCAGCCCTACATGCTATGGATCGGCCTCTTTCAAACCTGGGACATGTTTGGTCCCGATCCCAGGGCGACCAATTCCTACGTAAAAGCTGTGGTGATCACGCAGGATCACCACATGCACGTCTGGGCCTTCCCTCGCATGGAAGAACTCAGCTTTGCCGAAAAATACCGAAAAGAGCGATATCGGAAATTTCTGGACGTCCTGCCGCAGCCGCAAAATGCTCCTCTTTGGCCGGATGTTGCAAAACACGTCGCCATGCAGTTTAGCAACCAGAACGATCCGCCGGACAAGGTGCTCCTGATTGAGTTTCAGTCCGATATTCATCCAGGAGCAGCCCAGGAACCAACTCCCAGGCCGAACGTCTTCTATGACGACTATGTTCAACCCGGGGATCTTCGATGACGCTACGAGAGTTGCGTAAACTCTGGGATCATTTTTTCTTCACTCCCCAATCGCCTCTTCCCATCGCTCTGTTCCGGATTCTTTACGGCATCTGTGTTTCCGCCACGCTCGTCCTGTTGCACGCCGACTGGCTGAATTGGTACGGAGTTCATAGCTGGGTATCGCTGTCGGCGATCAGGCAGACAGAACCAGGGATTCGGCTCAACCTGTTTACGGTAATGCCCCAGGACGATCGGTGGATCGCAGCATTTTTCTGGGTATTTCTGGCTTGTGCGCTGCTTCTTACGGTAGGTTTGTGGACGCGGCTAAGCAGCGTAGCCGTCTTCCTCTGTCTCACTTCTATCCACCAGAGAAATCTCCTCATTCTTCACGGGGGCGACGCCTTCTTGCGCATCGTCGGCTTCTTCCTCATCTTTGCACCGGCGGGAGCGGCGCTCTCATTGGACCGTCTGATACGCGTACGCAGAGGGTTAGAGGGTCCCGAAATCAAGCCGCGGGCTCCCTGGGCGCAGCGCATGATCCAAATCGAGTTGTCGCTGCTGTACCTGACTTCATTCTGGTGGAAGATGAAGGGCCACACCTGGCTGGATGGAACTGCGCTCTATTACGTAACCCATTTGCACTCGATTGCGCGGTTTCCGCTGCCCCGGTGGATCCAATCTGCAGCGATCTTGAAAATCGGCAGTTGGTTCACGCTTGCCCTGGAGTTTTCACTCGGTGTCCTTATCTGGTTCCGGCGCTTTCGCTATCCAGTGTTGCTGTTGGGCCTGCTCTTCCATCTGTCGATTGAATACGCCCTCAACCTCCCGATGTTCTCATGGGACGTCTTAACGGCTTATATTCTCTTTGTCGATCCATCGGATCTATCGGATCTGATTAGAAACCTCCGATGAAATGACTGATGAAATTCGCAACCTCGATCCCATCCTGTGTGCACCCCTCCTGCGCAGGGTGGATGCGCGCCTGCTGGAGCTGCTGAGTGCGCTCGACTCTGCCGAATGGGATCTCCAGACAGTGGCGCCGGCGTGGAAGGTCCGCGACGTAGCCGCGCACTTACTGGATACCGCGCTCCGCAAACTTTCCTTGGTGCGTGACGGTTGTTGGGTGGAGACCGTCGAGGTCCGTTCGCCACAGGAGGTAGCGACTTGGTGAACCGTCTCAACCGGGAAGGAGTGACCGTGTATCGGCGGCTGAGCCCACCTGTTCTGATCGATATGATGAAAATGGCCTGCGATCAATACGCCACGTTTCACGAGTCGCTGGACCCATTTGCCCCTGCTGTATTTCAGCGTCAGCTGGGCAGGAGAAGCAACATCGCTGAACTGGTTTGATACTGCCCGCGAGCTGACCGAGCGCTGGCACCATCAACAGCAGATCCGCCTGGCCACGAACCGGCCCGGCATTATGACCCCGGAGCTATATCATCCCGTCCTTGACTGCTTCCTCCGCGGACTACCGCACGTTTACCGGAACGTGGATGCACCCCCCGGTACGAGTCTCCTCGTCGAGGTCTCCGGGGAGTGCGGTGGCGAGTGGTTTCTGCGCAGGGGGCCCGGCTCGTGGGCCCTGGTAAAAGAGCTGGCCGGCGAGTTCACGTCGCGGGTGACCATACCCCAGGCCCTGGCATGGCGCCTCTTTACTAAAGGAGTGGATCGAAAGTCAGCTCGCGCGCAAATTGAAATCGCCGGCAATCAAGAACTGGCAGAGAAGGTCCTGGACCTGACAGCTATTGTGGCTTAGCACTTGCGGCGATCGCGTCAAGATCCGCCATTACTTCTCGAGAAAGTTGTAGCGTTGCCGCCTTCAGATTTTCACGCAGATGTCCAACAGAAGATGTTCCAGGGATCAGCAATATGTTGGGCGAGCGGTGGAGAAGCCACGCCAGCGCGACCTGCATCGGCGTAGCCCCGACGGATGCTGCTGCTGTATCCAGCTCCGCCGACTGCAATGGGCTGAACCCTCCCAGCGGGAAGAACGGCACATAGGCTATGCCTTGCTCCGCGAGGTCATCGATGAACGCATCATCGGCTCGCTGGGCAACGTTGTAAAAGTTCTGTATGCAGACAATCTCAGAAATTGTCTGAGCCTCGGCTAACTGCTCCGGGCTCACGTTGCTCAGGCCGAGATGACGAATCAATCCCTGCTCCTTCAGTTCGGCGAGCACAGTCAGCGGTTCTTTGATAGATCCGGCAGTCGGCGTCGCCATGCCTCCGACCCGCAGGTTGACGACATCGAGCCTGTCGAGCCCCAGATTTCGCAGATTGTCATGAACACCGTCGATAATTTCCTGACGCGAAAGAGCAGGGATCCACGACTTGTCCGGCTCTCGGCGAGCGCCTATTTTCGTCACGATCACCAGTTCATCCGGGTAGGGATGAAGTGCCTGCTTGATTATCTGATTGGTCACATGCGGACCGTAATAGTCGCTGGTATCGATATGGTCCACGCCGGAGGCAACGGCCTCTCGCAAAACCGCAACCGCACCGTCCACGTCGCGCGGCGGTCCATATACATGCGGACCGGCCAGTTGCATGGCGCCGTAACCCATGCGGTGCATGGTCACCGATCTGTTAGGGAGCGTGAAGGTCCCGCCGAGCTCTGTCTGTGTTGTCATTCTGTTTCCCCTCTTTCTGGATTAGATGCAGAAGGCCCCCGGCGTAGGACTTCGCATTTGCCTCAAGGTACCCTGGAGCCCTTAAAGCAAGGTAAATTGCCGGTTCCGGCGCGGTCGGCCGCAAGGGTGGACGCCGTTAGAGAGCAAACCTTCAGGTTTAATTTAGGCTGGTAGCGCATCATCGGACGCCCCGAGGAGACAACACAGATGAGTGAAGAATTCGAGCAGGCCCACGAAAACCTGGAGCATGCAGCCCATGGAGAGCATGGCAAAGGCTCACACCCGGCCGGCCATCCTCATTGGCGTAATGGCCGCGGCCCTGGCCCTCACAGAGTTTGCGGCAAAGGATGCGCAAATCAGTTACCTCACCAACCATATTGCAGCCAGCGACACCTGGGCGCAATATCAGGCGAAGTCGGTTCGGCGAACGGTTTTGACGTCCGAGGCAGAACTGCTGGAAAGCCTGCCCCCAACGACCGATCCGGTGATAAAAAAGCGAATTGCCGATGCGCAGGCGAATGCCGATCGTATGCATTCAGAGCCCGGTGCCGACGGCATGGAGCAGCTCGCAGAAAAGGCTCATGCCCAGGAGCATCTCCGCGATCACGAGATGCACCGCACCCACACCTTGGAAATAGCAAGTGGCGGTCTCCAGATTGCGATCGTCCTGGCCTCCATCTCGGTGGTGATCGATCTGCCGCTATTCATGATCGCCAGCATAGTCCTGGGCCTGGCTTCGGTGCTCTATGGATTGCTGGGTGGTTTTGCGCTGTTGTAACAATTTTCTCGTGTGGTCAAAATACGAGTTTGCTCTTCGCAGGTTCGGGTATGGAAGCATCTGTTGCAATTTTCGTTTCCCCAACATAGATATGCTGCAACCTGGGCATTTGCCCCAAAATCGACAGAGCGGCAGGTGTAACCGCCGTTCCGAAGACGCTCACGGACTCGAGTTGATCCAATCCGCCAAGCGCCTGCAAAGTCGCGTCGGTGATTTTCGTGTGCGCGAGACGCAGCACTCGTAGATGTTTCATGGCGGCGATCGCAGCTCGCGGAACGGTCGGTAATGGCGGTATTGGAGAAATCCGCTACGACAATCTGACTTGCCAGAGGTTTGAGTGCGGCCAGGTCGTCGTCTCCAAACTTCGAACCCAGGAGGGACATGTTTACCACCAGGTTGGCGGAGCCACGGGACTCGTAGTCCAACGTATCCGGGAACTGCTTTTGCAGTTGTGCAACGGTAGGTGCGAGAGCGGCCCGTTGCTTTGGCAACCGACCGCCGGATCAATCTCCTCAATACGTCACTTCTGCGACCGCGGTGCGAAGACGATCCATGGGTAAATCCTTGATGGCGTCAGCCGCCTGCGTGCCCGAGGCCCCGGCGGAAATCCATAGCTCGATCAGCTTTACTTCGCTCGGTGACAGGGGCCGCTTGTTTTCGGCGGGCATGAAGTCATCGTCGGTGCGAGGCAGCGTGATGCGATGAAAAAGCTCGCTGCCCTTTGCATCTCCGGCCTTAATCACCGGACCATCCTTGCCCCCGCGCATTAACTGGCTTCGTAAGCTGTCCAGCCGCAGTTTTCCCTTGCGCTTGGATCGCCCGTGGCAGGAAACACAGTGCGCCGTGAAGAGGGGTTGGATGCGAGCACCATAAAAAGTAGCCGGTCCACCGTTTGCGGATTTCGGCTCAACGATATCGTGCGCCGATATTCTCAGCAATCCGCGCAGTCCCGCGGGCATGTATTCCGTGAGATGGTTTTCCCCTTGTGACAATTGGCCACCGCGATAGCCCGTCCAGGACACAAGACCGACCGCAACAACCAGGGTGAAAGCATAGAGCACGATCCGATCCGTTCGCCGGCAAAGCGGCCATGCAATACCCAACACAGCCAGCAGGCTGCCGTCAGCGCTACTCCGCCCCACATGTGTTGGGTAACGAGGTCGCCCGAGGAACCGCCGCTTCGCGCCAGGAACCACCCCAGAATTGAAGCAACGATGGCACTGAAGGTGGTAAGCGCCAATATGAAGTCGACCCACGGCTCAGCATCGGGAAGGTGGCGGCTCCGGCCCGCCAACTCAAGCACCGGCACCAGCAGGATGAGCGCAATAGGAAAATGAACCACCAGCAAATGGAAGCGGCCGACGAACTGCGCCCACTCCGCGCGCTCAAGCCCGTCGGGCGGAAGAAAAACCAGGAGCGCGAACAACAGCAAAATCGAGCGCAAGAGCGAGCAACTATAAGGCGGACTCGCAGAGACATGTGGCGGAACGAATACCGTCATGCAGGCGGGGCACCCCGGGGATGGAAGCGATCACCGCCTGACATCGTCACGCCAATACCTCCGCCACCACGCGTGCGGGCTTGACTCCAGTGACTTTTTGATCCAGTCCCTGGACGTGGAATAGTTGAGCCTGCGGTGGTCAAAGCCCAAGGTATAGAGCATGGTGGCATGCAGGTCGCGGATCTCCACAGGGTCCTTTACGATCTCATATCCCATCTCATCCGTTTGCCCGTAGGTAGTGCCGGCCTTGACCCCGCCGCCGGCCATCCAAATCGTGAAAGCGCTTGGGTTGTGGTCCCGGCCCGCGAACTTCATGGCCTGGCCATTGCGGTTTTCCTGCATCGAGGTACGCCCGAACTCGCCCCCCCAAACCACCAACGTATCTTCCAGCATGCCGCGTTCCTTCAGATCGGTCAGCAACGCAGCGATGGGCTGATCTACTTCGCGACAGCGGTCGTTGAAACCACCGTTCAGCGCCTCCATTAGGCTCGTTCCGTGCGAGTCCCAACCCCAGTGATAGAGCTGAATGAAACGTACACCACGTTCTGCCAGGCGCCGCGCCACCAGACAATTATTTGCGAAACTGGCTTCCCCTGGCTTGGACCCATAGCTTGCGCGCACCGCCTCGGATTCCTTATTGATATCCATCGCGTCGGTCGCATCCAGTTGCATACGGAATGCCATCTCGTATTGGGCGACCCTGGTAACGGTTTCCGGATTGCCGAACTGGGCATAGGCTTGCTGATTGATTTCGTCAATCGCATCCAACATGTTGCGCCGCAGGGTACGGCTTATCTCCGGCGGGTTATCGAGATAGAGCACGGGTTCGCCGTGCGAACGGCATTGCACACCCTGATAAACGCTAGGCAGGAAGCCCGATCCCCACAGTTGTTTGCCACCGTCTGGAAATTTACCCCCCGAGATCAGCACAATGAAGCCGGGCAGATTCTGATTCTCGGTGCCCAGCCCGTACAGCACCCATGAACCGAGCGAAGCGTAGCCCAGGCGTGCGTTGCCGGTCTGCACCAGCAACTGCGCGGGCGCGTGATTGAACTCCTCGGTGTGCATGGATTTGATGAAGCAAATATCGTCGATGTGCTTTTCCAGGTGGGGCAAACGGTCACTGATCCATTGGCCGCTATTGCCCGCCTGGTGAAAGGGATATTGAGCCCCAAGCAGCTTGGGCACGCCGCTGATGAAGGCGAAGCGCTTGCCCTCCAAAAACGACGCGGGACAATCGTGGCCGTCGAGCTTTGGTCAGTTCGGGCTTATGGTCGAAGAGTTCCAGTTGGCTCGGCGCACCTGCCATGTGCAAATAGATCACACGCTTGGCCTTAGCCGTAAACTGCGGCGGCAAGACGGCCAGCGGTTTTCTTGGATCGCGCGAGAAATCAAGCCGCGGGAGGCCATCGTTAGCCAATTCCGTCGTCCCTGACCAAGGCATTGAATGGCGACGCCAAACTGCTCAGGAACATGGTGCCCAGACCTGCGGTAAACGAGCGCAAAAAATGACGCCGGGTTTGCAATTGCAGCCGAGCCAGCTTTTCCTCGAGACTCATTTCGCCACTGAGCCTGATTCCTGGAATTTGCCATAAAGTCACCTCGTGAGTGCGGCATCAAGATTAAACAGAAGGCTGCCCACTGCCGCCAGCGCAGCCTGTTCCTGACGGGAATCTTCCTTACCCGAAGACTCTTTGCGCATAGAGAGGCTTGCCCTGACCACCGATGGATGCGTCGACATGGCAAGAGCTTTTGGCAAAGAACGTCCGCATCACCGCCAATTCGGCGGGAGTGGGGTCGCGAGATAAGACCAGCCGGCGTTTCATAGATAAGGCGGGCATCGGGATTACCGTCAGCGCTAGAACCACTGGTCGTTCTTGTCTCTTTGATGACCCGTTGAGCCAGCGCCTTCGCGGCTTCGTGATACACGGGATCGTTCAGTGTCACCAGTGCTTGCAACGGGGTATTTGTCGATATGCGCCGAGGCAGGCTCGTATCCCGGTCTGAGGCATCAAAAATCTGAAAACTCGGATAGCCGCTGGTGCGCTTGATAAAGGTGTAAATCGCCCGGCGATAGCGATCCGGCCCGGTCGCATCTTTCCATACCTCATTGTTATAGACGCTGTTCCACACGCCGGCCGGTTGCGGTGGCATCACTGGAGGCCCGCCCATGGTGTGACTGAGCAGCCCGCTGGCCACCAGCGCCTGATCGCGCACCATCTCGGCGGAGAGCCGCTGCTGTGGACCACGGGCCAGGAGACGATTGCGAGGATCTCTCTTGGTGAGAGCCGGCGTAGACGATGCGTTTTGCCGGTAGGTAGCGCTGGTCACCAGTTCGCGCAACAGCGCCTTCATGTCCCAATGGAGGTCGTTCTGGAAATGCAGCGCAAGCCAATCCAGCAACTCCGGATGGCTGGGTCCCTCACCTACGCTGCCGAAATTTTCCAGCGTTTCTACAATGCCGGTCCCGAAGAGCTCTTCCCAGTAGCGATTGACAGCAACCCGCGCCGTGAGCGGTTGTCCGGGCGAGAAGAACCACTGCGCGAGAGTGAGCCGGTTGTGCGGAACTCCGGCCGGCATTCCGGGAAAAATTCCAGGAACGTCTGGCGCCAGGTCCGGGCCGACCTTGGTGAGAAAATTTCCCCGCTCAAATTCCCTGGTTGCTCTTTGCTCAAAAGGCGACTGCTCGACCATGACGGGAAGCGGAACACTGGGAATTTTTGCCAGCTGCTGCTCCAGCTCTTTGAGACGGACAATGCTTTGCGCGCGCTCTGGGTCTTGCCGCAGAGTCGTCCAGCGCGGATCGCCACTGATGGCAAGCCGTACGCGCTTGATGATGGCCGGTTTAGAATCGACGTCCTGCGTCTGTTTGAGATCCACCTCGATGCGGCTGTTGGGCGCCAACTGCAGCGGCGCCGAAGGAACCCCCACAATCCAACGAGTCCGGAAGAGTTTACGCTCGGCCGCAAAGCCGTCCGCTACCTCTTCCTTGGTCCCTTTTTTTGCATCTCTCGTTCCGGCTGGTTGATCGCCAATTATCGCCGGCCCATTGGGCAATACCCGATCTTCCAGATTTGTTTCAGAATCCTGGAGAAAGTAGGCGAAAGCAATCTTGTCTTTTTGACCGTTAGGCCGAACGACGAAAGCTCGCACACTGTCCACGATGAAGGCTTCTTCCGGCGTGTGGCGGGCATTTGCCTCGTCCAGGGGCGGTACCTCCACACGTACCGCCGTCAGAAGAGGAAGCCCGGCAACGCCGGTCAGCTCATAAACAGACTGAGACGGCACATGCGCGGTAGCCAGCGCCTCACCATTGTGGATCTCGGAAGCTTTTAGGCGGGGCACCCGGAGCCTTGGCCCGAGCAAGGGCTGTCTCATAGTGAAGCAAGCGGTGTCGCGCAGATCTTTGAGCTGTATCGGCCCTCTGTTTGGGCGGCATCTTCTTTTGTGGCAGCTTTGCGATTTTGTCGCTTTCAATTTCAGCACACTCTCTTCCAAAGCCGGCACTTCGTTCGCTGTCGGCTTTCTCAATAGGCAGTGGCTTCCACTGCGCCGTCTCTTCCATCCGGCGGTCAGAGGCCACCACCGAACGGAGCAGCTTCGCGATCTCTTGCTGTATTTGGGATGCTTCCGCATAGCGCGCCTTATCTTTGGGAACACGGAGATTAGGCGAATCGTCATCCAGGTCCGCATCGCGTTGGGTGTTGAAGAATGCCAGCGACTTGTAATACTCAGCATGGCGGATAGGGTCGTAGGGATGCGAGTGGCATTGCACGCAATTCATGGTGATGCCGTTCAGCGCTGACCACGTCGTGGCCGAGCGGTCCATCACCGCGATCAAGCGGAATTCCTCGTCGTCGGTCCCTCCCTCTGCGTTATTGGGAGTTTGCCGGTGAAAGGACGTAGCGATCTGGTCTTCAAAGGTGCTGTTAGGAAGCAGGTCGCCCGCCAATTGCGTGATCACGAACTTGTCGTACGGCAAATTGCGATTGAACGCGTCGATCACCCAGTCGCGATAGGGCCACATACCGGGACGCTAAGGATCTTTCTCGTAGCCTTGAGAGTCCGCATATCGTGCCAGGTCCAGCCACATTGAGGCCCAACGTTCGCCGTAGCCGGGTGAAGCCACAGGCGATCCACCTGTTTTTCATAGGCGTTGGGCGAGGAATCAGCCAGATACGCTGCCTCTTCTTCGGCGGTCGGCGGCAGTCCTGTGAGATCGAACGACACGCGGCGCAGAAGCTCCGCTTTCTCGGCTTCCGGAGAAGGCTCCAGCGATTCTTTCTCCAACCGCGCGAGAATGAATCGGTCCAACGGTTGGCGTACCCAATCTGCCCGCTTGACGGCGGGCAAAGGCTGGGGCTTCGGAGCAACAAACGCCCAGTGATCCTCCCATTGCGCCCCTTGTTTGATCCATCGGCGAAGCAATGCGATCTGCTGTGGCGATAGCGGAGGTGCGTGATACGGCATGCGTACTTCAGGATCTTTAGAGAGTGACTCGGACCATCAACTCGGACGCATCGGGATCCCCGGGCACAATGACGGGGCGACCGGATTTTCCCTTGCCCACCGCTTCCGCCCGGTAAATGAAGGACACGCCATTCTTTTGCCGAACGCCACCGTGGCAAGAGGTGCAATTCTGGTTGAAGATGGGCCGGATATCGCGGCTGAAATCCACCCGGTCGCGTGAAGAGGAGGGCCGCACGTGCAACCAGCCCCACGCCGCGCCTACCGCTACGACAAGAAGAGCGGCAAGCCCGAAATTGCGAATTGTGGATTGTGAGGGATTCACGAGTTTCGAGTCGCAATATCGACCTAAACCATTGCACCGACAAGCCTATCGTGTTCCTGGATCGACGGCGATGATTTCGACGTGCACAGAGGTATTCATTACATAGGTAACAAAAAGGGACAGGGGTAAGGTTCAGAGATGACGTGATGCCGGATTTCTCAACCGAGCCTACGGCAAAAGCACATCCAGCACATCCCGCGGCTCGGGGCGGACCCGGAAATCCGCATGGGCGTCGGCAAACAGCACCGTGCCATCACGCCCCAGGATGTAGGTTGCCGGCAGCGGGAGCCGCCAGCTCGCATCCCCGTTTACCAGGGGAATGTTGACCAGAATGCTGCGGTAGTACTGCTGCTGCGAAGGTGCGACCGCGTAGGCCAAACCAAATTGTGCCGCCACCTGGCATCCCGCATCCGTGAGCACGGGGAAGCTTAGCCCGTGCTGCACCGCGGTAAAGTCGTTCTGGCGGACGGTTTGCGGGGAAATCCCGATGAGCAGCGCGCCCCGCTTGCGGACCGCGCCATACAGGTCCCGCCAGGTCTCAAGCTCGGTGATGCAGTAAGGGCACCAGCGCCCCCGGAAAAAATTGATCACCAGCGGTCCCAGGGCCAGCAGATCGGCGCTTCTGACGATACGGCCTCCGGCGTCCGGCAGGGCAAATTCCGGGGCTCGGGAGCCAACCTGCAGGATCCTGATCCTCCACGCCCGCCGCGTAGAGTTCCGCGACCGCGCGCTCGCTGATCTCCAGCCGCTCCGGCTGCACCAGGTTCCGCGTGTTGGCCGTGATCTGGTCGAGTTGGTCTTGCAGTTTCGACATGGAGGCAAGATAGGACATTTTGAGACGACTGCTGGTGGGTTGGACGCGGCTGCATCCGTTCCGTTTCATTATTCTGGGAGTTAATGGCTACCGGCCCATGCCGCGCATACCGCCCAGGGCGCCCATCATGCGGCGCTGCATGCCGCCGCCCTTGCCCGCGCTTTTGAACATCTTACGCATCTGGGCATACTGGCGCAGCAGCTGATTCACTTCCTGCACGCTGGTTCCCGAGCCGCGGGCAATCCGCTTGCGGCGGCTGCCCGAGATAATCTCGTGCTTGTCGCGCTCCTGCTTGGTCATCGAGTTGATGATGGCCTCAATGCGCGTGAATTGCGATTCATCCACCTGCCCGGCCATCTGCTGGATGCCCTGGAAAGGGCCGACCGAGGGCAGCATCTTGAGAATGCTCTGCATGGAGCCGAGCTTGCGGATCTGGCGCAGCTGATCGCGGAAGTCTTCCAGGGAAAAGCCGTCGCCGGAGAGCGCCTTGCGGGCAAACTCCTCCTGCTTCTTCTTGTCCAGGGTCTCTTCCGCCCGCTCGATGAGCGTCATCATGTCGCCCATGCCCAGAATCCGGCCGACGATGCGGTCGGGATGGAAGGGCTCAAAGGCGTCCGATTTCTCGCCCGTGCCGATGAACTTGACCGGCTGGCCGGTGACATGGCGGATGGAGAGCGCCGCGCCGCCGCGGGCATCGCCATCCATCTTGGTGAGCACAATGCCGGTCAGCGCCAGCTGCTTATGAAACTCTCCCGCGGAATGGACCGCGTCCTGGCCGGTCATGGCGTCGGCGACAAACAGGATCTCCTGCGGGCTGAGCAGGTTCTTCAGCCTCCGCATCTCCTCCATCAGCTCCTCGTCCAGAGCCAGGCGGCCGGCAGTATCGACGATGAGCGTGTCGCAGCCGGAGTTGATAGCCTCCCGGCGCGCCTCCTTGGCCAGACGCTCCACCAGCGCATAACCTGGCGCCTCGCCCTTGGTGTCGCCCTCGTACAGGTTGACCTTGATGGCGTTGGCGACGACTCTTAGCTGCTCCCGGGCAGCCGGACGGTAGACGTCGACCGAGACCAGCAAAGGCCGATGGCCGCCCTTGCGCAGCCAGGCTGCCAGCTTGCCTGAGGTGGTGGTCTTGCCCGAGCCCTGCAGCCCGGCCATCAGGATCACCGTGGGCGGCCGGGAAGCGAAGTTGAAGCGGGCCGTGTCCTTGCCCAGCAGGGCTATCAGCTCGTCGCGGACAATCTTGATCACCTGCTCCGTCGGGGAAAGGGCCGTCATCACCTGCTGGCCCAAAGCCTTCTCCCGGATGTGGTCGATCAGCTCCTTGACCACGTTCAGGTTGACGTCGGCTTCCAGCAGGGCCACGCGGATCTCCCGCAGAGCGTCGCCGAATTTTCTTCCGTGATGGTGCCCTGACCGCGGAGATTCTTGAAGGCCCGCTGCAGCTTGTCGGATAGGTTTTCAAACATGGCCGTACTTCAATTCTAAATGACGCCGCCCCTACTCCTGGGAGGAGCCGGAGGGTTCACTCAGATTGGGAACATCAATTCCCAGCGCCGTGGCCAGGGCAATCTGATGATCCTGCTCCTGCAACAGGATTTCCCGGATGTGCTCCGCGGTCGCGTACTCGCCCAGCGCGTCGCACTGGCGGATCCGCTGGCGGTAGTTGCGGATGGTCTCATTCTCGTTGTCCAGGTCAAAGCGGAGCATATCTTCCGCCTTTTCCGAGGTCTTGACTGGCTTGGGGACGACCACCGGCATGCCGCCCATGTAGTCGATCTGGTTGGAAAGAGTCAAGGCATGTTGCAGCTCCTCCTTGGCATGCACCTCCAGCTCCGCGGCGATGTTCATGTAAGCAGCGCCCTTCAGCACCTGGGAATAATTCACATAAGAAATAATGGCCTGGTATTCCCGGGCCAGATCTTCATTGAGCAGGGCGACAGTTGTTTACGGGTGATGGCGGTTTCTTTCTTGGTCACTGCTGGGGACATAACTTTCTCCTCGTTCTTAGCGCGGTTCGCGGTTCTTCTTGGGCAGAAAAAGAGTCTGGTTCTGTTGGGTGCAGGATATGGGCAAGAGGTTGCAGTTGGGTCTACCAGATATAGGGAACCAGCGCTTTCACTTCCATCCGGTAGCGGGCGTACTGATCGCCAAACTGTTGCACCATAAGCGCCTCTTCGGTGAGCGATTTCATCTTCCAGGCAACCGCCGCCAGTGCTACGCCGAGAAAGCAGCGCAGCTCGCCCACGGCGATCGCCGTGCCCAGCATGGCCACCAGCAGCCCGGTGTAGATGGGATGGCGCACAATGCTGTAGGGGCCGGAGCGCACCAGGGTGTGGTCTTGCTTGAGGGTGACGCTCGCGCTCCAGTTCCCGCCCAGAAACACCCGCGCCCAGCAGGCGAACAGCATGCCCGCCGCCAACAAAGAATAGCCGGCGATGGTCGCCGAAGGGGTCGCCGGCACCAGCCGTAAATTCAGTACATCCCAGGGAAGGACAGGTCTGAAGAGCAGACGATAGGCAATCAGGATCAGAATGATCTGCAGCAGGCGCGAGCCGGAGGTCTGCCTTTGGATGGTGCGCTTGCCGAAGATTGCCGGCAGGAACCAGAGCACCCCGAAAACGAGCCAGATTGCACCCAGGGTGTTATTTTGAAAAAACCGCAAGGTGCACCTCGGCTTTCTGGAGCCATTGTACTTTCGCTTGTGAAACAAAGCACTTAGCCGCCGCCCTGAGCTAGCTCCAGGCAAATTCAACCGGGGAACGCGACTTCGAAACCACCGGGGGGTCTTAACCCCTAGATCGATGATTGTGGAGTTGCTCTACCATGTTTCTCTCTTCTTGTTTTACTGCAGGACGTTGGACGAGGGTCCTGGCAGGCTGCCTCATTCTCTCGATGGTGCAGCAGCCGGCATTATTGCTGGCTGCTGCGAATCCTGGCTGGCATAGCAAACGACGCGAGCGCGTTGCCGCCGCTAACCGAAGAAGAGCGCGCGACCCATGCACTGAATCGGCTTACTTTTGGTCCACGGCCGGGTGACCTGGAACGAATCCAGGCCATCGGCGTCAAGAAATGGGTTGAGATGCAGCTCAACCCGGAGCAGATCGACGACAGCCTGCTTGAGGCCCGGCTGCAGAGCTTTCCCGCGATGCATTTGAGCCAGCAGGATTTGCTTCAGGCTTTTCCCTCCGGGGCTGTGATCCGCGGCGTGGCCGACGGAAAGATCGGGCTGCCGGCGGATCGGGTAGAGCGCGCAATCTACCAGAACCAGGTCTTTGCCTACGAAGAAAAGCGGCAGAAGCAGGCGCAAGAGGCGGCTAAGCAGCCGGCTTCTGAGCCGATTGCCGACGCCGGCACGGCTGCGCCGCCGACGGATATGGCGAAGGCCAACGAAAGCGTAATGGCCGATGCCATGGCGCTCGAGGATGTAGCGAGCTCCCCGTCGATCACCGTCCATGAGCAAAAGCTGTATGCGGATCTCGCCTCCACCCAGATTGTGAATCTGTCTCCCGACCAGCGATTGGAGCGCTTGGTGAGTATGAAGCCCGGCCAGCTTCGCGGCTTCCTCAAAGGTCTTACCCCGGAAGAACGCGCCCAGCTGACGGCCGGCATGACGCCGCAGCAAAAAGAAACAGTGGTTGCGCTGGTTAACCCTACGCTGCTGGTGGCCGGCGAATTGTTGCAGACACGGTTGCTGACTGATGTCTACAGCCAACGGCAGCTGCAGGCTGTGATGACGGATTTTTGGCTGAACCACTTCAACGTCTATCTGAAGAAGGGGCAGTTTGCCCCGTGGTACCTGGTGGACTACCAGCAAAACGTGATCGCGCCGCACGCCATGGGTAAGTTTGAAGACCTGCTGGTGGCGACGGCAAAAAGTCCGGCGATGCTTTTCTATCTCGATAATCATTCCAGCATCGGCCCGCATTCGCCGGCTGCGCTGCGTGCCCAGGCCAATCCGGCGGCCAAGAACAAGGATCCGGGTCTCAACGAGAACTACGCCCGCGAGCTGATGGAGTTGCATACCCTCGGCGTCGATGGAGGGTATACGCAAAAAGATGTTACGGAAGTGGCCAAGGTCTTTACCGGCTGGACCATTGAGGAGCCGCGCCAGGGAGCAGGCTTCACCTTCAATGAGCGGCGCCACGAGCCGGGGCCGAAGTACGTGATGGGGCAGACCATTCAGGAGAATGGCGAACAAGAGGGACTTGAGGTGCTGCACAAGCTGGCGGCTAGCCCGGCGACCGCGCACCATTTATCGCAGCAGTTGGCGGAGCGTTTTGTGAGCGACACCCCTCCCCCTGCGCTGGTTGACCGCATGGCCAAGACCTATCTGCACACCGATGGCGACATCCGGCAGGTATTGCGCACCATGTTTACCTCGCCGGAATTTTGGTCGCGCGAAGCATATCGCGCCAAGGTAAAAACGCCGGAGGAGTTTGTGCTCTCGGCGGTGCGGGCTACGGGCGGTGAAGTGCAGCGGCCGGCCATCGTGTTGAACGCGATGAGCCAGTTGGGTATGCCCTTCTACGGCTGCCAGACGCCGAATGGCTACTCCTGGATGGCTGGAGCGTGGGTGAACTCGGGTGACCTGCTTACCCGCATCAACATCGCCCTCGCGCTGGCAAGCCATAAGCTGGGTACAGCCACGGATCTGGATGCCCTGATGAAGATCAAGGGACCGGATGCCGCGTCTGCCGCGCAGAAGGAAACGAAGTTGGAAGCTTTGTTCCTGGCCGGAGAGCTGAATCCGCAGGAGCGCCAAACCGTATTGCAGCAGGCGGACGAGCTGGCGGCGCAGGGACCAGCAGCCCTGCCCGCGGTTGATCCGTCGAAGCCGGGAGCCAAGCAGCCGGGGACCCTACCCGTCCGGGCGGCATTCGTGCAGGTGATGGATCTGGCAACGCCAATCCCAGCCCCGGCAGACAAGCAAGCCGCCTTGGTGGCGGGGCTATTGCTCGGCTCGCCGGATTTCCAGAAGCGCTAGGCAGTGTCGAAAAAACATTTCCAGGAATGGTCCGCAGAACAGCAGGTCCCTCCACTGCGCTTCGCTCCGGTCGGGATGACAATTCGTTTTGAAATCGAGGATTTTCGCTAAAGCTCCCGTTTTGCAACAAAATTGTCATCCCGACCGGAGCGAATCGCAGTGGAGGGACCTGCTGTTTACTCACGCGGCATCGAATACAAATGAAAGCACCGCTCTCCCCTTTGTCATCCCGAGCGAAGCCGACGGATCTCCAGTTTTCTCAACTGGCAATGGATGCCTATCGAAGCGACTTTCCCCAACTTGTCATCCCGACCGGAGCGAACCCGGATTTCCTGCCACGCTGCACTGGAGAGAACCGCGTGTGCGCCTTTCCGTGAAGAAAGGCGCATGAATCTCACCGAAGCCACCAAGTTCCACAGGAAATCCGGGGGAGCGTAGTGGAGGGAGTGCTGTTTCTCTTCGTGGGCAAGCCAAGGCACTTCAGTAGTTACGAATCCTACTGGGGTGAGTTGTTCGTCGGCGAACTAGGGGTTGGGGCTTGACGGCGAACTGCCGAAGGTGGATCCGTTGTTGGACCGAAACCAGGTCCGTTACTGGAACCAAAGCCAGAGCCGTTACTGGAACCAAAGCCAGACCCGTTACTGGAACCAAAGCCCGACCCGTTACCAGACCCGTTACTGGAACCAAACCCAGAGCCGTTATTGGACCCAAATCCGCTGCCCGAACCTGAGCCGAAACTCGAGGCAGAACCGCCGTTGACACCCGTACCGTTGGTGCCGCCGCCAACTCCGCCAACACCGCCGCCGCCGGCGACCACGTTCTGGTTGGGATCATAGATAAATTCCCACTGGTTGTAGTGGGTCTGTTTCTTGTAAATCTTGATCGACGTTTTCTTGCTGAGCAAGCCCACTCCAATGATTGGAGCACCGACACTTACGCCGGGTGTACCGAAGGCGCTGTTGCTGCCCCCGGTGGTTTGGGTTCCCCCGATGGCGGTCGATCCGAAAGCGCCCGTTGCCGCTGTCGTTGTGCCGCCAAAGCCACTGGAAGAACCGAAACCACCGCTGGCGCCGCTATTGGTGCTGGAGTTGGTGCCCATCCCACCACCGCTGCCAATGCCACTGGAAGAACCGATGCCACCGCTGGTGCTGCTTCCAGTGGTCTGCGTGCTTGAGCCGTTATTCTCGGTGTCGGTGGTGGAGTCTCCGGCTGAAGGTTAAGGTTTGCGGGGTAGTGCCGAACGCCGGAAACCCCCCGGACGAAGATCCTGATGCGGAAGAGTTAATCGACGAATTGTTGCTGCCGAACCCCGCTCCCGAGGACCCAACTCCCCCAACTCCAGAAGACCCAAAGGGTGAAGAGGATCCCCCCGTTGCGGCGACGCCCGTATTGTTCACGCCGGGCGTCATGCCGGCCTGCTGCTGCACCGCCTGTCCGAACAACCCCATGGTGGGCACCCGTTGCTCGCCATAATGGATGATGCGCCAATCATCCTTGCCGGTCATGGGATCGAGATAGCGTTTGCGCAGGAATCGCTGGTTCTCCGTCTTCACCAGCTGGTCGATGGTGGTTGGGTAACGGCCGTATTTGTTGTAGTAGACCTGGATCGCCCGGGCATATTGCATGCCGCGGTGCACGGTTTCGATTTCCTTATCGCGGCGAATGGATTCCGCTATCTTGGGCGCCGCGATCGACAGCGCAAGCAAAATCAGCACCAGCATGACAAGAACGCCGAGCAACAAAAAACCATCCTGGTGCTTGGGCCTGCAGGGTGACGGGTTGGGTTTGCGTTGCTTCATGTGTGCACTCATTGGCGGAGCGGGAGCGTTTGCGTGTTGTGGTAAGGAATATCCTCGACCTGCACCGAGGCTGTGCCGATTTTTACCACGCGATAGCGGCGGTCGACAACATCACCTTCGGATGCAATGAAGATATCGTCTCCATGCAGCAGGAACACCTGTTTCTGGCCAGTCTTCTCCGCCGCGTAGCCGTAGAAGCCCAGGGTAATGGGCGGCGGCGGCGGCGGTGGCGGAGGCCCCGTGTCGACGTTCGGCGTGCGGATGGGCGCGATCGGTTTCGGAATAGACGGAGGCGCGGAAAACTGGGAAAAGATGTTGCGTCCATTGCCGGTGTACGCAAGGGACTCGGCCTGGCGCATGATCTCCGGGTGCAGCGTAGGGTCGAGCGCGGCCAGGCCGCTTACCTTGACTGCCGTCCGCGCATAAGGCGACGCGGTGCTGCTGCCTTCAGAGCTGGCCGAAGGGACTGCGGGCCGCGGCGCGGTCACCACCGTGGGCGGTGGCGCCGCCGGTGCGGGGGAGGGCCCAAAGTTCTGCCAAAGGAAGCGCACCAACAGGATCAGCATGACCAACCCGAGGCCACCCGCCAGGTACACCTTCTTCTTATCTTCTGTGCCGACTTTCAGGGCCATTAGGGAGCCTCTCCCTCTTCTGACGCGGCGGCCTCGTCGTCTGTAACCGGGGGTGGCGCGATGCGATCAAGGTTTGCCGCATGAATGTAGGTAGTCAGGTGAAGGCGCAGATTCACCGTGCCCCCCTGCTGCCCGGTGAGCGTGAGCCCGTTGATGATAAAGAAGGTCTTGCTGCGCTCCAGGCCGTTGATGTAGTGCATCAGCGGAGCGTACTCCCCGCTAAGGTTGGTATCGATCCGAACCTCGGCCAATCCGGCAACGCCGGGTGTTTGCACGTAAGAGGTACGGGTGCGGCGCACGGAACTCTTGGTGGCAAGGTCGTCCAGGGCCGCGGTGATCGTGGAATAGGCAGAAGGGAAGCGAGAGGCGTAGAAGTCCTCCGCCTGGGTGTTCGCCTTGACCACCTTCGCCGGCAGGTCATGCAGCGGGCGCGTTTCCAGCTCCAGCGCTCGATAGGCGATCTGCTCCCGCGCCAGCTCATCGGCACTGGCAGCGCGCAGAGTGTTCCAGGCAAGAAACAGGCGAACGCCGAGCACCAGGTTCAGAATCAGCAGCAGCGCAACCCCGGCAAAATGCAGGTTCAGCACGCTCAACAAATTGCTGCGCAAGGGCTTCATGGAGTGGCCGCCTTTTTGCCGGCAACCCGTGGCCCGATCGGGGTCCTGGGATGTTTGGCCGCGCCGCTGTTCTTGTGCGCGGCCGGCGGGCCGTCTTTTCCCCCGTGTCGGGCAGCGGGTTGAACTCGGCGAGCAGGTCAAAGTTGACGTTCGACCCCGTGCTCTTACCTGTTGAATGGCCTGGCCATTCTGATTGGTCTCAGCCGTTTCGTCGGCCAGCCGCGGAGAGAGAAAACGGTGAGAGTGCTCGAGATTGCGGATCAGGTCGACCGCGCGTTCATGCGGGCCGCTCACACGCAGGCGAATGGTTACCTTGCCGTCCTTGGAGATCACCGGGTCCAGGTTCAGCACCTGCACTCCGCTGGGCAGCACATTCTCCAGGTCCATCATGACCGCCGTCCAGGAGAAAGCCTTCCACGCAAAGAGCTGGTTAAGGAACTTCGATTGCGACAAAATCGCCGCATTCTTCGGCTCCCGCATCTGCGACTGGAAAACCGCCTGCTGGGTCTGGATTGCCTGGATATTCTGCTCCACCCTGGCCAGCCGTGCGTGGGCCTCGTCGGCCTTACGCTTTTGCGAGCCAAGCAGGAGCCACAGCGGCACGGCAATCACCGCCAGCAGGACGATCAGGATCCGTAGCCTCAGGTAGAGCGGCCCAAGCTCGACGAAGGGACGGGAAGCGAGATTGAGTTGAACGCGCATCAGCTGGCGAGCGCTCCGACCACTCCGGCCAGGATGCCGTCAGGCATCATTCTGCTGCGTATGCGGCACGAGGAACAAGGTTACGCACCGGGATACTATCGTCGCCCAGCAACCGGATAAGCTCCTCCGGGCCGCCCAGGCCGCAAGACAGCAACTGCCGTGGCGGCGAAGCCAGCGTGTCCTCAAAATACGCCACAGCTACACTTACCGACTGCTGCAGCTCTTCCTCGGCGTGCAGGGCATTTTCCTGGGGCAGCCATTCCTTGTCGGTGAGCTCCAGCGTGCGGTGCAGCAGCAGCTCATTCTGCCGGGTGATGGCGGTGGTGACAGAGCTGCCGTTGCGATTGACCACCAGCGACGGTTCGTCCCCAGCGACCGCGGCCAGCGCCGCCAGGGTGCTGGGCAGCACCACGCCAGGCTCATAGCCGGCCTCGCGCACTGCGCTTTCGTACTCGGCCACCACCCCGCCGGAGAAACGGCGACAATCACCCGCACCAGCCCGGGTTTGCCGGGCATGACCTGGTAGCTGACGGCGGCATCGTCCACCTCAAAGGGAACCAGTTTGCGCAGGCGAAAGCGAATAATGGGCAATGCTTCTACGGGCTTGGCAGGCAGCGTGTCGAAGTCCAGCAGCAGCACCCGGACAGCCGCGTCGGGGATGATAACCGTGATCTGGCCCTCTTTCACGCTGACTTCGTTGAGCGCCTGGCGCAGCGCGCCGGACACGGCTGCGCGGTCGCTGAAGTTGGGGGTCTTCAAACCGGCGGCAAGTACGCCGGGACGCAAGGGAGCGAACGAAGAGACAATCTCATGTTCAATCTCGCCCGGGCGGCCGGCAACCACGCCGGCGCTGGTGATCTCGCAAGCCAGGCGGGGACGCAGCGCGTCGGCTTCGGACGGGAAGATACGGTTGGCGATGTTGGAAAGCATCTCTAGCGGAAGGCCTCGATAAACGTGACTTTGTTGATCTCTTTGAGTGTAGTCAGGCCACGGCTGGCGCGGTCCACGGCCGATTCGCGAAGAAACTGCATGCCGCCCTGCTGCGCCAGCTTGCGCACCTCCGAGGCCGGCTTCTTCTCCAGAATAATCTCCCGGATGGGATCGGTCAGCTCCAGCAGCTCGTGGATGGCGGTTCGGCCGCGATAGCCGGTGCCCCCGCATTCAATGCAGCCTGCCCCTTCATGGAAGTCGAAGCTGCGCCACAGCTCCGGATCCAGTCCGCTGTTGCGCAGGAATTCATCGTCGTAACGCACCGGATGGGTGCAGTGTTCGCAGATGGTGCGAACCAGCCGTTGGGCAAGAATGCAATTGAGGGCAGAGACAAAGTTGTACGCTTCTACGCCCATGTTAAGAAAACGACCGAGCACGTCGACCACGTTGTTGGCGTGCACGGTGGTGAACACCAGGTGGCCGGTGAGCGCGGAGTTGATGGCGATCTGCGCCGTCTCCTGGTCGCGGATCTCACCCACCAGGATCTTGTCCGGATCGTGGCGCAGGATGGAGCGCAAGCCTCTGGCGAAGGTAAGGCCCTTTTTCTCGTTCACCGGGATCTGGGTGATGCCGCGGATCTGGTACTCCACCGGGTCTTCAATGGTGATGATCTTGTCTTCGTCGCTCTTGATTTCGTTCAGCGCGGCATACAGGGTCGTGGTTTTGCCCGAGCCGGTGGGCCCGGTTACCAGCACCATGCCGTAGGGTTCGCGGATGTAGCGCCGGAAGCGGCGCAGATCGTCTTCTCCGAAGCCGACCACATCGAGCGTGAGCTTGCGGAACTTCTCGCTCATCGACTCCTTATCGAGCACGCGCAGCACGGCGTTTTCGCCATGCACGGTGGGCATGATGGAGACGCGGAAGTCGATCAGGCGGCCTTTGTAGCGCACCCGGAAGCGGCCATCCTGGGGCACGCGGCGCTCGGCGATATCCAGCTCGCTCATGACCTTGATGCGGGAAAGAATGGTGGAATGGTGCTCCCGTGCGATCGGCGCCATGGCTGCCTGCAGCACGCCGTCGATGCGGTACTTGACCACCAGCGAGTCGTCGTAGGTTTCCAGGTGGATGTCGGAGGCGCGGCGCTCGAGCGCGGTAAAGATGGTGGTATCCACCAGCCGGATGATGGGGCTGATGTCCTCTTCGGAGGTGAGCTTCTCGATCGAGATGTTCTCATCGGGATTATCTTCGGCAGAGATGACGTCGAAGGTTAGCCCCTCGGTAGCCTCATCCAACACGCGCTGCGACTGCTCCGTCTTTTTGAGCAGGTCGGTGATCTGCGACAGGGTGGCCACCCGGGTGATGATCCGCTGGCCCAGCAGGCCGCTGATCTCGTCCAGCACCATCAGCCGGCTGGGATCGCTGACGGCGATCACCAGGCGGTCTTCGAGCTGCTCCAGGGGCACGAAGTTGTAGCGAAACATCATGTCCACCGGCACGCTGCGGAAGAGCTCGTGCTGGATGCGAAAATTCTTCAGATCGACAAACTCACAGCGATAGCGATGGGCGAGAGTCTGGGCGCGCGTGGTCTCGTCGGACTCCGAAACGGTGGTGGTGACAAGTACAGTGGTGTCGGCCATGCAAAACTCCTAACGGCAAAAATAGGCAAAGCGGAGGGGTGGCGGCGTTCCGAATCCCTCCTCAGTGGCCTCCCATGGTGCTTGCCTGCCCCAGCGAGAAGATGGGCAGGTAAAGCGCGATCAGGATAACCACGACTACGGAGCCCATCACGATCAGGATGGCGGGCTCAATAAGCGCCAGTGCGGCGGTCAGCGCCGTCTGTACGTCTTCTTCGAAAAACTCGGCAACCGAGTTGAGCATCTGCGGCAAAGCGCCGGTCGATTCACCGACGTCGATCATTTCGACGGCAAGATCGGGAAATACGTTGGTTTTCTCCAGGCTCTGGGCCAGGCTTTTTCCCTCGCGCACGCTGCCCACCGAGGCCATCACAGCCTGGGCGATGGTGTTGCTGGAGATGGAGCGCGCCGCGGTCTCGAGCGAGGGCACCGGGGGTAGTCCGCCGGTCAGCAGGCTGGAGAGGGTACGCACAAACAGCGCCACCTGGTATTTGCGCCAGATATTGCCGAAGATCGGCATGCCGATGCGCATACGGTCGATGCGCGCCGCTCCGGCCGCAGTCTGGCTATAGCGGAAGAGCAGGTAGACGATCAGCGCGATGGCGGCCAGCGCCCAAAGAATATAGTGCTGAAAATTATTGCCTACGGACAGCAGCATGCGGGTGACGGCGGGCAGGTTGGTGCCCAGCTGGTCGTACAGCATGGCAAAGCGCGGCACCACGAAGGTGATAAGAAAAACAAAGAGCGCGATCACCATGGTGATCAGCAGGATGGGGTAGAGCAGCGATGCCATCAGCTTCTTGCGGAAAGAAAGGGAGATGCGCTGGAAGGCAAGATAGCGTGACAACACATCTTCCAGTTGGCCGCTTCGTTCTCCGGCCAGCAGGGTTGTGGTGTAGATCAGCGGGAATCCGCCCTGGGCTTCAAACGCGGCGGAGAGCGATTCCCCGGTGCGCACGCGCGCGGCTACATTTTCCAGTTGCGCGCGGAAGGTCAGGTTTTTCTGGCCTTTGACCAGCATATCGAGCGATCCCAGAATGGGCAGGCCCGCCCGGATCAGGGTGAGGAACTGCTGGTTGAAGATAATGAAGGCTTCCAGGTTGGCGCGTTTGCGGCTGCCTCCCACGCCCCGCATGCCCCGCGGCCGCACCGAGTAGACGTAGTATCCCGCCTGCAGAAAACGGGTACGCAGTTCTTCCGCGGAGCCGGCGATCTGCACCTGCTCCTGAATGCGTCCGCGTTCATCGGCCATCTTGATTACGTACTCTGCCATGGGCCCCCTACCAGTTTACCGGGATACTCTGGTCGCTGCTTCCGGGCTGGCCGGAAGCGAGCCCAGCTTGCCAATCTGGCCGTTGGGACCGACGGCCCAAGGCAGGCTGAGAGCATTCCAATTACCACTATCGAGCCATTGCCACGTCTTGCCATCGTCATACGAGATATCGGATCCATTGCTGCCTGCGGTTATCCAGGCCTGGTGTGTCGCGTCCCAGGCCACGGCCGAACGATAGCCATGGGGAGGTTTGCCGGCTGCGCTCCAGTGTTCTCCCCCGTCGGAGCTGTACGCCGCGTTGCCGGTTGCGCCATTGGGCTGGCGGTAGTCTCCGCCCACGGCAACGCCGTGCTTCTGGTCGCGAAACGCTAAGGAAAAGACGCCGGAGGAGTCATTTCCGCTTGCCAGCGGGGTTTGTGCGCTTTGCCAGAAGCAGCAAATCGTTCTCGTCCGCAGCACTCTAGCCTTGCTTGTCCCCAACCAGATCCATCCTTCGTTGCCGCCATGGCGCTGTTGCTGGCGGCGAAAAGAGACTCTCCGGGGAGCGGCTGCAGGCTTGGCGTGCCGGGCCTCCACGTCATTCTCCTCCGTCATGTCGCGTCGCGTAAAGTACGCCCTCCACAGGATAGTACGTGGCCACCCAACACTGGATCACCGTAGATAAAACCGTGTTGCCGGTCGAGGAAGAGAATCCCATCCCAAAAACCGCCGGAACCTCCATCCGGATTGGTGAGAAGCAGCTTCCAGCTGCGACAGCCATCCGTTGTCCGGTAACAGCCGAGACTGATCGCCGGGTCCACTCGACATCAGCAACGCGGTCTGCCCATCCCAGGCCCAGATGCCGCGGAAGTCCAGCTTTGGCTCCATCCGGCGGAGTAGCGCATCGCTGCCAATGGGAGCCGCCGTCCTCACTGCGCAGCACCGTTCCCTCGGTACCGCTTGCCCAGACGATGCCATCGCCCACGGCATGGATTCCCCGCAGACCGGCGGTGGATCCGCTGTGTTGAAGCTCCCACGCGGTCTGGGGTCGGGCGCCAACCAGCGCCAGCGACAATAAGGCACAGACAATTTGGACCATCCTACTCAATGGGAGCGTTTACCCTCATCGGACGTCCAGTCCCATAGGGACGGCTTAAATCCGTATCGTGATTTCAGCCGTCCCTAACGGGACTGTTGATTTACGCCTTATACCCAGGACTGACGTCCTGGGCGACTTTCAGGTCGTCCCTACGGGACTGGATATAAACCCATTACACCGGTGGCAAACCATCCACCACAGGAATACCCGGCGGCGCATGGAAAACAAAATCCGCATCGGGGGCCGGAGCATCCGGCTGGCTGTCCTTAAACGTGAATGCGGTCCGGGCTCCATCTACTTCCGTAATGCTCATCGAGTGGATGACTCCGCCGGCGTCCACCCCTAGAACGATCTTCTCCACCCGGTCTTGCATTCCCTTGGGTACTCCCGAGAGTTGCAACCCATCGGCCGTGGTGGAGAGGGTTAGCCCCTCCAGCTCCTTCTGCAGTTGGGTGTGGCCGAGCAGAAAGCGCAGCGGCGAACGCAGATCATCCATTTGCGCGGCTGCCAAGCGCTCCACCTGCGCATCCCCGGGGGAGTAGAACCAGGCATACTTGCCATCGAGCAGAAAAAACTTACCTGGCGGGTTGGCGTAGCTCCAGTGCATCTTCCCTGGTTTACGCAGCAGCAGCACGCCGCTCTCTTCCCGGTCGATGCCCATTCCGCGAAAGCTTTCGGTAAAAGCGACCCGCAGGGAATGGAGGCCGTTGTAGTACTTGTCCACGCGCTGCGCCAGTTGCTGCGCGGTCAGTTGCTGGGCGCACAAGGTAGAGGGCAGCAACAGAGAAAGCAGAACAAACAGGCGAGAAACGCTTTCTCATGCTGTGACTACGACAGACTTACTGGATCGGCTGGGTGCAATTCGTTCCCCCTGCCATGTCAGCCTTGATCTCCCCTGCCTGGTCGATGCAGAAGCCGCGATGGCCCGACTTGCCAACAGACTGTGGAACTGCGGTCGCCTCGTACGAGGTGTACATGTCCTGGTTGTTGACCGTGACCTTGGTGCAGTTGACGATCGCGAACGTGTAGCCGGACTTCTGTCCCGTGGCCAGATCACCCTGCAGCACCTGGGCCCCCGTGGGGCTGGGTGGACCCGAACTGGCGTTGCCCCCGAGTGCGGGCAGCGCGCAGGCGAAACCGTTCGAGGGAAAGTTAGTCTGGTACTGGATCTGCGCCTGGTAGATGGCGCGGAGCGACTGGATGGCTGAGGTCTCGTCCGCCTGGGCCTTCATGCTGATGAAGTTGGGGATGGCGATCAACATCAGAATGATCATGATGGACATGACAATAAGCAGTTCCATCAGGGTGAAGCCGCGTTGGCGGCTGGAGTTCTTCGGGCTGATCTGCATCATGGGTCTTCTCGGTTCTGTAGCAACGGGCGCTACAAGTCTATCAAGACGCGGCCCGAGGCGGAAACGCTCAGCAGGCCAGCTGGCCGCGGCTAATCCTTAGACCGTCCAGCCGGCCCAGCAGAGTGACCGCGACTTTATCCGGGTCAAACAGCGTGTTGGCCATCGCCATCACCTGCTCGCTGGTAACGGTTTCGACCTTGTCCATAATCTCGTCCACGCCGAAAAAGTGTTCGAAGTACATCTCCTGGCGAGCCAGGTTCGACATGCGCGACATGGAACTCTCGAGGCCGAGAATGATGTTGCCCTTGAGCTGGTCTTTGGCGCGGCGAAGTTCTTCTTCCGGCAGGGCCTCGCACTTCAAGCGGCGAAATTCGCACATGATCAACTCGATCACCTGCAGGCAGTGGGCGGAAGACGTCCCCGCATACACGCACAGCGAGCCGGTGTCGCGATACGGGTTCAGGTCGCTGAAGATGGAGTAGGCAAGTCCATGTTCCTCGCGCACTGTCTGGAAAAGCCGTGAACTCATGCCGCCGCCCAGAACCGTGTTCAGCAGCAGGGTCACATAGCGCAGCTCGTGGGCCAGCGGCGGAGAAGGCACGCCCAGGCAGAGCTGCACCTGCTCCAGCGCCTTCTTGTTGCGCATCACAATCTTGGATACGGTCCGCGGAGCTGTTTCCGCAAGCGAGCCGGTGTTGGGCACAATGTGGTCGAAGCGCTTGGCGACCAGGTCGACAAATGCATCGTGCTCCAGGTTGCCGGCCGCGGAGAAAACCATATTGTTGCCGGAGAAGCGCTTGCCGTAGTAGTCGAACAAAGTGTTCTGTTCGAAACGCCGCACCGTCTCCTTGGTTCCCAGGATCGGTTTCCCCAGCGGGTGGTCCTTCCAGAAATTCTGCGTGAAAATCTCATGCACCAGGTAGTCGGGATTGTCCTCGTCCATCTTGATCTCTTCGAGAATCACGCCCCGCTCGCGCATGATGTCTTCGTTGTTGAAGACCGGATTCAGCACCAGGTCGGAGAGAACGTCGAGCGCAGTCGGAACATGCTCGTCGAGCACCTTGAGGTTGAAGCAGATGGTTTCTTTGCCGGTGAATGCATCGAGGTTGCCGCCGATTGCGTCCACTTCGCGCGCGATGTGTTTGGCGGAACGCGATTGCGTTCCCTTGAAGACCATGTGTTCGACGAAATGCGAGATGCCGTTTACTTCCGGCAGCTCATGCCGGGAGCCCGCCCTGATCCACACACCCATGGCCACAGACCGGATATGCTCCATGCGCTCGGTCAGGATAGTCAGGCCGGAAGGTAGGATCGTGCGTCGAATGCTGCGTTCTGTCACCATCTCAGTGTATCGGCTTTCCGGGGGATAGGACGGGCAACCGGGATGCTATGCTGCGAAAAGAGCCTGGAAGCCCCAACAAATGCCTGGTAGGGAAAATCTCGTCCGTCTATTAGACGGAGAAGCCGAGCCGGCCGTCAAGAATCTTTTTGGCCTTTCCCGTCAACAACTTACGGCATTAATGGCGGAGTTTGGGCAGCCCGCCTATCGAGCCGGCCAGCTGCTGGATGCCATGTTTCGGCAGCGAATCGCCTCGCTCGAGGGGGTGAGTACCCTGCCCCGGGGGTTACGAAAAGAATTAGCGGAAGAAGGATGGGCGATCGGCCGGCCCACGATTGTGGAGACTTTTCGCTCCGTCGACGGCACGGAACGCTATCTGGTGGCCGGCCACGACGGGCAGACCGTGGAGACGGTCTGGATGCCGGGTGGCGACGGGGCGGAGCGCGGAGATGACGATGCGGCGGACGGGGAAACCACTCGGCGAGCCACGATCTGTGTTTCCAGCCAGGTGGGCTGCGCCGTCAACTGCCAATTCTGTCTCACCGCGAAACTGGGACTGCAGCGAAACCTCTCGGCGGGAGAGATTGCCGGCCAGGTGATCGCGGTGCTGGAGCGGCAGGCTGTGCAAGTGGGGCGCGACCGCATCAACCTGGTCTTCATGGGCATGGGCGAGCCCTTTCTCAACTACGACGAGTTCATGGCGGCGGTGCGCTTGCTGGTGAACGAGGCAGGTCTGGCCGAATCCAGAATGACGGTCTCCACCTCTGGCATCGTGCCCGGCATTCTGCGGCTGGCGACGGAACCGGTGCGGCCCCGGCTGGCGATCAGCCTGAATGCGCCCAACGACGCGATCCGCGAAGCGATCATGCCCATCACCCGCAAATGGAAGATCGAAGACGTGATCCAGGCGGCTGGTCAGTTGCCTCTGCGGCCGAGGGAACGGGTGACCTTCGAGTACGTGCTGCTGGGCGGTATCAACGACGGATTGCAGCATGCCGACGAATTAGTTGCGCTGGCGCGCAGGGCGCCAATGCCGGTGAAGGTAAACCTCATTGCCTGGAATCCCGGGCCGGGGATTGCATATACGATGCCGGCCCCGGAACAGGTAGCGGCGTTTCAACAAAGGCTTATCGCGCGCGGTGTTCCCGCTTTCCTCCGCCGGCCGCGCGGCAGAGACATCTACGCCGCCTGCGGCCAGTTGAAGCGAACGGTGTCTGAGATTCAACCGGCAATTTCGTCACAGTGACGGTCCGTAACCGCAGGTGACCTGCGGTTGATCGTTCAACCCGCAATCAAAATTTCCTCGGCTCCATTACCGCTCTGCCCTTGCCGGTAACACCCAGCCGGAGCACCGCTTCGGCCACCCGATCTGCGGCGTGACGCACAACATCGCCTTCGGCGGTAAAGTCGCCGGCGATGCAGCGAACGCCCAAGGCTTCGATAGCATCGATGTCGGCCACAATCGGCGAAGCTCCTTCCCCTGCGTAACGCTCCAGCAGAGCCTGCGAGACGGGCGCCGTATTCACCAGGGCGTAGTCGAAGATGGGCCGATGCGCGTGCGCGTAAATGCGCTCAATATGCTGGGAGGCGGTCAGGTTCAGGCTCTCATTGGCCTGGGTCATCAGATTGCAGATGTACACGCGGACCGCCTTGGAAGATGCCAGCGCCTCGGAAACACCTTTGACCAGCAGATTGGTGATGATGCTGGTAAAGAGCGAACCGGGGCCGATGGTGATAAGGTCGGCGCGCGCAATCGCCTCCAGGGTCTCGGGCAGCGGTTCGGCGTCTGCCGGTTCGAGCATGAGCTCAACGATCCGTTGCCGGCTGGCCGTGATGTTGGTCTCCCCATTCACCAGGGAACCGTCGTCCATGCGGGCCACCAGGGAGACATTGGCATTGGTAACAGGGTAGATGTGCCCCCGGGTGGCCAGGACCTGGGAAGACAGTTTGATTGCCTGCGCGAAATCTCCGGTCATCTCCAGCAACGCGGCGACAAAGAGGTTGCCGAAGCTATGGCCTTCCAGGCCCTCGCCGGCGGTGAAGCGATGGCGGAAGAGCCGGGAGATCAGATGTTCGTCCTCAGACAGGGCCACCATGCAATTGCGCAGATCGCCCGGGGGCAGCATATTCAATCCGCGGCGCAACCGTCCGCTGGAGCCACCGTCATCGGTCACGGTCACGACCGCGGCCAAGTCGGAGATGAGGCATGGGGCGGCCTCACAGTCGGCCGGAGGACTGGTGAGGCGACGCAACATAGCGCCGTAACCCCCGCAGCAGAGTGGAAAGCCCGGTGCCTCCTCCGATGGCCACGACCCGAATGCTGGCGCGGTCAGTGCTCCGTCGGGCGGCGATGGTAGGGGTTTTCGCGGGTCTTGGCTTAGCCAGGGTGGGGGAAAGGGATTTCACCATAGAGTCGTCACAGACCTAAACCTACGCCGGCAGACCAACGCCGGCGACTGCCCAGAAAGCGGGAGCAGCCGCTCACGGAACTTCAGGGTAGAGGAGTTCGGTGAAACGCGGATCATCCGCCATATCCTGGAAGTCGGAATCGCTCCGGGCCTGGATGCGGTTACGCGGGCTCAACTCAATTGCCTTGGCCAGGTGCTCAAGGCAGGGCTCAGCCAGACCAGTCATGCTTTCCAGGATGGCCAGCCCGTAGTAGGCGTAGTCCGCCGTCGGGTTGGCCTTCAAAATTCTATGGAACTGGTCCCGAGCCTCTTCATAGAACCCGGTATTCAAGAGGGAAATGGCGTAGTCGTACTGCTCCTCCGTGTTGTCGAAGGAGAGCCCGCTTTGCTGTGCATGCCGTTGACAAGCAGCGAGATAGACCCGTACCCGCTCCAGAATTTCAACCGGACCGTCCTGGCTGAGCTTTTCAAAGACCAGCCGGGCCTTCTCATACTTGCCTTCGTGCATCCACTGCAACGCGTTTTGGTACTCGTTCAAAGCTTTTTGATGGGAAGCATTGGGCATAGTGCGGGCCTTGCCTTCAATAGTGCGAGGATTGCGCCGAGCGGGGACACCTTGACCTCCGTTTTGCATAGCCCACTCTTCTCTCCTGCTATTACGCGACAGGGATCAACATGATCGTAGCCGCAATGGCTATCAGAATCGTTTTTATACGCACTGAAGCGGATTACGTCAACCCGGCGGGCCGACCGGCAGCCTTGGCAAGAACTGTAGCACGGGCGCAGTTCAGGGAACGGATTTTGACCGCGGGGCGTAGACCGCCGGGTTCAGCGCCGGGTCGTTATACATCTTCAATTGCCGATAGAGCTTGAACCTGCGTTGGCGATTGAGAACCTGCTGCCACAGCCGGTCGAGTGCGCCCGCTAAGTCGTCTCGCTGCTCCGCCAGGATGTGCAGACGCTGCAGGTTGCGCTCGCGGTGGCCCGCCGGCGCTTCCGCCCGGTCGACCTCTTCACGGGTATGAAAGAGCTTGAGCGAAAGAATGGAAAGCCGGTCCAGGATGAGCCCGGGAGACTCGGAATGCAGTTCGGCGCTGGGCGCGGGCAGGTCCTGCTGGCTGAGAAAGTTCAACAGAAATACGTCGCACTGCTCGGAGAGATCGTTGCGCCGTTGGTTAGCGTGGTCGATGAAGCGCTTGATGCTCGCCAGGTGATGATCGCTGGCTTCCGGAGTGCGGGCGTCATCTTCCGCGTGCCATAGTTCGAAATTGGCCAGATGTTGCTCGGCCACTGTCCGCTCGAAGCCGGTCAGCGAGGCCGGCACCGCCGGGACGTCGTGATGCCAGGCGACGGTGCAGCGGTCGTGGAGGGTAATGATCTGCGATGAGCTGAGGGGTGTACCAGGGGTTGGCATGCTCGGTTACGTGGTGAGCTCGGTGGGAATCGAACCCACGACCCACGCATTAAAAGTGCGTTGCTCTACCGACTGAGCTACGAGCTCGTTTCTACTTAGTTTCCAAAGTAACACAATGAGTAGGGCCCTAAAGACGCTGACCGAAGCGGTGGCACCACGGCCAATTGCGGGTTATGTTAAGGACCTACAGTGTTGTTTTGGCAGGGCGGGGACGAGAATGACAGTGCTTCCATCGGAGCTTCCATCGGATCCGGAGCAGGGCGCAACGCCGGAGAATATCGGGACGCTCTACTCCCTGGCCCAGGCACAGGTCACCCGGTATTGGGATTTCTCCGCGTCGCGCAAGCAGGTGCGCGGGCAGTTCCGTCCGCCGGTGCAACCGTTGCACCAGGGTAGCGAATTGCAGGTTAGCGAAGTGATGGAGCAGCCGCTCCCGCACCAGGGAAGAGGGCGCCCCACGCTGGCATGCCTTGCACTCCGTTTTCGCCCCGCCGGAGCCGGTGGTGACGCCGCCGGTCATCGAGCAGCACCCACCCGTGGTGGCCGTTTTCTCCATGGCCGGCGGCGTGGGGAAAACCTGCCTGGTGGCCACTTTGGGCCGCGCGCTCTCCGCTCTCGGGGAGCACGTTCTGCTGGCGGATACAACCGCCGGCGGGCTGCTGCCGTTCTATTTTGGTTCCCGCGCATCCAATCCTGGAGTGGTGCGGACTTTTTCTCCGATTGGAGTGGAAAGAGACGCGCCGGTGAAAATCCTGAACCTGGAGGCGGAGCGCTATCCCAGAAATGGGGGCGAGCATGACCCATTGCTCGCTGAGCTGATCAGCGATGGGGGCGGGGCAAGCCGCATCCTGGTGGACCTGGCAACCGCCGGCAGGGACGTCACTGGCCGTCTGTTGGTGCTGCGGCCGACGGTTCTGGTGCCCCTGCTGCCGGATATGAGTTCGGTCGCGAGCCTGGGATCGCTCGAAGCCTTCCTTGGCCGGGATGAAGGGGCCGCTCACTACCTGCTGAACCAGTTCGACGGGTCGTCGCCGCTGCATCGGGATGTGCGGGAGATGCTGCAGCAGCCGCTTGGGCGACCGCCTGCTGCCTTTGGTGCTCCGCCGCAGTGCCGCGGTGAGCGAGGCGCTGGCAGAGGGAATGACGGTGATCGATTACGCGCCCGGTTCGGCGACGGCGGAAGACTATTGGAATCTGGCCGGTTGGCTGCGCAGCCTTTCTGCGCCGGCCGCGCGTGGGCGTAGCGGGGTACGCTGGACTGAGCGATAACCTATGAAAGCAATACTGCTGCTCGCGCTGATATTCCTGCCCGCGTGGACGGCGGAGGCCTTGGCGCCGAACTGAAATAGAGCGCGGCTTCCAGAGCATGTACAACCTGGAATTCGATCAGGCCCATCAGGATTTTTCTACCTGGGAACGGCTGCACCCGGACGATCCCCTGGGCCCGGTTTCGCAGGCAGCCGGCTACCTGTTTGCTGAGTTTGCCCGTCTCGGTATCCTCGAAAGCCAGCTCTTCACCAACGACAAGGCGTTTGCATCCCGCGCCAAGCTTTCTCCCGACCCCAACGTCCGCGCCCAGTTCTACGCCGCCCTGGACCGGGGTAATCAACTTGCGGACGCAGCGCTTAAGCAGCATCCCGAGGATAGCAATGCTCTCTTTGCCAAGGTCCTTGCTCTCGGCCTGCGATCCGATTACGTGGCCCTGATCGATAAGCAGGATTTCGCCGCCCTGCGTTACATGAAGCAAGGGCGTATTCTTGCGCAACAATTACTGAAGCAAAAGCCTGACGCCTACGATGCCTTGCTGGCGGTCGGTGTGGAAAACTATATGACCGGCATCAAGCCGGCGCCGGTGCGCTGGATGCTGAGCCTGGGTGGGATCGATCCGAATAAGGAGCAAGGCATTCGCGAACTGGAGCAAACCGCGGCTCATGGGAATCTGTTGAAGCCGTTTGCCAAGCTGTTGCTGGCGGTGGCTGCGCTGCGCGACAAGAACAACGCGCAAGGGTGCGGTTTGCTTCACGAACTGGCGGTTGCCTATCCGCGCAACCCTCTCTACCGCAACAACGCCTCAGAATGCCGCGAAGGGCGAGTACCAAGGACTTGATCTACGACGGTGCCCCAGACGTACATGGGCCGAAATGATTCTCGAAGCTTCGCTTCATTTCCAAGACGTTGCTCGGAAAAGCATTCGAAGCTCGCCCCATCGTTTTCGGCCAGTACGCTGAGGCGAACCGGATTTCCTGTACGCGGCTCCGGGACACACCGCCGTGCAGCTTCTCACGGAAAGCCGCTGAGCTCGACACGCCACCAACTCGACAGGAATCCGGGAACTGCACCATCCAGCGGGCGGCTTTGTTGTTTTACCGCTTGGCCTTGCTGATGGGGACCACCTGAACCGTGGCATCTCGAATCTCCGCCAGAAACCGGTTGATCACCGAGCCACGCAAAAGAATATCGAACCGCGATCGCGCCGACTGCCCGAAGACCACGTGGGAAATGCTCTCCTGCTGCGCGAACTCGATCAGCGCGTCGGCGACGTTCTTGTCTTTCAAAACCACGACCTGCGCCCCCAGCTCGCGGGCCAGGCGCTGATACTCCTCCATCCGCTGGTACTCTTCGGCGTCACCATGCCGCGCGTCTTCGTCCGGAGATTCGACGCGCACCGCATACCAGTTGGTGGCCAGGCGGCCGGCGATGCGTGCGCCTACGCGCAACAGACGTTCCGCTCCCGGCCGGGGTGAGAGGCAGACCATCACCTTTTCAGGGATAGGAGCTTGTTCCAGGCCCTGGCTTCTGCGATATTCCGCCGCCCGCGAGCCAACCTCTTCCGCCGTGGTGCGCAGCGCAAGCTCGCGCAGCATACTTAGATTCCCTTTGCGGAAAAAATTGGCCAGCGATTGCTCGATCTTCTCCGCGGCGTAGATCTTGCCTTGCTTAAGCCGTAAGCGCAGTTCCTCTACGGTCACGTCCACATTCACGACTTCATCGGCCCGCTTCAGAAAACTGTCCGGGATCGTTTCCCTGATCTGCGTGTCGGCGGAGCGGGAGACAGAGTCGTTGAGGGTTTCGAGATGCTGTACGTTGACCGCGGTCATCACGTTGATGCCGGCGTCGAGCAGTTCCAGCACGTCTTCATAGCGCTTGCGATTTTTCGATCCCGGCACGTTGGTGTGCGCCAGTTCATCCACGATCACGGTGTTGGGATGCCGGGCAAGAATGGCATCGAGATCCATCTCTTCCAGGACCACAGAGCGGTAAGGAATGGCGCGCCGCGGGATGAGCTCAAGATCCTTTACCTGGTCTTGCGTCTCCTTCCGGCCGTGGGATTCGATCAGCCCGATGACGATGTCGACGCCCTGCTTTCTCATCCGATGGGCATCTTCGAGCATCTGGTAGGTTTTGCCCACGCCAGGGGCGGCGCCGATGTAGACGCGCAGCTTAGCCAGTTCCGGCGCGGTAGGGGTGATGTCGGTCGAGAGGTCTGTCATGTACCTGGGGCCACTCTAACCGATTTCGATGGGATGACGCGTGGGGACGGTCGTGGCGACGGGAAGGGTAAAGCTGAAAGTGGTGCCGTGGCCGAGCCGGCTTTCCACGGAAATCTGCCCGCCGAGCAATTCCACCAGCCGGCGCACCAGGGCGAGGCCCAGGCCGGTTCCCTGGTCATGCGCGGCGCTGAAGCGGCCGAAGATGTTGGGCAGGCGCTCTGCTTCAATGCCTCGGCCGGAGTCGCGCACCGAGAATTGCACGATGTCTTTCTGTTCCTTTGCCTGCAGCAGGATGGTGCCGTTCTCCGGCGTGTAGCGCACCGCATTGCTCATCAGGTTGTCCATGATGCTGCGCAGCGCCCGGCGGTCTCCGTTCACGTGCGAGAGGTCGGCGAATGCCTGAATCTGCACGTCGATATTCTTGGCGCGAACCTCATCGCGCGTCCGGGAGCAGGCGTCACGAAGAATATCGATGGGCCGGAATTTATCCATGCGCAGTTCACGCCGTCCGGTATCGATCTCCGAAACCTCGATCAGGTCGGACATAAGGTCGTTGAGGCGTTCCGCGTCTTCCTCGGCTCCATGCAGCACGTCGGCCTGCAACGGCCGCAGTTCGCCGGCGAAGCCCGACGTAAGCGTGTACAGGCTAAGTCGAAGCTGCTCCAGGGGCTTGCGGAGTCTTCGCGAGGCGACGCTCAGGAAGCGGGTCTTGAAGCGATCGATATCCTGCATCTCGGTGATGTCTTCCAGCACGCTGACGGCGCCCAGCAGTTTGCCATCCAGGTCGCGCATGGGCGTGGTGCGCAGGCGATAGCTGCGCTGTCCCTCGCCCAGCTTCATGGGCAGCATGGCGGCTTCGTCTTCGCTGGCGATCGACTGCCGCATGGAGACTGCGTCGCGCACCGCGCGCAGGATCCTCTCTCCTCCCGGCGTGTTGGTCAGGGCCATGCGATCCCCGGCGGCCTCGCCCAGCACTTCGCTGGCCGCCTGGTTAAGCTTGAGCACCTGACCCTTGGCGTCCGTGACGATCACCGGCTCGAAGATGGATCGCACCACGGCATCGGAAAGCTGCTGGTCCATCTGCTTCCGGCCGTATTCGGTTTCGCGCAGGTCGCGCAGCCGCACCGCCATGCGATTCAGTTCGGTGGCAATCGTGCCCAGGTCATCCCGGGTTCGCCACTCGATGCGTTGCTGCAATTCGCCCTGGCCGATGCGGCGAGCAGCGGCCGCCGTACGGCGGATCGGCCGGATGATCGAGACCAGAAAGCCGATGGAGATCAGAACCCCGCTCAGCGTGCAGACGGTGGTGATGGTGGTAGCTCGCCGGGCCAGCGCGGCTCGTTCCGCCATCGCCGTCGCGGTTGGGACGGCCTGGTGGTCGAGTGCCGCTGCCTGGTGGAGCGATACGGAATCGTGCAGGCCGACGGCAAGCAGGAGGGCAAGAAGGAGCACGTAACCGAAAATAAGTCGCTGATACAGCGTCAACATGAACCATCTCCCTACGTTATTTTGCGCCATCCGTAGGGTGAAGCAAAGGGCTTAGCCTGCACACGCGCACGCGCTCATTGCTGAATGGACAGACAAAGCCTGTGCTTGCCTGCGCAGACAACACCACCCAGGTGACGCCGAGGGGACGAAGACGGGTTAACCGCTGGTCGTCGGTGGCGTCGTTGAGCTGCGCCGTGGCCTGAGAGCCTTGCCACCATGGAATTGCCGCCTGGGGGAAGTTGCTGGCGATGCCGCCGTCTTTGAACCAGTCGGCAACGGCGCTCCTCTCTGCGGTTGCGCGAAAGCCCTGCGCATCCTCGCCGGGACTCTCGATGTAGTCGTTATCCAGCGCAAAGACTGCATCTTTGGGCGTATTGGCGCGAATCCAGAGAAAAGCCTGCTGCCACTCGTTGCGCGGCGCGTATTCCCGGCCATTCCACATGGCTTGATTCCGGATAGGTGAGTCTTTGACCGGCAAAGAGAGCGCCCGCAATGAGGAGCAAGACAACGGCGATTGCGCGCTTGTGTAGGCGGGCCAATAATCCGCCGGCCAGCAGGACACCGGCAATGTACACGAACTGGAAGGCGCGCAGCACTTGCAGCCGGGCCAGCAGCAGGCTTCCGCTGCGATGCACAAAACACAGAGACGCGAACAGCGCACAACTGCCCATGACCGTAGCCGCAATCGCGAGCGCGCGTGCCGGCCACGGCACTTGTCTGCGGGAGCCGGCAATTCCCAGCAGAAGGAGCGGGATCAGCAATCCTGGATACTCAAACCACTGCCAGCTGGAGAGGAAAAAATACGAGCGGCTCAGGGCCGCGCGGTTATATGCCTGGGTGGGGTCAGCATGGCGCGTGACTAGAAAAATGGCGCCGCACAGTGAGTATCCAAAGCCACAGAACAAACCGAGGGACCACCACATTCTGCGCCTGGCAAGTGCAAGCGTGAGCATGGCGATCGCGGTATAGGCCGCCATCAGGGGATGCAGCAGCGCGGCGAGAGCCAGCCATAAAAGGGACTCTATCCATTGTTCGTCGAGCACAGCCGCCAGCGCGAACAGGCTGAGCGGGGTGGAGAAGGAACGCGCCGTGACGTAGGGATCCATGATGCAGAGCGAGGTGCCCGCGACCGGCAGTGTGAAGCAGCAGGCAGCGAGCAACACTGCTCCCCAGCGGGCGGAGTTCGTGACAAAAATTCGCGCTGCCAAGGCCCACGAGCCGAGAAGAAAAAGGAAGATCGATGCCAGGTGGCAAAGCAGCAGCAGGAAGGGCAGTGGAAGATGTCCCCAGCGCAGCATCGCGGCGAGAACGTGGGCAAAGATCGAGAAATGCGTAGGCGATGAGACGAAAACCGCGTCCGATTGGTAAAGGCTGGGATTCGCCAGCTTCTTGATACCGGCTACGTAGACGGCGCCATCATCGGCCAGAGGGTGGTAGCCATGGACAAGAAGCACCGCGGGCGTGAGCAGCCCGATGAAAGAAGATCCACGCGCGATCCTGGGAACTTGGTGCTTCCAATCCTGCGCATCTCTGAGGCGCTGCACTTAATCGCTTCCGAGCACAGCAGGTCCCTCCACTACGCTGCTCTCCGGTCGGGATGACAATTTTGTTGCAGATCGAGATCTTGGCAAGCAATCATCGCATCTTGCAACAGAATTGTCATCCCGACCGGAGCGTAGCGTAGTGGAGGGACCTGCTGTTCCCCTCACCCCAAACAAACCCCTACTGCTGCTGGTAACGTCCCAGCACATCTTCAAGAGACACAACACCCTCGAGCGTCCCTTTGCTGGCCCGATTCTGAATCGGCAAAACCGGCCAGCGCGCCAGGTAAGGTATCGCGCTATCCAGAGGCAGGTCAGGAAAGAGCAGCGGCGCCCGATCCGGTTTGAGCGCGCGTTCCAGCACAGTATCCGGGGTTTGTGTCGCCGCGATCGAGGTGTACTCGCTCCGGCTCATGGAGTACCAGGAACCGTCCCGAAGTTTCACCAGCAATACGGGCGCGTCTGCCGCAGCCAACTGGGCAGACACCTCCTGCAGTGTGGCCGTACCGGGAAAGATCGGGACGTTCACCGGGCGCAAGGCGTCCTCCAGATGCAGCACGCTTTCCTCGCGCTGCTCCTCCATGGAAGGCAGATCGAGGCCATCCTGATGGGTGAAGGTTTCAAAAATCGGATACGGTTGCAAACTCCGGGAAACCAGGTACGCAATGGTGTTGGCCAGAATGACCGGAAGCACAATGGAGTAGTTGCCGCTGACTTCGAGAACCATGAAAACCGAGGTCAACGGCACGCGCAGGAACGCAGCGAACAGAACCCCCATGCCCACCAGCGCATAGGAGCCAACCGAGATAGGGAAGCTGGGGAAGAAGATCTTCTCGAAGGTACCGATCGAAGCGCCCAGCATGGCTCCAATAAAGAGGGTCGGGGCGAACATTCCGCCCGGCGTGCCGCTGGAAAAAGAGATGGTGGTGGCCACAATCTTGAGCAGGGCCAGGGCGAGAAGAAACTTCCAGGTGAACTGGCCGTGCATCGCCTGGTCGATCACGCCGTATCCCGGCCCCATCACCTGGGGAGCGCCAAAATAAGCGATCGCCCCCACGATGAGCCCGGCGATCGGTGGCTGGATATACCAGGTCCAGCGCGGAAGCTGGCGCAACCGGGGGCGCGAGTAGCCCAGCGCCTTGGAGAAGATGAGCGCGGCGACGCCGCCGGCAACGCCGAGAACTGCGTAGGCAAGAAGCTCCTGAGGACCCTTGAGGGTTACCGAGGGGATGCGAAACATCGGCTCTGCGCCCCAGAACCAGCGCGCCACCACGACGCTGGAGATGGCGGAGAGCACGATGGAGCCGAGCACCGCCGCGCTCCACCGGCCGATCACCTCTTCCACAACAAAAAGAATGGCGGAGATCGGCGCGTTGAATGCGGCCGCCAGGCCCGCCGCAGCGCCTATCGGCGCAAACATGCGCAGCCGCTCGCGCGAGAGATTGAGGCGGCGGCTGACCATGGAGGCCACGCCGGCGCCGATTTGCAGCGAAGGATCCTCGGGCCCAAGAGAGAATCCGCCGCCGATGGAGAGCGCCGAGGTGATGAATTTCCCGATGACCGTCCTGAAGGAGATATAGCCGTTGTAGATATAAAGCGCGGCTTTTGTCTGGTTGATGCCGCTGCCCCGCGCCCCAGGGAAGACCAGCTGCACCAGCACGGCGACCAGAAGGCCGACCCCCATAGGCACAAAAAACAGCCGCAACTGCCCGGGATGAGGCGATGACCCCAGCGTGAGCACCTGGATCCAGTTGATGGCGACCCGGAAGCAGACCACCAGCAGGCCGGAGATGACTCCGATGAAGATGGAGAGAACCAGGAAGAGCCGCTCGTCCCGATTCGGCGCCAATCTCTGAACTTCCGCCGGGTTGGGCCGATAGCGCCTCTCCGCCGCAACCGCGGCTTGATCTACCCCGGGCCTGCCCATAGTCGTGCTCATTCTTGCTCCACCTGGTTCGGCGCCTGGGCGATCCTTAGTAACAGGGCATCGTCGCCCGACGGCGCGCCGCAGACCGCTTGCGTGACGGTCTCCGTGTCATAGATGAGTTGGATCTGGGTTTGGGTCAACTCGGGATCCTTCTCCAGGGCGGTCACCGAGATCTTAGCCGGCAGTTGCTGCCAACGTTCCGCCAGTGCTTGCAGGGGGTCGACCGGGGGAGCAGCTGCCGGCTGGCTTTGTGCGGGTGCGGTTGTATGCCGGGAGAAGTGAGAGGCCAGGCTTGCCAACGGATTGGAGCTGGGCTGGGTACTTGGCTGACTTTGGCGCTGGTGCGCTGTCCGCTGCGGAATCCTTTGCCGCAGCTTTGTCTTGCGTACACTCCGCCAGGCGCGCCATGGCCAGCTTCCGGTCCTCCAGAATGCGGTTGCTCCGCTCACCCAGGCCTACCCGCGAAGACGGATACAGTTGCAGTAGCCGCGTGGCCTCGGCCAGCCGGTCTCGACTTTGCTGCGATGGCCGCCGGCGGCTCCTGGTCGACGCCAGGGCCCTCCAGGGCATGCGCCAGGTATCGCTTTGCCTCCAGATAGCGGCCCAGCTGGAAGGCGGTCCGCCCTGCTCCCTCCAGCGCCTCGCGCAGGGAGGCGTGGTGGCGGAGAATCTTCTTGTACAGGTTCAGGGCGTCGCTGGGATCCTGCGCCTGCTCCATCGTCCGGGCAATGTCCAGTTGGACCGTAATATCGTCGTCCGGGGCGTTTCCAGAAGCCACCAGCAACTCATTGCGGGCCTGGTCCAGCCGTTGCTTGGAGATGAGGTAGTTGATGAGCTCAAGACGGACCGACCGGCGGCGCACGTAGCCGTCTCCCTCCCAGCTTCCGTAAATCGCCCGCTGATAGTCCTCGATGGCCTGGCTTTCGTTACCCTGGCGGGCTGCGATCCTGGCCAGTTGAAGATTGATTAAACCGTCACCCTGCTGGGTTTCCAACAGCGCATTGAAGTAGACAGAAGCTTCCTGAAGCCGGCCGGCGGAAGCCAGCGCTTCGGCCAGTTGAATTTGTATGGCGCGTTGCCCTGGGGCATAGGCCAGCGCGGAGCTGAGGGCATCGATCGCTGCCTGGGGCTTGCCATTCCGCATGGCCTGTTGGCCGCGTTCCAGCCATCGGTTTGCCAGCTCAACTTGATGGGAAGCGTAAGATTGGTAAAGATAGTTCGTCAGCACGGCCAACAGAGCCGTGGTCGCGAACAGGGTGACCAGGGCCAGGCTGTCTGCAAAGATCAGACGGCGCCGCTCAATCCGGTCGCTGGCGGTTAAAGGAGACTTTACAGCGAAGAACGACATCGCTTATTTAGTCTACTTGGAAATGGCATCACAGCTTCGGAATCGAGGGTCCAGGCAGCCCCTGCAGGCTTCTCCCGCATCTGACGGCCTGGAGCCGGACGCAGGAGAAGGACCTCGTCACGGGTTTTTCATCATCGGGAGTGTACCCAGGAATGAACCAGCAATCGGCAGAACTCGCAACTGCGCAGGAAATCAATCTCGAGGAGAAGGAACAAGCCCTTCACGCGCGACTGCTCTCATTAGAAAGCGTGATTGTTGCGTATTCCGGCGGGGTGGATTCTGCATACCTGGCATACGCGGCGCATCGCGTGCTTGGCCCGCGGATGCTGGCGATTATCGCCGACTCGGCCAGCCTGGCGCGCTCGCAATATAACGACGCTCTCGATTTTGCCCGGGAGCACGCAATCCCCTTGCAATCGATCGAAACCCACGAGTTACAGCGAGAGCAGTACGCGGTGAATGGCCCTGACCGGTGCTTCCACTGCAAAGACGAGCTCTTTAACGTGATGGAGCAGGAGCTTGAGCGCACCGGCTTTCGTGCCCTGGCCTACGGATTGAACCTGGATGACGGGCAGGATTTCCGTCCCGGCCATAAAGCGGCGGCGCAGCATCGGGTGGCCGCTCCTCTGGCGGAGGCAGGTCTTACCAAGGCCGACGTCCGTGCCCTGGCCCAGCGGGCGCAGTTGCGCGTTTGGGACAAGCCGGCTTCCGCATGCCTCTCCTCGCGCGTGGAGTACGGCCGGCGGGTAACCCCGGAGGCGCTGCGCATGATCGAGCAGGCAGAGGACTCGCTTCGAAGCCTGGGGCTTAAACGGTTTCGCGTGCGCCATCATGGCTCGATCGCCCGTATCGAGATTGCGGAAGAGGAGATGGCCTCCGCGCTGGAGGTGGGGAAAATGAAGGCGATGGCCGCCCTGGTCCGCGCCGCCGGCTTCCGTTACGTCTCGCTGGATTGCGAAGGTTACCGTTCCGGCTCCATGAACGAAGTGCTGCCCATTGAGGTACTGACCGGCTTTAAAAGCTCCCCGCGCAGGTGAGTGAGGCTTGATGCGTATCGGATACCTGGAATGCTTTGCCGGCATCAGCGGCGACATGCTGATGGGCGCCCTGGTGGATGCAGGCGCACCCCTGGAGCTGCTGCAGCGAACCACGGCTTCGCTGGCGTTGGGAGCGGAGTTACGCGTGACCCGGGTGAGCCGGAGCGGCATTCAATCGACCAAGATCGATGTCATGGTCGACGGCCGGCTGCATGAGAGCGCAGCCGTTACCGGGCCGGTCGAGCAAGACCAGCACGACCACGAGCACGATCATCACCACGATCACCCTCACGGCCATCCCCATGCGCACGCGTGAGCACCAACACGGCCGCAGCCTGCCGCAGATTCGCAATCTTCTCCTGGGTGCCGGCCTGACCCAGCGAGCCCGTAACCTCAGCCTGACTGCCTTTACCTTGCTGGCGCAGGCAGAAGGCCGCATCCATGGTGTTCCATCGGAAGAGGTTCATTTTCATGAGGTGGGCGGCGTCGATGCGATCGTGGATATCGCCTGCTGTGCGGCCGCCGTGGATGCCCTGGACCTCGACAAATGGTATTGTTCGCCCGATCAACGTCGGGAGTGGCTTTGTGAACTGCGCGCACGGACGGTTCCCGGTGCCCGCCCCGGCAACCGCGGAGCTGCTCAAGGATCTGCCGGTTTATTCCGCGCACGTGCAGGCAGAACTCGTCACCCCCACTGGAGCGGCTTTACTGCGCGCGCTGGATTGCCGTTTCGATGCCACGCCGGTGATGCGGACCCAGGCGATCGGCTACGGAGCCGGAACGCGCAATCCGGAGCGCTTTCCCAACGTATTGCGGGTGAGCATCGGCGAGACTGCGCAAGCGCAGCCGTTCACCGAGGAGAAAGTGACCGTGCTGGAGTGTGCTGTCGATGATTTAAGTCCGCAGGTTCTGGCCCACACCGCGCAGTTGGCCCTGGAGCGGGGCGCGCTCGACGTGATGAGTGGGGCCGTGACCATGAAGAAGGGTCGAGTGGGAACGCTGCTGACCGTACTTTGCAAGCCCGGCGATGCAGGCCATCTGCAGCAGTTGCTGTTCCGCGAGACAACCACCTTGGGCATCCGCGTGCGGGAAGAGAGTCGCGTCGTCCTTGCCCGCGAGTCCACGCCGGTGCAGACCGAGTTTGGCGTGATTCATGTCAAGACCGGCTCCTGGCAGGGAGAAGAATGGAACGCGGCGCCGGAGTTTGAGGATTGCCGCCGCGCGGCGGCCGCCTTCGACGTTCCGCTGAAAACGGTCATGCAGGCGGCGATGGCTGCCTGGCGCACGCGGCAAGTGGGCCCGGAGCCGGACGCCGCCACCTTGGAAGCCGGCTTTCGATCATGAACCCAGAGACCATCCTGGAAATGCTGCAGCGCGTCCGCGATGGCGGACTGCGCCCGGAGGACGCCATGGAGCGCCTCGCGAACCTGCCCTACGAGGACGCAGGCTTCGCCAAGATTGACCATCATCGCCGCTTGCGCACCGGCTTTCCCGAGGTCATCTATGCGGGCGGCAAGACAGCCGCGCAGGTTGCGGAGATCTTTTTTCGCATGGCGGCCATGGGTGGCGATGTGCTTGCAACCCGAGCCGATGAGGCCGCATTCGCGGCGGTGAAAGCCCTGGTCCCGGAGGCGGCGTATCATCCCGTGGCCCGCATTATTTCGCTCAGCCCGCCATCCGGCCGCGAGAGCGGCGCCCTGGGGTCACTCTCCGTGCTGTGCGCGGGAACCAGCGATTTGCCGGTGGCCGAGGAAGCGGCGGTAACCGCCGAGATCATGGGAGCCGAGGTGCGCCGGATCTACGATGTGGGCGTCGCCGGCCTGCACCGCCTGCTCGCCCACCGCGAGGTTTTGCGCCAGGCTGAGGTGGTGATTGTGTGCGCTGGGATGGAAGGCGCGCTGCCCAGCGTGGTCGGCGGCATGGTCGGCGCGCCCGTGATTGCCGTCCCCACCAGCGTGGGTTACGGCGCGTCGTTCGGCGGCATTGCAGCCCTGCTCGGCATGCTGAATTCCTGCTCCCCTAACGTAACCGTGGTCAATATCGATAACGGCTTTGGCGCGGCCTACGTTGCCTGCATGATCCTGCGCCGGATTCACCAACAGTCTGCGAAGACCGCCGTGTTGGCGGGCGAAGCAAGCAATCGCTCCTGAGCCTTTGCACGCCGGGAGCATTCTGTGTCACCGGGTAAGCTGTTTTTCTGATTGCCCTGCTTGTCGCCCGGACGGTATCTTATCTCCTCAGGAGCACCATGGCATCCACGGTCTGGAAGGGCTACATCTCGTTTGGTCTGGTATCGGTGCCGGTGCGGCTCTTCGCGGCAGCGCGCGAAGAACACGTCAGTTTTAACCAGATCCACGAACCGTGCGGCTCGCGCATCAAGCAACAGACCTTTTGTCCTGTCTGTGACCGCGTGGTCGAGCGTAACGAGCTGGTCAAGGGATACCAGGTCGATCGTGACAGCTATGTTCTGGTAAGCAGCGAAGAGCTTAAGACCCTGGAGGCCGATTCGTCGGAAGCCATGGAGATTGCCCAGTTCGTCAGCCTGAGCGAGGTCGATCCGATTTACTACCAGGCGTCCTACTACTCGGCCCCTGAAGATCCGGGCCGGCGTGCCTACAGCTTGTTGCTGCAAGCGATGGAGAAGCTGAATGTGGCTGCCATTGCCAAGGTCACGCTGCATTCGCGGGAGCAGATTGTGCTGATGCGGCCCTATCACAAGGGTATCGTGCTGCACACCCTGTATTTCCCGGCCGAAGTGCGCGAGATCAGCGAATATGGCAAGAACGAGAGCATGAACCTGCAGAAGCCGGAGATCGATCTGGCGGAGCAGTTTATCCGGCAGCTCACCGCCAAATTCGAGCCCGAGCAGTACAAGGACGAATATCAACAGCGGGTCCTGGATCTGATTGAAACCAAGCGGGCCGGGCAGGTCGTCGCCGGCCAGCCGCAGAAGGCCAGGCTGGCTCCCGTAATTGACCTGATGGAAGCTCTCAAGAAGAGCATCGCTGAGCGGGGAGCAGTGGCCGCCGCTCCGACCCTGGTGGAGGCTGGCGGCAAGAAGGGTCCGAAATCAGCCCCAGCTGCAGAAGCGAAGCCCGCCCGCCGGCGCAAGACCGGCTAGTTGTTCTTATTCCTGCTAGCAACCTTCACAGTTACAGTGGTAACTTTGCTCCGCTCCAGGATGACGTTCTTGTGGCGAGTTCTGAATGAAAAACATCCCAGACATGAGAGGCAGCGTTCCCGTTGTCGAGGGCGTAGCTAAAGCTCGCGTTTAGTCGGATCCGAGCGTAGCCGAGGGATCTGCAGCTTCTGAGACCTGGGGGATATTTCGAACAGCGTAGTGAACCGAGGGACCTGCTGTTTCTCGTGACACCGGTCTAGTTATGCGCCCTGCGTTTGGCCCACAACGCAGATTCTCGCGGTAAGCACAACCAGCGCAATCCACAGAAGGTCCGCGCCGAGCAGATGCAGGATCTGCATCCAGAGCGGGGTCAGCAGAACCATATCCGCAACGCCAAGCAAGCACTGCAGAGCCAGCAGCATGAGTACCCAGTTTGCCGGCCTGCGCTCCGCGGGCTGCGAGAAGCTGCGCAGCAGCAGCCAGCAAATGAAGACCCCGGCAATCACCGCGCTGACAGGGTGAACAAAGCGCACGCGCTGCAGCCAACTGCTGCCGCTGGAGAAGTCCGCCGCGAGGGCTGCGCCCACCGAGCGGGCGGGGAAGAGCGTATCGCTAAGGGCGGCAAGCGTTCCGCTCGCTCCTACCAGCAAAATGGCCACAAGCCCGGTGATGGCCGGCGCCCGTTGCATAAAACGCACCTTGTGCCGGTCAAAAGCCTCGCCGCGCGAAAGGAAATGCGCGGTGAGCGCGAGCGCGCCCAGCAACAGCAGAGTATTGACCAGGTGCAGCGAAAGATACACCGCGCGAGCCGGTGACCGGTTCTCGGCGGTCAGCCGCAACAGCACCAGCAGTGCGCCCAGCAAGGCTTCATTGAAGATGAGCAACGTCGCCGCAACGACCGTAATGCGAGCCAGATGCCCAACCACCGTGCGGCGAAATACCCATACCAGCAGCAGCAAAATCGCGATTACGGTAACCCCGCTGCTCATGCGATGAGCCAGCTCGATCAAAGTAGCCAGGCGGGGATGGCTCTGCACCACGACGCCATTGCACAGTGGCCAATGGTCGCCGCAGCCGGCGCCGGAGCTGGTGGCGCGGACCACTGCGCCCCACAAAACAACCAGGACGTTGTAGACCAGGACTGCCCAGGCAAACCGCGGCAGAAGATCAGAAGGGCGGGATTTGCGCTTGCGACCGAGCCCACCAGCGCCTGGGAAGAACTCATGGATCCCTCTTATCTTACCCGGCGAGTTCCTTGGCGCGCTGGGTAGCGCGCATCACGGCTTTGATCAGGGTCACGCGCAGGCCGCCCTCTTCCAGCTCCAGAATGCCATCGATGGTGCAACCCGCCGGCGTGGTGACCGCGTCTTTCAGCAGCGCCGGATGGTAGCCGGTTTCCAGCACCATCTTGGCCGCGCCAAAAGTGGTTTGGGCCGCCAGCAGGGTCGCAATATCACGGGGCAGGCCGACCTTCACACCCGCTTCCGCCAACGATTCCAGGATGATGTAGATAAAAGCCGGCCCGCTGGCCAGAAAGGCCGGTGACCGCATCCATGTGCTTTTCTTCCACCACCACGGTCCGTCCGACGGTGGCAAAGAGAAAGGCGGCGAGATCCAGTTGCTCCTGGGTAGCGAACCGTCCGCGGTTGAGCGCGGCGATGCCCGCGCCCAGCATGGAGGGAGTATTCGGCATAGCCCGTACCACCCCGATTTCCATTCCCGCCGCCTGCTCGATGGCCGTGGTGCGCACCGAGGCAGCGATCGAGACCAGCAGCTTTTGCGGCGTAAGCGAGGGCCGAATCTGCTTGACCAGCTCCGGGACCGTGATCGGCTTAACCCCGATCAGGATCAGATCCGCTGCTCCCGCGGCGGCCACATTGTCGGTGGAGACATCGACACCCCACTGCGCCGAGAGCTGCCCGGCGCGCTCTTCATGTTCAACCGTGGCCAGGATCTGCTCCGGCTCAAGCACTTTGGACTTGAGAAAGGCCTGGAGGAGAATTCCGCCCATCTTTCCCGCTCCAAGAATCGCTACCCGGCGGCCGGCAAGCGAAGGCCGCGTTATATTCGTGCCCATTACGTCTCCTTACTCACTTTTGAGTTTTTTGCTGCGCGATCCAGCTATCGATCCGCTGCTCCAGTAAATCCAGGGGCAGAGCGCCGGAGTCGAGCACCTGATCGTGGAAGGCGCGGAGGTCAAATCGATCCCCCAACGCCTGCTGGGCCTTGGCTCGCAGCGCAAGCAGTCTCAGTTGGCCCACCTTGTAACCCAGCGCCTGTGCCGGCCATGCGATATAGCGATCCACTTCCGCCTGCACATCGGTCTCGCCGACCGCCGAGTGCTCATGAAAGTAATCGACCATTTGCTGGCGCGTCCAGTGCTGCGAGTGGACGCCGGTATCGACCACCAGGCGCACCGCGCGCCAGATATCGCCTTCCAGGCGGCCGTAGTCGCTGTAGGGATCCTGGTAGAAGCCGACATCCTTCCCCAGCCGCTCGGCGTAGAGTCCCCAACCTTCGGTGTAAGCGATGTACTCGATATATTTGCGAAATTGAGGAACGTCGGTGAGCTCCTGCGCGATGGATATCTGCAAGTGGTGCCCCGGCAGGCCTTCGTGGTAAGCCCGCGACTCTACATCATCGAGGGATCGAGTTTCAAATTTATAAGTGTTGATATAAACCGTACCCGGGCCGCGAGCCGTCTGCCGCGCCGGGATAATAGTAGGCCGCTGACTGGTCCTTCTCGAGATACGCCGGCACCGGCGTGACCACCAACGGCGCTTTCGGTAAGCGCCCAAAGAGTTGGGGAAGTTTGGGCCGCATCTGGTCGAGGTATCCCCGATACGCGTCCAGCAGCTGTTCTTTGCTGGTTGGGAACAGCTTGGGATTGTTGGCCGCGGCGTTCTGCAGCGCTTTCACGTCGGCAAAGCCCAGCTTCTTGGCGATCGCCAGCAACTGCTCCTCGTCCTCCTTGACCTGGTCGAGGCCGATCTGGTGAATCTGCGCCGGTGTCAGGCCGGTGGTCGTGCTCTGCTTCACCAGAAAGCGGTAGTAAGCGTCCCCATCGGGCAGGGACCATAAGCCAGGATCATTGCGGCCGTTGGGGATGTACTGCGACTTCAGAAATTTCCCAAACCGAACGTAGGCGGGGATCACCTGCCCGGTGATCACCGCCAACAATTCCTCTTTAATGCGCGCTTGCTGGGTCGGAGAAATCGCAGGGGGAAACTTTTGCACCGGCAGGGCGAACGCCCCATCCTGTGGTTTTTGGTTGACGATGTTATTGACTTCCTCCAGCACCTTTTCCATCAGGAACGCGGGCGGCTCGCGATGGTCATCCATGCCGATCGACATGTTGTCGGTGGTCTGCTGAAAGGCAAGCGGGACCTTCTTCAGGCGAGAGATGTAGTCGTCATAATCCTTGGCCGAGTTGAAGGTCAGCTGAGGAACCAGCTGAGGAAGGTCGATCTGCAGGCCATAGAACTGGTTAACCGGCAACTCCCAGGGCTTGAACCGGGCTTCTTCCTGATCCTCAATCAACTGGCGCACCAGCACTTCTTTGCTCAGCTGCTCCTGGTCGGACATACCGGAAGTGTCCACTTCGGCCAGGCGATTGAGAAAGGCTCGTTCGCGCGCCAGGGAGTCGTTATAGGCCTGCACGGAATAATCGGGAAGCTGATCGTTGTAGCGAGTGTCTCCGATGGTGGAGGCGAAATCGGGCTCGTGCTTGAGTTTATCTTCCCAGTAGTCGGTGAAGATGGCGTTGAGTGTTCTTACGCGGTCCCTGAGGGGCACATCTTGCGCCGCGACCGAGGTGCTTTGGGCGGTAAGGAGAACGCCGGAGGCAAGAGCGATGAGGGCGAGACGCAGGGCGAAAAGATTTGCTATTCGTAACAAAAGGATTCCTGTGGACTGGCAAGAAGCTAGTAAGCGCAGTGTATCGACAATTTGCGCAGGCGAACAGGCTTGGCCTTGTTACAGGACGGGCAGGGTATGAGCCCTGCGCTTTGGTAATGAAAGAAGGACCTGCGGTCATGCCTTGCCAGGCCCGCCCGCGGGGAAGCTATCTGAGCAAAACCGCAGCCGGGAAGCGAGCTTAGAACGGCATTCAGTGGGTCTCGTGAGCCATGACCTCGTCTTGTTTTTCTTCAGGGGAACGCATCGGCATGGCGATCTCGCTTTCGAGCATGCGGTAGAGCGTGGACCTGCTGATCCCGAGCTTGGAAGCGGCGCGTGCTTTGTTGCCGTCGCAAACCTTCAGCACCTGAAGAATATGGCGGCGGATCACGCTATCGAGGGTGTAGTTCTCGGGAAGGGCCGGCTCGCCGTCCCTGGCGCCGGCCGGTTCGAGCGGTAGAATGAGCAGATCGATAGGCCGCAGCCACTGGCCTTCGCTGGACAGGCACGCCGCCCGGACTACGCTTTCCAGCTCGCGCACGTTACCCGGCCAGAGGTGGCGTAGAAGCATGGGGAGCGACCCGGGGCCAAGCCCTTGCAAGGGTCTTTGCTGCTCCCGCGAGACGGCATCGATAAACATCTGCGCCAGCCCAGGGATGTCTTCTTTACGATCGCGCAGGGGCGGCAGCAAGAAGGAAACAGCACTCAAGCGATAGTAGATCTCCGGCAGGAATGCTCCCGCCAGCACCTGGCTTCGCAGTGATCTGCGCGCGGTGCAGATCACCCGGGAGGGAGCGGGAAGCAGACTGGGCTTTTCCGCAGAGAGCGAAGTTTCGAAGGCGCGGATAAAGCGCAGCAGCTGGGCCTGAGGCTCGGCCGCCAGCTCATCGATATTGCGGATCAGCAGAATGCCGTCGGCCGCCCTGCGATTGGCGGCGCGCAGGGGCTCGGGCCGCAGTTCGTCATGCAAGCCGCTGTCCGCGCAGAACAAACTGGTCGCCTCTTCCGCAACCAGCATGCCCTGGCCAACGTGCCGCGCCTGGATGTGCCTGACCAGCAGGTGTTTCCCGGTTCCGGTTTCTCCTTCGATCAGAGCCAGCCGTACCCGCGGCCCGATCTGCTGCAGCTGCTCACAAACCCGGCGCATGGCCAGCGATCGTGAAACCAACTCGGGTAACGCGCCGGTTACCGGCCGGCGCGGTGGCGTCCAACGACTTGGTTCGGGGTTCGGTTGCATCGGCTGATTCATCGATTCACACCTTTCCGGCTACACGTGATCGTGAAACCGCTATAGGCGGCTTATCGGCGGAGCGGGAAAAGAGTTGAGTGGCGCGAAGCGACAAGTGCAGAAGACGGGAAGAGGGGTTAGGCTTTGACCGGGCGGCCCCGGGAAGAGACCGCATCCGAAGCAATCATGCCGTCGCGAATGTGAACCACGCGATGAGCGTACTCGGCGATATCCGGCTCATGCGTGACCAGGATGATGGTGTTGCCCTTGGCATGCAGTTCATCGAACAGCGCCATGATTTCGTCGCCGGTCTTGGAGTCAAGATTGCCGGTCGGCTCATCGGCCAGGATGATCGACGGCCGATTCACCAGCGCGCGCGCGATCGCCACCCGCTGCCGTTGGCCACCAGACAACTCATTCGGCTTGTGGTTCATGCGCTCTTCCAGGTTGACCGAGCGCAGCGCCGCCTTGGCGCGCTCGATCCTCTCATCGGCCGGCGTTCCGTTATAAATCAGCGGCAGCTCCACGTTGTGCAAAGCCGTGGCCCGCGCCAGAAGATTGAAGGTTTGGAAGACGAAGCCGATCTCGCGATTGCGAATCCGCGCCAGCTCGTCATCGTTCAATTCACTGACCAGGTGGCCGTTCAGCCAATACTTGCCCTTGCTCGGCGTGTCCAGGCAGCCAATCAGGTTCATCAGCGTCGATTTGCCCGAACCGGAGGGACCCATGATGGCGACGTACTCATTGTGGCGGATGCGCAGGTTGATGCCGCACAGGGCGTTGACCACCTGGTCCAGGCCCATGGTGTAGATCTTCCACAGGTCCTCGACGACGATGACCTCTCCCTGGGCGCCATCCTGGGCCATGTCGGCTTGCGCCGCGCCGCTGGTTTCGAGTGCCATCTTCTCCTCCTGCTCCCTCCCGTAAAACTCTGCGCTGCTAACAGCTTTACGAAGATTCCGTTTCCTGGGTTGCGGCCGCATTATCCCGCTTCAGCTTGACGTCATTCTTCAACGTACGCAAAACCTTGTACGGCCCGATGACGATTTCGTCGCCCTCTTTCAGGCCACTGGTGACCTCGATGTCGGTGGCGCCGGTTATCCCGGTCGTGACCGGCACAAATTGTGATTCCAGCTTGCTGCCATGAGAACGCATCAGGAAGACGCCTTGGGTGCCCGGATCCGGAGAGCTCCCCCACTTCCCGTCGATGCGGCGTTCACCGTCTGCATCGAGGCGCCCAGCCTTCAGCGATGCCTGGGTGCGCATGTCCAGAGCCTGAATGGGAATAGCCAACACGTTTTGCCGAACCGCCGTGGTGATTTTGGCGGTCGCCGACAGCCCCGGCCGCAGCTCCGGCGGCGGATTGGTGAGGGTGACCACCACCTTGAAATCCTTCGCCTCTTCGGTGCCGGTGGTGCTCTGGCTGGTGGCGATGCCGGTAGTGCGCAAGATAGCCTGGTCGCCTACTTCGGTCACCGTTCCCTTGAAGACTCTGCCGGGCAGCGCATCCACCGTTACGTCAACCGGCTGCCCCATGGCGACATTCACGATATCGGTCTCATCCACTTTGACCTCTGCCGTAATCACCGACAGGTCGGCCAGCGTCATCAGGGTACTGCCCTGGGCATTCTGAATTCCCACCACCACCGTTTCGCCCTCGCGCACCGGCATATTGGTCACGATGCCATCGAAAGGGGCTACGCTGACCGTCTTGTTCAGCGCGTCGACGTTGCTGGTTAATGTGGCTTCGGCAGTGCCCAGCTTGCCTCGCGCGGATGCCGTCTGCGCCCGCGCCTGCACCAGGGCCGCCTTGCTTTGCGCCAGGGTGGCGACGTCGGTGTCGTAGGCTGCTTTCTTGGAATCGTATTCCGACTTGGCGATGAGCTCCGCCTTATAAAGCGCCTGCGCCCGCTGCCAGTCCAGCAGTTTCTGGTTCAGGTCGGCGACGGAGTGGTCAACCGTTGCCTCCGCTGTCTTCTCCGCGGCCAGGTAAGAGGAGATGTCGGTATCGGCGGAGCGAATACTGGCCCGCTGGGCATCCACACCGGCCTTGGCCTGCACGCTCTCCACCGTGGCCAGCACCTGGCCCTTCTTCACGTGATCACCCTCCTTGACGTACAGGTGGGTGATCCTGCCGAAGGAGGTGGCTCCTATGTTGACGTAGGTCTTGGGCTTGATCTGGCCGGTGCCGCTGACGATGGAAACCAGGTTCTCACGCACCACCTTGGCCGTGAGTACCTTGGTATAGCCGGATTGGGCGCGGACGATGGTAAAGCCGGCAACACCGGCCGCCACCAGGATTCCGCCTGAGATGATCAATATTTTCTTCAGTTTCATGTGTAGAACGGGTCCCCGCTCTTCTCTCCATCATACGTGGAACGGGCGGTTGAGGTTCCCCGCTTATACGCCGGTTCCTGCTTTTTTGACCGGGCATTTACCAGGGATTTGGACCAGACGGGCTGGCAGGGAAGTACCGCGTAGTACCGCATTTATGGTTACCCGCGCACGCCATTGGCCACAAGATAAAGGGCGAATTAACATTCGCCGCTTGAATTCGCCGTTACCCAAATTTAAACTTGATGTGCCGTACGGGGAGTATCGCGCAACCTATGCTAAAGGGATATTCCGCCCTTTTCCTGTTCTGTTCGTTGGGACTAACACCCATGATCTTCGCGCCAGCGGCGCCCGGCCAGGCGCCGCAGGCCAGCACCAATGCGTCCCCCAGCGCATCGCAGGATACCCAGGACCCGCTAAAACGGCCACTGAGCGATAAGGACAAATTCAAGCAGCAGAAGGAACTGAGAAACGAGCTCAAGGGCCCCTACAAGAAGTGGGTGGACGAGGATGTGCGCTGGATCATCACCGACCAGGAGCTGAAGGCCTTCAAAAGCCTGTCGAACGACGAAGAGCGCGACAACTTCATCGAGACCTTCTGGCAGCGGCGCAACCCCGACCCCGATTCCCCTGAAAACGAATTCCGCGAAGAAAACTACCGGCGCATCGCCTATGCCAACGAGCATTTCGCCGCCGGCAAGCCGGGTTGGAAGACCGACCGCGGTCACATCTATATCGCCTACGGCAAGCCGGACAGCATTGAGTCTCATCCCAGCGGCGGCGCTTACGAGCGGCCCATGGAAGAGGGTGGCGGCGAGACCTCGACCTTCCCCTTCGAAACCTGGCATTACCGCTACATCGAAGGCATCGGCGACAACATCGATATCGAGTTTGTCGATACCTGCATGTGCGGCGACTACCACATGACCCTCGACCGCTCGGAGAAAGATGCTTTGCTGCACGTTCCCGGCGCGGGTGCGACCCTGGGCGAACAGATGGGTACGTCGAAGCGGCAGGACCGCTTCAATGGCGGCCTTGAGAACCTGGGCGGCGGCCCCATGGCGAACTCCAATCAAGCCAAGGAGTTCGACCGGCTGGAGCAGTTCTCCAAGCTGCAGGCTCCGCCTGCGGTCAAGTTCAAGGATCTGGAATCGTTTCTGGTGAACCACAAGGTGTTGAATGGACCTTTCTTCCCTTTTGAGGTCCGCACCGACTACGTAAAGGTCACCGAGGATACGGTGCTGGTTCCCTTAACCCTGCAGATCAGGAACCGCGACATTACCTTCAATACCAAGGACGGGGTCGCCAAGGGCGAGGTGAACGTCCTGGGCCGCGTCGCAACCATTACCGACCACGTGGTGCAGACCTTCGAGCAGACCCTGGAGGTGGAAGAGCCGAGCCGAGCTGTTGGGCAAGGCGCTCGATCAGGCGTCGGTGCACTGGTGGGCTTTGCCGCTCAAGCCGGGCCGGTACCGGGTGGATATTGCCATCAAGGATGTGAACAACCCCGACCACGTCGGGACCTGGGCGGAAGGCATCGTCGTGCCCAAGTATGACGATGAGAAACTCTCCGCATCGTCCTTGATCCTGGCCGACAAAATGGAGCAGGTGCCCACCAAGCAGATTGGCACCGGGCAGTTCATTCTGGGCAATACCTTCGTCCGCCCCCGGGTCAGCGCCGGGCCCGCTGGTTGCCGTCAGTTTCCATCGCAGCCAGAAGCTCAATTTCTGGATGCAGGTTTACAATCTGGCCATCGACGACAAGAGCAAGCAAAACGCCGCCACGATTCAGTACCAAATCATGGATATGGCGTCTAACAAGGCAGTTCTCGATACATCGGAGACCAGCGCGGCATTGGGAGACAACAGCGCTAACTCCGATCAGTTGACGGTAAGGCGATCCGTACCACTTGCCAGCCTGCAGCCTGGCAAGTACCAGGTGACCATCACCGTTAATGATCACGTTTCCAAGCAGCAGGTGGCGCAATCGGCCCCGTTTACGGTTGATTAGCGCTCTGTTAAGCTGCAAAGAGTGACTTTAGTCGCCGGAGTGTAGCGTCGTACCGGCGACCGTAGAACTGGGGTCCTGCAGTGTGCTCGAGTGAGTAGCGTATTGAGTGCGTAGAAGGTATGGCCAACTCGCAGCTGTGATGGTGATGGCCGTGGCGGGCCTTTTGCCTGCCTATGGCGCTCCGTTCCCGGCAACTGTCAGCGGAGTCGTGCGCGATGCGCGGGGCACGCCGCAGATGGGCGCCCTGGTCGAGTTGATGGCTGCCAATGCCACCGTGGTATCGCGGGTTTACACCGATATTCACGGCGGCTTTACCTTCGAGCACATTTTCCCCGGAACCTACCAGGTAAAAGCCACCGGAGACTCATTTCTTCCCACCCTGCGCGAAGATCTGCGCCTGCGTGCCCACACCAAAGTCATTGTCAATCTCACGCTGAGCACGCTGTTTGAGGCCATTCAATGGCTTCCGGCCCAGCCCCGGTTGCCCAACGAGCCCAGCGATGACTGGAAGTGGACGTTGCGTTCCTCCAGCAATCGTCCGCTCTTGCGCTTTCTCCAGGATGGCCCGCTGGTGGTGCTTTCCGGCGATGATCACGGATCGGCTCCTCAACTGGCAGCGCGGGTCGCCGTCACCAGCCCAGGTCGCGGCTTTGGAGAAGGCGGACCCCATCATGCGTTCGAAGTGGAGCGCTCCAGCGCTACCGGTGGCCATCTGATTCTCCGTGCCAACCTGAGCCCGGAGCCTGAGCAGGGCTCGGAATACACCGCCGGATATCAACTGGCGCTTGGTCCGGAACGGACCATCCGCAACGTCGCCACCGTGCAGCAGATGACTGCGATCGAAGGCGGGGGAAGCCAGGGTTTCTACTCCATGCGGCTGCGCAGCTCCGAGGCCGTGAATCTTGGTCCCAATGCTTCCATGGAGCTGGGCAACGAGGTTCAGTCCGTGCAGGGGGCTTCCGAGACAACCTCGAGTATGCCGTTCGTGAATGCTACCTGGCACTCCGATGGTGTCAGCGCATCTTACCGGCTGGCAACGTCACCTGCGCTGCAGAACGCCGGAGAGCTTGCGGAAAGCCCGACACTTGCCCCCATGTTCTCTGAAGAAGGCGGCCGGGTGCGCATCGAGCGTGGTTTCCACCAGGAGCTGCGGTTGGAAGACAATACCGCGACCCGCCGGGCGATGGTGGCTTTCTATGAGGATCAGGTACAGAATCCGATCATCGGCGGGGGCGGCTGGGTATCGCAGCAGGATCTTGCCTCGGGCAACATGCTGTTCGATCCGGTCTCCCAGGTGTTCCGCGTTACCGGCCCGGGTTTTACCACCGGTGGATTCAGGGCTGTGGTCGCGCAAAAGATCGGCGGGTCGGTCTGGGCAACGCTGGCCTACGCGGATGGCAAGACCTTAGCCTTTGATAGTCCCGATTCCGCAGTCACGGTGGAGCAGGCAGTGCAAGGCCTCAGTCAGCGCAGGGCGGAAGCCGTCACTGGATCTGTGAGTGGTTTGCTGGTGAGCACGGGAACCCACTGGCATGCTTCCTACCGTTGGCAGCCTGCGGATACGGTCACGCCTGTGGCGGTGTTCGACAGCTTCGGGCAGGGCGCCTACCTCAGCATCCTGATCCGCCAGCCGATCCATTGTGGCCACCTGCTGCCCAACGGAACGGAGGCGTTGGTGGACGTTCGCAATCTGCTGGCGGAGGGCTATCGTCCCTTCCTCACCCGCGATGGCAGCACCCTCTATTTCGCCCAGGATGAGCGGTCGATCCAGGGCGGACTTTCCTTCTCGTTCTAATTCCAACGCATTCTGAATCGCTGGGTTCTGAGTGGTGAAGACCGCTGAAACAGCGGTGCGGATTATGCTATATTTTTGCTCAGGGCGTTAGGTATCTGCGCGCCGGGCCTCCTGAATGTTGCTCAACATTCGGCCTTTTCACTTCATTGGACGCGTAGCTCAACTGGCAGAGCATTCGACTCTTAATCGACAGGTTGGTGGTTCGATTCCACCCGCGTCCACCATTAATACGGCTCTCCACTTGTTGGCGTAGAACAGGTGAGGTATGCGTCTGTCCAGCCAGTGCTATCCATGGATAGCACTGGCCCCCAAATGTCATCCCGAGCACCTCAACCATGCCTGCGGCAAATTGAGGGAGGAATGAACAACGTCTGTGAGGTTGCCATTACTGCCACCGCACCAAAGGGAAGCGCCACCTTCTCCTTTGTCATCCCGAGCAGCAAACTTGCGGCAAGTTGAGGGAGCAATGACACGACAAAAATCGCCGTGAATGCAAGGCCCGGAGGGCCGGCCGCCAAACGTCAGCCCAGCCCGGAAGGGCTGGGAAATCGATCCCCAAGATGATCCGAGCGCCGTAGGCGCGGCACTAAACCGCGCTGTGTCATCCCGAGCAGCTAACTTGCCTGCGGCAAGTTGAGAGAAAAATGACTAGGTAACAAATCGGGTGGCCCAGGTCTCGCGTTTGAGACCTGGGATCCGCGCAACCGATGTCGATTGGCAACCCCAGACTCCCCTTTTGTCATCCCGAGCGAAGCCGAGGGATCTGCAGTTCTCTTGATTGGGCAACGAAGACTCATTGGCAAGCAGCAGGCGACCCGCTTGTTCATCGGCAGCGTACCGGATTTCCTGCCGCTCAGCAGATGACGCAGCGTGTGCGCCTTTCCTTAGAGAAAGGCGCATGAAGTTTGCCAAAGCCACCAAGTTTCACCGGAAATCCGGGGGAGCGCAGGGACCTGCGGTTGAGAGATTTGTGCTCCTGACTCAGGAGGAATTCCAAGTCGTCCCTTTCGTCAACCGCTCCGGAGAAGTTCCTAAGGGCGGCTGGATTATCGCCCCCGCCGTCACTTAACCGAGCATGTTTGCTCTCAAGATGACTTGAAAAGTCCCGCGAAAAGAGGGCGGCCGCAAGGGCCGCCCTCATTGTCTTATTGGCTGGTCAGTGTCCAGTTGAGTATCTGGGTGGTCATACTCAATCCGCCAGTGCCCCCCGTAAAGCCTACATAGGCGGTTTGCGACCCCACGATGGACGGGATGTTGATTGTCTGGCTGTTGGTGAATGACGCCGAGGTCTTGGTGTCAGTCAGCACCAGCGTCAGAGTAGTCCCATCGTAAGTTAGATGCGCGTGAAAGATATCACCATCGTTCAGCGTAACGCCCGATCCCGTCATAGTCGTCGCCGGAATGGTCGGAGAGGCGCCGTCGGTGTAAAAGCCGGTCGAATCCGTACCCTCTCCCTCGTTGCTATAAAGGTCGAACTTGACGGCAACGCTCCGCCCGATGCCGCCCTTTCCGCCGGGCGCGGAGGCTCCATAACCTAGCCCGCTGCCGACCGGCCCAATCGCGGAAACACCTTCGTCCTGGATCGTGAACGTAAAGCCGTCTGCCTTCGCGCTCAGCAGTTGAAATTGGAAATCCGTGCTAAATGAGCTGATATTCACTGGCGTGGTAAACCACGCCGCGCCCCTGGTATTCAGGCTTCCCGCCGCGGTTAACTGCAGCACATCTTTGGTGACCGTAGCCGTATCCAGTAGCGACAAGCCGGCCGCCGAACTAAATCCACTGGTGAAATTGATGGTGGGTGCCGCCTGGATCGTATAGGTGGCAACCGCAGTGGAACTGGTCTGATCTTCGGGCGCCACCGCGATTGCTTTCAGCGTTTCCGTAGCCGCAATGCTGACAGGCGTCGAGTACACCGCTGAGGAGGTGGTGGGCGCCGTCCCATTGGTGGTGTAATAGATCACCGCATTTGCGGTAGTGTCTGACAGAGTTACCTTCTGCGCGGTCGTGTACGTGCCGGCTGCCGGGCTGAAGGTGGGAGCGGCCGTCGCTGTTTGCCCCACAACATACGTTGCCGTGACCACAGGGCTGGGCGACAAGCCGCTGGCGACCGCAAACGCCTCGATGGTCGTCGTACCCGTACCCACGGGCGATTGCGTTTTTGTAAACAGCGGACTGCGTGGTGGGCGCTGTTCCATTGGTGGTGTAGTAGATAACCGCACCCGTCGTTGTACTGCTCAATTGAATGTTCTGCGCGGCACTGTAGGTGCCCGCGGCCGGGGAAAACGCCGGCGCGGAGGTGACAGGCGTTACCGCCTGCGTGGAGAATGTCCAGTAGAGTATCTTCTGGCTCGCGGCGAGACCTCCGGTAGCAGCCCGTAAACCCGACATAGGCGGTATTCGCGCCCACTATCTCCGGAATATTGATGACATCCGTCAGGATGAATGACTTCTGTGTCACCAGGTCAAGCAAGTTCATGGTGAGCGTAGTGCCGTCGTAGGTAACATGCGCCAGCATGGAGTCCCCACTCCTCAACAGCACGCCACTCGACGTCATGTTAACCGCGGGCACCGTGCACAACGCGCCATTGGTATACACGCCGGTTGAATCGGTGCCTTCACCGACGTTGTTGTAGAGGTCGAACTTGATGGCAACACTGTGCTTGATACCGTAGTAACCCAGGCCGTCACCCGACGGGCCCAGGGCCTTAGGTCCGACATTCTGAATGGTGAAGGTAAAGCCGTCCGCCACCGCGTCCGATAGCTGGAACGAGAAGTCGGTAGTGAATGCCTGGATCCCTATAGCGGTATTCCAAAACATGCTCCCAGCCTCATTGTCCGCGCCGTTGGTCAACTGCAGGCGGCTGTCATCGCTATTGATCGCGCTGCCATTCAACGTCAAGCCGGTAACGGAAGAGAAGCCGCTGCCGAAGTTGATCGATGATCCTCCAGCCTGGATCACGTAAGCCGCCGGTACTACAATGCTTTTCTGCAAGCTGGGGTCGATGGCAATGGCGTTGATCGTTTCCGATGCGGAGACCGTGATCGGACCCGCATAGAGGTTCGAAGAGGTCCCGGGCGTCGATCCATCGGTTGTGTAGTAGATGTTCGCGTTGGTATCAGTATCGGAAATAATTACTTTTTGCGTAGCGGTGTAGGTTCCGCCACCGGGCGCGAAGGCCGGAGCCGGGGCTTGATCCTGGAAGGTGAAGACAGCGCTGCTCACGGCGCTCTGGACATACTCTGGTGCGCTTGCAATCGCGTTAAGGGTGGTGTCCGTGCTGATGCTGATGGGCCCCGTATAAAGTGTCGAGGCCGGGGTCGGGACCGAGCCATCCAGCGTGTAGTAGATGTCCGCCGACGCGGTGGTGCTGGACAGTTTGACGGTCTGGCCGGAGGTAAATACACCTCCGTCAGGCGTAATCACGGGTGCAGCCGCGTTCGATTTTCCGTTCAACAGCCCGTATACATACACCGCGCCGTTAGTGACCACGTACACTTTGCCATTCGTAACCACCGGAATGGCAAACTTCATGGCATGTGCAGTACCGTTCTGCGTGGAATTAGTGTCGCTCTCCCAAAGTATTCGGGAAAGATCGGTCGCATCGAAGGCGTACAGGATTGACGGACCGTGGTCGGTGTACTGGTCTGTCCGCACCGCCCAGGCAATACCATCCTGTGCGCCATTTGAGGAAACCGAGAAAGAAGCGCCGGGAAACGCCGAGGAAACGGTCGATTTACTCGAAGGTGTGGTGTTCATCACGCCGCTGTTGAGCGGGAATACTTTGCCCACATCGCCATTGCCCCACATATAAACATTGCCGTTCCAGTAGGTGGGGGTACTCCACAACCCTTCGGTCTCATCCAGGATGTCCTGCATGGCGTTGGTGTCGGATGTGGCGTTAGGGAGATATCCTCCCAGGCCGTCCCGGTTGAGCACCAGGATGCGACCTTCCTTACCGACCTGAACCAGGATGTGTGGGTGTGACCCCTGTTGATCCGGCACCATCAGGATGCCACCCGAACCCTGGTCCAAATCTGACTGGGAAAGCTTCGCCTGGTTGAAGGACGTGAATGAATCGGTAGGCGTAAGGCCACCATTGGCAAGACTGAAGTTGATAATGCTGTCGCCCAGCTCATTGCTCGCAGTGAATGGCGGAGTCGCCGCGTAAGTGCCATTCGCGGTTACCACGAACATGCGGCCGCCCGTCGCGTCATCGTCGATCGGCAGACCTGCGCCCGACTCCCATATGCCGGCGCCATAGCCATTGGGCGAGGTGCACACCACCGCAGACTGGGCCATCGTTGTAGCATTGTATGCGAAGATCCATCCATGCCATGGCCCGTTGTCTCCATGGGCGGCAAATCCAAAATAGACATACCCGTTGTAGTAATCGAGTGCGCCGCGCTGGTTCTCCCACAAGGGGCTGAACGTCAGTTTTCCGCCAGAGCTGCCGAGACCCGTGCCATCTACCGTGGCGGTGATCACCGCAGGGCTGTGCGCCTGCTCCGCGCCGGTAATGATGTTGATCGCGTGTAGCCGCAGGAGGTAAATTCCGTTCTCCTTGGTCGCGGCGACCACATACAAGGTGTTGGTGGCAGGATTGATGACAGGAGTGCCGGTAATTCCAATCTCAGGCTCGATATCCTGCGAGCCCTCGTCCTCATACGGAACCGTGGTTGCGCCCGCTCCCGCTCCGTGCGCCGAATCCAGCAGGGTGACATGCCAGATCGGACTTGCATTTGGGCCGCCGTTCGAGTCCGCGTCGAAGGCATAAATCGAGTCGTGCAAGGTGGCAATAAACAGGACATTGTGCACCAGGCCATCGCTCATTTTCAGGCCAGGCACGTAGAGTGGCTGTGCATATACGCCGCTATCCACCGTCTGCGAGAACAGCTTTCCAAACGAGCTCTCGGTCACATTGGACGGAGTCAGAGCGGTCTCATTGGTATTTTGCCCCGCGTGCGTCACGTCGTAGCGCCACGTCGGCACTGTTACCGGTGTAGGGGTCTGGGCCAACAGGCTTGATACCGGCACACAGACTAACCAAGCCAGGGCAAGCAGGCTTAGCCGTAGAAGGCTCGTTGAAACCTCGGGCGTCGTAGACCGCCGGTGGAAAACGGATTGGACACGCTTGCAATGTTCGAACATGCAGAGAACTCCCCTAACGCACCGGATCACGGTGGACATAGTCGACCGGGGGGAAAAGGCAGAAAACGGCCAAGGTGCTTGAACCGTCGGACTCGAGCTCAATACGTGAGCCCTCTTACATCGCAAAAAAATGAGAGCCGGCCAAACCAGGCCAGTCATTGTCAACCATGGCGAACATTCGAAACCCTAAAGCAGAGCGATAGAAGCTCGACTGTTCACACTTACAAACGCACTTTGCCCGAGGGATGAAATGATCAACCGGGGAAGGCAGAAAGCAGATAAAAAACAACAAATGTTGACCGGGGTATCGGGGCTCAACTTGCGGAACCTTTTCTATACCGCCGACCAGAATCGACAGGGACATGGCCCACCCTGTCAATCCCAAAATTGTGTGTCCAAGCGTTCAACAAAAGTAACAGTACAGCAAGATCGTGGAAACTTTACTGGAAAATGGTAACCGTACGCCGGACAATCGGTACCCTACGTTGGTTACTAAGGACCAAGTCGCAACCTACTTGGTGGCGTAGAACAGGTAGGTCGCGCTGTAGCTGACCCGTTCCTGATCGCCTGCATGTTGTGCATCGCACGGCTTGCCGGCGGAAAGCAGGCCGCCGGTGGTATCGATGCGGCGAATCAACGACACCGTTGCAAATTGTCCCGCCGCGGCTTTGACCGGCAATTCCAACCAATGGATTGCATCCTGATTCTTCGGCAGATAGTGTTTCGCCTGCGGACCGTCGCCGCGCACCAGGCTGCCATCGGTGGCTTCCCACACCGGGCCCTTGTAATGGTGGACCAGCAAGGTTTTATCGGAGTTCGTCATGATCGCGTCCGGGTCCGACACCCAGGCGAAGCCCTGACCGGCTTGCCGGCAGGTGTAGATCTGGACGCTTGTGGGCAGCGTTTGGAACCGGAACTGGACCTGTTTCCCCTCCGGCTCTTTCAGCTCTGAGTTAGGCAGCGGGTTTTGCGCAGTCTGACCGCCAAGCGGCAGCCCCCAGGGCAATCCGGCCAACAACAGCAAGAGAATCCGGCATCGAGTCATAGCGGTCTCGATGAGCCTATCAGAGTTCGATGATCGGAACCCAGCCTCTAATTCTGTCTGGCAAGGCAAACGCTCTTCATGGAATCGTTCGCCCTCCCCTTTGTCATCCCGAGCGTACCCGGATTTCCTGCTCGCGGCACAAGAGAGGGCAGCGTGTGCGGTGTTCTGTAAGGAAAACCGCATGGAGTTCGCGACGCCACCAGCCTTGACAGGAAATCCGGGGTAGCCGAGGGATCTGCAGTTCCGCGGACCATTCCTGGAAATTTCATTTTCGAGGCTCCAGCATCTCGCTTAAGTAGTCGTGGGTTTCAGGGATTCGCTCCAGATGAGGGTAGCGTAATCCACCTGCATACTGGATCTCGCGCGATTCAACCGAATCGAAGTTGCGCACAATGAAGGTGATCTTTCCGCCTCGTGGATGAGCGATCGCTTCGTTCAGCACATCGGCAGTGTAGGCATGCCCATCGACCGCCGTGATCTTCATATGCGGTCCCAGCCCCGCATTGTAGGTCGGCGAACCGGCTAAAACATCGGAGAGCGTACCATCCTTGTCGACGTCGACACCAATGGAAAACCAGGCATAGTACGAATTGGGGGCGTAGGCCTCTGCATAGAAAGGCTCATTGTTGGGAGTGGCGGTATACACCAGCCGCCAGCCCGCAGCCTCCAGGCCGTCGGTCGGCGGCTTACCGTTTACCTGGTAAATGTGGCTCTCGAAAAAGCTATGCCAGTCATAGGGGCATATAGTTGCGAGGGCAGCCTCGACCTCCTCCCGATTGTAGGGAACGACAATCGGCCCGGTATCTTGTTGCCCGAAGAAGCTGCGCAGGAAATCATCGAGCGTTAGCCGGTCCTTTGATCGTTCACGGATGATGGTATCGGCGCGCAGCCACACCAGCGCGCCTTCGTCGTAGTAATCCTGGCTGCGGCGCAACGAGGTCCACCCAGAGTCGACGTTGCGCAGTACCCAGTCTTCCGTCGCGGTGTCCACGAGAGCGCTGGTCGCGCGAGCTGGCTCCTGGGCAAAGCGGGCGGCCGTCTGCGCCAGATAGTCGCGCATATACGGGGCATCGTTAAAGCCGGAACGTGTGGCCAGCAGCATCCCTATATATTCGTTGAGCCCCTCATACACCCAAAGCAGCGACGTCCGTTCTGGGCCCTGGTAGTTGGCCTTGGAGTACAGTTCCGCCGGCCGCCGGTATTTTCCGTCCCAGGAGTGCGACATTTCGTGAGCCAGAAGCGCCCAACCGTATTTTTGCAGTTCGTCCTTTTTTCCCAACTCGGCGTCACCGATGGCGTTGTAGGGTGACTCCTCGTGCTCCAGCCCGTCGAATGGCGCCGCTTCACTCTGCGACACGAGAACATGCAAGGTCTGCCAATGCCGGAAGCCGAACATCGCCTTATCCTGGTCGACCAGTTTGCTAAACAGAGAGACCGCGCGCGCGTCGTCCGCTTTGTCGATGGCGGTCAGGCTGTCGCCGGTGACGTCAAGCTCCGCCGGCCAGCTCGAAGCCAGGGGCATCACCCGGAAGAACTCACCCGCGAGTACCGGCGAATCGATCAGGCGTTCGAGCGAGGCCGGCGCGAAACTCACCCGGGCTCCGGTCTGGCCGGTAACTCGCAGCGCACTCCCATATCTCCAGTTTGCAGGCAGAAGCACCGATGGTTCGATCATAAAGTTGCGTTTGTCAACGTCGCTGGGGTAGAGCACCACCGTGTTCCATGCGAGTAGGAGCTGGTGATCCGAGATCGTGTTTTTCATCAGCACATCAAAATCAACGGTCAGGGTATGGGTGTCGGGTGGCACTTGCACGCGAACGGTGAAGATGTCATCCGGATCGCGGGTCCAGGGCAGAGTTACGTCTCCGGAACGGATCTGGAGCGAGGCGACATCTTGAATCGGGTCCGGTCGGCCCGTGTTCGCCTGGAATCCAGCGAGGATAAGCCAGTGCCAGGGCGCCAGGCTGCACACCCAGCTCCTCATGCACAAAACTGATGCGTCGCGCGGCTTGCGTCTCATCCACCACTAAGGTCATGGCGGCCGCGGTTGCACTCTGAGCACGCACGCTTAAGTTGGCGCCCACCGAGAGCATAACGAGCACCAGGCATTTCGGCGATGGCGGCGCGATCATGCATGTCCTTCTTATGCGGGGTTTGGTCTTGACCAGCAAACCTACGCGAACGTGGGATCGATGACTGTCCGAACAACCTGAACCGAGTCTGCAGGGAACTGCCCCAGGCGCGCGTGTTCTCGAATGGTTGCTTCATCGGGAGCAATATATACGCAGTACACCTTGTTGTCCGTGACGTAGGACTCGATCCATTGGATCTGCGGCCCCATACTCTGAAGCACATTGCAAGACGCTTGGGTAATGGCGGCCAGCTGTTGACGGTCCAGTGCGCCGGCACCGGGTATGGTGCGCTCAATGATGAATTTGGGCATAATCTCCTCGGTCATCCAATGTAACACCTTGTCCCGATTGCGAGCCGCAAAAATCCCGCAGATCCAGCGACTTACAACATTATTTTCCTTGTTAGCGACAGCCGCATCCAAGTAAGCAGAGGTTGAGCATGCGAACGCAAAAGCCATCTGTCAAAATTGAGAATTGGGCGGTTGTGCCAGGGCTCAATACTGCGGGCTACCAATCTTTGCGGCCTGGCAATTTATTGGTGGGCAAAGTATTCGGCCACCCCAGGATCGAGGAGGGAGCATTTGTCTTCTCCTCCCCGATCGTGAGCCTCGAAATGAATAACCAGGCGGTGGTTACCAGGAATACGGTTTACCGCCTAGGCGAAGCCAGCGCGGGCTACCAAGCCTGGGCTCGGGAGCAGGAGAATGCCGCCTAGCTGAGAAGCGGCGGCAGCACCTCTGTCGCCGCGCCCAGAACAATCTGATCGAAGGCGCCCGCATTCAGAGGCTCCTCCGGGCCCACATAAATAGTACGGATACCACGCTGGTTCGCAATGTGTACAAACCCTGCGGCGGGATAAACGGACCCCGAAGTGCCTACAACCAGAAGGTGCGTGGCGCGATCGAGTTCGCGGTAGATGCCTTGCATGTCCAGTGGAATCTCTCCAAACCAAACGATGTGAGGACGCACCGGTGCGCCGCACTTCGTGCAGTCGGGAAGAACGGTTTCGTACATAGTGTGGTCCGCGAAGGGAAGGTTGCATTCCACGCAGCGTGACCGGAAAAGCGTCCCATGCATATGGTGGACGCGTTGCGAGCCGGAGCGCTCATGCAGGTCATCCACGTTCTGGGTGCAGAGGTAAAACCGGTCGCCTAGCCGGTGTTCGATCGCGGCGAGAGCCAGGTGTGCTGCATTCGGTTGGGCTGCAAGGGCGTCGCGGCGACGCATCGAATAGAACCGCCAAACCAGTTCGGGATCGGCATGCCAGGCTTCTGGAGTTGCGACTTGTTCGACCCGGTAACCATTCCACAACCCGCCAGAGCCGCGGAATGTGGCAAGCCCGCTTTCGGCCGAGATACCGGCGCCGGTTAGAACGAACAGCCGCTCGTGCGGTTGCAAGATCACGAGATTATTTAAGATGGGTCCCATCACCGCCGCTGCGCGCAGCTTTTGCTTGTTCCACTGGCGCTACCCGGCACGCCGCCGGAACGTTTGTCATCTGCTTGGCGAACACCCGGTAACTCGGCCGTTCGGGCTGTAGGGTAACCCAATAGCTCGACGCGGTAAGTAGCGGTTTTCTGTGAGTCACCATCTGGTTTTCAAGAATCTTCACGCCGCACAACAGATTATTGCTGGGCTGCAGGATCGTCTTCGCCGGGTCTTTCTCTGGGAGTGTCTTATCCTGCTCCCAATTGAAATCGCATCCATATCGGGTTGCGTCCATGTAAGTCAGCTGCAGCAGCCCCTCGCTACGGATCATTCGCTTGGTAACCGTGTCCTCTTTGGCCACTTCGGGCTCTGTATGGCGTACGTCGGTCGTAGGCTTTAGTCCTGCCTCCGCGCCTGCGAGCGCCTGGAAGGTATACGCCCAGAAAGCGCGTCTATCCACGTCGCTCATGACTGCAAACCTGGGACAAAAGCTTCTTACACCGTGCGCAATTCTCGGCGACAGCATCTCTGGAGACAGCGCCTTCTCCACAATTTGATCCCACTGCGGGTCCCAGCTCTGTTCTCCCAGCTCGTCCTTTTTCTCCGCAATGGGGGTGGGCGGGGCCTGTTTCAGCTCCGGCCGAGGAGGTGCAGGTGCGGCCTGCGCGGTTTGTCGTCCGCAGCCCGCCAGTGCCAGCACCCCGCAGAGTGGCAATCCGGCCATCATCCATCTTTTCGTCGCGCGCGTCATAACTGATCCACTTAGATGCCAACTTGGCCCGGGCGGGCAATCTCCGGGACTTTATTATCGCCAAACCATGAGTGGGGTTGGCCCAGCTCTCGCTTTTGAGACCTGGGGGTCATACAGTGGGACCAATCCCGGTTCTCGCGCAGGGGCTATAGAGTCTCTGTGAGAACTCGGGACTATCCAGCCCCGAAGAGGCGACCTGAACTTAGCCCAGGACGGAGTCCTGGGTTGTGCGTGAGAGATGAATAGTCCCGTAGGGACGGCTGAATCTATCCCACTCGTTTCAGCCGTCCCTACGGGACTACGAATTGTTGTGAGGTGTTCCCAGGAGTAGCGTCCTGGGCTACGTTCAGGTCGTCCCTTCAGGACTGGTTTGGCAAATCCGAGTTCTCACGCAGACTCGTCAGCCGTACGGTTGTGCTTAGCGAGCCTAACGTGGGTTCCTCGTATTCCTTGCGGTAACGCGTGAAGATATCAAGCACCTCCCGTATTAACGGGCCATCCACCCGCCGTCCACCACCAGCACTTCGCCGGTAATATAGTCGCTGGCTGACGACGCCAGGAACACCGCAGCGCCGGCAATGTCTTCTGGTTCACCCCAGCGCGCGGCCGGAATTCGCGCCAGAATCTGGCTGTTGCGCGCCTCGTCCTCTCGCAGCGCAGTGGTGTTCTCCGTGCGAAAGTACCCGGGAGCAATTGCGTTTACCTGCACGTTGCGCGCCGCCCATTCATTCGCCAGAGCCTTCGTCAGTTGTGCAACACCGCCCTTGGAGGCCGCATACGCCGGCACGCGAATGCCGCCTTGAAACGACAACAGCGAGGCGATGTTGATGATCTTTCCCCGCTGCCGTTCGAGCATACTTTGGCCAGCCAGCTGGCATAGGCGAAAAACGCTATTCAAATTCACCTGGATCACGTTCATCCACGCCCCCAGGTCGTGCGTCTCCGCCGGTTCTCGATAGATCGTGCCGGCATTGTTCACCACTACATCCGGGGCGCCCATGGATCCCAACACGGCTGCATACAGCCGATCCGCCCCGTCGAGTTTGCCAAGGTCCGCGGCGAAACTTTGGGTATTGCGCCCCAGCGAGCGAATCATTGCGCTGGTTTCATCCGCAGGGCGGCGATTGCCGTGGCATGCCACGGACGCTCCCGCCTCGGCCAGCGCAAGCGCAATCGCGGCGCCCAGCCCAGTGGCCGATCCAGTGACCAGCGCGACCTTTCCGTCCAGCCGAAACCTATCAAGAATTCCCATTTGTCCGCCTCTTTCTTCGTGACGAGAATATTACGATTAAAATTGAGGGGAGATGCCAGGACTTATCCAGATCGGGTCGCAGCCTTCGAAGCCGTCCGCCGCGGTGTGCGCACCAGCTCGGCGTACCAGCACCGTCGTATGGCTACAGACTGTGACCCTGGCATGGATGCTCGTCGAATGCGGCGCATCCTTGTACGCAGCCGCAACTGCGCATAGTGCGTCATTGCTTGCTTTCGGCTCCGATAGTTTTGTGGAGCTGCTCTCCGCGGCCGTCGTCCTGCTTCAATTCTCTTCACTCAAATCCATTTCGGAGCGCACTGCGGGGCGCATCAATGGAGCTCTGCTCTTCGTGCTCGCCTTCACCGTTGCCTGCACGGCATTGCTCTCATTGGCTCTTCACTTTCAGCCGGAACCCAGTCTTCTGGGGATGATGGTTACGGTTGCGGCTCTGGTCGCCATGCCGATACTAGCGGGCCTGAAGCGTAAGGAAGCACGGCGCATCAATAACGTAGCGCTGGCGGCCGATGCAGTGCAGTCGGCCACCTGTGCCTACCTGGCTCTTATCACCTTGACCGGCCTGGCTGCGAATGCAGCTTTCGGTATTCCATGGATCGATTCGCTTGCTGCCCTGGTTGCGATCCCCATCCTTCTCCATGAAGGGCGATCAGCCTGGCAAGGTCACGCATGCGGATGCTGCTGATCGTCGCCAGAATCAGAAAAATTAATAGCGAAACCACACGAGCCGCGGTAAACTGAAAAGCAGTTAAGGATCAGCGCCATGTCAGTGAACCCGCAAACTCACTCCCTCGCCCAAGCAGTCCGACCCCTCAGCGTATCGGACTTTGCCGGCTTGAAGGACGCACAGCGCCCCTAGGTACTTCGTTATCAGATTTGCGAAGGCCCTGAGGCGCAGCCTCAGGGCCTTTCTCATTCCTGGGGTCAACTTAGCTCATCGCATCGGCCCACATGCCGATCTACCACTTGTCCCAGGTGAGTGATCTATGCGCGTTTCCCGAAACAACCAAAACGTGATGCGTGACGTGCTTGCCTTCCTCTTCCGCCACTGGCGGCGTGAGGCTTGGCTGGTCAGCGGCATTGCGCTCTCCATGGTGATTGCCACTCTTGCCGACCTGTTCATGCCGGTCTTCGCGGGCCGCATCGTGGACGCAATTGCGGCCAACAACGCAGCGCATCGCCAAGCATTGCACGCCGCATTATCGGCCCTGGCGATGATGCTCCTGCTCGGGGCCTTCCTGGTCGCCGGACGCCACTTATCGCTGATGGGCATCAGCCGCCTGACCATACGGCTGATGGCGCGCTTTGCCGGCGATACTTTCTTTCGCGTGCAGCGCTTCGCGACCGATTGGCATGCCAACAACTTTGCCGGCTCGATCGTCCGTCGCGTTACTCGCGGCATGTGGGCGGTGGACATGATGGACGACACCCTGCTCCTGGCCTTGCTGCCTGCATCGATCGTGCTGGTCGGCAGCGGGTTGCTGCTGGGTTCGCACTGGCTGTCGATGGGCCTGATCGTAGCCGTCGGCGCGACCCTCTATGTGGGGCTTTCCATCACCCTCTCGCTGAACTACGTGGCGCCGGCAGCCCGGTTGTCGAACGCACAAGACACCCTGATGGGCGGTTCCATGGCCGATGCCGTGACCTGCAATGCGGTGGTTAAGTCTTTTGGCGCCGAGGCGCGTGAAGATGCGCGGCTGGACCGCGTGCTCAACAAGTGGAGTCGGCGCACCTATCGTCACTGGACCAATGGAACCCGCAGCGGCACCACGCAGATTGCTTGTGTTGCTGGGGCTAAGGGGTTCGGTGACCCTGTATGCCATCTGGTTGTGGTGGCAGGGCCGTGCGACAGCGGGCGGAGTCACCTTCGTGCTCACCAGCTATTTCATCGTGCACGGATACCTGCGCGATGTGGGTCAGCACGTGGCGAACTTACAGCGCAGTGTGAACGAGATGGAAGATCTGGTGGAGATGCACGTGATGCCCCTGGGCGTGGCCGACCGGCCGGGAGCGGAGCCAATCCGCATCCATCGGGGCGAGGTGCTCTTCGACCGCATCTCCTTCTGCTACGCCGCGCATACCGAGCCGTTGTTTCATGACTTCACCCTGCGCATCAAGGCGGGAGAAAAGGTGGGCCTGGTCGGGCACTCTGGGTCCGGCAAGACCACCTTCGTCAAGCTGCTGCAGCGGCTCTACGATTTAAACGCGGGCCGCATCCTGATCGACGGGCAAGAGATTGGCCATGCCACCCAGATGTCGTTGCGTTCGCAGCTTGCGCTGGTGCCGCAGGAGCCGCTGCTCTTCCACCGATCCCTGGCGGAAAACATCGCCTACGCTCGGCCGGAAGCAACCTTGGCGGAAATTGTGCATGCGGCGCAACTGGCCAATGCCCACGACTTTATCGTTCGCCAGCCAAAGGGCTACGCCACGATGGTGGGTGAGCGCGGGGTTAAGCTCTCCGGCGGAGAACGCCAGAGGGTGGCGCTGGCTCGCGCTTTCCTGGCGGATGCGCCCATCCTGATTCTCGACGAGGCCACATCGAGCCTCGATTCTGAATCGGAGGCACTCATCCAGGAGGCGATGGCGCGGTTGATTGTAGGCCGCACCGCCATCGTGATCGCGCACCGCCTGTCGACGGTACGGATGCTCGACCGCATTCTCGTCTTCGAGCAGGGCCGCGTGGTGGAAGAGGGCTCCCACGACGCGCTGGTCCGCAAAACCGAGGGCACCTACAAGCGCCTCTTCGAGCGGCAGGCGCTGGGTCTGTTTGTCGAGGAGCCCGACATGGATGAAGCGGAAGAACTCAGCGCCTGAATCTTACTTCGGGGTATAAACGGCGACTCCGACGCGAGAGTCAGCGGAACCGTAGTAGAGGAACCACTGATCGTGGAAGAACACCAACCCTTCCGCGAACGTGGTTCCCGCTGCGTACTGTCCGCTTTGCTCCCACGGCTGCTCAGGTTTGAAAAATGGCTTGTCTGTCCGGGCGATGAGCTTGCCAGGGTCTTCCGCTGAGAACAGCGCCTGTCCGTCGGAGTACGCGTCGGCGGCAATTCCCGGCGCTCCGTCGACCGCTGCGTTCTTGCCGTTGTAGATGAGGATAATCCCTCGATCGGTAAGCAGCGAGGGCGGCCCAACTTCGGGGAACGCGCTGTCGAAGTGTCCCGGCCTTCGTCGCAGCAGCACCACTGGCTTGCCCGGCGAACTTTCGACCGGTGTCCAGTGGATCAGATCGGGTGATGTTGCCAGCCGCACCTCGACCTCTCCCCAATACATCCAATATTTCCCGTGAATCCTGGCGGCGATCAGCCGGCCGTTGGTTAGCTGGGTGACGATGCTCGCCGATTTGTAATCGAAATGCTGATATTTCTCACCCACCAGTGCCGGTCCATGTTTCGTCCAGTGAATCAGATCAGTAGAAGTGGCAATTCCCAGGTCGGTGTTGTGGCGATTCCACTGGGTGTAGGTCAGAACATAGGTGCCGTCTTCGCTTTCAACCAGGCGAGGATCTTCCACGCCTCCGGGCCATTCCCGGTCCTGCTGCGAGTCAACATCAGGATAGAAAACCGGGGCCGGCTGGGTCGTGAAGTGGATACCGTCGTCGCTCGAGGCCATACCCAGGCGAGAGGTGTGCATGCCGATCACCATGGTTCCGCTGTCGTCCTCGGCGCGATAGAGCACGTAAACTTTGCCCTGCCTCACGATGGCCGCCGGATTAAAGGTGTGCAGCGCCTCCCAGTGCACCGGCTTGCTGGTAATTGGATCGATAAAGACGGATTGCGGATTGGGCTGGATGATCGGCGCCGTCACCGGGCGCACAAATGGACCGAGGACCCAGCTCTGCGTCGACTGGGCGAAAAGGGAACCTGCGGCCAGCAAAAGGGCGATGCGATAAAGGAAGCGGCCCACAGAGGCCCTCGATTCACGGACGATGGAAACGGCCTACCAGCACACCCTTCATCAGGATATGCCCCTCCATCGCATTCATCACGTCGGTCTGGGTCGCATCGGGGCCCAGGCTCATTTTGGCGTCCAGCGCATACAGCTCGAAGGTGTAGTGATGATACGGTCCGACTGCGGCCGCGCCCATCCCCATGTAGCCGACCTTCTTGCTTTGGTTCAGCGACTGAATCGATCCATCGGGCAGCTGTGCTTGTGCCGGCACGGCTTGCGGCAGCTCCCGTGCTGTGCCCGGAATATTAAAGATCATCCAGTGCAGCACCTGGTCGGTCTTCTTCATCAGCGCGGTATCCGGGTCGATCAAAAGCAGCGCGAAACTAACCGTGCCATCGGGCACATTCGACCATACCAGGTGCGGCGAAACCGGAGTTCCCGTCGCTGCCTGCGTGTACATGTCGGGAATAATCCCGCCGTCCTCAAACGCAGTCGTCGTCAATGTCAGCCGGGGCTTGGTGGGGGCGGCGTGAGCGGCCGGGGTTTGCGCTGCCGCGCCGATCGTCGACATCAGTACCGCGATTACTGCCAGCTTCTTCATCGTCGCTGCCTCTCTTACTGCTTCATGCCATAAAAGACGTGCCAGACTTTTCCGTTCTGGCTTTCGGTAATGAACAGCGAGCCATCCGGGGCCTCAGCCACACCGTCCGCGCGCGCCAGCGCCTCGGTAGGGCTCATGAGGGGATCCTTGCCGGCGAAACCGCTGGCGAAGATCTCGAACTTGCCCGACGGCTTGCCATCTTTAAAGGGCTGGAAGGTCACGTTCGAAGGCGCCTGCGGTAAGGGGGCGCGGTTCCAGGAACCATGGAAGGCGATGAACGCGCCACCCTGATATTTGGAGGGGAATTGCTTGCCCGAGTAGAACATAACATCCACCGGGGCCCAATGTGCCGGATAGCTTGCAACAGGAAGTGTAAATGCGCTGCAACGTCCGACGACTTTGCCGTCGCCGCCGTACTCCGGGTTGAGCAGCAGCTTCTGTTGGATGTAATCAAAAAAGCAATAAGGCCAGCCGAAATTCATTCCCTGGGTTGCGCGGTACATGGGCTCGGCGGGACGCGTAGCGTTTTCCTCGGCGGTGAATTTGTCCGGCCAGAGAACATCCAATTGGTCGCGGCTGTTCATCACGATATACAGCGCGCCATCGTGCCATGTGATAGCCGGCTCCTGGCGCAGTCCAGTTACAAACTTCTGCCCATCCGACTCCTTCTGGTGCAGCTTGTTTTCATCAAACTTCCAGATGCCGCCATGTGTTTCCAGCAGCGGGCAAGGATCTTGCCCCACGATGCCTTTCAGCCGGTCCTGTGACTGGCAGGCATTGGAAGGAGAACCGATGTTGATGTACAGCGAGCCCTTCCCGTCAAACGCAATGCCTTTGTCGTGATGCTCATGCTCTGTAGGCAGGCCTTCCACGATGACCTCGGGAGGCCCGCTGGGTTTCAGTTGCCCTGGGGTCATCTTCCATCGCTCGACCGAGTCCACCTTAGCCACGTACAGATAGCCATTACGCAGCGCGATCCCCGTGCTGCTTCCGTCGCCGAAGTATTCCTTGGTCTCGAAGCGGCCGTCGCCGTTTGCATCGCGCAGCGCCACCACGCCGCCTTTCTTCTCCTTGCCGCTCTGCAGCGCGATATACAAATCGCCATTGGGCGCCACCACCGCATGCCGTGCATTCCCAACGTCGTCTGCTGCCACCAGGGCGCAGAAGCCGGCGGGCAGGGTCAGTCCTCCGTTGTCTACATCGCAGGAAAGCGCTCCGCGACAACCCGGGGCTCGTCATACAACACGCAGCGGTTGCCAACAATCCAATGATCCAGTGTTTGGAAAACATTCCCTCTCTCCGGCAGCCTCAAGTACGATGAGGGTAGTTTAATCTTTCCCAGGAGACGACGCGGGTGCTTGCAAAAAAGACGGTCATTCTCAGCCTTGGACTTATGCTGTGCACTTTCTCCTTCCAGTTGCTCCGCGGCCAATCGGACGCAGCCGCTGGCATATACACGGCCGACCAGGCTCATCGCGGTCAGGCCTTATATAAGGCGCAGTGTACGTCTTGCCACGGCGACGCGCTGGACGGCACGGGTCCTTATCCTCCCCTCAGCGGAAATGACTTCCTGTCTAAATACCAGGGCCAGCCGGCGCTCAATGTCTACGACATGATCCAGAAGTTGATGCCGGCGACCGCGCCAGGTTCGCTCACCCGTCCGCAAGCGGCCGATCTTTTGGCTTATATCCTTAGCTACAACAAATTTCCCCCCGGTAAAACCGAACTGCCAAGCGACGAGGACAGCCTGAAGAAGCTCACCATCCCAAAGCCTGCGCCAAAAACTTAGTCCGTGTGCCGATTGAGCGCAGCGCAGTGGAGGGACCGGCGGTTTGCTTGTCCAGCATTCGATGCAGAGGAAAGCGCCACCCTCGCTTTTGTCATCCGGAGAGCTTGTGACTTAATGCTGCTTGATTTGGCCAGGAAAAAGGCATTTGGCCCAGGAGAGTGATGCATTTTCTGTGTGGTGGACGGTCCGAAGGAGGGTTATGGCCGAAGTGCGGGTATGGAACGGCGCTTCTAGCTTCGTCTTCTTGGCCGGAGCGGTTTCTTTGTCTTTCTAGGCTGGTTTAGCTTAGTAATGCGTTGCCGAAGTGCAGCAAGTTGTGGGCCAAGGCGCACCACAGCGCCACGCAGGTGATCTTTTGAGCCCCGCGCACGGTCAAGGACACAAGCCCGCGAAAGGTTCGTAGGTCAGCATTCACGGTTTCGCTGGTGGCGGCTCTGTCTTTGTAGATTTTCTATCCCTCTTCGCTGGCCATGCGCTGCTTCCATGCCCGTACCGCGTCGGAGTCGCCCGGCTTGGGTTCCAACTCCCGCCCCCGGTTCCCCGGATTCCTTGCCGGCTTAGGGGGGACGAACAACTCCACCTCTTGCTGGTGCGCCTGCTCGATATCCTCCTTGCGCATGTAGCCGCCATCTACCAGGTGTTGCTTCACCTTGCCGCCCGTGCGTCGTTCCACTTGCTGGCGCATGGGTTCACTCAACCCCGCCGAATCGGAACCCTGGTTACTAACTTCCACCCCTAAAATGGCTCGGCTTTCCGTGTCCACTGCTAACTGCACGTTCGCCGCAGGGTTATAGCCGCCGTTGGCCATCTTCATCACCCGCGTAGCCGCATCCGTAGTGCTCACACGCGGCTGCCGGGCGCGAATCTGATCTCCACACTTACCCTGGCCAGCTCTCTGCGCCGCCTCTGCCTGCTTTTGCTTCAGCTCCGGCAACTGCGCAAGCGCTTCCTGCACCCGACGCTCCTTCGACTCCGCTGCTCGTAGTACGCGCCGCCTTCTGCCGCGCCGTCATAGCCGCTGCTTGTCCCGGAGACTCCAGTTGCTTACGCAACTCCAACACTTGCTGCTGGGCTTGCACCAGCAGCAGTTGCAAACGCTCTTCCCGGTGAAAACTGTTGCTGCCCGCACTGACTCGCACCCGCAACCCATCCTGGCTGATACGACTCACTCGCACCAACTTCTTGTCTACCAAACTCACCAGCACCTGGGTAAACAAGTCGTCCAATGCATCTGCGTGATCCGTGCGGAAGTCTGACAGCAAACGATGATTGACCCCTACACCGCCGCACAGCCAGCGAAAAGGCGCGCTCTCTTCGCAACGACGCGCCAGCTCCCGCGCCGAACCAATCCCTCGTGTACAGGCATATAGCCATAATCCCACCAGCAATCGCGGATCGGTCGCATCCCGACCCGCTACTCCTTGCCGGGCTCGGATCGGCGTACAAAAACCGCTCACATCCAGCTTCTCCACCACCCTCATCACCGTGCGTACTGGATGAAGCGATCCCACCTCCTCATCCACACACCGCATTACCATCGCCACCTGACTACGCTCCGGCTTGCGCAACCGAACCGCACCCTGATTCACTTCGTTTTCCAACAGCGCCGTGGCGCATATCCCTTCATACTACTTCTTCGCCCAAACCCCTCCATTTCTTCCCTATGACGTACCAAAAAAGTCACAACCTCCGATCGCAGCCGACGGCGGCAGCCGCGGCCAGGCCTGTGATAATGTTTCGCAGAGCTCAGCGCAGGGATGCTGTTCCCGCCCGCTCAGTGTCCCAGAGCCTGTGCAATCGCACGTTCCGCCAGGGGCGCCATCACGGCGTATCCTTTTGCCGTAGGATGAACGCCATCCGAGGATAGCCCGGAAGCATCGCGCCCTTTGCGTCCGCCATGGAGCTGTAATAGTCCAGATAGACGAATCCATTGCTCGAGCAGAAATCCTGTAGCCACTTGTTGAGCGCCCGAATGCGCTCAACAGGATGGATTTCCGGCTTCCATGGATAGGCAAACGCCGGTGTAATTGAGGCAAGCACCACCTTGATGCCGTTCTGCTTTGCGATCTCCGCCATCGAGGTAAAGTTGTCCTCGATCATCTGCACTGTGGAGGGACCTGTGTTTCCGGCAATATCGTTTGTGCCCGCCAGAATGACAACCGCTGCGGGATGAAGGTGTACGACATCCTGTTGGAAGCGCACCAGCATTTGCGGCGTCGTTTGCCCACCGATCCCCCGGTTCACATAGGGCTTCCCTGGAAAAAACGCTCCCTTTGCTACCAAACGTCCCCACGCGTCGGTGATGGAATCCCCAAGGAAAACGACTCGGTGCTCGTTGCTGCGAGGCGGCGGGAGCGCCTCATTTTCCGCGCGATAACGGGCCAGGCTCGGGCCAGTCTTCCAGTTGCGCCTGCATTTGGTGTATTTGCTGTGCATCTGACAATGGACCGGCTACCGCCGGTTTGCTCGCGGGCGCGGCCGTCTTTTGTGCCCACACGTATCCCACGCAAAGTAAAGCGCCACACACCCAAAGGCTTCGTTTCACTCCATCCCCCATCCGCAGCTATAGGTGATACCAGTGATCGGCTCCAAACACAAGGCCAAGCGTGATGAGAGCGATGACGATCTCCCCCACGGCTCCCACGATGAAGGGCCGCGCCCCCTGCTTGCTCAACTCGCGCAGGTTGGTGCGCAGGCCCACCCCGGCGAAGGTGAGCAGAAAGGCCCAGCGGGAGAGGTTGCCCAGGGCGGTGAGTTGCGGCTTGGTGAAGAAGCCCACGGTGGCAAGCAGGGAAATGAGCAGGAATCCCAGGATAAACTTGGGGAATTTGCGCCACAGAAAGGCGCCTTTATTCTCCACTTCGGCAGCCTGGCCTTTCGATGCCCAGTAGATGGCGTACCCCAGGACGATAAAGCCGATGGTGGCGTTGCGGCAGGTCTTGGCCAGCACCGCAACCTTGCCCGCGGCGTCCGAGTAGAGCGCTCCGGCGGCCGTGGCCTCCGCCGTATTATCGACGGCGAGCCCTGCCCAGAGGCCGTAAGCATGATCGCTCAAGTGCAGCACGTGTCCAACCAGGGGAAAGAGAAAGAGAGAGATAGCGCCCAGCAGGAGAATTGCGGCGATCGCATACGAGGAGTCTTCCTCGTCGGCATCGATCGCTCCCTGGGCGGCGATGATCGCGGACACCCCGCAAATAGAGGATCCGACGGCGAGCAGACTGATCAGCTTAGGCTTGAGTTTGAATGCCCGGCCCAGGTACGTCATAAACGTAAGGGCCAGGACGAGTTCAATCGCGATGAGCACGAGCGAAAGGCCGCCCAGCCGGCGTACATCGCCCAGCAGAAATCGCGCTCCCAGCAGCACAATTCCCGCCTTGAGCCAGAACTCATAGGTTGCCACCCCGGCGCGAAAGATTGCGCGGGACGCCGATGGTATTCGAGATGGCCAAGCCAATGAGGATCGCCCAGAGAACATACTCGATATTCGGCAGCACCAGGTGGTGCGCCTTGCCGTACGACGCGATGAAATGCTCGATGAACTTGCCCCCATAGCCAACTACGGCGAGCAGCAGAATTCCAGGTATCACGCCCGCGGCACTGGCCGGCGTAGGTGCGGTTTTGTCGGTACTGCCTCAGCGGATGTTCGGATTGCGGCGCTTGCCATGGGTCTTCCTCATTTCTCGCGATCACGGTTACCAGGGAATGGTTTTCAGAATGCCGAAACGGACCAGCAGAGCCGCGGCGAGCGCCAGCAGAACAGCCCAGGTGTCGAGGGAAATACGGCTTAGGCAGCGATGGATTGGACATTGGGGATACTCCTGTGGAGGATGCTGTTGTTATTTATGGGATACGGCTTGAATTTCAGCGAGGAAGGGAACTAGCGACAACAACAGGCGGAGAGCCTGTTCATGCGGATGCACGCAACGGTATGTCGGGCAGTACACGCAAAGGACTTTAGCATAGCGCCCAATAGGATGCAAGCGAGCGGGCCGTTAAGAGTCCGCGTGACAATCATCTCCATAAATCCAAAACCACGAGTGGGCGGCCCAGGTCTCGCCTTTGAGACCTGCGATCAATGCAAGGGACGCTAGTCCCGCAACCTTAATTGGAGCTGATGGAATAACGAACCACAACCCCCTCGACATAAGTGACTTCCACCCGCCGGTCGCCGCTCGAATATTGAACGGTTTGGGTTTTCAAGCCATCGCCTGAAATAGATTCCGATAACTGCTGTCCTTGTCCGAACAAGTTCGTCACGTCGCTCATCTTCATGCCGCGCTTGAGCTGAGCCGTTGCCGGGATGGCGGCATCGCCGCCAGTGTTTTGCATGGGAGGCGGGGCCGCGGCCTGTTGCGGCCCATCAAAGCTTACGTAGTCCGCAAGCAGCTTCATCACAGCATCGGGAGTCTTTTGGTCGGCCGGTATGTTGCCTGACCAGCGCAGGTTGAACCGGGAACCGCCGTGCAACCGTTGGTCCGCGATCTGTTGTGCCTTGATTTGGCTGGCGACCTGGGCGGCGCTTCGGTTGTTTGCGTCCTGACGTTCCCGCCGGGACCTTTCCCGATCCAGGTCCCTCTGTAATTGCCTTTTTGCGGTCTTCATCGGTCGTATTGGCGATTTGTTTTTCCAGCCGCTTCTCGTAGTCGCTCTTTTCCAGCGGCTTGGCGGTGACGGTCGCGTTGGTGTCATCTCCAAAGGTGCCAAAACCGCCTCCATCCAACTGAAACTCGATCCGGTCATCCTTCAGGACCACCGCGGTCACTCGGCGGTGTCGCCTTTGTGGATCGCGACGCCGTTGCTCTTCAGCCGATTGGCGTACTCCTTCCAGTTCATGGGGAAGTCTTTGTTGTAGCGCAGATCGACCCCCTGCTGGGTACCTGGCATGTCGATCTTGAGCACCACTTCCTTGCCGGTGAAATAGCTCTGTATCGAGCTCGGATCGTTTTGAGCGCCCAGCGGCAATGCACAAAGCGCCACGGCGAGAAGAACTCTGCTCTGCGCTGATCGAAACACGTCTACCTTCTCCATTCCCTGGCGAGGGACGGCACGATGATAAGCGAGGCCCGGCCACCGCTCAAATGATTATTGGGCTTCAGTGTGCCAGGCGGTAGACCTCTGAGCCCGCGAGCAGGAAAGCCCCACTCCCAAAAACGTAGCTGGAAGCAGCGCCAAAGCCGCTGGGCGAGCCTCCGATCGGCTGGATGCAGCCCAGTCGGCCGTCCTGGTAAATGTGAGATAACAGCCCCGCCCAGGCTTTCTGAACGACCGGTTGGTATTTCGCCCGATCAAGAATGCCGTTGTTGATCCCCCATGCAAAGCCATAAGCAAAAAAAGCTGAACCTGAGCTCTCCGGCAAGGGATACGCAGCAGCATTCAGCAGACCAGGTCTCCAAAGCCCGTCGGCGCCTTGCAGTCCAGCCAGCTCTTCTGCCATCTCCTTGTATTGGGCTAAGTACTTCGGGCGCGAAGGATAGTCCTGTGGCATCTCGGTCAGCACCTGCGCCAGCGCCGCAAAAACCCATCCGTTGCCCCGCGACCAGAACAAGCTGCTGCCATTGGCTTCGTGCTTATCAGGAACGACTGATCGCGGAAGAAGAGATGGTTCGAAGGGCTGTAGAGTAAGCCGGATGTGATCCACCACTGGCGATCCATAAAGTCCAGATATTTGCGATCGCCGGTTGCCCGGCTGAGTTTTGCCAGCACCGGCGGCGCCATAAACAGCGCATCGCACCACCACCACAGCGGCTTCTCCCGATCGTCGGGCAATGCCATCACCGTATCCATGCCCTGTTGTGTAGGTGTCATCATGGCCCGGTCGTGATCGCGAAAGTAGAGATCCAGATAGGTCCGGCCGATCGCCTCATCGTCGGCATGCGCAACCCGCGGCCCCAGCTGCCAGTTAAATTTCTGAGCCATTTGCAACATAGCCTGCTGATATTTCTGCCGTTGGCCGCTTTGGGTACGGCCATAAAGCCGGTGTAAAGGGCCGCGAAGGTCAATCCTTGCTGAACCCCGGTTCCGCCTTCGCTAGTTGCCAATCGGCGACCTTCTCGATGGCATGGCGGACGTTCTTTCGTGTCAATTCGGGAGAGAGATCAGTTGCCAGGGGAGGCGCCGTTGCCGGCGTGTCGCCCACCCAGGCGGTTTGCTCCGAAGGTTGCAGTTGTCCCAATAGGCCACGGGGAATCAAGAGACCACCGCCAAGCCAATCCACGGCAGGCGCCGCCAGGTAAATTTGGAAATCATAGGCGAATCTTATACCCGTGTTGGAAATCGACCGCAACGATCGATACACATAAATGTGCGATTCTTACAAATCGGAGTGGTGCGGTGCAGACGAATATCGAAATCGACGATAAGTTGGTGAGCCAGGCTATGCAGGCCAGCGGTGCTCGCACCAAGAAGGCAGTTGTAGAAGCCGGCCTGCGATTGCTGGTAAAAGTCTCATTCGCAGACAGCAATCCGCAAACTCCGGGGCGGGGTGCAATGGGAGGGAGACTTGAATGGGTCTCGTTCGCGAGTAGTGCCCCCCAACGACCCTCCTGGGTACGACGGTCTGGATTGATTACCTTGGAGGGAATTCAATCCGCATAAAGATTGACTTGACCGGGAGCTGAACCAGCAACGTCTTGGATTAACCGATCTCATCTTGTGTGAAATTCTGCAGGGAATCCGTATGGACTCGGATTTCACGCGAGTACGGCGCGATTTATCTAGATTTGAGGTATTCGATACGGGCGGAGAGTTGCTGCCTGTTGCATCGGCGCAGAACTATCGCTCCCTTTGGTCGCACGGCCATACCATTCGCAAGACGATCGACTGCCTGATCGCTACTTTTTGTCTGCTTCGAGGGGCATTCGCTCCTCCACCGCGACCAGGATTTTGAGACACATCTCGGCCTTCGCGTTATTCACCCGTAGTTAGGTAAGTGGTGACAAGGGGAACCCGAAGAACAGTGGTAACGGCAACCGCAGTTGTCGTTACTACCATCACACCAAATGGAAGCGCCACCCTCCCCTTTGTCATCCCGAGCGTAGCCGATCTGCAGTTCTCTTAATTAGCAGCGAATACTCATTGGCCAGTGGCAGCCGACCTGCTTGTTCATAGGGAGCACACTGACTGCCTGCGGCAAGTTGAGTCTGGAATGAACAACGGGAGGGTTGATCATGGGAAATGTAAGTGTCAAAAAATGAATTGTCATCCCGACCGGAGCGTACCCGGATTTCCTCCACACTGCACTGAAGAGAGCCGCGCCTCTCCGCAAAGAGAGGCGCATGAAGTTTGCCGAAGCCAATAAGTTTCACAGGAAATCCGGGGAGCGTAGTGGGACCTGCTGTTCCTCAATGAGCATCCAATTTGACCGGAAGACGCTTTTGCTCATAGGGAGCGAACCCGGATTTCCTGCAACTCACGACGCGACGCATTGTCCGAGATGCGCTGCTACTATGGACGCTAGCTGTCGCGGTACTGGTCATCTACGGCACTGCCAACCCCGCGCTACTCGGTGTATCTCCGAATAGCGCCGATCCTGCGAAAGCGGAGACATAACCATGAAATTAAAGGGGTCAACGTTGAATCTAAGGTGGTCGACTTACCTGCTGCCGATGTGCCTCCTGGTGGCCGCCCATACAACCCAACTGGCTTTTGCAACTCCACCTCGCGATGACCAGCCCGCCGTTCCGCCCCAGCCCACGCCGCAAATCTTCGCCCCCGGCATCATCTCCGGCCCAGCAAACGAGGCTCACCCACCTTCTCACCCGACGGCAACACGCTCTACTTTACCCGCTCCACGGCTAACTGGACCGTGATTCTCGAGTCGCATAAAGTCAACGGCCAATGGACCAAACCCGTTCTCGCATCCTTTTCCGGGGAGTGGCCCGACTCATCACCCGCCATGTCTCCCGACGGCACATTCATCGTCTTCCAGTCCACGCGACCCGCAACCCCGACGATCGTCAAGCCGGTTGAAGGCCAGCCCATTCCCGGCGTCGTCTCGAACCTTTGGCGCGTTGATCGTGTGGGCTCCGGCTGGAGCCAGCCTGTGCGCTTGCCAAACGCCGTGAACCTCGGCCACTCCATCTGGAAGCCCAGCATCGCCGCCAGCGGCAACCTTTACTTCACCGTCATCGACAAGACTGGCCAGAAGCGCCTCTACTCTTCAAAGTTCGAGAGCGGCGCCTACCAGCCCGCGCAACCGCTCTCCTTCAGCGACGGCACCACCGCGGATGTCGACCCGGAGATCGCCCCCGACGAATCCTTCCTGGTGTTCTCGAGTTCCGCGCGCCTCCAAGGTGACCCAAAGGATCATCTCTTCATCGTCGCGAAGCAGGGTGCCGAGTGGGGCCTGGTCCTCCCCATCCGCTACGCCGGGGATGACCAATACGGATACAGCACCGACGATGAGCCGCGTCTGGGGCAGAGCCAGAGCAATATTTACTTCAGCAGCGACCGCGCTGTCCCGGTGCATTTCCCGCGCGCGCATGAGCAAGCGGAAAAGGATCTCGACCGTCTGGAAACCTGGGACAACAGCAACTCCAATGTTTGGTATCTGCCGGTCGAACCATATCTGAACGCGGCGAAAGCAGCGTCCAAAGGGAAATCCTAAGCAGGGGAATAAATATAAGTCAGGCCCGCTGCCTGCCGTGAATATGCGGTCACAGGTGCCAGCCTCGCAACCAGAACCGCCCCAAGAAAGTGCGCTGCTTCCGTGACCGCTTCACAATGCAGAGCGGAATAGGTCACGCCGTTTCACGGTAGCAGCTTAAGAAGCTCTGCCATCTCCCTACGGAAATTGGCCTGTTGGCCATTCCCGGGAAAAGGAAACGACGTGATGCTGTTCGTCGGGGTCGAGCCCCGCCTTGCTCATCGCATCTGCGACGTAAGGGCGTATGCGCTTCAGAAGGCTGACGACCAGTTCTGGCTGATACTCGGCCATTCGCTCTGCAAGAAGTTGCACCTCCGGCGCCAACCCTTTACCACGTTTCCTCCCTCCGGTCGGGTTCATCGGTTCCATTGTTAGATCGTCGAGGAAATATCCACGCTCCTTGAATGCCGACAAGAAATTGGCAGGGTTCTCCAGATGGGATTCGAGGGCTTTCTTAAACTCGCGATACACCTGGCTATTCCCCTCGTAGAAGAAGGTTCCGCCTGCCGGCGGCGCTTGGCCCGACGAACAAAACTCGTACTTTCTTCGGACGGTATCTCTTGCGCAGTTGAGCCGGGCCTAACTGTGCCTTTGCCGGCACCGTGCTCCTGCTTGGCAAAGCCTTAGGGCTTTGATCAGTAATTCTTCTGCGGAACCGCGAAACACTTTTTGGGAGCGCCTGCAGGCGGTCAATCGTGTCAGGATATCGCGAGACTAACTCTACAAAGGTCGCGGCTAGGGGGCTCGCCTGTCCACCCTGTTCCCACTTTTCAACAGTGCGGGGGCTGACACGCAGCATACTTGCCCAAACCGGACGGGAGACGTTAAAACTCTCTCAAACGGAAAAGAAAAAATCGCCACCAGGTGTTTCCTTGATCTCCGGTACTGCCAGAACATGGGTGCGAAGCGTTAACTTGCCTTCACGGTGTGCCTTCATCGCCTCCACACCTTCCATGAGTTCTCGAGACACCTGTCGCTTGCTTGCCTTTTGCCGGCTCATTCCTCACCCCTCCGATTTCGGGCCGCACGTTCCGTTTCCATTGCCCGCCTCAATTGATCCTTCTCGCCTTTCGTCAGATCGGCGGCTTCATCCTTGTCGAATAACGTCAGCAGCCAAATCTCCTCATCCGACAAAAACGAGTAGTGGATGACCCGAAGACCCCCGCGTTTTCCTCTGCCGCGCCGGGAATCTTCCCATCGCAGCTTGCGAATGCCGCCGGTCCCAGGAATGAGATCTCCCGCCTCTGGGTTTACTAATCATTGTTTCCCTCAAGGCGGACAAAGAAACCGGGGCCGAAACCTGGCCCAATCCAGCCTTTGGGTCTCGCCGAAGGCGCAAAAGATCCGAGCAGGGGGGCTTAACTCTGCATAATTCGCTCCTTCCGCAGAGAAAAAACGGACTTTTTGGGGGGTCCTAATGCGTCAACCCGCAGCCTCGGCAGGCGAGCGAAGCCCCGTATGCGAAGGCTCCTTCTCTTCTCAGATGGGGAATAAAGCTCGCCCACCCCAGACTAAACTATCCTGAATTGGATCCATAAAAGTGACCCAAGCTGCCGGAAGCTTTCGGTGTGCTGCCATGGGGAATGAACAAGATAGCCCCCGCCAAACCAATCCACGGGAAGGCGGTTGGTAAACTAGGCGAATCTTACCCGTTCGGGTCAGCAACTTGTACCAACCGCGAGGGTTCGTTTCTGCTGGTGGGGGTGTCTTTTGCAAAGGACGAGCCAGTTTCTCATCTTTGCGTTGGCGCTGATGCTTTGCGGCCCTTTAGCAACCGCCAAGAAGAAGCCACCCGCGCCCACGACGGTAACGGTTAATCTGCCCACGCCCCCCAAGCTGAAGGAGGTGGAGGGCGATCAACGCATCCTGCATGCGCTCGATCGGCTGACTTTCGGCCCCCGCCCTGGCGAACTCGAAGAAGTGAAGGCCATGGGCCTGGATGCCTGGATCACCCAGCAGCTCCATCCCTCAATCATCGACGACTCTGCCCTGGACCAACGGCTGGAGCAATTTCCGGCCATGCGTCTCTCCGAACAGGGGCTGACGCGTAAGTTCCCTCCGGGCAGCGTCATCCGTCAGGTCGAGAACGGCAAAATGTCCGTACCTCTATTCAATGCCACCGAGCGAGCCATCTATGAGAATCAGCTGGTCGCGGAGCGCAAGAAGCAGGAGCAGGATAAGGCCAAAGCAGCCAATGCGTCCGCCCCGGCAGTCGCCACGCCGCCGCCCGCCGTGCCTCCTGTTCTTTCGGATGCAGAGGTAGCGGCGCTGCTCAGCCTGGCTCCAGGCCCGCGCATCGCCAAGGTGCTTTCCCTGCCGGCAGGCGAATACACATCGCTTCGTCACCAGCTCTCTCCCGTCCAGCGCACCGCTCTCGAAGACGGCATGTCCCCTGACCAGCGCGAGACCCTGGTCGCCCTGGATAATCCGCGGCAGGTGGTGCAGAGCGAGTTGCTGCAAAGCCGGGTGTTGCGTGCCGTGTATAGCCAGCGTCAATTGCAGGAAGTGATGACCGACTTCTGGTTGAATCACTTCAATATCTTTCAAGGTAAGACCGGCGAAGAGATCTACAGCCTGGTTCCGTACGAGCGGGATGCGATCCGTCCCAACGCCCTGGGTAGCTTCGAGGTTCTGCTGTTTGACACCGCGACCAGCACCGCGATGATGACTTACCTCGACAACGCCAGCAGTACCGGTCCCCACTCGCTGAATGCCATCGGCGCTCCCGGGCGCCCGGTATCACCTCCCAAGGGCGGCAGCCCCAAAGGTCTGAACGAGAACTATGCCAGGGAGCTGATGGAGCTGCACACCCTGGGTGTCAACGGCGGCTATACGCAGCGCGATGTGACCGAAGTGGCCAAGGTCTTTACCGGATGGACAATCGAGCAGCCGCCCAAGGGTGGACCGCGCTTCGTCTTCGATGAAAGCCGTCATGAGCCTGGCGCCAAGCACGTGCTCGGCGTGGAAATCAAGGAAAAGGGTTTTGCCGAGGGTCTCGAAGTCTTGCACCTGTTGGCGACCAGGCCGGCGACCGCGCACTTTATCTGCCGCAAGCTGGCGGTTCGCTTTGTCAGCGACAACCCACCGCAGAGCCTGGTCGACCGCCTGAGCACGGTCTTTCTCGCTTCCAACGGCAACATCGGCGAGGTGATGCGCTTTCTCGTGCAATCCCCGGAGTTCTGGTCCGTTACTTCCTATCGCGCCAAGATCAAAACGCCTGAGGATTTTGTGATCTCCGCCACCCGGGCAGGAGGAATCGACGTCCAGGACCCCGGCGTCCTGGTAAAGGCCATCGGTGATTTGGGGCAGCCCCTCTATGGGCGGCAAACTCCGGATGGATACTCGATGCTCTCCGATCCATGGGTAAACAGCGGGGCCCTGCTGGCGCGCATGAATTTTTCCCTGGCCCTGGCGGGCAATCGCTTAAGCAAGGGCGTTACTGTGGACTGGTTGAGCCAACTGGGCGCGCAGGCATTGCCACCCGAGGAGCAGGAGCGCCAGATAGAAAATCTTCTGTTGCACGGCCAGACCTCAGAGAACACCCGCAATCTGATTTTGCAGCAGCTGGCCACGGCTACCTCCGCAGCCAGGCAATGGCAAGCCGATGCCTGCCGCTGTCGCCGCAAACAAGCCGGCCACCGCCCAGCAGGCAGCCGTGACCGCGGGATTATTGTTCGGTTCACCCGACTTCCAACGCCGGTAGCAGTTTCGCAATTGGTGCTAGATCGAACCCGGATTTCCTTTGGAGCTTTCTGGGGCCACTGGACTGCATGCGGCTTTCCGCGAAGAAAGCCGCACATCGCTTTCCCCGGCTGGTGCCGCGCTGCAGCAAATCCGGGGAGCGACAGGCCTTTTCGTGGTTTTCTCCCAAGGAAAATCACACCTCGCGATTCTTGTGAGACCACAGTAATTGCGAAACTGCATTAAGCTCACTGTGCCCGTAACTGCTACAGATTGTCCCTCTCGAAAGCCAGATGCCTTTCCCGTCATGCCGCTAACACAGAAGCGGTAGAGGAGGTATCGAATAGGTAAGGTATAAAGCGGGAAGAGAAGAACTGAGTTTCGCACTGCCTTCAACATATCAGCCTGGACTAAGCGCAAGAACGGGATCAAAGTCGACTGCGTACGGCAGGCCAACACCAGGAAAGTTCGTTTCGCCCCAAGGCCGCGCGTTGTGCGCGATCGCCGTCTTGCGTGCGCCGGAACCAACCTGGGCCGTCAGCGGCATAGAGGAATCATGCCATGCATCTGAACCCCCGTCGCGCCCTGGTGGCAGGATCCGTCAGTGGAGTCCTCCTTCTCCTGGCAGCTTGTTCAAGCAACAGTGGCTCCAACCCATCCGCCACCTCCGCGCCGCTTAGTGTAACCGTAGCTGGTTCATCCACGGTAGCGCTCGGTTCCACATCGCAATATGCGGCCAAGGTCACGGGCTCAAGCAACCAGGCAGTGACCTGGAATGTGAACCAGGCCGCCGGCGGCACCGCTCAGTCGGGGACCATTTCGGCCACCGGCCTCTACACCGCGCCGGCGGCCATGCCCTCTTCCGCAACGATCGTGATCGCCGCGGTCAGCGCTGCTGATTCCAGTATCTCGGGTATTATTTCCGTTGCTCTCCAGGCAGCACCCGTTGGTGCCGCGACTTCAGTAACAGTGACTGGACCTGCCGCGGTCAATGTCGGAACTCCCGCCCAATACTCGGCTGCCGTCGCCGGCACGCAGAACCAGTCTGTCACCTGGGCGATCAACGGCACTGTGGGCGGCAATGCGACCTCCGGCACCATCTCTGCGAGCGGCCTATACACCCCTCCGTCGAGTGTGCCCAGCAACAGCGCCATCGTCATCACCGCGACCAGCGTGGCCACACCTGCCATCTCCGGCACTCTGGACGCAACCATTCTTCCCCAAAGTCCCCCAGTCTCTGCCACGGCGGCAGCGCGCTTTCTCGATCAAACCAGCTTTGGCCCCACGGCCGCCGGCATTGCTCAGGTGCAGCAGATTGGCTTGCAGGCGGCGTTGGCTGAGCAATTCAACCAGCCAACCACCAAATACAGCCAACCTCCGTTGTCAGACGCAGAGTGTACTAACAACTTTCATTGCACTATGTCAGATTTCCTCAAGGTGTCGGCCTGGGGCAATGACCAATTGCGCCAACGTGTAGCCATGGCTCTGAGCGAGATTTGGGTTGCGCCTATGCAAGAGCCCGGTGCCATGCCGTTCTATCTCAATACCCTGGCCAACGATGCCTTCACCAACTATCGCACCATCATGCAGGACGCTACCCTCGCCCCCCAGATGGGCGTTTATCTCAACATGGTGAACAGTGCAGCGCCGCCGGCCGGGCAGATCGCAAATGAAAACTTCGGCCGCGAGATGATGCAGCTCTTCAGCCTGGGGCCGGAACTTCTCAATGCCGATGGAACTCTGCAGACCGACAGCAACGGCAATCCCATTCCTACCTACACCGAGCTGCAGGTAGAGGCCTTTGCGCGCGCCTATACGGGTTGGACATTTGCTAATTCCGACGGCAGCACGCCCACAGACCTCATCTGGACTTATAACTATAACCACCTGATGGTGCCGGTCGAAAGCGCGCACGACACGACGCAAAAAATTCTTCTCAACGGCACCACGCTGCCTGCGGGCCAGACGGCGGAGCAGGACCTGCAGGGCGCGCTCGACAACATATTCGCCCATCCCAATATCGGGCCATTCATTTGCAGACAACTTATCCAGCACCTGGTTACCGGCAATCCTAGTCCCGGCTACGTGGAGCGCGTCTCCGCTGTCTTTGCCAACAATGGCAGTGGTGTCCGGGGAGACATGAAAGCTGTCCTTACCGCGATCATCATGGATCAGGAGGCGAGAGCAGGAGACACACAAACCGGCGACCAGGCCGACGCCAACCCCGCTATCAATGGCGGTCACTTGCGGGAGCCTCTCCTCTGGACGACGAACCTGGTGCGCGGGCTGGGCGCAACCCAAACCAATCCATCGGATCCCTATCCCTTCGTCAACTTCATGGACGATCTGAGTAATCTGGGAGAGGCGCCGTTTAGCCAAACCAGCGTCTTCAATTATTTTCCTCCCCAATATGTAATCCCACAGGCGGATATAAATTCCCCTGAGTTCGGTCTGGAAAATACCGGCAGCATTATTCCCCGTTTGTCTCTGGCCGACCACATCATCCACAGCCGCTATTCCAGGGCTAACGGTGGATTTGAGCGCGACCAGTGCCATCGGGAAAAACGCGGCGAATCCTGCACAATTGGCGGATTACCTGGGGATGCTCTTCATGCACAGCCAGATGCCGACCGACATGCGAAGCGATCTCATCACGGCTATTTCCGCCATTCCCGCCACCGACCTGCAGTCGCGTGCGGAGGTGGCGGTCTTTCTCGTGGTCACGTCCTCGCAATACAAGATCATTCACTAGCGCGCAGAAAAGGAGTTTTATGCATAAGAGTCGTCGCAGCTTTCTGGCAACTGCATCCCTGGCCGCGGCCGGGAACGCGCTCGGGTTTCGGCCCTTTGGCATGTTGAACGCACTGGCCCAAACCACAACGGACTACAAAGCTCTGGTTTGCATCTTCATGTTCGGCGGAAATGACGCGAACAACATGCTCATTCCTTTCGACACCAAGGGCTACCAAAACTATTCGACGGTTCGTGGAGGCCTGGCGTTGCCGCAGAACACGCTGCTGCAGCTGGCGCCCCAGCCCAACTTCGCTCTGCACCCCAGCATGCCGGAGGTTCAGTCGTTGTTCAACAGCGGCAATGCGGCCTTTCTCGCCAACGTCGGCACGCTGCTTTCGCCAACCACCAGGGCGCAGTACCAGGCGAAGCAGGTAGTACCGCCCAATAATCTTTTCTCCCATCCCGACCAGCAGTTGGAATGGCAAAACCAGATCCAGAACTCCGGCGGCACCGGCTGGGGGGGACGCATCGCCGACAAGATGAACACCCAATACAACCCGGGCGCCCTGGTGCCCATGATCGCTTCGTTAAGCGGGGACGCCTTGTTTTGTAACGGAACATCGACCACACCCGTTTCCGTCTCCTCCTCGGGACCGTCCTCTCCCTATTGCAGCGACCATGCGTACTGCAACGCTCGCCAGCAGACGGCGCAACAGTTTGCCACGCTTAACAGCGGTGTTTCGTTAATCCAGGCAGACAACGCCATTACCAACAATGCCTACGCCTATAACGCCACCCTGACGAATGCGCTGGGCGCGGCCTCGCCGCTCAAGACCGTCTTTCCTACGACTGCGAATCCATTCGGCGCGCAGTTGCAGGAGGTGGCAAATCTCATCCAGGTGCGGTCCGCGCTGGGCGTCACCCGGCAAATCTTTTTTGTCGGTTCCGGCAACTTCGATACCCACGGCAGCCAATTGGATACGCAGGCCGCATTGCTCGCCCAACTCAGCCCGGCTCTGGGAGCCTTCTACCAGGCCCTGCAGGAGATGAATCTGGCAAACTCAGTCACCGCCTTTACCTGCTCCGATTTTGCCCGCACTCTCCAGCCCAATTCCGCCGGCGGATCCGATCACGCCTGGGGCAGCCACCACATCATCCTTGGTGGGGCAGTGCAGGGGGGCAAGATCTACGGAACATTTCCTACCCTCGCGTTAGGAGGTCCCGACGACGCGAGTAGCAATGGCCGCTGGGTTCCCACCACAGCTTCCGCGCAATACGCGTCAACTCTGGCCCAATGGTTCGGCCTGCCGGCAAGTGACCTGCCATATGTGCTGCCTTACATCGCCAATTTCAGCACCAATAACCTCGGTTTTCTGGGTTAGCCTGCTGCGGAATAATCTGTTTCCTGGGTTGGGCGGGGATACCTCGCCGCCAACGGGCCTGATCTCTGGCACAAGTGTCATGAAATCCATCGTGGGATTTACAGGCTAGGGAACGAGCTCTTGATTTCGTATCAGGGCACGACTTCATAGCTCGTGCCGTAAATCGATTGAAAATACGTCGGGGCTTTAGCCGCTGAGGTACGTCTTTCCCGCCCGATTCGTGAGTTTTTCCGCAGCTGTTAGGCCCGAGAGGGTCAATCGATCCCCAGTTGGTGTTGCATCCGTTCCAGGGAAATCCCCTTGGTTTCCGGGTAATACCTCAAAATCAGGAAGAAATCGATCACCATCATGGCGGCAAAAAATATAAACGGGTAAGCGCCGGAAGAGCCCGCCATCACAGGAAATACCAGCGAGATGATTGCGTTTGTTACCCAATGCGCAGAGCTGCCCAGCGCCTGGCCCTTGGATCGCACCCGGTTAGGAAATACCTCGCTGACATACACCCAGATCACAGCGCCCTGGGATATGGCGAAACAGGCGATATACGCCATCAGCAGCCAGACCAGCCAGTGCAGGTGCCGATGAGTCATAAAGACGTAGGAGACTGCGGTCAGGCAAATCGCCAGTCCTACCGTGCCCACCAACAGCAGTTTCCTTCGCCCGAATTGATCGATCACCGACATCGCCGCCAGGGTGGCCACAAGATTCGTTGCTCCCACCGCAACTGCCTGCAAAGCGCCGGAGACTTTCGTGGCTCCCGCCAGCGAGAAAATATCGTTCAGGTAATAGAGAATGGCATTGATTCCCGACAGCTGGCAGAACATGCCGACCGTGATCGCGAGAAAGATGGGGAACCGGTACTGGCGAGAGAACAACGGATCAGAAGATGCCGCCCGTTCCTGGTGAATCGACGCGACAATTTCGTCCAGCTCACCTTCCGGTTTTGGAATGCCGGTAAGACGAAGCACCGATAGCGACTCATCAAGCTTGCCCTGCATAACCAGCCATCGAGGGCTGCGTGGAATACCAAACAAGGCAACCAGGAACAAAATCGCCGGCGCCGCGGAGATGCCGAGTTGCCAGCGCCATTCGGTGGCGCCGAGCTGCAGAGTGTCGATCCATGCATTGGACACGTAGGCAAGCAGAATGCCGATGACCACATTGAGCTGAAAGCAGCCAACCAGGCGCCCGCGCCATGCTGGAGGGGCGATCTCGGCGATATACATTGGCCCCAGGACCGAGGAACCCCCAATGCCGAGACCCCCGATAAAGCGAAAGAAAATGAGCGCCGGCCAGTTCCAGGCAAAGGCGCACCCCAACGCGGAAATTACGTAAAAGATGGCCATCACCCGAAGGCTGTCCCTGCGTCCAAATTTCTGTCCCGGGATGCCGGCGGTCATCGCACCCACCACCGTGCCCAACAAAGCGCTGGAGACGGTAATACCGAGGAGCGCAGGGGACAAGTGGTAGACCTGCGTCAACGCATTCGTGGTGCCGGAGATCACCGCCGTGTCAAAACCAAAGAGCAGTCCTCCGAGAGCGCCCACCACCGTGCTCTTCACAACATGAAAGTTAATGGTCATTTTTCTCCGCTGTTTCGCGAGATAGCTTCAGTATGTAGAACGTTAACCCCGGGACTGGATTGTCGTTGAATCTCCCCGTCTCGTCAAAACTCAGCGATCGGTAAAGGGCCGCGGCTTCCGGCATAGCCTCATTCACCGTATCCAGCACCACGGCGCCGCACCCCTGTGACCGCGCCCACTCGATGGCGGCGACCACCAACCCACGTCCCAGGCGGAGCCCGCGAAAGCGCGGTTCAACCCACAGCCTCTTCATCTCGCCGGCCCGCGTTCCATCTGCCAGCACCCTTTCCGTGATCGCTACGCAACCGGCAGCTTCGCCCTCAACCCACGCCAGCAGCAGGTCAGCCTTTCTCTCCGCATACTTTCCCGGCAGGCCGCGAAGCTCCTCCTCATAACCCACAACGCACACCCCGGCAGCGGCCAGGGATTGCCCATAGTTTGTGAGGAGTGCGCGCGCTATCTCTGCTCCTCCGGCCAACGTGCGACTGCGATTTGGTATTTGTCTGGGTCCGCCGTCATGTGCCTACCCAGCTTACATTGCGCCTGGCACGGCAATGTCCACTACAATTCCTGGCATGAAGATATCGGCGCGTAATCAATTGCGAGGCAAAGTAGAGACGGTTATTCTTGGCGTGGTTACCGCTAAGGTGGGGGTTCGCGTAGGAGAAAATCTCATTGAGAGTGTCATCACCCGGCAGAGTGTGGAAGACCTCGGCATCAAAGTCGGGGATGAGGTCACAGCCGTCATCAAGTCAACCGAGATCATGCTGATGGTGGAGTAGGGCCGGAGTAGGTCCCTGCCTATGGCAGAGTGAGTTCCTGCCCAATGTTCACATTCCCATAGTTATGCAGCATGATCTGCCGTTCCCATCAGCGGGGTTCGGAATGGGTTGCGCTTGCTGCGCAAACCCCGGCGCGCTCCAGCAGCAGGTTGCGCTCGCGCGTGTTACGTGTGAGCGTGGCCGCAAGCTCAAACTCCGCCCGGGCCTCGTCGAAGCGGCCGACCTTGGCGAGTAGATCGCCCCGCACGCTCGGCAAGAGATGGTAGCTCTTCAGCGAGGCTTCTGAGTTGAGTGAGTCCACCAGCTCAAGACCGGCTTGCGGGCCAAACGCCATCCCCACCGCGACCACACGATTCAGTTCGACGATAGGAGAAGGTATGAGCTGCGCCAGCGCGTCGTAAAGCGCGACGATGCGCGTCCACTCCGTATCTTCCGGCGTAACCGCCCGCGCGTGACAGGCGGCGATCGCGGCCTGGATCGCGTAAGGGCCAAGCGCAGCACCCAGTTGCCCGGCCCGTTCCAGCGCGGCCAGCCCGCGACGGATGAGCAGTTGATCCCATTGCGCGCGATTTTGCGCCAGCAGCAGGATGGGTTCGCCTGACGGTCCGATGCGCGCCCGGGAGCGCGATGCCTGAATCTCCATCAGCGCAACCAGGCCGTGAACCTCTGCCTCTTGCGGAACGCACTCCGACAGAATTCGTCCCAGGCGAAGCGCATCCTCGCACAGGCCGGGTCGTATCCAGTCTTCACCGGAGGTCGCCGAGTAGCCTTCGTTGAAGATGAGGTAGATAACCTCCAGAACCGGTGCCAGACGGGCGGCGAGCTCTGCTCCACGAGGCACCTCGAAAGGCACACGCGCCTCGGTGAGGGTGCGCTTTGCGCGAACGATCCGCTGCGCTATCGTGCCCTCCGGGACCAGGAACGCACGCGCGATCTCCCCGGTTGACAGCCCTCCCAGCAGCCGCAGGGTGAGCGCCACCTGCGCCTCAGTGGAGAGCACCGGGTGACAGGATATAAATACTAGGCTCAGCAAGTCGTCTCCCACATCGTCGTCAAGAGAGCCGGCCAGGTCAGGCACTTCCATCTCCCTGGAGGCAAGCTCGCGGCCGAACTGGTCGAGTTTGCGGTCGAGTCGCGCGTTGCGCCGAAAGCGGTCGATGGCTCGATGCTTGGCAGTCGCCATCAGCCAGGCTCCGGGATTATCCGGGATGCCCGACCGCGGCCACTGCTCCAGCGCGGCCACCAGAGCATCTTGCGCGAGATCCTCGGCTACGCCGATATCGCGCACCATCCGCGTCAACCCGCCGATCAGCCTGGGCGACTCGATTCGCCAGACCGCGTCAATCGTTCGATGTGCGTCGGCCATCACCGTTCCCAATCACACCATCTTCCATCCTCCGCCGCAAGCGGGACACCCGCGGTAACCGGCTCACGCCGTACCCCGCTTTCCCGACTGCAACTCCGGGAACCCGGCTGCCGCTTGCTGCAGGTCGGCGGGAAAATCCGCGAAATCCTGCACCTGGCGCACCTCCACGATGCAGTCGTCGCCGGGGCAGCGCTTCGCCCATTCGATGGCTTCCTCTCTGGATTTCACCTGGATCATCCAATAACCGCCTACTACTTCTTTGGTCTCCGCAAAGGGCCCGTCGGTTACCTTTGCCTTGCCCTCGGCGAACGTGACCCGCGCCCCCATTGAGGGCGGGTGCAGCCCGTCCAGAGCCAGCAGCACTCCCGCTTTTTGCAGTGATTCGTTGTACTTCATCATCGTCGCTACCACCTCGGCGCTCGGCATGGCGCCGGGCTCAGCCTTCTCATATCCGTTAGGGATCATCAGCATCATGAATCGCATGGTCGTCTCTCCTGTGTTTCGCTGCATTTACTTGTGGGCGAAATCCATTCCCGGCTCGAAGATCTGGCGCATCTCGGTTTCACCGTCTCCCGCTACTTCGAGGAACTCTTTGATGAACTCGATAGCCTCTTCCTTCGACGCCGCCTGGATCAAAGCAAAGCCGGCGACCAGTTCCTTCGATTCCGTGAAGGGGCCGTCGATCACCTTATACTTTCCTTCCGAGAGGCGAATCCGCCCGCCCCTGGCACTCGGCAGGCACCCTTCGGTGGCAAGCAGCCTGCCCGACTTCATTGAATCCTCAATCAGCTTTCCCATCTTGGCTATCTCTTCCTGGGTGGGGGGAGTGCCTTCCGGCTTGGCGGTTTGTACAAGCACAAAAATCGCATAAGCGTGTTCTCCAATTTTCTGTAGCAGGGTTGGCCACCTTG
>CAWJAB010000004.1:0-88815 GCA_963840675.1 uncultured Acidobacteriaceae bacterium
CTCGGGCAGATCACGTCGATGGGGCCGATCCCTGGCCGGCCGGTCGGGATTCCCCTGGGTCTTTGCAGCGACTATTGACTCCAGCCTGAAGTAAGTCCACCCCCCAAACACTGAAGGTTCCGGCGATTTCCACGCCCCTCGGAACGCCTACCCCCCCCGTAGGGCTTTCCCCGATGCATTCCAGGCTGGTTTCCCGCCGTCCTGCCTTCCGCAAATGCCCTATTCCTTCTTGAAGGGCAGATTAAGAAAAAAAGATTTCAACAATAATCCTGCTTGCAATTCGAACGAAACTGGACATATAGTACGGTAACTGAAGTAAATCAATACCCCGGTGAAGAGCAGCCAGTCTGAGAGTTGCCATCGTTCCTGCCAGTAGGGCCCCGGTAAGCATGTAGATTTTTGGAGGCGAGTATGAAGCGAATCACCTTATGGGGCGTAGCCCTCGTAATGGCCCTGGGGATCCTCAGCGTTCTCCAGCCCGCGTGGGGTCAACAGACCACCGCGTCGATCACCGGCACAGTCGAAGATGCGTCCGGAGCGGCCCTGGACGGCGCCACCATCACCGCCAGCGACACGGAACGGGGTACGGCTTTCACTGCCAAGTCATCCCAGGGTGGTGTCTTTAACTTTAATAACCTTCCCATTGGCACCTATGAGGTGAAAGCGGAGGCAGCCGGTTTTGACACCGCGGTCCAGCCACCTATCACCCTCGTGCTCAATCAGACGGCGCGCCTCGATTTCAAAATGGGGGTGGGCGCGGTTACCAACACCGTGCAGGTCACGTCTGAAGCTCCGCAACTGCAGTCCGATACCACACAGGTCAGCACGCTGATCGATGCCAGTACGATCACGGGCATTCCGCTGGCGACGCGCAACTATGTGGAACTGACATTGTTGGCGCCCGGCAGCGTCACCCCTGACAATTCAACCTTCAACAACGGTGACAACACCGCCAACGGCGGCCGTCCATACATCAATGGGAATCGCGAGCAGTCCAACAACTTCATTCTGGACGGAATGGATAACAATCAGACCTCGGAAAACCTGTTGGCCTTCACGCCGTCGCCGGACGCAATCCAGGAATTCAACCTGATCACTTCAAACGCTCCGGCAGAGTTCGGCAATTTTCGGGCGGTATCGTCAATGCCTCGATCAAGTCGGGCACCAACCAGTTCCACGGCGATGTCTGGGAGTTCTTCCGCAACGACGTTCTGAATGCCAACCAGTGGGAAAACAAATTGACGGTCCGGGCAACAACTGCCGAGAGCGGCGCTGCGCTGGAACATGTTTGGCGGCACACTTGGCGGCCCTATTTTGAAAGACAAGCTGTTCTTTTTCGTCGACTATCAGGGGCAGCGTTTCGATCACCCGGCGACCAGCTGGTTCATCACCGTGTTCACAAATGCCGAGCGCAACGGTGACTTCTCGCAGGTTACGACGCCAGCTTAAGAATCCAATCACAGGAGTGCCTTACGCTAAACAACCAGATCCCAATGCCCAGGACAACGTGGTGGCAGAGGATCTGTTTGCCTCCAGATTCTATCCGAAACCGATCAACATCAACCCATCAACAACGCGATCAATCAGATTAACTCAGGCCTTCAACACGGACCAGGGCGATGCCAAGGTTGATTGGAACATGACCAGAAAGGACCGTATCAGCGGCCGCTACTCGCAGGCATATCAGAACGACCCGACAAGCAACTCACTGTTGATCCTGGGCAATGGCGTCGCACATGCTCCGATCCACAACGTGGTCGGGACGTGGACCCACACGTTCAGTCCCAGCATATTGAACGAAGCTCGTTTTGGTGCGAACTGGGTCGATCACAACGGAGACAACCTTTGTCCCCAGCATCGGTAACCTCGGGACGAGCTTGGGATCGCCAACGCCAACACCGTCGGACCTGGCCTGCTGTTGCTTGGCTTTGGAGGCGGCACGGCTCCGGCGCCCGGCAATGGGACGCTCACCAACGTTGGCAGCAACGTCGTCACCCAGAACTTTGCCGACACCGTCATCCAGTTCGACGATGGAGTAACAATCACCCATGGCAAGCACGTATTCAAGCAGGCTTCCAGATGTGGCGGTACCGCGTAAACACCTTTTACAGCGGCAACAGCGGCGAGTACGGCTCAATCCTATTCGGCGGCGCCTTCTCCGGTGATCGCAAGCGATTTCTTCTCGGTTACCCGGTGGCAACAGGCAAGGGCGTCAGCACCGGCGGCACATGGCACCAGTTGTCCTGGAGTTTGGCGGGTACGGTCAGGACGACTGGCGCATCACTCCGACGCTGACTTTGAATCTCGGGCTGCGCTATGAAGCGCACACTCCCTGGGTGGAACTCAACAACCGCCAGGACAATCTGAACCTCGTCACCGGTGCCATCGAGTATGCGGGAGTAGATGGCAACAGCCGCGTCGCTTTACAACTCCGTATACGGAGTGCCTGCTATTCAACCCCGCGTCGGCTTCGCCTGGTCACCGGCATAGTTTCAAGGCAAGACAGTCGTTCGCGGCGCATACACTATCTCCTCGTATCTGGAAGGGACTGGCACCAACCTGCGTCTTCCACGCAATCCTCCTTTCACGCCGACCGAGGTTACCGCTGTGTACACCAGCCCGACCGTACCAGACCCAGCAGGGTCCGGGCGGCGCGGTTCCTGGGGATCCGTTCGCGGGAGCGATCATGTACGTCTGGGACAAGCGTTCAGCCCGCGATGGACCAGCAGTGGAACCTGACGGTCCAGAGCGAAGCCAGCGCGACCACTACGTTCCAGATTGGCTACGTCGGCCAGCACGGAACACACTTGATGGTCCCTACGCCATACTCGCAGGAACACTCATAAACGGGGTGACCACACCAGGACTGTACTTCCAGGGCAATCCTGCCTTGCTGGCAGACATCTCGACGGTATCCGGGACCGCCAGCGACGGGCTTCCAAACCTACAACGCACTGCAGGCTGTCTTGCAGAAGCGCATTTCCAACGGCCTGGAGGGGCAGGTTGCCTATACCTGGTCGCATTGCATGACTAACAACAGTGGATATTACGGTACCTGGGGCTCGGCGACACAGGCGACGCCGGCGTCGCCGTACTACCAGAACCTCTACAACCCACACGCCGACTACGCCAGTTGCTACTATGACTCGAAGAACATTCTTGCCGCCTACGCTACCTACGATCTGCCTTTTGGCAAAGGTAAGAAGATCGGCGGCAACATGAACCCGGTGGTCAATGCGGTTGTGGGCGGGTGGCAGGCTTTCCACCATCGTCTCCATCCACAGCGGCTTCCCTCTGGCCGTTTACAAGGCAACCGACACCTCAGGGACAGGTTCGCGTGGACCTCGTCCGAACTGCGACCGCACCAAATGCAAGTGTTTGGACGTAAACCAAGCTTCAACAACGGCGCCTTCCAGGGCTATCAATGGATGAGCGCGGCCGGATATTCGGAGCCAGCCCCTGGAACTTTTGGCAATTGCCCTGCTCAGGGACCCCAAACCGGCGCCGGATACGCGGACACGGATCTCGGCCTGTTGAAGAACATCCATATCACCGAGTCCAAATATCTCCAGTTCCGTGGCGACTTCCTGAACGCATTCAACAACGTTCAGTTGGGCCATCCCAATACCAATTTCCCCAGTTCAACCTTCGGGCTGATCAACACTTCGCAGCCCGCAAGAAACATCCAATTCGCGCTGAAGTTCTACTATTAGGCGCCCTGATAGACTCAGGGGCAGACGCTCGACCGCGTCTGCCCCTTGTTTTTTTGTTTATGCGTAAGTCCTGATGCTTCTACTCCCGGTCCAAGCTAAGACTCTCCACCTGGTTTTCTTCGCATATTGCAGTTGTGCGGTCGTCCACGGCGCAGGTTTCCAGCAAGACGGCCGCCTGAGCCCGGCCGCAGCCGAACATGCAGCGGCTCTGGCGGAGAGCGGTCGTTGTGCCGAGGCATTGCCCGTCGCTGGCAAAGGCTGTGGCGCACCTCACCGACAAAGAACTGCAAAAGAGAGTCGCCCTCGATGGCGTGCGCTGTGCCACCTTGCTGCAGCAGCAGGAGCCCCTGCAAGACTTCCTGCGCACTCTTGAGTCGGCAGTTTCCCCATGATCCCGAAGTGCTATATGTTTCTGACCCACGCTTATTCCGATCTATCCACGCGAGCAGCGCAGGAACTGGCACGAACAGCGCCGAATTCTATCCCCGCACTCGAAATGGATGCGGACGCCAACGAAGTGCAGGGCAAATGGGATCAGGCAGAGAAAGACTACCGAAAGATTCTGGAGCAAAATCCGCACTATCCGGGCATTCATTTCCGCTTGGCGCGTCTGTTGCTCTCCAAGCCCAATCCCGCGCCGGACTTCGCGGAGCAGGCAAAGAAAGAATTGCAACAGGAACTGGAAATCGATCCTGCCAATGCCGGCGCGGAATACATGCTCGGGGAATTGGCGCGCCAGGCCAGGACTTACCCGAAGCGGTGCAGCATTTCACCAAGGCCACTAAGCTGGATCCGAATTTTGCCGATGCCTATCTCGGGCTGGGCATGTCGCTATTGGCCGAAAAGAAATATCCCGAGGCAGTTGCTCCGCTGGAAATGGCAGTCAAACTGCAGCCTGGGAATCCCGCCGGGCACTACAGCCTGGCGACGGCATACGCGCGCACCGGACGAAAAGAAGATGCGGAGCGGGAATTAGCTCTGCAGCAGCAGACCTCGGCGGCCGCAGGCGGCCAGGGAGCCCAGAATCCGCAGTGACTTTGGTGCCAAGGCTGTCTCGCCGGCGTTTTCTCTGGACCCTGGCCGGCGCAGCCGGATGCACAGCATTCAGCCGCTTTGCCGGTCGCATCGACGGCGCCCTATCCCTTTGAAGAAGTGCCGGCGTCGGCCAGCCACATCACCTGGGTACACACGGCGGGAAGTCTGCCGCAAAAATACCTGCCGGAAACCACGGGCGCAGGCTGCGCGTTTCTCGATTACGACAACGACGGATGGATGGACATCTATCTCGTCAACAGCGGCAAGTGTGACTTCTACGATCCCAACCCGCCCCTGCGCAACGCGCTCTATCGCAACAATCGCGATGGGACCTTTACCGACGTCACAGAGAAGGCGGGAGTTGCGGCCGGGGGCTACGGGCAGGGCGTCGCCGTAGGCGACTACGACGGTGACGGCTTTCCCGACCTGTATGTGACGCAGTACGGAAAAAGCATTCTGTACCACAACAACGGCGACGGGACCTTCACCGACGTTACTGAAAAGGCGGGCGTCGAGGCTCCTGGATGGGGCTCGAGCGCGGTGTGGTTCGACTACGACAACGACGGGCGGCTGGATCTGTTTGTCTGCAACTTCGTCGACTTCAACAAATCCAAAAACCTTAACTGCGTGGCGTACAACAAGCCCGGGTATTGCGTGCCGACGCTGTACAAGCCGACGGCCAGCTGGCTCTTCCACAACAACGGCGACGGAACATTCACTGATGTCAGCAAGTCTTCGGGCATTGCAAAGAGCCTGGGCAAGGCCTGGGGCGTAGTCGCGGCCGACCTGAACAACGACGGCAAGATGGACCTTTTCGTCGCCAATGACACGGCGCAGAACTTTCTCTTCATGAACCGGGGCAATGGCAGGTTCGAAGAGATCGCGGCCCTGGCAGGCGTGGGATACAGCGAGACCGGCCGCCCGCGCTCGGGCATGGGAGTGGATGCGGCCGATGTGAACCAGGACGGCTGGATGGACCTGTTCGTGGCCAACATCGATCACGAGAGGTATTCCCTTTACCAGAACAATCACGATGAAACCTTTGACGACCAGGCCGACCGGACCCAGATCGGTGCAGCGACGCGCTTGATGAGCGGCTGGGGGCTGAAGTTCTTCGACTACGACAACGATGGCAATCTTGATCTGTTCCTGGCCAACGGCAATCCTGACGATCTGATCGAGACCATGCAGAAGGATGTAACCTACCGCGAGCCGCTGCTGCTGTTTCACAGTGACGGCAAGACGCTGCGCAATGTAAGCGCGGAAAGCGGACCCATCTTCGCCCGGAATCTTTCCGCAAGGGGCCTGGCCATCGGCGACTTCGATAACGATGGCGCGGTCGACGTTCTGGTCTCGGTTAACGATGCGGCCCCCTTGCTGTTGCGCAACACAGCGGCCAAAGACAATCATTGGCTGGGAATCAAGCTGGTGGGCAAGAAGGCGAACCGCGATGCCATCGGCGCGCGCGTGACCTACCAGGCTGGAGATCTCAAGCGCAGCCGAACCAAAGTTGGCGGTGGCAGTTATTTGTCGTCGCATGATCCGCGGCTGGTGCTGGGCATCGGTACGCGGACCAAAGATCGATTGGGTGGAAGTGAAGTGGCCTGAGCCCAGCGGCCTTACGGAAAGGTTTACCGGGCTGGCAATCGACAAGTACATCACCATCACCGAAGGCGAGGGCATCAAAAAGGTTTGAACAGCGAACGAATTCCCAGCTCTGGCTTCGCGAAAACAGGCCTTACTGGCTGCAGAATGTCCTGGTTCGCTATGATCTTGCAAGCCAGCTATGGGCATTGCGCAGCGCACGATTCGTGGCAGCCCACGAACAGTGGCACCAGCACCGCACGCTGCCGGCGCCGGCGGATATGGGTATTCCCCCGGTAAATTTGAGTCGTTTAGACGCTTGAGAATCGGGACCGACCCTATGATGGGGCGCGAGGTTGCATGCTGCATCGGCTGAGCTCGGTCGATCTCTCTCTGGTAGCGATTTATCTCGCAGGCATCACCCTCTTTGGCCTGCGGTTTCGCAGCAAGGACCGTTCGCTCAAGAACTATTTTCTGGCCGATCGCACCATTCCCTGGTGGGCCATCGGCCTCTCCATCGTCGCCGCGGAAACCAGTACGCTGACCATCATCAGCGTGCCCGGCCTCGCCTATACCGGAGACTGGGGATTCCTGCAGATCGTGCTCGGATATCTCCTGGGCAGGATCGTCGTGTGCATCATCTTCCTGCCACGCTATTTTCGCGGGGAACTGCTGACCGCATACGAGGTGATCGGCCAGCGCTTTGGCCCGCGGCTGCATAAGCTCACGGCATTTCTTTTTCTCTTTCTGCGTGCCGCCGCGGAAGGGGTCCGCGTCTTCGCGGTTTCGATTGTGGTGGGCATGGCGATCGGCACCGGCGATGTAATTTCTATCGCCATCATCTGCGCGCTTACGTTGATCTACACCCTGGAAGGTGGCCTGGCCGCCGTGATCTGGACAGACGTGGTGCAGATGGTGCTCTATGTTGCAGGCACCCTGGTCAGCGTCATCCTGCTGGGGCATCGGGTGCCCGGCGGCTGGCACGCAATCCATGGCATGGCGGCCGCCGGCGGCAAGCTTACCCTCTTCCACTTTGCTTTCAGCCTGAGCGAAACCTATACCTTCTGGGCCGGGCTTGCCGGAGGATGTTTCCTGACCATGGCCTCCCATGGCACGGATCAGCTCATGGTGCAGCGGCTGCTGGCGGCCAAGAATCTGCGCGAATCCCGCATCGCCCTGCTCAGCAGCGGCGGGGTTATCCTGGTTCAGTTCGCGCTCTTTCTCGCCATCGGTACCGGTCTTTATTACTTTTATGGCAGCGTTCCCCAGGGCAGCCCGGACCGCATCTTTCCCGCGTTCATCGTGACCGAGATGCCGCACGGCGTGGCCGGACTGATGGTGGCAGCGATCCTGGCGGCCGCCATGTCGAACCTGAGCGCCGCGGTCAACTCTCTGAGCTCCAGCAGCATGGTGGATTTCTACCTGGCCTGGTACCCCAATACCGACGATCGCCGGCGCGCTCGTTTATCGCGGGTGATGACCTTCTTCTGGGCGATGCTGCTGTTTGTGCTGGCATTGCTGTCGCGCGGCGGCGGCCATGTGGTCGAAGTCGGGCTGTCGATCGCCTCCGTTGCCTACGGCGCTCTGCTGGGAGTTTTCCTGCTCGGCACCCTGACCAGGAGCGCAACCGAATCAGGCGCAATGATCGGGATGGTCGGCGGCCTGACGGCCAATGTCCTGCTCTGGAAACAGCCGCACCCGTTTCACTTTATGCTAGGGACCGTGCCCATCTTCTTTCCCAAAATCGCATGGACGTGGTTCGTGCTGATCGGCTCCCTGATTACCTTTGCCCTGGGATGGGCCATGAGCAAGATCCTGCCTGGCAGCCGGCGCAGCGCGGTTCTGCTCATCGCTTTGCTCATCGTCCCTCTGGGGGCGAAGGCACAGGACCAGACGGAGTTTCGCCAGATCGATCGGATTATCGAAGGCGGCATCGCGGCCAAGAAATTTCCCGGCGCGGTGGTGATCGCCGGCCACAACGGCCGCATCATCTTTCATCGAGCCTACGGAAACCGCTCCCTGATACCTGCGCCCGAGGCGATGACCGAAGACACAATCTTCGATGTAGCCTCGTTAACCAAAGTGCTGGTGACGGCGCCGGCCATCATGCAGCTTTACGAGCAGGGCCGGTTTCGTCTCAATGATCCGGTGGCGCAATATTTGCCCGCGTTCGCCGCGAACGGCAAGCAGGACATTACCATTCGCCAGTTGCTCACGCACTACTCCGGCCTGCCGCCCGATGTTTCGCTGGACGATCCATGGCAGGGCAAAGAGGAGGGATTGCGCCGCGCATTTGCCGCCAAGCCGGTGACGCCTCCCGGAGTGCAATTCCGCTACAGCGACATCAACTTCATCGTGCTGGGCGCGCTGGTCGAGAAGCTCTCAGGTCTCACCCTCGACCAATACCAGCAGCGATACCTGGCGCAACCGCTGGGGGTGGAGCACATGCGATATCTGCCTCCGGAAAGCTGGCGCAGCCGCACTGCGCCCACCCAGTACGATCACGGCGTCATGCTGCGGGGAGTGGTCCACGATCCAACCTCGCGGCGCATGGGCGGGGTCGCCGGGCATGCCGGGGTCTTCAGCACTGCCGGCGACGTCGCCGTCTACGCGCAGAACCTGCTCGACCGGCTTGCCGGCAAGCCAAGCCATTTCCCGCTGTTGCAGCTCACGCTGGAAAAGATGACCACACCGGAGCAGCCGGCTACCGGCACTGCGCTGCGCGGGCTCGGCTGGGATATCGAATCGCCCTACTCCAGCAACCGCGGCGAGCTGTTTCCGGTGGGCTCGTTTGGCCACACCGGATTCACCGGAACCTCCATCTGGATGGACCCCACCAGCGATACCTACGTCATCCTTATGTCCAACGCTGTGTATCCCAATGGGCCTACCGGGATCAATGCCATTCGCGGCGCAGTGGCCAATGCGGTGGCCGCGTGGGTAGGAGGCCAGCCCGATAAAGGGAAGACTGGTGGACAGGCTGACCGGCTACAACGAGTCCATCGCGGGCGAGCGCCGATGGCAGGATCGCAACGGAACCGTCCTGACCGGAATCGATGTGCTGGAACGGGACGACTTCGCTCCGCTGGCCGCTCTCGCCGCCCGGCATGGAGGAGTTTTGCGGCTGGGCCTGCTCACCAACCAGACGGGCCGCGATGCGCAGGGCCGCAGAACTATCGACGTCCTGGCCCAGGATGCCCCTGCTACTGTTCCCGGCCTCAAGCTCAAGCTTCTCTTCAGTCCGGAGCACGGCATTGAGGGCACGCTCGACAAGGAAGGTATTCAGGACTCGCGAGACGCGTCAACCGGTCTGCCCGTGATCAGCCTCTATGGAGCTCAGCCGCCGGCCCTCGCTGGAAACTTTGCGCTCGCTGGATGCTGTGCTCATCGACCTGCAGGATGCCGGGGTCCGCTTCTACACTTACGAAACCGTGGTCCGCTATTTCCTCGAGGCAGCCGGGCAGACCGGGACAGAGATTGTGGTTCTGGACCGCCCCAATCCTCTGGGAGGCGGGTTTGTGCAGGGCCCCATCTCCGATACCGGCCGAGAGAGCTACGTGAACGTAGCGCCGATTCCGGTGCGCCACGGCATGACGCTGGGCGAGCTGGCGCGCTATCTCAATGGAGAATACAAGCTGCGCGCGCCGCTCAGCGTAATCGCAATGATGGGCTGGCAGCGCGGTGACTGGTTCGACGATACCGGCCTTAGCTGGACGAATCCTTCTCCTAATCTTCGGAGTCTGCAGGAAGCGATTCTCTATCCCGCGCTGGGGCTCATTGAGAACACCAACATCTCCGTAGGGCGAGGAACCGACACGCCCTTTGAGTATGTAGGGGCGCCGTGGATCGATGGCCCGGTGCTGGCGCGCGCGCTGAATGCCCGGTTCCTGCCCGGGGTGCGCTTCGTGGCGGTTGACTTCACGCCGCGGCCGCCTTACCCATATGCGGACCAGTTGTGCCACGGAATCGAGCTGATGGTGACCGACCGCAATGTGCTCGACACGCCGGAGCTGGGGCTTGAAATCGCAGCTGCTCTGCACAAGCAGTACGGTGACGAATTTCAACTGAAAAAGATCGACACGCTGCTCGCCAATCGAAGCGTGCTCGACGCCCTGCTTGCTGACCACGATCCGCAACGCATCGCCGAGGACTGGCAGCAGGCGTTGCAGGATTTCGATGTGAAGCGAAAGCCTTATTTGCTTTACTGAGAACCTCAAGTGCTTTCGCTCTCTTCATGGTCTTGCTGCTGTAGTCTCCACTTCGCTCCCCCGGTCGGGATGACAAAGGGGAGGGCGACGTCTCCATGGAGAGCGGTTGCTGGACAGACCGAAGCGAAGTGTGGTGGAGGACCTGCGATTCGCTCCTCCAGTATGCGATGCAGAGGAAAGGACTGCCTTCCCCTTTGTCATCCCGAGCGCAGCCGAGGGATCTGCAGGTCCACTCAACCAGCACGCGAAGGCAAATGAAAGCGCCTGGCCCTGCGGTTCGCTTGTCCAGCGTGCGCTCCCCTTTGTCATCCTGGAGCGCGGTGAAACGCGGCATCAGAATTTCGACCCTATTTTCAACAGAGATACCCCTAAGATTCCCTGAAATTGCCCCCGCAGGCCCGAGGAAAGCACGCTATAGTTTGGATGGCAAATCTCACGACCTGACTCGGGCGTGGCAAAAATCGACTCACATCCAAGCCGTGCAACGGTGTTTGCGGACGATGAACCGATGGAGCAGTTCTACCGCCCCACGGCTGCATCCACGGCGCGCGCGAAAAAGCCGCAGCAAGAAGTCGCATCTGCAGCTCGCCGGCAGGCCGAGGCCGCCGATGACGGCGCGGAAGAAGATGCGTTTCTGCGCGCCCGGCGCCGCGTTCCCGTTCGTCGCGGACTCATCCCTACCAGCCGCTGGGGCCGCATCGCCGCAGCGGCCGGCTTGGTCTTCGCCATCGGTGGCCTGGTGTTGCTGGCAGTCTGCATACGTAACTTCTTCCGCGACGATCCACGCTTCCGCATCGCTGCCTCCTCTTCCATCCAGGTCATGGGCAACAGCCAGGTCACACGATCCGAGCTCCTCTCCGTTTTCGGATCTGACCTGGGACGCAACATCTTCTTCATCCCGCTGGGCGAGCGCCGCGCGGCCCTGGAGCAGCTGCCCTGGGTGGAGCATGCGACCGTGATGCGGTTGCTTCCCGATCAGCTGCGCATTGCCATCGTCGAACGCACCCCGGTTGCCTTCGTTCGCCAGGGCAACACCATCGGGCTGGTCGATGCTCACGGTGTTCTGCTGCACTTGCCTCCTGCCGTGATGGCCGCCAAGCAATATTCCTTCCCCGTGGTCAGCGGTATCTCGGCCAAGGATCCGCTTTCGGTCCGCGCCGCGCGCATGCACCTGTATCAGGAATTCCTCAACGACCTTGACTCCGGAGGAGCCAAAGTTTCCAGCCAGCTCAGCGAAGTCGATATCTCCGATCCCGAAGATGTTTGGGCCCTGTTGCCGGCCCAGGGCTCCGATATCCAGGTGCATTTTGGCGATTCCGATTTCCTGGCCCGTTACCGCAGCTTCCAGCAGCATCTGCCCGAGTGGCGGCAACAGTATCCGCACCTGGCATCGGTCGATATGCGCTACGAGGACCAGGTGGTGCTCGATATGGCGAAGCAAACAGATGCCGGACAGGATGCGCCCGTCCAGCACCACGCTGAGGTCCCGGTAACGAAACACCCATCGCATGCGGTGAAGCCCGCAAAATCGCCCAAGGCGGGAAGAGCGAAGGGCTGATGAGCCAGAAGAGCGAAGACCTCCTCACGGTACTGGATGCGGGCAGCTCGAAGATTCGGGTGCTGGTCGCGGAACTGCATGAGGGTGCGCTGCGCTATCGCGCGCACAGCGTGGTGAATTCGGCAGGGATGCGCAAAGGGCTCATCAGCGATTTGCAGCCGGCCAGCCGGGCATTCAACCAGGCAGCTACCGAAGCCGAGCAGATGGCCAAGGCAGTGATCGCCAACTGCGTGGTAGGGCTGGGCGGTCCCCACGTGCGCGGGGTCAATAGCCAGGGCGGCATCAGCCTGGGAAGCCGTCTGCGCGAGATTACGCGCGAAGATGTGCGCGCGGCAGTGGATCGGGCCCGCTCCGTCTCCCTGCCGGCCGATCGGGAGATCATTCACTTGCTGCCGCAACAGTTCATTCTCGACGAGCAGGCCGGCATCCACGACCCGGTGGGGATGGTCGGCAACCGGCTGGAAGTGAACCTGCATATCTCCACCTGTTCCGCCAGCGCGGCGCAAAGCGTGGTGACCTGTGCCAACAAGGCCGGCCTGGAAGTGACGGACACGGTCTTTGAGGCCATCGCCGCCGCGGAAGCTACGGTCTCGGCGGACGAGCGTGAGCTGGGCGCCTGCCTCATCGATATCGGCGCCGCCTCCACCGAGCTGGTGGTTTTTTTCGAAGGCGCGGTGGCTCACACCGCCGTGGTCCCTATCGGCGGAGACCACTTCACCAACGACCTGGCGGTCGGCCTGCACATGGCGGTGCAGGAGGCGGAAGCCATCAAGGTGGAATACGGCCATTGTGTCGTGACCTCGGTTTCTGACGCCAGCGAACTGGAGTTGATCGCGGATGGAACGCAGGTGATTCGCACCATCAAGCAACGCTACCTGAGCGAGATTCTTGAGCCGCGCGCCCGCGAGCTCTTCCAGATGTTGCGCGACAACCTGCGCCAGGGCGGCGTGCTGGGCGCGCTGGGCGCAGGCTGCGTGCTCACCGGCGGCGGCGCGCGTCTGGCCGGCTTGCTCGAAGTAGCGGAAAGCGTGTTGCGGGTTCCGGCGCGTCTGGGCTATCCGGTACCGCTCTCCCGAATGCCGGACGAGCTGATCCAACCGGAGTTTTCGACCGCCATCGGCATGCTGCTCTACACCCACCGCACCAGCGTGCTGCGGGCGGCCGACGATCAGGGCCTGCGGGCCAAGCTGAAGGCCATATTCGCAGGGAGTTTGTAAGTTAACCAGGAAACAAGAATGGAGCTGAACCCGATGAGTCTTTCCGATGAAATCCGCATTCACTACAACGACGAAATCGTTCGAGGAGCCAAGATCAAGGTCATAGGCGTTGGAGGCGGCGGGGGCAACGCCGTGAACCGCATGATCGCCGCCAAGTTGGAGGGCGTCGAGTTCATCGTCGCCAATACCGATGTGCAGGCGTTGCAGAACTCCCAGGCGCCGATCAAGCTGCAACTGGGCGTAAAGCTCACCAGCGGGCTGGGCGCCGGCGCCAACCCGGACGTGGGCAGGCGCGCCGCTCTGGAAGATTCGGAAAAGATCATTGAAGCCCTGGAAGGCGCGGACATGGTCTTTGTGACCGCCGGCCTGGGCGGAGGCACGGGCACGGGCGCGGCTCCGGTGATTGCTTCGCTGGCCAGCGAAATGGGTGCGCTCACCGTCGCCGTGGTGACCCGCCCCTTCGGCTTTGAGGGCAAGCGGCGCTATGCAGCAGGCGGAGCGCGGCATGGAAGAGCTGCTCGAAGGGGTCGACACTATGATTGTCATCCCCAACGAGAAGCTGCTCGCCGTCGCCAAGGATGCCGGCTTCTTCGAATCCTTCCGCATCGCCGATGACGTTCTGCTCCACGGCGTGCAGGGCATCTCCGATATCATCACCATCCCGGGCATCATCAACCGCGACTTCGCGGACGTGAAAACCACCATGGCCGGCATGGGCTATGCGGTGATGGGGACGGCGGTGCGCAGCGGTGAGAACCGCGCCGTCGCCGCTGCCCAGGCTGCCATGGCTTCTCCGCTGCTGGAGGCCGGGGCCATCGACGGCGCGCGCGGCATCCTTATCAACATCAGCGGCTCCAGCACGCTGAAGCTGAGCGAGGTCAACATCGCGTCGACCCTGATCCAGAGTGCGGCTCACGAAGACGCCAACATCATCTTCGGCGCGGTTTTGGACGAGACCATGGGCGACAACGTAAAGATCACGGTCATCGCCACTGGTTTTCGCCAGGATCAATTGGGTCGCCGCTCGCGGTCGGCCAGTGATGCGGTCCCCCACGTTTCGCTGCAGGACAAGCCCAGGGTTCCGCGCTTTGCCAGCGAAGAAGCTGCGGACGAGGAGTTTTCTCCGCTCTTCGAGTCACGGAAAGTGCCCCAGCACCAGACCCCTCCCGCGCCGGAGAAGCATACCGTCATGGAAGCGTCGCCAGAGCCGGCGGCGTTCGGTCTGCAGCCCCAGCCGCAGCCGATCATGGTGGAAGAGACTCCGGCACGATCCGCAACCCTAGGCCGGGTTCCCCTGGTCCATGCAAGCTACGATGAGCCATTCGACGAAGAGTACGCCCGGCTTGTGCCCAGCCAGCCCGTCGAACACGAACTGCTTTCTTCAGCGCGCGCGGAAGGGGTCCACGCTGAACGCGAGCCTGCCATGGAGAACCTGGATATCCCTGCGTTCCTGCGCCGCCCGGTGAATTAAGCATCGCGTGCGCGCGCAAAATCAATCACGATGGCCTGATCGAGATAGCGCGGAGTGGTCTTGGGAGAAAACACGGAAGGCCTGACTTGGCTCCCAATGTGAACCGCGCGCATGGAAATACTGTGGTTTGGTCGTACACGCCATCTGCGAAGCCGCGTAAGGTCCAGCTTGTACACCTGCGCGTAAGCGTTACGGCGGTGTACCCAATTGTGGTACGGACATGGGGAAGTCTTTCGATGGAATATGGAAATGCGGACAGACTTTATGTCTAATTAGGGTCTAACGAAGTACGGCTCCGCGTGGGGTCGCTTTCAGGGAAAGCAGTCCAATCGGAGTAAAGATTACTTGAGTAACCGGTTGTTCGGAACGTATTATCTTTTCAAAGCCATGGTTTCGAGGGGACACGAACGCGGTGAACAGACAAATTGTAAAACGCATCCTTTATTTGATTCTGATCCTTGGTCTGGCCTCCGCTGCTTTTGCCAAACCGGCTTCCGCGCGTCCCACCCACCCCACCCATCGCGCTCATGTTGCCCATGTGCAGGAGACGGCACACGCTCGCCATCACATGGCTCAACTGCGCCACGCCCACCCGGTTGCCACCGAGAGCAAAGTCGTCATGGTGCGCACCCGGTCTGGAAAGCTGCGGCGTACGGTTCTGGTTCGCCATCGCTCCTACGAGCATTTCTCCGCCAGCTCCTTCACTGACTCGGATATCACCCAGGGGGATGTGACTGCGGGAGAAGATCCGGTGGTGCGCCAGGCTGCCATCGACGCGCTGGGCAATATGAATGGCACCGCCGTGGCCATTGATCCCAGCAATGGACGCATTCTGGCAATGGTCAACCAGAAGCTGGCGCTCTCCAGCGGCGCCGAGCCTTGCTCCACTATTAAGGTTTCGGTCGCGCTGGCCGCTCTGCAGGAAGGGATCGTCACCAAGGACACCCCGGTCAACCTGGGTGGCCGCTATCACGTGGATATGACGGAGGCCCTGGCCCACTCCAACAACCTGTATTTTGAGACCCTTGGCCGTCGTCTCGGGTTTGAGCGGGTGCGCCATTACGCGAATTCGTTTGGTTTGGGCGAGCTGGCCGGCTGGAATATCCAGGGCGAGCAGCTTGGCATCTATCCCGAACAGGTATTACCCGAAAGCGAAGGCGGGGTCGGCCGCATGTGCTCCTTCGGCCAGGGTATCTCCATGACGCCGCTGCAGCTGGGGGCGCTGGTGGCCTCGATCGCCAACGGTGGAACGCTCTACTATCTGCAGCACCCCACTTCGCCGGATGAGGTCGCAAACTTCCAGCCGCGGGTGAAGCGGACTCTGGATATCGCCAACCTGATCCCAGAGGTTACGGTGGGCATGGAGGGCGCGGTCGATTACGGCACGGCCCGGTCCCTGCACGCCAACTTTAATCAACTGCCCATTCTCGGTAAGACCGGCACGTGCTCCAACAACGGCACCCGCTACGGATGGTTCGCTTCCTTTGCCAACACCTCCCACGGCCGCATCGTCACCGTGTTCTTCCTGGAAGGAGGCCGCCCTACCTTCGGCCCCAAGGCTGCCGAGTTGACGGGTGTTTTCTACCACAATCTCTGGGACCACAGCTATTTCGCAGAGAAGGCTACGGTTGAGCCGGTATCGAACACGGCGTCCGCCGGCGCCACCACCGTTAGCCAGTAGCGTTGTCATTAAGTGGAAGGGCCTCCCTGCGGGGAGGCCCTTCTTATTGGTGCTGGGAAGGGGAGGGTCGGCCACCTCTTGTGACCAGTCTCCGCGGGGGACGACCTGAACCTGGCAGGGACGCCTTCAGGCCCCGCGTCGAGAATCCGGGATTGAGGTTGCCTCTGCATGACCTCCCAGGGCTCAAAGGCGAGACCTGGGCCACCCGGTCAAGGTTTGGATTTACGGAGGTGGTTCGCACGCAGACTCTTCAGCCGTCCCTGCGGGACTATTCATCTCTCGCCGCCCAACCCAGGACTCCGTCCTTCGGACTGCGTCCCGGGCTAAGTTCAGGTCGTCCCTGCGGGACCGGACATTTGAAGGTGGCGTTCCGATATCGACGGTTCAGAGCTACGGCGGCAACCACATCGCAACAGGAATGCTCTACGATGCTTATGCATGAAGATACTGACCGCTGACGAGATGCGGGTGACCGACCGCGTCACCACGGACCGCTTCGCGATCCCTTCGCTGGAATTGATGGAGCATGCCGGGCGCGCCGTGGCTCGCTTCGTTCTCCGGGAACTGCCTCATTGCCGTCGCATCCTGGTGCTGTGCGGCAAGGGCAACAACGGCGGAGACGGCCTGGTGGCGGCCCGATACCTGTCGCAAGCCGGCTGTGCTGTCTCAGCGCTGATTCTGGGGGATCCTTCCGGCGCCCATGGCGACTTCAAAGTCATGCTGGAGCGGCTTCCGATTACTCCGATCACCATCCAGGAAGAGGCCGACCTTGACCGCGAGAGCTGCAAGACTCTGCTCGAGGGGGCGCAGCTCTTTGTAGACGCTGTTCTGGGGACTGGCTTCCGTCCCCCGATGCGTGACCTCGCAGTTGCCGGCCGCAAGCTGCTGGAGCGATATCCTCGAACCCCGGTGGTCGCGGTAGACCTCCCTTCAGGTTGGGAGGCGGACTCGCGAAGCTTCTTCGCGCCGGAAGCTTATCGCGCAGATGCCGTTGTTACCTTTACTGCGCCCAAGCTGGCCCATGTTTCGGGCCTGCTCACCCGGGGCGGCGTGCTCACGCTTCCGGGAAATCTTCAGCAGGGGCCGATCGTGGTGGCCGGGATAGGTTCGCCCGCGGAGGCGATCGAATCCACCACCGGGCTCACCTGGGCGGGTGGGGCCAAAGTGATTGCAGATCGCCCGCGCAGCGCTGATTCCAACAAGGGCCGTTTCGGGCATGTGCTGGTGATTGGGGGAGCCAGAGGCAAGTCTGGCGCGCCCGCGATGAGCTCCGTCGCCGCGTTGCGCGCCGGTGCGGGCCTGGTCACCGCCGCCGTCGCGGAATCGATCTTGCCCACCGTCGCCGCGGTAACTCCGGAGCTGATGACGGAGGCGCTCCTGGAGGGAGCCCACGGGGAGATCTCGAGCCGGAACCTCGAAGCCGCTCTGCTCGACCCCATCCTGGAAAAGAAATCGGTCATCGCGATTGGCCCGGGGCTGGGCCAGGAGGCCGGAAGCGGTTGACTTCTTTCTGGGCTTGCTGGAGCGGACCAAGGTGCCCATGGTCATCGACGCGGACGCGCTCAACGCCCTGGCCGCGCATCCCGAGCAAGATCGATGGGCGTGGGCGCCTGCTGGTTCTCACTCCGCATCCAGGCGAAATGGCACGTTTGGCGGGCATGAGCATCAAAGAAGTCGAAGCGGACAGGGAGGGTCTTGCCCGCCAGTTTGCCACCAGCCATGGGGTGACCCTGGTGCTCAAAGGGTGGCGCACGCTGATTGCTCACCCCGATGGCCGCATCGCCATCAACACCACCGGCAACCCGGGAATGGCCAAAGGAGGCAGCGGGGACATTCTGACCGGCATCGTCGCCGCCATGCTTAGCCAGTACCCTGAGCAGCCCGCCGAGGCGGTGGAAGCAGCGGTATATCTTCACGGACTGGCCGCCGATTTTGCGGTACGTTGGCAAGACCAACATACTCTGCTGGCCATGGACACCGTGTCGCATCTCTATGAAGCATTTCGTTTCAGGGCCGAGGATCAGGGAGGGTATGTTTGGTTGCAGGGAATCCCAGGCATGTTGAAGGAGAGGGAATGAGCGGTTCGGCGCTTCGTCAGCAACAGCAGCAGAGAAACCATCGCGATCGGCGGAGAAATTGCCCAGCATGCTCTCATCACCCAGTGTTGTTGTTTCTTCGCGGAGACCTGGGTGCAGGCAAGACCACGCTGGTGAAGGGAATCGCGCAGGCCCTGGACGCCGCCGATCCCGATGAAGTGACCAGCCCCACCTTCACCCTGGTTCATGAATACGACGGCAGGCGAAAGGTGGGAGGAAAGGATCACGACATCAAGCTCTACCACATCGATCTGTACCGCATTGAAGACGAGCGTCAACTGGAGACGATAGGCTTTGAGGAGATGACCACCGAAGACGCCATCCTGCTGGTGGAATGGGGAGAGAAGTTTCCCAACGTGGTCAAACGAAGCGACGGCGAAATTCTGATCGAACATGCCGGCGGAGACACGCGCAACATCACCCTCACCCTCAAGGAAAAGGGAACTGGCGCTTAGACGCTTTGCGAGTGGTTTTTGTCTGATTCGACGGTGCGAACAATCCCTGGATTCGGGTCCGGAAAGCGGACTGAATCCCGCAGTTCGGCGGCATCGTACATCGCCGACTCCAGAGATGAACTCGTCATCCTTGCTGACGCCTCAGGCTGCGCTCAGTTGAAAATAGCCTTCCGCAGGTCCCTACTGCGCTCCCCGGAATTCCTGTCACTTGGTGGCTTCGGCAACTTCATGCGCTCTCTTCGGAGAGGTGCATACGCGGACCTGTAGTGCTGCGTGGCTGGAAATCCGGGAGCTCGGTCGGAACAATCTGATAAGCGAAGGTTTCTTCAGGCAGCTCCGGTCGCAACAAAGTCCCCGAGTGCGAAGCGCTGGAGGCTGCTTAACGCTGCCCAACGCAGGCAGCTTCCTACCTTTGTGCCAGTTCGTAATCAAAGCCTCTCGGTCGCTCAATAGGGTAGCGATCGCTCGCTGGACGTGAGTTTCCAGTTTTGATCTTAAAGTCCGATATCGAGTGGCTCCAGGCAATCGATTGCCGGTGCCACCAACGCAGTTCCTCTGCACTCACACGCCGGCTCAGAATGGCATCAGTTTTGCCACGGAGATCACGTCCTGAACGATTTCCTCGCCGCCGTGAGCGAAGCCAATGTAGGTGCTGAGGCGGTTCTTCAGTTCAGCAATGTTTACGCTGGCATGGACCCTCCTTCATAGCTATCATAGTCAAAAAAGACCAGAGATTTCTTTGAAGAAGAGCTCAGAGCTCGTCGTCCCACAAAAGAAAAAGCCGGAGTTGGCAAGCCAACTCCGGCGGCAATTTGTAACAGGGGTGCTTACTAGAAACTGAACAGGCTCATCAGGTCGTCGATCGCCGGGCTATTGGTCGGCACATAAGGGTTGTCTGCCGCGGTACGGGGTTGGGGAAGTTGTCGCGGCTGCGGTTGGTGACGGTCGGGAGTCCCCAGTTCGCCTCGATAAACTTCAGGATGGAAACGTGGTCAGAGTACTCGTGGGCGATTTTGCCCCCCTTGGCGTAAGGAGAGACAACGATCAGCGGAATACGGGTGCCGTCGCCGAAGAAGTCCAGCGGCTGCACGTAGCCGGAATCGTAGTAGCCGCCGCCCTCATCCTCGGTGATGAAGATAGCAGTTTCCTTCCACAGTTTCGGATTGGCCTTCACATCATCGACGATTTTCTTGGTGAAACCTTCGAACAAATCCAGCTTGGAAGAAGCCGGGTGACCATCGACCAGTCCGCTCGGCTTGACGATGGAGACTGCCGGCAGTGTTCCGTCCTTGATTTCCTTGTAGAGATTCGCGGTGTCCTGAATATGTTCAGTGCGGACTTTCTCGTTGGCCATGATGGAGGTGTCGTACTGGAACGGGTTGCAGATGTTGCAGTACTCGTCCGTGTCCTTGCCGATGGCGGCGTAGTTGAGCTGATACGGGTCGGGCACATAGTTGTTCCACTGGTCGCCGTAATACTTCCATGAAACTTGATTGGCGATCATGTCGTCGCCAATACTCGGGACAGAGGAAGGGGGAATGGTAAAGACGGTGTTGTTGGCGTTGGTGTCGATATAAGCATTCTTGCCATTGCCGAAGTATCCAGGGTTGTAGTTGTTCAGCAGGTAGTAGTGGCCTGCTTCACAGCGGGGAGAGATGGGCGTCTTCAGCGACTTCAGGTAAGTCACGATTGGCGCGACACCCGGCTGGCGTTGTGTCCGCGCAGGCGCTGTAAGAGCCGCCGCCGTACGATGCGGCGCCAAACGAACCGCCGCCATAACCATCCTCTGCATACCAGTTGTTGGTACCAGCGGCTGGGGTTAGGGTTTTCAATTTCACTGACCACACCCGCGTTGGCTGTGCCCTTCTGCGACTTCGACGCCGTTCGGAGGAACTGCGGCGTTGCCCTTGCCGTCGCTGAACCAGATCGCGTCGCCGTGGCCAAACATGATGTGGTTGGCGCCGGTTCCACCGTTCACCGACTGGTGGAAGTTGTCGCTCATCGCGTAGGTATCTGCCAGGTACTTGAAGTAAGGAGCGTCGCCGTTTTGCACGTTGTAGAAGCCCATGGCAGTAGAACCCTCACCCGTGGTCTTGGCATTGGGCGAGTATTCCGTGCTGAAGTTCGCCGGCTGCTTCAGGCCGTTGGTGCCCGCACCCACCGTCACTTCAACCCAGGGAAACAATTGCGCGTCGCAGCCGGAGGGATTGGTTGCGGTGGCGTGGGCAACGCTGCAATCCAGCTGCTGCCACATTTGATAGAAGCGGTGCACCGGGCTGGCCGCATAGGAGTTGTAAGTGAAGGTGCTCTCCATTCGTCAGCTGGAATGGTCCGGGAGGCAGTGCATTCACATTCGTGATACGCGTATCGGGAACCTTACCGGTCAGCCCCGAGCCGCCGGTCACCAGGTAGGCGTAGTAGTCTGCCGGGAGGCCGTTTTCAGACTGCCACTGCCAGCGTAAGGCTGTCATCCTTCACGTAAGAGTCTGTGGGTCCGCCATTCAACGGAGCGGGAAGAACAGATCCATGGAAGGTATTCGTCGGCGGGCTTAACAGGAAGCCGTCGGCCGCTTTGTCATCAGCGGCTTTCTGTTCCGCCAAGGGGAAGTTCGGACCGGGCGTTCCATCCGCATTCACAATTCCTTCGGAAAGAAGGTTCCAGACCGTCTTGACCTTTCTTCGGTACATAGGTAGCGAAGATGTGATCGAAGGTGCGATTTTCCCCAATGATGACGATCACGTGCTTGATCGGCGTGCTGGTCTCGTTGTCGCGTGATGATGTTTGCCGTCTGGTCAGCAGCGAACGCGCTGCCAACTGCGAGCTGGAATATCGCGGTGGATACCAGCCCCGTACGTACAGCCCGCATGGCCGTCGTTGCGAAATGCTTTGCAGTCATACTTCCTCCTGAGTCGGAGCACTTAGTGGTTTCACAGTTGTCGTAGACGAAGACAAAAATCTCCTCGTGGTTCTCCGGGGGAGAACCAGTCGCGCGATCTTTGCGAAGCCACAATAATTGTGAAACCGCTTTAGCCCAGAACCCGTTCGAGAATGACGCCGCAAAATTAACGCCGCATCTTTATCCGGTGAACACGCGGTAAATTAAATTCGAGGTGACGCAAACGATAATCGTGTGAGCTTGAGCTGGGTATTTGTTAGGGGAGAGCTTTACACGACGAAGAATGGCTCGAGCGCATCGCACGTAGTGCTGGCATTTTGTTCTGCCGCAGGCGGCGGTTCGGCCCGGGATCACCTGGATCGAGCCCATCATTCCCTTGTCCTCGTGTTCCAGCAGATGGCAGTGATAGACAAACGTGCCCACGATATTAGGATCGCGGAAGTCCATGCGTAAGCGAACGCTGGGATAGACAAGCGAACGGCCGTCATAGTACGGCACGTTGACCGTGTCGCGAAGAAAGTCTTCATTGACCTGTCTTCCCAGGTAGTCGAGCAGCAGGAAATGCAGTTGATGAATGTGGAACGCGTGCAACTCTCTGGAACGATTCTCGATGATCCAATCTTCCACCGTTCCCTGCTGGGCCACAATGTTCGGGATCTCCGAGTTCATGTCGAACATTTTGGCTTCCTGCCCATCGACGGTGAGGTAAAACTCGATGGCGCTGGTGGGATCGTTGGGGTCGGTTAATTTTTCGGAAAAATATAATCGCCGCGTACGCACCGGTGCGACAGCGCCAAGCCATGCTTCGGCCGGAGGGGGAAGAGGATCCGGGGAAGTTCGCAGTCTCGAGCGGGGTTCGGGCGCAGTGGGCGAAGCGACAATCTTGGCCAGCATCCGGTTGGGATCGTTTTCACCGCCTGGCCCGGTATCCACAGTCCGCGTGACCAGCAAGCCGGTATCGCCTTCAGCCGGGCCTTCCACGATAAACTCCACCCGGGCGCCTGGCGGCAATGCGATATGGGTTTGCGGGTTTACCGATTCACCCTGCGGGTCGCTGTGATTCATGGGCACACCGTCCATGGCCACCAGCCCCAGGGGTTGGGGAACACGATGATAGATTACTGCGAGGTTAAGATAAGTGATGGCGGAAGCATTCAGCACTCGCCATAGTTGCTTTTCTCCGGGCCGCATCTCGATCATTGCGGGGGTGTAGTTCGGGTAGGGAACCGGCACATAATTGATAGATAGATCTTTCGCCGGTTTGCCGAAGCCGGTGCCGTTGTTGGCCGCGTCTCCGTCGCGGTCGATAAGAAATTTGGGCACTACCGGTTCAGACCTGTCGGGCGGCGCATTCGGATTGATGAGGTCCAGGTCGCGGATGATGAACACCCGCTCCGGCAAACCGGCCGTCAGCTTCTTGGCGCGCTCGATCCCTTGCACAATCAGCGCCCCGGAGGCGCCTCCGAGCAGCTGTTGCTTGCTGAAGCCGTGGATATGAGGGTGGTACCAGTAAAGCCCCGGCGGCTCATCCTCAGGGATGCGGAAGCGGTACTCAAAGGGCGCATCACCCGGCTGCACCGAGGTCTTCATCACATCGTCCTGATGGCAGACCGGAGGAATCGTAAGCCCATGAAAGTGAAGATTTGTGGACACCGGGCTCATGATCTGTTGGCTGCATGGATTGCTGGTCATCTGAGAATGGATATGAGCATGTGCGTGCGCTGCCCCTGCGGTCTCGGGGCTAAGGTCGGTGAGCGCGTTCTTTAGATGAAGGATGACCAGGTCCCCGGGGTTGACCCGCAGGTTCGGTGACTCCCTGCCTGCCGCATCGCTGTAGCAATAGCGAATCGGGCCATTCACATCCGCCGCGTCCTGCGCGGTCAGCTGGGCTTCGAGAACACCATTCTCGCTTTGCAGGTCTTCCGGTTCTTCGACTTTGCTCCCGGCCTCGGGGCGTGGACAGACGCCGGTCGGTGGTTGGGCATGCAGCGATCGCATGACACCAGGAAGCGCGCAGAAAAAGACAAGCACAACGGTCCATGCGGACGTTTTCATTCGATGATGGACTCTCTGGTTGGCTTGGGTCGCATGTCAGATGGCGGCGATGACGAGCTGGTCCCCATCATTGTTCACCGGCAACGTTAACCTCGGTTGAATGGGAGGCGGAACCCGGCAAAATTCCCAACCCAGCATCCAACAAGCGCCTTGTTTGGGCGATCCGTTCGGCGTTGAGAGACGAAACTGTGTTCAGTCACCGTTACCATGCTGCGTTACCACAATCAGCCCGGCAATTACTCAAGGACCGTAGCGGAATCCCACAGAAGAAGTATGCTCTAACACAGAGCGGTGATCTCAGCCGTCGTTACACCTAACCCTATGTCAAATCATGCCTTGGTACTACCGGAACTAGATCAGCGGGTTCAGAAAAAGGAGCTCAGGCTCCTTCACGAGAACATCGATGAACCGGCGTGGAAGACGATCGCCGGCAACATCCGTGCCCTCCTGTTCCCCAGCAAGCTTCCTCCTCTCGTCCTGACTTCGAAACCCATTGCGGTCGTTGACCCGATGGCGGAGAAGCGGGGGCGCGCCTCTTCGGTCATTTCGATTGTCCTCCACGTGGCCATGATTGCGGCTATCTTGTGGGCCTTTCTGGCGGTGAAGAAGGTAGTGCCCATGCCGGCTCAGCAGAGGTGACGAGAATCGACATCCCCGTATACATGCCGATTGCCCCCAAGGGCCCGGCGATGGGCGGTGGTGGCGGTGGCGGCTCCCACGACATTATTCAAACGCCCAAGGGCCGTTTGCCTCAGATCCAGGCGCAGCCGGTTGCGGCGCCGATGGTGATCGAGAACAACCATCCCAAGATGACGGCGGCTCCGGCGATCAATATGCCCAAGGAGATCCAGGTGGCCAACAACCTGCCTAATCTGGGCGATCCGCGGACCAGCGTCGTAGGTGCGCCTTCCAACGGAATTGGCAGTGCAGGGGGCATGGGCATCGGTTCGGGCGGCGGCATCGGCTCGGGCAAGAGCAACGGTTTCGGTTCGGGTTCCGGTGGCGGTTACGGCGGCGGTCTTTACCATGTGGGCGGCGCGGTTTCTGCTCCGCAGCTGGTGTTCGCGCCGGATCCCGAGTTTACTGACGAGGCCCGCCGGGTGAACTACGGCGGTGTCTGCGTGGTGTCGTTGATCGTGGATGCGCAGGGCAACACGCAGCGGATCCAGGTGCTGAGGCACCTGGGCATGGGGTTGGACGAGAAGGCCGTGGAGGCGGTAAGGCACTATCACTTCAAGCCGGCCACTCTGGGGGGAAAAGCCGTCCCGGTCGAAATGGACGTCGAGGTTACCTTCCACATCTCCTAGTTTCGTTTTCGCGGCCCACCTTTTGCAAACCTGCAAAAGGTGGGCTTTTTTTTGTCTTCGATCTGCGATTTTCTCGACCCAACTTGAACGGACAAGCAGCGGCACGTATACTGTTCCCTGTAATGTTCAGCCTGGCTGGAAGAACTGCTATTGTTACCGGAGCCGCAACCGGGATAGGCCAAGCCATCGCGATCCGGCTGGCGGATGCAGGCGCGACCGTGGCCGTGGTCGATCTGAACCTGCCTGGAGCGCAGCGAGTGGCGGCCGCTCTGCCGAATGCGGCATTCGCCCTTGAAGCAGACGTTGCCGACGCCGCCTCTGTCGGCCAGCGCGGTGGAGAAGGTGCTGCAGCAAACCGGCCAAATCGACATCCTGGTCAACAATGCCGGCATCGCCGGTCCTGCGGCCTATATCTGGGAGCAGACCGATGCAGACTGGCAGCGCAACATCGCCATCAATTTGACCGGCGTCTTCAATTTCTGCCGGGCGGTCGTTCCGCACATGCGCAGCCGATCCTACGGGCGTATCGTGAATGTGGCCTCGATCGCGGGTAAGGAAGGCAATCCTCGCATGGTGCCTTACTCCGCGACGAAAGCCGGCGTGATCGGCCTGACCAAGGCGCTGGGCAAAGAACTGGCCACGGAAGGGATTTGCGTCAACGCCATCTCGCCCGCTGTGATTCAGACCCAAATGCTGGACCAGCTCACTCCGGAGCAGGTTGCGTACATGACGGAGCGCATTCCGATGCGGCGCACGGGCAAGCCGGAGGAGATTGCAAACGTCGTTCATTTCCTGGCCAGCAGCGAGTGCTCCTTTGTGACGGCGCAATGCTACGACGCCAGCGGCGGCCGCGCGACATATTAAGGGTAGGCGAGGAGCGTTTCATGAATCGTCGGCAGTTTCTAGGCAGTACGGCGGCGGCGTTGGTATCGGCTCCGCTCTCCGCAACAACCTCCGCGCAGTCTGCGACGCCGGATAAGCCGGCCGCTCCCCTGAAGAGCCTGCCCATCGGCGTCTTTGACCCTCCCTTCAACGACCTCTCTGTGGACCAGCTGCTGGACAAGCTTTCCAGCCTGGGCATTGAGGCGGTCGAGATCGGCGCGGCCGGCCCGAACGGCTCGCCGCACTGTCCTCGCCCGGAGCTGGTAGCGGATCCGGCCAAGGCGCGCGCCTGGAAGAAGAAGTTTGACGACCGTGGCATTCCTGTCATGGCCCTGAGCTGCCACAACAACGCGCTCTATCCGGACGCGGAGAAGGCTCGCGTGGCCGCGGAGGAGTTTCGCCAGACCCTGCAGCTTGCCGGCATGCTGGAGATACCTACGGTGGTGGGTTTTTCCGGATGCCCGGGCGGCTCGCCGACCGATACCGTACCCAATTGGGTGGTCTACGATTGGCCGCCAGAGCACGGCGAGTCGCTCGCATGGCAGTGGAAGGAACGCGTCATCCCTTACTGGCGGGAGACCGCGAAATTTGCCCGCGAGCACGGTGTTCACCGCATTGCCCTGGAGATGCACCCCAACTTCGTGGTGTACAACCCGCGTACCTTGATGCGACTGCGCGAGGCGGTCGGTGAAGAGATTGGGGCTAACAATGATCTCAGCCATCTCTTCTGGCAGCAATGCAATGCGGTTGAGGTGATCCGGTATCTGGGCAAGCAGGGAGCGATTTATCACGCGCACATGAAAGACACCGCGTTCTTTCCGCAGAACGTGGACCGCTTTGGGGTTTTGAACTTTGGCGAGAAAGACGACCATGAGGCATCGGAGTTCTTTCGCGCCGTCGGTTATGGGCATGGGGCCTCCACCTGGAAGGACATCATTGCCGCCTACATGGAGGTCGGCTACAACGGAATGCTCAGCATCGAGAACGAAGATCCGATCCTGAGCGGCGAGGTGGGGGTGCAGCGGTCGCTGGCCGTGTTGAAGAATGTTCGTGAAGAAATAATGACGAACCAGCCGAACCCAGGGTAGGGAAGAACCGCAGGTCCCTCCACTGCGCTACGCTCCGGTCGGGATGACGTTCATTTTCAGACAATTACCTGTGTGTAACACTTACGTTTCCGGACCGATCAGATGGAAGCGCAGCCGTCCCCTTTGTCATCCCGAGCGCAGCCGAGGGATCTGCAGTTTCCATTTCCCTGCATCGAATTCTCAACCCGCGGATATTCTCTAACTCCGCGCTGCTGAAGGCCACGACGTTGTACCCGCAGTCTACGTAGAGAACCTCACCGCTGATCCCCGATGACAAATCCGAAGCCAGAAACAGCGCCGCGTTGCCGACTTCCGCGGGCTCTACGTTGCGCTTCAACGGGGAGCGGGCGGCGTGCACTTTAAGCATTTCGCCCAACCCACCGATGCCGCGAGCCGCCAGAGTCTTGATGGGGCCGGCGGAAATTGCATTCACCCGGATCTTCCTGCCGCCAAGATCGGCCGCGAGATAGCGCACCGTCGCCTCAAGCGCCGCCTTGGCCACGCCCATCACGTTATAGCGCGGCACCACCTTCTGCGATCCGTAGTAGGTCAGGGTCATGATGCTGCCGCCATCGGTCATCAGCGGGGCAGCTCCCCGGCTCAGCGCAATCAGGGAATACACACTGACCTCGTGAGCTATGCGGAAGCCGTCGCGGCTGGTGAGCAGGAAGTCGTTCTGCAGCTCCTCGGCAGGGGCAAAGGCAACGCTGTGCACCAGGGTGTCGAGCTTGCCGTAGCGCTCCTTCAATTGCGCAAAGACCGCATCGATCTGCTCATCGCTGGAGACATCGCACTGGAAGATAGCGGCGTCAGGCAGCTCCCCGGCCAGCGCCTCGGCCTCCGCCCGAAGCCGCTCATTCTGGTAGCAGATAGCAATCCGCGCCCCGGCCCCCGAAAGCTTCTGGGCAATCGCCCAGGCGATGCTGCGTTTGTTTGCCAGGCCGAATACCACTGCGGTCTGGCCCTTGAGATCCATCATGCATCTGCTCCTCTTGACGGGTCTAAGAATATCAGCCACCCAGGTCCACGAGTTCGACCTCGTCAATCGCGCTGCCCAAAAAGCGAGCGCCCAGATTCTGAAACTTGGCCACCGAATCGGTAGCAAAGAAGCGGCACTGGCAGGAAGTACGCACTCCCCCGGGGAGTACATGCGCCGCCAGCATCCGGGCTGCCTGGTTGGCCGTCGCCTGCGCCGAATCGATGACCCGGATCGCCGGCGAAACAGCTGCCTCCATCATGGGGCGCAGCAGCGGATAATGCGTGCACCCCAGCACCAGCGTGTCCGGGTCAAGCTCCGCTTCCTGCGCCTGCTGCAACAGCTCGGTCAGGTAAATCCGCACCACCTCGGCGGTAACCGGGTGATCGACCCAGCCTTCTTCTACCAGCGGCACCAGCAGGGGGCAGGCTTTCTCCAGAGCTGCGCAGCCCACGCTCCGCGCACGCCGCGGCATAGGCATGGCTGCCGATGGTGGCGTCGGTGCCGATCACCAGGATGTCTCCAGTCTTGGAGGAGCTGCGCGCCTCGTTGGCCCCGGTCTCGATCACGCCCAGCACCGGCACCGGCGTCGACTGCGTGAATTTCTGTCAGGGCGAGCGCGCTCGCCGTATTGCAGGCGATCACCAGAAAATCCGCGCCCTGGTCGAGCAAAAAGCGAGTGCTGGAGAGCGCATAGCGCACAATGGTCGCGCGGGATTTCGACCCATAGGGCAGCCGCGCCGTATCGCCCAGGTAGAGAAACTCCGCCTGGGGAAGCAATGGCAGCAGCGCGCGCAGCACGGTCAGGCCGCCGAAACCGGAATCGAATACGCCAATCTTCAAACGGCCGCCAGTCACAGGTGCTTCACTCCCGGCGAATCGGAAGCCAGGTAGTCCCGGGTCAGATCGGCGTGCCCGGCAAGGGTGTCGCGCTGTTGCCCATCCACCAGGAAACGAACCTGCGAGATCTGGGGAAAGTTGGCGTGCAGTGTGCCGATGATCGAAAGCAAGGTGAGCGTCTCCGGCTCGATGCCCGAGGGGTGGGCTTCGACAAACGATCCGCTCAGGTCGACGATGGCCAGGGTGCCCGGGTGAGGTATGGGTGGCGTCCGCCGGCAGGCCCATAAAGAAAATCTCGTTCACGCCCTTGTTGGCGGCGATCGGGTGCTTGCTGTTGGGCCGCGAGTAATCGGCGATCAGGTGCTGCAGAATCACGTGGGCGCGCGCGTTGTCATCGACCGGCAGGGCCAGGTTCTGATAGGCGGGCTGCAGCGACCCATCCATATCATTGGCAATCATAATGGTTACACTTTGCACCGGCCGGCCGGCCGGCGGATTCAGCGGCATGGTTTCAGCCGAGGCGAGCAGGCGATCGAGCGCCCGCTCCCGCATGCGCAGCAGGACCACCGACATCAACACCGAGCTGACCAGGAGAGTCCAGAACAGGATGCGCTGGGAGCGGGAAATCACGGTTGCTGCCTCCAGTCATGCTGCCATTGTTCGACGGCTGCGGCCATAGCCGCCACAATCCGGTCCTGGTATGCAGGGTCGGAGAGCTGGGTCACCGTGGCGGTGCCGTGCAACGGCGACAGCTCCGCAACCACCGCCGGGCAGGTGAAGCTGTCCAGAGGTTGCAAGGCGGTGCGGCCCAGGGTGACGGGAATCTCCGCGTGCGTCATCGCCGTGTCGATCTCCGACGAAAGCCGCAAACTCTGCTCCGCATAGGCGCCCTGGGCGGTCTCCCAGGGGAGAAAGCGAGTCAGGGGGATTTGCGTCAAGGAGGAGGTAAAGAGATGGACTCCGCTGCCGCTGGTGGTGGCATGCAGCGTGATGCAGGCGGCCGCTCCCGCGTGGTTGGCGGCCTCGGCGCGGTTCACCGCCGGGATGGCGGCGTCCGACTCCCGCGTTGTGATCACATAAATTCCATGCGCGCCCAACATGGAGCGCAAGCGCACCGACAGCGTCAGGACCAGGTCCTTTTCCAGCGCATGGTCAGACAAGCGCGCGCCATTATCGGTGCCGCCATGGGCGGCGTCGATCACCACCACAAAACGCGGCGCCGCGCGCACCGCAGGCGCGGCCGGGGAGTGCGCAGCCGGCGGCGCGGCGTTTGCCGCTGGGCCGTTCGCCTGGCTGCTGCGCGCCCGCAAGCAGAGCACCGGCAAGCACGGATGCAGCCGAAGATTGGTTGCACTTTATGCATGGTGGAGGCAGCGCTCCTCAATCCAACGCATAGATGGTAAGACCGCTCAGTAGTTTGGGAAAGAAGTCGGTCGACTTCTGCGGCATCACGTCGCCCGCGAAGGCAACTTCGCGCAGCTGGCCCAGGGTGATCGGATTGGTCAGGAAGGCCACGTCCGCCTCCCCTCGGGAAACCTGGTCGAGTGCTTCCCCGGCATCGCGCAGATAGCGCAGATTCCGCTGCTCAAGAATCGCCTCGGGGGTAATGCCCAGCAATTGCTCCAGCACCAGCGAGTGCAACTGCGCCAGATCGAGCCGGCGCTGCCGCTCAGGGAGCTTAGCCAGTGCCTGGGCCACCGCTTCGGGTTTTGCCGCGAGCAGGTGATAGCCGGCCTTGGTGACCGCTACAAACGCCGTGCCCGGTTGCCGGGCCAGCAAGCGGGTTAGATCGACCGCGTCGTCCGCGGTCAGTGGCTTGATGTCAAAAAACTTTTGGGCCCGCTCGAGGAACGTTGCCGGCGAAAAATCAGTGAGGCCGAAGACCACCCGATGCGTGGGCAGGATGGTGATGCCCGCCGAGTCCATGTTGACGAAGGTCATCATGACGGCAGCCTCCGGGTAGGCGGGCTGCGGCTGGGTGTTGGCCAGGTTCCGCTCGGTGCGCGCGATGCTCTTGGGGCTGTGTTCCTGGGAATATTTCAGCGCCGTCTCGTAGCGATGGTGACCGTCGGCGATGATCAGCTTCTTATCCTCCATCGCCCCCAGCAATATGTTGATCGTGCTCATATCGCTGACCTTCCACACCCGGTGGGTCACGCCGTATTCGTCGGTTACTTCGATCTCCGGGGCCGCCGTGCCGGAAAACAGGATCTTTTCCGCGGTCAGCGCCGGGTCGGAGTACAGCATGAAAATCTGTCCAAAGTGAGCCCGCGTGGCGCGCAACAGGTTTAGCCGGTCAGACTTGGGCTTGGAGAGCGTTTGTTCGTGGCGAAATACGACCTGCTGGCTGTAGTCGTAGAGTTCGCCCAGGGCGATGAAAGCCCGCCGCTCGTGAACCTCGCCGTCTCCGCCCGGCACCGTGAACCGCTGCGAGTAAGCAAAGATGCAGGCGTCCTTTTCCTGGGCCAGAATCCCCATGCGCCGCCAGTCCGCGAAATCCCGCGCTGCGCGGGTATAAACGTCGTTGCTCCCAGGTTCGTCAAAGAGTTCAGGCAGGCCCAGGATGATGCGGACCAGGTTGTAGAGGCTGCGCTGGTAGTAAGCCTGCTGCATCGCCGGGGTAATCTTGTCGTAGGGCTGGGTGACGACGTCTTCTACGCGCACCATGCTTGGGTTGTACCGCAATGCGCGGAAGGGATAAATTCGGGCCATGCTTTGGATCCAGCTCCAGACATCGGCAACCTCAGCCTGCGCTGCCAATTGCTTTACTCTCTTATACCTGCCAGATTGTACCTGAGCAGGAGAGCCCAGCTGGGGCTTGATGGGCGGGCCGTCCCACGGGAGACAACCCCCGAAAGCGCTTGGAGTCTTTGAGATGGTCAACGGAAGTACACTCGGGCGGCCAAAATGGCGGAGGCAAGCTTGATGTCGACGTGCTACCATCCTGCACACGTGGAGTGGGACACGAGGGCTAGGGATATGGCGCTCTCCATCGAGCGCGAAATGGGAATACACGGTTGCGCTGGGCCAGGTTCAAGGTTTTTACCTCGCAGCGGCAAAGCAAGCCTGCGCACCTGGACGGCTTTAAGAACCGCCATTGTCCTCGGCATAGGGCTGGTGCTCTCCCAGGCTGGCTGGGCCCAGGACCCGCTGAATGATGTCCACATTAACCCTCCGCCCCCGGCGCCGGCTGCTCCCGCTACCCCGGCCGCTCCCGGTACATCTCCCGACAAAAGCACCACCCCGGTTCTCGAAGGCAAGAAGGCGCTGAGCGCGCGGGCCAACGAGCGCATTCGGGTGGACGTAAACCTGGTGCTGGTCCCGGTCACGGTCACCGACCCTCTTAACCGTCTGGTTACGGGTCTGGAGCGCCAGGATTTCTTTGTCTACGAGAACAATGCGCTGCAGAAGCTCAAGAGCTTCTCCGCGGAGGATGCCCCGGTCTCGATCGGCATCATTTTCGATCTGAGCGGCAGCATGACGGACAAAATCAACCGCGCCCGGAACTCGATTCTGGAGTTTCTGCACACCGCCAACCCGCAGGACGAATTCTTTGTCATCGGCTTTAACGACCGGCCCGAGCTGCTCACCGATTTCACCTCGAATGTGGACAATATCGAATCTCGCCTGCTCACCGTGAAGCCTGGCCACCGCACTGCGCTGCTGGACGCCATCTACTTCGGTTTGAACAAGATGAAGCAGGCCAAGAACGACCGCAAGGCGCTGCTCGTGGTCTCGGACGGGGGCGACAACCGCAGCCGTTATACTGAGAGCGAAGTGCGGTCGGTGGTACGCGAATCCGACGTGCAGATTTATTCCATTGGAATCTTCGACCAGTACGCTCCCACGCGGGAGGAGCAGTTAGGGCCTATTTTGCTGCACGACGTGAGCGAAGAGACCGGTGGCCAGCTTTTCCGGGTGGATGACCTCGGCGATATGGCCGATATCGCCACCAAGATCAGTGCCGAGTTACGCAACCAATACGTGCTTGGGTATAGGTCGGATGACGCCAAACACGACGGGAAGTGGCGTAAATTGAAGGTAAAGCTGGTTCCGCCAGAGGGGCTGCCCCAGCTCACCGTTCATGCCCGTACAGGATACTATGCGCCCTTGCAGTAGCTGGCTCCTCGCTCTTCCGATGTTCTTGGTTTGCAGCTGTGCCGGGCCCAGGCATGGCGCAGACCCCTGGCAGCCGTCTGCCTCGCCCACCCAGCCGGAAAAGCAACAGCCTCTCAACGTCGATCGTGACCCCGTCGCCTCGCCCGACCCGGCGGGAACAGCCCCGACCAAGGAGACCGCACCCCCGGGGGCGATCGGCCGGGGCGAGAATGGACGATATACCCTCCAGCGCAACGTCGATGAGGTGGTCTTGAACGTCACCGTGCTGGATCCTCAAATGCACCTGGTCACCACCCTCACCAAAGATGACTTTAAGGTCTTCGAAGACGGCGTCCCCAAACCATCACCTCGTTTCAGCACCAGGACATCCCCGTCTCCCTGGGGATTCTGGTCGACAACTCCGGCTCCATGCGGGCCAAGCGGTCCGCAGTCAACACCTCGGCCCTCGACCTGGTGCACTACTCAAATAAGGATGACGAGAGCTTCGTGGTGAACTTTTCCGACGAGGCCTACATCGATCAGGATTTCACCTCCAACATCAACAAGCTGCGTGACGGCCTGACCCATATTGACTCCAAGGGAGGGACGGCCCTGTACGACGCCATTATGGCTTCGGCCGATTACCTCACCAAGAACGCCAAGCGCGCCAAGCAGGTTCTGCTGGTGATTACGGACGGAGAAGATAATGCTTCGAGCACCACGCTCGAAGAAACGGTGCGTCGCATCCAGGACCTGCAGGGACCGGTGGTGTATACCATCGGGCTGCTCTACGACGATACGGGCGGAGGCCGCGAGGCTCGCCGTGCCAAGCGGGCGCTGGAAATGCTCTCCAATGAAACCGGAGGCATCTCCTTCTTTCCCAAGAACCTGGAACAGGTGGATGAGATCGCGGGAGAAGTGGCACGCGATATCCGCGAGCAATACACCATCGGTTATCACTCCACCAAGGCGGCCAGCCTGGGGGGCTTCCGCACCGTGCACGTGGAGGCCAAGGCCAAGGGATACAACAAGCTGATCGTTCGCACCAAGACCGGCTACTACCCCAACACCAAGGGCAAAGACCGGGCCGGCAACGGTTCCGGTGAGCGAGCCGCACGCTTCCAATTAATTCCCGCTGCGCAAGCGTTTTCACAAATGGTGTAATTCGAAGAAGCAGCACTCCACGCAGGCGTTTCGCCAAAGAACGCCTGCACATAACCGCTCTTGCAAACGACACTGTATTTGTGAAAACGCTATACACTAGTAAGTTGGCCTATGCCCCCTTTTACTCGTGAGGTTGCAGCACGCGCGCTGCATGTTGCTGAAGATGTGACGGAGCTCATGGGGTCAACCCCCATGCTCCACCTGCACCGGGTCGTGCCCGCGGGGGCGGCCGACGTTTACGCCAAACTTGAGTTCTTCAATCCTGGCGGCAGCGTCAAGGACCGGGCTGCGCTGGGCATGATTCTCGACGCCGAACGCCGTGGTCTGCTGCAGCCAGGCGCCACCATCCTGGAAGCCACCGCCGGCAATACCGGCGTAGGCCTTGCCTTGGTGGGCGTGCATCGCGGCTACAAGGTTGTGCTTTTTGTGCCGGAAGGCTTTGCCGAGGAGAAATGCATCCTCATGCGTGGCTTCGGCGCCACCGTGATCCGCACTCCCGAAGCGGAAGGGATGAAGGGCGCCATCCGGCGCTGCCGCGCCCTGGAGGCGGAGACCCCCGGCTCGTTTGCCGCGCTCCAGTTCGACAATGCCGCCAATCCCGACTTCCACCACGCTACCACCGCCCGCGAGCTGTGGGAGCAGATGGAGGGGCGAGTGGATGCCTTTGTCGCCGGTATCGGCACCGGTGGCACCTTCTCCGGGGTCGCGCGCTTTCTTAAAGAACAAGACCCCCGCATTCTCACGGTTGCGGTCGAAACCCAGGGCTCCGTGCTGCAGGGGGGCGAGCCGGGCCATCATAAGGTGGAGGGAATCGGCGTTTCGTTCATTCCCGGAACCTTCAATCGCGAATGGTGCGACGAGATCATTGCGGTCAAGGACCCGGAGGCCTTCGCCATGGTCAAGCGGCTGGCGGCGGAAGAGGGTTTGCTCTCCGGCTCAAGTGGGGGAGCCGCGGTGGACGCAGCCGTGCAGATCGCCGCACGCCTGGGCAAACAAAAGCGGGTCGCCACCATCATTCCCGATTCCGCCGAGCGCTACCTTTCGAAGAAGATCTTTGAAGGCGGCCTATGAGCGGCTTTTCTACCCGCGCCATCCACGACGGCCAGGCTCCCGACCCGCTCACCGGGGCGGTCAACGTGCCGATTTACGCCTCGTCCACCTACGCCCAGGAAGAGATTGGTAAGCATCGCGGCTACGAATACTCCCGTGTTTCGAATCCCACGCGAACGGCTCTCGAAGAAAACCTGGCTTCGCTCGAAGGAGGCGCTTCGGCGCACGTTTTTTCCAGCGGGATGGCCGCGATCGCAGCCATGGTCGCCATGTTCAAGACCGGCGACCACGTCATCTGCGGCTCCAATGTTTACGGGGGCACGCCACGGCTCTTCGACCACATCATCGCCAATTACGGCATCGCTTTTACTTACGTCGATACCACCGATGCGGAGCAGGTTCGCCGGGCAATCCAGCCGAATACCAGGCTGGTGCACATTGAAACGCCCACCAACCCGATGATGCAGGTCACCGACATTCGCGCGATTGCCGATATCTGTCATCAAAGCGCAGATCACCGCATCGACCTGAGCGTCGACAACACGTTCATGTCGCCCTACTTTCAGCGGCCGCTTGAGTTTGGCGCCGATATTGTGATGCATTCGACCACCAAGTTTCTCAATGGCCACAGCGATGGTCTGGGCGGTGTCCTGGTGGGCACCACGCCCGAGCACAAAGAGGCTTACGAGTTTGTGCAGAAATGCACCGGCGGCATCCTCTCTCCCTTTGAGTGTTTTCTGGTTCTGCGCGGGGTCAAGACGCTGGCAGTGCGCATGAAGCAGCATGAAGTGAATGGCTATGCGGTGGCCAACTATCTTGCCGGCCATGCGAAAATCCCGAAGGTTCTGTATCCAGGGCTGCCCCAGCATCCCCAGCACGCGCTTGCCCGGCGGCAGATGTCGGGCTACGGTTCGCTCATCACCTTTGAGACCGGTTCTTTAGAGAATGCCAATGCCATGCTGCGCCGGCTGAAGATTTGCGTGGTTGGCGAATCGCTGGGCGGGGTGGAGACGCTGGTCTCCCATCCCGCCACTATGACGCATGCGGCGCTCGGCGAAGCAGGCCGGGCGAAGATTGGCTTGACCGACGGAATGCTGCGCATTTCGGTGGGCATCGAAGACGCTGAGGATCTGCTGGAGGATTTGGACCAGGCGCTCAGTGTTCTGTGAGCTGATAAAATAAGGGGTTTACTCGACTGACTGTACTCGTTTCGAGCAGACCACGGAGCCCACGTATGAGTACCCACGCAGCCGATACCACTCTCTCACAGGCTCATCCTTTTGCCCTCACCGAGGAGCAGGAGCAGTTGCGCAAGGAGATTCGCGATTTTGCCGCTCGCGAAATCGCTCCCAATGTCATGCGCTGGGATGAAGCCAGCGAGTTCCCCCTGGAGGTAGTGCAGAAGCTGGGTGAGATGGGCCTGATGGGTGTCATCTTTCCCGTGGAGCTGGGCGGAGCCGGCCTGGGCTATGTAGATTACGCGCTCGCCGTGGAAGAGCTATCGGCGGTCGATGGCTCGATCGGTATCATCGTGGCCTCGCACAACTCGCTTTGCGGCTAACCACATTTTTGTCGCCGGGAACGAAGAGCAAAAGCGCAAGTACATTCCGTTGCTGGCCTCGGGCAAATGGCTTGGCGCCTGGGGGCTGACCGAGCCTGGTTCCGGCTCCGACGCCGGAAGCGCCCGGACGAGCGCGGTGCGCAAGGGCGACCGTTGGGTATTGAACGGGAACAAGACGTTCATTACCAACGGCCACTACGCCGATGTTTCTGTGATCATCGCGGTTACGGATAAGAGCAAGGGCACGCGCGGTCTTTCGGCCTTTGTGGTGGAGAAGGGAACGCCGGGTTTCCGTCCGGGCAAGAAGGAGAACAAGCTTGGTCTCCGTGCCAGCGATACCTCCGAGCTTATCTTTGAGGACTGCGAGATCCCGCTGGAGAACCTGCTGGGCAAGGAGGGTGATGGATTCATCGACTCCATGCGTATTCTCGACGGTGGCCGCATCTCCATTGCAGCTCTGTCGCTCGGTATTGGGCGCGGAGCCTTTGACGCGGCGCGTCGCTATGTTCAGCAGCGCCATCAATTCGGCAAGGCGATCTCGGAGTTTCAGGGGATTCAGTGGAAGCTTGCGGACATGGCGACGCAACTGGATGCGGCGCGGCTGCTTACGCAGCGCGCCGCGGTGATGAAGGACGCAGGGCAGAAGACCACGCTCGAATCCTCCATGGCCAAGTTGATGGCCAGTGAAGTAGCGGTCAGGGTATGTGATGAGGCGGTGCAATTGCACGGCGGTTATGGCTTCATCAAGGATTACCCGGTGGAGAAGTTCTACCGCGACGTCAAGCTCTGCACCATCGGCGAAGGCACCAGCGAAATTCAGCGATTGATCATCGCCCGGGAAATTTTGAACAAGTAAATTTGCTGCTGGTAGAGGTGAACTGCAGATCCCTCGGCTACGCTCGGGATGACAAAGGGGAGGGCGGCGCTCCCACTAGGATTACCTGCTGTTCTCTCATCTAGCATCAAACGCAAATGGAAACCCCCCTCTCCCCTTTGTCATCCCGAGCGAAGCCGAGGGATCTGCAGTTCCACTCAACCAGCGAGCACGATGCAAATGAAAACGTCCCTCCGCATTTGCGTATGATCGGGGGATGGAGTCCGTGGCGGAGCTGGTCAGGCGCATGCGCCAGGGAGAGGTACGCGCGCTGGCACGGGCAGTTTCTTTAGTCGAAAACGATGCCCCCTCCGCGCGGCAGATTCTTTCCTGCTGTTTTCCTTACACCGGCTCTGCGATCCGCATTGGCGTGACCGGCTCCCCAGGTGTGGGGAAGAGCACGCTGGTGGATGGCCTGGCCCGCCGCTATCGCGCGCAACAGGCGACCGTAGGAGTGGTTGCGGTCGATCCCACCAGCCCCTACACCGGCGGAGCTATCCTGGGAGATCGCATCCGCATGCGCGAGCACCACTCCGACCCCGGCTTCTACATGCGCAGTATGGCGACCCGCGGCTCGCTGGGCGGCCTGGCTCGCGCCTCGGCCGATGTCGCAGCCGTAATCGATGCCAGTGGCAAGGATCGAATCCTGCTGGAAACCGTGGGCGTCGGCCAGGATGAAATCGACATCGTGCGCCTGGCCGACATAACCATCGTTGTGCTGGTGCCGGGCATGGGCGACGATGTGCAGAGCATCAAAGCCGGCATCATGGAAATTGCCGATATTTTCGTGGTCAACAAAAGCGATCGCGAGGGAGCCGACCGGGTGGAAAAAGAAGTGCGCTCCATGCAGTCGCTGGCGGCACATCATGGTGACTGGATTCCCCCGATCGTGCGAACCATCGCCAGCACCGGCGCCGGCATCGAAGACCTAGAGCAGGCGCTGGAGCACTTCTGGTCATGGCTGGCCCAGGAGGGAAGGCTGACGGCCCGGAGAGAGGCGCACTGGCGGGCGCGTCTCATGGAAATGGCCGGCCATGAAATGCTGCGCACCATGCGCGGACATGGCCTGAGCGACCAGGCGCTGGCAGAGATCAGCCACCAGGTCGTACGAAGACAGCAGGACCCATACCAGCTTGTCCCGCAGCTGGTAGAACAGTTATTGCGGCGAGGAGAGAACGATGGCAAGAATTGACCACCTGGGCATTGCGGTGAGCAGCATCGCGCAAGCCCGCCGTTTGTATGAGGCCCTCGGTCTCACCGTGCTCGAGGACCCAGAGGAGGACGAAGGCGTGCGCAGCGTGATGATTCCGCTGGGAGAAAGCCGCTTGCGGCTCCTCGAAGCGCTGGACAAGAACACAACCCTCGCCAAATTCCTGCAACAACACGGCGAAGGCCTGAACCACATGGCGCTTCACGTGGACGACATCTCGGCCGCCTTCGAAGAGCTGAAGCAGGCGGGCATCCAGCTCATCTCCGATGAAATTGAGATTGGCGCCGGTGGCCGGCTGCATTTCCTGGTGCATCCCTCCGCAGCCAACGGTGTGCTGCTGGAAATCTGCCAGGATCCGATTGCCGCGGTTTGAACATGCTCCTGGCCCTGAATACCTGCGGAAGCACTGCCAGCATCGCCCTCGGCGTGGCTGACACCCACGACGTCAAGATTCTCGCCACCGCTGAGCTCGCGGTGCGCACCTACTCGGCGCGCCTCATTCCCGAGATCGCCGCGCCTGCTCGAAAGCCGGCAGGCGACACTGCGCGACGTGGAGGCCATCGTGGTGGTGAATGGGCCAGGCAGTTTCACCGGCATCCGCGTTGGCCTGAGCACCGCCAAAGGGCTGGCGGAAGGCGCCGGCATCCCCCTGATTGCGGTCTCCCGTTTGGCGCTGCTGGCCAAGGCCAGCCTCCTGCCCCACGTGCTGGCCGCGGTGGACGCAGGCCGCGGTGAGTACTACGTCGGCGAATACCGCAACGGCGAGAACCTGGGGGAAGTGCTCTTGAGCGGAGAGGAGACCGTGGCGGTAGCCAGGCAGCCCGGCGCCGGGGTGCTGGTTTGCGATGAGAGCCGCGCCGACGATGTTTCCCCGGCAACCAGTGCCTGCTCCGCGCTCGCCATCTGTGGGCCGGTCTACGTGCAACCTCCCGATGCGGCCGAGGCGCTTCGTTTCGCCATGAAGCGCTTTCGCGCGGGCCAATTTGACGATCCGGAGACCTTGAACGCAAACTATCTCCGCCGATCGGATGCTGAGGTTCTCCGTCTCGCCCGGGCCGCCGCAAAGTGAGCTTCACCATTCGCGCCATGGCGGCAGAAGACATCGATCCGTTGCTCATGCTGGCCGGTGACTCGGTCGACGCCCCGCAATGGACTCGCCGCGACTACCAACAGATACTGCTCGCTACGCCTTCGGGGCTGTTGCGCCGCTGCGGGCTGGTTGCGCTCAGCGGCGCTCGCCTGACCGGTTTTGCCGTAGCCAGCTGGTTGCGGCATGAAGGGGCAGCCGAGGTGGAAGGGCTGATGGTGGAGCGCGGCCACCGCCGTCAGGGCATCGGCGCTGCCCTGATCGGCGCTTGCATGGCCTGGGCAGCCGGCACCGGGGCGTCCGCCATCCGGCTGGAGGTGCGCGCGTCCAACGTGGCCGCCCTGGCCCTCTATCGCCGCCTGGGCTTCTCCACCGCCGGGGTCCGCCGCGCCTATTACTCTGCTCCCGTGGAAGATGCGCTGTTACTGCAGGCTCCCCTGGTTTCCCAGAGCCCTCTATAATTCTCCAAGGGTTTGGTCTCATACATGGTTCGTGACGGATACTTCTACGGTTTTGGGTTTATTGCGGCGGCCGTTCTGGTATTCCTGGTAACCGGGAATTGGATTTGGGCAGTCGTTCCAGTTCTGCTCGCCTGCTTTTTCTTCTGGTTCTTTCGCGATCCCCAGCGGCCGGTGCCCATTGAGGCAGGCCTGGTGGTTTCGCCGGCCGATGGCAAGATCACCGAGATCACGCGAGTGCAAACGCCGGAAGGCGAGCGTATCCGCCTGAGCATCTTCCTCAGCGTCTTCGACGTGCATGTCAACCGCTCGCCCATTGCCGGCACGGTGCGCGAGGTCCGATACCAGAAAGGCCAGTATCTGAATGCCCTCAATCCCCAGTCATCGGAAAAAAACGAGCAGAATCTCGTGACCGTGCAGGGCGACGAGTTCGATGTTAGCTTTAAGCAGATCGCCGGGCTGCTGGCCCGGCGCATCGTCTTCCGCTTCGCAGTGGGCGATTTTGTCGAGCGCGGCCAGCGTGTCGGCCTGATCAAGTTCGGCTCCCGCGTCGATGTCCTGTTGCCTGGCCATGCTCACGTCCGGGTGGTTCTCGGAGCCCGTGTCAAAGGGGGTGCCTCCATCCTGGCCGATATCCAACCAACTGAGAACGAGCCATCGCTGGACGTTCTGGCGGAGAGTTTCGCTTGAACGCCGAAGCCTGGCGTACGCCCGACCGCAAGCGAAAGGGCCGGTTGCGCCGTGGCATGTATATCGTGCCGTCGCTCTTTACCTCGGGCAATATCGCAGCCGGCTACTTCGCGATTACGCAAAGCCTGCAAGGCTCGGTGCAGGAGCCGCGCCATTTCAACTACGCCGCCCTGGCCATCGGCTTCGCCATCCCCTTCGACGCCCTCGACGGCCGCATTGCGCGCATGACCAAGACCACCAGCGACTTTGGCAAGGAACTCGATTCGCTGGCAGACGTGATCACCTTTGGCGTCGCTCCCAGCATCCTGGCCTTTACCTGGGGATTCCACACGCTTCCCACTGGCGATGGATCCCGCTCTGCGCCAGACCATCGTGCAGTGGGGCGCGTTTGTCTGCTTTCTCTTCTTGCTCTGCGGCGCCGGCCGCCTGGCGCGCTTCAACATCAGCGTCAACCCGCTTGCCCAAGAATCCCGGACGGCCCGGCCGAAAATACTTCGTTGGCATGCCCATCCCCGCTGCCGCCGGCGTGATTGCCGCCGTAGTCCATTTCTTTTCTGGAACACCGGTGCCCAACTACCGCGTGGCCATCATGTGGATGCTGCTGGTCTTCCTGGTTGGCCTGCTCATGGTCAGTACCTGGCGCTTCTGGAGCGGAAAAGAAATCAACCTCCGCAACCGGCACCCCTTTCAAACCATCGTGGTTTTGGGATTGGCGATCTACGCGACCGTAGTCTTCTCCCAGATCGTTCTGGTCTTGCTGGCCTTCTCCTATATGGTTTCCGGCATTTTCGCGCGTGCGGCCTACTCCTGGCAGCGCACGACGGAAGGCCGCACTCCGGCCGCCGATGAACCCCGACGCAGGTGGACTCGGCGAAGCAGGAAACCCGGGCAGGCAACTCAATCGATGACCAACAGCTACCGTATTGCGATTGTCGGAGCCGCCTCGATTCGCGGCAAACAGCTCAACGAGGCACTCTCCGAATCCAGCTTTGCCGCCTCGGAGTTCCTGCTGATGGACGATCAGCAGGCTTTGGGCCAACTGGAAGCGGTGGGCGACGAGATCACCTTTATCCAGCCCATCACCGCCGACTCCTTTGAGCGTATCGATTTCACTTTTTTCTCCAGTACCGCGGAGCTTACCCGGCGGCATTGGCAAGCCGCGCAGCGGGCGGGCTCGAGCATCGTCGATCTTTCCGGGGGGTTGGAAGGTGAAGCCGGGGTACTGGTGTGCGCCCCCTGGATGCAGGAGGCGATGGGCGAAGCGGCGGCGGGCAATGCGCCCAATCTGCATACGCCGGCGCTGGTTTCGGCCCACCCCGCCGCTCTGGTGCTCGCCCTGCTGCTGGAGCGGCTGCAGCGTATCGGAGCCATTCACCAGGTCTCGGCCACGGTGCTTGAGCCGGCTTCGGAGTATGGCCGGGCTGCGCTCGACGAGCTGCACCAGCAGACGGTAACCCTGCTTTCCTTTCAGAGCATTCCCACCGGGGTGTACGACGCCCAGGTGGCCTTCAATACTGTGGCGGCGTTTGGCGAAGCCGCCAAGGTCAACCTGGCGGATAGCGAAGCCCGCATCCGCCGCCATTACGCGCTGCTTTCCGCAGGGCGGCTGCCTCAGCTTGCGCTGCAACTGATTCACGTGCCGGTCTTCCATGGTCACACCTTCTCCATCGCCGTGGAGTTCGAGCGGCCGGTGGCCCTCGACCTGGTGGAGGTGATCCTTTCGGCGCCCCATCTGGAGGTAATCCTGGGGGACGTGGACGCCCCCGCCAACCTCAACTCCATTGGCGACCACGGCGTCTCGGTCCGCATCCGCTTCGATGACGAAAGCGCTGCCCTGTCGCGACGGGTGTGGCTGTGGGCTTCCGCTGACAATCTTGAACTCTCCGCATTGAATGCTATCGAGTGCGCGCAGGAGCTGCGCAAATTTCGGCCCCAGGGTAAGGTTCAGTAGCGGACTCATGGCTTTGGCACGCGCAGTAACGAAAACCGTGGTCGGGATTTCGATAGGACTAGGTGCGGCGGGTTGCGGCGTTCACTTTGAACATCTGCCCGCCGGATCGGTCGCGGGAAGAGCGGGGGTCTACGATTACTCTCCGTCCGTCATTCAGACAGGCAATGTGCGGCAGGTCTGGTGGTGCGGCGACGACTACGATCCGTACGAGAAGTCGCTGTTCAATGACACCATTGAGTATGAGTCCTTCAACCTGAGCAACAAGACGCATTATGGGCCGGTGGCGGTGCTGGGCGAAACCCCGCACGCATGGGATGACCTACTCACCTGCAACCCCAAGGTCATTCGCGGCACCTTCATCAATCCGCTCGGCGATGGCAAAACCTATGGCTATGCGATGTACTACGTAGCGATCGCCGATGTCGGCAACAACAGCATCGGCGTGGCTTTTTCCAACGATGGCATCGCCTGGAAGAAATATCCCAAGCCAGTCATTACACCGGAAATAAAGACGGATTGGGAGACGAATTATGGAGTGGGCCAGCCGGCGCTCTATAACACTGACCATGGTCAGGCGATCCGCATGTTCTATGAGGATTACAGCTACTATGTCCATCATGTCGCAGCGATCTCCAGCGATGGAGTGCACTTTGTTGTACAAGGCATCCTGACCACCAACGGGATGGACCCAAACAACCCGGGAGCGAACTGGGGGGACATGGCCTATGACCCGGTCACCGGCTATTGGTACGCCGGCTTCAACCTTCCCTTGCGCAATCCTTCGACCACCGGAGGAGTGTTGGAGCGGGGTCAATACGGCATCCAGCTATATCGCATTCCCGATGCTTCGCTCTTAACCGGCGCCACTCCCTGGGAACTGCTTACCACGGTGGACACCAGCCTGACAGGCTACGAATCGAATTTCATTCCTGGGTTCGTGCGCGACCCGTTTGGCAATCTGAATGTTGGCGAGTATCCCACGATCGAGATGTATACCTCCATATCGAATCCGCCTCCGGCCTGGGATGCGTCTCCATTCGCTGCCGGTCTATCGGGCGTCATTACAAAATGGGACATAGGAACGGCCTCATGGGTGCCGAACCATCCCTTAAGGACACTCAATCGCTATTTCAACCAGACTGCTCATGAGGTCACCACCGGTTGGATCGATCCTTATGGTGGATTCTCTCTGCAAGCGATGCTGGGACATCTCTACGAAAGCCCGCAGCAGGGAGCCACGGTGCCCTTCTATGGCTGCAAGAGTGGAGAAACCGACTACTTCATCTCCCTCGATCTAGCTTGCGAAGGCGCGCGGTTGATCGGTCTCAACGGTTACGGATATGGAAAGCCGCTTGCCGGCATCAACCTGGTGACGCTGTACCGCTGTAGCACCGGCGGAGACGATTTCGTCAGCAACGATTCCGGCTGCGAGGGCCACGCAACCGGGCGGCTTCTGGGTTACGCCCTTCCTTAGAAAGTGCTTACGGGGATTTCATGAAGACTTGCTGGAGATATAAATCAGGCGTGCTGGTCGCGATTCTCTTGCTGCCCTGCTTCGCGCTTGGGCAAAGTGCGCCCCCACCGGTCATCGACGAGACCGTGCCGCCGGCGTCCGACAACTATCCCCTGGGACCGGACTCACAGCCCCATCCCTCCGTCGCGGCAGGAAAAACATTCAGCTTTCAGCTGACGGACTCCAGAATTTTTCCGGGTACGACGCGCACCATCACGGTATATGTGCCCGCTGCGTATCGAGGCGACAAGCCGGCATGCGTCTATGTCGGGCTGGACGGTCTCGGCTTCAACGCGGCCAACGGTCTTCGACAACCTCATCGCCCAGCACGCCATGCCAATCACCATCGGCATCGGTATTTCTTCCGGAACCGTTCCATCCGCCAACCCGCCGGAGAATCCGCGCTTCGATCGCAGTTTCGAATTCGACAGCCTCAGTGACCGGCTTGCCCGTTTCGTGATCGAGGAAGTGATCCCGGAGGTGGAGCAACGCAAAACTCCCGACGGGCAGACGATCATCCTCTCCAGCAACCCCGACGACCGGGCCATCGGCGGCGGAAGCACCGGCGCCATCGCGGCTTTCACCGTTGCCTGGGAGCGCCCGGATGCATTTCGCCGTGTCTTCAGCGCCATCGGCACGTATGTAGGCATGCGCGGCGGAGAGCAGTATTACGTGCTGGTGCGCAAGACCGAGCCCAAACCTCTGCGCATCTTTATGCAGGACGGCGTGCATGACGAATGGCCCGGCGGCCCGGAGATGGGCGATTGGTGGATGTCGAACCAGACCATGAATCGCGCGCTCGAATTTGCCGGCTATGATGTCCGCCACGTCTGGGGCGCAGGAACCCATAACGGCAACCAGGCTTCCTCCGTCTTCCCCGATGCGATGCGCTGGCTGTGGCGAGATTGGCCCGCGCCCATCCACGCGCAAGAGCCAGGCAACCCGGTGCTCAAGTCGATCCTGCAGCCCGGCGAAGACTGGCAGATCGCCGCTGCAGGGCTGCGCAGGAGGGACTACGCTCGCTGCTAATCCACAGGGGCAGGTTTTCTACCCGGATGGAGCCAAGATCTCGCAGATTGGTGCAGATAGCCAACCGTGCGGTCCGGCAGCAGGCAGCTGCGTTTGCTTTTGCAGCGGACGGCACGCTCTACCTGGCGCGGGCCGAGGGCGGGGTGAGGATCATGGCGGCGGGCCAGACCGGCCGCAACGTGGATCGCATCATGGGCGACGGGCTTAACATCAGTGCGCTTACCGTTCGCAACAACGGGGATGTTTATGCGGTGACCCGAACGGCAAATTTACAAAATGACCTATGGCTGATCCGAGCAAACGGCGAGAAGATACGTTTGGCTGAAGCTCTGATGGCAGCATCGGGCGTTGCCCTCACGCCCGATGGTCTTTGGTTGTTTGTGACGCAGGGTCTCTCGCGGTCGGGATTGAGCTATCGTGTCCGTCTCGACGGAACGCTCGATGCACGAGGCGCCTTTCTACGATTTTTATGTCCCCAGCTTTCCGGATTACAGTGGGGCCAACCAGATCGGCATGGACCGCGATGGACGAGCTTATGTCGCCACGCGGATGGGCATCCAGGTGTTCGACCATAACGGCCGGGTGGCGGCGATTCTTCCTCTGCCCGGCAATGTGCCGGCGACCGGTGTTTGTTTCGGCGGCCACGACTTCGACACGCTCTATGTTGCGGGCGACGGAAAAGTGTATCGAAGAAAGCTACATATTGTGGGAGCGCCGCCCTGGGCTGTTCCCGTCAAACTTCCACCCTGGGGAGCAGGATAGAGATGGATGAGTGGACTCATGGATAACCGCCTGGTGGTTGGAATTGCCACCCGTGGCCGCCCCGCAATACTGGCCGAGACGATTGCTTTTTTGACAAACCAGGAAAGGCAGCCGGACAAGATCCTGGTGGCTTACGCTGAGCCGGCGGACATAGCGGATGCGCCGGAGCGGTTCCCGCATGTCACATTTATTCGGGCGGAGGTGGGGCTGACGCGGCAGCGCAACGCGATCCTTACCTTTGCTGCTGACAGCGATATTCTGCTCTTTATCGATGATGATTTTTATCTCGATCCTCGCTATCTGCAGGTCACCGAGCGCTTCTTCCTGGAAAATCCCGATGTGGTCGCTTCCACCGGCAGGGTGCTGGCCGACGATGTGAAGGGACCAGGTCTCACCGTGGCGCAAGCCAAGTTGATTGTCGCCGCCGGCGCAGGCGCCCAGGGTGAGCAGCGGATCACCCCAGCCTTCTTTGCGTACGGCTGCAATATGTGCCTGCGTATGGCTCCCATCCGCGAGCATAGCCTTCGTTTCGATGAGACGCTTCCGCTCTATGGGTGGTACGAGGATTGGGATTTCTCCCGGCAGTTGGCGGCTTTTGGCTCGATCGTTCACATTTCCAATGCGTGCGGCGTTCACCTTAGCGTCAAGACCGGCCGCATCACCGGAGTGCGTCTGGGTTACGCGCAGGTGGCCAATCCGATCTACCTGGCGCGAAAAGGAACCTTTCCCTGGTCCAACGTATTCAAGTTCATTATTGGGCCATGCCTGAAGAACCTGGTGCGCAGTTTGGCGCCGGAATCACACGTGGACCGGCCAGGAAGATTTCTTGGAAACCTGGTGGCTTTCCGCGACCTTCTCTCCGGCACGTTAAGCCCAGAGCAGATCATCAACCTTTGAGGTTTAGTGCCGCGCCTCCGGCGCTCGGATCATCTTCGGGATTGCTTCCCAGCCCTTCCGGGCTGGGCTGACGTTTAGCCGCCGGCCCTCCGGGCCTTGGTGCCGCGCGTACGACGAATCGGATATGGGGATCAATGCCTTCACCGTCCCTTCGGCCTGTGTCCGGATAATTTCGAAGCATTCTGGGAGAGTAAAATCCGCAGCTAGCTTCCCTGCTGCTTAACCCACTCCGCATGTTGCAGCAGAATGTATTGATCCGTCATGCCGGCGATATAGTCGGCGACCACGCGTGCCACGCCCTGGCTGCTCACCTGGGACTGGTAAGCCGGCGGTAACAGCGACGGATCGTTTACCCAGCAGGCAAAGAGGTTCCGCACCACCATGGCCGCCTCCTGTAGATCTCGTTGCAACTCCTCGCTGCTGTACAGGGTCGTGTACAGGTGCTGCTTGGCCTCGCGGCGCAGCTCCTCGATCTCCGGGGAAAATGCCACCAGCCTCCGCGGTGCATGACGAACGTCTTCCAGGGTAGTAAGCTCCCGCAGCGCTGACTCTGCGTGCAGTCTCGCGGATAAGATCGCCCACCAGCGTATTCAACATCTTCTTCAGCGCTTCGTTCGCCAGCAACTTTTCCGGCGCAGCGGGATACTCGCGCTCTGCCGCGCGCAACGAATCGTCGAAGATGCGCACGTGCTGGCGAAGCATCCCGGGATGGAGCATCTCCGCCTCGATGCCGTCATCCATGTCGGCCGTGAGGTACGCAATCTCATCGGCCAGATCAATAAGCTGCGCCTCCAGCGGTGGTTGCTGGTCAAGAAAGTAGGCGCTCAGCTCCGGATGCTCAACCAGCGAATAATTCCGCGAGTGCTTGACGATCCCTTCGCGTACGCCGAGGGTCAGATTCAGCCCGCGAAAAGCGGCATAACGAATCTCGAAGTATTCCACGATGCGCAGCGCGTGCAGGTTGTGGTCGAAGCCCAGTCCAAATTCCCGCATGGCCTCGTCCAGCGCCCGTTCGCCGGCATGCCCGAAGGGCGGATGCCCAATGTCATGCACCAGCGCCAGCGCTTCCGTCATGTCCTCGTTCAGCTTCAGCGCGTTGGCGATGGCGCGCGCAATCTGCGCCACTTCCATGGTGTGGGTGAGCCGGCTGCGAAAGTGGTCGGAGTAGCGGTGAGTGAAGACCTGCGTCTTTCCCGCCAGGCGGCGAAAAGAACGGGCATGAATCACCCGCGCCCGGTCACGCTGAAAAGGAGTGCGGTAGGGATGCTCCGCTTCGGAGTGCTCCCGCTCTGCCAGCACATCGCCGCGCGTCGTCGGAGACGGAGCAGCCGGGCGGCAGGGCAAAGGTGCTCTGTAAACTGCTTCGGCCATCCTGCTTATTGCTTCGGGCTGGCGCCCGCCGACTCTTCCTTGGCCAGTTTTACCCGCGCAGTATCCAGCTTCTTCTGCACCTTGTTCACGTCGCCGGGTTCGGCATCCGCGGGCACGGTGCGGGCATACTCCTGCAGGCTCTGCTCCCATTGCGAGGCGGCCATCTTCAGGCGGCCTGTCTTCTCGTAAAGCTCGCCCAGGTGGTCGTGTACCTGGGGATCCGTCGATATGCGTTCGCTTGCCTTGCGCAGGTTGGCTTCGGCCAGCGCATACTGGCCCATCTTGAAGTACACCCAGCCCAGCGAATCCAGGTAGGCGCCATTCTGCGGATCCTGCTGTACGGCCTTCTGTACCATGGTCAGCGCGTCATCCAGCTTTACGCCCCGATCTGCCAGCATGTAGCCCAGGTAATTCAATGTCATGCTGTTGTTGCTGTCGATGGCCAGAATCTTGCGGAATTGCTCTTCGGCGGAATCGTAGTGCTTTTGCCGCTCATCGAGCGCCCCGCGCAGGAAGTAGATATAGATCTTGTCGTCCTGCTTGGTCGAAAGAACCTCAGCCGCGTCAATCTGCTCGGCTGCTTCTTTCCAGCGCCGCAGCCGGGTGTAGATCTGGGCCAGCACCAGGTTCACATCGCGATCATCCGCGTTCCCCTTCAGCTGCGCCTTCGCCAGCTTGATGCCCTCTTCCGGGTTGCCGGTATCGGCAAGCTGTCCCGCCAGCATCAACTGGACGGTCTTGTCCTTGGGCATCGCGGCGGCCGCCTGCTGGGCCACCTGGGTTGCCTTGTCGTATTGCTTGCCATCGCGGTAGGCATCCACCTCGCCCTGGTAACCGTGTTCGGCGTACTCCCCGCCCATGGCGACCATCAGCTGGTAGGTCTGCACCGCCAGGTCTGTCTTGTTCTGCTCGCGGTACACGTTGGCCAGCCGGTCGAGGAAGATGGATCGATTGTTCTTCTCCGCATCGGCATATTGGCCGTCCAGGTGGGTGGTCTGCTTCACCAGGCCCTGCAGGCTCTGCACGGCTTCGTCGTAGTGGCCGAGGGAGTCGTCAATCAAGGCCTCATTGAAGCCGATTTCCAGCGAATCCGAAGCCAGGGCTTTCGCCTTCTTCAGCGTGGTCAGCGCCTGCTCGTAGTGGCCCTGGCGCCGTTCGATCTCCGCGATCCGCAGATAGGTCTGCGCGTCCTGCGGGTCGGCGACCGAGATGGCCTCAAAGTGCTTGAGCGCTGCGCCCAACTGGTTGTCGTTCAACAGCGCCTGGGCCAGGCCCCGTTCCGCGTCGAGGTTATCCGGCTCCATATCAAACGCTTTGCTGTAAGCGTCGATGGCGTTCTTGTTTTCCTTGAGCTGGTCATAGCTCATGCCCAGCGCGTAGTCCATCTTGGCGGTGCGGTCATCCGCAGGCACGGCGTTCAGCACCGCGATCGCGTGCGTCATATCGCCGGAGTCGCTGTACAGTCGCGCCAGGTTCAACACCACATCTTCTGAGCTGGGATCGATGCGCTGCGCCGCCTTGAACTGCTCCTCCGCATGCGGCGTGTCGTGGGCCAGGGTGTAAAGCTGCCCCAAAAGCAGCCGGCTCTCGATATCGTTGCTCTGCAGCTCCACAATCTTGCTGTATTCGGCGATGGCCAGTTGCAGCACCTTCTCCGAAGGGCCGCCATTTTGCACGTTGCCCAGCGACTGCAGGTAAACCCGGCCCAGCAGCTTGTGCGCGTCCAGGTTGTTCGGCTCGGTCTTGAGTATCTCCTGCGCCGCCAGCACGGCATCCCGGACGCGGCCGGTTCGCAGATAGAGCTCGGCCAGCCCGCTATTCAGGTATTTCGAGCTGGGATCGGCGTCGAGCGCCAGCTTGTATTCCTCAATGGCCCGGGTCGCGTACTCCGGCCGGCCATAGTTGGTGGCCATATCCTCGTACATGTGCGCCAGGCCGAAATGGTAATAAGCCGCCGCGCGGTCCGGTGCTTTTCCGTTGCGCTGGGCGTGGTCGCGGACGGAGCCTTAGCCGGAAGCCAGGCTGGGCTGTGGCGCAGGGGCCTGTTGGTATGCCAAGGCGGAGCCCGGGAGTGACGATCGCTGCGCAAGCCAGCGCCAGAGGGAAGAGGTTTACTTCGCGAATCCTGCTGCAGAGTTGATGCTTAGACTTGATGTTCATGTGTGGGAGTTCCTGTGCCCGGCTTCTATCTCTTAGACTGACGCCGGCGGTCCAAACGCGGTGCAGAGGAACCCGCATTTTTTTGTCATTATGCACCTGGGAAATCGGTCACCAGGGCACCATCTGGTCCTAAGTCGATTCTAATGCCGTGCAAAAAAGCCAGGCACTCCCCAATTCGTTCGACCCCAAGAGCTTCACTGTTACTTTGGTCCGCTCACCAAGGTGCCGCCCAACCCGCGGCATCCAGCTAGTTAACCATGTCTGAGTTTAGACCATTTCTCTCCTCGCTGGTGATGACGGATCCGGCACCGTTCCATCGTTTTTCCATTGGGCCATAATTTGTGAAAACACACTTAGTGGCGAAAGTGCCGCGTTCCGGTAAAAACCATCGCCATGCCCAGCCGGTCAGCCGCCGCAATCACTTCCTGATCGCGCACCGAGCCGCCCGGTTGAATCACGGCCGTAGCTCCCGCCGCCGCCACTGCTTCCAGCCCGTCGGGGAAAGGGAAGAAGGCGTCGGAAGCGGCCACGCAATTGGCCAGCGGCAGCACCGCCTTCATGGCGCCAAACCTGGCCGCGTCCACCCGGCTCATTTGGCCTGCGCCGACACCGATCGTCTGCCCGTCGCGGGCATACACAATGGCGTTGGACTTGACGTGCTTGGCCACCTTCCAGGCAAAAAGCAGCGATTGCAGCTCTTCGGCCGACGGCTGGCGCACCGTTACCACCTTCAGCCCGGCATCGGAAACGTCTTCGGTATCCGCATCCTGCAGCAGCAGCCCTCCGGAGATCTGCTTGACCACCTTGGCCGCCTTTGCCCGCTTGACGATGAGCAGCCGCAGGTTCTTCTTGGCGCTCAGCTTTGCTTGCGCGGCCTCGCTAAAGGAGGGAGCTGCGATGGCCTCGACAAAAAGCTTTGTAATCTCCTCAGCCAGCGCCTCGTCCACCTCGCGATTGATGCCGATCACGCTGCCAAAAGCCGACACCGGATCCGTCGCCAACGCTTTCTGGTAGGCCTCGACCACCGATGGAGCGGTGGCTGCCCCGCTGGGGTTGGTGTGCTTGATGATGGCCACTGCCGGTTCCTGGAACTCCTGGACCAGCTCCCAGGCGGCATCCAGATCGACCAGGTTGTTGTAGCTAAGTTCTTTGCCCTGAAGCTGCTGGGCTGCAGCAACGCCGGTGCCGGTGCCGTCCCCGTAGAGCGCCGCCCCCTGGTGCGGATTTTCCCCGTAGCGAAGGTCCGCAGTCTTGGAGTAGGCCAGCAGCAGAGTAGGGGGAAAAGCGGCGGCCTCCGCGGGAGCAAGCCCCGCGTCACTCTGCCGTTCGGCGGCTATCTTGCTGAAAGTCAGGGCGATGGCCGAGTCGTAGCTTGCCGTCAGGGTAAAGGCCTGCCGGGCCAGCCTCCAGCGGGTCTCGAGCGAAAGGCCACCGTGGTTGGCCAGCATTTCAGCCGCCACCGCCGCGTAGTCCGCGGGCGCGGTCACCACCGCGACGTCTTCAAAGTTCTTGGCCGCCGAACGCACCATGGAAGGGCCGCCGATGTCGATGTTTTCCACCAGTTCGCCGAAGGAGACCCCTGGCCGGCGCGCCGTCTCTTCGAAGGCATAGAGGTTCACCACCACCATGTCGATCGGCTGGATGCCCTGCGCGGCAACCGCAGCGCGATGTTCCTCGCTGCTCCGCCGGTGCAGGATGCCCCCGTGGACTGCGGGATGGAGGGTTTTCACCCGGCCATCCAGCATCTCCGGGAAGCCGGTAAGGTCGGACACGTCGCGCACCGCCAGTCCGCCTTCGCGTAAGACCTGCGCCGTGCCTCCGGTGGAAATCAGCTCCACCCCCATGGTGGTCAGTTGCCGGGCAAAGTCTACCAGGCCGGTCTTGTTTGTGACGCTCAAAAGGGCCCGCTTAACCTGCTTAATTTCCACTCAAAACCCGCCCCTCGTCGCAATTTGTAGGTGTTCCACAATGCTCCACAAGCAATGAGATGATCACTTCCTGGCGAAGGGTCCATTTGTCGTCCATTTGTCAGGGACCCTCGCTCAGGATAGCTTAGGCCTATGTCGTCGAATTGGCCGGGAGGAAGACCGTCGAGCCCAGCGGAGATTTTGCCGCCGGAAAACCCCGCTGATCCTCGTGCTTACGGCAGAATGCCGGGCTACGACGGGGATCCCGGGCCGGTGCCCGGTCCATCGCGGGCAAGAGGCACCCGTTGGGCGTCTGCGCCGGCCACCTATACCCTGGTGGGCATCAACTGTGCGGTTTATATCGCCATGGTGCTGCGCGGCGTCTCTCCCACGAATCCCAGCGTGGTCCGACCTGGTGCATTGGGGCGCCAACTTTGGCGGCTATGTGCTTGCCGGGCAGTGGTGGCGTCTGCTTACTGCCGCCTTTGTGCACGTCGGCATCATCCACCTGGCGACCAACATGTGGTGCCTGTGGAATCTGGGGTTGCTGGGCGAGCCGCTGCTCGGTCCAGCCGGGGTGGTGGCCGTCTACGGGCTAACAGGAATTGCGGGAAACCTGCTCAGCACGGCGGTCCATCCCGCAGATTGTCGGCGCCGGCGCTTCCGGCGCAGTCTTCGGGCTGGCCGGCGTCCTCATCCTGCTGCTCAAGGCAAAATTGCTGCCCGTGCCCCCGGAGGAGATCCGGCGGCTGCGCAAGAGCGTGATTTACTTTGCCCTTTTGAACTTCGTGATTGGCGGCACCACGATGTTCCTGCGCACCAGCATTCAGATCGACAATATGGCCCACCTGGGAGGGTTTCTCTGCGGTCTCGCCTTGGGAGCGCCGCTGGTTCCAAGAATCGGCGCAGCCAGGGACGAATTCGCCTTTCGCTCCTGGGCGAGCTACGTCACGATGACCGTATTGCTGCTGGCGTTCGGCTACGGCTTCGCCAGGTCGCGCTAACTGCTCTACTCTAGCGAACCGCGGTCGCGGCGAACTTCTTCACCATGGCGAGCAGCAGCTTACGATCGCTGTCATTCAGGTTGGTCGCGTAGCGTCGTATCTGCGTCAAAAACCGCAATTCGTCGTCGGTGAGTTTCTGGGTGTTCATCTCGCGGCCCAGCGAGTCTTCGGCAAAGAACTGGGCCAGCGGGATATCCAGAGCCTGCGCAATTTTGGCGAGAGTGTCGAGCGAGGGAACGGTGTGCCCGTTCTCCACCCTCGACAGGTAACAGCGCAGCAGGCCGGTGCGCTTCTCGATATCTCCCTGTGACAGACCCTTCTGCAGCCGGTATCCCCGGATGGTGATTCCTATCTTCATAAGCTTTCTTTCACGCTTTCAGGTTGTGGATCAGAAGCAAGCTTCTGCCGCTGTAACGGGTCTGGTGCATATTTAGGTGTTGGCAGCATAGTTAACACGTACGAGAGACGACTAGCAAGAATTTTCTTTAGTCACACGCTTCTATTTTTTCCGAATCGGGATTTTGTATCTGCAATGGTTCACGGAACAAGAAAACGGCAAGATTAAATTTAGTTCATGAACAGTCCGCCGTTCACGTCCAGCACGTGGCCGGTGATGTAGCCGGCTTGCGGGGAGGCGAGAAAAGCCACTGCGTGGGCCACTTCCTCATCGCTGCCCGGGCGTCCCAAGGGAATATGGCTGAGCAGCGCCTCGCGCTGCTTCGGGCTCGAGCACCGCGGTCATTGCCGTTTCGATATAGCCGGGGGCCACTGCATTCACGGTGACGGAGCGGCCAGCCAGTTCACGCGCCATCGACATGGTAAAGCCGATCAGCCCGGCTTTGCTGGCGGCGTAGTTTGCCTGGCCTGCCTGGCCGGTGCGTCCCACTACGCTGGTGATGTTGATAATTCTGCCCCAGCGGGCGCGCAGCATGGGGTTGAGCAAGGCCTGGGTCAGAAGAAAGGCTCCGGTGAGGTTGGTGGTGAGTACGGCGTCCCAGTCCGCGCGCTTCATGCGCAACAGCAGGGTGTCCCTGGTGATGCCGGCATTGTTCACCAGGATTTCCACACTGCCGAAATGAGCGATGGCGGCTTTGGCCGTGGTTTGGATCGAGGCTTCGTCGGAGACGTCCATAACGAATGGATTTGCTTGTCCGCCGGCAGCGGCAATTTCTCCAGCTACGGCTTCGAGCTTCTGCTTCGTTGCGTGCAGCCAGGGCGACGCGAGCGCCCATCTTTGCCAGGGCAATCGCGCAGGCGCGGCCGATTCCCTGGGATGCGCCGCTAACGAATGCCGTCTTGCCTTCAAGATTTTCCATGGTTCCGTCTGTCTCTCCGCAAAGACGTGAGGTTACCAGATGAGGGTTGTCTGTGCATCCTGGTCTGCGTTCGTGGAGCCTAATCGATGCAGCAATCGCAGCTCCAGACCGTGGATGACCGAACGATCAGCGCACAGTCGTTCAGCGGTGCGGAAACGTTGATGCTTTGAGACCCGGGTACGGGCTTCTAGCCCATGTGACAAAATCCAGCCAAAGACCAGTGGCCTTGAGGCCCTGAGGTGAGCTATTCAATACGTCACTTTCGGGCTAGCCATGTACCCTCAGGCAACCTAGGACGCCCGTATTATCTTCTTTCGAGTTTATGCACGGCCTAAAGCCGCTGACCCATTCATCCACGAAGCTTTGTCCAGAACAATCAGACGATTTCCGCCGTGCGCACGCCTGCTGCCTCTAAGGCCGGCAGCTTTCCCCATACCTTGTCCAGGGACCAGAGGTAGACCACCAGCTCCCGCGAGTAGTGCAGGAGCGGCTTGGTGTGGGGAATATCGATGCCGTAGATGGCCGGAAGATCATTCAGTTCAATCTCCGCTTCCGCAGCCTCGAGCGGCCAGGGCATGTGGTGGATATCTCCGCGCAGCAGTTGCCCGCGGCGGTTGGTGGTGAAGAGACAATAGCGCTCAGTGAGAAAATGCTCGATCGTCCCAGGGCGGCTTTGATCGATCGTCGATACCTTCCCCAGGCCCCGGTAATGGGCCCGGAAACGTACCGGCTTGGCGCTCAAAAGACGCTCGCTTTGGTAGGTAAACTCCCGGTCACTGCGCATTTTGATCGACATGCGGGCCCAATGGTAGGGCAGATGGAAGACCGCCTTGGCTACCATGACCGCCAGCGGATTCGACGCTTCCAGGCAGAAGAAATAGACGCCGGCGCGATTGGTATTGCGCTCCCGGACGTAGGTTCTCAGGTTCAGCTCGGGAAAACGGCTGGCCCCCGGAATGCGCGGTACCCCGCGCAATTGAACCCGGTCCATCCAGAAGGGAACCACGCCCACCCAGGCGGATTGATCGAAGGTATCCACTTGCAGGCCGGGCGGAAGCAACGATTCCAGTTTGGCCGCGGGGATGGGCCAGTGGGCAAACAGGAGGTCGTTCCAGCGCTGCATCATTGTCCAGGGACGCTTGGGCAATGCGTAAGGCCGGTGGTTCACCACCGACAATGCTTCTTCAGGCTGGGAATTGCGGCTCGTGGCCATAGGAGCGAACCCACTCGAAATAAGGCTCAATCCGCACCGCGGTTGCAGGACAATCTTATCCTAGTCCCTCCGGCCAGCGGAGCGTTACTCCTTTGGTGGCGCGGGTACCGACCGGGTCAGGAATTGCTCTATCCTGACCTAACCATGGCTCAGAGCGAAATAGAAACCGCACCCCCCCAGCCCTGCCCGAAGCCCCCAGAAACCAGACCGAGGTATACGCCGTTCACGGGGCCGATCCTGAAGTTCTCGCCTACGCCATGGCGAAGTACTCCAGGTCCGCGCTTTCCATGAAGGAATCGCTGCGGGAGATCTCCAGCCAGCGCGCCGAGCACTTCCTGAACACCTTTTACTTTCAGTATGGCCATCGCTCGATTGCCGATCTGGCCCACGTGGCCTTTGCGGTCGAGCGGTTATCGCTGCTGGCGGCCATCATCCTGGTCGACGAACAGCGCTGGGACGGCCAGGAGCGTTCCACCCGCTACCAGAATTTCCGCAAGAGCGGCTGGTATCTGCCCGACTTTTCCCTGAGCCCCGCCGCCGGTATTCCATTCACCGAGGCCATCGAGGCGCTCTTTGCCGAGTATCACTCGAGCAGCGAGACCATGTTCGAGTACCTCAAAGGGCGGACCATACGCCCCGCGGAGATGAAAGAAGAGGCCTTCAACCGCACCCTGCGGGCGCGGGCTCTCGACGTATCCCGCTACCTGCTGCCGCTGGCCACCAATACCTCGCTGGGCCAGATCGTGAATGCGCGTACGCTCGAAACCCAGATCTCACGCCTGCTCTCCGACCCTCATGCGGAGGTGCGCCAGCTGGGCGAGCGGCTGCGCGAAGCCGCCGCGGGGTCAGCCTGGAATGTGCAGGGCGAAGCCCTGAGCGGGTTGCAGCGCGAGATCGCGAAGCTTGACCCGGTGATGGGACTGCACGCGGAGGCTCTGCTCACCCGCGAAGTCAAGACCGCGCCCACGCTGGTGAAGTACGCAGCGCCCAACGACTACGTGCTGGCAACCCGGGCCGAGCTGGCCCAGGCTGCCGCCGCCCTGATGAAGGATGCGCCCATCGAAACTCCAGCCGGCCCGGTCGACCTGGTCGAGGAGCAGCCGCTCGAAATCGACCTGGCCACCACCCTGCTCTACGGCGCCAGCCATTACTCGTATCGCCAGATTGCCCGCCAGGTCGCCTCGCTCGAGGAAGCACAGCGCAACGAGATCATCGCCCTCGGCGCCCGCCACCGCGGCCGCCACGACGAGCTGTCTGCGCGAGTTCTCCGCTGGCCAGGGCCTGCGCTTTGACATCCTGATGGATATCGGCGGCTTCCGCGATATGCACCGCCATCGCCGCTGCATCCAGATCCTGCAGTCGTTTACCAATGCCCACGGTTACGAGGTCCCCGAAGGACTGGCCGAAGCGGGCCTGCTGCGCGCGATATAACTCCGCCATGACGCAGGCTCATGCCGCGTTCGACAAAGTCTCCCAGGCCGGCCTGGTGGAGAATGCGCGCTACGTCCTCCCTCTGGGCACGCGCACCCGCGCCCTGTTCAAAATGGATTTCGCTGAAGCCCTCTACATCGCTGAGTTGCGCTCCGCTCCCGCGGGTCATTTCTCCTACCGGCGCATTGCCTGGGAGATGTACCAGGCGGTCGCGCGCAGGCATCCGGCGCTCGCCCATTACTTCCGCGTCGCCGACATTAACGCGCCTTTAGACTTGCTGCAACGGTAGTCCGCTGCCGGTGTTATGATCCGCTTTAAGTTATTCCCTCTGGAGATCCCCCATGGCAGATGATCGTTCCCGCGCCATTGACCTGGCATTAGCGCAAATTGAAAAGCAGTTCGGCAAGGGCTCTATCATGCGCCTCGGCAACAAAGAGGCGATCGTGCCCATCTCGGTTATCTCCACCGGCTCGATCTCGTTCGACGCGGCCCTGGGTGTAGGCGGTGTTCCTCGTGGCCGTGTGATCGAGATTTTTGGTCCTGAGTCCTCGGGCAAAACCACCATCACGCTGCAGATCATTGCCGAAGCGCAGAAGGCCGGCGGCATGGCGGCGTTTGTGGATGCAGAGCACGCGCTCGACCCGCAATACGCCAAGAAGCTGGGCGTCGATGTGGATAATCTTCTCGTCTCCCAACCCGATTACGGTGAGCAGGCGCTGGAGATCACAGAAGCGCTGGTGCGCTCCGGCGCGATTGACGTACTGGTGGTGGATTCGGTGGCTGCGCTGGTGCCCAAGGCGGAACTCGATGGCGAGATGGGCGACTCCCATATGGGCCTGCAGGCGCGCCTCATGTCGCAGGCGCTGCGCAAGCTCACCGGCACGGTTTCGAAGTCACGCACGTCACTTATTTTCATTAACCAGATCCGGGAAAAGATCGGGGTCATGTTCGGCAACCCGGAAACCACGACCGGTGGCCGCGCGCTCAAGTTCTATTCCTCGGTGCGCATCGACATTCGCCGCATCGCCGCGGTCAAGGAAGGCGACGTGGTGGTCGGCTCCCGCACCAAGATCAAGGTGGTCAAGAACAAAGTGGCCGCGCCTTTCCGCGAAGCGGAGTTCGACATCCTGTACGGCGAAGGCATCTCCCGCGAGGGCGACGTACTCGATCTTGCCGTGGCGCAGAATATCGTGGAGAAGTCAGGAGCCTGGTACAGCTACGCCGGGGAGCGCATCGGGCAGGGCAGGGAAAACGTTCGTGGCTTCCTCAAAGACCATCCTGATATTTTCGCCCGGGTTGACGCACAGCTCCGGCAAAAGCTTGGCCTTACGGGAGTTAAGCCGGCCGACATCCCGGCGGTTCCGGTGAACGGATCGGCCCAGGCAGCGGAAGCCGTGAAGGCGCCCATGCGGCGGCAGTAGTTTCAATATTGTGTCACTTGTCTTGAACACAGTCAAAGCCATTTATCCGGGCAGCTTCGATCCATTGACCAACGGTCATCTGGACCTGGTTGCCCGTGGTGCGAAGATCTTCGACCACCTGGTGGTCGCGATCCTGAATAACTCTGAGAAGGCTCCGCTCTTTTCTGTTGCGGAACGGATCGAGATGATCACGGAGGCGGTTGCGCCCTTCGGCAACGTCTCGGTGGCGACCTTCAATGGGCTGCTGGTGGAGTTTGTTGTCGAGCAGCAGGCCCAGGCGATCTTGCGCGGGGTCCGCGCCATCAGCGACTACGAATACGAACTGCAAATGGCGTTGATGAACCGCCGGCTGGCTCCGCAGGTGGAAACCGTCTTCCTGATGGCGGACGAGAAATATTCGTATGTCAGCTCGCGCCTGATCAAGAACGTCTTCGAGCTGGGTGGCTCCGTCGAAGGGCTGGTTCCCGAGACCGTCATCAGCCGTCTGCAGGCCCGCGTGGTCCCCAACCGCGGTTAGTCACAGGCCACCCCCCGGGCGCCAGCCAGGCTAACGGCATCTTTGCCTCCGCCGATAGCTAACTTGGGCGCCGCATGACCTCCCGTTCTGAAGCCGATCTGGTCAAACGGTTGAAAGCGTTCGTTTCGATCGCCACTGGCTGGACTAGCTTGATCGTCGATCGCGACCTCCACGCCGTCGACGAACCGAAGACCGAAGCTCGATTACGAATGCTGGTGAAAGCGGGCGTTGCCGGCGCCGTGCTTCTGACGGGTCTTCTGGGTCTGCTCTCGTGGCGCATGGCACTGCAGGCGGCGAAGGATGCCGATTGGGTGGCCCACGCCCATGAAGTGTCCGCGACCCTGGAACTCACACTCCGCCATCTGATCGACGTGGAAGCCGGAGCACGCGGGTTTGCTCTGACCGGGCACGAGCCTTTTCTGGAACCATACAACTCGGGGAAAAATGCGGTCAGTCTGGACTTGCAGGCGTTGCGCAGGCTGGTGGTGGAGCCGGACCAGCTAACACGGTTGGACGTGCTGGCGAAGCGGGCGAACATCAGGCTCGAAGAAGCCGCTGATTTGGTGACTGCAAGGCGGCAGTCGGAGCAGACCCCAGCCGTCACTCGACTGATACAGGGCAAGCAGGCCATGGATGCGGTCCGCAGCACCGTACAGGAGATAGAAGATCAGGAAAAACTGTTGCTCGAGCAGCGTACTCAGCGCGCCCGGCGCACCCGGCGTTTCACCAGCTCGGCCATCGGGCTAGGCTCCATCCTTGGAATCGTCTTCCTTTCCATCGCCGGAATCACCGTCAGCCGGGAGATCCGCGTCGCCGCCCATGCACAGGGTCAAGTCAAGGCCCTCAACGCCGATCTGGAACGGCGGGTGGAGCAGCGCAGCGCGGCCCTCGAAGCCGAGGCGGCCGCCCGGCTGGAGAGCGAGGGCCGCCTGGCGGCGGTCATAAAGTGGGCCACGGACTCCATCATTATGGTGGACGATCAGCAGCACATCGCGCTGTTCAACCAGGCCGCCGAGAAGATGTTCCATTGCCCACAGAACACAGCGTTGGGGCAGCCAATTACCGCTTTCATTCCACACTTGGGCAGATTCGGCGAAAGCGACGCTGCAAATGGGGCCAAGGGTCTCCACGATGGGCTATGGGCGGTTCGCGCCAATGGGGAGAAATTTCAGATTGAGGCATCCATATCTGAGAATGAACTTGCGGGCCGCCAGATGTTCACCGTAATCCTGCGTGACGTAACGGAGCGCAAGCAGGCGGAACAAATGCGCGAATCAGGCCCTCGATGCACTGCGCGAGAGCGAAGAACGATTCCAAGCCCTGGCCAACGGCATCCCCCAGCTTACCTGGATAGCGGCTGCCGATGGCTCGCGCTATTGGTATAACCAGCGTTGGTATGAATTCACCGGCACGACACCCGAGGAGATGCAGGGGTGGGGATGGGAGAGCGTCCACCATCCCGACTTTCTGCCCGAAGTGCTGGCGCGATGGAAAAGCGCCATCGCCGAGGGCGAACCCTTTGAAATGGAGTTTCCTCTGCGCGGTATGGACGAACTGTTTCGCGCCTTCCTGACGCGCATCATGCCCTTGAAAGATTCGGGTGGCCGGGTGGTGCGCTGGTTCGGCACCAACACCGATATCAGCGAACTCAAACGGACGGAGGAGCGGCTGGCGGTGCAAGCCGAATGGAGATCCGCAAGCTTAACGAAAGCCTGGAAGAGAGGATAGCCAAACGTGCAGTTCAACTGGCGGCCGCCAACCGGGAACTGGAAGCATTTAGCTACTCCGTCTCTCACGATCTGCGGGCGCCATTGCGTCACATCGCCGGCTTTTCCAGGATCCTGATCAACGAGTTTGCTCCCGGGATGGCGGTGGAGGCCAGGGAACACCTGGAGCACATCCAGGCCGCGGTCGTCCGCATGGGCCTGCTGGTGGCTGGTTTGCTTGATCTGGCAAAGCTGGGCCGGCAATCCTTGAAGCTGTGCCGCACCGAATTGAATGACGTAGTCGACCAGGTGATTTCGATTCTCGAGCCAGAGTGCGAAGGCCGCCAGGTGGAGTGGCATATTGCAAGGTTGCCGGCGCTGGACTGTGACCCAATTTTGATGGCCCAGGTTTTCCAAAACCTATTAGACAATGCTCTGAAGTACTCCCGTGGCCGGGCCGGCGCCGTGATCGAAGTCGACAGCATCCAGGAGCCGGGTGAACCGGCGATCATTTTCGTACGCGACAACGGCGTCGGCTTCAACATGAAGTACGCCGAGAGGCTGTTCGGCGTATTCCAGCGCTTCCACACCGACTCTGAATTTGAAGGAACCGGAGTGGGGCTGGCGACCGTGCAGCGGATCATTCAAAAACACGGAGGGATGATCTGGGCAGAGGCGGAGGTCGATCACGGAGCCACCTTCTACTTCGCTCTGCAAAGGACCGAGCAACTCGGGACGGCAGCAAAGGCAACAGCAGTTTCGCAACCTGCCTCTGAGTGCGAAACGGTGTATCGGAAACGTTGTTCACAGTAACCAGCCGCTTTGGCCGATCTGGTACTACAGGAGTGAGCTAGGCAGGTAATCCTATCACAGGGAGTTCCCACGATGCACCCCAAAAGGACGATCCTGCTTGTTGAGGACAACGATGTTGATGCCGAATTGGCCACAAGAGCGTTCCAGCGAGGAAGATGACAAATTCGTTGGTACGGGCTCGCGATGGATTGGAGGCGCTCGACTACCTCTTTGCGCGCGGCAGATATGCAGCAAGCGCCGATGATCTGCCGGCGTTTGTCCTGCTTGATCTCAATATTCCCAAGCTCAGCGGGTTCGAAGTTCTCAAGGCAATTCGCGCGGATGAACGCACCAGGCATCTGCCTGTCATTGTCCTTAGTTCCTCAGGCGAGGAGATACAAAATTAGAACCCGTATCAAGAAATCTCGATTTCAAAAATGAATTGTCATCCCGACCGGAGCGTAGCGTAGTGGAGGGACCTGCTGTTAATCCCCCCTCACCCGCAGGCCTCTATTGTTGTTTAATTTCGATGTAATCCACCGGCGCTGGTTCGCCCTGGTTCGGTGTTCCGCGAAGACTAAGCGTATCGCCCGGCCTGAGATGAACATCAGACACGGTGAAGCGCGTGCTGGTGCTGCCATCGAGGTGCGGATCGACCGCGGCGGGGGGCAGCGTTGCATCCGCAATCCAGTGCGCCAGGCTCTTGCCGTTGAGTAGCAGCTCGTATTGCGCCGCGCCGGGGTGCAGGTCGAAATACTGCACCGCAATTGAGTAGGAACCAGCGGACCGTCCAGGCTTGGTAGTAAGCGTGCACGGGGCAGAGCGGTTGCAAACCACCGCCTTACCGCCAGAGGCCGTTTCCCACGGAGTGACATCCACCGTCGTGTATCCATCGGACTGCATGGACTCGGCTTCGATGCGGCCAGGATAGTGGCCGACCCGGCCCAGCTTATCCGGAATGCCGGAGATGTGCTGGAACCATGCGGTCACCGCGTCCCGCCACACCACGGCGTGGCCGGCCTCGTACTCAAAAAGAGCAAGCGTTTCGTAATAGCGTTGGTCGTCGATCAGGCCACGAAGATTGCGCCAACGCCGGGTGTACGTAGCCGGCCGTGGCGGCGCCGTCATAGTGTGCGTCGTAGACGTGCTGCACTACCGTCTTGCCGCTCTTGCAGCATGTGGTCATAGGGGACGTGATGCATGAAGAGCAGCAAGCTATCCGGGCAGGTGTCCAACGACTCGTAAATCTTTGCCAGCTGCGGCGGGTATTGGCCGATATAGCCGGTGCCCGTAGCAACGGTGCGGTCCATGCCGATGCCTTTGCTGTCGGCGCGGAACCATTGCCCCCAGCCATTGCGCTCAGCGGACTCGATGCCGGGACCGTAATGGATGCCAAGAATATTGGTGAGCGTCCCCATGCCCAGCGGACCGGTGTATTGCTCATACACCCGCCAGGAGTCCACCTGCAGTCCCTTGACGATATACACAACCTTGGGATCGTTGCCGAAGGTAAGCCGGGTCCAGGAGTCGACGATCTCATCGGTGGTCAGATCGGGATTCCAGGCCAGCTTGCCGAAGCCGTACAGGTTGGCCATGGCCATCGGATGATGCAGCCAGTTGGCGTCGAGGCCAACGTTGGCCACGCCCACAAAACCACCCAGCGGCTGGTGAAAGCTTTTGCCCTCGACAATCTCGCTGACCGGAGTGCTCCGGTTCTCTGCACGCATGTCGGTGTCCAACGCGACCTTCCACATCGGGACCAGGAACACCATGTGGCGCTGTTGGCCGGTGTACTCCTGGGTGATCTGCAGCTCGATGGCCTGGTTGGTATGACGAAGGGCGGCGAACAGGGGCGAGACGGGTTCGCGCACCTGGAAGTCGATGGGGCCGTGCTTGATCTGGATCACCACATTGCGATCGAACTTGCCATCCAGGGCGTGAAAGTTGTCATAACCGGCTCGGGCCCGGTCGGCTTTGGGGTCACGCCAGTCGAGATGATTGTTGTAAACAAAGCCGCGATAAAGAACGACTCCGCCGTGGGGCTTGAGCGCGCGGGCAACGGTGTTGGCAGCCTGCGCGGGGGTGCGGCCGTATTTCGAAGGACCCACGCGGCCCTTCCGAGTCCGCCTTGATCACGAATCCGGCAAAGTCGGGGATGGATTTGTAGATCTCATCCGCCTTCATCCGCCACCAGGCGGCGACCGCGGGATTCAATGGATCGAAGGTGGGCAGGTGGCCCACCACCTGGGGACTGGAAAGATCGACGGACAACGACATGCGCACGCCCCAGGGACGAAACGCATCCGCGATGCGGGCCAGTTCGCGGATCATCTCCGGCTCGAGGGTACGCAGGTCGGAGTTGACGTTATTGACGGTGGCCCCGTTGATGCCGACGGAGGCGAGCAACCGGCCGTACTCCGAGACCCGGCGAAGGTCAGGCCGCACGTGGCCGTTGTCGAAAAAAATGCTGCGCCCGGCATAGCCGCGCTCGATGCTTCCGTCGAAGTTATCCCACTGGTTGACCCAACGAATTGGCGAAGAAGGGGATTCCGTGCCGAACGCAGGGAACTTCTGTTGCGCGACCTGCTCCAGGATGCGGAAGACGCCGTAGAGTTCGCCCCGGTCCGTCCCGCCGGCGAGCACCCAGTAGTTGTGGCCCTGCGCGGCAAACTGCATAAGCGAAAAGCCTTCCGGCGCAATCGGGGAGGGCGGTTCCCAGCTGGGCAGAAGACGCCGAATCTCCGCAGGAGTGCCCAGGATGAACGCGTCTTCTCCTTGCAGCGCGCCGGCGATCTGGAGATTTTCCCCGAGCATCGAATGCAGCCCGCGCGCAAGTTCGCTCGCCGCGCTGTGGGCGACGGCCGACTGGTCGGTTACCACGATACGGCGGGGGAACTTGTATTGCTGGGCCAGCTGTGGGGGCAGGGCGGCATAGCGAAGCCAACCGTCTTCTCCAGTCTCAGCGCGGCTACCGGGGGCGAGGGAAAGGAAAGCCAGGGCCAGAAGGCTGACCGCGTCACGAACACGCATCGTTTTCTATCTTACCGGTCTAAAATCAGGCATGGCTCAGCACATCGGTATCGTTGCTTGTTCCGCCGAAGGGGCCGCTCTCTGTTATCGATCCATATGCCTGGGAGGGGCGGAGCTCCTCGGGCCGCACGATCATCCCGAGATCTCGATGCACACGCACTCGCTGGCCGAGTACATGAAATGCATCTACCGTGATGACTGGCAGGGCGTGGGTGAGCTGATGCTTTCCTCCGCCAACAAGCTGGCGAAGATGGGCGCTGACTTTCTCATCTGCCCGGATAACACCATTCACCAGGCGCTGCCCTATATCGAGTCCCAATTGCCCCTGCGCTGGTTACATATTGCCGAGGCGGTCGCCTCGCAGGCTGTGGGCCGCAGGTTCCAGCGCCTCGGATTAACCGGAACCCGTTACCTGGTGGAGAGCGAGGTTTACCCGGAAAAGCTCAGACCCTGCGGCCTGAAGTATGTTCGTCCAAATTCGGCCGACCGCGAAGAAATCAACCGCATCATCATGGACGAGTTGGTGTACGGCGTCTTCAAGCCTGAAGCGGTCGCCACCTTTCAGCGGGTGATCGGACAGATGAAAGATGAGGGCTGCGACGCCGTTATCCTGGGATGCACCGAGATTCCGTTGATCATCAACGACTCGAATTCGCCGCTGCCGACGCTCGATTCCACGCGCCTGCTTGCCCGGGTGGCGCTGCGCCGCGCGGTGCAAAGCCAGAACCGTGCCGGCCTAAATCAGGCTTTCTTCGCAAGCGGTGTGAACTCGAGTTCCAGGCTCTGCTCCTCGGGCAGAACCGTAATCCTGACTTTGCCCAGCGATTCGACAATCCAGTCTGCCGCCGCGAGTTGCTCGAGGTTATGGGAAAAAGTGGTGGCCAGAACTTTGCACCCCGCCGCGTGACCGGCCTTCGCTCCTGAGGAGGAGTCCTCGATCACGATGCAATCCTTGGGAGCCAGCCCGAGGATCTTCGCACCCTTGAGATAAGGCTCCGGATGAGGTTTGCCATGGGCGACCATATCGGCGGTGACGATGTGCTCCGGTACCGGTATGCCGGCAAACGCCAGGCGGCTGCGCGCCAGCCGCTCTGTCGCCGAGGTGACAATGGTCCAGAACTTCTGCGGCAGCAACTCAAGGATCGAGGCCACACCTTCCAGCACCTCGAGCCCTTCGTTGTCGCCCACCTCGAGGTCTTCGATCACCTTGAGCTCCGCCGCGTGGTCGGCATCGGGCTTGAGCGTGCGCACGGTTTCAATCGCCCGCATGCCGTGGGCGGTCTTGATGGTCTCCCGCACGTCGAGCCCATGGCTCTCCGCCCAGGTCTGCCAGCTTCGCTCCACCGATCCCAGCGAGCTGATCAACACTCCGTCCATGTCAAAAAGCAGGCCTTTGGTTCTTACTCTCATGCCGCGTCTCCCATAGCAAATTTTCTCCCGGCTTCCAGCAGGGCATTCACCGATTCGCGGGAGCCGCTCTCCGCGTAGATGCGCAACAGCGGCTCGGTGCCGGAGGCACGTAGCAGCAGCCAGGTCTCCGCCGGCGGCGGCAGGTGACTGGCTTCGCGATTGTCGAGATAGAACTTAAACCCGTCCAGCGTTTCCGTGCGCAAGACTCGCATGCCGGCAAACTCGCTTACTCCGGCCGCCGCGCGGCGTATGGCCGACTGCTTGGTCTCCTCCGGGATGTGCAGGTCGAGCCTGCCGTAGTGATGCTCGCCATATTCCTCCTGCAGCCCACTCACCAACGAGCCCAGGCTCCGGCCCTCCTCCGCCATAACGTTGGCCAGAAGCAGTGCATTGAGAAGGCCATCGCGTTCCGGCAGATGCCTGCCGATGCCAATGCTGCCCGATTCTTCGCCGCCGATGAGGATGTCCTGGGTCAGCATCAGCTCGCATACATGCTTGAAGCCGATGCCATGCTCGTAGAGCTTGCGGCCGTACCGGGCCGCGATCCGGTCCAGCATCTTGGTCGTATTGAAGGCGCGCGCCACATCTCCGGGCCACTGCTTGCGCTTGAGCAGCCACTCGAGCAACAGGCTGTAGATCTTATTGGCATCGACGAACTGGCCCTTCTCGTCCACCGCGCCGATGCGGTCCGCATCGCCGTCGGTGGCAAAGCCGGCGTGGCAGCGGTTTTCCAATACCGCAACCTCGAGCGCCCGGATGTGCGGCGGAATCGGCTCCGGCTGAATGCCCGGGAAGAGCGGGTTCAGCTCCGCACGGATCTCCACGTGGTCGATGCCCACGCGGGTGAAAATTCCCGAGAGCACGCCTCTTCCCGCGCCATACATACAATCGATAGCATATTTCTGTCCCGTGCCGGCGATCCGCTTGAGGTCGGCGAAGACCGAGATGGCCTCGACATAGGGGCTGAGAAAGTCGTGCCTCAGTGACCGGGGCGCTGTGAGCGGTCTGGGGCAGTGTTTGTCCCAGATAACCTTCGATCGCAGCCATGATGGCGGGGCTGCCCGATCCTCCATAGCTGGCTTTGAACTTCACCCCATTCCACTGGTAGGGATTATGGCTGGAGGTGATCATCACCCCGCCGGCTGCGCGCCCATGCTTCACCGCGTAGGAGAGAGCCGGGGTCGGCGTGATGCGATCGGCGAGGCGCACGGGGATGCCCGCAGCCGCCGCGACTTCGGCAACGATCTGCGCGAAGTGCTGGGATAAAAAACGAGTGTCATATCCGATGCAGATGCCGCGAGAAGCATCCTCATGCTCGACCACATAGCGGGCGATGGCCCCCGCCGCTACGCGCACGTTTTCATCGGTGAAGTCGTCGGCGATGATGCCTCGCCAGCCATCGGTGCCGAAATGAATGGGTGGAATCAAATCAATTCATCATGCTTGCCCGCGAGCTCGCTGACGACGCGACGAACGTCTTGCGAACGCTCCCGGGTGGTGATCAGGATGGCGTCTTCGGTCTCCACCACTACCAGGTTCTCTACCCCCACCAGCGCGACAAATTTCTCCGGGCTGTACACGTAGTTGTTGCGGGCATCGAGAGCCAGTGAGCCTTTGGCTTCGGCGATGTTGCCATCCTTGGCATTGCCCTGGGCCAGTTGATGTTCGTACAGAGCCTCCCACGAACCCAGGTCGTTCCAGCCGAAGTCGGTGGGCAGGCAGTAGATATTCGAATGGTGTTCGCCCTTGGTCGAGCGGGGCTCGAGCACGGCGTAGTCGATGCTGATGTTTTCGCAGGCCGGGTAGAGCTCGCGAAACACCTCTTCGAAGCGCGGCGTCTTATAGGCGTCTGCGATCTGCTGCAGAAAGGGCGCAGTCTCCGAAAGATGCTCGCGGATGGCGTTGGCCAGGGTCCGCGCTGTCCACAGGAAAATGCCGCTATTCCAGTAGTAGGTGCCGGCGAGCATGAACTCCTCGGCCTTCTCCCGGTTGGGCTTCTCAGTAAACCGGCGGACGCGCATCACCCCGTGAGCCATTTTGTCGCCGGTCTCGATGTAGCCGTACCCAGTCTCTGGCCGCACTGGCTTCACCCCCAGCACCACGATGTTTTCCCCTTTCGCGGCCAGGGCGATGCCTTGCTCAATGGTTGCCCGGTACTTCTTCTCGTCCGTAATTACGTGGTCGGAGGGGAAGATACCCAGCACCGCATCGGGAGACGTGCGCTCGATGAGGAACGCGGCCAGGCCGGCCGCAGGCGCAGTGTTGCGCGCCGCCGGTTCGCAGACCATCTGCTCGCCGAGCAGGCTTTGCAGTTGCTCGGAAATGGCTTGGGATAGCAGGTCGTTGGTGATGACCCAAAGCTCTTTCGCCGTGGCTAACGTGCCCAGCCGGTCGACCGTGCTTTGGATCATGGTGCGGGCGCCATCCAGCACCAGGAGTTGTTTGGCCCGCCAGCGGCGGCTTCGGGGCCAAAACCGTGTTCCGCTGCCGCCTGCCAGGATGATGGGGTGAAACTCGACTTTAGGTTTCATCTTCTCCCGTTTATGAAGCTTTAAAGGCCTGCGAAAAAGCTCTTCATCCGAACCAGGCCTTCATCGACAACACTGTGCGCGACCGCGTACGACAGCCGGATGTGCTCCTGCGTGCCGAAGGCCTCGCCGGGCACTGCCACTACGTGCGCCTCATGCAGCAGGCGCGAGGCCAATTCGGTCGTGTCCCTCGCGCCCGGCTTGCCCAGGAACGCCGACACATTGGGATAAACGTAGAACGCGCCGTCGGGCCTGGTGCAGGTGATTCCGGGGATCTCCGCCAGGCCAGCCAGAATGCGGTCGCGCAATTTGAGGTAATCCGCCCGCATCTCAGTCACACAAGCCTGCGATCCGCTCAGCGCCGCGATGGCCGCCTTTTGCACGATGGCCGCGGTGGACGATGTCGACTGGCTTTGCAGCTTGCTCATGGCGGCGATGATGGCCTTGGGGCCGAGAGCGAAACCGGCACGCCAGCCGGTCATGGCGTACGTCTTGGAAAGCGATCCGAGCACAATCACGTGCTCTTTTGCCGCCACGAACGACCCGCCGGAGACGGGAGTCCCCGCGTATTGCAGGTACACGTAGCACTCGTCGAGCAGCAGGAAGATCCCCCGGCTCTGGGCCAGCTTCACGATGCGTTCCAGGTCGCCCGGCGACACTACCGAGCCCGCCGGATTCGACGGCGAGTTCAGAATGATCACCTTGGTTCGCGGCGTAATCGACCGCTCGATCGCGTCCGCGGTAATGCGAAAGTTCTCCGCTTCTTCGGTAGGCAGATAGACCACTTTTCCGCCCGCGTATTGAATGATGTCTTTGAACGAGACCCAATAGGGAACCGGCAGAATCACTTCATCGCCGTGGTCCACCAGCACCTGGATGGCGTTAAAGAGCGCCAGCTTGCCGCCGGTGGTGAAGACGGTCTCTTCGGGCGAGTAGTCGGAGCCGAAGTCGCACGCGTGGCGTTGCACAATCGCTTTTCTGAGTTCAGGGATGCCGGCGACGACCGTATACCGGGTGAAATTGCCTTCGATGGCCGCGATGGCCGCGTCTTTGATGTGGCGCGGGGTGGCAAAATGGGGCTCGCCGGCGCCAAAGTCAGCCAGTTGGACCCCTTGGGCGCGCAACCGGGCAGCTTCGGCGGTAACGGCCATGGTGGCCGAAACCTCAATGCGGCCAATACGGTCGGCGAAGATCTTGGTAGCGATCGGCATCTTTCTATCTTGGCAGACTCCAGCCCATTCGCGGAAGCTTCAAAACGGAGAAACGGGGTACTGCTGTTGCAACACCTGTTCGGCAGCCAACAGGTCTTGCTCGGTATCGACCCCGATGGTGGCGAAGGTTGTGTGCTCCACATAGATGCTCATGCCGTTCTCCAGCAGGCGCAGTTGTTCCAGCTGCTCAGTCGCCTCCAGCGGGCTTGGGGGTAACCCGGCGAACCGCTGCAGCGCCGCCTTGCGGTAGGCGTAGATCCCGAGATGCTTACGAGGCGGCATGGCGATACCCCGGTTGTAGGGAATGGTGGCGCGCGAGAAGTAGAGCGCCCGGCCGTCGTTGGCGGTGACCACTTTGACCGCGTTGGGATCGTCGATCTCTTTGAGGGAACAGGGAGTGGACAGCGTGGTGACCTCGGCTGCGGGCGAGGCAAAGGGCCGCAGCAGGGCATCGATGTGCTCCCGCCGGATCAGGGGCTCGTCGCCCTGGATGTTGACATAGATATCCGCGTCGACCAGGGCGGCCACGGCATGAACGCGGTCTGTGCCGCTGGCCAGCGTGGTCGAGGTCATCATGCTGGGCCAGCCCTGGGAATCGGCGTAGGCGACGACCTCGTCGGAGTCGGTGGCGATCAGCACCTGGTGCAGCTGGGGGCAGGCGAGCGCTGCGCGATAGACCCAGCCGAGCATGGGGACGCCGGCAATGGGGCGGAGCACCTTGCCGGGCAGCCGGGTGGACGCGAGACGGGCCGGAATGACCGCCACAATACGCTCGCTCATGATGCGCCGGAGTGGAACGGGTCTGATCCCAGTGCGTCCGCCTCGTCCTCGGGACTGGGGATATCCAGGTTGACGACGATGGGTTCCTGGCCGCTGCGGACAATCACCGCTTCTACCGGCTGATCTGTCCGGGCGTTGAGTTCCTGGTGGGGCGCGAACGGTGGCACAAAGACAAAGTCGCCTGGTCCGGCCTCATCTACAAATTCCAGGTGCTCTCCCCAACGGAAGCGAGCCCGCCCACGAACGATGTAGATCACGGTCTCCAGCTCGCCGTGGTGATGAGGCCCGGTTTTCGCGTTGGGATGGACCACCACGGTGCCCGCCCAAAGCTTTTGCGCTCCCACCCGCGCATAGGAAATGGCCTCTGCCCGGGTCATCCCCGGGGTCTGGGGAGTGTTGCTGTCGAGCTCCCCGCTGCGCACAATGCGAAAGCCCGGGTGGGTGCTGGTTCTAAATCAGGCATGAGCTGACACCGTGAAAGCTTAGGCCAAGTGTAAATGTGGGCCGGGGATACTTCGCCGCAGCGAGCATCATCCTCGGGCAAACGCGGATTTAGGTAGGGGTAATCATCATGGCCTCTCAGAGGCCCTGAGGTGCGCTCATGGAGATATTTCGGGCGAGATCATCGTTTTTCCGCAGCCATGTGTATCCCATTGGAAGAAACGCAGCTGGTTAGAATGGCAGAAGTCACCTACGTAAGAAGGGGGCCGCATGCCATCCCTTAATATCAAGAATCCTGAGGCTCATCGTCTCGCGACGGCCATAACCAGGGAAACTGGGGAGACCTTGACCCATGTGGTAATCGAAGCTTTGCGGGAACGCTTTGAGCGTTTGCCGAGTCGTCAAGGGAAGGCCGGATTGGAAGAACTTCGCGCAATCGCGAAACGAGCGGCTGCTTCTCTTGAACGCCCATACCTGGATCACGTAGATTTCCTGTACGACGAACACGGTCTTCCGAAATGATTCTTGACACCTCCGCGTTAGACGCCATCTTCTTCGGTCGCTAGTGCGATATGTTTTTGCGTCGAGCTGAAATGTGATTGAGCCGGTTACGGTCGAGCAGGCGCATTTGGCTCGGCAGGCCTTCCTTGATTTCGGTAAGGGACGCCACCTGCGCAGTTGAACTTCGGCGATTGCTTCGCGTATGCGCTTGCGAAGGCTACTGATGAATCCCTTCATTGTAAGGGGAACGGATTTCAGCAAGACAGATATCAAAGCGGCAAAGTGATCTGATGACGCTGACCAGAGCAGCACCAAACCTGATTACGGAATCGATGCGCCCAATGTGCTGCGCAATCTCTTTCTTATTGGCCTTGCTTGTCTGGGTTTCGCAGCCTTCGGACCTCGCGCGATCCACTTTGGGCAGGTCGCATTTCTGCCCCGCCCAATGCTCATCGGAACCGGCACGCTTCTGCTCATTGAAGCGCTTCTTTTCCTCTTTTATGTGAAGGTTGGCAAATTTCACCACCGCGATCGTATGTTATCGCTGCATCCGTGGCGTGGTGACGAACAAGTGCTCGATGTTGGCTGTGGCCGCGGTCTGCTATTGGCTGGAGCAGCGAAACGGCTCGCCGCGCTCAATGGCAGTGGCGCAGCCACGGGCATCGATATCTGGTCCAACGTCGACATGGGCGGCAACTCCGAGGCTGCGACCCGCCACAATCTGCAGCTTGAGGGAATCAGCGATCGCTGCACGTTACTTAGCGTTGCCGCGCAGGAAATGCCGTTTCCCGACGCCACCTTCGACGTTATCGTGTCGAATCTCTGCCTGCACAACATCTACGATCGCGAGACACGCCGCCAGGCCGTTCAGCAGATTGCCCGCGTGCTCAAGCCTGGAGGTGTGGCGATCCTCTCGGATTACAAGCTCACCGGAGAATACGCGGAGCAGCTTCGTGAGGCCGGTTTCCAGGTCGAAAGGCAATGGGGAAACCCCTTCTATACTTTTCCGCCTCTGCGCATCGTCGTCGCCCGCAAGACGGGCGCCATGCACATAACTTCGTGACAGCGTATCCCGATTTCTCGTAATGTGAAGAAGGAGCGGTGGCAAATGAACTTGACTGTGCATATTCCCGACGATCTTGCGAGCCGGCTAAGTGCCGAGGGGGGGCGATTTGTCGCGCCGGGCGTTAGAAGCGTTCGGGCTGGAAGAATATAAGAGTGGCCGCGTCACTCAGGCCGAACTGCGGCGACTGCTGGGCTTTGAAACCCGCTATCAATTAGATGGTTTCCTGAAAGCCCACGACGTTTGGATTGACTACACCCTGGAAGACGCCAAACGCGAGCGCGAGAGCCTCGAACGCCTGGGATTCTGACAGGTGCGGCTCGTCATCGCCGATACTGGACCGGTAAATTATCTCGTTTTGATACAGCACATCGATTTGCTTCCGACGCTGTTTCGGAAGGTCGTCCTGCCGTCCGTCGTGCAACGAGAGCTGGAGGATAGGCATACGCCGCATTCCGTTCGAAACTGGATCACCAACCGTGCGGCTTGGGTGGAAGTGAGTGACAGCGCCTGACAGCTACTTCAGATGACGAATCCCTCAAAGGGCTCGACCAAGGAGAGCAAGCTGCAATCGCGCTGGCTGTCGCCATAAACGCCGATCTTGTGCTTATGGATGATCGTAAGGGCGTCGTGGTAGCTCGGAGCAAAGGATTCGCCGTGATCGGGACGCTGGGCGTTCTCAACCTTGCCGCACGACGGGGGCTGATTGATCTCGCCGATTCCTTTGCCCGGCTCAAGCGGACGAACTTCCGCTACCGCCAGGAGATCCTGGATGCGCTACTCGATGAACTTGCCAGGGAGTGACGCATAGAGCAATAGCGTACCAAAGAGGCAGCCTAGCTATCCTTGCGGTAAAGCAGCTCCTTCATCGCTCGCCTGCGAGCCTCGTTCGCTTCGCTCTCCATCTTGCGTTCGTCGGCATCCAGGGGGCGTTTGGTAATGGGGTCAACCGCTTCAGGCTCACTACAGGAAGGACAGCGGTTGGCGAAACCGGGCTTGTCCGGCTTCAGCTCGAATTCTTCTGAGCAGATGATGCAGGTTTTTACCGGGAAAGGCATAACAATCCCATTTTAATAGAGCTCGCGGACTGCACCGCACGCACCTCCGCAACTGTTGTAGAATCAACACAGGGCGGCGTAGCTCAGATGGTTAGAGCGACGGACTCATAACCCGTAGGTCGGTGGTTCGATTCCACTCGCCGCCACCAGCCTCCAACCCATCTTCCACCCCGTTGCATCTTTGTTACGTCTAACCCAGTAGTATTATTTGTTAGACCATCCTTTTGGTCCAAAGTGGAGCTATGTCCCAAACCTTTAAGCGTGCGGTGTTTGGTCTCTCGATTCTGTTGGTTGGGTTGGTTTTTCTCGGTGGCTTGGGTCCCAGCCGCGTGCGCGCCGATTCCCAGGCGGATGGCGCCTACCCCGAGATGGAGGTCTACAGCGAGGTTCTGAAGAAGGTTCAGACCGACTACGTCTCCGATCCCAACATGACCAAAGTCACCGTCGGCGCCTTGCACGGGCTGCTTGAGTCCCTTGATCCTGACTCCAGCTACCTGACCCCGGAGGAATACAAGGCGTATAAAGACCGGACCAACGAGGGTACAGCGCAGGTCGGGTTGAACATCTCCAAACGCTACGGCTACGCCACCGTGGTCTCGGTTGAACCCGGGAGCCCGGCGGAAAAAGAGCAAATCGAGGACGGCGATATCGTCGAAGCCATCGAGGGACATTCGACCCGGGAGATGTCCCTGGTGATGATTCGCTTGATGCTCGAGGGCAAGCCGGGAAGCAACGTAACCTTCTCGCTGGTCCGCCCGCGCAAGGCGGAGCCGGACAAGATAACCCTCACCCGCGCCGTCTCGCCGGCGCCTCCGCTGAGCGAAACCCAGTATGAGAGCAGCAGCATTCTTTACCTCAAGCCGGTGGTGCTCAGCAAAGAACGTGTGCAGGAAATTGCCGGCCGCTTGAAAGCGATGCAGAAGAACGGCAATAAAAAGATCTGTCTGGATCTGCGCGACGTCGCCGAAGGCGATGAGGATCAAGGCGTGCGCCTGGCCAATTTCTTCCTCGAGTCGGGCACCATCGCGACGCTCTCCGGCCAGAAGTATCCCTACGAGGCCTTTAACGCGGATTCCTCCAAGTTTATTACCGGCGCCCCCCTGGTGGTCCTGGTAAACCATGGCACCTCCGGGCCGGGCGAGATTGTCGCCGCCGCGGTTCTCGATAACAAGCGGGGAGACGTGGTGGGAGACCGCACTTTCGGTGAAGGCTCGGTGCAAAAGACCATGGAGCTTCCCGATGGCGCGGCCCTGATTCTCTCCGTGGCCAAGTATGCGTCGCCCCTGGGCAAGAAGATTCAGGACGAGGCGGTGACGCCGAATGTCGTGGTCGCGGCCAATCAGGACACGGACGATCAGGGCGCCGCGCAGAAGACGCCCAAGACGGACGATCAGCTGACCAAGGCGCTCGATATCCTGAAGCAGAAAAACTCCTGATCAGGAGATGTTTCTTCATCCGCAGTGGTGTACGGCGTAACCCCCAGGATGCCCGACTCCAATAAGCCGCTGTCTCTGCTTTGCCACCGTGCTATGCTCCGCACGAAGCGGGTTTCTCATTGATCGGGCAAGCTCCATCTTCGGGTGCCGAGCGTTTTCGCCCGCCGGGTGCTTCGCCTTCGATGGCGCCCCTCAAGCTGGCGGGCAGCATAACTTTTCTTGCCCTGCTGGCTCTCGCCATCATCGCCGGATCGCTGACCGGCCTGATGCTGGTGTACTCGGTCAACCTGCCGCAAATCGCCGACCTGGAACGATACCGTCCGATCACCACCACCGACCTGCTCGACGTGCACGGGCGCGTCTTCGGCTCCTTCGCCCTGGAACGGCGGGTGGTTGTTCCCTATGAAGCCCTTCCTCCGGTGCTGCGCCAGGCGGTGATTTCGATCGAGGATAAGAACTTCGAGAGCCATTGGGGGGTGAACATCTTCCGCGTGCTGGGCGCGGCGTATCACGATCTCACCTCCAATGGCCGCGCCCAGGGCGCTTCCACCCTGACCATGCAATTGGCGCGCAATCTTTTCCTCTCCAGCCAGCAGACCTTTGGCCGCAAGCTGCAGGAGGTGTTCCTCTCCATTCAGATCGAGCGTGCGTTCACCAAGGAGCAGATCTTTACCCTGTACGCCAACCAGATTTATCTGGGCCAGGGTGTTTATGGATTCGAGGCGGGATCGGAATACTACTTCAGCAAACACGCCCGCGATCTGACCTTGCCCGAAGCGGCCTTGCTGGCGGCTTTGCCCAAAGGGCCGGTAGCCTATTCTCCCGTCATCAACCCGGACCGCGCCTTCCGCCGCCGCAACATGGTCATCAACTCCATGCTGGAAGACGGGGTCATCACCAACGCGCAAGCCAACGCCGCCAAGGCCGCGCCGCTCGGCCTGCGTATCGAGCCTCCCTCCAACAGCGTTGCTCCCTGGTTCGTGGAGGACGTGCGGCGCGAACTGGAGCGTCAGTTTGGCAGTGAGCAGGTTCACGAGGAAGGCCTGCGGGTCTACACCACCCTGGACCTGGATTTGCAGCAGGCCGCCAATCGCGCCGTGCTGGACGGGTTGGCCGGGCTGGAGCGCCGTCACGGATGGAAGGGCAACCTGCTGAATGTGCTCGCCGCCGGAGGCTCGCTCGATGACTTCCGTCATCCGGATTGGCGGCAGCCGCCTGAGCCGGGGTCGTACATGCACGCCCTGGTGACGAATGTCTTGCCCTACCAGGTGACCGCGCGCATCGGGCAACAACAGCTTATCCTCGGCCCGGATGACTTTGCCTGGACCGGGCAGCGGGATGCGGACAACTTTCTCCATCCCGGCGACATTATCTACGTTCACATCACGCCCTCGGCGGATTCCAACCTGGTGCTCCATGCAGTGCTGGAGCAGGACTCGGGTGTCCAGGGATCGCTGATGGCGGTGGACAATGCCTCCGGGGAAGTACTGGCCATGGTTGGCGGCCGGGACTTCAACCTGTCGCAGTTCAACCGCGCCACCCAGGCCGAGCGGCAGACGGGATCGTCCTTTAAACCCTACGTCTACACGACGGCGGTGGATGAAGGGGCGCGCCCGGAGGAGATAATCGTCGACGCGCCGGTTACGTTTTCGACCGGGGTTGGTCCTTATACTCCGCACAATTACGACGATACCTTCGAGGGCCCGGTCTCGCTGCAGCATGCCTTTGCCGATTCGCGCAACATCCCGGCGGTCAAGCTTGCGGAGCGCGTGGGTATACGCAAGGTAATCGCAACCGCGCACCAGTTCGGCCTCAACAGCAATATTCCGCCCTTCCTTCCCGTCGCATTGGGTTCGGTCGAGGCTACGTTGCAGGAGCAGGTCGCGGCTTACAGCAGCTTTCCCAACGACGGGGTTCGCCTGGGGCCGCACCTTATCCGCAAGGTGACGAATGCGGATGGGCTCACGCTCTCGGAGAGCCCGGCAAATGTGGCTGAATCCACCAGCATGCGGACGGCGCGCATCATGATGACCTTGTTCAAGGCGGTGATGGGGCCGGGAGGTACGGCCGCGGCGGCCGGCGTACTCAAGCATCCTTTGGGTGGAAAGACCGGCACGACGACGGATTTCAACGATGCCTGGTTCATCGGCTTTTCGCCTTCGATCACCTGCGGCGTGTGGGTTGGCTATGACAACCGCCAGACGCTGGGTGATAAAGAGAGCGGCGGCCACGCGGCGTTGCCGTTGTGGATCGACTTTATGAAGGTAGCGATCGCGGACCGGCCGGACGAGCATTTCCCCGGAGATCTGCGTCAGCCGCCGCCCACCAACGTGGCCCGGACGGCAATCGTCCACCCAGTAGGGAGCGCAGGGGCCACCTCACAGTAAGCAGAACCGGAGACTGTCCTTTGCTTTACAGCTGATCCAGAAAAGCGCGGTTCACCTTGTCTTCCAGCGAGTTCCTGTTAGCAGCGACGTATTCGTTTATGGCCTGCAGTAAAGGCGTGAATCGCACGCCGCAGCTAAGGCCCGGCAGGGTCCGACCGCAAACGTCAGCGCCATGCCCTGCGAATGGGCTGACGACCGCATAACACGGTCATCCGACGCTCCGTAGGTGCGGCACTCAACCTCTCCCCAGCACGCGCATCAGGTGCAGATAGCGTTTTGCCTGGGCGACATCCCGCATAATCTGCTCTTTCAGCGCCTCTGGAGAGGGCCAGCGCCGTTCCTCACGAAGCCGGCGATGAAACAGAAGCCTGAGGGGCGTCTGGTCGTCCAGGGCAACCGGGCGAAAATTGAGCAGATGGGACTCCACTGCGAACGACTCCACGCCGAAGGTCGGGCGAGTGCCCACGTTGGAGACAGCATCGAACCATTCGCCGGCAACCCGCAGCTGTGTGACATACACGCCGTTGGGCGGCAGCAGCTCCTGGTAAGGCGCCAGGTTGATGGTGGGAACCGTCAGTTTGGTGCCGATGCCGCGTCCACGCGCCGGCATCGAATCGATAAAGAAACCATGCCCCAGCAGTGCGCGCGCGGTGCGCAGCTCGCCGCCGGAAAGCAACTCCCTGATCTTGCTGCTGGAAACGGTCAATCCTCTCACCTGGCAAGCGGCGTGGATCACCACTTCGAAGCCAAGCGTGCGGCCCAGCTCGCTCAGCTCGGCGGTGCCGCCCTCGGCGCGGTAGCCGAAGCGGAAGTTCGTCCCTTCATGGACCTCTACCGCCTGCAGCGCATCATGAACAATCGCAGTGACGAATTCAGCGGCACGCATCCGGGAGAGCTCCGCGGTGAAGGGAAGCACCAGCACCGCATCGATGCCGATATCTCCCATCAACTCCAGCTTGGTCTCGAGCGGCGTAATCAGCTTGGGGCAGGTTTCCGGACGCAGGAAACGCAACGGGTGAGGTTCAAATGTAACCGCTACCGAGCGCGACGATCGTGCCGCGGCGCTCTGCCTGACCCGCTCGAGTATCAGCTGGTGGCCAAGATGCACTCCGTCGAAGTTGCCGATGCTGACGACCGTGGGCCCGAAGCTTCGGGGAATCTCGCCGAGGTTGCGGAAGACGCGCATGGTCAGATCTCGAAGGGAACACGCAACCCGTCGTAAGCAAGCTGGATATGCGGCGGAAGTTCGTCGTTGGTCTCGGCGTGGGGGAGATCGTGCGACATGTGGGTAAAAAACGCGCGCCGTGGTTGTATCCGCTGCACGAAGGCGAGCGCTTGTTCCAGCGTGGCGTGGCTGGGATGCGGCGTCTTGCGCAACGCATCGAGGATGACGACGTCAAGGTTCTGGAGCAGTGCGAGACTGCTTTCCGGTATATCGCTCATATCGGTGAGGTACGCGGCATTGCCAAAACGGAAGCCGGCGACTTCAATTTTGCCGTGGGTGAGCGGGACGCGGTGAAAGACCGCCCCCTCGATCTCGACCGATGGTCCCAGGCGATGCATCTCCACCCGCGCGCGGGTGGGGTAAAAGGCATCGGGATCGAAGGTGTAATCGAAGATGCGTTCGATCACGACGGCCGCGGCATCGTCGGCATAAAGAGGGATTTTGTGGGCGTTCTTGAAGCTGAGCGGCCGCAGATCGTCGAGGCCCAGGACATGGTCCGCATGGGAGTGGGTATAGAGCACCGCGTCCACATGATCGATGCCCTCACGCAGGGCCTGCATACGGAAATCCGGCCCGGTGTCGATCACCACCCGGTGTCCGGCCCAGGTGACGGCAATCGAAGGCCGGGTGCGGCGGTCGCGCGGGTCGGGAGAGGTACAGACCCGGCAGTTGCAGCCAAGTGTCGGCACACCCATCGAGGTACCACTGCCAAGAATCGTGATCTCTGCTTCCACTGGCTAGTGAGGCTTGCCCGCTTTGGGTGGCCGCTGGGCGGAACTGGCAATGGCATTCGTGATCTCGAGAAACGACATGCGCAGATCGAAAAGCGCATTCTGCAGCAGGCGCTTTTCCTGCTCCGTAAGATTACCCTTGGTCTTCTCAGCCAGCACGCTAAGCATGTCGATGCTCTGCCTTGCCCCCAGGATGTCGATACGCGGCTGCTCATTGGGAGCAGTGCCTGCGCCCATTTGCACCGCCGCGGTCATATACAGCGACTGCACCAGGCGATCGAAGTTCATCGCCGGGACGGCCGGTTGGCCGGGATTCGCCTGCTTCAACATGTCGTCCAGGCGGTTCGCGGACGCAAGGTATTCCTTGTTCTGCTGCGCCGACTCGGCCGCGGTGGGCTCGGGAATCGTTTCCTCTTCGTTCATCGCCAACGGCTCATCCAACTCAGCTTGCAGCGCCTGGCTTTTGCCGGCCGGCGCTGGAGCTCGCAGGCGGCTGCGGGCGCTCAGCAACCGGCGGCTGGGGGCTGCTTTCGCTTGCCTGGCCCTCGCGCAGTTCGCCTTCCGCGGTGAACTTGCGGCGGTCGGTTACGGTGAATTGGGGTTCTTTTTCACGCATGGTATTTTCCAATCGTCTTTTGTAACGCTGACTGACACTTACTCTTGTCCGGCAGGCTAAGGGTTGCTGGTGAGATCGTGGGCCGGGGGATCTGGGCGGCGCCGCCAGCGCGGTTGCCACCCCTCCGTCATAAGTAATTGCCTGGTTGCGCTCCATGACTTCCACCCGGATGAACCCCAGCGCCAGCGTTTCGGGGAGGCCGGCACTCTCGAGCGACGCAGTGCTGGTGATGCGGCCTACGGGCTGATCGGCGCTGCGCAGATCGAGAGGCAGCGTAGCGGGCGGCCCAGACAGCGCAAACTGCCGGAACTGGCGATGAACTTTACCCCGGGAGCGGATGCGCTCCACGATCTCCTGGCCCAGGTAGCAGCCCTTGGTGAAGCTGAGGGCGCGCATCTGGGCGGTCTCCTGCGGCAGGTCGCGATCGTTCAGGTCCACGCCGTACAACGGAATCCCATCCAGCACACGCAGGGCTTCCACCGCTTCCAGTCCGCACGGGGTAGCGCCGGCGGCCTGCAGCGTCTCCCAAACCGCAAGCACATGCTCGGGAGCAAACCACAGCTCATAGCGGGGGACGGAAACGTGGTATGCCGCGATGATGGTGCAGGCCACCTCGCCGATGCGGGCGCTGTGCATGCCGGCGTTTTCCCCGGTGGCCTCTGGCGCTACAAACCCAGCGTGGCCAGCACCTGCGGTGCGTGGGGTCCGGCCAGCGACAGGGCGGTCCAATCGCGGCTAACGTCTGCCAGCTCTACATCGTCCATTATTACGAAGTGGTCGAGATGGCGCATCAGGGCCGAAATCTGGTCACAACCCGTATCCAGCAACAGATCGCCGGCGCGCCGGTATACGTAGCAATCACCCTGGATGCGCCCTTGCACGCTCAGCAGGAAACTGTAATTTCCCTGTCCTTCCGGGAGTGACTGCACCGCGTTCGAGACCATGCCGTTCAGCCAGCGCAGGCGGTCGCTGCCGGTAATCAGAATCTTGCCCCGCCAGCCCAGGTCGCTGACTCCGGCGGAGTGCAGAAGGGAATCGAGTTCTCCGGTAAACCCGTCAAATCTACGCGGCGTGAACGCGCCGCAATGCAGGGCGAGTCCCGCATCCTGCCGATCGATTGCGGCGCTCAGCGGAGTGGGCGCCACCTCCTGGGAGGGGCTGGGAGCGGTCGTGGATCGGCTGGGGATCCGTCTGGCTCATGGCAGAAAGCACAATAAAATTATAGCCTTGCAGCAGAGCAAGTGCGGCGCGGCGCCAGGGCGGAGCCGGGAAAAGGTCGAAGAATGAAGCTTGTCGGCAAGAAGTCCTGCAATTCCATCGCGGCCGCGTTGGTCATGGTCCTTGCGTTGTGTGCCTTGGCCCAGGACGCTCCCCCGCCGAAGGACACCCGTATTACGCCGGAGCAGACCAAGGAGCTTTTTCGCTCTTTGAACCAGATTCTTTCCTTTGCCAGCGATGACACCCAGTTGCCCATTCACCATGAGGTCAAGCGGCGGCTCATCACCCGCGAGCAGGTGGAGAAGTACATTCTGGAGAAGTTTCACGACGACAAGGACGCCAAGCGCATGCAGCGTGAAGAGATCGTGCTCAAGAAGTTTGGGCTTCTTGACCGGGATTTTCAGTTGCAGCCTTTCCTGGTGAGCTTGTTGAAGGAGCAGATTGCCGGCTATTACGACAACAAGACAAAAACCGTAAACCTGCTGGACTGGGTTTCGCCGGAGGAGCAGAAGCCGGTGATCGCCCATGAGCTGACCCACGCGCTGCAGGACCAGCACACGGATCTTGACCGTTGGGAGCCCGACGAGCCGGATACGGTCTCCAAAGACGTGACCGAAGACAATCGGCGCCTGGAGGTGGATGAGCGGGATACGGCTCGAGATGCGGTGCTGGAAGGCCAGGCGATGGCGGTTTATGTCGACTACACCCTGAAGCCTGTGGGCAAGAGCCTGCTGACTTCGCCCGATGTGATGCGCACTCCCAAGGACGACCTGGATGCTACCGGCAGTTCGCCCGTCATGGCCCGGGCGCCTTTGTTGTTGCAGCAGTCTCTGCTTTTTCCCTATCGCGATGGACTGGGTTTCGAGCAAAGGTTGTTGAAGGATAAGGGTGCGAAATATGCCTTTGCCGGGGTGCTCGACCGTCCGCCCTCAACCAGCTACGAGATCATGAACCCGCGCGCCTACGAGCGGTCGGCGGCGGTCCCGCTGCTGCACATGCCCGACGTCCACACGCTGCTGGATGCTGACTATCAGCCGTACGACGTTGGCGTGATGGGCGAGCTCGATGTGCGGATTTTGACCGAGCTCTTTGGTGGTCCGGATGCGGCTGCGATGTTTACGCCGCAATGGAGGGGTGGCCTTTACTACGCGGTGCAGAGTCGCAAGGCGGTCACTGCTGAGCAGCAGGCATCGACCGCCTCGGTCGCGCTTCTTTATCTTTCTGCGTGGCGGGGCGAAGGTGCGGCGCGGGAATTCGCCAAGCTCTACGCCGGGGAGTTGAGCAAGAAATATTCCGGCGTGGTGCGCGACCCGGCCGCGGAATCGTCGAGTGACGAGCAGGTCTACAACAGCAGTGAGGGGCCGGTCCTGATCGTGCGCCAGGGCAACCAGGTGTTTGTGAGCGAGAGTTTTGATCTGACGACGGCGCGCAAGCTACAGTTCCTCTTCTTCGGAGCGCAGCAAGGCGGAGACATCGAGCAAGCGGCCCGTGTCTCGCCTCCTGCCGACGAACTCACCACTCACCTGACACGCCTGATGGCGGGCTGCGGCATGATGAAGGCCTCCTTACGCCACTAGAGCCGATGCTGTTCCACTCACCACCAACTGCGGCAGGTATACTTATGAAGCGAATCGCAATTTACTCGCGCACGGAGCCGGGCTTGCAGCAGGCGGAAATCGGAATCATAGGCGGCAGCGGGTTGTACTCTATGCCCGGCCTTACCAACCCTCACCAGGTTGAGGTAACTACACCATTCGGCGATCCCTCTGATGTCTTCATTGCCGGCGAACTGGAGGGCCGGCAGGTAGTTTTCCTGGCCCGTCACGGCCGGGGCCATCGACTACTCCCCAGCGAATTAAACTTCCGCGCCAATATCTTCGCCATGAAGAAGCTGGGCGTGGAACGGATCATCTCCATCTCCGCGGTCGGCTCGCTCAAGCTGGAACATAAACCTACCGAGTTCGTTGTCCCCGATCAATTCATCGACCGCACAACCCTGCGCCAAGCCACTTTTTTCGGAGAGGGGATCGTCGGCCACGTGGCCTTTGGCGATCCGGTCTGCGCCACGGTAGCCAAAGCCATCGAGCAGGGTGCGCAGAGCACCGGGGTGGTGGTGAAACCGGGCGGCGTCTATGTCTGCATGGAGGGCCCGCAGTTCTCCACCCGCGCCGAATCGAATCTTTATCGCAGCTGGGGCGCCGATATTATCGGCATGACCAACCTGCAGGAAGCCAAGCTGGCCCGCGAGGCAGAGATCTGCTACGCGACCATGGCCATGGTCACCGACTACGATTGCTGGCACCAGGAGCACGACGCCGTCACCGTCGATCAGGTGGTTGCGGTGCTGCATCAGAACTCAGCCAACGCCGCCAGGGCGGTACGCGCCGCGGTTGCGGCCATGCCTCGCGAACGCGCTTGCGCCTGCGCCACGGCATTGAAATTCGCCATCCTTACCAGTCCGGAAGCGTTTCCAGCGGCCACCCGCAACAAGCTCGATCTGCTGCTGGGCAAGTATTTCCCCAAAGCATAGTCAGAAAGAATCCATGTCCATTCTGGTAGTAGGCAGTGTTGCATTTGACAGCATCGAGGCGCCGCAAGGGCGGCGTGACCGGTGCCTGGGCGGCGCGGCAACGTATTTCGCCCTGGCCGCAAGTTACTTCACCAAGGTTCGCGTCATTGCCGTAGTGGGGGAAGACTTCACCCCCGAGTACGAGGCTGTGCTCACCGCGCGCGGCGTGGATACACAAGGCCTCGAGCACACTGCAGGCAAGAGCTTCCATTGGACCGGGTCCTACGTGAAGAGCCTGAGCGAGGCGGAGACACTCAAGACCGAGCTGAATGTCTTTGAGAGCTTCGCTCCCAAGGTGCCGGCCGCTTACCTGGATAGCGATTTCCTGTTTCTCGCCAATATCGACCCGGTGCTGCAAAGCAGTGTTCGCCAGCAGATGCCGAATGTGCGCATGGTCTGCGGCGATACCATGAACTACTGGATTACCGGCCACCGCGAGAACCTGGGCAAGATGCTCACCGGCCTCGATGCGCTGCTGATCAACGATGGAGAAGCCAAGCTGCTGGCCGGTAACACCAACCTGGTTCGCGCCGCACGCAAGATCCTGGCCATGGGTCCGAAAGCGCTGGTGGTCAAACACGGTGAATTTGGCGCCACTGCCTTCTTCAGCCCGGCCTTCAGCGGGGCAGGTCCCGGCAGCATGACCATGCCTTTCCACGCCCCGGCGTTGCCCCTGGATGAGATCGTGGATCCCACGGGCGCGGGCGATTCCTTTGCCGGCGGCTTCTTTGGTTATCTCGCCTCCCAGCCGGAGGTCACTCTGCAGAGCTTCAAACGCGCCATGTTCTATGGCGGCGTGATGGGCTCCTTTGCGGTGGAGCGTTTCGGCACGGAGCGGACGCAGTCGCTCACGCGAGAGGAGATCGATCGGCGCTTCGCTCTCTTCCGCGAGCTCTCTCATTTTGACTGAAAGCGCCTAACGATGCAGATCACGATCCGCGGGGAAACCATGCTGGTGGCCTGGGTCGCCCTGGGCATCGCCCTGGTGGCGCTTGCCTGGTGCGTGCGCCACGGCACGCTGCTGCTCTACGGCGACGCGGTGGCGCATTTGCACATTGCCCGCCGGGTCTTCGATTCCATCACCCCCGGCTTTCGCCAACTAGGGTCGGTCTGGCTGCCGCTGCCTCACCTTCTTCTTATTCCCTTTGTGTGGAATATGGCGTGGTGGCAAAACGGACTGGCCGGAGCCTGTGTCTCCATCCCCAGCTACGTGTTGGGATGCGCAGGAATCTACCGTCTGGCGCGGATGTGGCTCGATAGGTCCGCCGCTATCGTGGTGGCGGCGTTCTATGGTCTGAATCCTGGGTTGCTCTATATGGCCACAACAGCCATGACCGAGCCCCTCTTTCTCGCCGAGATGATCTGGGCGTTGCTGTTGATCGTTCAATATGAACGTGCCCTGACGGCTCCTGAGGACGCGGATGAGTCAACCGCGAGCCGGTTCCTGATTGGCGCCGGACTGGTCCTGGTTTGCGCCATCTTCACCCGCTATGACGGCTGGATCTACGCCGCGGCCGCGTGGCTCTTCGCCACCTGGCCGCTGCTCACCCGTTACCGCCCGTGGAAGCAAAACCGCTGGAGAGGGCCGGTCGCCGGCGCCTGGGTCTTATTTACCGCGCTGCTGATTGCCGCTCCCTCGTTGTGGCTGGCCTACAACGCGAAGCAATTCGGCGATCCCCTGGACTTCATCCGTGGTCCCTACTCAGCCCGCGCCATCGAGGCCAGGACCACACCGCCGGGTTCGTCCCCTCATCCTGGCTTTCACAACATGCACGACTCTGCCCTGTATTTTCTTAAGGCCGCGCAGCTCGGGCGCGGCGCCGTTGTCCCTGGGGAAACTGCTCTGCTGGCTCTCTGCTGCGGGAACGCTGGCGGCCTTGTGGGCCTTCCGGCGGCGGCAAATCTGGCCGGTGCTGCTGCTGTGGCTGCCGTTGCCCTTTTATGCCTACTCCGTTGCCTACGGATCGGTGCCCATCTTCATCCCTGTCTGGCGCCCATTTTCCTGGTACAACACGCGTTATGGCATGGAGCTGCTGCCGGCTTTCGCCCTGTTTGTGGGCTGCCTGCTGGCCGTCCTGCTTTCCTGGCTGCCGCGCTTCCGCCTCTACGCGGTGCTGGCGAGTTTGCTGCTGGTGGTGGCCAACAGTGTCGTACTTTTGCGATCCCGGCCGTTGGTCTTTCAGGAGGCTCAGGTCAACTCGCGCTCCCGGGTCGCTTTTGAAACCGCTTTGGCCAAGGCTCTGCTGGGCATGCCCACCCAGGGACGGATCCTGATGAACGTCTCCAGCCACGTCGGCGCAGTGCAGCAAGCGGGCATCCCGCTGCGCCGCATCGTGAACGAAGGGGATTACCTCACATGGCGGGATGCGCTGGAAGATCCGGCGCGAGGGGCATCGATGGTGGTGGCCCTCGATGGAGATCCTGTTTCTCAGGCCGTCCAGCGCCATCCTGAAGGTTTGCAGCTGATGAAGGTGATCTGCTCTACCGGCCAGCCCTGTGCCCGCATCTACCGTGGGCAGCTTGGGCGGTAGACCGACTCCGGAACAAGATTGGCGTCGTGTCGGGGCATGCTTTTACAGCTCGCGGAGAAATGCTTTGTACGAAGGGCACGGCTTCAGCCGTGCCGTAAATGCCCTTGCGGGCAGGACGGCTTTAGAAGCCGCTGAGGGATAGCCTTCTCCTCAAAACGAGACTTTTCCGCAGCCGATAAAAGCCGTGCCCTTCGTACAAAGCCAACGGCAAGAACAAGACTGGTTACACCGAGCCAGGCACACGGGTGGCCGTGCGATGGTAGCATCACGCTCAAGCGATGTTGCTAAGCGTATCCAATGATCCGGGCCTTCACTGCTGCCACGACGCGGAGGCCGCGTGATCCCGTTTGTGAAGGCGCATGCCTGTGGCAACGACTTTCTCGTCATCCAGGAGGATCTCGCGGGCATTGAGCCCAGAGACGGCTTGACGCGCAGGCTGTGCCACCGCAACCACGGCATCGGGGCAGATGGCATTGAGTTTCTTACCTGGGGAGCGGAACGCGGGGGCGCGATCCGCCTGCACAATGCCGACGGCTCCATCGCGGAGATTTCCGGTAATGGGACTCGCTGCGCCGCGGCCTGGATCGCCTACGAGACCAAAGCGGGCCCAGGCGACCAGATTGTTCTCGAAACCGATGCCGGACGCAGAATCTGCCGCATCGACAGCCGCAGCGGGGCCGGCTTTCAGATCACCTCATCCATGGGTGTGCCTGAGATAGCCATGGCAAACTTACCTCTCGGCGATGGTGAACGCGTCGAGGGTGCGGTGGTCTCAACCGGCAACCCCCACTTTGTGATCTTCGTCGACCAGCCGGACTTCACCGTGAACGGCTCTTCCTGGGAGGCAGTGGGAGAGGAAATATGCAGACACCCTGTCTTCTTCCCCCAGCAGACGAATGTGGAATTCGTGCACATGACCAGCCGTGATGAAATCAAGATACGCATTTATGAGCGCGGCGTTGGCCCTACCTCCTCATCCGGCACTGGCACCTGCGCCACAGGGAGCGCTGCCATCGCACTGCGCGGCGCCTCGCGGGTGTTGCGCGTGATCTCCCCGGGAGGCCCGCAAACCGTGGACTGGCGAGGCGACGAAATTCTGCTAACCGGACCCGCTGAGCTGGTCTGCTTCGGGGAAGCATGGTGAAGCGAAAAGGGGAATTGGCTGCTTGACGAGTAATCCGGGCCCGGAGATTCGAAACTTGAGTATCCCCGCCGTGCGCCGCACGGCGAAGGTGGCCGTGATCTCGCCGGCAAGCTATCCTCAGCCGGAACGGCTGACCAGGGGAGTCGACGCCCTGGGCCGTTTTGGCTATGTGCCCACCGTGGGCCGTCAGGCACTAGCCAAGGCGCACCATTATTTCGCCGGTACCACCCAGGCAAGACTCGACGATCTGCATGCCGCCTTCCTCGACCCTGCGGTAGAAGCGATATTTTGTAGCCGTGGAGGTTACGGTTGCAACTATCTGCTGAAAGGACTTGATCTGGGCCTGGTGCGGGAGCATCCCAAGCCGTTGATCGCCTACTCCGACATGACCTGCATGCAGACGTGGCTTCTTGACCAGGCAGGCCTGGTGTCTTTCCACGGGCCGATGGTGGCCGCCGATTTTTCCCTCCCCGAAGGCGTAGACGAGCCCAGCCTGCAGGCCGCGCTCGGCGGCGTGCGTTGGTTCGTGGGCGCAGGGGCGGGTCTGCGTACGCTGAAACCAGGAAAGGCCTCGGGAACCCTTTACGGGGGCTGCATTACCCTGCTTGCCGCCTCCCTTGGCACTCCTTACGCACCGCGGACGGAAGGCAAGCTCCTCTTTCTCGAGGACCGCGATGTCAAACCTTATCAA
>CAWJAB010000005.1:0-156298 GCA_963840675.1 uncultured Acidobacteriaceae bacterium
ACTCCCAGCGAAGCAGGCATGCGCCTACGGTGAAACCGGCGCCAACCGAGGCCAGCAGGACCAGGCTTTCCCGCTGCAAACGATGCTCATCGAGAGCCGTCTGCATGGCCAGGGGAATCGTGGCCGCGGTGGTGTTGCCGAAGCGGTCGATATTAATGATCACCCGGTCGAGCGGCAGCCCAAGCCGCTCGGCGGTGGAAAGAATGATGCGCCGGTTCGCCTGGTGAGGGATGAAGCAGCCGAGTTGGTCGGCGGTGATGTTGTTGGCGTGCAGCACCTTGCTTGTGGTCTCCACCATCTTGCGCACGGCATATTTGTAGACTGCCTGGCCATCCTGGTGCACGTAGTGCATCCTGCCCGCGACGGTCTCAGGGGAAGCAGGATGGAGGCTGCCACCGGCGGGCATATTCAGCGCCGCCGCACCGGAACCGTCGATCTCATGGTGAAAGTCAATCAACCCGATTTCGCCCTGCTCCGTGGGTTCGATCAGGACCGCGCCGGCGCCATCGCCGAAGATGACGCAGGTCGCACGGTCGGTGTAGTCGATGATCGACGACATGGTGTCGGCGCCGATGACCATGACCTTGGAGTGAGCGCCCGACTCGACCAGCTTGGCGCCCACCTGCAACGCGTAAAGAAAACCGGAGCACGCCGCCGATAGGTCAAAACCCCAGGCGCCATGGGCGCCGATCTTGTCCTGGACCAGGCAGGCGGTCGCCGGAAACAACATGTCGGGCGTTACCGTGGCGACGATGACCACCTCTACTTCGCTGGCCGGGATGCCTCGCTGTGCAAGGCACCGGCGCGCCGCTTCAACCGCCATGTCGCTGGTAGCCATCCCTGGCTCAACCAGGTGGCGCTCCCGGATCCCGAGACGTTGCATGATCCACTCGTCGGAGGTGTCTACCATTTTTGCCAGATCGGCGTTGTTAAGGATGCGCGGAGGCACATAAGTTCCCAGAGCGCTGATCTTGGCGCGCCGTGAGGCACGCGGACGCAGTTCGATGGTCAATATTCTTCTCCGTAATTCGACTGCAGGGAACCTGGCAAAGGCGTGGGGACAATAAGGAGAGGGTGAGCTGGAAGGATCACGGGCTATCGTTTGTACCGGGCAACCTACTGCGCACGCACTGACCCGTTACCGTTGCTTCCTTCCGGACCTGGCGGGGTTGGCGGGGTTGCGCCGCGTAGGACCCGGCACAGCCTGATGATAGCACCGGGGCGGACGGGAAATCGACTCAGTACCCATTGGCAATCAGGTATCCAAGACTAAGCTCAAAGCTGGGTTTGACCGAGCGTTGCTCCATGTATTTGATCAGCACGTCGGCCTCAATATTAACCGGCTGGCCCGCTTGCAGCGTGTGCAGATTGGTCCGCGCGTAGGTGTGGGGAATGATGGCGACGTGCACCACGCCACCGTCCTGGTTCCCATCGAGCGATGGTCAGGCTGATTCCCTCAATCGCAATCGAGCCCTTTTCCACCATAAAGCGGCTCACCTGCGCGGGGACCGCCACCTTGAGCCACCAATCGGTCAGCTCCGGAGCGGCGTGCGCATCGACGGGCTTCAAGGCTCAATAGCGTGCCCGTGGCATCGACATGGCCCTGCACCACGTGGCCGCCCAGGGGAGCACCCGCCGGCGTGGGCAACTCCAGATTCACCAGCGATCCCGGCGCAAGCAGCGAGAGGGAAGTGCGGGCCACCGTCTCCGCAGCCAGGTCGGCATGAAAGCGGGGTGGACTGGCGTCCGGCTCGATATCGACCGCCGTCAGGCACACACCGCTCACCGCGATGCTGTCACCCGTGCGCAGGGCGAGACCGATGGGGCCGGCAATGGCAATCCGCCTCGAGCCCTCGCGCTGCTCCACCGCGAGCACAGTTCCTGTGGTTTCTATCAGCCCGGTAAACATATCAACTTAATTAGATCACCATGGATTGCGGAGGTATGCCTCGAAGGCAAAATCCTCGCCGAATCGCTTCAGCGCATACTCCCGGATCGGCGGCAGCCCTTCGCTGGAGCCAACCATGGGGACCGCCGTCTGCCCGAGAAATTTGGGCGCGTAAAACAGCATGAGTTTATCCACCAGGCCCTGCTTGAGGGCAGTGGTGTGAACCTCGGCGCCCCCTTCCAGGATCAGGCTGGTGATCTCCATCTCTCCCAGGCTCTGAAGTACCTCCCGCAAAGGGATGTGCGCGCTGTCATGCTCGATCTGCTGCAGCCGAACCCCGCGCGCTGCCAGCGCCTGCTGCGTGGTTGGGCTGGCATGGCTGAAGAAGATGAGAACGTCCTGCTGGGCCGTCTTCACCAGCTGAGAGTCAAGCGGAGTACGCAGCGTGGAGTCCAGCACAACCCGCAGCAAAGGGCGTCGCCGCGGCCGGTGGCTGCGATCGGTCAACAACGGATCGTCGGCGAGAATCGTTCCCACCCCTGCCAGGATCGCGTCCGCAGCGTGGCGCATGCGGTGCACTTCGCTGCGCGCCGCCTCGCCCGTGATCCAATACGGGCCGCTGCCGGAGCGCTGCGCGGGCGCAATGCGCCCATCGAGGGTAGCGGCAACCTTCATGGTTACGAAAGGCAGCGACGTGGTGATGTACCGGGCGAAGCCATCGTTGAGCCTGCGGGCAGGCTCTTGCAGCACGCCCACCCGCACCTCCACCCCGCCGGCGCGCAGTCTGGCAATACCCGTGCCACAAACCAGAGGATTGGGATCCTCCGTCGCCACCACCACCCTGGTCACGCCCGCGGCTAACAACGCATCCGCGCAGGGCCCGGTTCGCCCGTGGTGGCTGCAGGGTTCGAGCGTCACGTAGGCGGTTGCGCCGCGCGCCCGAGGACCGGCTTGTTTGAGAGCGACAATCTCCGCGTGATCCCGCCGCTCGAACTCATGGAAGCCTTCGCCTACCAAGCCGTCGCCCCGCACCAGCACGCAACCCACCGCCGGGTTAGGCGAGGCAAGACCGACGGACTGCTCCGCCTGCCCCAGGGCAAGCTCCATCCACTTATCGTCCATTTGCTCGTGAGGCTCTGGCATGGTGGCCTGCTCAGTTGTCGAGCATGGAGTCTACAAAGGCCTTGCTGTCGAAGGGCAAAAGGTCTTCCAGCTTCTCGCCCACCCCGACGTAGCGCACGGGTACCTTGAGCTCCCGGGCAATGGCTACGGCAATGCCGCCTTTGGCCGTGCCGTCAAGCTTGGTCAGCACAATCCCCGTCACCCCCGCCGACTCGGTAAAGAGCCTGGCCTGCTGCAATCCGTTCTGCCCGGTCGTTGCATCCATCACCAGCAGCACCTCGTGCGGCGCGCCGGGAACGATCCGTTGCGCGGTTCTCCGCATCTTGCTTAGCTCGGCCATCAGGTTGTCTTTGGTATGTAATCTGCCCGCGGTGTCCACAATCAGCACATCGGTGCCCCGCGCCTGGGCCGCCCGCATGCCATCGAAAAGCACGGCCGAAGGGTCTCCACCCTGCTTGGTCTTGATCATTTCCACACCGGTGCGCTGGCCCCACACCTCCAGCTGCTCAATGGCCGCGGCGCGGAAGGTGTCGGCGGCACAAAGCAAAACAGTCTTGCCCTGGCGCCGGAAATAAAATGCCAGTTTCCCGGTAGTGGTTGTCTTCCCGGTGCCGTTTACGCCCACCATCATGATCACCCTGGGCGGCGCCGTGTACTTGGGCTTGAAGAAGTCCTCTTCCTCCCGGGCGTCCAGGATGGCTTGGATTTCGGTTTTTAACAACGCCTTTAACTCCGCGCCATTGTGTACCTCGTGCCGTTTGACCCGGGCGCGCAGGGCGGCGACGATCTCCGCCGAGGTGCCCACGCCTAAGTCCGAGGCCAGCAGGCTCATCTCCAGCTCTTCCAGTGCGGATTCATCCACCTCATGGGTCAGAGCGACGATGTCTTCGATCCGCTCGGCCAGCGTCTCGCGGGTGCGCGAGACAGCCTCCTTCATGCGGTCGAATATGCTCTTTTTCTCGGGTTCTTCCAGGCTGCCAAAAAGGGTCTGAATCATCTACCAGGCATCTCGATACGGCATGACCTGAGTGTACTAAAGCGGTTTCGCAATGACTTTGGTCTGTTGAGGTTCGCGAGGAGTGGTTTTCCTTGGCAGAAAACCACGAGAAGCTCTTTGGCTCCGGTCTGCGCCGATTTGCGAAACCGCTGTAGCCTGCGCCGTTTATTCGTCGCGCCCGGGTCGCGCCATCAGCTCGCGAATCGCGTCCTGCGGCGATTTGCCATGCTCGAGAATGGCCGCCATCTGCTCGGTGATGGGCATCTCTACGCCGTAGGCTTGCGCCAGTCCGAGCGCGGCGGAGGTGGTTCGTATGCCTTCCGCGACTTTGCCTTGCAGCTGGTCCAGGATTGCCGGCAGCAGGCGCCCCCGGCCCAGCTCCACTCCGACCGAGCGGTTGCGGGAAAGTGGACCGGTGCAGGTGAGCACCAGGTCGCCCAGCCCGGAAAGGCCGGCTAGCGTCTCCCGCCGCCCGCCGCAAGCGACCGCCAGCCGGGTGATCTCGGCTACTCCGCGGGTGATGATGGCCGCCGCGCTGTTGTGGCCCAGTCCCAGCCCCGCGGCGATGCCCGCGGCGATGGCGATCACATTCTTGAGCGCGCCGCCCAGCTCCACTCCGATCACATCATCATTGGTGTAAATCCGCAGCCCGGGCGCGGTCAGCTCTTCCTGCAGCCGGTTGGCAAGCCGGTTGTCGGCGAAGGCGATGGTGATCGCGGTAGGCGCGCCGGCCGCCACTTCCTGGGCGAACGATGGTCCGCTCAGCGCGCCGCAATAACGCTCCCCGAGAATCTGCTCAATCACCTGCGTCATGCGCAGAAAGCTCTGGTCCTCGATACCCTTGGTGGCGCTCACGATCAGCTGGCCAGGCTGGAGAAAGGGCCCCATCTTCTGGTAGACCTCGCGCACATGCTGCGACGGTACGGCGCTGATCACAATCTCCGCGCCCTCCACGGCCGAAGCCAGGTCCGTCGCTGGGGTTACCTGCGGAGGAATAGAAAAGCCGGGAAGATAAGCACAATTCTCACCCTGCCTGCGGATTGAATCTGCCACCGCGGCTGAATGAGACCAGAGAGCAATCGAGTGATCGTCCCGGCGAGCGAGGCTGAGCGCCAGCGCGGTTCCCCAGGAACCGCTGCCCACAATGGCAATGCGGCTCATGCAGGCGCTTTCCGCGACGCGCCAAAGCGATGCTCCGTGCCGTGCAGCAGGCGTTGGATGTTCGGCCAGTGCTTCAACGCGACCATCCAGCAGCAGACAAAGACAATCGCGCCGGATAAGTATCCGTACCTACCGGGCGACAACCACAAGATCAGAAAGGGAAGCACCGCCGCCGCCATAATCGAAGCCAGCGAGACATAGCGGGTGAGGATGACGACAGCTGCCCAAAGCCCCAGCGCGGAGAGCGCGGCCCAGGGGCAAAGCGCGAGGAAGGCGCCGAAGGCGGTCGCCACTCCTTTGCCCCCCTTGAAGCGCAGCCAGACAGGGAACATGTGGCCCAGAATCACGAAAAATGTAGCCACGATGGCGGCATGGGCCAGCACCGCGGGCCCACCGTTCCGAGCCAGCAATTCCGCCACTGTGACAGCGACGTAACCTTTGCTCCCGTCGAGCACAAACGTTAAAACGCCCAATCCCTTGGCCCCAGACCGCAACACGTTGGTGGCGCCGATGTTGCCGCTGCCTTTGGCCCGGATATCCTCTTTGCGCACCAGCCATACCAGCAGAAAACCAAATGGGATGGAGCCCAGCAGATAGGCCACGCTGACGACGATCAGATAGAGAGACATGGGTGGTTTTGAGTGTAGCAGCGCCCCGCGCTGTCGTTGGCGCCTTGAATATCTGGTAGATTAGGCGGTTGTGTCTTCGCGATTGGAGCTGACGGTGATCAGTTTTGTTTCGAGGTATCTTTGGAGCGCAGCCGGCATCGTCGTAATCGCGGTTGTATTGCCGGCCCGGGCGAGCAATCCGCTGGTGGTCAAGACTGATCGCGGCAAGGTTCAGGGAAAGATGAGCGCCGACGGCCAGGCGCGGGACTTCCTGGGCATCCCGTTTGCCGCGCCTCCGGTCGGTCCCTTGCGCTGGAAGCCCCCGCAACCTGCAGCCAAATGGGCTGGGGTGCGCCCGGCCACCAGCTTCGGCTTCCGCTGCATGCAACAGGAACCGTTCAGCGACATGGTCTTCCGCGATCCGGGCGAGAGCGAGGACTGCCTCACCCTCAATCTTTGGGCGCCGGCTGCGAAAGCTAAGGGCAAATTGCCGGTGATGGTCTGGATCTATGGCGGCGGCTTTGTCGGTGGCACCACCTCGGAGCCGCGTCAGGACGGCGAACATCTCACCCGCAAAGGCGTGTTGGTTGTCTCCATGAATTACCGCCTGGGCATTTTTGGCTTCCTGGCCACCCATGAGTTGGTCGCCGAAGATCCCCACCACTCCGCCGGCAACTACGGACTTCTGGACGAGCTGGCGTGCCTTCAGTGGGTTCGGCGCAACATCGCCGCCTTTGGCGGCGACCCAAATAACGTAACCGTCTTCGGTGAGTCGGCCGGTTCCTTTGCCGTGAGCGCGCAGATGGCGTCACCCCTGGCCAAGGGTTTGTTTGCGCACGCTATCGGGGAAAGCGGAGGAGCGTTTGACAGCAAGGGGCTGTCTTTTCCGCCGCTCGAGGAATCGGTGAAGCTGAACGAAGATTACCTCCGCAGCGTGGGCGGCGATACCAGCCTGGCCGCGCTGCGCGCCCTCGGTAGCGGCCAGATTCTCAAGCTGGCCCAGGCCAAGCCTGCACACGAACGCCACTTCGATCCCAACACCGACGGCTACTTCCTGCCCCAAACGGTCCCTGCGATCTTTGCCGCGGGCCAGCAGGCCCACGTGCCCCTGATGGCTGGTTGGAACCAGGATGAATCGATCGGCGAGGTCTTGAAGGAGCCAAAAAATGGAACGATCGAGGGCCTGCGGGCCACCGCGCTGAAGGAATTTGGGCCGCGCTCTGAGGATTTCCTCAAGGTGTACCACGCCGACAACGACGCTGAGGCACGCCGGGCCGCGGAGGACTTTGGTGGTGACAAGTTCCTGGTTTATTCCACCTGGGCATGGTTGGAAGCGCAGGTAACGACCGGAGGCTCGCCGGTCTACCGGTATCTGTTCGCGCTCTCCTCGCCGGGAGATCCGTTCCATCCTGTGCTCAGCCGGAGCCTTCCACTCCGATGAGATTGAGTATGTGTTCGGCAACCTGGATTCGCGCAAGGGAGCGTCGTTTAGGCCGGAGGACTACAAGCTTTCCGATCTGATGCAGACGTTCTGGACCAACTTTGCCCGGACGGGCGATCCGAACAGCTCAGGCCTGCCCCGCTGGCCGACCTATGATGCGGCAGGGAACTGGCAGGTCATGCGTCTGAGCGCTGATCCGGTTGCTGCTCCCGACCAGCACCGTGACCGGTATTTATTTCTCCAGCAGGTATGGGGCCGATGACCTCCTGAAACAGCAGGTCCCTTGTTGCGGACCTCTCGTTTTTTCTGGTCATCGGACGCATGCTCCGTAAAATGACACAATGCCCAATCTGAATCGCGCGGGCGCGCCGTCCGGAGAGACCCTGCCCGTGATCTGCCTGATCACTGCCGATGAGGACTTTCAGGCAGAAATCGAGGCGGAGCTGGCCCCCTGGTATCGGGTGCGTCACCGCAACCACTACGGAGATGCCGCGATCTGGGTCCGTGAAGAGCGGGCTCAGGCCGTGCTGGTCGATATCGATACCCAAGGCGATGAGGCCCACGCCGGCGTTCGGGTGCTGCGCGAGCTGCGCATCCTGGAACGTGGCCTGGTCCTGATCTCGCTGAGCCGGTCGCGTGCCCGCGCAGTCGAGAAGCAGGCCGTCGACGCGGGAAGCGATGCCCACTTCCATAGTCCCATCGATCCTTCTGAGCTGCGCCAGGTTCTGAAGACTACGCTGGAAGGCCGCATCGAGGAGATGGAGCGCGCACGCATGCAGCAGCAGGTGTTGGAGCGCAGCAAGTTCCAGGACCTGGTGGGAGCAAGCGAGGCGATGCGGCGTGTCTACGACGCGATCTCCCAGGTAGCCGACAGCCGCATCAACGTGATCGTTCGCGGAGAAAGCGGCACCGGCAAAGAGCTGGTGGCGCGCGCCGTCGTTGCCCTCAGCAGCCGGCGAAACAAGCCGTTCATCAGCTTGAACTGCGCGGCCCTGCCGGAGAACCTGATCGAGTCGGAGCTGTTCGGTCACGAGAAGGGCGCCTTCACCGGCGCCAACGAGTCGAAGCCAGGGCAGATTGAGCTGGCCGACGCCGGTACCCTTTTTCTGGATGAGATTGCCACCTTGACCCTGCCGCTGCAGACCAAGCTGCTGCGCGTGCTCGAAGACCGGCAGGTGCAGCGGCTGGGTGGGCGGCAAAGCCGCAAGATCGATTTCCGGCTCATCTGCGCCACCAATGAGCCGTTGGAAGAAATGGCGCGCAACGGCAAATTCCGCGAGGACCTCTACTACCGTATCCATGTGGTGCCGATTCAATTGCCGCCACTGCGCGAGCGCTCCGGAGACATCGCGCTTCTGGCGGACTACTTTTTGCGTGTCCACCTCCTGGCCAACGGCCTGGAGCAGAAGCGTCTGACGCCCGATGCGCTGGCGGCGCTGGAAGAGCACTCCTGGCCGGGTAATGTGCGCGAGTTGGAAAATCTGATCCAGCGGCTGGTGATCATGGTCCCGGGCCCAACCATCGGTCTCGAGCATCTGCCGCCGCAACTGCTGGCGCAAAGCGTTACCGCGCATGAAGCGATTCTGCTGCCCGAAAGCGGCGTTCGCTTCGATGACGAAATCCGCGAGCTGGAGGTGGCGCTGCTGGAAGCTGCGCTGCGGCGTTCCGATGGCAGCAAGGCGGCCGCGGCAAGACTGCTGCACCTTGATTCCCAGCGGATGAAGTATCTCTGCCGCAAGTATTCGCTTTAGAGCTCCCGCTTAGGGGTTAATTATTTAACCCACGAGGGTTAAAATTTAACCCATCGACCGAGGGGGCCGCAAACGGTCGTTCCGCTTTCCAGACAGACGAAGACCATCATCTCATTTATTTTCAATGACTTAACAGTTTTGCTTGCGAGAATACGGAGTTTGGCCACTTGCTTGCTCTAAGGTATTGCGTAAAGCAGTTAAATAAAAACTGGAGATACCACAGTGGCTATGGAAAAGAAATCTCTCGTCGGCAAGAAGACCGCACCGGTAAGCAAAGGCAAGTCCACGAAGTCGAAGGTTGACACCAGGAAGCCTGGGCACAGCAAGGTTGTTGCCGCCAAAGGGCCCTCCGGGCGGAACAACTCACCCTACCCTAGGGTAGCCGCGAAGCGGCGGCAAGTAGGTTGTCGCCGCCCGCTAGAATTCGGACTATAGAAGAGAATAGTGGCGGATTGGCGTCCCAGGACCGACACGTGATAGTCCTGAATGGGTAATGAATATGGCAATCCAAAGGAAATCGCTGATTGGTGCCGCCGGTTCCAAGCCGAAGGATGGCGACGGCGGCCTGACACCAGGAGAACCAGCAAGAGCGTCTGAAGTAAAAAGATTGGCGGTTGCCAAGCTGGCCGCCGCTAAGCTTTCGACCGCAAAGCTCAGGACGCTTAGAAAAATGCTCTAAGGGGGACCAATCTGCAGTGGGAAAGGCGACCACGATCCGTGGTCGCCTTTTTGATTTTTACCAGAAATGGGTGTGCAGCAGGTTGCCGGCAATGGTCGCGAAGCGTTCCGCGATGCTCCGGCGCCTGCCGAAGATCTTTGCCTGCCCGCTCATGCCGGGCCGCATGCCGCCCCCAGCTTTCCCTAGGGGCATCCGCGTGGTGTAAAAGGCGGCCACCGCAATGCCTTTATATTCCTGCTGCGCCAGAAGACCGGTCGGCAAGGGCAGCGCTGAGCCTTCGATGGTCCCTAGCCGCGTGTGGATTTCAGAGAATTGAGACGGCAACTGCAGGGAGACAGGAGCCCCAGCCCGGACGCGATCCATCTCCGAAGCCGGAATATACAACCTTGCTACCAGTTGTGATGGGTCGACTATCGTCAGGAGCGTCTCACCTATGGTCACATCGCGGTCCAGCAGGCTCTCTGGATCGCTGGTCGCGACCACGCCGGCGGAGGGCGCGCTTACCGCAAGCTGTGCACCCTCTTCGCGTGCGATCGCGCTGCTGCCGCGCGCGGCTTGCTGCGCAACCAGTGCCGGCCCCAGCCCGGAGTGCTGCAACTCCGCGGAGAAGACCTGGGCTTGCGCGGAAGCGACCTGCTCCGCCGCCTCTTCGCGGGCGCTGGCCTCATTCAGACTCTGCAGCCTGGCCATCACTTGTCCGCTGCTCACCGTATCGCCCTCTTTCACGTACACGGCCAGGACCTTTCCCGCAACGCCGGCATGCACCTGGTGGATGTCCCGTGGCTCGATGACGAAGTAGGCATTCAGGCGCTCGCGCATGATGGGCACAAAGAAAAGGGCGAGTAAGGCGACGCCCAGCGCTGCGCGCAGAGGCGTGAGGCGGAAGGCCCCGTCGCCCGCCTTGGTGCGGTAGAAACCCAGAACGAAGTCTTGTAGCCCGCGCAGCCTGGAGCGAAAGATGAAGAATGCCAACACCGCCGCCGGGACCAGCGCGAGCTCGGCGAACCAGTGGTAGAAGACGTTGTAACTGAAGCGGACGAACAGCCATAGCAGCAAGTAGCTGTAAGTGCCGGAAGCCAGGGCATAGAGCACGAATAGCGGCACCCGCCGCCGGGAGACTACTGGTACGTCGACGGGGAGGCGAAAAATATGGCGCTGAGTCCAGCCGATCAGAAATGACGTGGAACGCTCCTTGAGGTCGGGGACGCGCACCCATTCCGCGAAAAAGTAATAGCCGTCCAGTTTGATGAGGGGATTGAGATTGACGACGACCACGGCAATCCCAGTGAGGAGAATGAGCTTGTAACAGAAGTCGTTGATCCATTCACCCGGCTGTGTATTGGTCCAAACGATGACGGCGACGCTGCACAGCAACATCTCGATCCATATTCCGGCGATGATCGTGGCCAAGCGCTGCAGGCGGCTGGCAGAGATCCAGGATTCTGTGACGTCCACATAAAAGCAGGGCGTCAAATAAAGAAACATCAGACCCATGCTGTGGACTTCGCCCCCGTAGTGCTTGCAGGTGAGCCCATGGGAACTCTCATGAATAAAACCGATAAACAGAAGCATCCACCAGAACTGCACCAGGTCGGAAAAGCTCTTCCTGCTGAAGTCATAGTAGACAGGCAGGTCTGGGCCGATGACATTCCATTTCACGATGAAAACGACAGTTTCGAGGAGGAACAGCACCACCGCGAACAGGACCATCCAGCGGTTGTAAACGTATTTCCCAATCTTCTGATCAAGCCTGGTGAGGTACCGGTCCGGATCCCAGGCGGAGAACGATATGTGAGCCACGTTGAAGCTGGAGCCGCTGGCGCGGCGGCTTCGTTGCGCGGCCAGCTTTTCGTTCATGGCGATATTTTTTTCCTGCGGATTTTTGTACCAGAAGCCGCCCTCGTCCATGTTTTCGGCGAAGGTCCGGACCTCGTCGGGGGAGACCGGAATGCCTGTTTCGGTCTCGAACGCAGCAGCAATCTCTTCGTAGGTACGCACTCCGTCGAACAGACGGGCGAGTTGCCACTGAGTGGGCTTTAGCCGTAACAGGTTGGCAGTGCTTCGCTGATAGACAGCGACGATCGGTTCCCCGTCGGTTGTATCCTCACGGATGATCAGCTCGGGATCGATGCGCGGAGGGTTTTTGCGCGAGAGCCTGGCGCGGGGAATATCGGGAAGAGCCGCATCAAGTGCCTCACTCAGGTTCATCGCGCGCTCAGCTTCACCTGCATCGACATACCCGGCTTCAGCAAAGGAGAAGGCCTTTCCAGGTTGCCGATCACCTCGATACTGCCGCTGGCCGGATCGACGACCGGGCTAACCCGGTAGACGGTTGCCGTTTGTTTCAGGCGCGGGTAATCCGCGGTGGTGAGCTCCAGTTTCGCGCCCCGAGAAAAGAAGGACATGGCCGACTCAGGCACGGTGAAAATGACTCGCAGAGGCGCCTGTGCCGTGATCCAGAAGAGGGCGTCGCCTTTCTTCACGGCTTGCGCCTGGTGCACGGAGCGGCGGCCTACCACGCCGTCGAAGGGAGCCAATACGCGCGATTGGCCCAGTTCGACTTCCGCGGAACGCAACTCGGCTTCGGAGGCAACTTCCTCGGCTTTGTAGCGGGCTACCTGGGTTCTGGTTTCGGTGAGCTTGTATTGCACGTGCTCCCAATCCTCATCGTCGAGAATCTTCTCCGCGCGCATGGCATCGGCCCGTCGCAGATCTGCCTCATTGCTCTTTTGCTCCGCTTCCCAGGTTTGTACCTGGGCTTTGAGGGAATCGATTCTGGCCGCCTTTTCTGCCCGTGCTGCCTCTAGTGCACGGTCGTCCAGCAATGCCAGCACCTCACCGCGGCGCACATGATCGCCAATCTCAACGTTCACCGAGGTTATGCGACCGTCGCGTTCGGCTACGACGTCGGCCTGTTGCTCCACCACCAGCGGGCCGACCGTGGTGTAGTCGCGCCCTTCTATTGCTGCGGCTGGGCGCGCAGGCAGCTCTGCCCCGGCCGAGGGTGCAGGCTCCGCGGCTTTGCTTGACGCTGAAGCCAAAACCGGCTGCGAAGCCGAACCCGCAGGCCCCTGATTACACCCGGCCATGCAGCACAAAGCGGACACCACCAACAATGCGCAAGCGCTACGGTTACTTTTATCTTGATTCCACAGCACGAGGGTTACCAACCGATCCAATCCCATAGCGTCTTCCAGAGCCATAACACCGGAGCCCGCAGCAAGACATAGCCCGCCGGCCGATAACCGGCGAAGATCTTGGCCCGGCCCTCCATGCCGGTGCGCAGTTGCGCGTTCTGATTGGGCAGCAGCACGTGGGCGTAAAACACGCGGCTATCACCCGAGGGTTGTGCTTCGGGGCTGACGCTGAAGACGCGGCCGTGCAGGGTCTGCGCGGGGAAGCTATCCAGCTTGATGGCGGCACTCTGCCCAGGCTGCGCGAGCTTTGCATCCTCCTGTTCCACGGCGATGTTAACCCGCGCGCTCGCCAGGTTCAGCACCTGGGCGAATGCCGCCCCGGCGCCCAGGTGCTCGCCCACCGCATTCTGCAGATCCGGGGTCATGACGATGCCATCGATGGGCGAGCGGAGCTGCGCGTTGGCAATACGTAACCGTGCCCGCTCCATTTCGGCGTGCAGGTAGTCGGCCTTGGTCCGGTCTTCTCCCGCCTGCGCGGAGTGCGTCGCCAGGTCTGCCTGCATGGCCAGCATAGCGGCCTCGTATTTCGCCTGCGCGGCGGCCAGTTGATTACGCCAAGACCAGTCGTCCATGGTTGCCAGCACCTCGCCGCGGCTCACGTGCTGCCCTTCGCGGGCGTACACATTCGCGACTGTTCCCTCGGCCGGGGCGGACAGCGTGATCACCGATTGCGGGGCCACCACCGCGGGGCCGCTGATGCGCAGTGGCAGCGGGCAAAAAACCAGCAGCAGGATGGCTGCAGCCAACCCGCCCAGCATCCCCATTTGCCGCTTTCGGTCGCTGCGCATAAAAGCCTGCTTCCGCTGCACCAGGGGCTCCAGCAGGCTGATCAGCGGCACCTCCCGGTACAACAGCGCGTTGCGAATCGCGACCGTGGTCTGCCCGGCAAGGACCTTGATCATCTCGATATGCGCTACCTCGAGAAAATCCGGATCGCTGCTTTCATACAGCAACAGTCCCACCCGTCCCTGGTCGTCGGCCAGGGGAAGGGCAAAGAGGGCGCGATAGTCGCTCGCTTCAAAGTGCTTGCCGATAGCCGCGCGTATCTTGGGATCGTCGCTCTCCGGCTGGTCGTCGTGCTGGCGGATCAGCAGCTGCTGGTCATAGGTGGAAAGCCAATGCAGCAGTTCGCGCAGGTGCTCCACCTGCAGGTCGCCCGCGGGAATGGTAGCCATCCCGGAAACCGCCTTCAACTGCAGCCGGCCGCGATTATCCAGCGCGATGGAACAGCGTTCGAAAGGCAACACCGACTGCGGGCTGTTGACAATAATCTGCAGCAGGCGCTCCAGCCGAAGCGTCGAGGTGATTTCCGAGCTCACTTGAACCAGGGCTTCCAGGATCTCCAACTTGCGCTCGGCGTACATCAAGCTGGCGTTCTTGAGCGCGCTCGTCACCGTCTCCGACATACTGTTCATGAAGAACAGGTCATCTTCACTAAAGCCCTCGCCACTCTCCTTGTTAACGGCCTCGAGCACCCCCAGCTCGCTTTCGCCGCCGTTCTTGTCGTGCTCGATAAGCGGCACCATCAGCGCATTGGTGATGGGCTGGCCCTCGGCGGCGCGCTCGTTGCGGCTGGCCAGCCGGGGATCGTCCGCATCGCTGATCAACAGCGGGACGCCTTCCTCCGCCATATCCGCCACATAACCCTCGCCGGCCTCCTCCGTGGTGCCTACTTCGGCGGTTGCATCCTCGCCCCAGGCAGAGACCAGCTTCAGCTTGCCCCCTTCGAACATCCACAGGTGGATGGCCTGGCAAGGCAGCATGGCCGCCACTTTGACCGGGATCAGTTCCAATAGCGGCTCAAAATCCAGCGTCTCGTTCAGGGATTTTTCCAGGTCATAGAGCTGCGTCAGGCGATGGATGGAATCGAGCAGATTCTGCCGCTGCTCTTCGAACTGCTCGGCGCTCCCCAGCGCCGCCACGGCCAGCTCGGCCAGCCCATCGAGCGACTGCAACCCGGTCTCGGTGAGTGGGTCGGTGAAGCTGACGATCTCGAAGGTCCCCACCAGCTCCTGTTCCTGCAACAGGGGCAGGTATCCGATCGAGCGGATGGTGCGCACCACCTGGATGTGCGCGTAATCTTCCCGGGCCAGTTCGCTGGCCGAGTAGACTATGGGGCGCGGCGTCTGCATCAACGGAGCGAACAACGGCCCATCGGCGGGGATGGCCGATTCTTCCACCGAAATTTCATCGGAGACGCCCAGGGCGGTAAAGAAAGCGCCTTCCGCGCCCGAGCGCAGGGCATAAAGGGCACAAGCGCTCCCCGGCAGTGCGCTGCGCATGGCGTCGGCCAGCAACGCGGCGCGGGTGGAAACCTCCGGCGAGGCCAGCAGGGCCCGCGCAAGTTCCGAGACCTGTTGGCTGGTTAGCCTATTTTCGCTGCCGGTTTCGATTTTCATGCGCCTGTTGCCCGCTTGACGTATATGGCAGGATAGGTTGATTGTTAATCTGGTCGGAGAGTACAGCATTTTTCACTTCTGGGGTAGAGGAAGTAGCCAATTTTCGACGCACAGAGTGGAAGTGAAAATGCTCTAGCAACAGCAAATTCTTGCCCGGGAGAGGAAGACGTGGATCTTGATATTCGACAGAGCGGAAGCATCTGCTGCTTAAAACTGAAGGGCCCGCTCAAGTATGGGGAAGGTGTTAAGCAGCTTGACGAGGCCGTAGAGGGCGCCATCAGCAGCGGACACATTCACCTGCTGCTGGATCTCTCCGCGATGCCTTATATCGATTCCAGCGGCATCGGTGCGATCGTCGACGCCTTGCGTCAGGCCAAGAAGGTTGGCGGGGATGCTAAGCTGGTCAGCCCCTCTCCTTTTGCTGCCAAGACCTTCAAAATGGTGGGCATTCTAACCCTGTTCAAGGTCTACGACAGCGAGGCCGAAGCCGTGGAGGCCTGCCCCGCCTGACGAAAAGTCGCAATTCTGTGTGAGTCCCGCAAGGACGGTTTGAAAGTAGCCCAGGACGCTAGTCCTGGGAACACGTCAGCCAATTCGACTAGTCCCTGCGGGACTTTAAAGCCCTTACTCGGCGCGGCCACTTCCGGCTGAAGCCGTGCCCTTCACCAGAGTTTTTCAGCAGCCCCTCTTCTCCCTACTTAAGCCGCCGGCGAACCATATCCAGCGCCTGCTGGCTGGTCCAGGCGCGAATATGCTCCCGGTCGCCGCCAAAGCGCCGTTCCACCACATCCGTCTGCTTGCCATCAGTCACGGCGACGTAAACCAACCCCACTGGCTTCTCTTCCGTGCCGCCGCCAGGACCGGCGATACCCGTAACCCCGAGCCCAAACGTGGCAGACGTTTTGCGCCGGATTCCTTCCGCCAGCGCTCCCGCAACCTCCTTGCTGACCGCGCCATGTTCTTCAAGCAGCGCCGGAGGAACACCCGCGAAAAGCGTTTTGAGCTGGTCGCTGTAAACCACCGCTCCGCCCAGGAAAGATCGCGAGCTGCCGCTGATGCTGGTCAGGCGCTCCGCCACCAGCCCCCCGGTACAACTCTCCGCCACCGCCAGCGTAGACGCGTGCATGCCCAGGTAGTACAGAACAATCTGCTCCAGCGACTCGGCCTGCGAGGAGTAGATGTATTCCTCCAGCTCCTCTTCGATTTTTCCTGCCAGCTCATCCACCCTTGCCTGGGCGGTCTCCTGGTCTCCCTTGGCGCACAGCAGATTCAGTGTGATGTCGCCGGTGTGCGCCAGGATGGTGGTATCCACGTCCTTGTACTTGGTGTAAATCGGCGCAATGCGTGAATCCGCTTGCGATTCGCCGATCATGGCAGCCTTCAGCGTACGCATGGCGATGGTTCGTTTGGGCACCACGGCGCGCAGCCGCTCCATGCATTGCGCGTCAAACATGGCCTTCACTTCCGTTGGGGGGCCCGGGCAGCAGGATCACCAGCTTGCGATGACCCCCATACACCGTGTCCAGCCATTGCCCGGGCGCCGTGCCCCGGGTGTTCTCGAGAATCTCCGAGCCATCCAGCACATCGGCCTGGCGGGCGTTGTTATCGGTCATCTGCAGCCCGGCGGGCGGCGAAGCGCGCATAGAGGGCGCCCACAATCTCCGGATTGCGGCGCAGCCGAATCTCCAGGGCTTCCGCAACCGCCTGGCGTGTCAGATCGTCTTCCGTGGGCCCCAGCCCGCCCATGGTGATCACGATGTCGGTCCGTTCGAGCGCGATACGGATCGCGCCGGCCAGGTGCGACAGCCGGTCGCCCACGATGGTTTTGAAGACCACGTTCACGCCCAGCGAAAGCAGGCGGTCGGTCAGGAAGAGGGAATTTGTGTCTTGTCTATAGGGAGTGAGCAGTTCTGAGCCGACCGCAATAATTTCACAATTCATCCGAACTTCGATCCTTGGCGTTGCGTTTAAAAGAGGCGCACGCCTTCAATGCCCAACGGTACATCATAGACCGCGCCGTTGGCGGCGAGGATCGCGTTGCCCCCAGGCACGAACGCAAGGCCGACAATTCCCGAGCCGGCAAGCACCACCGAGGCTTCTCCCGCCGGCGTAATGCAGACGATTCCCCGGGTGCCGTGGAAGGAGGCGGAGACATACACATTGCCTGCGACATCAAAGGCCAGTCCCTGCGGCCGGCCCAGGCCGCGGTAATAGACCCGCACCACGCCCGCCTGGTCGATGGCGTAAATCGAGTCGTAGCTGGAGGTGCTGGGAGCGGTCACGAACAGCGTTCCGTCCAGGCCGAAGGCGAGATGATAGGCCGCTATGCTGGGTTCGAGCGTGGCAAAGACAAAAATCTGCCGGTCGCGCGCAATCTTGAAGATAGTGCCGCTGCGGTCGCCCACGTAAAGGTTGCCGGCGGAATCGAAGGCAATCCCGGTGGCAATGCCCATGCCCTCGGCGTACACCGAAGATGCGCCCTGGGGAGAAACGCGGTGCACCGTTCCATCCAGCCGGGAGGAGACATACAGGTAGCCCTGGGCGTCGAGCGCCAGCCCGGTGGCATTGGTAATCCCGCTGACCAGCGGCATCATCTCGCCCGCTGGAGTAATGCGATACACCGAGACCGCCGTCTTTTGCCCGCGAGGCCCGGAGTCGGTGGAGTAGATGTTGCCCTCGGCGTCCACCGCCGGATTGCCCACGGGATGCAGATTGCCGGTGATGAGGCGTGCGATTTTGAGCCGGACCGTATTGCTGGACTGGCCATTCTGCCGGATCTCGAGCCTCCCGGTCTGCACCTCCTCGGGAATGCGCACGATCATCCGGTTGGAACGGCTCAGCAGGATGGGAGCCACGATGCCGTCGAGCACGGCAACCGGCATGCGCGAGCGCACTGCGCCCAGTTGTGTTCCGCGGACCTCGACTTCGCCGCCCGGCAACGCCGCATCCGGCATAGCGGAATCGATCCGCGGCGAGTTCGGAATGGAAGACTCCTTGGAAAATCGCATGGCCTGAAACGTCCCTTTTGTTTCGATGCAGCGCGAAGCTAGTTGTTAGCCGATCCAGTGCTGCAATGCCTGCATCAAGAGCAAAGCATACACGCCTGCGGCAACATCATCGAGCATGATTCCCCAGCCCGCGGGTAATCCCTCGAGCTGCCTTGCCGGCCATGGTTTCACGATGTCGAATAAACGGAAGAAAAGAAACCCGGCCAGCAAGTGACTCAAGTTTACCCGCGAATGGATCAGCGCAATCCACTGTCCCGCGACTTCGTCGATCACCACGTGCCCGGGATCTTCGCGCCCGCTCTCCTGTTCCACACGAGTGGCGGCGGGAATTCCGATCGCCAGCGCCGCCACGGCTGCCGCCAGGGTGAGCCACGCCAGTGGCCCCGGGGCTAGCGCTTTGCCCGCTGCCAACCACAGCAGGGCAGCCGCGGCGGCCCCCCAGCTTCCAGGACCGGGCTTGAGCAGGCCGGCGCCCAGAAAGGTCCCCACGGCCCAGGCCCACGCGGTTTTTCTGCCTGCCGGCTCATCACTCATCGCCGGACGAGCGAGGCCGCATACTTTCAATCTCTTCCAGCAGCTCGGGATCGAGCACCGGAGAAGAGATTCGGTATACGCCGCTGGCCCATTTCCCCAGGTCGATGGTCTTGCAATGCTCGCTGCAGAAGGGAAAATCCGGATCCTTCACCGTGACGATCTGCCCGCATGTGGGGCAGCGTAGGCTCTTCAATTTTTTACGCGGTGCACTCATACCAATATCCTGTTTATTCGGCAATAATTCTGCCCACTAAATCGTAATCCTGCGACTCGCGTAATCTCGCAGCGATAGAACTGGCCGGGGTCCAGTTGGTCGAAGGGCCCAAAGTCGTTGATGTAGACCTTTCCGTCGATCTCCGGAGCGTGGTGCTGCGTGCGGCCCTCCCACAGCAGGGGAGTCTCCTCCGATGGCCCCTCAACCAGCAGGTCAAAATGGCGGCCTACCTGGGCGGCCCGGGATTTGCGGCTGATCGAATTCTGCAGGCGCATCAGGGAGCGGCGGCGCGCTTCAATGGTGCGGGCCGGCACTTTATCGTCCAGCCCAAAGGCGCCGGAGCCCTCTTCGTCCGAGTAGCTGAACACCCCCAGCCAGTCGAGCCGGGCGGCGCGGACAAAGTCGCTGAGCACCGCAAAATCCGCCTCGGTCTCGCCGGGAAAGCCGGTGATAAACGTGCTCCGGATGGCCACGTCCGGCACCGTCGCGCGTACCCGCTCGATGGTTTTGAGAAAGATCTCGGCATTGCCCCCGCGGCGCATGCGTTTCAACACCGGGGCGGCGGCGTGCTGCAGCGGCATATCCAGGTATTTGCAGATCACGTCATGCTGGGCAATTGTCTCCAGCAAGCGCCCGGTCACCTTGTTGGGATAGGCGTACAGGAAGCGCAGCCACTTCAGATCGGGAATGCGGGCCAGGCTGTCCAGCAGTTGCGCCAGGCCATCCTTCATCCCCAGGTCTTCGCCGTAACAGGTGGTGTCCTGGCCGATCAGCGTGAGCTCGCGCACTCCCTGGGCCACCAGCTGCTCGGCCTCGGCCACCACCGAGGCAAAGCGCCGGGAGCGAAACTTTCCCCGCAGGTTGGGGATCACGCAGAAGCTGCAGGGATGGTCGCAGCCTTCCGCGATCTTGATGTACGCCGAAGACTTGCGCGTCGCCAGCATCCGTGGCGTGGTGTGATCGTAGAGATACTGGGGAAGCTTGGCCTGCGCGCCTTCCCACTGCTCGCGCGCGAAGCGCCCCTGGGATTCGCGCAGGTCGCCTTCGGGACGCGACGGGGCGGGCAGGATAGAAAAGAGCTGCGGTGCATCCGGCGGCGCGGCAGGTGTCTCCAGCCCGGCGGCGGCCAGAATCGCTTCCAGCTCCCCGGTGCCGACCACGGCATCCACTTCCGGCATATTCTTCCGGATCTCGTCGCGATAGCGCTCCACCAGGCAGCCGGCCACGATCAGCTTGCGTGCGCTGCCGGAGACTTTGTGCTGGGCCATCTGCAGGATGGTGTCGATCGACTCCTGCTTGGCTTTATCGATGAACGAGCAGGTGTTCACCACCAGGATGTCTGCCGTTTCGGGTCGATTGGTAATCTCCGCCCCGGCCCGGTCCAGCAGGCCCATCATGACCTCGCTGTCGACCAGGTTTTTGGGGCAGCCCAGGCTCACAAAGCCAATACGCGGCCGCTGTTCGAGCACGGCTACGGCCTCGCCGGCGTCGCCCTGCGGCAGCTCTTCTAGGAGTGTTGGCTTCACCTTTCTATTCTAGAGCAATCACCCGGTTATCGTTTGCCGCTGCGGAGCCGCGATGAATGGGATTACCGCGAAGGCACGCCCCGTTCTCCACAGCGCACAACCTTCGCTGTGTTTCCACCGTCTATTTAAGTGGTAGGGAAAGGAGGGACGCTCATGCATGTTCCCATGATTGCAAGTGCCAAGCACATGCACCCCGCTGACGTGAGTGAACCCATCCGTTGCGCGGTGGTGGTAAGACCAAGCGAGGCTCAGAAGCACAAGACGGAGGTGGTGCGGTACTTTGTGTTGGTGATCGCACTCGTGGCTGTCTTCCTTTTGATTGCCATCGCGTTGTATTACATGCAGGCTAAGTCCGTTACGATAGAGCACGCCAGCTCGCTCGCATCCCGCTTGATTTTGCGCGCTTGAGCGGCATCTTTCCTCGCTTATCTGGTTCATCAGCCAACAGTTAAGGCAACCTCGCGCTCCGGCGGGGCATCCAATTTAAGGAACTGAGAAAGGTACAAATGAAAGCCTTGGGTATTGCACTGATCGTGTTGGGTGTTCTCGCCTTGGCGTATGGTGGTTTCTCCTATACGCACGAGAAGAAGGTAGTGGATCTGGGCCCCATTCAGGCCTCCAGGAAGGAAACCAGCACGGTGCCATTACCGCCAATCCTCGGCGTTGTTGCCATCATCGGCGGCGGGGTTCTCCTCTTCACCGGCAAGAAATAACTCTCCTGGCTGAGAAGAACTCATTCTCTGAGAGCCGGTGCTCCCTGCAACCGAACTCAGTTTTATGCGAATAGATGACCCGCCTGTCCCACCCGCAAGCTCCAAAATGCTTGGGTGGCCCTTCGCAGCCGTCATCGGGAGCCGTAGTGGACCTGCGATTTCTCTTTCCGTCCTCGTCGGTAGGGGCGGCTGAGAGCGTCGCTGCCAGACCAAACGTACCGGTTACTGAGGAGTAATAATTCCGCCCGCCGCGGTGGCGTGCCGGCAAAATTACTCCCCGATGGTCCCTTTCCCGTTCTTCGCCGGGCACCAGCCGCCCCCCACATTGAGGGCATTGGGTTTGCGCTGTCTCGGGGGGAAAACGGGTATGGCAGCCGGAGCACTCCAGGTAGGCAATTAAGGGCATAAATTCATGATAATTGAGGGTTTCCATTTCGGTGCACAACCGGCAAACGGGGCAGGCAACAGGTAAAATAGGGAAGTGAGCATCCAGCTAATTGCGATCGATATCGACGGCACTCTCATGCCCTCGACCGGGCCCAGGATCAGTCCCCGCAACTGTGCGGCTTTGCAGGCCGCCGAGGCTGCGGGCATTGAAATTGTCATCGCCACCGGTCGCCGCCAAGCCTATGCCATGCCCCTGGTTGCCCAGGTGGGTCTCAGCGAGGATTCGGTGATGATCTCCTCCAATGGGGCCGTGGTGCGTGGATTCGATGGAACCCTGTTGGATCGCCGCTTCCTCCCGGTGGAAACCGCCCGGGCGTTGTCTGGCCTCTTGCGCGGTTACGGCACCACGGTGTTCACTTTCGACCGCGAAGGGACCGGCGCCCTGGTGATCGAGAACATGCCGCAACTCCATGCCCGCATCGACCGTTGGGTGGAGGCAAATCGGCCGTACCTGCTCGAGGTCCAACCCATCGAGCGAGCCTTTGATGGAGGCGAGGAACCGATCCAGGGCATGGTCTGCGGCACTGTCGCGCAGATGATCGAGGCGGAAAAGCAGTTGCTTTTGAGTGACGTAGCGGAGCTGATTGCTATGCATCGCACCGAGTACGCCGCCCGCAACCTCAGCATTCTAGACCTCTTACCCCCTGGCTGTTCAAAAGGTGCGGCGCTCCACAGCCTGGCCAGCATCCGCGGCCTGGAGCGGGACCAGATCATGGCCATCGGCGACAACCTCAACGATCTGGAGATGCTGGAGTATGCCGGGCATGCGGTGGTAATGGCCAATGCCAGCGACGAAATCCTGGCTCTGGCCCGGCGGCGGGGATGGGAGATTACCGCCTCGAATGATGACGATGGCGTGGCCCTGGCCGTCGAAGAGGTGCTGCGCCAGGCCCCCGCGTTACAAGATGCCGAAGGTAACAGCGAAGAGCAAGTTGCCGCCGCCACCGTGGTAGAGTTTGCCCAATGAGTAGAATCTCCATCTTTGGCAGCTGGCTGGGGGCCATTGCCTTGCTGGGCTGTGTGCCCGCCCTCCAAGCCTCCGAAGAGGTCACTTTGACCAACGGCTATCACCTTTTGTGCGATCACCGGGAGGAAGCCGGCGGCCGGGTGCGGATGTTTACCAGCCAGGGCAGCGACAACTTTGTCGAAGTGGATGCGGCGGAGATCGCGTCGGTGGAATTTGTTCCTGATCCGCCTCCGCCCCCAATTCGTGAAGTGAAGGACGCAGAGCCCAGGCTTACCCAGGCCGACGTGCACCAGTTGATGGCCAAGGCCGGCGCCACCCACAATCTGGACGTAGATCTGCTGGCCAGTGTGGTGCGGGCGGAAAGCGGTGGCAATATCTTGCGCCGTGAGCCGCACCGGGGCGCAGGGGCTGATGCAGTTAATGCCGGGAACGGCGGCGGAGCTGGGCGTGACCGACAGCTTTCGCGCGGATCAAAACATCAATGGCGGCACCGCCTATCTGGATGCGCTGCTGGTGAGGTATCACGATCATCTGGCGCTGGCGCTGGCCGCGTACAACGCCGGGCCGGCAGCGGTAGACAAGTACCACGGTGTGCCTCCGTATCGCGAGACCCGGGTCTACGTTGCGCGGGTGATCCGCGAGTTCAACCGCAGAAAGCAATGGGAGCTGCAGCACCCGGCCGGCGCCGCCGCTCTTTCCGCCATGCCCTCCCGCCAAACAGGCGTGGAGCACCAGTAAGCCGTTCTCAAACCGGCAGTCTTTTTTGGAGTCGCATTTGAAAAAGCATCCGTGGATCGTGTACCTGGTGGGAGCGATTCTCCTGGCGGTACTGGCGTGGGTGGTCGACACCCGGGTCCACTTTCAGTGGAGCGTCTTTCTCGACCAGCTGCAGCATGTGGATTGGCGGCGGATCGTTCTCGCCGCGGCCATGGTGGTGTTTTGCTACTGGCTGCGAGCGGTGCGTTGGGCGGTGCTGCTGAAACCGCAGAAGAAGGTCAGCTCATTCCTGGTGCTGGGACCGCAGGTGATTGGCTTTACCGCGGTGGCCCTCTTCGGCCGTCTGGCCGATCTGGTGCGTCCTTACCTCGTGGCCCGGAAAACCAAGCTCTCGCTGAGCTCCCAGGTGGCGGTTTACACGGTAGAGCGCATGTTTGATCTGGGTGCGATGGCGTTGATCTTTTCGAGCGCGTTGCTCCTGGCCCCGGACCGTGCCACTCTGCCTCATCACGAGGCCTTGCAGCACACCGCCCTGGGTGGACTTGTCGTTGCCTTCGCCCTGGCGGTCTTTGCCATCAGCGTGCGTGCTTCGGGTAAAGCCGTTGCCGCTTTGGCGGAAAGGGCTCTGGGCTCGTTCTCGACGGCGTTGGGTCATTCCGTGGGGAACAAGATTCGCGCCTTTCGCGACGGTCTCGATTCCATTGCGACGTTGGGTGATTTTCTCCGTGCGCTGGGGTTGTCGCTGCTGATGTGGGGCTTGATTACGGCGGCCTATCTTGAAACCACCCGGGCTTTCGTGCTCTCGCCGGAGCTGTCTTCCATGACGCTTGCCCGCTGTTTGGTCTTGATGGCGGCCAGTATGGTTGGATCGGTGATCCAGTTGCCGGTGCTGGGTTGGTTCACCCAGATCGGCGTCACCACTGGCGTGATGCAGAAGATTTTCAATGTGCAGTTTGAGCCGGCGCTTGCCTGTGGCACGATGCTGCTGATCGTAACCTTTATGTGCGTCATCCCGGTCGGCCTTATCTGGGCTCGTGTCGAGCATGTTTCGCTGAAAAAGGTATCCGAGCAGTCAGAGGAATTGGCCCACGAGGATGCGGAGCAGACCCCAGCCGTAAGCGAAGCCTAAGAGCGCTTTGCCGCGGCCCACACTGAAAGCACCACGCTCTTCACTTTGTCATCCCGACCGAAGCGTACCCTTATTTCCTGCCACGCAGCACAGGACAGCGGCCACGTGTGCGCCTTTCAGCAAGGAAAGGCGCATGAAGTTCGCCAACGCCAACTAAGCTCACAGGAAATCCGGGAGCGAAGCCGAGGGATCTGCAGTTCTCTTAATGGATCGGGAATGTAAGTGTCACAAATGAATTGTCATCCCGAGGAGACAAGGGAGCGCCGCGGTTCACTCAACTGGCATGCGATGAGAAGCAAGGCCGCACCCTCCCTTTCGTTACCCGCGAGAACGGATGTCCCGCTCGCAAGCCTCTGCGTGGCCGGGCGAACTGGAACACCGTAAAACAATGGCAAATCGAACCGCGCTATGATCCGAAACGTCACGCCGTCAAAAGCACAAGAGTTGTTTTCAAATTTCTGAAGCAGTCGCGGTATCCAATCTCTTTTCGCCGAAGAAATGCAAAAAAGATGAGCGATTTTGCGGCCCTATCCGTCTAAGGTGTAAATTCCCAGGAAGATTGCGACGGCAGGCTAAGCTTAAGTCAACACGGGCTTTGACCAAGTATATATATTTATGGAGTTGCGTTGACAGGAGCACGGTTGGATGCAGGCACCTCTTGTTGAGCCTGGCACGGAATCCTCTCCCGCCTTGGAGCCACCCAGCGAGCAGCCAGGTCGGCGGCACAATCAACGTTGGCTGGTGCTTATCGGCGCAATCGTGTTGTGTATCCTGGCCACATCCCTGTGGCTGACTCAAAACAAGAAGACGCCGGCGTCTAGCAGCCTTCTCCCCTCTTCCCCTACTTACACCGATGGCGTGCTGCGCCTAAAGGGTACGACGCAAGCGGTCCGGACGCGTTCTATCCAAGCCCCACTTCTCGCCGGGGAAAAGGTGGGCACCCTCACGATTACTGACCTGCGAGCAGCCGGGTCCAGCGTAAAGCAGGGAGACATTCTGGTTGAGTTTGACCGCCAGATCCAACTAAGCGATTTCCTGGACAAACAAGCGCAAAATAGCAAGCTGGCTGACGACGTACTGCAGGAAGAAGCCAAAGAAGATGCCGCGCGGGCCAAGGACGAGACCGAAATCAAGGTGGCCGAAGGCGATCTGGCCAAGGCGGAACTGGAGATGCAAAAGGTCGAGTTGCTGTCGCGGATTGATGCCGAAAAGGCCCGGGAGACCCTGGAGGAAGCCAAAGCGACGCTGGAGCAACTGAAAGAAACATTCAGTCTGAAGCGAAAAACAGCACAGGCCTCCATTCGCATCCTCGAAATCCAACGGGATCGTGCCCGCGAAACCATGTTGCATGCGCAAGCGAACGCGGCCCTGATGCAGGTTCATTCCCCCATCAGCGGGATCGTTGTTCTTAACACGATCTGGAAGCAGGGAAATATCGGAGAAGTGCAGGAAGGCGACCAGGTGCGGCCCGGCGTGCCTTTCATGCAGGTCGTCGACCCTTCCCAGATGGAGGTCCAGGTTCCAGTCAATCAGCAAGATGTGCTGGCGCTTCACGACGGAGAAAAAGCGCGCGTACATCTCGATGCTTACCCCGACCTGGTTTGTCCTGCGCAGTTGGAAGTAATCGATCCTATGGGGAGGCCCGGCGACTTTTCTCAAAAGGTGCGCACCTTTTCGGCTGTTTGGTCCATTATGTGCACCGATCCGAGGCTACTGCCCGGCCTGTCAGCGGCGGTCGATACAATGCCTGCGGGCGGCCCCAACATTGCCCAGGATATGCGATGACGTATCGAATCCAGAACCTGCTCAAGCAGCGCAAAGTCGTGATCGGGGTCTTGTTCCTAAGCAGTGTCGCTATCTTTGGATTGGTACACCTCTCTAATCGGTCCTCTAGGGTTTCAGCCTTTGAGGTGAAACGCGAAGAGTTCGTCGATAGCGTTCAGTTTCGAGGCGAAGTGAAGGCCATGAAGTCGTTGACGGTATCCGCTCCCGCCGAGGCGGGAGAGCTGCAAATCCTCAAGATCGCAACCAGTGGCGCCGATGTGAAGAAGGGCGACTTGATCGTCCAGTTCGACAAATCCAAGACCGAACAGGATCTGGCACAGGATGGATCGGCTCTCAAATCGGCCCAGGCTGCGGTTGACCAGGTGCGTGCGCAATCGCGCCTCACCGAAGAAGAAGATATGACCGCCGTTACCAAGGCCCAATACGATGTGGAAGTCGCCAAGCTGGACGCCAGCAAGCAGGAGATCGTATCCAGGATCGAGGGAGGCGAAGCGAACCTGAAAGTGGCAAACGCCCAGCAGAAGCTGCATGAAGTAGAAGCAAAGTTGAAGTCAGATCGCGCCGTCATCCACGCCAACGTCGATAGCAAATTGGATGCGAGCAAAAAAGCGGCGTATGACCTGGGGCGTGCGCAGCGCTCCCTGGCAACCATGACCTTGGTCGCACCTTCCAGCGGGCTGGTCAATCTGGTATCGGTTTGGCATGCGGGCAATGAAGCTCCGTTCAAGCCGGGGGAAAGGGTGTGGGCGGGGGCGCCAATCGCCGAACTCCCGGACGTTTCGACTTTGCGGGTCTCGGCGCGCGTAGACGAGGCGGAGCGTGGCCGTCTTGCACCCTATCAATCCGCGACCGTTCAACTGGATGCAATTCCTGAACGGCAGTTTAGCGGCAAGCTCGAACAGATCGGCACCATCGCCACCATGGATTTCTCCGCAGGCTGGCCGATACCCAGAGATTTTGATCTCCAGATTGCGCTGGATCAGAAAGATCCACGACTCAAGCCCGGCATGACCGCGCAGATTACCGTAATTGTTGACCGCATTCCGAATGCAATTGCCATTCCGGTGCAAGCCTCTTTCCAGAAATCGGGTAAGACGGTGGCTTACGTCGTGGATGGATCAAAATATCGGGAACAGCCGATCGAGGTTAGCCGCAGAAGCCGCGATCGCATCCTTGTCTCCAGCGGTCTACGCCCCGGAGATCGAGTGGCCCTGCAGGATCCTTTAGCCACGGATGCCGCGGTCAAGGAGTGAGGAGCCAGGCATGAAGCTGAGGCCTCTTACGCGCTGGTCAGCCCTCGCGGCAGCTCTTGCCGTGGTCATCCTGATTGGATTTGAACTGGGCCGGTCCCGCCTGGCGATCGCAAGCGATGGCATTCCCCTGGCCCAGGTTAAGCACGGCGACCTCGATCTGAAAGTCCATGCTGACGGCGAGCTCAATGCGACCCACACCATGATGCTCACCGCACCCGCGGTGGGCGGAGGTGCGCTACAGATCACTCGACTGCTGGCCGGCCGTTCGCCGGTAAAGAAGGGTGACGTGGTTATCGAATTCGATCCCAGCGAACAGCGCTACAAGCTGGAGCAGAGCCGCTCGGAGTTATTGCAGGCCGAGCAGGAGATCACCAAGGCAAGAGCAGACGCTGCGGTGCTTAAGGCCCAGGATAAAGTGGCGCTGCTCAAGGCCCGCTACGATGTCAGAACCGCGGAACTGGATGTGCAGAAGAAAGAAATCGTGAGCGCGATCGATGCGGCAAAAAATGACGCTGCCCTGAAGCAGGCAAAACAGCTGTTGGCGGAGCTGGAGAGGGACATTGAATCGCACGACAAGTCGGGGCAAGCCTCGGTCTATCTAGCCCAGGAGAAATACAACAAGTCAAAACTGGAAATGGATCAGGCGCAGCAAAATATCGACAAGATGAGTGTCACCGCGCCGATGGACGGACTGATTTCCATTCAAAAGAACATGGATGCCTCAGGAGGTTTCTTTTTTAGCGGCATGTCGGTGCCGGATTATCACGCAGGCGACGAGGCGCAGGCAGGCAGCGCCATCGCAGAGGTAGTCGATCCAACAGAACTGGAACTGAAGGCGAAGTATTGGCGAGCGTAACCGCAGTAACGTAAAGCAGGGTCAATCCGTGGAAGTAGTGTTCGATGCCTTGCCCGGCCGCACGTTTCACAGCAAAGTCAAGCAGGTCGGCGGAATGTCAACGCACGAATTTTTCGATGATGACGCCGGGGGCACATTCGATGTCGCGATGCAGCTTTCCGATGCGGATGCACGCCTGCGCCCGGGGATGACTGCGCATCTCTTGTTTCTTGGTGACACCAGAAAGGATGTGTTTTATCTCCCTCGTCAGGCGCTATTCCTGAAGGATGGCAAGCATATCGTTTACATGAAACGCGGCAAGGACTACGAGCAGAAAGAAATCGAGATCAAGGACGAAACAGAAAGTCGCGCGGTTATCGAGGGACTGAGCGATAGGACTGCGGTTGCCATGATCGATCCCACCCTTCCAAGAAAGCAGGGAGGCGGCAGTGGTCCCGCAACGCCCGGTGGAGGGACACCCTAGATGACTAAAAGATCGGGAAGCACCTCGCCGCTCGTCCGAGGCTTCGAGCTCGGCTACCAGCAATGGGTTCGGGATATACAGCTCGGCATACAAAACCTCATGCTGCACGGGCTTCGTTCCCTGTTGACCATGCTGGGCATGATCTTCGGCGTAGCGGCCGTGGTTGCCATGCTGTCCATTGGCGCCGGCGCCAGGCAGAAAGTGATGGCGCTCATTGAACAAATGGGTGTGCGCAATCTCATCGTGGAGGCCAAGGAAACCATCGAGTGGCAGGCCCATCAGAAAATGCGCAAGATTTCTCCTGGCTTAACCCTTGAGGACTATCGCGTCATACTCGATGACGTTGACGGCATTCAGGCATCGACGCCCCGCAAGCGGGTGACCCCGTCCAAGACCATCCCTAAATCGCAGCAGGATGTGCCGGTCGTCTTCGGAGTGGAACCGCAGTACCAACAAATTGCGGGCCTTCACCTGTTGAGCGGTAAGTTCTTCGATCGTCAGCAGGAAGATCGTGGCGCTTCCGTCTGCGTATTGGGCATTGCCGCCAAGTTCAACCTGTTTGGAGCGGCCGATCCGATCGGTCAATACGTAAAAGTGAATGAGCAATGGTTCCGCGTGATCGGCATCGTGAGTCCACAACTCAGCGAAGACGCCAACAACGTCATCTATATTCCGTTCCGGGCATCCATCCTTCGCCTGGAAGACAGCTACAGCGAAGTGCGGGATGAAATTGATGGTCTCTATCTCAACCTGGGAGAGAACATCGACATGACGACAGCGGCACAAGTGGTCAGCGCCGTTCTCAATTCCTCGCATCATGGAGCAAGCGACTTTAGTGTCATTGTCCCGGCCGAACTTCTCGCCGAGCAACAACGAACGGAACGTCTGTTCAATGCCGTCATGGTCGCGATCGCGTCCATCTCTCTGTTTGTTGGCGGTATCGGAATCATGAACATTATGCTGGCCAGTATCCTCGAGCGCACGCGAGAGATTGGTCTTCGCCGCGCAGTGGGTGCCCAGCAGTCCGACATCATTCGGCAGTTTGTCGTCGAAGCCACCACCATCTCGTTCACTGGCGGAACCGTGGGTATCATCTTTGGCTTCATCCTGTCTCGTCTGATCGCGTGGCTGGCCGGATGGTCGACCATCGTAACCCTAAGTTCGATCGCACTCGCTTTTCTCGTGTCCATCAGCGTAGGGCTGGTTTTCGGGATTTATCCTGCCATGAAGGCGGCCCGCCTCGATCCGGTAGAAGCAATCCGCTATGAATAGAGCTGAATCACGAAGAGTACGCCTTATTATTGGTAGATTTCGATAGTATTCCGGAGCGACACGATGGGTCCTTTCCGTATTGCAATGTCTGGTTTGCTCATGTTGTTCGCCATCCTTCCGGCAGCTGCACAGTCCCCTGAAAGCTATTCGGTGCTCTTGACGCAACGGGTGAAGTCCGGCAAACTTTCTCCTCCAGCGCACGTGCTAGACTACGTGATCGAAGGCAAGTTACAACTTCGGCTGCAGGATGCGGTGCGCCTGGCACTGGAAAATAACAGCAATATTCGCATCGAAGAAACCCAGGTGGAAGCGCAGAAGTTTTCCCTGCTCGGCGCCTACAAGCCGTTTGATCCCTTGATCCAAAGCATCGGGAATGTCAATCGATTGTCGTATTCAGGTTATACCCAACTGCAAGGTGTGGGCGATACGAATAGCGCTGCTCTCAACACGCTTAGTCAGACTGTGCAGGCGAGCTATACGCAGACGTTCACCACCGGAACGAATATATTCGCCAGTGTTTCCAGCAATCGAAATTCCACCAACAGCGCGTTTTACTTTCTTAACCCCTACGTCACCTCGACGGTGACCCTGCAGTTTACTCAACCCCTCCTGCGCAATGCCGGACACTTTGCCAATACTGCTCCTCTCGTCATCGCTCGACGAGCTCTGCAGCAATCGCACGCCAGCTTTGAGGCGCAGGTGAACGACGCGATCCTGCAAGTTGTCACGGAATACTGGACGGTTGTCCAGGCGCGCGGAAGCTTCGATGTCGAGCAGAGGTCGCTTGCGCTGGCCGAGAGTAGCTATCAACATGACAAGCGTGCTCTGGAACTTGGTGCCTTGCCACCGCTCGATATCTATCGCTCCCAATCTGAAGTAGCTGCACGTCGCCTGCAGGCCATCCAGAGCGAATATGTTCTTAAACAGGCGCAGGAGGCGTTTCGTTTTACCATCGGTGTGGATCAGGATCCGACCTTGGCGGCGCTCGAGCTAGACCTGGTGGAGAAGCCGGAGCCGGAAGGAGAGATTGAGAATGTCGATCCCGTGGAGGTTCTGAAGAAAGCGCTCAGCGCCCGTCCGGAGATTGCCGCGGCCAACGACGCCATCGTCAATGACGAAACCAGCATTCGACTCGCCCACAATGCCCTCAAGCCTGACCTGTCGCTGATTGGCTTCTATCAGAGCAACGGCATTGGGGGAGATCAATATAACCTCAACACCGGGCAATTAATCAGTTCGGGTGGCTTGGGAACATCGTACAGCCAGCTATTTGGGTTTGGTTTCCCCGGCTACGGGGGCACACTCACGCTGAATCTTCCGGTCGGGAATCGAGGTGCGAAGGCCAATCTAGGTACCGCGCTGGTAGCACGGCGGCATGATTTATACACCGCTCAACTAACCCGGGAAGAGATAGTTCGACAAGTCAAAGATTCTGTTCATCTGTTGGAAGAGGCGAAGCTCACCGTTGCCGCGGCGAAGACATCTCTGGAACTCGCCCAGAAATCACTCGCTGCCGATCAGAGGAAATACGAACTTGGTGCTGAGACGAATTTTTTCGTCTTGGATTCTCAAACGAAACTCGCGCAATCGGAGCTCGACTTATTGCAAACACAGATTAACTACCAGATCGCACGCGCCACCGTCGATCGCGCGACCGGCAGTTTGCTTGAACCTTATCACGTGGAAATCGCAGAGTTATCGAACTGACCGCGAGCAGCCTCTAGGGATATTCCGTGACCTTGCGGTCGACGCGTGGGTGAATCTGCGTCGGTCCTCCAGCATCGTTGATCACGTTGCTGATCTCGCCCTTGTCTCCCAGGCAAACGGTGATCATGTCGTGGAAGCGGACGCTTGCTCTGCGCGGGCTCTCAATCGCCCGGCTCAACACCACGCCGGGCTGCTGGAACACACTGTAGACCCCAAGCCCCCACGCTTCGTGGCTGGTAACCGCGTCAGCCACCTTGTAGGAGGCCCATCCATTCGTTCCCGGCGCGCTCGTATAGCTCGCCTGGTTGGGAGGGTCGTAAGGAATTTCGGATTGGTAGAAATACGTTCTGCCACCGTTGCCGTTCCAAATCACCTGGAATTGCTGATGGTGCTCGACGAACAAACCATAGATGGTCACCTGATCGCCGTTGACCACCACGCCGTTCGCGCTGGTGTTGAGGCTCCAGCCTACTCCGGAGCCGTGGTCGGCCCGCCATATCCAGGTGTGGTCGACCAGGGTGTCGTGGCTGTTGATCTCCAGGTTGACCCGCGTTCGTCCAACCGTCGCGCCCCCTACGCGGAAGAAGATATCGTGCAGAGAAATAGGATTGGGCTGGTGCCGGCCCACTGCTCCCCTCCGGGCCTACCTGCAGCAGCACCGGCGACTGGCTGGGGCCCGCGTCGAAGAGCAAACCAGCGAGGATGATGCCATCCGCATCCGCTGTCGTCATGGCCGCATCGCCTCCAGTAGGACGCAGCGTGGCAAAGCCCAGGCCAAGCACCACGGTGTTGGCATGGCTCACGCGCAGCGGCTCGCTCAGCTCATAAATGCCGGGCGTGAGCAGCAGGTTTCGTCCCCGGGCAAGCTGCGCATTGAGGGTGACCGCGGTATCTGTACCCGCGCGTGCGATGTAGAACTCGCTCAGGGGAATGGTTCTCCCCGGCGTCTGGCCACCGTGCCAGGTGATGCCGGCGCTGTCATGCCGCAGGGCGGGAACGCGAACGCTGAACTCACCAGCTTTACTTACCTGCAGGAAGGGCTTCTCGCGAACGATCGGAGTCCTTGCCACTTCGGTATAGGGCGGAACAGGCCACTTGCCCGCGGGCGGATGATCCACCCCAACAAACACCATGTTCCAGTTGGAGCCGGTCCACGACCGCCACTCGCAGTTTCTTGAGATCCATTGCTGCTGCGAGCCGGAATCGACATTGCCGTCCACCAGGTCATCCGACATCCAGCCCCCGCTCGCCCATCCGTGCGCCTGGTGGAGCACAAGATCTCCGGCGATGTGCATGCGCCGCAGGGGAACAGCCTGCGAAACCGCCCACTGCATGCGGCCGCCGGCAGGAGTGATGGAAAGCCCTTCCGCGGCTCTCCAGAAGGTAGTGGTTGCATTGTTGTTTTTGAGGCTCGCGTCTGCGTGTACGTTTCCCGCGATGCGCGTCTCGTCCGGAGAAGCGCCCAGGCCGATCACCTCGGTGTAGTAACCGATGGGAACATCCACATGGTAGCTGCCAGGAAGGAAGAGCAAGGCCGTCCGCTGCGTCCCAAACTCATTGTGTTGCTGCGTCGCGTAGACCCCGTCAATCGCCTTCTGCATTTCCGCCGCCGGCATCCCGGGGCGAAACAGCAGAACATTGGGCCCGAAATCCGGCGTGGCGGCCCGCGCCGCAAAAGCAAAAAACAGCGGAAGGATACTCAATCCAGCGGCGAGCAAACCGCGCTTACCAGACATAGGTGCCTGCGGATTCTGCGGGCAGCGTCGTGGTGAAGGCTTTGCCATGGTAGCGGACGCTCACGCTCCTGGGAAAGTTACTGGTGTTCGCCAGCACCAGGACGATCGTCCCCGCAGGCGTGCGGAAGGCAACATCCGCCAGTTGCTCCAGCTCATTCGACGCAATCCGCACAGAACCGGGCGGCACGAATTTCGAGAAGTGCGCCACTGTGTAATAGGCAAGGTTACGAGTTACCTGGTTGCCGTCAAGCGTAACCGCACCCTGGCAGCCCGTGCATCCTCCATCGTTGGTATGCGGCCCATTGTCCGGGTCCGCAGCCAGGTTCCACAGCAACACGTTCCGGCTCCAGTTGCGGGTGCCGCCAACCATTGCAAAACTGATCGACGCCGCAATGCCAAGCGGCTCGTGTGCCGAGCCGGTGATGGCCTGCTCGGTCAGGTAAAGGTTCTTGTTGGGGTACTCGTTATGAACCGTGGTCAACACGGAGGCGTCGCCCCCATATAAATGGAAGGCCGTGCCGTCCACGTACTTGCTGGCATCAGGGTCGGCGAGAATCGACAGGGCATACGAAGGCACGTCGGGGTTGTGGTCGTAGAGCAGGATCCTGGTGGTGATGCCGGCCTTTTCGAACGCGGGGCCCAGGTTCCTGGCGATGAAGGCGCCTTCCTGTTCGGCGAACAGCACCATGCTGGGGGTGTTCTTGGGATTCAGGGGCTCGTTCTGAACCGTGATGGTGTCGATAGGAATGCCTTCGCCCTTCATCCCCTGGACATACTTCACCAGGTACTCTGCATAGGCCTGGTAAAACTCAGGTTTGAGCGTTCCTCCTTTGACCTTGCCGTTGGTCTTCATCCACGGTGGAGCAGACCAGGGGGAGGCCAGTATCTGGATATGCGGGTTGATGGCCAGTATCTCCTGCAACACCGGGATGACCTCGGCTTTGTCAGGAGCGAGACTGAAATGAGCCATGGCCGCATCCGTTTGGCCCTCTGGCAGGTCATCGTAGGAGTAGACCCGGGCGTTCATATCGGACGATCCGATGGTCACTCTCAGGTAGCTGCTGTGGATACCCTCCCCGGAGGGCGCAAAGAGTTCTTGGAGCAGCGCGTGCCGTTTGGCAGGCTCCATGCGCATGAGCAGTTGGGCTGATCCGCCGGTGATGGCAAATCCGAAACCGTCGATCGCCTGGTACTGCGCATCATCGTTGACCTCCACGGTACGCCCGGTACTGCTCGATGCGGAGAAGTGGAGAGGAGCTTGCTCCGCGCTGAGCAGTTGCGACCGGTCCGAAGTGGTCAACCATAGGCGGGCCTGTTCCTGCGCCACTGGCCACGGGCGGTTGCCAAAGCAGGAACACACACAGAGCCCACCAGGCGGATCGTGACTTCATAGCGGCTTTACCTTTCTGTCAATCTAGACAACCGGTTGTTTAATGCCCCGGGGGCCCAGAAAGCTCTCGCCAACGATAGAAACAGCGCCCCAGCCTCTTTGTCAAGCTAAGATGCAGTTGGCTCACCGAGTTGGCACGCGGCCAAGTGATGGGTATGCTGTTGCGGTGGAAGCCCAGGGTAGTTGCCGCCGTATGGGGAACGACGCACTCTGGCCGGGAGCCCAAAAATGCCTATGACGCTGACGCACGGGATTCCTATCTGGTTCCTTGTTTTAAGCTTGTTTTTGCCCAGGCTTTCGCTGTTTATCGGATGGATCCACATATGGTGGTTTTTTGTCCCTCAGCCCTGGGCCGCGGTGTTGTGGGCTTTGCTTCCAAGGGTGCTGGTCCTCATCTTCATTCATGCGCATCAGGGTTTCGACCTGTGGTTCTGGATACACCTGGTGACTGCGATCCTGGTATGGGGTGGATCTGGGGCTTCTCACAACAATAGAAGGATACGGAGAACGCGTACCTAGCTCCGAAAAGCCCGTTTGTCGATCTGCTTCGGAACCACGGGCTCATGATCTGAGAAACAACTGTCACTTGTGCCAGTTGCCCGGCTCATGAATCTCGCCTATGGTTTCGAACACGGGCTGCTAGCCCTTAGGTAAACGCCAGGGATGAAAACTGCATTTGGCCGGCTCCTGCCACGTTTTGAGATGAGTGCCTAAATGAATCTGTACTGGGTCTACCTTCTTCCCAACTGGATCTTCGGCACTTTGACGGTACTGATCTTTGTCGCCATTGGGTTGGCGGGTCTCTATCTGACGCGCGGCTGGGTGCCACGTCTCCACCTTGTTGATCACTCATATAACGACATTGTGGGTTTTTACCTTGCTGCCGTCACCGTCCTTTACGGAATTACCGTTGGCTTGCTAGCCATTGCTACCTGGACATCCTACTCCGATGCGCAAGCCAAGGTTGACCATGAAGCAGTCGCCCTCGGCGGCCTTTACCGTGATATCGGTGCCTATCCCGATCCCGCTCGTGCCATCATGCAGGAAGATCTGCGGAAATATACCCGTCAGGTCATCGACGTCGGGTGGCCGATGCAACAGCACGGCATCGTTCCCAACAACGCGAGTAGTATCTTGAATGATTTTCAGTCACATTTCATGTCATTCGAGCCCACAACCGAAAGGCAGAGGATTCTCGCGGCAGAGGCGTACAAGGCTTTCAATGACCTGGTTGAGAGCCGAAGAGGCCGGTTGAACACCGTCACCACGGAAATGCCCGGCCCACTCTGGACCCTTGTCATAGCCGGCGCAGTAATCTGCATCGCAGTGAGTTGGTTCTTTCACACCGCAAGCTTCAGCATCCACTTCTGGATGACGACGCTTCTCTCCGTTCTGCTTGGATTGATAATCTTTCTTATCGCCGTTCTGGACAATCCTTATCGGGGAAAACTCAGCGTTACTCCGGCTCCGTTGGAGCAGGTTTACCGGCAGATCATGACTCCGTCGAGCTAGGTGGGAGCCTTGGTTGCTAATAGCTATTTTCGTCGCTGCCTCAAAGCTCTGCACAATCCACTCTAGAATCAGACGCAGAAAGGCAGAGAAAAATGCGACGTCTTCTTCAGGTGGTTTTGCTAATGTGTCTGGTGCCCGCGGCATGGGCGGCTGAGAATGCGCAGAAGACGCAAGCTCGCGTAGAGGCGGCAGGCAGAGTTCTGCAAGTGATCCAGTCCGCGCCGGATCGGGGCATTCCACAAGATTTACTGGCGTCGGCTTCTTGCGTGGCGGTAGTGCCCGCCATGTTAAATGGTGGCTTCGTTCTCGGCCTGCGCTATGGGCGCGGGATTGCCAGTTGCCGCACGGCCAAGGGTTGGAGCGCCCCCGCCTTCTTCGTCGTAATGGGAGGCAGCTTCGGTTTGCAGTTCGGCGGCCAAGCCGTGGATAGGATCATGCTGATCATGAACGACAACGGCATGACGCAGCTGCTCTCCAGCAAGTTTGCGTTAGGCGCGCAGGCCAGCGCGGCCGGCGGGCCTCTGGGCCGTCAGACTGCGGCTGAAACAGACTGGAAGATGCGTGCCGAAGTGTTGAGTTATTCCCGTTCCCGAGGGGTCTTTGCCGGCGCTACGCTGGAAAACGGGACAATCAAGCAGGACAAGGACAGCACACGAGCGTTCTACGGCCGCATGGTGCCCTTCGCCACATCACTCAGTGGCGAAATCGAGGCTCCCTCGACCACCTATCCATTTCTTAAGCCCCTGGCCACGTGGGCTCGAAATGCAGCAGACAAATAGACTGGGCTGAACAGCCTGCGAAAAGTCTCTTTACGAAGGGTACGGCTTCAGCCGTGCCGTAAATGTCCCGTTTGAGACGCGGCTGAGCCGCTGAGGTACGCCTTCCAAGACAAGTAGGCGGGCTTTCGGGAGAACCGATCACTCACTAGCCCCTGTCTCCCGCCTTCCTGAACGGATTCCCTATCTCACGAACAGATGTGAGCTATCTAGCTCAGTTATTACTTCGCATCTCTGAAACAATGGCTTTGGAGAAGAGTCCGTGTTATCGGCTCCCTCATGGTTCTGAGCTAAGTCAGCCCATCTGACAGTTGTCCCTCTTAGCTCTCCGCATTTCAAGGAATCACACCCCTGAAGATCACCTCAATGCTATTAGTCAGTGCCTTGGCGCTGGCCAACGGAAACCTGTGGGCTGGTACAGGACTCCAGGACTCGGTGGATCGCCTGCGAATCTCCTCGGAGGTCATTCACGCCAGCCTGGATGCACCGGATAAGGGCATTCCAGATGAAGTGTTGAGCGGCGCAAAGTGCATTGTCGTCATTCCGCATCTGGTAAAGGGCGGGTTCATCTTTGGGGCCGAGCACGGTAGGGGTGTCGCGTCATGCCGCACCAGTGAGGGCTGGAGCGCTCCCGCGTTTGTCTCAGTCGGCGGCGGCAACTGGGGATTGCAGATTGGCGTGGAAGGTGTTGACGTCATCATGCTGGTAATGAATGACCAGGGGTTTCAGCATATGCTCTCCAGCAAGTTCGAACTCAGCGGTGATGCATCGGCCGCGGCAGGTCCGGTGGGCCGACACGCCTCCGCGGGTACTGACTGGAAAATGAACACTGAAGTCCTCACCTACTCACGTGCGCGAGGCTTATTCGCAGGCATCACCCTGAATGGCGCTGTGCTTCAGCCAGACGACGACTCGACGCGTGCGATCTACGGCCGCGAAGTATCCTTCCGCAGCATTCTCTCAGGCGACATCCAGGCTCCGCAATCGACCCTCGATTTCATGAAGGCGATTGCCGATGCGGGCTATGCAGGGGCGGTTGCCGAGGTGAGCGCAGAACAGAAGTGAAAACGCTTTAAACAGCACGGACCAGGGCCTGATCGGCTTCAACAATTCGAAGGGAGAACACGATATGCCACTCATGCAACTCGTCATTACGTTGGTCGTAGTAGGAGTTCTATTAGCGCTTGTGAACCGCTTCATTCCAATGCAATCCAGCATCAAGTCGATCCTGAATGGCGTTGTCGTGATTTGCGTTGTGTTATGGCTTGCGAATCTGTTCGGCATTTTCGGTCCACTCCACAACATTCGCGTAGGCCGATGACGGATAAGTCGGTGATCGGGATTGAGCTGCAACCCTCTCACTAAACAAGTAATGGGCTCCCATCAAGAATAGAAGGTTTGCCTGTCGCTCCTTAAAGCCTGCCCTTTTCTTCTGCAGGCAAAAGTCGATGGCAAAAAGGTAGACAAATGCAAGTTCTCCGCTCGATACGCAATCTCAGTCTGGTTGCGTTGCTAAGTGCGCTACCGTGCGCATCTTTCTCGCAGAGTTTCGTAGGGGTATCGATCACCACCGCTCCCCCGGAACTGCCGGTTTATGAGCAGCCGCTTTGCCCGCAACCAAATTACATGTGGACGCCTGGATATTGGGCATGGGGTGGTCCTGACGGTTACTACTGGGTTCAGGGAGCGTGGATGATGGCTCCGGCGGTGGGCCTGCTTTGGACCCCCGGCTATTGGGGCTGGAGCAACGGTCTCTATGCGTTTAACACAGGCTACTGGGGCCCGCAGGTCGGCTTCTACGGCGGCGTGAATTATGGCTATGGCTACAGCGGCACGGGCTACGGCGGCGGACGGTGGAACGGCGGCAACTTTAACTACAACACGGCTGTGACGCGCGTAAACACCACCGTTATTCACACTACTTATGTCGACCGCACCGTGATCAACAACGTCAACGTAAACCGCGTGAGCTACAACGGCGGCCAGGGCGGCATCAGCGCGCGGCCAAACCAGGCGCAGATGGCGGCGGAGCACCAGAAGCGCTCGGGGCCCTCGAATACACAGGTGCAACATGAACGCCAGGCCAGTCAGGTCAAGGCGAACTTTGCGCCAGTGAATCATGCAACTCCAGCGCATGCGGCCTTGGCGAAGCCCGCGGCCTCGGTCCCGGCGCCCGCGGCAAGGCCGGTGAAGGCAAACGAGACGCGTCCGGTGGCAACTGCCAAGTCTGGCAGCTGCCACACAACATCCGGCCCCGACCACGCACGTGGCGAAGGAAAACAAGCCGGTCACACGGCCTGAGGCAAAGCCCGCAACCACGCGGCCAACTGCCGAATCTCGCCCAGCTCCAAAACCCGTCCACGAATCCGCTCCCCACCCCGGCCGATAGCTGCGGCCAAGCCAGAGAGCAAGCCTGCGCCGGTCGAGCATGCTCGTGCTGAAACCAAACCCGCTCCCTCGCCCCGGCCGATAGCTGCGGTCAAGCCAGAGAGCAAGCCTGCACCGGTCGAGCATGCTCGTGCTGAAACCAAACCGGCACCTGAGAGCCATCCGGCTCAAGCTACGAAGCGGCCCGAGCCCGCGGCGAAGCCGGCGCCACAGGCGCGGCCTGTTCAGACCGCGGCAAAGCCGGCTCCGCAGCACGAGAGCGTGCCTAAACCAGGCGAGGAGAAGCCGCATCCTGACCAGCAGTAAGAGTTGAAACAAAATCGAGCCCGGGTCAACACCTCGGGCTCGATTTACTTCTAACGTGCGACGCATCAGCGGATGCAAGGCAGAGCGCCATGGCAATCTAACTTCTAAATGGAGGCGACCGGAAGCACGTTCTCCATTCCGGTTAGCCTGAACAGTTCGCGAATACGAGGGCTCACGCCCGTGATGCTCAGGCGAATTCCTTTGCTCTGACACCGCACGAAATGGGTGACTAACATGCCGAGGCCGGTCGAATCCATGTATGGAACCTCAGTCAGGTCAAACAGGTGTGCCTGCGGCCGCTCATCGCCCGGCGCTCCTTCGAAGATGTTGCGAAAGGCGTCGGGAGACAGGGAGTTGTACATATCCCGCCCGGTAAACGGCCCGGTGAATCGAAAGACCGTACCGTGCGTTTCGCTCTCGCCGCGTTCGATGGGGAGTCTGGCACTCGTACATATCTGAGTTTCAATCCTTGGCATAGTATCTTCCTTCGAATTTGCGGTTGTCGCAGCAGGCTTGTGGAACGTCTTCCAGATATCCTACTACCGTTTCTACGCCGGCCCGAGAACGTGCGGGGGCTGAAATTTAACCAGCCAGTTAGGGATGCACTTCAGCCTCGAATCCAGACAGCTTTGCGATGAACTCTGACGCAGCGTTCAGGTTGCGGCCTGCTAAGTCATTCATCAGACGTTGAATGAATGGAAATCGTCCCATCCGCTCGCCGAACGTCTTTGAGACCCAGAGTGCGAGGGGAATCAGGCACACTCCGAACGCGACATTGGCCCAGAGCCATAGACTGTTGACTATATCCAGTCCCAGGAACGCTCGGGCAGCGACAATGAGAAATGGCGCCCAGACGACTGTTCCTCCAAGGAGCGCCCTCTGCGTGATCCGAATCCGCAGGACTCGCAGCATCGCAAGCTGCTTCTGAATCGCAGTGACGGGCCCGCTGTAATCAATTTGCCTAAGGGCCACGATCTGACGGATGGTTGCCGCCAGCATCCCGATGGCATAAACGTCGACAGCGGCGGCACAGAGCGACAGCCTCACTACCGCGACGTGGCGAGAGATAAAGCTTCCCAGGGAGACGATGATCACAAACCACATGACTGCCTCCAGACCCAGCGCCCAACCCATGCGTTGCGTCGCGGAGTGCGCCTTCGACAACGTGGCAGTCTTCAGCAACTCCCGATTCAAACCAATAATCTGGTCCAGCTTCTCGTCGTGTGCCGTCCAAACTTCCTTCATTTCGTCTAGATCAAACATGCTTTCATCTCCCTGGGGATTGCGCGGAGCCGCTAAGTTCCTGCCGCATCCTCTGCTTCATTCTGCTTATTTTGCTGGCGACATTCGTCTCGCTGATGCCCAGCACGTCTGCAATCTCCAGGTAGCTGTTGCCATCCAGATAGAGCAGGACAAGTGCCTTGTCCAGCGGGTCCAATATTGCGATGAACTGATGAAGAGCCTGAATTTCGCTCGACTGATCGGCTGTCTCGTCGATGGCGTTCAAGAGTTGTCCATCGTCCGACAGAATGTACCGGGTCCGGGCGGTTTCCTTCCGGTAGAAGGAGATGGCGACGTTGAGACTAATCCGATACATCCAGGTGGAGAATCGAGCGCGTTCATCGAATGTCCCGAAGGACCTCCACAGCTGAACGACGATCTCCTGAGCCAGGTCTTCCCGGTCGTCTCTATTTCTGCAGTATGAGTTACAGATCTTGTAGAGGATTTTCCTGTGCCGGTCCACCAAGGTCTGGAACTCCTGCTGCTGTTGTAGCGTGATCATTGCTTCGTCCTTGCCCGGGGTTCGTAATGTCCTGCCGTTTTGTGCTGCTCAAACTGTTATTCGCAAGCGAGCATCGGGAAATCACGATACCAGGCAAATAAACATTCTCTTGGCAGTTCCCAGCTTGTCATAGGAGCAGGGAACATCTTATGCCGGCTGCGAGTCCCGGGCGTCGTGCGTTGAGGTGGCGATATGCGTCTGCGGACTAGCATCTTTGTCTGGCCCTATTTCTTCTTAGAACGCCGGAAATTCGCAGCCCAGGCGTCGGGTAACGCCGCCAACCAGGCTGACGGCGCAGGTATCCGGGCCGAACCGGTGCAAAGGGATCGTGCAGTACTGGAAGCGTCTGTCAAGAGCGGGATGGTGCCACTCATCGCGGAGCCGCGACGGCTGCCTCGTATTGAGGATCACAAGACGAAGTTTCCCCCTCCCGATGAACAAAGGGGGCTCGGCTCCTCAGCCGGCATTTCAATGTCACAGTTCCGCATCCGGATTTCCTGCAACGCAGGCCCGGACGTTGCGCCTTTCGGTCAGAAAGGCGCATGAAGTTCGCCGAAGCCACCAACCTCCACAGGAAATCTGGGTGTGAGCGTAGTGGCGAGGGACCTGCGGTTAATGCTTCGCTTTCAGCTGGGTCCAAAACAGGCAACCTGATTTGATGCGTGGCCAAGCACTCCAGAATGGATCAGCTGACTAGCTGGTCCAACAAGCTGTCTTTCTCGTTAATCTGGAAGCTCTGGCCATATCCAACCTCTCACAAGGTTTCAATCTTGGTAATCTGCTCACGCAACGATGAGGCCTTGGCAAGAAGAACGTCAGCTTTTTGCCGCGCAAGTTCATACTGGGGGAAATTTTTGAGTATCAGCGAGATGTTCAACGCTTGCCTGCCTTGCTGCTCTGCCGAACTTTCTTCGCGTCTAAGCCGTTGAAGGGTTGCCGAATCGGTTACAGCCATGTAGTTTTCCTCTTTCTGCGTCATCTTTCCTCTGCCGAAAGAGTGCGTTACCACTCCAAATAATTGAATCGGCTGAAAGCAGCAAGATAGTGAGCGGCTATCCGGCGCCTACTCGCACGAAAGTAAGGTGTATCGGGGGCCCGCTTTTTAGATTCGCCGAATCGGAGAGGCACCAACCTTCTAAACGGCATCAGACAAGATATCTACGATCAATTTGGCGCATCGTCCTGTAGGGTCGCGTTCCGGATCGTAGATTGTCAGTTCCATGCCGACACACTTTCTCGACCAGATTGCCCTTTTGAGCACCTTTGTCAGTTCTGTTGGCGTCATTCCGCCTGGATCGGGTGAATCTACCGCAGGCATCCAATCCGGAGAGAGGACATCGAGGTCTACATGAATCCAAAACCCCGACCCACGGCCTTCAAGACGCGTGACCGCAGCTGCCGTAGCTTGATCTATGCCTTCCGTTCGTATTCGGTCTAATGGAAATGCTGTCATGGGCGGATGTGGGCTGTAAGGGGCCCTTTCATTGAGTGTAGGCACACGATAGCCGAATACGACGACATCGGATGACTGGATGTAGGGACCAGAGGATTCTATCTCCGTGAGTATTTCGGGCCCAGTACCAGTCGTAAGTGCAAGGTCCATGCCCGCTGCGCCTCCACTTTGAGACGTCTCTGGAGTAAGCAGATCGCTATGTCCGTCTATAAAGAGAAGTCCATATCGTCCCCGCCTGCGAAGCGCTAAGGTGCTTCCCAAAAGGATGCTGCAATCGCCGCCGAGTACAACAGGAAATCGTCTTTCGTCGAGTAAAGAGCCAAGGCGATCCGCGAGTTGGATACTGTACTCGCGGATCGCTGAAGCATTTCGTATCCTCGTAGACGGATCGATGGTTGATCCGTACTTTGGTGGTATAACGGTCCCGGCGTCCTCCGCGTGTAATCGCGCGACAAGGCCATGCTCTCGAAGCACATCAGCCATGTATCGAACGCCCGGTTCTTTCCCCGATGAAGGTGGTTTCAATCCAAGGTTCGAAGGGGCCCCCAGCACCGTGAGATGTTGCTGTGATGGTCTCTCGAAAGAGATCCTCGATAGCTCCCCCTTGATGGCCCCAGATACTTTTGGGTCAAGAGTATTTTCGTTCAGATTTAGATGCCCTCGTGCATCCCAACCCTCCGAGATGGCGGCGGAGCTCCCGTGTAGAAATCCGGCGGCCAGGGCTAGAGGGGAAGCTTTAAGTAACGACCGGCGTGTCAGCAATTCCATTCTTATAACATCCGTGAGTTCGCCTAGCTCTGCGAGGTACGTTTGTCGTACTCCGCCACGATGCGTTTTGGCGCGCTATGGCGCCACGATTTCTCGACCAATGCACGCACCTGGCGGGCAGGGACCTTGGACAAATCTACGCGAAGGCCCATGAAGATCTTCCCGTTGCGCCAAATCTCCTCGTATGCAGCTGGATGGCCGGCGGCTATCGCTTTTGACTCTTTCTCAGCCAGGCTAACCGTCATGGTCACGCCTCCCTTTTCCACGCCGACGAAGCTCTTTCCCGCAACCTTGAAGGCCGCGATTCGCCGTGCTGCCTGTACGGGCGGTCCTTCCTCCACTTCCGGCAGAGTCATCGCAAAGGCCCGAAGCTCGCTGAGGCTGATCAATTTGAAGAACTCCTCTTCCATATCAAAACTGGGCGCTGATTCGGCGCGGCTCTACCGATCAGCATGTGCGAATTGTGATCGGCGAAACTGGACCAGGTGAGATCTGGTGCGCTTGATTTAAGGTCGACTTGACGCTCAAAGCCGGCAGCTACAGCCCCGCATACTCCTTCTTCGCCGCTACCAGCATGGGCAAATCTGCGTCCGCGTTCTTCCAGACCTCAAACAACGCTTCGTACGCCTTCTTTGCGTCCGCCTTGTCTCCTGCCATCGCATAGGCCCGCGCCAGCCCCAGTTGCGCCACGGGATAGCAGGGAACTCCTAGCCCCGACACCAGCATGGCGGCCCGGTGCTGCGTCGCCGCCTTGAACGCATTGACCGCGTTGCCGGCATCATGCATCTGGAGATAAGCCAGCCCCTGCAAATACGATGCCGGATACGCCGCGGAATACGGCTTCGCCGGCTCGGCATCCGCTACGGCCTGTTGCGCCTGGGCCGCCGCCAGCGCCACATAGGCCTTGGATAGCGGCAGGTAGACATCCTGGATCAGCGTGTCTTCCGGATATTTCCTGCCCAATTCCTCCAACATCGGCAGTGCCAGCTTGCCGTTGCCGCACACCGCCGCCGCCAGCCCCGCCAACTCCTGGGTCTGCTTGCTCTTATCCAGCCCGAGCGCCTGTTCGACCTTGGCATCATTGCCATCGCACAACCCCGCCAAGCCACGGCCAAGACCATCGGTCAACAAGGTTGCTGCTTGTGCATCCGGAGCCTTCGCGTGTCCCGCCTGCTCAACGGCACGCTGGAAAGTCGCCGACGCCATCCGGTACTGCCCCGAATACTGTTGTGTGGCTGCCAGATTTTGCGTGATCACAAACTCATCCGGATGACCGGCCATTTCTGCCACCACCCGCTGCACCTGCTGTGCCTCTCCCAGCAGGAAATAGCTGAACAGATGCTCCGACGCGACATTTGTGCTGCTGTCCATCTCCAGCTTATGCTGGCGCGCCAGCTCCCGCTCCACCTCCTCCATCCGGCCCAGCGCAATCAGGTCGGTGAGCAGATTCTCTGCCGCTATTGCATCCTCGGGCTGCAGCTCCACCGCTTTTTGCGCATAGGGTAGCGCCTTCTCAAATTGACCAAGCGTCTGGTAGACCGTGTTGATGTTGATGTAGCTGGCCAACTGGGCCGGGTAGGTCTGGATTGCCTCCTGCAACGTCTCAATCACCCTCGGCAGGTTGCCGGTCACGGTCATGTCGTAGTGGGATGAGATGTAGAGGCGCTCGCTCTCGCTGACATGGGCAGAGAGCTCGTAGGCCTTCGAATAATACTGCTTCGCCTTGGCCACCTGGCCCGAATCCTCATACACCACTCCCAGCCGTGCATTGGCCATGGCAAAATTCGGGTCGAGCTCGATGGCCCGTTTGTAGTGCCCCTCCGCCTCGGGAATGTCCGCCGCCTTGGCATGCGCCTCATCCCCCAGCGCATAGGCGCGGAACGCCTCCAGCGAAGGCGTCGTGGCCTGGCCGAACGGCGTATTCAGCTTCTTGATGCTCGCCAGGTCCTCGCCCAGCTTGGCCCGCATCGCCGCCGCTGCCGTCCCCAAAGCGCTCAGCACATTCTCCTTGTCGGGAGCTGTCGCCTGCTCACTCGCGATCTCATCGCCCGTAGACGTGTTCTGCGCCGTGAGCGTAATCACATACTGTTTGCCCAGGCTGCCAATCGTTCCCGTCAGGATCGCTTTCATTCCCTCGCGCTCGCCGATCTCGCGCGCGATCGCTGGGGTCACCACCGTGTCCTCCGGCTTGCCCAGAAATTTCACGCTCTGCCGCAGATGGTCCTGGCTCACAATATTGATCACCGGCGACTGCTCCAAATCGATCCGCAGCGCTTGATTCAGCGTCGTGTCAAACACCGGGTCTCCCGTCTGGTTCACAAAATTCGCCAAAATAATTGAGTCTTTGATGATCGAGTTCTTCAGCTCCTTCGGCGCGCTTGCGCCCGCGGCCGCTCCCCCGTCGTCGTCGCCGCCCCGCCGCCCGCGGTCGCCCCGCCAGGCTTCAACTTCCACCACGCTAGTCCGGCCAGCAGTAGCAACACCACGACTACCCCCGCGGCAACCAGTGGTGCCCGAGACGCCTTTCCCGCGGTATCCAGCCCATCCAGATCTTTCTGCAGCTCTTCAGCGCTCCCATACCGCGCCGTCTTGTCCTTCGCCATCAGCTTCTGGATAATCGGGTCCAGCTTCTTCGGTATCGCGGGATTCACCCGGCTCACCGGCGGAGGCTCCTTGGTCAGCAGCGCGGCAAATACATCCGCCGTCGAGCCGCCCCGGAACGGCGTGGTCCCCGTCGCCATCTCGTAAATCACCGAGCCCAAGCTAAACAGGTCCGTCCGCGCGTCGAGCGCTGAGCCCCGAGCCTGTTCGGGAGACATATAGGCCACTGTGCCCAGCGTCGACTCCGGGGCGGTCAGGTCCTCGTTTCGAGGTCCGTTTTGCGCCAGCATGCCGGTTCCCGCGGAGGTCGCCTGGCCGCCAAATGCCGCCGTCGCCTCCCCGGAGTTCTGCAGATCGCTCGCGCCCTGCCGCTTGGCCAGGCCAAAATCCAGGATCTTGATCTGTCGCTGGCCTTCCGGTCCCAGCACAAAAATATTCGCCGGCTTGATGTCGCGGTGAACAATGCCCTGCGCATGGGCCGCCGCCAGCGCGCTCGCCGCCTGCTGCGAGAACGTAACTACTTCGGATACAGATAACGGACCCTGGCGCAGGGCTTCTTTGAGCGTCTCGCCACGCAGCAGCTCCATCACCAGGTAGGGCCGGCCGTCTTGCTCCCCAATGTCATGGATGGTGCAGATATGGCCGTGGTTCAGCGCGCTGGCTGACTGGGCCTCGCGCAGAAACCGCCGGTGCGACAGCGTTCCAGCCGTGGCTGGGGTGCCGCTTCCCGGCGTCGGGCTCCCGCTGCCAAACGCCTCCGCCAGGTAGCGGTCCGAGACCAGCTTGATGGCGACTTCGCGGCCCAGCCGGGTATCCACCGCCCGGTAGACATCGCCCATGCCCCCAGAGCCGATCTGTTCCAGGATCTTGTACGGACCGAACTGTGTACCTTGCGAGATCGTCATGCGCCCCGGGCAGACAACAACTAGATGAAGTTTCAGCGGTTGCCCGAAGTCTATCAGCCGCGCGGCGCTTCCCGCCACGTGGTTACTGTTTACTAATGACTCCCACGATCAGGAACCCGAAAGCCACGGTGAGCAGCACGACGCGCCAGCGGTGAAGCAGGTCCCATCGGTTCCGGAAGGTCTTCCAGTCAGCAGGTGGCGTGGCCCGGGCCCAGGACGCAATACGATTGTTAATCGGCACCAGGGCAACGACCGTGTACACAATCGTCAGCACCCACAAAATAGCGGACACGGCAATCCAGACCGGCCACCGGCCCGAGAGGTGCCAATGGAGCAGGACCTCGGCTAAAGTAAGCAAAAATACAAGACCATACCAGAATGGCATGTATCTCCCCAGCCCCGCGCCAGGGCACTTGCCGCGGACAGATGGACCTCATCCGCAAGCCGATCCAGAGCCGGGTGAACAAACACGGCGATCGCCAGTTCATTTCCTACCATCAACCCCGCTGCAATGATCGCAATAACATTCAGAACTTCCATCATGGGTACCTTGTCGAAAATCTTAATTTGGACAAGCCAGTCATGCGAGATAAGCCGCCGTTATAGGCACCTTCACGAGATATTCGCTTTGAGCCCGAGTGTCTCCGCAACATCGCGGAGACGTTTGTCGCGTGACCAAAGAACGGTGTACGGCGTAATGAGGGTAGAGGCAATCAGGTGCGCGTCCACCAAACCTATACCTCGCTGAAATAATGAATGGGCTTCGATCATGTGCCGCACTTCGCTCATCTGCGCGACTTTGACCATCGGGAGCAGATCAAGCGAAGCAATCGTCTTCTGCCGGTCTGGCAAGTTGCCGAGAACGAGCTCGGCAACCACAAACGGATGGATGGAAATGGCGTTTCGTTGAAGCTGCCGGTAGAGTGCGGCGTCTCTTTTGCGAAAGTGATCGACCCATACCGAAGTATCAGCAAGAATCATTCCGCCTTCGCTCTTCTGCGTGGTATGTAGGCCATATCCGGAGAGGCGCCGCCTAATTCAGCCAGTCTCCGTGCCGCCTCGCGCTCAATCAATGCCTTGAGCGCCTCACGCACCAACGCGCTCTTCTCCACCAAACCGGTGTATTCCTGCGCGGTCCTGACGAGATTGTCGTCCAAGGCAATCGTGGTTCGCATGGGCTTCTCCGGCACCAATATTAGCATCATTCGATGCCGATCGCAGCACCGTTTCTGAGCTTGGGATGCCGGGAAATAATGGCAGAGAGTTTCCCTGCCGTGCTTGACGCGGGATATGGATAGACTGGAGATTGCCTCTAAGCTGCTGAGCCGCGGCTGGGGCTGGACGCCTCAAGTGGAAGAAACAGGTGAGGATGAGAAAGCGGATGTCGCGGTTCAGAGCGTTTGGCTTGGTGCCCATCCTGCTGGGGTGTTGGGTTGCAAGGGCCCAAAACGGCTCGTCTGCCGGCGTCATCGCGCACCCGGCTGCTTCGGAGCAGCTGGGCAGGTTCGTCGATGTCACCATGGCCAGCGGGGTCCATTTCATGGGTCAGGCGTACCACACTTCAAAGAAGTACCTCATCGAGACCATGGGTTCGGGCGCAGCGCTGTTTGATTATGACAACGATGGCCGGTTGGATATTTTCTTCGCCAACGGCGCGCCTTTGAGTGATCCAACGGCGCCGGGAACGATCCCGCAGAAGGCCGGACCCAAAGACTGGAACCGGCTCTACCATCAGAAGGAAGATGGAACCTTTGAAGACGTGACCGAAAGGGCAGGCCTGGCTGGCGCGGGTTACGACATGGGCGTCGCTGTGGGCGACTACGATAATGACGGTTACGAAGACCTGTATGTGACTGGATACGGCGGCAACCATCTTTACCACAACAACGGCAATGGCACTTTTGCCGACGTGACCGAGGCTTCCGGCGTCGGCGGCAGCGGGTGGTCTACCTCCGCGGCGTGGGTCGATCTAGACAACGATGGGCGGCTCGATCTCGTGGTGCTCCGGTATTTGAAATGGGACTTTGTCGATCAGTGGTGCGGTCAACACCGTGAGGGGTACCGCGCCTATTGCCATCCTGACCTCTTTCCGCCCATTGTTCCGCTGGTTTATCACAATGACGGCAACGGGCACTTTACCGAGGTTGGGGCGAAGACTGGACTCGACAGGCCAGGCAAAGGGCTGGGGATTGCGATTGCAGATTACGACCGGGATGGCCACACGGATATTTTCGTCGCCAACGATTCGATGCTGCAGTTCCTCTACCACAACAAGGGCAACGGAACGTTTGAGGAAGTTGGCCTGCAGCAGGAGGTCGCCGTGGATGGGGACGGGCGCACTTATGCGGGCATGGGCGTCGATTTTTCTGACTACAATAACGACAGCCTGCCGGACCTGTTCATCACCGATCTCGCCAACCAGAAGTACGCACTTTACCAGAACAACGGCGATGGCAGCTTTACCTACTCAAGCTATACCAGCGGCGTGGCCGCCGCGACGCTGCTGCATTCGGGCTGGGGTGTCGATTTTCTCGACTACGACAACGACGGCTGGAAAGACCTGATCGTGGCCCAGGGCCACGATATCGATAACATCCAGTTGGACTATCCGCAATTGCGCTACAAGGAGCCGATGCTGCTCATGCACAACGACGGCAAGCGCCTGGTAGATGTGTCGGGGGCATCAGGCGAGGTTTTCCATGAAGCGTGGGTCGGGCGTGGGCTGGCAGCGGGCGACATCTGGAACGACGGCCGTGTGGACGTTGTGGTGACCACCAACGGCGGCCCGTCCTACATACTGCGCAATGAAACACTGACGCGCAACCACTGGCTCGGAATCCAACTTGTGGGTCACAAGAGCAACCGCGACGGCATTGGTGCCGAGATCAAGCTGACTACATCGAAGGGCACGCAACTTGTTACCGTGTCCACGGCGGGCAGTTATCTGTCATCGAACGACAAGCGGGCGCATTTCGGCCTGGGGAGCGATGCGGTGGCGCTATCCGTCGAAATCCGCTGGCCAAGTGGAACCGTGCAGACGCTAAAAAATGTTCGCGGAGACCGCGTGCTGGTGGTGGATGAGCCTTCTACGTCTCAGGGGACGAAATGAGAGAACACGGCAACGTCTATCATCGCTCGGTTACAAGTATACTCGCTGTTGTTGGTGAAATTGATCCTTCCAGTGTCCCTTCGAGATGAAGAAACGATCTTCGCATGCAACGCTGACCGACGTAGCTCGAGCAGCAGGCGTAGGAACTACCACCGTCTCGCGGGTGATCAACGGTGGCGAACTTGTCAGCCAGGAAACACTGGCGCGGGTTCACGCCGTAATCGAGGAACTTGGTTATCAGCCAAACCAGGCCGCGCGCATTCTCAAGGGAGAACGGACCAAGACAGTCGGGCTGATCGTTCCCAGCATCGCCGATTCGTTTTTCTCGATTGTCGCCGAATCGGTGCAAGAGATCGCACGCGCGCATGACTCGCTTCTTATCGTAACCGTCTCGAATAACGAACCGGCCGTTGAACTCGAAAATCTCAACGTCCTCATCCGCCACCGCACAGACGGTCTCTTACTTGCTCCGGCCCATTCTGAGAATCGCAGTTTGGCAAACATGCTCGATAAACTCTCCATTCCCAGCGTGACTTTCGACCGGCCCTTGTATGACTCCGCCGTGCCCAGCGTGGTCGGCAATAACTATAAGGGCGCGAAGGACGCGACGCAGCACTTGATCATGCATGGGTGCAAGCGAATCCTGTGCCTGGGCGGAGAAATTGAGCTATATACGATCAAAGAGCGCATTCGAGGGTACAGAGAGGCTGTCAAGCAAGCCAGACTTGATGCCATCGTCGATACTTCTGTTAAGGATTACGAGTCGGCGAAGGCGGCGATTGAGAGCCATTTCTATTCCTCGAATCCTCCGGACGCAGTCTTCGCCTTGAAGAATATCGCCACCATCTATGCCTGCGAAGTATTTCAGAAACTGAATATCAACGTACCCAAGAAGGTAGCGCTCATTGGCTTTGATGATTTCGAACTTGCTGCGACGCTTCGCCCATCGATCAGCGTCGTACGCCAGCCCATCGAAGATGTAGGAAGGATTGCTGCCGAACTACTCTTCGATCAACTCGTCAACCTCAATCGAGGCAAGCCATCCCATGGGGGCAAAGCCAAGCCGCAACATATCAAGCTGGAAAATCAACTGGTGCTCCGCAACTCCTGCGGTTGCAAAATCGGGACGAATTAGAAGCAGTCAGGCAGCTTACTGCGGAGGTTGTGGGTAGTCCACGCGCAGAGTAAGGATCTCGTAGGGGTGGATCGGCGCCTTGACCTGATCCGTTCCCACAACCGTCAGAGGCGATCCCTGTGGCTGCTCCATCATGTTAGTTACCGTCGCTGCCGTGGCGCCTTGAGGTAGGTGAACTTCCACATCCCCGCTCTTGCCCGCCCACTCATACAGCCGCAAGATCAACCCGTTGCCGTCTTCGGTCTTCTTCATGGCGGTCAAGACTACATTCTCCGGCTGGACCGTCACGAAAGCGTGCTCCGCAGGCAGCGTGCCGCTGTGCGCCTCCACCTGCATCGTCTTGAGCTGATAGTTGAAGTCATAGCCCTGCCGAACGGTCAGAGCCTGCTTCCAGTCTCCGGCGTGCGGATAGAGTGCATACGTGAAGTGGTGATGCCCGCGATCCGCATCGGGGTCCGGCCACGTCGGCGAGCGCAAGAGCGACAGACGCAGCACGTTGCCCTTGGCGTCGTAACCGTATTTCGATTCGTTGATCAGACTGAAGCCGTGCTGGCCATCACCCTCATCCGCCCAGCGCAGCGCCGGCACCTCGAACTTGGCATCTTCCCAACTGTTATTCCGCGTCGTGGGCCGCTCGATCGAACCATAAGGAATCTCATACGTCGCCTTGCTGCTGGAGGTGGCTAACGGAAAAGCTGCCTTGAGCAAGATGTGCGTCTCATGCCAGTCGATGTCATTGACCACATCCACCCGATCGACCCCGTTGTAAAGCGTGATGTCCTGCACGAACTTCGAGCTTTGCCAGCTGTGCGTTACCCGAATCACCGCCCTCAGCGGTCCCTTCTCAACCAACTCCACCGAGTCGGCTTTATCCAACTTGGTAAAGACTTTGTCGAAGTCCGCGTCGATATTCCACGCGTCGTACTCCTTCGGCGTGTCCTTGAAAGCTATCAGCTCGTTGCCGCAGGCCCCTTGTTCCAGCGCCTCGAAGCTCGCTTTCTTGTCATACAGGCTCGTGATGCAGCCCGTCTGTGGATCCACTGTTAACTTCAGCGCCGCGTTCTCGATCGTCATTCCGCTCGCCTTCAGATCGCTCGGAAAGGGCCGCTTGCCCGGCACCACGTGCAGCAGCGAGTAGCCCAGCGACGGGACATCTGTTGCCTCCACCTGAAGACGGTAGCTGTTCGTCTTGGCGTTGCTGGAGAGAACTTCCGATGGCACCACGCGATTTTGGGCATTCAGAACCGACACCCCGTTGGGGGCGGCAGAAGGCATCTCGACATCCACCGTTGTCAGACCTGAGCGCTGCCAAGCCAGCGGGTTGAAGACCAGCACCGGCACCTCCCCGGCAACGCGCGTGTTGATCTCCGCTTGTATTGTGTGCAAGGCCTGGGCAGAGGCTTCGTTGGTGGCCCAGCGCACATCGTCGTAGTCCTTCTGTGCGTCCTTATAGATGATCCCGATCCCCGAGCCTGCCGCCAGGTCGTGGAACTGGTTGAACAGCACCTTCTTCCACGCCTCATTCAGCTCCGACGCCGGATACGCTCGCCCATCCAGCCACGCCAGCGAGGAGTATTTCTCCGCGTTCAGTACCCGCTCTTCGCCCTCCCGCATGTTGCGTTTGTGATTGGCCTGGGTGGTAAAGACTCCACGGTGGTATTCGAAATACAGCTCGTCATCCCAGGTAGGAATGCCGATCTGGCCCGCTGGCGGCGCAGGCGGGTATTGATACCCCTTGGCAATCGACTCGTAGTTCCACACCTTCGAGTCCGCGGCGATCTTGTCCTGGACATCGTTGAAGTAGCTCTGCGCGATCCCGAACTTCATCTGTGGAACAACCTTATTGGGCTCCATCCAGTGCAGCCCTTCGTCCAGGATCGCCCTTGTCGGTCCTCCACCGTGATCGCCGACTCCATACAGATCCATCATTTCCAACATACCCGGCGACTGCTGCCGCGCGGTTGCCAGATCTGCGGATAAACGCACCGGGTTCAAATTGTCATTGGCATAATCGTGGGGAAAATACGTAAGAACCTTGCTTCCGTCGGGTGACTCCCACCAGAAGAGCTTGAAGGGCAGCTTGTTGGTCTCGTTCCAGGCCATCTTCTGGGTCACGAAGTAGTCCACGCCCGACTTCTTATAGATCTGCGGCAGTTGCCAATTGTACCCAAATGAGTCGGGATTCCAACCGATGCGCACATCCACACCGTACAGGTCCTTATAGGTCCGTTTACCAATCAACAGCTGCCGCACCAACGACTCGCCGTCCGGCATGTTCAGATCGGGCTCGATCCACATGCCTCCGACGATCTCCCAGCGGCCTTCCTTGATGCGACGCTTGATTTCGTCGTTCATCTCCGGATATTTCTCCGCCATCCACACGTTGTACTGCGCTGCCGACTGAGTGTAGGTGTACCTGGGATACTCGTTCATTAACTGCAGCGCGGTGCCAAAGGTTCGCTTCACCGCATCGACCGTCTCTGTCCACGGCCAGAGCCAGGCTGCATCGATATGTGAGTTCCCAGTCAAATGGAAGGTAGCTTCCTGGAAGGCCGGCTTGAGCGGCTCCAGATCCGACTGCGACGCCCGCAACGATGCATCAAACTTCTCCTGGTCCGCGGCATCCAGCGCCTTCAGATCGACCGCTCCGATGGCCGTCTGGAGCGTCGCTTTCTCCTGTACCGGATCCTTCCCCAGGGAAGGCACCAGCAACGTGGCGGAGACGAACTCCAGCAGCAGGTCTTCCGGATTAGGACGGTTGGGCGAAAAATCGATGCGCATCTCCGCGCCGCCGAAGCGTTTTTTGTCGACGGTTTGCAGCAGCTTGACGGCCACCAGAACCTTATCCCCCGCCTTGGCCTGATCGAGGAACACGATGGGCTCCAGGTCTTCGCCCATGGCAACGCGCCTGCCATTGAAGTAGATGATCTGCGGGATCGGGCCATTGGCGTAGGCCAGAAAATGGAACCAGATGCGGCTGCCCGTGAGGTCATAACCGTTTAAGGTCTTCGGCACTTCTATCAGGCGGCGATACCACACCGCTTCGTTCCCAGCCTCCACACGCGGCTTAACGACTTGCCAACTGCTGTCGTCGAGATCGACGGCCTCTCCGTGCTCCACGTCCCCAGTGTGAAACCGCCACTCGTCCGCCGGAAGCTGATTCAACTTCGACAACCTCTCGATCACTTCTTGAGAGGGAGCGGAGAGGGTTTTTATCGCCTGCGCAGCCTCTTGCATCACGCCATCCCCTTGCGCTCGGGCGCCGAGGGGCAGAAAGACGATGAGAGGGCCGAGGAGCACGATCACGAGAAGCCTATACGGATGACGGGGGTACGGGTTAAAACGAAAAAATGCGGTGAACACGTTAACGCCCTCCCAAAAAACTCTCGCTACGCGAAAAAACAGACTCGCGAATTATACCCAAAAGGAACCACGCGTGGAAACGTTTCCATCGGCGAAGTCGCGACTCAGCGTACAGTCTCGACCAAACTTCGAGATCTTCTACTCCGCGTTCGGGGATGCGGTCTCCAAATGACTGCTCAAACCTCTTGGTTCTCTACTGCTTTTGCCGGGTGCAATCGGGCAGGCGCGACAGCATCTGGCGAACGTCGCGAAGTCCCGGGCTGTATTGGAGCGTCTTCTGGAGAGTAGCGCGAGCCGCTGCCGCATCACCAGCCATGCATTCCACCTGTGCTAGGTTCTTTGCCAGCCCGGCAACATCTTCATTCCGTTCGAAGGCAGGGCGCCAAAGCGAGATCGCTCCCTGCAAGTCTCCTGACTTAGCCAGCAGTGTGCCCAGGTTCGATATAGCGATCAAATTGCGCGGATCAAGCTTAAGAACTTCCTGCAACAATTCCTGAGCCTGTTTGTAGTCTCCGCGTTCTTCACTCAGAATGCCCAGCGCCGCGAGGGCATCCTTGTCTCCCGACAATTCAGGCTTGATGGCCTCCAACCCCTCGTAAGCCTTTTGCTGCAGCGCGAAGTTTCCTTGCAACAAGCCGTTATAGTAGGCGAGCGCCACATCGCGCTTGGTTGTACCCGGGGAGAAGATCGGGACGAGCGTATCGCCCCCCGCGCTCGGGCTTGCGGCCGTAATCGGGGATTCTGGATATTTCAGAATGCGGTGATCGGTCCAGGCTACGTGCGGAATATTCTCTGCTCCGGTTCGCTTCATATGGCAACTGGTGCAATCAGGATCTTCCGGATGATGCGCAGTGGCGAAGGTGGCGCCGGTGTGACAAGCCAGACACTTCTTCCGGTAAAAGGCCGCTTGCTCCTGCGGCCCGGTGGGCGTGTAGTGGGGGTCGTGGCAGCTCATACACGACATCGCGTCGCCGCTCATCCGCTTGCACATGCTCAGGCTCAACTGCTCCACTTCGCTCACACCACGCTTGGTAGCGCCCTGGCCGCTGTAGACGAAGTACGCCAGGTAGTCTGAAATGGGATCGCCTGCCTTGAAGTCCAGCGCCGAATGCCCCGCGCGCTCTACCGAGATATCTCCCTCCAGGTGACAACTGATACAAACAGAGTCCCGCAGCGTGGCACTGAGCTTAGAAGGGTTAACCAGCGCCGCCTTGCCGCCGGTCACGATGTGCTGTCGCGTGTCTCCATGGCAACTCTCGCAGGTGATACCCGCATGGAGAAAGGGCAGCCCACTATATCGATTGATGGTGCCGGAATCGCTGTGCTGTACCGCACTCATATGACAGCGCAGACACTCCGCCTGCACCGGCAGCGCCGGTGGCGCCTGCGTCATGGATTCGAGGCCGGGCTTCATGTCCAGACCCTGGGAAGCGGAGTAGTAGGCAATGGGAGACTCAAAGAGGTAGCCATTGAGCGAGTAAAGGTAGGTCAAGCCAAGATGCCCGGATCCCAGAAAGTATTCAAGGCTCCGGCTCGCGGCAACCTCCGGGTCTTTCGGATCATGGTAAGTCAACACCAGTTGCGAGCCTTGGAGCGACAGGCTGTATCTCACGCCGGAGAGCTTATGCTCAAAGGCTCCAGTCTTCAGCCTGTCCGCTGCAAGGCCGCTCGCGTTTGCCATCGGCGTAGCAAGATAGCTATGCAGAATCTGCGCGTGACACGGGCCGCAACTGGCGTCTGCAGTGCTTACGGGCGTCACCACGTTGACCGGCGGTTGCTGTGCGTTCCCCAGAACTCCACCGGACAGCCCGAAGGCAAGAAGCGCCGCTCTGCATGCCAGAGCCATCGGGCTATTTCGGTTCGCCCGGCTTGGCGGATGAAGGCAACGCCTTCTGCAATGGGCAGGATTCACAGAGTTCACCGGTGACGCCTTTGCCTTCCTCGACAGTGTAGATGCGATCCACCGCGGCGACCCGTATCTTTTCGAGCGCCCCGCTAGGCCAGTGGATCTCGATAGCATCCACTGTCTTGGCATCGCCTAACCCAAAATGGACCCGGGGATCATTCGACGATGCGAAGCTACCGCCGCTAAGGACGTCTCCGCGCTGGGTCTGGTTGGAGGATGTCAGATAGACCGTAGCGCCGACAGCATCGCGCGGGCTTTTTGGTCCTCCCAGCAGTCTCAACTCGATCCAGTGATGGCGGTCGTCATCGACGTTGCGCAAGAGGGTGGGCGGCGCATCGACGTTGTTCAGGACAACATCGATCTTGCCGTCGTTAAACAGATCGCCAAAAGCGGCGCCGCGCGCGGGGATAGCGACGGCAAGCCCCGTGCCTTTGACGGCCGGTACAAGCTCGAACTTCTTTCCCAAAACATTCCTGAAAAGAAGCGGGCGCTCGGCGAAGCTGGTGCCCCAGTCATGCCGATCGACCTCCGGGTATACGTGGCCACTGGCTATGAAAATGTCCTTCCAGCCGTCGTTGTCGTAGTCGATAAACCCGTCGCCCCAGCTGAGAAAAGGAATCGTCACCACAGCCAGACCGGCATCGCGGCTGACATCGGTGAAGGTCAGATCGCCGTCGTTGCGATAAAGGACTTTGTAGTCGTCGGAGAATGTCGTGTTCAGAATGTCAAGCTTGCCATTATTTTCATAGTCCCCCAGCGCAATCCCCATGCTTGCCGTCTCCCGCCCCTCCCCGTTCACCGCGTAGCCAGACTCAAAACTAAGATCTTCAAAGGTCCCGTCACCCTTATTTCGGTAGAGATAGTTCGGCGTAGAGTCATCGGCTACCAGCAATTCGGGACGGCCATCCCCGTTGAGATCCGCAAACACAGCCGTAAGTCCGAAGTAACCGGGTCGGTCGGCCACCCCTGCCTTGGCGCTCACATCGGTAAATGTGCCGTCGCCGTTGTTGTGAAAGAGGTGGTCATGCTCGCCTTTCAGTCCTCGTGGACCGCAGAAGACGCTGACCCCACGGTACTGGCAAAAGTTAGAGACGACCCACTTGGAGCCGGCTGCTGGAGGATCGTTGAAGTCGTAGTAGGCATACCCCGGAACAAACAGGTCAAGCTTTCCATCGCCGTCGTAATCGCCGAACGTGGGACCTGTGGACCATGTGCCCAACGTGACCCCTGCTTTTTCCGCCACATCGGTAAATGTGCCGTTGTGATTGTTGTGGTAGAGCCGGTTCTTGCCCACGTTGGTGACATACAGATCCGGCCATCCATCATTGTCGTAGTCGCCTACGGCTACGCCCACGCCCCAGCGATCGTTGGTGACGCCTGCCTTTTCCGCGACGTTGGTAAAGGTGCCATCGTGGTTGTTATGAAAGAGCGCTGCATGCGGCGAGGGAGCCTTGCCGCTGAGCGCATCGTAGGTCATACCGTTGACCAGGTAAATGTCCAGCCAGCCGTCATTGTCGTAGTCGAGCAAGGCAACCCCGCCGCCCAACGATTCGACGATCAATGCCTTCGCCGCCGTTCCCCCGGTGTACTTCCACGCCGTGAGCCCGGCCCGGCGCGAGATATCCTCGAAGACGACAGGGCCTTTATCCACTGTGCCGCCTGCAGTGATCGGGCGATTCTCCGCATCGTGGATGGGGGCATATACTCCTGCGGTGCTGGCGCCGCCCTGCTGCGTGGCCATCGGCGCAGGCGGAGATTGTTGAGCGTGCAGGAGTACTTCGCCAGGAAACAAGAGAAGCAACGCCGCGAAAAAGAAGCCGAGGTGCCCTGCGGGGAGCAGGGCTCCGGGAAAAGCAGCGCTTCTAATGCGATGGGCTGAACCCCGGCAACATCCGCGCCGTCGGATGAAATACGTGATATTTCTCATAGGCCATATCGCTCAGTATCGTTTCAAAAGGCGCATAGACTTTGAAGGTTTCGCCCCATTCATGGATATCCATTGCTGTCCGCTGTCTTACAATGGAGACGCTTCTTGCCGGGCAGAAATAGGTATTTCCACCGATTACCACCGGACTGTACTCGACCATGACGTCGGATCGTTCAAGGGGCAGCCTCGCTTCAAGGTCTGCCTGCACCGTCAGGCGAAGAATAGCTCCACTCGCCGGATCGACTGCGAACTCCCCGTGGAACGCAGCCTTTTTTTGCAAAGGAACCATTCTGTCGTCATTCGCCAGGTAGCCGAATCCCACGAAGAAAAGAGGCGTTTCCTGTGGGACTCGATAGCGGAAAACCGCTTGCGGTCCGTTCGCGCCCTGCTCCCAGCGGCTCCAGGTCAAATCGCTGTGGGCCGATGTGGCGCCCACCAGCACTGTGGCTAGAAGAGGGCCGAAGGTCCCCACAGTGTTCAAGGTCCGCTCCCCTGGCTTCAGCGGGTTTCCTTTTGTGGTCTCTTCTTCCACGACCTCTTTGCCGTCGCGGAAGAGCATTTTAGCTTTGTACGTCTCATCCAGATACAGCGACTGATCGCCCGCCGCGGTCTTCCACGTCTGCCCCGGTTTTGGCGGGCGTTCGTGATATTGGACCATCGTCCGGTTGGCAAAGAAATTCGGCAGCTTGGGAATGGTCTTGTTCACATAGTCGACAGTTCGCGACATCATCAGCCGTTGCGTGGCCGCGTCGGGCGGCGCGGTCGAGGGAATCTCCGCCGCTGGGGGAGCCAGGAAGACCGACTCATCGGCCAGCGCAACCAGCGCCTGCCGGGCCTTCTTGCCTTTCAATGTGGCCTCCAATGTCGCCAACTTGGCGGTGCTCAGCCTTTCGCTCAGTTCCATGCAAGACAATTGCCGTGCCACCTCAGCATCCGAACTGCCATCTATCGTCCTCAGCGCATGCTCCAACTGCTCCACCGTCACGCGTTCGATCCCGGGGAGAGGTTGATCGTAGAAGACCGGTTCGTCGAAATACCCGGTGCTGGTGTGGGCCGTCAAATCCGGTTTGCCGACTTCCACTTTCAAAGCGTGATACTCATCCACCTCATTCGTGCGCGGGGGATCGAAGGTCAACGAATAAAAGGCGCTTGCTTCCTCGACACGTTTCCCGATCTTGCCGCCCAGGTCGTTGCTTGTCTCTAGTACGCCACCGCCGGTTTGCGTCGCAACGATATGCAGCGCCAGGTAGCTGAAAGTCATCGTTTCCGGCGTCAGGTCCTCAAGAAAGTCCTTGTAGATGAAAGTGGGTGACTGGTAACGGGCGTCCAAATTGCGTCATAAAATGGCCACTCCGTAGCACTCCAGAGGTCAATCCGAGCCTCGCGCAGCCGGGTTGAGAATTCAGTGGACAAAGTCGAAAGCTGCATTTTCCGTAGCCGCTTGATCTGCCAGCCACGGCCAAGCCAAAACATCAGCTTTCTGCCGGGCCTGCGGCGCTGCTCAATGGCGATGGATCCAAGCGCTAGCAGAGCGTGATGTGGTTTCGATTTAACTGCGGTCCCGGCCAGGTCGTCGAAGACCATCGACGGTTTCCAGATCACGTGCGGCTCTGTTCCATGAGCGATCTCGTCGGCCAGCGCATTCCCGTCGGTCGGAAGGTTGCGGCCGATCCCGAAAGTCCCTCGCTGCTAATCCGGTAGATCGATACCGGCTGGCCAGTTGCCCATGGTTCTGGCGAAGGAAATTCTCGGCTTCCTGCTTTGCCTCAGCGAGCGGGCCGGGCGGCAGGTCCAATTCATCGATCACCAGGATGACGACAACAGCAGGATCAGGCTTTGCGGTGACTCCATCGAACGCTTGAAAGGAGACAATGTTCGCTGGCTGGCCATTGTCTCGCAACGTGAAGTCCTGCTGACTGAGGCCGGTCACTGGATTTCCCGACTTATCCGTCACTACAACATCAAGTCTGATCATCCCTTGGGTCGGGTCGGGTCCAGGGCCGGGCTCAACCTCAAGCGGCTCAACCAGCGGGGGCGGACTCTGCTGCATGCCCATCTGCGGAGGGAATTGTTGAGCGTGCAGGGAAAGCAACAAAAACAATAACGGGAAGGGAACGACCAGGCTGCCTCTTACGAGGAACGGTCTTCCTGGGAACACACCGCTTCTACTGCGATGTGCTCTTGATGGAGATGGCATCGCTTGCCTGTCCTGCCACTGCTTCGGCTGCTTCCCGTTGCAGCTGGGCATAGGTGTGAAGTTCCTGTTGCGCCTCGGCCGTCTGACCATCTGCCTTATAGACCTGGGACAAAAGAAAGTGGATGGATGGTTCTTTCGGGGTGTCCTTTACCGCCATCAGCAGATCGGGTAACGCTTCCTTCTGCCGGCCCAACTTGATCAGCGCCCGGGCGCGGTCGACGCGCGCCTGCATCAGAGTAGGGCAGCGGTCGATGGACTGGTTCAGATTGGAGAGAGCATCTTCCACGGAGCCATTGGCCTCCAGGGTGGCATTCGCGAGCATCCATCGGGCCTTGCAATTATTGGGATCGTTGGCCAGCTCTGCTTTGCATTCCGCTTGTACCGAATCCCACTTGCCCATCCGCGAAAACGTGTCGGCCATGTGCATGTGTGTACCCGGCTGTTGGGGCGCCAATGTCCGCGGCCTTTTTGTACTCCACCAGGGCGCCGTCGTAGTTGTGCATACTCTCGTCAATCTCGCCGGCCACTTCATGCGCCACCACGGAGTTTGGATCGATCTGGTCGATTTTTCCTAAAGCATCTTCCGAGAGCTGAAGATAGGTTTTGCCCAACATATACCAAGCCTGCTGATCCTTCGGATTGCGGTCCAAAAAACTTCTGAGATAGGGCGTGGCCTCGTCGTATCGCCTGAGATGGATCAGGGCACGCGCCAGCGCCATCTCCGCACTATCATCGTTTGGATTCGCACGCACGGCCGCTTCCAGTAACGGCTCTGCCTCTGCGTCTTCGCCCAGTTCTAAATAGCTCAGGCCCAGCAAGGCTGAGGCCGTGGGCATGTCGGGGTTGAGCTCGAGTCCTTGCTTGAGCGCCTGCACAGCCTGCGAATAATCATGCTCATTGAAATAGAGCCTCCCGAGATTGTTGTAAGCCGGCGCGAGGTGCGGAGCAAGCTTCAGCATGGCACGATACTTTTCGATGGCGGCGGCGTTATCTCCGCGCTGCTGGGCGGCTTTTGCCTGTGCGTAAAGCGCCTGAACCTGGGGTGTGACTTCGTCGTCGGCAGGGGACTGGGCGAATGCTGAAGCGGCCATCAGGGCAACCAACGAGAGCGGCGCAAGAAACAGTCGAACCTGATGGCTGGGTTTGGGGGCCTTGGGCATTCGTGGAATCATGGCAGAGCCATTATAGTGTCGGGCTCGGTTGCGGCATCGGGCAAGAAAAAGCCGGACTGTTCACAGTCCGGCGGTTGGAAAGGAGCATGGCTTTGGAATTCGGGCCGCATGATCGAATGCCTCGCTTGCGGCCCGTTTTGAAAACTCCGCTTAAAATTCTAATCGGAAGCTGATCTCTCCTTGCCGGTTCGCGGGGCTGTTCTCGTTCTGAGCCCCCTGGCTGATCACTTGGCCGTATGTCCCGTCACTGACGTTGTTATCTGGGTTCTCGAACTGCGTGCGGTTGAACGCGTTAAAGTAATCCATTTGCAGGATGCCTCGGAAGCGCTCTGTAAAGTAGAAATGCTTTCTGACATTGAGGTTTTCGTTGTAAAAGGCTGGGTTGCGCAGCCCTGCGTAATTGCGAGTCGAGTTGCCCAGAACATACTGGGTAGGGGTTAGGGAAAAGGCCGTAGGATTCCATATCTGCGCCACGCTGGCCTTACCTGTAAAGTAGTTTTTTGCGTTGTTGTAGGATGCGGTCGTGATTGGGCCAGAAGCGCGGTTGGGGCGATTGAAGCCGTTGGGGAAAGGCGTGCCATTCTCGGCAGCTCCATTCGCCGTCCCAGCTTCGTAGTCAAGAATCCAGGCGACCTGCCATCCGCCTAGCAGTTGCCCGGTAACTCCGTGATTATTGAAATAGGTCTTTCCAGGTCCGATTGGCAGTTCGTAGGTCCCGCTCGCCTTCAGGGTGTTCGGCTCATCTGAGCCGGAAACTGCCCACTCCGGCCTCTGGTTGTACTTGTTGAGGCCCCCATTCGCAAAACTGGAGAATCCGCTGCTGGTGTTATCCATTAGGCGGGACAATGTCCAGCCTGCCAGGAAAGAGAGGCCGTTGGTAAACCGCTTCTCAACCTCCAGTTGCATGCCCTCGTAGTACGTTGTGCCGGATGCCTCAAAATTGTTGAATACTTTCGAATACTGCGGATATGGACCAAGTGCCTGCCCGACTGTCGAAGAACCGCCAAAGTCCTGCACAAAATTCGCATATGGCGTAGTAAAGCCGGCTGCCTGTGCCGAACCATCGGCAAAGTTTAGGTTGAGCTGAGGCCCCAGGGACAAAAAGCTGGGATTAAGTTGGCTTATCTGATTTATCTGGCTTGGCAAATGGATGACACGATTGCCGACCCAGGCCGCGGTGATGAACATGTCGTACGGTATTCGGCGTTGCACGTTGATGTTCCACTGCTGGCCGTAAGGTGCGAAGCCATCATTCTTGCTGAAGGCATTGATCTGCGTTCCTACGCCGAGACCTGGGCTGAACGGAGTGGCCGCGGGATTGGGTAGCTGGGTAGTATCCCAGCTGCCATAGGACGATTTATTGCTGCCGCTGCTCAGGCGCGTGAAAGAACCGGTCAAGAGGTTGCCATAGTTTACGGCTACCTTATTGGTTCCGTATTCGTAGGCACCGCCATTCAGGAAGGCGATGGCAAATCCCGCCTGAACAACAGTCTTGTCATTGAGCTGGTACGCGAAGCCCAGGCGCGGCCCAATGTGCCCCCAGTGGACGGACGCACGTGTGTAGCCGGCGCACCCCGTGCAGTTGCCGAACTTTGTGGCGGCGCCGAGTAGCCCGCCAGCTGCTGGGTTCTGGGCCGTCGGATCGAAGAACACGATCAGATTATTGTTCTCCGTGAACGGCACCTGGATGTCCCAACGCACGCCGACATTGACAGTGAGCTTGGGAGTCACCTTGATGTCGTCTTGAATGTATGGGGACAAGTCGACGTTGCGGAGGCGTAATTCCTGCGAATTGCTGCGATTTGCCTGGTCGGGCAGACCAAGCAAAAAACTGGCAAAAGAGCTGCCGTACACGCCGAAGTTCGGATCTGAGGGGTTTGGTATCGATGTAGTCCGTTGGCTGAAGGAGAACTGCCCACCCGCCGTTTGCTCCTCATTGTCGTCCTGATAGGCGCGACGGAACTCGCCACCCATATTGAAGGTTTCGCGCCCCTTGGTCCAGAGGTAGTTGTTGACAATCGCGATACCCAGTTTGCGATTGATCGACTGTAGCCACGATCCTTGCGTGCCCCATTTTGTCAGCGTATGCTGTCCGTCCCAAACGATGTAGGGCGGAATCACGCCACTCTGCACGGCGGGGAAGTCGTACTTGGTCTGATTAAACTGGTTGTTGATCTCGCCCAGCCAGCCGAAGCCGGCGGTCATTACCAGATTAGAACTGAGTGTGTTGTCGTAGGTCAGCATGAAACCGCTGCCCAGCGCCGGTTCGTACTTCTGGCTGTTGAGTGGATTGGGAGCAATGACCAAGGGAGGGTTATCAAAGCTGTAATTGCTGAAGCTGTTCCGCCACTGGCTGTAGTGCAGGCCTTGCCTCGGGGTCAGCTTCTGATCGATGGTGAAGCCCCACACATGTTGAATATGGGGGTTGACGAAGGGAGTATAGCTCTTATTGCTGTCCAATCCGCCAATGCCGCTGCCCGGCCGGTCAGGATTGGGAATGGAGGGAATTAAAACCGCCGAATTAGGGCTGATGCGATCTGGCGGAATCACATTTAATTGGCCGTTATATTGAAATTGCTGGCCGGTAAGCGGATCGTAAATAGGGATCAGGGCTCCCGTGCTGCCATTCACGAAGTCGCTGAAATTGCCGGTCTTTTCTAGGGCCGTCGGTACGGTGGAGACATCTGTGTCTTCACTGTTCTGCTTGTACCACTCCTGGCTATAGTGGCCAAAAGTGCGGTCGCGGCCGTTGTAGACCTTGGGAATCGAAATGGGTCCACCGACGGTGAAGCCATAGTTGTTTTCGTGATCCGTGGGCGGAGAATTCTTGCCACCCCATGCCGGGCCATTGAAGAAGCCAACCGAATCGAAGAAGCTGTTCCGGTTAATCTCAAAAAGATCGCCGTGATAGCTGTTCGTTCCCGAGGCCATTTGGTAGGTCAAAGCGCCCATGCCCAGACCGAACTGCGCCGAGAAGGTGGAACGCTCTACCCGAAACTCCTGGACCATCTCATAGGGGGGATTGAAGTTAGTTGTGTAACCTTCGGTCTCTGGCTGGGGCGCGGGGATGCCGTTGTAGACGATTTCCTCTTCGAAGTCGACGCCACCGCTAATGCGATGAGAAAAGGTGTTGCCGGTAGTTCCGGGAGCCAGAAACTGCAATGCGTCGATCTGGCGTCCCCGGCCTGAAACTTCGTTAGGCAGGGCCGCGACCACCGCCGGTTCGACGGTTGAGCCAAGCTGGGGCTGGGTTGTGTTCAGCGCAATAGGATCTGCCGTGACCTCGACGGTTTCCGATGTTGCGCCCGCGGCGAGGGTGATGTTGATGGTCGAATTTGTACTGACCTCAACGTTTACCGAATTCTGGACTTCCTTTTTGAAGCCGGTGGCTTCCACGGTGATCGAATACACGCCGGGGGTGAGACCGGTAACGGAATAGGTACCGGCGCTGGTGCTGGTCGCATGATTCTCCAGGCCTGTTCCCTGATTGGTAATGGTAACGGTGGCGCCGGCAACAATCGCACCGGAGGAATCGGTCACCGTGCCGGTGATGCCGGCGTTGGCCTGCGCATAAAGAAGCTTAGTGGATGACAACGCGAGGCACAGGGTAAGAAGCACCAATCCTGCGCGCGTGCAACTGCGAAGACTGCTCCAAACGTGAAAGATCGGCATCACATTCTCCTAAAAAAGAACAGCTTATTGCTTACCGCACGAGACCGGCAGCAACATGGGCCCCTGCTTCCCGGGTTCTCTTAGACAACCGGTTTTCTGGTTAGTGGTATCGTTGCCAATGGCCGTCACTATAGAAATCCCAGTCAACCGCTGTCAAGAGAAATCGCTGGGCCCTCGGCGATCCATAGCATGAGCATCACTTTTACTCGACATAATCCCCTCGGCCGGATTACTCCGTGGTTGGATATCTCTCCAGTTAACTAAATAACTAAGAATTCGAAACGGATCCGGCGTCCACGAGATTTACTACCTAACAAATAGCAAAGAGCCCCGGCGCGAAGGCAGAATCCTTTGCAGACTTTCCCACCACCGGCCTGCCCCACTGATTTCCCATATGAGTGGGGCGTACACTTTCACTGTTCGTCGCTTGCTACATTTTCTGAAGAGAGCGATATGCCAACCAAGACCACCTCGATTCAGCCACTTCCGCTGTTCTCGGCGGTCCTTCTTCTTTCCGCCGGCTCCGCCCTGGCGCAAAGCACCGCCTGTTCCTCGCTACCCAAGCACCAGGCCACGCCGGCCGAGGTCGCCTACCAGGAGGCGAAATACGAGAGCGCTGAGAGTCTTTACCAACAGGCACTTCTGCAAAAGCCAAACGATCAGGAACTGAACTCTGCCCTGGTTCACACCCTGCTGCATGAAGGCAGGATCTCCGACGCTTGGACCCGGGCGAACAAGGCCGTCGCAGATGATCCACGCTCCGCGGACGCACTCACGGCTCTGGCTGAAGTGCAGTTACGCCAAGGACAACCGTGGCTCGCTTCGCAGACACTCGATTCCGCTGCTGCAGCGGACCCTTGCTATGCACGCACACACCTGATCCGCAGCCGCATCTTTCGCATTGACTCGATGTATGCCTCGGAACGCGCCGAACTGCAAGCCGCTTATCAGATCGACCCGTCCGACCCGGACATCAAACGTGCATGGTTGCATACCGTTAACCCGGCCAATGACATTCAGCGGATCGAGGACTCGCTTGCCAGCATGCCCAATCTCGATCCTGATATCCGGGAAAAGGCCCAGGCTTCGGCGAACTCCATGATGTCCCTCCTCTCGGAGAACTCGCAAACCTGCCAGAGCGCTCCGATAACAGCTCCCGTCATTCTCCCGCTCATCCCTGCTTACGAGAACGTCAAACAAATCAGCGGTTACAAGCTTGGCGTGGAATTCCCGAAGGGCAAGGCCAAGCTCACGGTCGATACCGCTGCGTCCGGCCTCTACATCTCCCAAACACTGGCCGACACCAATGGCTTTCAGCACGCAGAGGGCGCCCCCGCCAACACCGTCCAGGTTGATAGCCTTCACATTGGGCCGCTCGAGTTCCGCAACTGTATGGTGGGGGTGAGTGATACACCCTTCCCGATGGCATGGAAGGCTTCATCGGCACGGATGTCTTCGCTCCCTACCTGATCACACTGAACTTTCCGGAAGCGAAACTGGAGGTCGGAGCCGCTTCCTCTGCCCCCTGGTGAGCAGAAGAGCGCTCTGCCCGGAGACCGCTATTTCGCGCCGGATGTGCGTAGCTATGCGCCCGTCTACCACAAAAATCAGTACTTGCTCGTTCCGGTAATGCTCAATAAGAAGGACCGCAGGCTTTTCGTTCTTGACACGGGTATTCGCCTCAGCACCATGACCTCGGAGGTAGCTCACTCCATCTCCAACACTCGGGTGAACTTCACCAACCCGGTGAAGACCGTCTCCGGGTCAACCCTGCAAATCTATCGCGACAGCTTCGACCTTCAATTCGCCAACCTCTCGCTTGACAGGCAGGGAAACATCCTGGAGTTCGATCCTTCGGCGATTGACCAGAACGCCGGGATGGAGGTCGCCGGAATGCTCGGCTTCGACATCTTGCATTCGCTCGTCATGCACATCGACTATCGAGATGGGCTGGTCAAATTCGATTCCCCAGCGTCAGGTCCCGCTCGAACGATTGTTGCCTCCTCCAATAACGCTGCACCGGCTCCTTCCAGCAGCGAGGGAAACAACTCGGGCTGCACTCAGTATGCGAACCAAAACGCCGATCATCCGATCGACTCCACTATCCAGGGAGGCGTCATAGGCTGGCTGGACTCAGGACACCTCAAGCCGGGCCAGTCGATCAATGTCAGAGTTCTTGGCGACTGGATAGCACCGAGCTGCACTCTTACCGAGGAGCTACACTCTACGGGCACGTGCTGGCAGCTACCGCTTCCAAGAGCTCAGGCACCTCCGAGCTCGCCCTCGTCTTTGACCATGGCGACTGCTCCGGTCACCCTAAGCAGGAGCTTTCGCTCAGGATCATCGGCGTTGCTGGAGGCGATACACAGTACCAGGGAGTCCATAACGCCATGCCGACGGAAGTCGCAGGCGGAGCGAGGGCAATCTCGGACACCGCTGCCTCCATGGGTCATTGCCACAGACGACAATATGAAACCCGGAGTGGCGCCGAAGACCATACGCCCTGGCTTGGTTGCCGGCATCCCGCATCTTAAGCTGATTCCGGAGGGCGGCCCGCAATGTAGCGCAATGCTCACCAGCGAAGAACATAGTGTTCACCTCGGTACCGGAACGGAGTTCATCCTGACGATGCATGAGCCAGTAGCAGTGAGGACGAGAATCAAGTGCGAGCCTCCAGCCCGTCGGCTCGAAGCTCCGTTACTTCTCTGGCAGCTTTTTAGCTGACTGTCTCTTGGCGAACTTGATAAGATTCGGGGGTTGGGAGACGGCTCATGCCGTTGCAAACACATCCTATTGCCGGCTGCCCACAAAAATCCCCAACCCATTGCCAGGTGAGCGCTGCCGGAGCCGGTTTGGCATCGCTTGCTATTGCTTCCTTTTGTCGCTTTGCATTTGCCCGGCACTGTGGAGGGGATGCGTTGTCCATGCCCAGGAGCAGTCCGGAGCCGGCTTGTCCCAGAACTCACCCCCTTCCACTCTGCCGCAGCCGGTTCCACGCGACCCGCAGGCCGGACCGGCGGACGCACTGTTAGCGCAGGCCAGAACGGCGGTACAGGCAGGATCGTTTTCGAGCGCGGACGCTATGGTCCGGAAATATCTTTCACAGCAGGATGCTTCCGCGGACGGCACTACCTGCTCGGCTACATCCTTTCGCGCGAGGGAGAGGCCAAGGAGTCTTTGGCCGAGTACACGCGTGCGGCGCAATTACGCACCCCTACAGCAAACGACCTCAAGGTGGTTGCGGTGGATTATGTGCTTTTAGGCGATTTCCTGGACGCGGACACATGGTTGACGAAGGCGCTCAGCTGGAATCCTTCGGATGCGGACGGTTGGTACTATCTCGGACGCACCAAGTACAACGAGAATCGCTTTTCCGAAGCCATCGATGCTTTTCAGAGCTGCCTCAAGCTCGATCCGCATAACGTAAAAGCGGAAGACAATCTTGGGCTGTCCTATGAGGGTCTCAATCAGATACAACAAGCAACCCAGGCCTTTCAAACGGCCATCGCCTGGCAGGCCGGCACCAGCAAGAAAGATGCTCAGCCATACCTGAATCTCGGAATGCTTTTCGCAGAACAAGAACAGCCAGATGCGGGTTTGGGCTACTTGCAAGAGGCGGTCGCATTAGCGCCCCAAAATGCGAAAGCACATGAGCAACTGGGACGTGCCTATCTCAAGCTGAAGCGATGGAAAGGCTCACAGGACGAACTCGAAAAGGCAGTACAACTGGCGCCGAATAGCTCCAGCCTGCACTACGAGTTAGGCATCAACTATCGCGATCAGGGGTTGAAAGATCAGGCCAGGAAAGAGTTCGACCGTTGCACAGAGCTGAATGCGACCCACTCCTCAGTTGACACTCCGAATGAATAAGTCAAGGTCACAGTTTCTTCGACGTGGCTTCGCCGATCGTGCGCTGCCCATCTTCTAACCCGTCTCAGACCTTCCAAGCTAATAGCTGAACTGGGAGCAAGTCTGAGCTGTTCGATTTTGTTAACAGATTAGAACGGAACTCGGGGTTGGGAGTTCGCTGCTGCTTCGTGACCAAGCCAGCCCGAACTCAGTTGATAGGTACAGGGTGCCAGCTCTGTCAACCACTGCAATCGTTGAGCCGTCTGTGGCGATGCAACCTGTGTCGGCGATACCATTGATCCACGTAGGCAGGCCATTTGTGACGGCCACTATGTCTCCATCCGGTCTGACCGGCCGACGGTAAATTCTTCCCTGGTTTGCAAAGTGATCCGTCGACGCGGAGACAAGAATGTCATCGCCCGAGAACGCTACCGCAGAGCAGTACGGTGCGTGTAGACCGTAGCGTTCTATGGTCCAAGTTGCTCCTGCGTCGTAGCTGATACAAAGGCCGATCGCGGATGCCGCGACGACGATGTCCGGATCTGCCTGGTGCGCGCGCACCTCATGAACATCGCTGTTGATATCTATGGTGGGTTGCCAGGTTCTTCCGCCATCCATTGAACGCGGAATGCCTCCCACGTGAACGTTGGCGAACAGTATGCTCCCGCTCGAGTTGGCCGCAACCGAGCGAATGCCTAGCGGTGGCCCGAGGCGCTGCCCATTAATAATTGCCGAACCAGCAAACCAAGCCTCCCGCCCCGCGATGTTATCGAAACCATCGATAGGATCGAGCACACCGCCCCCATGGCTAAGCCGCAGCATGCGTGCATCGTCCGTTCCTGCATAGATGGCGTCTCTGACAGCCATACAGCACGAAAGCTCGAACTCACTCGTAGCGACGGTTGCCCATTCGCCGCTTGGTGCACGCCTGCGCAGCGAATGTCGTCCGACAATGGCGAGCGCGCCGCCGCGCCCATCTGGCGCCAGCCCTCTGACGCGCTGGTTCGCAATCTCTTGCGTGCGCCCATCGCCGGTGATTGCGAACAGCCCATCGCCCCAGGTCGCCACAAGTATCGTCGGTTCTGTCACGGATCACCTTCCTCTCCCAGTTGTCGCGGGCTATCAGAGTTGTTGAACGAGGCCATGGGTTCTTTTTGAGCGAGCCATTGTGATTCACCCAACCTGCAATCCCAATCAATGATTCTCCCGCAAACTCAGCATAGCGGAACTGATCCGAAGCCCGATCACCCTGGCTGCAAGCAGCGGATACACTCCTCCGTGAATGACCGAATCGGCATTGGGCCCTGCCATGAAGACACGCTTTATTCGTTGCGGAGAGCTTCGGCGGGCGGGACGGCGATGGCGTGGCGGGCGGGCAACAGGCAGGCGAGGAGTGCGCTGAGAGCGAGGAGCGCGGCGGCTGCGAACAGACTGCCCGCGGCAAAGGCGCTTCGCATCCAGTGGGCGAGGACGGCGCCGAGAAAGCTGTCAAAGGCAAGACCGATGACAATGCCCGCGGCCGCGCTGACCAGCGCGATGCGCGCGGCGACCCACAGGACGTGCGCACGCGGCGCGCCGAGCGCCAGGCGGACACCGAACTCCGTAGTGCGTTGCGCAACGCTGTAAGCGACAACGCTGAAGATGCCGACCAGCGCGAGCGCGAGCGCCATGGCAGAGAAGACGCCAAACAATATGGAGAAGAGTCGCTGGCGGCTGTACTGTGCGTCGCGCTCGATGGCATCGTTAAGGGTGAAGGTGCCGTTGAAGGTGCTGTTGGAGATCTGCTGGTCGGAAGCGACGGATGCGATGGCGGCGCGCATGGAGTGCAGGTAGGTGAGCGGATCGCCCTGGGTGCGGACGAAGAACTGCACATTGGACGGTATAACGGCGGTGTACGGAAGGTAGATGGCGGGGACGACAGGGCGATCGACGCCGTCGTTGCGCGCATCGCCGACAACGCCGACGATCTGACGCCAGGCGGTGCTTTGCGCAGAGGTGGCCGCCCAGCGATTCTGATGTGCGAGACCGGGAATACGTAGCTGTCGGCCCAAGGCATTGGACGAGGAGAGATAGCGTGTCGCGAAAGCGCGATTCACGACCGCGACGAAGTCTCCGCGGGTGTTTTCATCCGTATTCCAGAGGCGACCCTGAAGCAGAGGGATGCGGAGCGCAGCGAAATATCGCTGGTCGACCAGTCATCACACGGGCCTGCGGCTGCTGCGCGATCGCGAGGTCCGTCGATGTTGAACGAGCTCTCGGCGCCAGTATAGGGCGGCGTGGCATCGGTGCCGGCACTGTCGCTGGAGACAGCGACAGTGGAGACACCGGGAACGGATGCGATCTTCTCCCGGATCTGCTCGATGTAAGCGGTGCGCGCTTCGCGCGACTGAATGCGGCTCCACTCGCCTGGGTCTTGGAGGTGCAGCAGGATGCCGAGCTTCATGACATTTGCGGGATCGTAGCCAAGCGGCGACTGCATGAGCTCAAGAAAGCTGCGGATGGCGGTGCCCGCAGTGGCCATGAGAAGAAGCGTAAGCGCGACTTGCGCGGCGATGAGCACGCTCCAGCGATGCTTTGCGGGAGCAGCGACAACCCCAATCTGCCTGCCCGGGAGAATACGCGCGGAATCGCGACGCGAGAGACGCAATGCGGGGGCAAGACCGAAGAGGATGCCGCAGAGCAACGCCAGCGCGACGGAGAACGCGAGGACGGGACCGTTGATGCGGATGACGGATTCGGCTGGAAAGGAAACCGGAGAAAGCAACAAGGGAAGCTTTGCCAGCCAGTAAGACGCAGCAGCGCCAAGCACGGCGCCGGTGCAGGAAATGACGACGGCTTCGACCAGCAACTGGCGGATGATGCGCCAGCGACTGGCGCCGATCGCACTGCGGATGGCGAGCTCATGCTGGCGCGCGCGGCCACGGGCCAGCAGAAGAATGGAGCAGTTGGCGCAGCCGATGATGAGCAAGAACACAACGCCTGCGAGAAGAAGCGTCAGGGTGCGGCCCGTTCCCTCCTGGTAAGGCACGATGATGGGCTGCAGTGCGAGATGCCAGTGATCGGGAAAGCGATCAGGATGCAGTTTTGCGAACTGGCGCACGATGGGCTCGAGCGCAGCGTTGGCCGCGGCAAGTGTGACGTGGGGCCGGAGCTTGATCCACGGTACGGAGGCCACAAAGGGAAGGTTGAAAGTCGGCATGAGACTGCCAGGCAGGTAAACATCGCCGACGCCGAAGCTGTCATTGAATGCGAAGCTGCGGGGCATGATCCCAATGATGGTGTAAGCGGCGTGATCGATTTTGAGCGCTTGCCCGATGACATGGGGATCGCCGCCGAAGTGGCGCTGCCAGAAGCGGTAGTTGAGAACAACGACGGAGCGGCCGCCGTTCTCTGCATCGGATGGCTCGAGGTTGCGGCCGAGAAGCGGGCGCACACCAAAGAAAGTCCCGGCATTCTCTGTGAGGTAGATGACCTGGATGTCTTCCGGCAGTGCGCCGCCGGTGATCTCCATACCCCCTTTGTTGAAGCCAAGCACCGAATCAACCGGGGCTGCAAGGCGCAGGTCATCAAACTGTGCCTTGCTAAGGGGAAACCAGCTCCAATCGTCAGGATGTTGCTGATCGATGACGACGGCGTTCATGATGCGGTCGGCGCCGGCGTAGGGAAACGGGTGCAGCAGGACGGCGTAGATGAGCGAGAACATTGCCGTAGTGGCGCCGATGCCGAGCGCGAGTGAGAGCACGGCGACGGCGGCGAAGCCAGGGTTGCGGCGCAGGGCGCGGAGGCCGTAGCGGATGTCGCCGCCTAACTCATCGAAGAGGCGGAGGCCGATGGCGTCGCGGTAAGTTTCGTTTTGGGCGGCGGGCTGGCCGAGGTCGATGCGGGCTTTGCGGCGGGCTTCGTCTTCGGGGAGGCCCTGGCGGATTAAATCTTCCTGGTAGGCATCGAGGGTAGAACGAAACTCTTCTTCGACGTCGCTGTGGGTGCGTGGCGCGATGGAGTGCCAGAGCTTCCGAATTGCGGCGAGGAGACTCATATGGCCTTCTTGTCGAGAATGCCGGCCACGACAGCGGCCATGTCGGTCCATTTGGCGGTCTCGGCCTTGAGCTGACGGGTACCGGCAGCGGTAAGCGAGTAAAAGCGGGCGCGGCGATTGTTCTCCGACTCACCCCACTCGCCTTTGATCCAGCCCCCGCGCTCAAGACGATAGATGGCAGTGTAGAAGGAACCCTGCAGGATTTCGAGGCGCTCGCCGGAGATCTGCTGGATGCGCAGCAGGATGCCGTAGCCATGCAGCGGACCCAGCGAGATCGCCTTGAGGATGAGCATCTCGAGTGTGCCCTGCGGGAGTTCAACCGGTTTCGTCAAAGGCTCTCCTATCTGAGAAAGGAGAGTACGCGATCTCTCCTTTCCCGTCAAGGAGACTGCCACCCGGGCGATCTACCCTCTCACGCTCAATAACAATGGCTAATCGTCCAAGTGGCTTGCCTCCGGTGTGCCGGCGAGAGGCTGACGGCATTCAATGAGAATCACTCCGCCGCGTTAACCAGGACTTAATGTAGTACCAGTACCGGGTTGATCGATTCTGGCGGCACAGTCTGCATCCGGCTCGGGCCATTCATTGGCCGCAAGATCGCTTGACAATTGAGCTCGCGCCGGGATATACCCGCTACGCTATGACGAGCCGAATTTTTCTTGCTCTCCGCTGGCAACTCTTTGTTTTGTCACTGTTGCTTGAGCGCCGCCCTCCCGGTTTTCGCCCAAGTACCCGCAGGCGATGTTCGAATCCACTACTATCGCCCCGATGGCAACTACTCGGGCTGGGGCCTCTACGCCTGGAACGCGACCACGGCGAGCTACAGCTGGTGCTCCAGCCAGGTGGCGCAGACCGGCACAGACAGTTTCGGCGTCTATTTCGACGTGCCCGTCACTCCCACCGCGGGCAGCCCGGCAGGCCAACTCGGCTTCATCATCAACAATTGTGCCAATGGCCAGATAAAAGACCCGGGGCCGAATCAATATCTCCAGGTCACCGAATACACCCAGGGCTGGGTCGTCTCCGGCAACCCCACCGTCTTCTACAACCAGCCGATCCTGGGCACAAATCCTGTTCCCGCCGGCGACGTGCGCATCCACTATTACCGCCCCGACAGCACTTACACCGGCTGGGGCGTCTATGCCTGGAACGCGACCACGGCGAGCTATAGCTGGTGCTCCAGCCAGGTTTCCATCACCGGCATCGACAGCTTCGGCGTCTATTACGACATCCCGGTCACACCCACCAACGGCAGTCCCGCCGGACAGCTCGGCTTCATCATCAACAATTGCGACGACGGCGGCACAAAAGATCCCGGGTCCAACCAATACTTGCAGGTCACCGAGTACACCCAGGGCTGGGTTATCTCAGGCAATGTGACCGTCTTCTACAGTCAGCCCGCCACCGGCACGAACCCCGTTCCGGCCGGCGACGCGCGCATCCACTACTACTCGCCCCGATGGCAACTACACCGGCTGGGGACTCTACGCCTGGAACGCCACCACTCAAACCTACACCTGGTGCTCCAGCCAGGTGGCGATCACTGGCGTAGACGAATTCGGCGTCTACTTCGATGTTCCGGTTACCCCCACCGCCGGCAGTCCTGCGGGACAGCTCGGCTTCATCATCAACAACTGCGACGACGGCCAGATCAAAGATCCTGGTCCCAATCAATACCTGCAGATCACGCAGTACACCCAGGGCTGGGTCCTCTCCGGCAACACTACCGTCTACACCACCCAGCCAGCCGTGCCCCCTCCAGCGGGCATCGCCCGCATTCACTACTACCGCCCTGACGGCAACTACTCCGGCTGGGGCCTCTATGCCTGGAATGCCACCGTGACGAGCTACAGCTGGTGCTCAAGCCAGGTGCCGCAATCCGGGACGGACAGCTTCGGCGTCTACTTCGACGTTCCCATCAACCCCGCCAGCGGCAGTCCTGCCGGCCAGCTCGGCTTCATCATCAATAACTGCAACGACGGCGGTATCAAGGACCCCGGACCCAACCAATACCTGCAGGTCACGCAATACACCCAGGCCTGGGTCATCTCCGGCGACGCCACCGTATTTACCTCCGAACCGACCGCGTCGCAGATTGCCGGCGCAGGTCTTTACCAGCACCAGGCCTTCTGGATCGACCGCACCACGGTCGCTATTCCTGCCAGCGGCTATCAATCCACATCCACCTACTCGCTCCTCTATTCCTTAAACGCCACCCTGGCCATCTCTTCGACCGGCACGCTTTCCGGCGGCACCGCCTCGCTCCCGCTTACCTACGCCGCAAGCGGATTCAGCTCCAGCGGAGGCCGCTGCATATCCTCAGCTTGCCGGTTACAGCGTCTTCCACCTGGCCAGCTCCGTGCTAGTCAGCGCCATGGCGCAGGCCCTCACCGGCCAGCTCGTCGTTCAGGGAGTCAACTCGAGCGGCGGCCTCACCTACGTCAGCGGGGTTCAGGATGCCGGCGTGCTCGACGATCTCTTCTATTATCCGGGCAAGCTGGGACCGGTCTTCAATCAGGGCCAACTCACCATCAATCTCTGGGCTCCCACGGCGCAATCGGTCAAGCTTCTGCTCTACACCGGCGAAAACGACACCACTCCGGCGCAAACCCTGCCCATGACCGAATCCAACGGCGTCTGGTCCGTCGAAGGGCAAAGCTCATGGAAAGGCCAGTACTATCTCTACGACATCTTTGTCTACGTTCCGGACCAGCAGCAGATCGTCGAGAACATCGTCAGCGATCCATACTCAGCGGACATCGCCCTCAATGGAGCCAAAACCCGCATCACCGACCTCAGTGATGCCTCGACCAAGCCGCAGGGCTGGGACTTCAGCTTTTCTCCCTGGCTCGACTCGCTCAACGACTTCTCCGTCTACGAGCTCCACGTCAGGGAGTTCAGCGTAGCCGACGCCAGCGTCCCCACCCAGTACCAGGGAACCTACCTCGCCTTCACCAATCCGTCCAGCTACGGCATGACGCACCTGCGCTATTTGGCTCAGGCCGGCCTCAAGGCCGTTCACATCATGCCCAGCTTCCATATCGGCAGCGTCGACGAAAACAAAGCCAATTGGCAGTCGCCCGGCAATCTCACCGGCTATCCTCCCGATGGCACGCAGCAACAAGCTGCCGTCGAAGCCGTGCAACAGTCCGACGGTTATAACTTCGGATACGATCCCGTCCATTACTTCGCGCCTAACGGCGGGTTCGCCTTCAATCCCGACAACCGCGTCTTCGAATACCGGCAGATGGTGATGGGGCTGCACAAAGCCGGTCTGCGCGTGGTGCAGGACGTCGTCTTCAACCACACCTATGCCAGCGGCGAAAACACCTTCTCCATCCTGGATGAGGTCGTCCCCGGCTACTACTACCGGCTCGACGCTAACGGCAACATCGAGACCGCAAGCTGCTGTTATGACACTGCCAGCGAACATCGCATGTTCGCCAAGCTCATGATCGACAACGTGGTGCAGAACGCAATTCAATACAAGATCGATGGCTTCCGCTTCGACGACATGAGCCTGCACTTCGTTTACAACATGCAGGCCATCAAGCAGGCCCTGCGCAGCCTCACGCTGGAGAAGGATGGGGTTGACGGGTCGAAGATATACATCTACGGCGAAGGATTCCTCAATGCCGAAACCGCCGCCTTAGGCGTGAATGCCACCCAGGCCAACCTCTACGGCTACGGCATCGGCACCTTCAATGACCGCATCCGCGACGGCATCCGCGGCGGTAATTCCTTCGATGACACGATCGAACAGGTTCAGGGCTTCGCCACCGGTCTCTTCACAGACCCCAGCGAATACACAACAACTACCCTTGGCGAAAGCCTCGCCAGCCAGCAGGCTACGCTCAACTCCGAAGCGGATTGGGTTCGTCTCGGGCTGGCCGGCAACCTTCGCGATTTCACCTTCGTCGATAGCGCCGGAGCGACCGTAAAAGGCAGCCAGATCATCTACGGCGGCCAGCCTGCCGGCTACGCAGCCAGCCCACTTGAAGCCGTTAACTACTGCTCGGTCCATGACAACCAGCCGCTCTTCGATGCCATTCAGTTGAAGTCCGCAATTCCCGGCACAACCTCCACCAATGGCGACTCCATCGCTACTCGAACCCGCCGCCAAGTGCTGGCCATGAGCATCATTGCCCTGGGCCAGGGCATACCTTTCTTCTTTGGCGGCGATGATCTGCTCCGCTCCAAGGATATGGACGACAACAGCTACAACTCAGGAGATTGGTTCAACAAGGTCAACTGGACTCTTGCAGAAGAAGAACACAACCCCAGTCTTCTCTCGCAGGAGTCGAACAATTGGGGCATCGGACTTCCGCTGCAAAATGTGAATGGCGGCCAGTGGCCCATCATGCAGCCCTTGTTGGCTAATCCCGCTCTCACGCCAACGCCCGCAAACATCTCCGCCGCCGCCGAAGCATTCCAGATGTTCCTGCGCATTCGCGGGAGTTCTGCGCTCTTCCACATGGCTACCCTGGCCGAGGTGCAGAACAATCTGCATTTCCTGAATACCGGACCCTCGCAGATTCCCGGCCTCATCGTGATGAAACTGGATTACAACGGACGCAATTATGGCGAATACCGGCACATCGTCGTAGTTTTCAATGCCACGCTCAATCCCGTCAGCTTCCAGGACGATCAGCTGCGTGGCCTTGGTCTTCAGCTCCACCCCGAAGAGGCACGCTCCACCGATGCGGCGACCACTTCCTCATCCGTAAACAACCGGACCGGAACTATTCAGGTGCCAGGATTAACCACAGCCGTATTTGTTGCGGGTGGCTTTCCGGGATCATAGCCATTCAGCGGTGGCAATCGTCCGTAGCGCCGTACTCCTGCCACACGCAGCAGCCAAAGCGGAACGCGGTTCGCGCACGGGTCAAAACCAAACCCCACTTGCTATAACATACGCATGCGTCTCCATGATTACGCGCCCCGGCCCGCGCACCTCAAATGGCTCCTCGATTCTGACCCGGCCATCCGTTGGCAGGTCATGAAGGACCTTACCGGTGAAGCCCCCGACGCGATTGCAGCCGAGCGGTCTCGCGTCGCAACCGAAGGTTGGGGAGCCCAACTTCTCGCCTCCCAATCTCCCACTGGCAACTGGGGCGGGGGCCCCCGCGGGTGGAGAGACGATTTGCCGAAGCAGGACCGGGGCTTGCTTATTACCCTCTATAGTCTCGTTGTCTTGATGGACCTCGGTCTCGACCCCGCCAGCAAGCAGGCTCGCAAAATGATCGACCGCGTCCGCAAGCAGCTTGTGTTTAAGCCGCTTAACCACCGGCCTTTCCTTCACGGCGAAACCGAGCCCTGCATCAACGGCAGGATCCTCGCCATCGGCTCGTATTTTAAAGAACCGAACGACGCGCTGGCTAATCGACTACTGGGCGAGCAGCTCGAGGATGGCGGCTGGAACTGCGAAGCACCCAAAAGCCGGCGCTCCTCGTTCCATACCACCATCTGCGTGCTCGAAGGACTGCTCGAATACGAGCGAGCAAGCCGCAAATCGGCAGCCGTCAATAAGGCGCGCAAGCGGGCTGAAAACTATCTGCTCGAGCGCCGCATGTTCCGTTCGCTTCGAACCGGCGAAGTCATCAACAAACGCTGGCTCCGCTTTTCGTTCCCGGCCTTTTGGCACTACGACGTCTTGCGCGGACTCGATTACCTGCGGAATGCAGGAATCAAACCCGACGGTCGCGTCCGTGACGCCATCGAAACCGTGATGGAACGCCGCCATCAGAACGGGCGTTGGCCGCTCAACCTGCTTCATCCCGAATATATTCCGCTGGAGATGGAGACTGGTGTCGGCCGGGCAAGCCGCTGGAACACACTGCGCGCTCTCCGCGTTCTGCGCTGGTACAACAACGCAACGTCGTAGTGGTCACCTAGGCCTGCTCGCGCTATCGCTTGGGTCAGACGGTCATTCCAACAGCTCTTCTGGATTTGGTCGTTGGGATATATGCAAAATTCCTGTTGTTTACCAAAAGGGACCGTGTCAGCATTCCTGTTGGAAACCTAAAGGTTGCTGGCCGCAGACAACTGCAGGCACAGACCCCCGATTGAGAGCAAAGCACGGGGCCCATCCCAGACTTTTTCCAAGTCGAAGCAGAGGATCCGGCATGAAATCCCTGCGACGCTTCAGGATACGCCTGTCGAATTTCGCGACAACGCGGCGTACTGACCAACGCCAGCGGGAAGAGATCGCCGAACATCTTGCGTTCCAGACTGGTCCTGTGCCCAGGGCCTCGGTCTAGCCGCTGCTGGCGCCGGTCTGGGCCTGGTGGGTGCGCTCATCGTCTCTCATCTTATGGCCGGCCTGCTCTACGGAGTGTCGCCCACCGATCTCCCCACCTCGTGGCCGTTACCCTTGTGCTTGCCGCCGTCGCGCTCGCCGCCAGCTACATCCCAGCGCTGCGCGCCATGCGCCTCGATCGGAACACCACGCTCCGCTCCGAATAAACTCCGAACCTGGCCGGCCAGCGACTGCTGCATTAAGAATTGTGCCGGCTATCCACCGGTGCGATGATTACCGCATGCATTGGCGAGGGGAGTTGCTGAACATCCACGTCGCACCGAAAGCATCGGCACCGATGGTCGAGCTCTCCGAGGTGCACTTGGTCGCCGGCATCGGCCTGGAAGGCGACCGTTACGCGACGGGGCTCGGGACCTACTCGAAGAAGCATCACATCGATAGGCAGGTGACGCTGATTGAAGTCGAGGTGCTGGAAGCGCTTGCTCGCGACCGCGACCTCGAGCTTGCGCCCCACGAGCATAGGCGAAACCTGACCACGCGCGGTGTGCCCCTCAACCATCTTGTGGGGCAATACTTTCGTATCGGCGACTGCGTGTTATACGGCGGCCGGCTCAACGTGCCGTGCCTTTATCTCGAAAATCTAGTCGCCAAAAAGGTGTTCAAGGCGCTGCTGAACCGTTCGGGGCTCAACTGTAGAATCGTCGTCGGAGGAATCATCCGCACCCACGATCGCATCGGCTGGTGCGATCCGGGCTCGCTCGATATCTCGGTTCGTCTGGCTAACGAAGCAATTCCTCTGGAACGCCCGCCAGAAGCCTGAAATCAGTGACGATCATGCGGCGGCCCCGCGCGTTTTTGTCTTTGGCAGTCGGCTGTTTTCCCCGTATCTGATTACCCGGAAGACACCAAGCGCATGCGTTGGTGGGGTTACTTCGTGGCATCCATAGAAGGCGGTTGCTGTTCTCTTCCTCTTGACAATCGAAAGGAGTCGTAGTATTCCTCTTGTTTATCGAGTGGAGGAACCAACCGCATGGCCGGAGAAAACCGGGATATGGTCCAGGGAACCCTGGAAATGCTCGTCCTGAAGACCCTCGCCCTGGAGCCGATGCACGGCTACGGCATCGCCTTGCGGATCGAGCAGATCAGCAACGGCGTCTTTCGCGTCAATCCCGGATCCCTGCTGCCCGCGTTGAGTCGCATGGAGCGCACCGGGCGGATTAAAGCCGAGTGGCGCGCGACCGAAAACAATCGCCGCGGCAAATATTACGCGCTGACCGAGCGGGGCCGAAAGGCTCTCCAGGAAGAGCGCCGGCAATGGGGCCGCCAAATCGCCGCGATCAACCGCATTCTCGAAGCCTGAGAGGGCTGTCATAACTATGCTGCGCAATGTGATCTCCGGAATCCGCGCTCTGCTTCGCCGCAACCAGCGCAACGCAGAGATCCACGAAGAGCTGCGTAGTTTTCAGGACGCCTCGGTCGACGAGAAGATGCGGCACGGGATGAGCCGGGAAGCGGCGCTGCGCGCAGCGCGGGCGGAAGCGGGCAGCGCCGAATCGGTGCGCCAGAAGGTCTGGGCGGCCGGATGGGAGTCCGCAGCCGACTCGCTCTGGCAGGACCTGCGCTATGCGGTGCGCACGTTGGCGAAGTCGCCGGGCTTCACCGCAGTCGCGACGCTGACGCTTGCGCTGGGTATCGGGGCGAACGCCGCGATTTTCTCTCTGGTCGACGCCGTTCTCCTCAGGCCGCTGCCCTATGCCAGCCCCAGCCAGCTTGTCGAGGTGTCGGAGGCGAAGCCGAAGGCGGGCCTCTCGGGCGCGGCAGTGTCCTATCCTGCTTTCGCCGAGTTGCGAGACCACAGTCGCGTATTCACCTCGGTCGCCGGCCTTGCCGGCCACGCTCTCACGCTCACTGGACACGGAGAGCCGGCCGACCTAAGCACCCTGGCAGTTACGCCTGAGTTTTTTTCTCTTTTTGCGACCAAGCCTCTTCTGGGCCGCGCGCTGTCCCCAGCAGACGGCGAACGCGGCGCGGCGCCGATGGCGGTTCTGAGCGAACAGCTGTGGCGCAGCCGGTTCGGAGCCGACCCGGGAATTGCGGGCACCGCGATAATGCTCGATCACCGTGCCTTCACTGTAGTTGGCGTTATGCCGGGCGGCTTCCGGACACCGTTCTTCAACCAGACGGACCAAGTCTGGATACCCCTCGTCCAGGACCCGCTGTTCAGCGGCTGGATGACGCGGCCCCCTCAGGCACATTGGCTCCCGGTGATTGCCCGGCTGCGGTCCGGCATCTCCCCTGATCAGGCACGAGCGGAATTGGAGACGATCAGCGCGCGGCTGGTCACTCAGTTTCCTGAGGAGAAAGGGTGGCGGATTGCGATCGAGCCGCTGCAGCAGGTGATCGTCGGGGATGTGAAGAAACCGCTGCTCCTGCTTTTGAACGCAGCTGGACTCGTGCTTTTGATCGCGTGCGCTAATATTGCGAACCTGCTTCTGTCGCGGGCGACTTCGCGGTCCAAGGAGATTGCTGTTCGGATTGCGCTGGGGGCGAGCCAACGACGCATAGCCCGCCAACTGCTGACAGAGAGCGCTCTTCTGGGGCTGTTGGGCGGTTTCACGGGAGTGTTGCTGGCATGGTGGAGCGTCTCCGCCCTGAGCTCACTTCTGCCGGCGGGATTAACCCAGCTTCGTTCCATCCGCGTTGACGGCTCCGTTCTCGGATTTGCTTTTATGTTGTCGTTAGCCGCCAGCGTGTTTTTTGGCCTGGCGCCTGTCCTCCACACAACCCGGTCCGATCCGCAGGCAAATCTCAAAGAGGGCTCCCGTGCGGGGGATGCCAGAGGCGCGCAGCGCGCTCGCAGCTTACTGGTAGTGGCGGAGGTAGCAGTGGCCATGGTTCTGCTGGTTGGTGCCGGACTGCTGATGCGCAGCTTCGCCCGGTTGCTGTCGGTGAGCCCTGGGTTTGTGACGGAGAATATGGTGAAAGCGGAAATTTCACTGCCCCGCTTTCAATATTCCACGCCGCAGCAGTGGACCGCCTTCTCGAATGAGCTCATGTCGCGCCTGCAGGCGAAGCCGGGGCTGCAGTTTTCAGCGATCGCCGTTCCGCTGCCGATCATGGACAACAGTGTCAACCTGCCCTTTGCCATTGCCGGCAATCCGCCGCCGCAGCAGGGCGCAGCCGATACCGCGAATTACGTCGCCGCCAGCCCGGGCTATTTTCGTGTCATGGGTATCTCCCTGATTCGAGGAAGACTAATTTCCGAGGGCGATTCCGCTTCGACGCCGCCTGTCGCTTTAATCAGCGAGGCGCTGGCCAGGCGTTATTTCCCTGGGGAGAATCCGCTGGGCAGGCAACTCATTTTTGGATTTCCACCCCATGGCGATGTTTCCCGGGAAATAGTAGGGGTGGTGGCCGACATCCACGATGTTTCCATCGCCGGCAATCCTGGTCCCATGATGTATGTCCCTTTCGCGCAGGCTCCGTTCTGGGGAGACGAGGTGGTGGTGAGGAGCAGTCTAAGCGCGGCCGGGATTGCAGCCGCCATTCGGACGGAAACTCACAATATCGACAAGGATCTGCCGGTGACGGAGATTGAATCATTCCCGCAGGCCCTGCATGCGTCTGTGGCGGAGCCGCGATTCCGCACCGTGCTCCTAGGGCTCTTCAGCGCCATTGCGCTTTTGCTTGCCGCCATCGGAATATTCGGCGTCATCTCCTTTTCCGTCTCGCGCCGCACGCGGGAAATCGGCGTTCGTATGGCGCTGGGAGCAACGCCCGCGAGCATTCGACATCTGGTGCTTGGGGAATCGGCAAAGCTGGTGCTGTTGGGATTGGCGGCCGGCATTCCTGCGGCTCTGACATTGACGCACTTTTTGTCTGCGCTGCTTTTCGGCGTAACCCCGACCGATCCACTCACGTTTATCGGCGTCGCGCTTTTGCTGATGCTGGTCGCCCTGGCGGCGGCGTACCTTCCGGCGCGGCGAGCGATCCGCATCGACCCCATGGTCGCGCTGCGCTGCGAATAGTTCCGATTCACCAACGCCTCATGTCCATCAACTGCCCTCCATAGGAGCGCCCCTCTCCCCTTTGTCATCCCGAGCGGAGCCGAGGGATCTGCAGTTCACTCGGCCTTCGCCACTAAGCTCTGCGCTGCCAGAGGACAAGCGTCGTGATCAGTAAAATCGGCTTCCGGGAATGACTTTCTGCCTTTCGCCATTTGCTGCATCTTTACATCCCTGTGCGGCGCTAGAGGGTGATTCAACTGGCGTGCGCACCGTGGGACAAGCGCCAGTGGGACAAGCACCATGGCGCAGAATCAGACTGTCGCTTCCGGGGAAGCATCATCAACACTAGACTCTTCACCCTCGACAACATCTTTCGCCTTAACCGTCTCATACGCCCGAAGGACCCCGCGCACAACACCAATCTCAACATCCAGCTTCGCCATTTGAATGGAGAGGTCTTGCCTTCGAGACAGTAAGTCGACCAGCCATTGCTCTTGGCTCTCGCGGTATTTCGCCATCTCAGTCGGTTTCATCGGTACGAAGGTACAGGTAAGAGCCACCGTCAGAAACTGCACTTTCGGAGCGGAATGCAAGTGTATGACCTTGGGACGCTCCGAAGATAGACGGTTGGATACCTGGCGAACCTTAGGAGTTTGTGCGTCAGAACACCGACACCGTTTTATTCAGCGTCGTACCTCGGCCTCGGCAAGCATGTGCTTCAAATTGAGACACCGCGAGTACGTTATTACAACCCGAGTTACCTGCAATCTTGGCTTCTGTTACCGGGGTGCAAGTTTCTTCCCGCGGGTCCATGGCCATTGGAACGGCAGGTCAGGTATTTCTTCCAGGTACAGGAGGCTGCCATGGAATTTCGCGTGATCTGGGAAATCGACATCGAGGCTGAGGGACCCAGGGAAGCGGCCCAGCAAGCACGGGCGATCCAACTGATACCGGGCATGTCGGCTACCGCCTTTGATGTTTGGGCATACGCAGCGGGGAAGATGCACAGGATCGATTTGGTGGAGGAACCTGGCAGACTAGATCGTGAAGAATTGTTTGCTCTCATCTTCCTGGATAAAGACAACATATTGTCAAAGAGGGTGCGTCGTAGACGGTAGAGGTAGCGAACCCGGGAGGAACCGATTCGCGTTACGAGCGTCCGATTGGCAGATGCCGAACCCGGAGGAAATCATCGCTAGGTTGCACAAGGAATCTTTGCAGATTGACTAGATGAGAATAGCGCGGTTGCTTCGTTCCATGACTTACAGTCTCTCCCTCCGAAAGATCTGATGAGAGAAGTTGTCTAGAAATCGCGGCTGGCGATTCTGCTCAATATTGGTCGGCCCCGTTCGACCCCTTTGCTCTTGTTCCATATTGCTCTGCGGTGCCGCTCGATTGACCCAGTCCGGTACAGCAACCCGGATGAGCCAATAGACAGGACCGAGAACAAAACTTGCACGAGCGAAAGCGCCAAATCTCTAGGGGCCTATCTAGTCTTTCGGCTGATTTCCGATTGTCGATGTAGCATTTTTGGGCCATATCTATCAGTTGTCTCCGTGTGGCTCTGGTTCTGGAGATGGCAGAATACGTGGGTCTGGAGATAGCCTCCTGTCGAACGGTTCTACAACAAGTTACAGACCCGAAATTTAGCCGCAGAACTTGGCAAATTATGCCGAAGCTACCCGTAAAGGGCGATCCTGCGATCCTGCGTAGAGATTTAAGTTTGCAATTTGCAATTGGCTTGCAGCCAATCTGCAAGCCAATGGACGTCTTCACGGTTTCCCGCGACCGCGGGAAGAGGGACGGTTTATCGCCCTGACTGCGGAATTGAACACGGCGATGTATCGGTATCCCCTCCGCTCACCTCGCAGCCGCTGGGCAGGGTACAGGTGTTTCCGTTAACTTGCGCCCCCGCGTGACCCTCGGGCCTGGGGGCAAGTCAACCGAAAAACCCGTTTCAGGGAACCCACTGCCGTCCAACGCAATGCGACAGGCTTGGGCCCGAATCATTGATTTTTTCCAGAAAGAGAAACGGTCGTTGCCGGCGGTACCAAAGCCAACGATTTCGCGCCGCGTATCGCAGTAAACAGCTCTATGAGATCAGCTTCGAACTGTGAAAGAAGACGAGCAGCACCCGGCACATTGTTGGAGCGCCCCATACTCTCGATCTCGGCGGCCGTTTGCGATATCTCTGGAAGGCCCATGTAACCAAGCTCGCCCTTCAGGGTGTGGGCACTGGTTTCTACCGTTTTCGCTATCCCTTGTACCACTGCGAGACGCAAGGCTGCCAAATGTTTCGGAGCCTCGTCAAGAAAGATGTCCAGGACCTCCTGAAGAAGGGCTTCATCGCCACCGAGTTGCTCCAGGGTCTTAGAAGTATTCCAACGCACTTCCCTCGCTTCCCTCAACTGTCCTTTGCCCTGAACTACACTTGCGTCTTTGCGAGTTTCCGGAGTTTCATCGAGTGCGTTAAGGATGGCCGCCTCCACCTCCTCAGCATTGATGGGTTTGGTCAGATAGCCGTCCATGCCCGCGGCAAGGCAGCGGATACGGTCCTCCTTCATGACATGTGCGGTCATTGCGATGATCGGTATGTGCCCACGGGTCGATTTCTCGTGCTCACGAATTCTCTTCGTAGCTGAGATGCCGTCCATTTCGGGCATCTGAACATCCATCAACACCAGGTCGAAGGTCTGCTGCTGGAGCAGAGCAACAGCCTCGTGGCCATTATTGACGATTACGAGAGTGTACCCAAGCTTCGCTAAAAGCCGAGATGCGACCGCCTGGTTCACACGATTATCCTCGGCCAACAAGATGCGGACTTCTCTGCTGCGCGATGGGAATTCGCGCCGCAACACTTGATTCGAGCTCGGGGGTATGGCCTGGCATCCCAATAATGCGACGACGGCTGACAACAGCTCTTTTCTCCGGACGGGCTTGGAAAGGAAGGAATCGATCCCTAGCTGACGACAACGGTCCGCATCTTCACGGCGTGCGCCGGAGGAAAGCATCAAGACAGGCATAGAAATCATCTCAGAAAGGCTTCTGATTCTCGTCACCAGACCAAATCCATCCATCTCGGACATGTGCATGTCGGTTACGACCACCTGGTATGGTTTTTGAGCATCGAGCGATGACGCCAGTTTCGCCAGAGCCTCCCTTCCACCTGCAACGCATGTGGTCTGTGCACCCCATGAGTTCAGTGTTCCTTGCAAGATTCGTCGATTCGTCTGGTTGTCATCGATCACCAGAATCCGCACATCACGCAGAGACTCGGACGCCGCGAGGATGCGGGAGTCTATCGGTTTCTCGACCGCCTCCATGCGCACGGTAAAGTAGAAACGGGAACCTCGTCCGATCTCACTTTCCAACCAGATTCTTCCCCCCATCATCGAAGCCAACCGGGCTGATATGGTGAGGCCAAGACCTGTGCCTCCATACTTACGCGTTGTCGATGAGTCCGCTTGAGTGAAGGCCGAGAAGATGGATTCCTGTTTTTCCTGCGGGATTCCGATTCCGGTGTCTGAGATCGTAAAGCGAATGGTGAGTTCGGCCTGCTCTCTACTTTCCAGTTCGGCTTTCAACACGACTTCACCATTGTCCGTGAACTTGATCGCGTTGCTCACCAGATTCACGATTATCTGCCGCAGTCGGGCAGAATCGCCCCGTACCATCTCCGGCAGGGTGGGACGGAGGTCACAAAGCAATTCCAGCCGTTTTTCGTCGGCGCGCAACGCGAACATCTTTAGAGCATCTTCCACGCAGTCAATAAGATCGAAGGCGATCGCCTCCAGGTTCATCTTTCCCGCTTCAATTTTCGAAAAATCGAGGATGTCGTTCACCACGGTGAGCAATAAATCTGCTGATAGTTTGATCGTGTCCAGGCATTCACGCTGGTCTGACGTGAGATCTGTCTCGAGCACACTGTCGGTCATGCCGATAACGCCATTGAGCGGCGTACGGATCTCGTGACTCATGTTCGCAAGGAATTCGCTTTTTGAGCGATTGGCCGCTGCCGCGGCTTCTTCGGCATGCTGGCGTTCAATAATTTCGGCCTGCAGCCTCTTGGTTCGGTCCTCGACGATTCTGTCGAGACGACTGCGCTCCACGACTCTTCCCAACACGGTGCCAATCTGCGCCATCAGTTCCAGGAAGAACCCGTCCGGAGACTGTGACGTATCAGAAAAAAACTCCAGGACGGCTGCAACGTCACTGCCCGCTACCACCGGAAAAGCGAAGCCCGCCCTTAGACCCCCGAGCCGCGCAGATTCGGCTCTGGGGAAATTGATGTCTTCTGCAAGATCGAGAATCAAGGATGGCTTTCCACTTGAGAGCACCCGTCCAGGCAAGCCAATACCCGGATCGAATGCCGCAGCTTCGGATGCAATATGGAACGGCCGGGTACGTTCCGTTTGCGGTCCGTACCACCCGCCAGTAGAGAATAGTCGTTTTCCTTCGGCAACCGGCCTCACCATGTAAGCGTGGCCTAATGTCCAGCCGGTGGTCTGGCAGATCTTTGCAAGTGCAAACTGCAGGACGTCTTCTACGCTGGTTGATTCGTTGGCGGCGACGGCAATGTCGCCCAGTAGTTCGATCTGCAGCTTCTTCTCGTACAGTTCGCGTAGCCCGTGCTCGGCAATAGCCTCGGCTTCGAGGCGCGCCTTGCGGTCGCGTTCCGAGCGACGCTTCAACATTCCGCGCCTCTTCGGCGAACTCTTCCGCTGCAGGTCGCACGATTTAAGGGCCCAGACCCGGCGAAAAAGAGATATGGCAAAGACACTTGTTATCTCCTTTGTGCATACATTCCCGATGCTCGAAGATCACCTTCTCACCGTAGTGCGTGGCCGCCCCCTCGATAAATCCCTGAGCCAACGCACACAATCGTCGGGGCGAGACATAGCCCATCATGAGACCGCCATCGAGCTCATCACGGAACTCAAATGTGGGGACATCTGCACCTGGATAAACCTTTCGCACCTCGGGGTGAATAATGCTGTTCACGCTCAACACGAATGGACGGGTTGAAGGCTGAGACCTGAAAAATCGAGGATAACGATCGAACAGTAACGGGATCGCTTGCTGACCAAACCAGCGCAGGACTTCGAACGAGGTCAGGCCGAGCATCTGCGACGCAGCCCCAACAAGTTCCTGAATCTGCTCGTCCGGGTAGCTCCCCAATGAGGTGTAGGCTCCGTCCAGTGCCGTTGCGGTCAGTAGCTGATCCCATGTGTCTTCACCGTAATGGATGATCACAACTTCTTCGAGCAGGTTGAATATGATGCCTTTCATGGACTCTGGCAAACTCAAGTGTATAAATGTGACACTTAGAGTGCATATCGGCAGTCCCACAACGTTCCTTCAGGTCCCGACCGACCCCTCTAGGTTTCGGGATAACCGCGTCTTCAGAACATAATCCGTTGCCCCAATCTTGCGCGTTTCAATCGCCACCTCTTCGCCCAGCGTTCCGGAAACAAAGATGAGCGGCACATCCGGGCAGGCTTTGATTGCGAACTTCAATGCGGAAATGCCGTCGAACGAGGGAAGAGTGTAATCCGCCAGAATAAGATCGACTCCGCCTTGCTCGACGGAAGCCATAAACGCAGCCGGAGTGTCGACCCGCGTGACTTCGCAGACCTCCGCCGCTGTATCCTCCGTCGTGGATAAACTTTGCCTGAAGACTGTCGAGCCTGACTTCGCTGCAAGCAGCCGAAGGCCACTTGTACGACAAGCCGGCTTTCGGAAGGTGCCCATTAGCGGGCCTTTCACCAGTCGGTCAAGCGTCGGCGTTGCGGGCGCCAGGGACTGGCATGGGGACGAGAAAGTTGCTGGCGAGAAGATAGGCGTACAAGTGTCCCAGAGGGGGCGTACGCCGCAGTTGGGCAGCAGAAACCCACCCATTCGTTTCATTCCATTCCCAATCGGTCATGGAAACGCTGTTCAGCCATTCGCGCAGCTCCCCGGCCGTCATCGGATAAGCGTAAATGCGCACGTTCTGGGCGAAGAGGCGTCCGAGGGTCTCGAGATGACTGCCTTCGAGATCGCCGTAAAGGTCTCCAAACGCCCGAATGACCTGGGAAAGACCCGAGACGAAGCGCACCGGCGCCTTGGTATAGCGGTTTGCGAGCGCGGTCATGTGGTAGAGCTCGCGTTGGCGAAAAAGCAGCACGTCGCCGCCTGAGGCGAGAAGGGCATCGATGCGGCGAATCAAGTCGGGGATCTGCGGAGGCGGTTCGTTGGGCACGAGGGAACTAGCTGTAAGGCAAAAAAAGCCGGCAGGCACCGCCTGTGTTTCGCCCAGCTCATTCTGAAGCTGCTGAATACCCGAAGCCAACAGCCGCGCGTGAACCTGCGCGTGTTCGGCATCCACGTGGCCAAAGTATCCGGGCGCAAGCACGACAGCTTTCTTGTACAGAGCCTCGGTCGGGGGAACCGCGAGGCCCTTGGAGGAAAAAAATACAGCTTCAGCGTATCCCGCAGACACCAGGTAGGCCAGGAGGGTACGACGGTCCCAGGTCTCGAATGCCGGCCCGCGAACATCGATGTAGTCGATTTCGATGCGCTCTTTGACGACGTCCTGGGCCACGCCTTCCAGAAAAGATTCCTTGCTTTGCAATTCGTAGAACGCAGAGTAGATGAGATTGACGCCGAGAGTACCGATGGCTTCCTGCTCCAGGACATTGCTAGGGTCGAGCATGTTGATGTGCAACAGGATGTCGTTGGCAGGGCCGCCCGGCTGCAACTGAAAACGGAGACCGACCCAGCCATGGGGTTCGTTGGTTCCGGCGAAGTTGCGCGCGGAGATGGTGTCAACAAAAGAAAAGAAGCGCGTGTGCGGCCCGCGGGTTTGGCTTAGCTGCGTGAGGAGCTGAGTCCATTCGCTTTCCAGCATGGCTTCCAGGCGTTCTTTGGAGACATAGCGCGAACCGGAGCCGTAGAGATCGTCGCTTACTTCCTTGTCGTAGGCGGAAATGGTTTTGGCGACCGTGCCGGAGGCGCCTCCTACGAAGAGGAACCAGCGGGCGACTTCCTGTCCTGCGCCGATTTCGGCGAAAGAACCGAACTTGGACGGATCGAGATTGAGGGTGAGTGCTTTATGGTGAGTGTCGAGTTTTTGGGTGGAAGGCATAGGCAGGCTCCAGTTGGGCGACCTTCTAAGCGGCGCGAAGAGTCCGTGACGAGCGAGCGAAACTCGCTGCGCGAGGACGATTCTATACGAGATTCTTTTCTGATTTGCAAATAGCAAAAATTCTTCGGCATTCCCCTCACCGTTTAGCGGCAAGCTCCATGTTCCCTTCATCTCGCTCAGTGGTGATTTCCAAATGACCGACCACCGTAGTTGCACAACGGTCGCGGCTCACGAACTCATCAGTGACTACTGATTGACAGGTGGTTTTTTGGCATATTGATCTAGCCATGCGGGGGGATCGGGCTCATCTCGCCCGCTAACTTTTACATGGAGTACCTGCGCCCAGCGGTATCCCCACATGGGTCCGTACCTGGTGATAAAAGTTTCCGGAACCGAGTATGCGTGGTCTTGCAGGGCTTCCGTCAACGTGACAAAGCTGTAGCCACGCTGCTTGAAAAGTGAGATGACCTGTTCGATAGTGTCTCCGTTCAGCGGGCTATCGTGTAGCAGCATGACGTGTGGCGGATCATACCCGAATACCTGCTTGTCCAGCGCGGTATACCAGTCAATCTCTTTGCCGGTGTAGGCAATATAGTCGGCCCGGATTTTTGCTGCCGCTTGCCTATCATGGCGTGCCAGAGCGAGTACGTAGGTTTCGTTAAATTTGTAATCGGTGTTGTCGATTGTGCACGGAGCCAGACGGTAGCCGTGAGCGGACAGGAACGCGGCGATCGTATCGTGCTTTTCTTCGCTATCTCCGGTGTGGTTATACGGAAATCGAAGGAACTTGGGTTTGCGAGAAACGCGCTCTAACAGAGGTCCGATTGTGGCTTCGCCTTGCGTGATCTCTTGCTCGATCTGTTCTGCTGACAGGGAGTTCACATCAGGATGGGAATACATGTGGTTCCCGAGATCGAATCCCGGCCTTATCCACCCCTCGAGTATCTTCGTGCTCACCTGGATGCCGAGTTCTTGAACATGTTGTTCGATCACAAACCCGGTGGCCGCTATATGTTGACTAGCGAAGGCTCGAAGTATTTTCTCGTTTACCTGCACGGCTCTCTTCGCATCGCTGGGATTGAGAGGCTGCGGATTGCCCGACACGAACGGAAGATCATCCACCGTCATCGCAACTGTGTGAGACTGCGCTCTTGCTTCGCACGGGACAAGGAGAACACCCGAGACAATGAGCGCAAACGTACCCAACTTCGTCATCAGAAGAGGATAGCCTGTCTGGTTTCGGGGACCGAATCAGGTGAGTTGGCACACAGTGGAGATTTCAAGGGCCGAGATCACGACTTACCAGGCGTTAGCTGCGTGGTCGACTCGCAAACAAGAGAGCAATACCGCAAATGAGCGCTAATCCTCCGAGAATTGGGAGCACTGAATTGGTCTGATGCTGTTCGGCGGCGTGAACGAGGAGGAGTACTGGCGATACACAGTATAGAAGCGAAGCGATCCCCAGGGCGACCAATATAAACCCGACAATGAATGCCGCTCTCATGAAATCCGAGTACTTCTATTATCTGATGCGCAGAGGGTCCCTTGTTGCAAGTAGATTTTTGTGCCCCGAACGAAACCCGCCGTGGAACCGGGAGCGGAGGTTTTATCATCGGGAGCCGCCAACCCTTCGGAATAACAGGCGCCGCCGGCTACCTGGCAGCCTCGGCACGACAAACTCGATTTACGGACGCGTAATCCGCTTCGTCCTGGAATTTCCATCTTCACCGGTCCCATTAGGACACAGCCCGAGGCCATCCCGTTCGATGGTCACACTTCCGCCCCGATGCAGGGGCATAAGGGCGCATAACGGTTATACTTTCCCCCCGATGGGGGGCTTATCTCGCATAACTCGCACCGTCCGGAGAGAAATACCGCAGATTTTCTGGATCCTGGCCAACCTTGGGCCATCCAAAAACCAGCCGAAAAAGGCCCTAGCCGGTTCGGTAAGCCCGGCCTCCTGCGGAACCCCATTCCGCAGCCTCTGTCTATCCGAGAGGATAAGACCTACGGCGATAGCGGTAGTGCGCGTGCACTCCCAGACTGTCGCATGGGTCAGCCCTGTCAAGTGCTCGTTCCATGCGACTGCTTCCAACCGAAGGAGATCGCATCCATGACCAAACTGAATCACATCAACCTTGCCGTATCGGACGTTCCCGAACCCACCCGTTTTTTCCAGACCGGCTTTGGTTTCCGTGTAACCGAGCAGCGCGGCGAGGGCAAATTCGCCGCGTTGCTGGGAGAAGACGGCTTCGCCCTCATTCTCATGCACGACAAGAAGGTCGCGTCCAACACCTACCCCGCTCTCTTCCACGTGGGCTTTCTTCTGCCATCGGAAGAGGAGGTAAAGCAGCATCATGCGCGTGTCGTGGGCGCGGGCTTCGACGCCCCGGAACCCGCCATCCTGGAGCGGGGAGGAGCCGGAACCTTCGACTTTTACTGTCACGCACCCGGCGGCGTTATGGTCGAGGTGAGTGCACCGGCAGCGTAAACGGGAAGGGAGTGAGCGGTAGGGCTCACCCCCTCTTGCCACGACTGCTATAGAATTTAGTTACTGATGAAATGCCCTTATTGTGGCTTTGCGCAGGATCGAGTGGTCGATTCGCGCGAAAGCAAAGAAGCAGACTCCATTCGCCGCCGTCGAGAATGCGAGAGTTGCAACAAGCGCTTTACCACCTATGAGCGCATTGACGAGATCCCCTACATGGTGGTGAAGAAGGATGGCCGCCGGGAAAAATTCGAGCGGCAAAAGGTCCTCAGCGGCCTGCTGCGAGCATGTGAAAAACGCCCCGTCTCCGCCGCCAAACTCGAAGCCATCGTGGATGAGACTGAGGCCTTTCTGGTGGACTCCCCAGAGCGCGAGCGCACCACCAACCAGATCGGCGAACTGATCATGAACCACTTAAGGACTATCGACAAAGTGGCCTACATCCGGTTTGCTAGCGTCTATCGGGATTTCAAAGATGTACGCGAGTTCAAGGAAGAACTCGAGCACCTGCTGAACACCAGGGAAGCGGCGAAGACCAGTAAACGATAAACACAGGAGAGGGAATGGGCTCACAGGAAAGAACACACACCGTCACTCTGATCGCCGGAGACGGCATAGGGCCGGAGGTGACCGGTGCGGTGGTAAGCATCCTCGAAGCGGCAGTCGACGGCACGGGTGCGAAGTTTGCCTGGGAGCCTTTTCTGGTCGGCGCCAACGCCTTTGAAAAGCACGGCGATTACATCCCCCAGGACCTGTACCACTCGATCGAGCGCAACCACCTGGCTCTCAAAGGCCCGGTGACCACGCCGGTCGCCGGCGGCTTCGCCTCGATCAACGTGCACCTGCGCAAGAAGTTTGAGCTCTTCGCGAACTTCCGCCCCATCAAGAATCTTCCCGGGATGGATACGCGCTACCCCGGCGTGGACCTGATCATCGTGCGGGAAAATACCGAAGGCGAGTATGTCGGGCTGGAGCACGAAGTGGTTCCGGGCGTGGTGGAGTCGCTCAAGATCGTCACCGAGAAAGCTTCAACCCGCATCGCCAAGTTTGCCTTTGAATATGCCCGCAAGTTCAAGCGGCGCAAGATCCACGCCATCCACAAAGCAAACATCATGAAGATGTCGGACGGTCTCTTCCTGCGCTGTTGCCGCGAGGTGGCGAAGGGCTTTCCCGAGATCACCTACGGCGAGCACATCGTCGACAACACCTGCATGCAGTTGGTCATGAACCCGTATCAATACGACACGCTGCTGACCGAAAATCTGTACGGCGATATCGTGAGCGATCTGTGCGCTGCGTTTGTCGGCGGCCTGGGCTTGGTACCGGGTGCCAATCTGGGCACCGGCTGCGCCATCTTCGAGGCGGTTCACGGTTCGGCGCCCGACATTGCGGGCAAAGACATCGCCAACCCCACAGCGCTGCTCCAGTCGTCCATCCTGATGCTGCGTTATATCGGCGAAGCCGACACCGCCGATCGCGTGCAGGCAGCACTGGAGAAGGTCTACATCGAGAAGAAGACGCTGACCCGCGATGTGGGTGGAACCAGCGGCACCAAGGCATTTACCGGCGCCATTCTGGCAGCTTTGTAACCAGCTTGCGGCCCATTGACCCAGCAGATGCCGCAAGCAGGCTGTAGGACCCCGGGACCGGCGGAATAGACTAGAATTAACTGAATCTTTTCAAAACGATACGCTATGCAGACACGACACAAGATCGGCATTCTTGGCGCCACCGGGGTTATCGGCCAGCGCTTTATCCAGTTGCTTGAGGCCCATCCGTGGTTTGAGATCGCGTGGCTTGCCGCAAGCGACAAATCCAGCGGCAAAACCTACGGCGAAGCTGTGAAATGGAAGCTGGACACCCCGCTTCCCAGACCGGATCGCCTCCATGATGGTCTCGCCCGCTACGCCGGAAGGCGCGCCCGGCGTGATCTTCGCCGCGCTCGATTCCGACATCGCCCGGGAACTGGAGCCGAAGTTTGCCGCCGCGGGTTGCGCCGTGATCTCCAATTCCCCCGCCTTTCGCATGACGGCCGATGTTCCGCTGGTGGTTCCCGAGGTAAACGCGTCCCACCTCGACCTGCTGGAGACGCAGAGCTTCCGCAAGCAATCCGGCGGCTACATCGTGACCAACCCCAACTGCAGCGCCATCGGGCTGGTGCTGGCGCTCAAACCCCTGGCCGACCGTTTCGGCCTGGAGAGCGTCTTCGTGAGCACCATGCAGGCGGTCAGCGGCGCAGGTTATCCGGGTGTCGCCTCGCTCGACATCCTGGGCAACGTCGTCCCCTACATCAAGGGCGAAGAAGAAAAGCTCGAGGCTGAGACCCTGAAACTGCTGGGCAAGCTGAGCGGAAGCAAGGTAGAACCGTTGAACGCCCGGGTGAGTGCGCACTGCAACCGGGTGCCGGTCGAAGACGGCCATACCGAAAGCGTAAGCATCAAGCTGAAGGCCAGGGCGACGCGGGAAGAGATCCTCGCCGCCTGGAGCGAATTTGCCCCTCTGGCCGGCTATACGCTGCCCACCGCGCCCACCCAGCCGGTAGAGTTCGCTGCTGCTGAGGACCGGCCCCAGCCGCGGCTGGATCGCATGCGCGGCAAGGGTATGGGAGCTACGGTAGGCCGCCTGCGGCCCTGCTCCTTGTTCGATTGGAAGTTCACCGTGCTCTCCCACAACACGATCCGCGGCGGAGCGGGCGCGGCCGTGTTGAATGGTGAATTCCTCGCCGCATTGGGCAAGCTGGTTGCCCACGATCACGTGGCCGTCTCCGCATGAAGCCGGTGGTCATGAAGTTTGGCGGGACCTCGGTAGAAGATGCTGCGGCCATCAACCGTACCGCCAGAATCGTCCAGGGCCGCCTGGCCCGGGGGCAGCAACCGGTGGTTGTGGTCAGCGCCATGGCCAAGGTCACTGACCAGCTTCTGACCGCAGCCAAAGCTGCCGGTCGAGGCGACCGGGCCGGGTCACTGGCCATTAGCTCGCGCTTGCGCCACCGTCATTGCGACACATCCGCCCTCCTGCTTCCTGCTAACCGCAAGGCTGAAGTGCAAACCTGGATCCAGCGGGAGTTCGAGTCCATCGACGAAATCCTGCGCGGGCTTTCCGCCGTCGGTGAATTGACCCTCCGGACCAACGACCTGGTGGTGAGTTTCGGCGAGCGGCTTTCCAGCCGCCTGGTCGCCGAGGCCTTTCGCGACCAGGGCCTTCCGGCGGTCCATGTCGATTCCCGGACCTGCATCATCACCGATGCGCAGCACGGCAAAGCAGTCCCCAACGATGCCTTGATCGAGGCCCGCTGCGCCCAGTATCTCCGTCCCCTGCTGGAAGCGGGGGAGGTGCCCGTCATGGGCGGCTTTATCGGTTCCACCGTCGATGGCGTCACCACCACGCTGGGCCGCGGGGGATCGGACTACACCGCCGCGCTGGTGGGCGGCGGCATGGAGGCCGAGGCGATCGAGATCTGGACCGACGTGAACGGCATCATGACCGCCGATCCCAGGGTCTGTCCGGATGCGCTCCGGGTCAAGACCATCAGCTTTGAAGAGGCGGCGGAGCTGGCCTATTTCGGCGCGAAAGTGCTGCATCCGGCCACCATTTTGCCAGCGGTACAGAAAAACATCCCGGTGCTGGTGCTGAACTCCCGTAACCCGGACAACGAAGGCACCCGCATCACGGCGCTGGCCACCCACGGCCGCAGCCCCTTCAAGTCCATTGCCGCCAAGCGGAAGCTGACCATCATCGACCTGGTAGCCAGCCGTATGCTGATGTCGCATGGATACCTGCGCGCTGTCTTTGAGGTCTTCGATAAGCACAAGTGTGCGGTGGATATGGTGTCGACTTCGGAGGTGAGCGTTTCCCTCACCGTCGATTCCAACGAGCAGCTGCCCGAGCTGGCTGCTGAGCTCAGCAAGCTGGCCGACGTTACCTACGAGGGACGTAAGGCCCTGATCTGCCTGGTGGGCAGCAATATCCGCGGGCAGAATGGCATCGCGGCCCAGGTCTTCAATGCCGTCCGTCACATCAATGTGCGCATGATTTCCCAGGGCGCCTCGGAAATCAACATGAGCTTCATGATTGAAGAGGATGATGTAGATGAAGCGGTGCGCTCCCTGCACGCTGCCTTTTTTGTCGATCCCGATCCTGAGATCTTCGACGTATCCGCCAGAAACGAAGTGCTCGACGGTAGCAAAACGAAAATAGAAAGCGTACATCTGTAACCATGATTTTCTTAGTGCTCGGACGTGGCAAAACGGGAAGCGTGGTGGCCGATGTCGCCGCGCAGCGGGGACATAGTGTCCGGGTCATCGGCGAAGAGGAAAATCCCAACGCCTCGGCGCTGACCGGTCCTATGCTGGCCCAGTTCGACACGGTCATCGATTTCACCACTCCGCAGGCCGTCATTCCCAATATCCGGGCCTGCCTCGCCAACGGGGCGCGCATGGTTGTGGGCACGACCGGCTGGTACGACAAGCTGCCGGATGTGCGTGCCATCTGTGAAAGGCGCAATGGCGCCTTGGTGTATGGCGCGAGCTTTTCCGTGGGTATTCAGGCAATGTACCGGCTGGCCCAGCAGCTCGTGCATCTTGTCCCCGGTTTCGAGATCAGCATCAGCGAGACGCACCACGAAAGCAAGAAGGACGTGCCTTCGGGAACGGCGTTAACCCTCAGGCAGGTTTTGCTGGAAGTAGATCCAGCACTCAAGGTCGAGATCGATTCCCATCGCCAGGGCGAAGCCGTCGGCACCCACGTCATCACCGCCCGATTGGGAGGCGATGTACTTCAGATCCACCACGAGTCGCTGTCTCGCCGCAGTTTTGCCGAGGGTGCAGTGCGCGCGGCAGAGTGGATCTGTGGCAAGACCGGTTGCTACGACTTCCGGGAGATTTATCCCCAGTTACGCCAGTAGGTTTTCCTAGTAGACTCCATTGGGTATGACCCTCAGCGGTTGCGGTACAGCACTGGTGACTCCCTTTCGCGGCGATGGCAGCCTGGATGAGGAAACGCTCAGCGAGCTGGTGGAATGGCAGATCGCGAGCGGCATTCGCTTCCTGGTCGCCTGTGGAACCACCGCTGAAACGCCCACCCTGAACCACGAGGAATGGCTGCGGGTTATCGCGATCGTGACCGAAACCGCCGCCGGACGTGTGCCGGTTCTGGCTGGCTGCACTCACAACGCAACCCTCGAAGCAGTTGCCCGGGCGAGTGAAGCAGCATCCGTGCCGGGAGTGAGTGGATTGCTGACGGCCAACCCCTTCTACAACAAACCTGGCCAGGAAGGACAGTATCGCCACTTCCGCGCAATTGCGGAAGCGGTCCCGTGCCCGGTGGTGCTATACAACATTCCCAGCCGCACCGGAGCTAACCTGGAGCCGGCAACGATTTTGCGGCTAGCCGAAGATGTGCCCAATATCCAGGGCGTAAAGGAATCCAGCGGTAACCTGCAGCAGATCGCCGAGTTGATTCACTTGCTGCCGCAGGGCTTCACGGTTCTGGCTGGCGACGACGTAATGGCGTTGCCAGTGATCGCCCTGGGCGGAGCCGGACTTGTATCCGTGGCGTCGAATGAGATTCCATCGGAGATGACGCGCCTGGTAGCCGCCGCGTTGGCCGGGGATTGGTCCACTGCTCGGGTCCTCAATCGCCGCTACTTTCGACTGATGACGGCAAACTTCTGGGAACCGAGTCCAGGCCCGGTTAAGTGCATGATGGCGATGATGGGGCGCCTGCAGGAAAACTACCGTCTGCCCATGGTTCCCGTGACTGCAGCGACCCGACAGAAGCTGGCCAAGATCGCTGAGGAATCAGGCCTGCTGGCGCAAGTACCGCAGCACCCACAGAAGTGACCAATGGCCTGAAGGGCACGCCTTTACAGGCTGCGGAAAAATCGTGTTTTGCTAGCGCACGACTTTACAGGTTGCGAAAAACTCTTGTTTTGTATCAGGGCACGACTTTAGCCGGGCCGTAAACGATTGACTATATTTGGGGCTTTAGCCCCTGCGGCACGTTCTTCCGACCTCACTTCTTTCCTTCAACCCCATAAGGATTTTCATGACCACTGAGTCCACCACGTTACAAGCGAAGATAGAGCGCTATTTTGCAGCGGGCGCCGAAGCCATCGGGGATGAGGGCGCCATGGACGCCTTCCTGGAACTGCGCGGAGCTCTGAGCGCCGGTCGTATGCGGGCCGCCGAACCGGACCCTGAGACCGCGTTGGGTTGGCGGGTCAATGCCTGGGTCAAGCAGGGCATTCTGCTGGGCTTTCGCCTGGGCACGCTGGTGCACATGGGCGGCGACGAGTTCTCCTTTATAGACAAGAACACCTACCCGGCGAGGCGCTTCGAGCTGGACGACGGAGTGCGGGTGGTACCGGGCGGCTCAACCGTCCGCACGGGTGCTTTCCTGGCTTGGGGGGTGGTGTGCATGCCGCCGATGTATATCAACGCCGGCGCCTACGTCGACGAAGGCACCATGGTGGATTCCCACGCCCTGGTTGGCAGCTGCGCCCAGATTGGCAAGCGTGTGCACTTGAGCGCGGCGGCACAGATCGGCGGTGTGCTCGAACCGGTCAACGCCACCCCGGTCATCATCGAAGATGACGTGCTGATCGGGGGCAATACAGGAGTCTATGAAGGCACACTGGTGCGGCGGCGCGCGGTCTTGGCTGCGGGAACAATCCTGACCCGGGGGACACCCGTCTACGATATCGTGCGCGACCAGGTGCTCCGGGCGGACGCCCACCACCCCCTGGTGATTCCCGAAGGTGCCGTGGTCGTGCCGGGGTCCAGAGAGTTGAAGCGTGGAGCACCTGGCCTAAGCCTGTACACACCCGTTATCGTTAAGTATCGCGACGACAAAACGGACCTGAGCTCCACCCTGGAGGATCTGCTGCGCTGATGCCTGCGTGGTAGCATTAAAATTTGATGTCTTCAGGCAAGTTACAAGTCATCCCGCTGGGCGGACTGGGCGAATTCGGAATGAACTGCCTGGCACTTCGCTGGGCGGACGACATCATCGTCATCGACGCCGGTCTCATGTTTCCCGAGACCGAGTTGCTGGGGGTGGACATCGTTGTCCCCGATATCACCTACCTCATCGAAAACCGCCAGCATGTCCGCGCCATCATTCTGACCCATGGCCACGAGGACCATATTGGTGGTCTCCCCTGGATTTTGAGTGAACTCAAAGTGCCGGTCTACGCCACCGAGTTCACCCTGGCCTATGTCGAGGGCAAGCTGGAAGAGCACAGGCTGCTCGATACCGCGGAGCTGATCGAGATTACGCCACGGCAGAAGTTTCACCTGGGCGTGTTCACCATCGAGCCCATCCGGGTAACCCATAGCCTGGTGGATTGTGTCGCCCTGGCGGTGGAGACCCCGGTCGGCATCATCGTGCACACCGGTGACTTCAAGATTGATCTCTCGCCCCCGGACGGCAAGGCATTCGACCTGCACGGCTTCGCCGAATATGGCAAGCGCGGCGTGCTGGCCCTGCTCCAGGACTCGACCAACGTGGATCGCGCCGGATACACTCCCAGCGAGTGGGCGGTCAAGCCGCGCTTGGACGAGGTCTTCTCCCGCACCAAGCAGAAGCTGTTCTTCAGTTGCTTTTCCTCCTCGATTTACCGCCTCCGCATCGCCCTCGAATTAGCCCAGGCCCATCGCCGCAAGGTGGCGATTGTGGGCCGGTCGATGGTCGAGTCCTCAGAGATTGCCCAGGATCTTGGCTACCTCACTGTGCCCTCCGGATTGCTGATTCATCCCGGCCAGATCAAGGACTATGCTGCTGCGGAAGTGATGATTCTGATCAGCGGCACGCAAGGGGAGCCGATGTCCGCTCTCTCCCGCGCGGCCGTTGACAACCATAAGCATGCGCGGGTAGAACGCGGCGATACCGTGGTGCTGAGCTCCCGCGTCATCCCCGGCAATGAGAAAAGCATCTACCGCGTAATCGACCACCTTTGCCGCCGGGAAGCCAATGTAATCTACGATGACGGCGAATCCGGACTGATCCACGTGAGCGGCCATGGCAGCCAGGAAGAGATGCGGTTGATGATCAACCTGCTGCGGCCCAAGTTCTTTATCCCCGTGCACGGGGACTATCGTCATCTTCAGAAGCACGTGCAATTGGCGAAGAATACCGGCGTGGTGCAGCAGGCGTTGCTGCTCGAAGATGGCGACGTTCTGGAATTGGACGCAAACACCGCCGTCAAGGCCGGCAAAGTCACCACCGGCCGGGTGTGCATCGATGCCGGTTCCACCACGGATGTGGTGGAAGACCTGGTGATCCGCGACCGCAAGCACCTGAGCGAGGATGGCCTGGTGCTGGCCATCATCACCATCAACAAGCGCACCGGCAAGGTAGAGAGCGCGCCTGAAGTGGTGACCCGCGGCTTTGTGACCGGCGAGATTGCGCTCGGGGATCAGGCTCGCGAGATTGTCAACCGCACCTTGGAGTCGTCGTCAGCTGAAGAGAAGGCCGACTACGGGGTGATGAAAGAGAAGATCCGTCTCGACCTCAAGCGTTACATCCAGAAAAGCACGTCGCGCCGGCCGATGATCATGCCGATAATCCTGGAAATCTAATTTGGTCACGCTGGCCGAACTGCGATCCGCCCAGGAACGGCTTCGTGGTGTGGCCGTACACACCCCGCTGGTCGAAGTGCCTGGCGAGCCGACTACGCTTTGGGTCAAAGCGGAGAGTCTGCAACCCATCGGCAGTTTCAAGCTGCGCGGCGCCTTCAACAAGATCGCGCAATTGTCTGCCCCAGAGCGCGCCCGCGGCGTCATTACCTATTCCAGCGGAAACCACGCGCAAGGAGTCGCCTACGCGTCTCGGGCTGTGGGTGCGAAAGCCGTCATCGTGATGCCCTCGAACGCGCCGCAGGTAAAAGTGCGAGCCACCCGTGCGCTGGGAGCAGAGATCGTTACGGTCGGTCCCAGCAGCGCGGAGCGCAAGCAAAAAGCACTCGAACTGGCCGAGCAATTCGGCTACATCGTCATTCCACCCTTCGACGACCGCGACATCATTGCCGGGCAGGGAAGTTGCGGGTTGGAGATTCTTGCCGACCGGCCGGAGGTCGATCTGATCCTGGCGCCGGTGGGCGGGGGCGGCTTGCTCAGCGGAATCGCGGCCGCGGTGAAACTGACCCGGCCCTCGGTGCGGGTCGTCGGGGTCGAGCCGGAATTAGTCTCGGACGCGGCGCAGAGCCTGAAAGCAGCGCACATCGTATCGATTACCAGCGAACAGAGTGAGCTGACGGCTGCCGATGGCTTGCGCACGCTGAGCGTAGGCGCCCTGAATTTTGCTCACATGCAGGCCTACGTCGACGGCATTGTGACCGTCACCGAAGACGAAATCCGCGAAGCCATGCGCCGTATCCTCTTTGGTACGCGCCTGGTTGCGGAGCCCAGCGGCGCCGTGGCGACTGCGGCGGCGCTCTTCCATCGAGGGCAGTTGCCGCCTGCCCGGCAAACGGTTGCGATCATCAGTGGCGGAAACGTCGAGCCCGCTATGCTGCGCAGCGTACTGAATGAGGCTACCCCCGCCTCTTGACCCGCTAGAAAACCTTGGGGTGACCCATTCAAGCCCGCTGTACGCTGCTGAGGCCTTCCTAAGGGCCGGGGGGTTCTCGGAAATAGCTAAAAAGTGCGTGGTAAGCGTGGTAAGCGTGGTAATTCGGCTCCTTTCGAGGATTCTTTCTCTTCAAGTGTCAGCGAGCTTACATGTATCGATACAATTTGCCCTAGAAAAGTTTAGGCTTTGTTGAAATAAAAATGCGACGCCGAGAATGAGCGGCGACTTATTAGTTGCGATATGGGTATGCTGGGCGGAAAACCAGGACGACGGCCGCATCTCTCCTCCCCGAGTGATGCTTGCACTTACCACTTGACTTGGCGATCCACAAGAAAGGACGGTTGGCGACGTTGGATCGCAAACTGACAGCATTGCTTCCCGAAAAGACCGCTGCACGCGATGTAGTTACTGTGATCTAAGCACTCCTCCCCGACAATTCGATGGGTCGCGCGTGGGCCGCCGATGAGACACCGAGATGCATCATCATCCGAATGCCCACGCCACCATCAGCGGGAACTCTTCTCGCCAGAATGCGCCACCGTGCGATCCAGCTCGCTCATTCATGACGACATCCGCACCTGCATCGCGCAGCGCGTCCGCCCACCTCCTTGCGTTCCCGAGGAAGAACGGCTCCTGTGTGCCAGCGACAAGGTATGTGCGCGGAAGCGGACTCGGCATAACGCCAGGCGGCTTGTAACCGCCGCCAGGCGAGGCGCAGAAGACCGCACCGTAGACATGTGGATGCCGAAGCCCAAGAGCGAGGGCCAGCTCTCCACCCGCCGAGACGCCGAACACTGCGGTACGTTCAGTGGGCAGCGCCACGCCAAACCGCGACTCCGTCCATCGGCGAACGTCCTCGACGAAGAACTTCTCGTGTGCCGCGAACCGCTCCGGCTCAAAGCCCGGTGAGTACTCATGGAGCCGCAGCGTCTCATCGGTCAGCCCATGTACACCGACGATCATTGTGGACGGTACGTCGGCCTTCTCGAGCAACCGGCCCCACTTCGAGATTCCCTGACCGTCGCCGGCGAAGACGATTGCTTCGGGCGGGTCCGGTGGAACGTATACCGTGACCTGCCGTCCACCGTCGTACTCGAACGTCTCAGTGACAAACTCTCCCGAGACTGCGCCGGTGGGCTTGGCGGGCGCTCCGTCGGAGTCACTTAGCTTGCGGTTGACGTGATTGCGTGCTTGCTTCTCCATGGCCTTGCCTTCATTTTATAGGAACTATGGTCGCCCCGTTCCGCCGTCCCGTCTGTAAGAACTGTAGATGAGATGACCGGGACCTAATTCATGACCATAATTCAAACGACGGAACCGACACTCTGCAAATGAGATTCCATTGCCTATGCCATATTGGTGGAAATGCTTTTCGAGGAGGTTCCTGTGCGTGAGCGACGGAAGATTCCCTTTCTCTGGAGTGCCTTACTCTTGCTTCCTATACATGCGATTGCCCAGATGGACTCCTCGCCGCACAGAGTCCAGCTGGTCATCGTTGAACAAGGTGTTCAGCTTGAAGTTTTGGATTGGGGCGGTTCCGGCAGACCGCTCATTTTCCTCGCCGGGGCTGGAGATACCGCGCATCGCTTCGACGGCTTCGCTCCGTGGTTCACCGGGCAACATCATGTCTACGGCATTACGCGAAGAGGGTTCGGCGCATCGAGCAAACCCGCACCGGCCAACGGCAACTACTCGGCGGACCACCTCGGGGATGACGTTCTTGCGGTGATGAAGGTGCTTCACATCGAACGTCCTGTGCTTGTGGGGCACTCTCTTGCAGGCCAAGAACTGAGTTCCATCGGCAGCCGCTTTCCGGAGAAAGTTTCCGGGCTCATCTATCTCGACGCAGCAACCGGCTTTGCTTTCTACGATCCAGCGCACCCGCCGATATCGATCGAGATGAACGACATCAAGAGGCGTATCGACGAGATCGAGGCCGGTGGAGTGGATGAGCAGAAAAAGCTATTGGAACTGGAGGTTGCTGTCGCAAAGTTCGAGACCATTCTTCATCAGAGCAACGCGGAGGTCGCAAACATGCCTCCGTTACCACCGCGCTCTCCGATAGGTGCCGCGCTCAACTTCGGCGCACAGAAGTACACCAGCATTCCTGTCCCCACACTTGCTATCTATGCCTGCCCGCACAACTGGGACCGCTTTCCTGCCAACGAGCCGGACCGCAAAGCCGCTTTGATTGCGGACGACACAGCACGCTGTACCGCCTGGGCCAATGCCTTCAGGCGCGGCGTGCCGAGCGCCCGTGTCGTCCTGATCCCGAATGCGGACCACTATGTGTACCTCACCAACGAAACTCAGGTCATTGCTGAGATGAATGAGTTTCTTGCCAGTCTCCATTAAGGGGGACGGGAATAGCAGCGAAGCGAGGTCGGTTCAGACAGCACGTCCGGGTCTTCGTTACACGCCATAATCAAGCGAGGCAACACACAGCCGCAAGCCTGCATCCCAGACCCGCAGTTGGCCTCTCCCCCTGCTAACCTTGGCAAATCAGGTTTTCCGGCTTGACTAGATCATTTTCAGGAGAACACTATGCTACCCCGGTTCATGGCAGGAATTACGAGCGCGCTGTGTTTGGCAGCGCTTGTCCACATCACAACGGTGCAGGCTAAAGCGAGCGCGACTCCAGTGGCCTATGTGTACGTCGCAGCGGGCTTCGCGATTAATTCGTATGCCGCGGCGGCAGATGGAGCCCTTACCCCGATCCAGAGCCAGCCGACGCCGGGGCGCTCGATCTCGCACCTGTCGGTGACCAAGAAGTTTCTGTATGGAATTGATAGCTCATCGGATATTTCGATGTTCTCAATTGGTCCGCAAGGCGCGCTGACGCCAATTGGGGTGCTGAACGCGTCGCACTATGATCCCGACAATTGCTTCGCTTTCGGCGATCTGCAGGTCGATGGGACCGGCACCAACCTTTACACGCTAGTGGGAGATTGTGACCACAATTCGTACCTCGTTTCGTTCAGGATTCTTTCGACGGGCGAGCTGCTTTATCTGGGGCGGGCGCATGGGGATTCGTACGCTATCTCGTCCATCCGATTCGCGGAGAACAATCGGTACGCGTTCCAGACGGGCTGTCTGGCCAAAACCGGCTCTCCACAAATCTCCTCGGCAACTGCGGAGACAGCGGAATACAAGCGCGAGTCGAACGGCTACCTGACCTACCTGGGAACGACTCACGAAGTGCCGGAAGGGAGTGGGGACAAGAGCTTCTGCCCGTTTATGCTGACGAGCCATGGAAATCAACTTGTCTTCGAATATTTTCGCTTCGAGCCGGGCGAGTTTTACGGGGGAAATTATCCATTCGGCGTTTACACCGTGGCAGCGGACGGAAAACTGAGCACGAAAAGTAATTATGAGAACATGGTCGACACGCAGATATATCCGACCACAATGAGCATTTCGCCGTCGGGCGCGGTGTTGGCGGCGGCTGGAGATGAGGGGTTTGAGTTCTTCCATCTGAGTGGCTCGAGCCAACCGGTGAAGTGGGAGGTGTTCTCGACAGACCCCAATGTAACGGAACTAGGGTGGGATCATGCCGATCATTTCTATGCGCTAACATCGAATTCGCTGGTTGAGTACACCGTGACAGCAACGAGCTATAAGAGGCTCGCTGGCTTGCCGAACGCGTTTACGAATACGAGTAGCCTGATTGTGCTATCGCTGAATTGATCTTGCCATTCCAAGGAGACCCGACCGCACACAGACACAAGCACGTCTTGTGTGCGGTTCCGGAGTGGTTTGTGGATCACGCTGCATTAACTTTTCCATCTTCTTGAGAATGGCTTCCTCACTCTTTATCTGAGTCGTTTCTGTCTTCCCTGCCATATCCAATCAGCCACTCCATTCCAAAAAGGGGTGACAAATAGGTGCCCTCGGGTATGCGGCGCAATGTCGATTTGATTCCAGAGAGGAGTATGCATGTTTACTGTTGGGTCTACTGTTGGGACCAGGAGTTTCTGTTCGAGATTGTTCCGCGTGGCAAATCGTTGTTTCGTTCTGCCCGTTCTTCTCCTCGGAGGCCTGATCGCGCTCGCCGGTGCTCCGCTCCGGGCTCAGACCACGCCGAGTGAGTATCAATTGCGGGAACGGACAAGTTCCGGCGGCGAGACGTTGAAACACGTGGTGTATGTGCCGCGGAATGTCGAGCCGGGCCGCAAATACCCACTGGTGATTTACCTGCACGGGCGTTGCGATGAGTGCACGACGAACGAACGGATTCTACAAGAAAGCGGCCTCCAGTGGTGGCACGAATATGGCCGCGACGTGCAAAAGGAGCCCACCTTTCTGTTGGCTCCCGTGGGTGGAACCGGCGGCTGGTCCAGCCCGGCGCGCCGCCAGGCCGTCTTCGAGATCATGGATGGCCTGCTGGACGAGTTTCCCATTGACCGGCAGCGCATCTACCTGATGGGTTTCTCCATGGGCGGCATGGGCATCTGGAGTTATCTCCAGCAGCGGCCCGGTTTCTTCGCGGCCGCCAACCCGCAGGGTGGCCCCGCGCTCGAACTCGATCCGGAATTGGTGAAAAACACGCCCATCTGGGCCACCATCGGCATGGATGACGATCCCCAACGCCTGGAATTACTTGAGTCAAACGTGGCGCGCGTTCACCTGGCCAATGGAGATCCAAGTGGGGCCGCGACGTGGGACACGGGCGTGAATCCGCGCTTGACCATCTTTGCCGACACCGGCCATGGCGGGGCGCAAGAGAAGACCCAGCAGATTCCCGGGCTCAGGGAGTGGTTCTACGCGCAGTCGACCAACGGCCACATTCCGCCCAACGTGCGCTTTGTCCGGCCGCTGCCCCTCGATCAGGAGTACACCTCGCCGGTGGCAGCGCTGGTGAGGGCCGCCGCTCCCAATGGGACGATGGATCGCGTTGAGTTTTGCATCGGAGATAAGGTCCTGTTCGTCGCCCACCAGGAGCCGTACGAGTACACTTTCACCGACCTGGCGCCGGGCGTCCACACCCTCGCCGCCCGTGCCGTGGAATCCAGCGGGAAGTCCAGCAGGGCGGAGGTTACGATCCGCGTGGGGGCACGCAGTAAGTGACCTGCTCCCCAAAATCCGCACAGCACCGAGTATGAAATCGTATCTGGTCACGAATTTTCACGCCGGGACCGAATGCCATCCGGTAATCAACGTGAGGGGAGAAGAAGACGACGGGAGCGAATTGATCAAAAATCGCCCATCGTTGGAAACATCGTATTGGAAGCTAACGAATGAGCTTCCGACGATGCATGTTTCAAAGAGGGGATGAGGCGCGCCGGCGCCACCGCTGAACGAATCGAAGGAGGCCGTTGCAATTTTGCGATCTGATGTCACAAAGAAGAGCTGCTTCCCGTCGGCGCTCCATCGCGGTTGGGCCGCCGGTACATTGGAGATCTGAATGCGCGGACCGGGCCTTGGGAAGGGCTTGATCCCAATCCCTAGAGGGGGACCAACATAGGCAATCCATCGACCGTCCAGTGAGAACTGCGGCTCGGCGCCCAAAGCGAATTTGAGCGGTTCTTCCCGGCCGGGCGACCAGACGCAGACGGTAGGACCTGTCTGGTGTATCTGCACGAACGCCAAGTCTCCATTCACAGATTCGTGGGGGATCACACTTCCGAGTGGCAGGATCCTGCGGGGCGCGTCCGAGCCATCGGCCCTCGTTTTCCAGGAAGAAGAGACGTAGCCATCGATGCGGTCGTATATCACGCTCGAGCCGTCGCGGGACCATGATGGGTGCCAATCGTTTGGCCCTTCCGTGAGCCGAGAGGTCACGTCTCTCTCAAAATCGTAAATCCCGATAGAGAGGTGTCCATCATTGAACTCATCCGAACAAAAGGCGAGCAATTTGCCATCAGGAGAAATAGCAGGATCTTGGCATCCGCGCAGCGGAAGTCTACCCAATGAATTTCCGGCGCCGTCGAACCACTGGAGTTCGGAAAAGAAGTCGCGGATGGAGTGAAAGACCAGCACTCCCGTTTGCGAAACTGAGAAGCCGGAGTGAAACCACGCCTGTTCCCAGATCTTGAGTTCATGCTGAGCGATCGTCAAAGGAATATCGATCAAGCGTCGGTTGTGCTTGTCATAACGCTGCGCAATCAGTGAACCTTTTCGCCTGTACAAAATGTAACCGAGCGCGCATGCGACGTTGCCTTCGATTTCAGGAGAGACCAGCGTAACCTCGCCGGAGTTGAGCGAGGTGGCGTAGAGTCCGTTGCGCAATGTGTCCTGTGGGCCAACCCGATTTACAAAGAATAGAAAATCGTCGCTGTCCGTCACGAATACCGGCCAACAGTGCAATTGACTACTGTGCTCGGATGGTCGCGGCGTGACCACCGAAGGCGTGCCGCCGGAAGCAGAGACCCTGCACAGCGGCCCAGTGACTGAAGGCGCGAATACGATAACATCTGAGGTGTGCCACGCGGCGCCGTGAAATGCTTTCGATTCGCAGATAGTACGGATCTCTCCATCCACCAGATCGATTGTGTTCAACTTGCCGAAACTGAAGAAGCCGAGATGTCTGCTATCTGGAGACCAGAACGGAGTCCTTGCCCTGTCCGTTCCCTCCAGTTGTGTCATACGACCCGAGGCAAGATCTCGAATCCAGATTGATTCGTTGCTGTCAGTGTTTGTCGCAACGAACGCGAGGCGCCGTCCGTCCGGCGATAACGCAAAATGGTTTGGCAGAAACGATTTATTCGATGGCGGAAGCAATGAAGAGCGCAAAACATGCGCAGATTGCAGTTGCCGTTTCTCCTGAAGTACCCCCACGTCAATAACTGGCGCAATGAAGCGGTAGCCTCGTCCCGCGATGGTCTCCACAAAACGAGGACTGTCTGATGTGTCTCCTAGGGACTGGCGTATGCGTGCGATTGCTTTGTTAATCGCCCGGTCGAATTCAACGAAGGTCTCCCCCTTCCACACTCGGAGTCGCAGATGGTCACGGGAGACGATTTCCCCTGACGTCTCCAGCAAAATTGTCAACACCTGGAAGGGTTGCCTCGGCAACCGCACGCGCAACCCATGTTTGCGCAATTCGCCGGTTCGAAGGTCTGCTTCGAAAACGCCGAACTTCAAACACCGGAACGAGTTTTGACTTGGCATCGGGATACTGTGTGTCTTGGTGATATCAAACGGGAACATCTTCCGTCAACGTTTTGTTTATCAACAGCTTGGGAGGGAACACGGAATCCATTTGCAAATCAACATTGGGAAGCGCTAGGTTGCGCCTATACTCCGGGCGTATTCAAGCTTTGGAGGTCAACTTGAAACAGAAACTCGGCATCGCCGTTGCCGTATTCCTTCTCGTGGCTGGATTGAAAGGCCTGCAGCCATCGTACGTAAGTTTTCCTAGCGATAGAGCTCAGATGCAATCAGCACTGCAACTTCTGGCGATCCCAATCTCTTTAAAGGCAAGGGCAGAAGACGACACGCAGAAGGAGCAAGCTGTACGAAAGGTTCTCTCAAGTTTCGTTGATATCTGGAATCGGAACGAAATACGGACATCGTTCGGAAAACTATTTACCAGCGATGCGGACTTTGTTGTGCTCAGCGGAATGTACCTTAAGGGGCGGGACGAAATTGTGGCACATCACATTAAAATCCGCGAAGACGTCTATAAAGACAGCCATCTAGTTTGGAACCCTATTCGTGTTAAATTTGTACGTCCCGATGTCGCTGTGGCCGAAGTCGCCACGGAGATCACTTTTGGACAAGACAAACGAAATACTTTCGCGACGATTGTAGTTGTCCAGGAAAACTCGCAGTGGCTCATCACTTCGATGGAAAACACGCTGGTATTCGGACCGGCAGGCCCGTGCCCTACTTCGAAATGATATATCCATTGCTCTTCGCGGATGAGGTCCCGGCAACAGGTTATGGGGCGAATATGGTCCCCGTATATCTCTCAACGTTTGGAGGCGCACAACCTGAAGCTAATTCGGCACCCTCGAATCGACTGATAACCGCGAGGTTAGGCAATGGCGACCCTGTAAATGCAAGAAAATGGCAAGCGATCTCGGAAAAGCTCACTTGCCTATCGGTCCATCGCATTCCCGGGCTGGTACAGGCCACTAATTGATTTGTAAGCTCTCCATCGGTATCGGGATCGCGTTCCAGGCGGCGCCGCAGTAAGAGGGGGATGGATATTGAAAATCAAACACTACGTTCTTGTTCACGTCCAGCCCGACCAACCGCGCCTGTAGATAGTTGTCCGCCGTAGCGAAATCCACCAGATAGGAATTCAACCGTTCGTAGCTGCTTCCGCAGATTGGCGAGAAGATGGTTTTTCCGTAATCGAAGTTCCACACGTTCTGCGCCGTCATCTTGGCGGCGTTCACGGAGTAGGCAGACACCTCGCTGAAGGTTCGGGTAACACCAACTGGCGCTCCAGCGGGTGTATTGGCGCTCCCATATCCATCGTTAAAAACCATGAGGTAGCCGTCCACTGTAATGGAAATTGCGTGTTGACCGATTGGGTAGTCCCCACCCGCGCTTAACGTGAGTGCTTTGGCTTTCAGAGACGGAAAGGTATACCAGTACTTGGTGGGGTCGCCGAGGATCCAAACGATGTCATGCGTTGCATAGTTCAGCTTGATCAGGAAGTTTTCGCGGCTCGACACGATAACGGTATTGTCGCTTGGGTCGTATGTGCTGGCGTTGACGTGGAACCAGTCGACGCCGGGCCGCACGAACTCGCTTGCGGTGTCTCCATTGGCATTCATGTAAGTGGTCAATATCTCCGCCATATCAAACGTTTGAATCGGAGGATTCGTCGAGAGAGGCTGGATTTCCGCAACTATATCGAGTTCACTGGAGCCGAGAGAGTCTGTTCCGTTGAATTCAGCCAGATTACCGATGGGACCGGGATCGATGTTATGGGTGAAACTCTTGAGAAGAGGCTGCGGAAGATTGGTTTGCGGCGTTGACTGCGAACCGTCGAATTGGAGGACGGTCACGGCTGGAGTGGTCTCGCTGCCAGTCACAAACTCACCGTTCCCGTAATAGACGGCCGTGGTCTGGGCTGCGGGAACGACCCAGCGCACTCGCCCATCGGTATCGACGATGACAGGAGAGCCAAGTAGGGATTTCATGAGGAAGAAGTTGAATCCGAGAGCGCTTCCCGCCGCCCGTGGCTTGATGATGGTCGGGTTGAGATAAACGCCGCTTGCGTCCGTATAGGGCGCGGTGGTGATTTGATACTGCAACCGCTGTACCGAGCCGTCATCGAAATCGAGCTGAAAACTAACTTGATTCTGATAGCCGTCATAAAGGCCAAAGACGGGGAGATTGATCACATTGGACTGCAGGTAGCCGCGGGCGGTAAGGGCAGACGCTCTCCAGGTTACCGTGACCGGCAGAGACACCGAGTTCGGCATAGCAGCGATGCTGAAGCTTACGGAGAGTACCTCCGAGACGTTTTGCCCCGTAAGTTGAACAGAGGCAATGAAGGGAGTGACCCCCGTTTTACTGCCGGCGACGGTGATATCGCTCTGCTGCGCCAAGGTGGTGCTCGGGGGTGTTTCAGTGCTTGGTTTTGTTGGTCCCGCTCCACATCCGTAGAGAGTCAGACTCAGACCTGCTGCCAATATCGCTCTCAAAACCTTCTCGATCGATGCGCCGGCCAACGTTGGTGCCCTCCTTCTTGAAACAGCTCGTTGATTACTCTCCGTAATGAAACCGCGCCGGAGTGTGGCGCCAACGGCACACTTATCAAGCAGCTGTTGGACGCACCCGGCCTCCGCTCCGAGGCCCTGAATCCATCCCGCTCGCTTGTTCGAAGCACTTGACGGTGTTTGGCGCTCTTGAGTTTACATAATCCGGCGCGAAAGTTTCGCAAATTCGGTGACAGGATACCTATTGCAGCAAATTCAGTTGCTCGCCGTGCACCCATTCGCGAGCAAAACCTCACCCATTACGGATCGTGGGTTTGTTAATCTATTGCCAGGAGCGCGTCATGACCATAAAACAAGCAACGGTATGCGGAGTATGCGGCGGATTGTTATTTATCGCTGGAGTAGCCATTGGTCAACAAGACATCGACCCCAAAATCCATCCGCACCTCGCGGAAGCCCAGCATCACATCACCGAGGCGGAAGGGCAAATCGACGCTGCTCAGGCGGCTTGGAAGGACAAGCTGGGTGGACATGCGGAACGTGCCAAAAGTTTGCTTCAACAGGCAGATGGAGAGCTGAAGCAGGCTGCCATCTACGCCAACAAGTACAAGTAGTCGCTTTGCCCGCGACCGAGGGATAACCTGAGAGAACTGCGCCGCCCCGCCTGACCGCACCCCCCGGGTGTCAAGCCGGGTGCCCCATGTTCGCCTTAGCGTACGTGGGGTTGCTCGATGGATCCATCTTCTCGAGGATCTCGACTTTGCCAACCAATTCTGTCCCTGGTTCCAGATCCGCTACATAGCGATAGGCGATACGCTTTTTCCCAAATGTCTGAGCATCATGGAACTCCATTTCGTATCCCGGTCGCACTACCGAGGAAAGAGTGCCGTCTGCGGCGAAGCAGATGACAGCGAACCCATCGTTATTGACTGCTGCGGTCCCAACCTTGAATTGCGCACGCGCACAGGTATTACTCGCGCGTCCGTTGGTGGACGACGTCATCACAACGCGGGCACTCAGCTTCGGAACTTGTCAGGCTAACCAGACTTCGGTAGCCTTCGGAGGTCGTCATCCAAGGGGGAATCCAGTGCGCCAGTGCTCCTGTTCGCCCTTACGGTTGGTGCTTCTTACAGGCGCGTTGACCGGCCTCCTTTACGCGCCCCTGCGAGGCCAAACCGCGCCGTCAGACAACAACGTAACCCGCGTCTTCCAGGCGAATGCGCGGATTGTCGTTCTCGACGTGGTGGTGACGGGCAAGAACCACCACCCGCTGACTGGTCTGCACCAACAGGACTTCGTGCTGTCGGAAGACGGTCATCCGCAGGCGATCACGCACTTCAAGGAACACAGCGGAGCGCAGCCGCTGCAGGTGACCCCGCCCGACCCGGCGCCAAACATCTTCACCAACATCCCCCGGATCAAGCCGAGTGATTCGGTAACGGTTCTGCTGTTCGATTCACTGAATACCCCGCTTGACGATCAGAGATTTGTCCGTGAGCAAATGCTCAAATATCTCAAGAAGCCTGACCTTGGCCACAGAATCGCCATCTTCGCCCTGGGAACGCAACTGTTTCTATTACAGAATTTTACCGACGATCCTGCCCTGCTGAGAGCGGCCATCAACAACCGAAAAAACGGAGCGGGGGCTGAGACCTCACCGCTGCTGCAGTCAAATGCGGAAACGGCCGCCACCCAGGAGACGATCGACGCCCTGATGCCATATGCCCCCGAGGCAGCCGCGAAAGTGAAGCAGTTCGCCGCCGAACAGGGCTCGCAACGCGGCGCGACGCGCATAAAACTGACATTGGAAGCCCTGCAGGAGCTTGCCCATTATCTCGCCGCAATCCCGGGGCGTAAGAACGTCGCTTGGTTCTCCGGCGCGTTTCCAGTCGCTATTGTTCCCGACTCCACTCTGCCCGAGGAGTTCGGCGTGCAACGCGATAATCAGGAGGAAGTTCACAAGACAGATGCCCTGCTCGCCTCGGCCCAGGTGGCCATCTATCCCATCGCCGCGGAAGGGGTCGCGGTTGATTCATCCTACAGTGCCGGTGCCGACCCCCGGGTGACGCAACAGCAGATATCCAACCCTCACCAGGATAGCCAACTGCGCAACGCCAACCATACGGCCATGGATCTGATCGCGAAAGACACGGGCGGCGCAGCCTTCTACGGCACCAATAGTTTGACCGATGCGCTCGACAACGTAACCGATCATGGGTCCCACTTCTATACCTTGACCTACACCTCCACCAACCCGGCCACCGACGGAAGATTCAGGAAGATTCAAGTGGAGTTGGCCCAACCCGGCTACCAGCTCGCATATCGCCGCGGCTACTATGCGGACGACGCAAAGACCGTCCAGGCAGCGGCAGCCCAGGCGCAGCCCAAACCGGTTGTCGAGCCGCTCTCTCCATTCCTGCGCCCCGGCGTGCCGCAATCGACCCAAATTCCTCTCACGTTGCGGGTAACGCGCGGGCCTGCCCCGCCCAGGGCGGCTCCTGCCGCGGCCACCGGTCATGCGCCAGCGGGCAATCCAGGTCAAGGCGGAGACAATCCCAACCTGACCGGCGCACTCACCCGTTATTCGGTGGACCTCATGATTCCTGCGCGTGCCTTGCTATGGGACCCGGCTCCCGGCGATCACCGCCGCGTCAGCCTCGAAGCAGCGTTGGTGGTCTACAACCGCGAGGGCAAGGCAGTCAACTGGATGCTAAGGCAGATCACGCTGAATCCGGATGCCGCGCACTACACCACAGCGCAGTCCACCGGGGTCAACCTCTTTCTGGAAATCGATGCCCCGGACAGCGGCGTTAACTTGCGCGGCGGAGTCTACGACCTGAATGCCAACCTGGCAGGAACGCTGCAGATTCCCCTCAGCACCGTCGTCAGTTCCGGCGCCGCCACGAGTTCCAGATAGTGACGTCCATGATGCGGCCGGGCTAACAAGCCCAACGGCTACCTTCCCGGTTCATAGCGCATCGCCACCGCCCCCGAGCCGAACTCCAGCCGGCTCACGAGCTTCAAGTCGATACGCTTCGATAGCCCCGCAAACAACGTCGGCCCGTGGCCCGCTAGCCTGGGGTGCACCACGAACTCGTACTCATCGATCAATCCCAGCTCCGCCAACGCGAGCGGGAGCTTTACGCCTCCCACGAGCAGTCCCTTACCCGACTCCTGCTTGAGCTGCTGAACGGCCGTCCCTAGATCCCCGTGCACTAGCTCCGCGTTCCAATCGACCCGATCCAGGGTGCTCGACACGACGTACTTCTTGGCCACGTCGATCGTCCGGGCGAAGGGGTCCATCCAATCAGGCGTCGCTCCCGTCTGCGCCGGCGGCCGAAACGCTGCCTCCATCATCTCGTAAGTCACCCGGCCAAAGAGGAGGGCATCGGCCTGGTCGAGGTTCTCGACCGCGTGACGATGCAATTCTTCGTCCGGGAAGATTGCACGATGATCGCAGCACCCGTCCAATGTGACGTTGATGGAATACCGAAGGGGTCGCATTACGCAAGAGTACCGCCGGTAGGGGTGGTTACCCTACACCAAATAGTCCTGGCAAATGAGTAGATTTCCCGGCTTAGAGCATGAACCGTGAAATGTTTTTCGTCCTTCGTCTTATCTAAATGAGACCCGAGAGTAGACGCGAGCCTGGCGCCGGACGTGGTACACATCCGGGCCGGCACACAACCGTACACTCCGAAATCCCGCAGCAGGGAACGAAAGGCGGAAACCATTATGAAGAACCGGTTGCCCGGTCTAGCCGTAATGCTGGCGCTGGCTGCGCCGTTGGCCAGCGAAGCACAACGCGACAATCCACATCGAATTCCCACCAACCTGCCGGGAGTGACAGCTTATGCCCCTCCGCCCGCCGGCTTTGATCCGGTAAAGGCCACCGACGAGGAACTGGCTGATTGGGGTTTTCCTCCCCGGCCCGACCAGACCCTGTTTCCCGAGGAGTATGCAAACTGGGTCAGGGTCAGGACAGCCCTTAAGACGCGTATCATCCCTCACCTGGTTCAGACCAACATCGTCCACGGCCCCCTTCAATCGGCAGGGAATCCGGAATCCGTCGAGAACGGCTCACTCAAGTCCTTGAACTGGAGTGGGTACGTGGACGTGAACGACGCCAAGAAATACGGTTCCTCATCCTTCACCGACATCGGAACTACCATAGTTGTTCCACCTGCGCGCCAGGCTTTCAACGCCTGCGACGGCACCTGGGATTACGCCTGGTCAACGGTTGGCATTGACGGTTACAAAACGACCGAGATAGCCCAAGCCGGCGTGGAGTTTGATGCCTTGTGCTCCGGGGGCAGCACCAGCGCCTACTATTCCCCGTTCTACGAATGGTTTCCCAACGGTCAGGTTCGTGTTACCAATCTGCCTATCTCGCCGGGCGAAAATTATTTCATGGCCGTGCATATCGAGTCAGCGACCACAATGAATGTGGAGATCGGCAACCTGACTCAGGGTATCTACTTTGGGGTCGATGTCACCGCACCGGCAGGAACGACAACGATTGGCAACTCCGCGGAATGGATTACAGAACGCCCTGGCGGCAGCGATTCTGAGATAGTGCTCGATAACTACGGGGCCAACGCCTATTGGAGCGCCACGGCTGTCACAGCGAAGGGATCCCTGTCTCACCCAGGTAGCTCCTCTGTAAAAGAGGTCAAGATGCAAGACAGGAAGGGAAAGAATATCTCGGTGCCCACGCACCTGGGCACTTCGGCTTTTGTGGTTAAGGCCGAAGGATCGGCTTATTAGAGCAGTTTCGCAAATACTGTGGCCTGGTAAAGATAGCGGGTTTTCCTTGGGAGAAAACCACGAAAAGGCCCTATCGCTTCGGTCTACACCGTTTGCGAAACTGCTATAGGCGTTGAGAGAAACACGGCGGAAAGGCTGGAGTCATCATGAAGAATCTATTGCCCGCGCTTACGATGATGCTGGTGCTTGCTGCACCATTGGCCAGCAAAGCACAAAACCAGAATCCCAATGAAATCCCCACCAACCTGGCGGGTGCCACTACGATTGCGGCTCCCCCGGAGGGCTTCGATCCGTTGACTGCTTCCGACGATCGGCTTGCGGACTACGGTTTTCCTCCTCGTCCGGACAAAACCTCGATGCCAACCGAGTATGCAAACTGGGCAAGAGCGATGGCTGCTTCCAAAACGCGTGTTATTCCGCAACTGGAGCAAACCAACATTTTTCATGGTCCCGCCGTCCTCACCAGCGAAAGCAACTCTGAGAAGGAAGGCCCACTCCAGTCCTACAACTGGAGCGGTTACGTAGACTCGAGCGGCGCCAAAAGCTACGGCTCTTCCTCCTTCTACTATGCCGAGTCCAACATGATTGTTCCCTTCGCACAGCCGGCCTACGACACATGCACCGGCATCTACGACTATGCTTATTCCTGGGTGGGCATTGACGGATGGAGTGGCTCGAACGATATATTGCAGGGGGGCATCGAGTTTGACGCCCTCTGTTCGCTTGGGGTCCAGGTCACTTACTACTCCGCGTTCTACGAATGGTATCCCGGCGCGGAGGTGCATATCACCAACTTTCCGATTGCCCCGGGTGACGATATTTTTGTTGATGCCTGGCATACGTCGTCCACAAAAGCCCAGGTTTACATATCGAACTACAACACTGGTATGGCGGTACAGGTGGGCTTCAGTGCTCCTGCGGGAACTAAGTTGATCGGGAACTCTGCGGAATGGATTACGGAACGGCCAAACCTGAACGGCCAGAGGACAACGTTGACCAACTATCTTGACCAGCTGTTCTACGGCTCTGAAGCGGTAACTGAGAAAAAGCACATGTCGTATCCGGGGAGCTCCTCTTCGAAGGAGGTCATCATGCTGGATAACAATGGAAAACCGATCTCGGCTCCCACGGCTCTGGGCAATTCGGCCTTCCTCTTACAGGATGAAGGCTCGGCCTACTAGGGGCCGCGGCTACTGGTTTTTGGGGTGAAGGCCGTCCACGGGTAAGAGTTCTGCGTCGCGTTGCAGCGGCTTCTGGCAGTCGTATTCCGGATGGGCGATCAGATCACAAACGCCGTGCCGACAGCGGCCACGGGTCTGGTGGTTTCGTGAACTCCATAATCCCCACCAACTGCTTAAACAGCCGCTCCAACGTATCCGCGAGCGAATCGTCTTCCGTAAGAATCCCCGTGTGCACCGCCGACGTCTGAATGATTGTGCTGCGCGGCGCGATCAGCCACTGGAAGCGTTCTCTCTGCGAGAGCTTGGCGACCGGGCCGGCTGTCTCGTCGCCGGCGCAGATGCGTACCACCGCGTCCGCGTGCTGCTTCACCGTTTCGAGGTCGAGCATCGGCCACAATATTCGCAGCCGTGCCTCGTCGACCTGGACCTTGGCTTCGAGCACGCGCTTCTCCAGGCAAAAGACGATGACGCCGATATTGAGGAACTCCTGCCGCTCCACGCGCGGGACCACGCGCAGCACGGCGTAGTCAAACGAAGCTTTGGTGAGCACGGATCGCCTCCTGTTCGAAGTTTACCGCTGCCGCCAGACGGTGAGTCAGGTACGCAAGGTACTGTGCGCGCCGTTCCTCCGCAGTCGTGGAGCCGGAAGCGATCCAGGCATCGGGGACCTGCTTGAGAATTGCGCGCAGCACGGCGGCCGTGAGGCGTTGATGGGCCAACGCCGACGCGTCTGCAATCGCGCTCGCCCACGGCAGCAGCACATGCTGCTTAATGGCCGCGAAGGGCGACTCCACCTTCTCCTCCGCCGTCCCCCAGTCGTGATGGAAGTACAGCGCCGCACCGTGGTCGATGAAGTACAGCGAATGATGCCACATCAGCAGATTCGGGTTACGCGGGTTGCGGTCTACATTCTGCACGAAGGCGTCAAGCCACACCGCCAAAGACGCAATTTCGGGGGTCGCCCGGTCGCCTGCCGCAGGGTCGAACGTCGTCGAGCTGGGCAGATAGTCGAGCGCAAGATTCAGCCCCGTGCTGGCCTTGAGCAGATGACGAATCTCTGCGTCCGGTTCGTTGCGTCCCAGCGCCGCGTCCACTTCGGCAAAAACCAGCTCCGGCACCTTCAACCCCAGCGCGCGGCCGATCTCTCCGGCGACCAGTTCCGCGACCAGCGCCAGCGGGCCTTGCCCTGCTCCGCGGAACTTCACCACGTAGAGTCCGAGGTCGTCCGCCTCAACGATCGCGGGCAGCGAGCCGCCCTCGCGCAGTGGGAGGACGTAGCGGATAGTCTGGACTGTACGCATCTGTCTAGTGTATCGATAACCGAGGCAGGACCGGGTCTGGCCACGAAACTTTCACGAAACTCTGGGCAGCCCCACGAAGACATTTCCTTACTTCAAATATTGCGCAACCTCTGTATAAGCGCGAATAATTAATAACGCATCGGTAGAGAGGAGTCCTATGTCCCATCATTTCGATACCAAACTTGCGAAAGAGGATCCAAGCTCTGAACGTGTGTGATTTCTAGCTGTTTCAGGACGCTCCCGACACAACGGTGATGGCGATGACCGTCAATCCTGTTGTTGACTCTGCACCAGATACCCTTCACATTGAGGGTCTGTATGCCTTCCGCCTGACGGGTGACGCTCGCGAAGACGTTGTCTTCAAGTTCAGGTTCAACGACAAAGTAAATCTTTGCAATCGTGATCACGTCGTGGAAATGATGAAACAGCGACAGTGTGCAGAATCGTTACGGCGGGGCGACAATAGGGGTGAGCAGGAGGAACGATGAAACCAACCCTAGAACTTCATAATCTCGGGCAAAGCTTGTGGCTCGACAACATCACACGGGATTTACTGGAGAACGGAACGCTCAAGCGCTATATCGAGGAGTTTTCAGTCACAGGACTTACATCGAACCCAACCATCTTTGAGCACGCCATCTCAAAGAGCAAATCCTATGACGCGGAGATCGGCCGCCTGCTGTCATCAGGCCTTTCAGGCGAGGAGCTCTTCTTTGAGCTGGCCCTGCAGGACCTGACTCGTGCCGCCGACCTTTTCGGCCCAGTTCACGAACGTACGGCAGGCAATGATGGCTTCGTTTCGCTTGAGGTGTCGCCCCTTCTCGCCTATGACACCAAGGGTTCGGTGGCCGCAGCGACTTCATTGCACAAGAAAGCGAATCGTCCCAACCTTTTCATCAAGATTCCGGGGACGAAGGAAGGAAATCCCGCAATCGAAGAAGCAATCGCTGGTGGCGTGGCCATCAATGTGACGCTTCTCTTTTCTCGTCAGCACTACTTGGCGTCGGCAGAGGCGTACATGCGTGGGCTGGAACGGCGTATTGCAGCGGGCCTCAGTCCCGATGTTCGTTCGGTAGCCTCGGTCTTCCTGAGTAGATGGGATGGTGCGACGATGGACAAAGTTCCCGACCAACTACGGGACAAGCTCGGCATCGCCATCGGTCAGCAGACCTACAAGGCCTACCGCGATATCCTGGCCTCCGATCGCTGGCAGCGTTTGGCCAACTTTGGCGCGCGACCCCAGCGGCTCTTGTTTGCTAGTACCGGTACAAAGGACCCAAAGGCTTCTGACGTTCTTTATATTGCCGCTCTTGCTGCGCCAAACACGATCGACACCATACCTGAGAAGACTCTTCTGGGCTTTGCTGATCATGGGAAGCTGTCCGGAACTCTTCCGCGCGATGGAGGAGACTGCGAAACTGTTCTGGACAACTTTCGAAAAGCGGGAATCGATCTCGAACAGCTGGCGGCCGACCTGCAATCGCAGGGCGCCAAGTCCTTCGATGAATCGTGGCAAAACCTGCTCGGTGCAATCGAGACCAAGGGCAAGGAGTTGCAGCACGCTTCCTGAGCGGTGAGGCTCTGGCCGGCATTTGAGCCACCCGATTCTCGACGGAGGGGCAGAGGTCTACAGGGCAGAGGTCGTGGGTTTGATATGGGTTCGATGACCGTTCCTGATCGTTCCTTACAGCGCCAAAAGATGCCATCCGTGACGCTTGTTTTCTGTAATCGACCGCGGTCCGGCCGGAGGAACTCGTTAGACCAAAGTATCGACCAATACCTTCGTCTAATTGTTCCCCTACGTAGATTCTGGTGTGATGGCGCCGCGTGCTGGATTGAATTCTCACGCCGCACAAGCTGGCGCTCGATGCCCACTCAAATGGAGGACACCATGAAACAGCCTGAGAGCAGGTCGCGTCGTAGCTTCCTCAAGGCGAACTCAATTGCGACTGGGGGGCCGTGCTCAGCCCAGCGATGTTCGGCGAACCATTTTCAGATTCGAAATCCAAAACCCCTCAAGGGGACGAAACAATGGCCACACCAGTTGCCGTAAAAGAAGGAACCACTCAGTCAGCCGACACGGCCGCAATTCGTCCGTTTAGGGTCCATGTTCCTGAATCGGAACTTATCGAACTGCGTAAGCGTGTCCAGGCGACGAAGTGGCCTGAACGGGAAACCGTGGCAGATGCGACGCAAGGCGTGCAACTCGCCACAACTCAAGCGCTCGCGCGTTATTGGGGCACGGAATACGACTGGCGCAAGTGCGAGGCAAGACTGAACGCCTTGCCGCAATTCATCACCGAGATTGATGGGCTGGACATTCATTTTCTTCACGTTCGTTCGAAACATGAGAATGCGTTGCCGCTCATCGTCACGCACGGATGGCCCGGCTCGGTCGTCGAGCAGCTGAAGATTATCGATCCGCTCACCAATCCCACGGCCCATGGCGGAAGCGCATCAGACGCCTTCGATGTGGTGATCCCGTCGATGCCAGGCTACGGATACTCAGGCAAACGCGCGCGCGCGCCGACCACGACCGGTTGGGGCCCTGATCATATCGCGCGCGCCTGGGTCACGCTGATGAAGCGCCTCGGATACTCGAAATTCGTCGCGCAAGGTGGCGACTGGGGCGCAGTCATCGTCGATCTGATGGGTGTGCAAGCTGCTCCGGAGTTGCTCGGCATCCACTCCAACATGCCTGGCATCTTTCCAGCTGAGGTTGACCAAGCGGCTTTCTCCGGGGCGCCGACGCCATCGGGCCTCTCCGCTGATGAGAAGGCTGCTTACGAGCGCTTGCAGTTCGTATATCAAAAGGGAATCGCCTACGGATTCCAGATGGGGCTGCGGCCGCAGACGTTGTACGGAATTACGGATTCCCCCGTCGGTCTAGCGGCTTATTTCCTTGATCACGACGCGCGCAGCTACGCGCTGATCTCACGCGTATTTGCGGGAGAATCCGAGGGCCTTACGCGGATGACATCCTCGACAACATTACGATCACCTGGTTAACGAACACAGCGCTTTCTGGCGCTCGGCTCTATTGGGAGTATTGGGGCAAAGGGTATTTCAACGTCAAAGGCGTCTCCATCCCGGTTGCGGTGAGCGTCTACCCTGACGAACTCTATCCAGCCCCGCGAAGCTGGACGGAGCAGGCGTATCCCAAGCTCATTCATTTCAACAAGCTCCCAAAGGGCGGACACTTCGCCGCCTGGGAGCAGCCGAAGCTCTTTTCAGAAGAAGTTCGCGCGGGCTTCAGATCGCTGCGGTAGGGTTCTTCACAAGGGAGGAGGAGATGTGCCATGCCTGACCCTTCGTAGTTCAACACCGACCGCACCTATCCGGGCCGGTGGACGATCACCTTCAGCAACCCGCCGTTCTTGGCAGGGATACGCAGCCCGGCTGATCGTCGCCCTCGGCGTTGCCTTTTGATGCAACGGTTTTTGCAGGAGAGATGAAGCTATGACTGATGGGATGGCTCGAATCGCACAACAGACGGGTAGAAATAACTCCGATATTCGTTCGTTTCATGTGAACGTTTCAGAAGCGGAACTTACGGAATTACGCAGGCGCATCAACTCGACAAGGTGGCCTGATCGGGAAACGGTCACCGACGAATCGCAAGGCGTGCCGCTGGCGACAATGCAGGAACTAGCGCGCTATTGGGCGACAGACTACGATTGGCGCAAGTGCGACGCGAAACTGAACGCCCTGCCGCAGTTCATCACCGAGATCGATGGGCTGGACATTCATTTCCTTCACGTTCGTTCGAAACATGAAAATGCGTTGCCGCTGATCGTCACGCACGGATGGCCCGGCTCAGTCATCGAGCAGCTGAAGATTATCGATCCACTTACCAACCCTACGGCATATGGCGGGAGCGCATCGGACGCCTTCCATCTGGTGATCCCGTCGCTACCGGGGTTCGGGTTTTCAGCAAGGCCCACCGCTTCCGGCTGGGGTCTGGAGCGCACTGCAAGCGCCTGGGTAGTGCTGATGAAGCGCCTGGGATACGCGCAATTTGTGGCGCAAGGCGGCGATTTGGGCGCGGGTGTCTGCACTGTGATGGCCAAACACGCACCTTCAGAATTGCTGGGAATTCACACCAACTTCCCTGGGACTATCCCATCCGATATTGCGAGGGCGCTCCAGTGTGGCGATCCTCCGCCATCCGGCCTATCCGCCGACGAAAGACGTGCTTACGAGCAGCTGACCAATCTCTTTACGAAGAAACGTGCCTACGCACAAATGATGGCGACTCGCCCGCAAACGCTGTACGGATTGGCGGATTCGCCCGTCTGCCTGGCAGCTTGGCTCTTTGACCATGGTGACGGCTATGGCCAGCCGGCGGCGCCGATCACCTCGGCAGTGCTCGGGCGCACGATTAATGGATACTCCGCAGGTGACCTGACACGAGACGATGTGCTCGACGACTTCACACTCTACTGGTTGACGAACACGGCGATTTCTGCGGCTCGTTTCTATTGGGAACTTCACCTCAATCTTTATAACGCGGCCAATGTCTCCATCCCAGCTGCTGTGAGCGTCTTTCCCGGCGAGAACTATCAAGCCCCGCGAAGTTGGACGGAGCGGGCGTACGACAAACTCATTTATTACAACAAGGTCGACAAAGGCGGGCACTATGCGGCGTGGGAACAGCCGCAACTGTTTTCAGAAGAGCTTCGCGCGGGCTTCAGATCACTGCGGTCACAAGCGGCAAAGTCGGCAGCATGAGTTGCGATAAAGGAGAGAACGAAAATGTTGAAGGAAATAAATCACAAAAGCGGTACACAGCAAGCTGGTTTCGAAAACGATCTAGGCGCATAGGATGACTCATCACAGCATGAAACCATGGTGAATGGCGATATGGCTGGCGTTATCGCGATGATTACAGCCCGGCAGCCCATTGTTGATGGCCTGCATAAAATGCGGCAACTTGCTGCCGACCCAGCGCTTCGATCTTCAATAACGACGGATGCTGCCGTGGACGAATGCCTCTTTGCACCAACCACCGTTGTACGCCAAGCGAAAACCTCCGGCGAGGTCGGCGGTTGTCCCTTTAGAAGAGGCTCCCTCTTCATCCTTGGGCTGGGAAGCGCGAGCAAAGGCGCAGCGAATCGTGACCTCCTCTTCCTCAGTCAGAGTTGGAGCCGCTGTCCCGCCAAAAAGTGGGTGCCCGCGCTATTGGAAGGCGTGTCTCAGCTACGTTGCATGAGTCTTAAGAACTTCGCGGCCTTCATTGATCAATTCCTGACAAGTCACCGTAATGGCGCCAGAGGCGAGACGCCAGTCTTGCCTGTCTACGGAGAGGAAGAATAATGTCTGAGATAGAGCATTACGAGATCCTTGTTATCGGCAGTGGCGAGGCGGGCAAGCACCTGACATGGAACTTGGCCCAAGCTGGTCACCGCACGGCTGTTGTGGAGCGGAAATACATTGGCGGATCGTGCCCTAACATTGCGTGCTTGCCCAGCAAGAACGTGATCCGCAGCGCAAAGGCGAATTGGTTTGCGCGGCACGGCGTCGAGTACGGCATCCAAACGGGTCCAGTATCCACGGACATGAAAGGGGTTTTCAACCGCAAGCGAAAGATGGTCGAGAGCGAAGTTCAGTTTCATCTCGATCGCTTCAAAGCGACCGGAGCCGAATTGATCCGCGGCGAGGCCCACTTTATCGCTCCTAAGGCTGTGGAAGTGCACCTAAACGACGGAGGTCGTCGGACGGTCACCGGTGATCGACTGTTTCTGGACCTGGGATCACGCGCGATGATGCCGGACATTCCCGGGCTCGCGGACGCAAAACCGATGACTCACATCGAAGCACTCGATCTTCAACGTCTGCCGGCGCACGTGATCGTGCTGGGCGGCGGGTACGTGGGCCTTGAACTCGCCCAGGCTCTCCGTCGATTCGGCACTCGGGTGACCATCATCGAGCGTGGCTCGCAAGTCGCAACGGCGGAAGATCCCGACGTCTCGCAAGCGATTCGTGAAAACTTCACGAGCGAGGGGATCGAAGTATTGCTCGGGACACAAGTGAGGAGGGTCGAGGGACTCTCAGGTCAAAGCGTACAGGTCCACGCGGAAACCGACCGTGGAGAACAGACGATAGAAGCTAGCGACTTGCTGGTCGCGGTTGGACGGACTCCGAACACGCAGGGGATCGGGCTTGAAAGGGCCGGAATCGAGCTGGATTCGCGTGGCTACATCAAAGTCAACGAGCGATTGGAAACCACCGCGCCGGGGGTGTGGGCGATGGGAGATTGCGCGGGCAGTCCTCAGTTCACTCACGTCGCGTTCGATGATTTCCGCGTGGTCCGAGACAACTTGAACGGCGGTAGCCGCATCACGCGCGATAGGCTCGTACCGTTCTGCATGTTCACGGACCCTGAGCTTGCGCGAGTCGGTTTGAGCGAATCGGAAGCTAAGAAACGCGGCATCGCCTATCGCTTGGCGAAAATACCGATGGCCGCAGTGCTCCGAGCCGTCGCTATAGGCGAAACTCGCGGCTTCGTCAAAATGCTTATCGACGTTCAAAGCGACCGCATATTGGGATTCACTGGCTTCGGCATGGAGGCAAGCGAGATGATGGCAGCGGTTCAGACGGCGATGCTGGGCGGCCTGTCTTACACCGTGCTGCGCGACGCTATTTTCACCCACCCGACGGCCGCAGAAGGCTTAGGCCCGTTGCTGGCCACTGTTCCCGCAAGAGCCTTGCAGCAACCAGCCTGACCGAGGAGGACGGAACGTTATCCTCGCTTCGATGACCATATTAAGTTAGTAAACGTTCACCGAAACCTCCGCCTTTCTCAATGAGGTGAACTCCTCTTCGTGATCCTCCAGCACCAAATCCCCAAAACTCGGCCAGCAAATGAGAATTGCTTGGCGGCGGCTTCCTTTGCCGGATAGCGCGTTTTTCTGCACCCTCCATCTATGACCACCGGCATATCATGTGTACGACGACCATCCTGGTTGAGGGTCGGTCATTGAGGAGGAATCATGAAGCTCGCAGGCAAGAAGGCACTCATTACCGGAGGCAACAGCGGCATCGGTCTTGCCACTGCTCGCCTCTTCGTCGCAGAAGGCGCTGAAGTAGCCATCACCGGCCGTGACCGGAAGACGCTGGATGAAGCGGTCGCCGAACTCGGATCGAAAGCGCACGGCTATCGCGCCGACGTTACGGTGGCGGAAGACCGCAAGAAGCTCTTCGCTGACCTCTCCAGACTTGGGCAAGCTTGACATCGTCTTCGCCAATGCCGGCATCTCTGGCAGGACGCCGACTGGCACGACCGACGAAGCCATCTTCGAGAAGGTGGTCCACACCAACCTCAACGGTGCTTTCTTTACTGTCAATTCAGCCGCTCCTCTGTTGAACGACAACGGCAGCATCATCTTCAACGGATCAGTGCACGATTATCTCGGTCAACCTGGCGTGGCTGCCTACGCGGCCACGAAAGGCGGACTCGTCTCGATGTCGCGGACCATCGCCGCCGACCTTGCGCCGCGCAAGATTCGCGTAAACGTGGTGGCACCGGGGGCGACGAAGACTCCCATTTGGAAGCGCGGGCCGCGCGCCAATGCCACTCAAGAACAATCCCAAGAACTTTCCGACTTCTTCTCTTCCACGGTTCCACTTGGTCGTTGGGGTGAGCCGGAAGATGTGGCCAAGGCTGTGCTTTTCCTTGCCTCGGACGATGCGTCCTACATCAATGCGGTCGAGTTGATGGTTGACGGCGGATTGACGGGTGCTCCCTTCGGAGCTCCCATTCTTCGCGGCTGATCCTGGAGGAAATCCAACACCCGAGGGCAAGGAGCAAAAGAATGAGAGTTAAACTCGTTCGATGCCGCCCGGTGACAAAGTAGAACCGTCTTTCAGATGTTCTGTCTCCGTCGCTGCTCACTTGCCTTCATGATTTCGTTCATATCCCCCGCTGGCCGAATCTCGAACATGTTGCCATACGTCAGCGCTGGATGCTGCGCCATGAGCTGTACAGCATGATTCATGTCCCGCGCCTCAAGGATGAGAATGCCGCCGAGTTGTTCCTTGGTTTCCGCATAGGGACCGTCCGTAGTTGCCACCTTGCCGTTCTTCCAGTACAGGGTCAGGGCGGTTTCCGCAGGCTGAAGCGCTTCTCCACCAGCAAAGTGCCCGTTGGCGCGAAGATGGTCGTCATATTCAAAGCATATGTCGAACATGGCGTTTCGCTCGCCTTCAGTCATGCGATCAAATTTGCCTTTATCGTAGTATCCCAAACAGACATATTTCATTGTTCTTCTCCTCCTGGTGGAAACCGGCAGCACAGCCTTGCGCGCTGGATCGTTCTCCTTATAGTCGTCGAGCGCGGGGAAAATCGACAGCTGAGGCAATTTTTATTTCAATTCCCGCAGCGCCTCGCGAGAAAACGGCGCTCCGGTTCCTGCGCGCCAGGGCGAGCGCCTTCTCATACGAAGCACGGGCCTCCAGAATCGACCCTAATCTGCGGCATCCTGTCGTCGTATTTGTGTCGCAATACGAATGGAGTACGTAATGATTCCGCAAGAGAAGATCGCGGCCGCGACTCGCGGCGTGAGCGAGGCTTTCGGCGTCGCCGCATTCGACGACATCCGGGACTTGACCGAGCGGCCCGGCTCCAACCGGGCCTTCCGCATCGTTGTGCGAGGATCAGCATACCTGTTGCGGATCGACACGCGCGCGGGCGACGTCGCACGTCACTTCGGCTGCATGCAGGCGGCGGCCGAAGCAGGACTAGCGCCGCGCGTCCGCTACACAAGCGCCGAAGATCGAATCTCGATCACTGATTTTGTGGAGGCGGTACCCTTGCCGGCAGCGGACGCGCTGCGCGTACCCGCCGCCCTACGCACCCTCCACGCGCTGCCGCGGTTTCCCGTAGCCCCCTTTAATACCACGTGCACGTTCCTGCTCAGTAAAGGGCCTGCCCTGGACGGGTTCCTCCAGAAGTTCCGGGCCGCGAACATCCTGCCGGAACGCGACCTCGTGGAACTTCTTTCTCAATACGAGCGATTAGCGGCGGCTTACTCATCTCTCGATCCGGCCCCGGCACCGAGTCATAACGACCTGTTCAAGCCGGACAACATGCTCTTCGATGGAAGCCGCCTGTGGATGGTGGACTGGGAAGCTGCGTTCCAGAACGATCGGTATGCCGACCTGGCGGTGGTGGCGAATATGCTCGTCGCCAATGAAACGGAGGAACAGACCTATCTTCAGGAATATTTCGGAGCGCCACCCGACTCGTACCAGGCTGCCCGGTGCTATCTGATGAGGCAGCTCGCTCACATGTTTTACACCCTGGCTTTTCTTAGTCTGGGCGCCGACGGTAAGCCGATAGACTGGAGCGAGCCCGTGCCCACATACAGCGATTTTCAGCGGCGCTTCTGGGCGGGCGAGATCGACCTGGCGGACAATCATTCGAAAACAGCTTACGGCAGGGTTCATTGGGAGCAGTTCCGTTACAACCTGCGCCAACCAAGATTCGAGGAAGCGCTCGCTGTCCTGTCCTGTTCAGAGTAGAAGTGAAAATGCTCTAAGCGGGAACGAAGGTCAACCTAATCACGTCCTCGGCAAGGAGATCGCTGCTCACAAGGCGGAGCGGCGGCCGAGGGCCGGAGAAGAATGGCTTGCCGCGACCAAGTACGATGGGGTGGAGGTAGAGTCGATACTCATCGATAAGACCAAGGTGGGTTAGGCTTCCAGCCAAGTGTGGTCCGGCAACTGCAATTTCCCCAACGAGCTGAGCCTTCAGCCCGCGTATCACCGCCTCGATATCATCCCCGACAACCGTGTCGTTGGGCCCGACCGACTTCAGCGAGCGCGACACGACCCACTTCGGTTGGCTCCGCCACACCGCCGCAAAGTCGTGTTCCTCCGCGTCCCAGTCCGCACGGTCTTCGTCCCAATAACGCATTACCTCGTACGTGCGGCGACCGTACACCATGCCCGTCAGGTCGCGCACATGCTCTATGAAGTGACGAAAGAGCGCGGGACTAGGCAAAAATTCCTGGTGGTCGACATAGCCGTCCAGAGACTGGTTCAGTCCGAAGACGACCTTCGCCATGCTACAAACCTCCACCCCAGGTTCTTCAGAATAGCATTCCAGCCGGGAACTGAGCGTCTATTGCCGTGGTCCCGCCGAGTGCATGCCCATCTCTCCCATGTTCGGATATCACGTTGGTGACCCGAACAGGTTGGCGTCAATTCGGCGAGGGTGTTTCGATGTGATCGACTACGAAGAAATCTACAGGGGCGATTGCCGGTTTCAGGTTGAGTCCGAGCTGCTCATTCAAGGCACGCTTGAATGTCAGCCCCATGAATTCCGGCTGATTGGCAGTATCTGAGGGCGGAGAGCCGGGCGGCACGTAAGCCCACTTGAGCGAAAAATCGAACCTTCCATCGAGCCCCGTTTGATCCACAACGGAACGATCAAGGTCTGCAGGACCTGACCCTGAAAGCCACATAGCCAAAGCGGCCATGGTCTCATCCCGGGACCCGGTGAGTACCATGTTGTTCGGCCTGACCAAGAGGTTGAAACTTCCACGATTGAACGGAAAGCTTTCGCTGCCACCCGCTGGGGTTCCTGAATCAGACGAAGGTACAGAACCATTCTCCGAAGCGGCGACGTTGCAGGGTGGGCCGTTGCTATGAAGGCGGAGATTGGGCCCTAGGGTTCCGGGGTTGACGAGTGCAAGCGCGAAAACCGGAACGTTTCGCTGCTCAAGGTGAGAAACCAACTTAAACCGGTTTGCCAGCAAAGATTGCATCATCAGGCGGTATTGATCTTTCGTCGGATTGCCCGATGATGCCCGGGCGTGCACGGCGAACATTTGCGTGGCAGCCCACTTCGGCAAGGAGTCAAGAAGCAACTTTCCCTGCTCATGGTCTAGCGACAGCTTGTAGGCGAATGCGATATACGTGACCAGCGGTAAATTCGCCGTGAAGAGACCGCCAGTGGGCTTGAGATAGTCTCCTGTATTCATGCTCATGTTAGCGGCGGGGGAACTGCCGGGTTCGCTCGGCTTCACGGACGCCACCTCAAACTCCAAGTGGCCGCCCGCCAGCGACTGCCACGAACGTGACGACGACACCTGGGTCGGGTGGTCAGAGCCTGAATTCGCGGCGGATTGCGCCTTAAGATCAGTGGTCCACGCCAGCGAGAAGATTGTTGAGCAAGCAGTCGCCAGATAGAGGCTTCTGGTTAAGCCTAATCCGTTGAGTGATCCCTTCATCTCACAAACACTCCAGATTGAACGATCGGGCGATGTACCTGTCATCGAGTACAGGTTTCGATCCATTGGAGAAGACGTCTGTGATCGTTCCTGCGCTCAACAAACATGACTACAGACACCGTTTCAGTACGTGCATTATCGCGGCCACTGCGGCAAAATCTGGGACTGAGCGGTTGACCGGCTACTCGGAAGTTAGTAGTTGTTTAACCTCACGCTGAGTGCCAAGGCCTGACAGCGTCAGGTGACAATTTTTGGAGCAAACAGCTCAGGCATGGCTGGGAAGATCGCCACGCTGCTACTGCAGCTTCGCGTACTCTGCTTTGGCGTCTTTCAGGATAGGAATGTCTGGGTCGGCGTCTTTCCAGAGGGTAAGGAATTCTTTGTAGGCGGCGAGCGCCCGGACGCGGGCGGCGTCGGCATCGGCATCGGCTCCCTGCGCGTTCTTCGCCTGCAGGGCATGCGCACGCGCCACACCTAGATGTGCCAGTGCTCCTGTCCAGCAGTTCCAGACGATGCCGCTGTGATCTATGATCTTCTGGAACTCGGTAGCTGCAGTACCGCCTTGTCCGGCTGCAAGGTATGCCTGCCCGCGTACATACGTCGGATAAAGGCAGGACATATTGTTGACAAATTCAATCTGGCCGTACTCGATGGGCGGCAAGGCGGGTTGCAGGAGGTTGATCGCGCTGGTTGCATCCTTGCGGTTGAGCGCCAGTTGCGCCTGAATCGCGGGCAGCCAAAGGGACTGCACCTGGGTGTCCAGCGGGAACCGCTTGTTCAGGTCTTGCGCCAAAGATTCGGAGCGTGCGGTATCACCGGCCAGGGCGAACGCCAAGGCGGCTTCGGCCTCGACGCCCTGACTCGTGGGAGCCAGCTTCAAAGCCTCGGCTGCTGACTGCCGGGCTTCTGTGGGATTGCCGTAAGCCGCTTGTTGCACGCCGGCATTGGTTTGCCATATCGCGGCAGTTTCCTTGCTGTCAGCCCGTATGGCGGAGTCCACGGCCCGCTTGGTCAGTGAGCTTGCCTTGGCCAGATGACCGCCAAAGGCCTCGGTGTCGGATGCCAGCGCCAGTCCCATGTTCTCTTCGGGCTTGCCCGCAAACCACTGTTGCTGTTCCCCCATCGCAGCGGAGTCCGACCCAAGAAAGGCAAGAGCGTAGAGAGCATTGTGGAGCGCGAAATCATCTAGATTTCGAGCCTGCATCTCGTGAATGACCTGCCGCGCCTCTTCCAACCGCTGCAAGGCAAAGGTGCAGTTGGCGAGATTCACCCCGTAAAGGGCTACCCGATCAGGCGCAAGGCGCAAGGCTTGCCTCATGACGTCTACGGCTTTCTCATATTGCCCCTGTGCGGCGAACACGAGGCCCAAATTGCCGTACGCTGTCAAGTCCCGCGGGTAGCTCTCAATCTCCTCCTGAAACACCTGGGCCGACTTATCCAATTCTCCGGTGACCTGAAAATAGTACTGGGCGGAGATCGCCAACTTTTCCCGTTCGCTGCCATGTTCCCGCAACTGAAACGCTTTGGTGAGGTACTCGCTAGCCCTCTCCAGCTCTTCGAGATTGGAGTAGTCGCCGCCCACTGTCGCGTAGCCTATTGCAAAATTCTGATCAAGCTCGATGGCGCGCTGATCGTAAGGCAGGGCTGCGACGGGGCCTTTCTCGTTATCGGCCTTTCGTCCAAGGCTGTAGGCTTTCAGCGCTTCCAGCGAAGACGTGGTGGCCTCGGAAAGCGGAACATCAAACTTCTGCACCGTAGCCAGCGATTCGCCCAACTCACCGCGCAGCTTCGAAGCCGCCTCGCCCAGCGCGTCCAGCACCTTCTCCTTGGACGCCGCCGTCACCTGCTCCTCGGCCAGCGGGTCTCCGCTCTGACAGTTCACCGCCTTCAGTCCCAGCACGTATTGGCTGCCTAGACTGGCAATCGATCCGGCAAGGTAAGCCTTGCTGCCCGCCCGCTGGCAAAGCTCCCGCGCAACCTCGGGTGTGAGCTTGGTATCGCCAGGGCGCGTCATCAGTTTCAACGTTGCCGCGACCTTGTTATCGGAAAGCACATTCAGAAACGGCGACTGGTTGAGCCCCACGCTGAGGGCTGTCTTGAGCGTGTCGTCGAATACCGCATCGCCCGTGCTGTTGCTGAAATCGGCGAGAACGATCGTGTCCTTATCGGTCAGCCGGTGCGCGGCCTGGTGCGAGCGAAAGTAGAACACTCCCGCGATGACTGCCGCGACCAGAACCACGGCGGCGGGAAGCAAAATCTTCCAGAGTTTCCTGCCCGCGACAGGAACTTCTGCCACCTTCACCGCGCTCGATGACGAAGCCGGTGCAAGCGCGGGGGAGGACCCAGAGGGTGGCGAAGGTGACAGGGCAACCTGAGAGCCGCTCTCCTGCGCCACCGCTACCGTGCCGGAACTCCCAGCCATGCCTCGCCCCGTCTCGGAATCCCGCTTCAGCCGTTGCAGGTCTGCTCGCATTTCCGCCGCGACCTGGTAGCGCAGATTGCGATCTTTCTCCAGTGCCTTGTTGATGATGTCTTCCAGCTTGGGCGGAATATCACGATTGAAACGAATGGGCGCAGGTGGAACAGAATCGAGGATTGCTTTGAAGATGACTCCCGAACTTTCGCCATGAAAGGGCAAAACACCTGTCGCCATCTCGTACAGCACAGCGCCGAAGGAGAACAGATCGCTCCGCGCATCCAACTCTTTCGCCCGCACCTGCTCCGGCGACATATACGCCACGGTGCCCATCATCGTGCCCGGACTGGTTAGATGCTCCGCGTCCAGCGTTTGCGTTTCCGAGGACGCAACCTGGCTGGAAGAACTGCCTGCGGGACTGACCTTCGCCAGTCCAAAGTCGAGAATTTTTGCATGTCCGCGCTTGGTGACAAAAATGTTGGCGGGCTTGATGTCGCGGTGGACGATGTTTTCTGCATGAGCGGCGTCGAGCGCGTCTGCAATCTCGATGGCGAGCGACAGAATCGATTCCGTGTCCATCGGTCGCCCATCGATGCGATGTTTCAGCGTCACGCCGTCAAGAAACTCCATGGCGATAAACGGTTGGCCTTGCTGGTCGTCGATTTCATGGATGGTGCAGATGTTGGGATGATTCAGGGCCGAGGCCGCCTTGGCTTCGCGCTCGAAGCGGCTGAGTGTCTGCGAGTCTTTGGCTACATCGTGGGGAAGGAACTTGAGAGCGACAAAGCGGCCGAGCTTTAAGTCCTCAGCCTTGTAGACCACGCCCATCCCGCCGCCACCGAGCTTCTCTACGATGCGGTAGTGCGAGATGGACGTGCCGATCATGGAGTCCGGCAATCTTATGCGTGAAGCGAGGACAAGTCAATGAAAAGCATGGAGTTGGCGGCGGTTGAAGAGATAGTTGGCGATAACGTTCGTGGCCCAAGTAGATGAACCCACGTCTCAGAATCGAGACGTGGGGCACCCGTCTCAATTGCGCTACCAACGGTTTCGCTGCGACAGGCGCTCAGAAGTTCAGAGCGAAAGCATAGAGAGAATCGCCAGAGGCCGCCAGGATGTACTGGCGTCCATCAAGCATGTATGTTTCCACTGCATTGGATACCTGGCCGAGATGGGTATGCCATAGCGGCTTTCCATTCGCCGGATCGTAAGCGACCAGGTTGCCGTTGGCATCGCCACCGAAAAGCAATTTTCCCGCGGTCGTGGTCAAGCCGGTATTGCCTGAGCCCTCCCCGGCAGACATCTGCAGATGCCGCCACGCGATCTTGCCCGTCTTGTAATCGATCGCCGTTATATATTTCCCCACCGAGCCCACTGGCTGCTCTTGAATACCGTTAAGACCCTGCAGGGCCCTGACGTTCGGTTCGGTACGGTAGTAGACCGAATATATCTCCTCGGTGGCGACGTAGAAGAGCCCCGTTTGCGGATCGTAAGTAGGCGGCTCCCAGTTTACGATGCCGTCGGTGTCGGGCAATACCAGAGATCCACCCGGCGATGCATCCTTTTCCGGATCACGGATAGGCCGGCCTAACTTATCAATCCCGGTCGACCAATTAAGCGAATCCGAAAAAGGCACAGTTAGTAAATGCTCGCCGGTGACCCGATCAAGCACAAAGAAGAAGCCGTTCCGGCTGGCATCGAGCAATAGCTTGCGCGGCTTGCCCTTGAATTCCCCATCGACGATGATGGGAGTTTGAGCCGCGTCCCAATCGTGGGTATCATGCGGCGATGGCTGAAAATACCACGCGAGCTTTCCCGTATCCACATTCAAAGCGACAATGCAGGAGGTATACAGGTTGTCTCCTTCGCGGGTCGCACCAGAGAAAGCCGGGGTCGGGTTGGCGGTTCCGAAATAGTAAAGGTGCAGTTTCGGATCATAGCTTCCTGGAACCCACGTGCCCGCCCCGCCATGACGCATGGCGTCCAGGTTCGGCCACGTTTCCGATCCGGGATCACCCATCTTTTCAGGTTCGCTGTACCACTTCCATTGCAGGTCGCCTGTTTCCGGATCAAAGGATTGCAGGAAGCCCGGCGCATCCAAATCGTCGGCGGTCCCGACCAGCAGGTGATTGCCGATCACAATGGGTGCAATGGTCGAGAAGTATTGCTCATTGAAGTCCGAGATCACCTTGTGCCAACGCTCCTTGCCGGTTTTGGCATCGAGCGAAACCAGATAATCGTCCGGGGTCTCGAAGTAGAGCCAGTCGCGGTACATACCCATTCCGCGGTTCCCGATGTGGGTGCCACCCTTGGTCTTCCAGAAGTAGTGCCATAACACCATTCCATTGCGGGCGTCGACGGCCCAGGCATTGTCAGGTATAGATACATAAAGGATCCCGTTCACTTGCAAGACCGCGCCTGAGATGTGCCCGGCGCCGCGTACAGGAATCGCTTCCGTCGCTTCACCGCCGATAATCGTCGGTGGGTTTCCGGGACCGGGTCTTGCAAACGGTCCAGCTTCGCCCGCTCCGGGGGCCAGGTGACTCACCCAGGCAAGCCCCAGATTCTTTACATTCATTTGATTAATTTGCGTCAGCGAACTGAAACGCCGGCCCGAATAGTCGCCGGAGTAAGTAGGCCAGGAATCTGTCGCCGGTTTGGTAAGCAACACAGGATCGAGCCCTTGCGACTGTGCTGCCGCCACCGCAGCCGATGAAACCAGGGCAATCACCAGGAGCAGATTTCTTGTCTTCTTCATTTCAGGGTCACCAGATAGGCGGTCAGGTTATGGATGTCATCGTCTTTGGAGGTCCGAAGCATATCCAGGTGCGGCTGCAATGGATCTTTAACCACGACCTTCGGATAATCACCGTGGCGGGGATAACTGTGATAATCGCCGTCGGCATCGGTGAGAGAAACGATGAAATCATCGATCTGCTCCAGCCTGCCCTCTACCGTTTGTCCGTTACGCAGGGTTACGGTAACCCTCTTCCGAGTCTTCGATAACGCGGATGCCGGGTCTCTTCCTACGCCTTCGCCGGACAGCATTACACCCTGCAGGATCCTCACGTCGGTGTACTTTGCGCCGATCCCAGCGAGGTCTCCCGACACGGAGTGGCAGGTGCTACATTTTCCAGGCCCGTTGAAGTAGGCTTCGCCGGCCTTCGCATCGCCCACCAATGGATCGACCGTGCCGGTAGTCGCGGCTCGGCCGCCGACCGGAATGCTATGAATAAACGTTGCGATGGTCGATATTTCTTCTGTCGTGAGATCAAACTTTGGCATGCCCTTATCCGGCCGGCCGTTCTGAACGACGGTAGCTATCAGTTCACCATGCTCATCGTCCATCACGAGTTGACTGCGGATCAAATTGGGGCCTCCTTCGCCACCGCGAGCATCTGATCCATGACAGAAACTGCAATTGGCGCTAAAAATCTGGTGGCCGCGCGCAACAGCGGCAGGGTCGGCAGGCGGCCTGTCCGGATAGCCTGGCCGGGGAGCAGCCGGTGGTTTTGCCGGGGTTTGGGGACCCTCCTGGTTGGCGCCAGTTTCCTGGGGCGGGAGGGGGACGGAAGACTGCTCTGCTACCAGAGCAGCCGCGCCAAGCCCCAGTAACATAAAAAGGACAATTTTCACCCGAGACAGAATGACCCTCCAAGCTGCGATTGCGACAAAGGTTAGAGCTTTCTATTTATCTTATCGTGGAGCGGCGTCTGCTGTGGTTCGGGTTATGCGTGCGACCCGGCGGCGCACCGCTAGGGCCTGAGAAATTGGATTCTAGCTGCGCGGTGACAGCTTACCTATCTCCCCTCTGGGGTCTCACTCAGCATCGCCGCCCGCAGCCTACTACGACCGCCCTCAAGATCCTTTGAACGATCGCATGGCGCCAGTCGATCGAAGCAAAACCAGAATCGTACTAGTGTCGAATCATGGCACATGCAAACGACTTCCTCTGGGCTTCCATCCGCTCACTCGCCGCCATCGAACACCGCCGCCGGGAGCTGCTTGTCTGGCGAGCAGCCCAACCACCCTTTGGGCCCCCACCGCAGGCCCAAAAAATGCCGGCAGGGGCCTTAGTTCGCATACTTCGCTTACCTCGCACCTTCAGCAGAGAAAAGGGGACACTTTAGGCGTCTGAGGGCGTCAACGTGGCGGCCCTTTTCATATCCCAGGCCCCGGGACGCGATCCATTGCCGAAGGCACCAAATATGGCATCAAAACGGTGCTAAAATAAGGCACGAGGGGCGATGATGCGTACAACGATTGCGCTGGACGACGAGTTGGTCAAACAGGCGGAGTACTACACCGGTATTAAGGAGAAGGCAGCTCTCGTGAGAGAAGCGCTGCGGCGACTTGTCCGCAACGAAGCTGCCCGGCGACTGGCGGCTCTCGGAGGAAGCGATCCGGCGGCCGAGGCCGCGCCGCGGCGCAGGGTGGAAGAGTGATCCTGGTTGATACCTCGGTCTGGATTGACCATCTGCGGAGCCCTGACGTGAAACTGCAGGAACTGCTGCAGAAGGATGAGGTCGTTACTCACCCGTTCGTTCGCTTGGAGTTGGCCCTGGGTTCCATCGCTACCCGGGAAAAGGTGCTGGCTGACCTGGCTCTCTTGCCTCAAGCCCCGATCGCGGCCACCAACGAGCTGTTTAACCTAATCGAGCTCCGGACACTAAACCGAAGAGGAATCGGCATCACCGATCTCCACCTGGTATGCTCTGCCATCTTCGACAAGTCGATCTCGATCTGGACCAGAGACCGGCGACTGGGAGACATTGCAGACGAGCTTGGACTTCGTGCTTCGCTTCTGTAGATGGCCTTTCGTCCGGGCAGACCGGCAGGGGGAATTAGTTCGCTTAGTTCGCACCCTCCGCAGAGAAAAAGCGGACATGTTAGGCGTCCCAAGGCGTCAACGTGGCGGCCCAAACCGCTCTCGCAGGAGCGTATCCTAAAGTGGTAAGACGTTCCGCACCTATGCGCACCGGACTTCTCGCTTCTTCTGCCCTCCTGGTATTCGCGGTCCAAGCGACGGCGGCTCCCAAACCCCCAGCTCCCAGTAATGGTCCCAAGGCAACGGTCTTTCGCAATACCAACCTCTACGTGGCTCCGGACACCTCCTCCGCCCGGCTGGCTGAGATCTCGCCCGGGCGGGAGATGGTGATCGGGGAGAAAAATGGTCCGTGGCTGCGCGTCTTCGCCAACACCGATGAGGAAATCTCAAAATCCCAGGATGCGCCGGTATTCGGCCATGAGGCGGCAGCCGTCCCCGTCTCCGGCTGGATGCAGGCCCCGGGTGTGATCAGCGTGGAGACACCCAAAGGAGACGTAATTCTCTTCGGCATGGCGGCAAGCCAGGAGATCGACGCCACCCTACCCCACGCTCCCCAGTCGGTTGCACAGGCGGCGCGGCTGCTTTACCAGCGCCTGGCAGACTTTTTCCCCCAGTCGCCGCTGGCCCCGGAGGCTGCCTGGCGCTCTGCCGATATTCGTTGGCAATTGCAGAAGGCCGATGTATTCTCCCTGCCCTCAGCCCATGAAAAAGACGCCTACCTGCGCGAGCAGATCGATGATGAGGAGCTGCGCAAGCTCAAGAAGAACTACCCTCACTCAAAATGGGCTGATCTGGCCGACTGGGACATGCTGGACAACAAGGTCTGTGGCGATTGGCAAGGCTCCACCAAATGCCCGCAGAAAGAAGCGGAGCTTTACGAGAAGTACGCGCAGGAGCACCCGGATTCGCCTCGGGCCGCCGAGGCTCTGTACAACGCCGTCTACCGCCAGGGCGCGTTGAACGATATGTACACTTCCGATGGAGACGAGAAGAAGGCAGCCGAGGCCAAGGCCAGAGCCGTAACCATTGCAGGTACCATTGCTGCCAAATATCCCCAGTCGGACTATGCCGCGCGCGCCGCCGGTCTGGTATACCAGTTGCAGGAATCAATTCCCATCTACGGTAACGATCGCCAGTAAATAATGGCCGCCCGGAGGGCCTTTGAACGATTACATTCTGTCGGTCCTGCTGGGGATCGTCGAAGGACTGACCGAGTTTCTTCCTGTCAGTTCCACGGCGCACCTGAGGCTGGTTGAGGCGCTGCTTCATGTCGACCTGACCAGCTCCTATTGGAAGATGTACACGGTGGTGATTCAGCTGGGCGCCATTCTTGCCCTGGTGCTGCTGTTTACGGGCAGGATTCTGGAGTTTTTCCGCACCTTTCCCGAGGGTGAAAACGGTGACCGCACCATCTGGACCCACCCTATCTCGCTCACCATGGTGGCGTTTGTCTGCACCGCCGCTCCGTCGTTGTTGCTGATTAAGGTGATCGGCAAGCATCTGGAAAGCCTGCGCTTGATGGCGCTGGCGCTGCTCATCGGCGGCATCGTGATGTGGGTGGTGGATGCGTGGAGCGTCCGTCGCGACCTCAAGACCAGGGATGTGGAGCAGATGACAATGTTCCAGGCGATCTGGATCGGCCTATGGGAGGTGACGTCGGCGGTTTTTCCCGGCGTCTCGCGATCCATGTCAACCATTGCCGCCGGTCAGGCAGTGGGCATGACCCGCACCGCGGCCCTGGAGTTCAGCTTTCTGCTGTCCATCCCGGTCATGATCGCAGCTACCTGCTATGAGTTTTTCCGCACCGTCCACCCAAAGCACGTGCCCGGAGGAGAGGCGATGGTCCCCCTGGTAATGACCGCGCATGGCTGGATCGTGCTGGCGATCGGGTTTGTCGTCTCCTTTGTGGTTGCCCTGGGCGTAGTGGAGTGGTTTCTGCTATGGGTCGGCGCCACGGGTTCGTGATCTTTGCGCTCTATCGTATTATCCTGGGCTCATTGCTGCTGGCGTTCGGTGCCAAACTTGCAGGGGCATAATCTTTGACATGAGGTGAAGCGATGACGTTCCGTAAGACATCCGGTCTTTGTCTGGCCAGCGCGCTATTTTCCACGCTTGCTCTGGCCGCTAGCCTTATCCAAACGGCGACGCTCAAAGATCTGAAAACCGTGGGCACTACCGACAAGAAGCAGAAGCACCAGCAATATGATCTGGTGATCGATACGCCATCGAACGAGTACGTCTGCCGCTCGAAGCTGGGCAACACGGTCAAGCCGACACAGTTCGTCGTGGGTTCCACCGTCGAGTTCAAACTGAGCGGGCAAAATGGCGAGGCGAAGAACTCCGCCGGCAATACGGTGAAGTGCGGAATTGTGCGCGTTGCCGCGACCTCTGCACCGCAGCCGGGACCGCAGTAGGCGCCGTTATGAGCGCGACGTTCGGGTCAGTAGGCCTGTGATCGAGTTCATTGCGAAAGTGATCCCCCGCGCGGGGTCGGAAAAAGTATCCCCACGATTTAGTTGGCTGTCCTCGTACCGGGAGAAACTGCCGTCTTCGGGGTCGATGACCCAGATATGGGGGATGCCCATTGTTCGGTAGTCTTCAAGTTTGCGCTTGAGCCGGGAAAGGGTGTCTTCGGGCGAGAGAACTTCAAAGACGGCAATCGGTGGGTGGGTGATGATCCGTTCAACCGGGAGGCTGCGATCCAGCACCGTCACATCGGGCACGCGAAAGCGCGTCGGAGCCGCCTGGACGCGAAGCTCCGGCAATACTTCGATGTTCCATTCCTCTTCGTGACGCAGAAACCACTTGATGATCGCGAGCTGCCAAGCCGCATGATCGAACTCTCCCATGGGGCGTTCCTCTATCGTGCCATCGACATACTCCGCGTCCGGCTCATACTCCGAGGAGCGCAGGTAGACCTCAAGCGGGACTCGGATGCGGGCCGCGTCTTTGAGGGTTTGGCGCATGAGGCTATTGTAAGCTCGGGCACCGCCCGCGTTCCCCAACGAATCTGCTAAATCATTTTTAACGTCCGGCCACCGGAAACCTTCAGGTTCCGCTTATAGGTTCAGTGAATCGAGGCAACATCGCGCAAGAATTGCCATGGAGCATAGGTCCTCGTTTGAATTCGGCGTAGCTCTCAATCTTGTGGGGCAACAAGAGATCAAGGATGGGTTCGTCTCCATCGGGGCAATCCTCGATCGGCTTTCAGGAATCACCGAGCAGGATACAAAAGCGAATATCCGAAGCTCTCTCGATCGGATAGAAAAAGATCTGCGCGACGTGGCCGAAAAGTATGGAGACGTCGTTCGCAGTCTGGGCGAGCTGGCTGACGCTGACGGTTGGGATAATGCAGTTGCTTCGTCCTACCAGAGGCTTTCCGCCGCTTATTTCACCCTGCTGGACGATCCTAACCACGCCATCGTGCTCATCAAGCAAGCTCGAGAGCTTGCGCGTGATCCGCAGCTACTCCAATCCACGGAACGGGATCGGGAGAACATTCAGCAGGTTCAGCGGGCAACGCTATGCCGCGACGCAGACACGTCGATCAAGAGCGGTAATTTCGATTGGGCTGATCATTTGTTGCAGGCTGCTCTTGTCATTTCCACGGAAGAGCAGAAGCTTGAGATCAAAACGATGCAAGAACGCTGCCGACGGGCACGTGCTCTGCGTGGAGTTGATACCACCAAGGACAATCCGATCGTATCTCCGCTCCATGGCTTTGGCCCCAGGTTTTTTGGGGAGCGTGACTTTGATCAGGCAACTGGATCGTATGTAGCGAATCAGTGGCTTACCTTGCTCTTTGTTCCCATCTTCCCCCTTGGGGCGTACAGGGTTACAGACGCTGACGGCGAGGCTTATTCCGTCCTGGGAAGAGTCCCTCTTCCTGATTCGCTCAAGAAGGCACGCTGGGCTATCGCGCTATCCGTCATCGTGCTCGTCCTCATTCCTCTGGCGATCCCCCGTCACGGGACTCCTGCAAACATCGTGGAAGCGCCTCCCAATCACGCCGAACCCGCAAAGGCTCCTGCTCCGCTACCTATCAGTGCTCCTCCCGCCGCAAGCCCAATCGAGAAGGAGCAGGCAGCCCCCACGCCGTCGGACCAGCCGTTAGACCAGGCACTCCAGGAGAGGAAAAGAAAACTAGATGTCGAGGGCGCAAATCTCGAAAACGAGAAAAGCTATCTTGCAGGGGTTGAGGCCTCCTACCAGCGGGAAAAGGTCCCTGATGATGGCCATGCCCTCTATGAGTCGGTGTTTGCCGCCTACAACCGCAAAATGGACAAATACAAGAGGGATCTCTCGCAATGGAAAAAGGATTTCGCGGCAACTCAATCCACGGGCCCCGCACCGAACTAAGTTGCTAAACCGATCAGTACGCTTGCACCTGTTGCAAGGGGAGCCGGACCTGGAAGCAGGTTTCGCCGGGCTTCGATTGAACGGTTACGTAACCGCGATGCATGCGAACGATGCGGGTGACCACATCCAGGCCCAGGCCCAGCCCGCTTCCTGGAGCCTTAGTGGTGAAAAAGGGCTCGAAGATGCGTGCCTGCAGCTCGGGGGGAATGCCCGGACCGTTGTCCCAGATCTCGGTCAGCAACATATCGCCGGCGGTCCGCACAATGAGCTTGATCTCGCCCTTATCCTGCACCGCATCCAACGCGTTCTCGATCAATGCGGTCCATACCTGGTTGAGTTCCCGGCCGTAAGCACTCACGCAGGGCGCGTTCGGTTCGTAGTCGCGGGTCACCGTGACGTGGCGCAGGCGGGAAGCGACCATGGCCAAGGTATTTTCCAGGCTCTGCGGGACGTCGACCTCCTGGATCGGCATCTGGTCCATGTAGGAGTAATCCTTGATGGCCCGGATCAAATCGAAGATGCGCGCGGTCGAGTCCAGCATCGCCTCCGGCAATCCTCTCTGTGCGCAGCGAAGAAGTGAACTGCGAGAGCACGACGGCGATGGCGCCCGGGTCCAGATAGGCGGCGAGCGATTCCAGCTGTTCCGGCACCACTCCGAACTCGGCCAGCTCCGGAGCAATGTGCCAGGACTCCTGGATATCATGGGAGTGCAACCAACGCACAATCTCGTCTTCGCGGCGGGTCTGCTCCGTTTCAGCCGGCTTGCCCAGCCGCTTATACTCGGCGCGAACCTGGTCTTCCCAATCCCGGACCTTTTCCGTCTTGGCAGAGCTCAGGCAGAGCCGTCCTAAATTGAATCGCTCGTGCCCATAGACACGCAGCTCCTCCAGAACGCCTGCGGCTGACCGCTGGGCCGCGGAAGCGGGATTGTTGAGTTCGTGGGCCAGGTTGCCGGCAAGTTTGCCCAGCGCATTCAGCTTTTCCGACTGCTGCTCCATGCGTGTGATTTCGCGCACGCGATCCAAAAGAATGCCAACCACCCGTTCGGTAAGCGAAGGGATGGCCTTGATCATCTCCGGAAAGAGTGACCGGTCGAACTCCAGCCCCCAGGTTGCGGTCGAGGTATAACCCAGGCCGCCATAAGCCTTCATGCGGGAGAAGGGAAGCAACCCCGTAATCTGCCCGGAACGGCCAATAAAGAGAGCCGCGGGTCCGCCATGCTCCCGGCGCACGTAGATTTCTCCCTGGAGCAGGATGGTCATCTTGGTGGCAGGGTCGCCTTCGCGGAAGACCACCGCGCCCGATTCGGCAAAAACTTCGGTGCCGTGGGTCGCCAGCCACTCATACTCCGCCTCGTTCCAGGCCATTGAGTTGGCTTACTTTCTTAAGCGCGGCCACCATTTCGGGAACCCGCGCAGGGTCATGGGGAGCACGATACGGGGCCGGAACCGTGGGGAGAGCAGGGGTCGGAGCTTGGGTCGTCATGGCACCTCGCGGTGTTCTTTTGATGTTAGCCGATGCGGCAGGGTTCCGCCGTTGAATCCGACGTAAAGAACTGGGGGTGAATCTACTGCTCGCCCTGCTGATCCTTCTGCATCTCGCTCTTGCGCATAGGCATGGAGTCGATCAGTGCCTTCAGCCGCTCGGCCGCAACCGGGGTTCGGCTGCTCAGTTTTTCTTCTCCATCCTTCCCGATCAGGATCACAAGGAACTCGGCCGGTTCGACTTTGAAGTGGTGACGCATCGCTGCCAGCTCATCTTCGCTGAGCCTGGCAGTGGGGACCCTGGTACCGGGGATAGGCTGGTTATGCCCCTCGGGAACGATGGGGACATACAACAAGTCGCGGCTCTTGAGGTCTATCGGCTCTGCCTTAAGCTGGTTGAACTGCTCCACCAGCTGCGGGTCGTCGAGTGCGGGGGCGAAGACCAGCAGCGGCCGATAGCAGTCTCGCATTGCGCGCAAGGTATTCGGGTGTGCGGGGCATCCAGCGCTGGGTTGCACGGGCCGGGCTTGCCCATGCATCGGAGCTGTTGGAAAAGCTCAAGAGCAGGGCGAAAACGGTAGACCGCAGAGCCGGCGACGCATGCATGCAGAGTAGACTCGAAAAAACCCGCAAGGGGTGCGTGAAAAAACGATAACCAATCCTATTCCTGGGCGACCGCACAAGGAAAAAAGCAAGGCTTTGCGACAGCCTGGGAAAATCGCCTAGCGAAGGGCACGGCTTCAGCCGTGCCCTAAACAACCTGCAATCAGGGAGGGCTCTAGCCCCTGAGGTACGCTTTTCCCATGCCGATGTGAAAAACCGTACCTTAGCGGCTAAAGCCGTCTGTGCGCAGTACTTCGCGGCACGGCTGAAGCCGTGCCCTTCGTCGTGAGTTATCCTCCACCCGCAAAGCGGTGCCGTTCATTGAGAGTCACTAAGCGCCGACCGGCTCGGCCAGGCGCGGTGCGGCGCCGGGGCTATCCACCGTAACCGTGACCGGATCCAGGAACGGCATCGCGGCCCGCAATTTGCTGCCCACTTCCTCGATGGGATGCTCCGCTTCTTTGCTGCGCATTTTATCGAAGGCCTTGCGTCCGGTTTCATTTTCCCGGATCCAGTTGGTGGCAAAGGTGCCATCCTGGATCTCCGCAAGGATTTTCTTCATCTCCGCGCGCGTCGCATCCGTAACCAGGCGCGGCCCCGCGGTATAGTCGCCATACTCGGCCGTGTCGGAGATGGAGTAGCGCATGTACGCCAAGCCACCGCGATACATAAGGTCCACAATGAGCTTCAACTCGTGCAGGCACTCGAAGTAGGCCACCTCGGGCTGATAACCCGCGTCCACCAGGGTTTCGAAGCCGGCCTTTACCAGCGCGCTCACCCCGCCGCACAACACAGTCTGCTCGCCGAAGAGGTCAGTTTCCGTTTCTTCGGTAAATGTCGTTTCGAGCACACCGGCGCGCGTGCTGCCAATTCCTTTCGCATACGAAAGCGCCAGGGCATGCGCCTTGCCGGAAGCATCCTGGTGCACGGCGATCAGCGCGGGAACACCCCCGCCTTCGCTAAAGACCTCGCGCACCCGGTGACCCGGTGCTTTCGGCGCCACCATGCTGATGTCGATTTCTTTAGAGGGCTTGATGGTGCCGTAGCGGATATTAAAGCCGTGGGCGAACATCACCGTCTTGCCCTTGCCAAGATAGGGGGCGATCTGCTCGTTGTAGATCGCCGCCTGCGAGGTGTCCGGGGCGAGAATCATGATGACGTCGGCCCACTTTGCCGCATCCGCCACGGAGAGCACTTCGAGGCCAGCGGCCTTGGCTTTCTTGATGGACCGGCTGGTGGCCGGCAAGCCGACGCGCACATCCACGCCTGAGTCTTTCAGGTTCAGCGAGTGGGCATGGCCCTGGGAGCCATAGCCGATGATTGCTACTTTTTTGCCCTGGATCAGCGAGAGATCGGCATCCTGGTCGTGATAAGTCTTGGTCATTAATCTTTCCTTTGTGAGTGTTACGGTTTTTGTTCGAACTCGTCCGTTTCTTCCTGTAACGCAAGGGAAGTTTCGGGGAGAGAGCCATTCTGTGATTCCACGTCGCCCAGTGCTTCGAGCACCCGGCTGGTGTGGTGACCGCGGCGCATCACCATGCGGCCGGTGCGCGAAATCTCCAGCACGCGGTCTTCATTCTCATTCAGCACCTGCAGCAAGCCTTCGATTTTGCTTTCGCTGCCGGTGATTTCGATCATCAGCGATCCCGGCGCGAGATCGACGACGCGCGCGCGGAAGACATTCACCAGTTCAAAGATATGCGAACGCGTCTTGGGCGTGGTGGCCACTTTGATCAGCGCCAGCTCGCGGCTCACCGAAGAGAAGCGCCCCACATCATCCACCTGAACCACATTCTCCAGCTTGTAGAGCGACGCCATGATGCGATGGCCGGCAGCCGGCGGCGCATCGGCCACCAGGGTCATGCGGGAGATGCCGGTGCGCTCCGAACTGCCTACCGTGACCGACGAGATATTGATATTCAGCCGGCGGAACAACGACGCCACCCGGGTCAACACGCCGGGCTTGTCTTCCACGTAGGCGACGAATGTGTGCTGCATGCTTGCCTTTCTTCCTAGACGTCGGACGCGGTTTCGATCAGCGGGTTCTTCGACGGACGCCGGATCATCTCGTGCAGCGCAGCGCCGGGCGCGATCATGGGGTAAACGGTGTCTTCCTGCTCTACCAGGAAATTAATCAGAAAGGGGCCTTTGTGGGCACGTGCGGCCGCCACCGTGCTCATCACCTCGGCGCGCGTTTTCACTGCCGCCGCGCGGATACCGAAGGCCTCGGCCAGCTTTACGAAATCCGGGGAGAGGATCGGCGCGCACTCATAGTTCTTGTCGTAAAACGCCTCTTGCCACTGCCGGATCATGCCCAGGAAACCGTTGTTGATGATGGCGATATTGATATCGAGTTTTTCCTGGGCAATCGTGGCCAGCTCAGGGCTGGTCATCTGAAATCCACCGTCGCCGGCGATCACCCAGACTTCCTTCTCCGGGCAGGCAACCTTAGCCCCGATGGCCGCAGGTAAAGCAAACCCCATCGTTCCCAGGCCGCCGGAAGTGATCAAAGACCGCGGCTCCTCATGCTTGTAATATTGCGCCTCCCACATCTGGTGCTGGCCGACGTCGGTGGCGATCACGCGTCTCCCGAGGTCGCATGCCATAGATCGTTGATCACATGCGCGGCGTAGAGATGGCCATCGTCGGGCAGGTTCTTGATGTCGCGCACCGCCGCATCTCCCTTCATGCAGTCGATGGCATGCAGCCACGCAGCGCCGTCGCGCGGGCGGACATGCGGCAAGAGCTGGTCCAGCACCTGGGCAAGGTCACCTATTAATGACACTTGCACGGTGACGTTTTTGTTGATCTCCGAAGGATCGATGTCGATGTGGATCTTTTTCGCTTTGGGCGCATAGGTCGCCAGCGAGCCGGTGACCCGATCGTCGAAGCGCATCCCGCAGGCAATCAGCAGGTCAGCCTCCTGGATCGAGTGGTTGACCCAGGACTCGCCATGCATGCCCATCATGCCCAGGTTCAATTCGTGAGAAGCAGGGAAGCTGCCCAGGCCAAGCAACGTACAAGCCACGGGGATCTGCGCCCGCTCCGCCAGCGCCCGCACCTGGTTCATGGCCCCCGAGTGGATGATGCCGTGCCCGGCGAGGATCAAAGGCCGATGCGCGGAACGGATCAGATCCGCCGCCTCCAGGATGCCTTGCGGAGCAACGTGGAGCATGGGATGGCTGCCGGCCTTCTCCGACGCCGCCGCCTCAAAATCGAACTCCGCCGTGGCCTGCTGCGCATCCTTGGTGATGTCGACCAGCACCGGGCCGGGGCGGCCGGAGCGAGCAACGCGGAAAGCATCGCGCAGCACCCCTGCCAGGTCCTCGGCACGCGTCACCACGTAGTTGTGCTTGGTCACCGGCAGCGTAATGCCGGTGATGTCCACTTCCTGAAAAGCATCGGTGCCCAGAACTTTGCTCCCCACCTGACCGGTGATGCAGACCACGGGAATCGAGTCGAGCATGGCAGTGGCAATACCGGTAACCATGTTGGTAGCGCCTGGCCCGGAGGTGGCAATGGCAACCCCCACGCGGCCCGGAAGCGCGGGCATAGCCGTCGGCCATGTGCACGGCGCTCTGCTCGTGGCGCACCAGGATGTGACGGATGGGAAATTTGCGCAACGCGTCGTACGCGGGCAGAATCGCGCCCCCGGGATAGCCGAACACCTCGCGCACGCCCTCGCCTTCGAGCGTTGCCCATAAAATCTCCGCGCCTGTGAGCCGTGTTTTTCGATCGTCTTGGTTGGTCATAAAATGCCTCTCTGCGGGCCGTGGCGCTGTCCATCGGCCGCGGCGCGTACCAGAACTCCTTATCGTGCCGCTGCTCGAATTTCTCCAACGCTCCTCCGTGTTTTAACGACAGCCCGATATCGTCCAGACCCAACAGCAGGCACTCGCGACGGAAGGGGTCGATGGAGAAGGGAAGTGACAGGCCGTGGTCATCGTGCAGCCTCTCGTCTTCGAGCGATACGGTGAGCTGGTAGCGCGGGATCGACGAGGCGCGCGTCATCAATGTCTGCACCTGCTCTTCGGGCAACGTGATGAGCAGGATGCCGTTCTTGCCCGCGTTGGAATGAAAAATATCCGCGAAGGAAGACGCGATGACACACCGAATGCCGAAATCAGAAAGAGCCCAGGCCGCATGTTCGCGAGACGATCCACAGCCGAAGTTTTTTCCCGCGACCAGAATCTCGGCATCCTGGTAGTGGGGATGGTTCAGGATGAAATCCGGATGGGGCGCGCCCGCATCCGGTCCTTCCTGGATGCGCCGCCAGTCGTAGAAAAGGAATTCGCCATAGCCGGTGCGCTCGATCCGCTTGAGAAACTGCTTGGGGATGATCTGGTCGGTGTCGACGTTCTCCCGGTCGAGGTGCGCGACGATCGCTTTATGTCTGCGGAATGGCTTCATCGGACCGACTCCACTTCAGCAATAGGGTTGAACTGCCATTTGCGGACATCGGTGAAATGGCCGGTAACAGCGGCGGCGGCGGCCATCATGGGGCTCACCAGGTGGGTGCGGCCGCCGCGGCCCTGGCGCCCTTCGAAGTTGCGATTGCTGGTGGAGGCACAGCGCTCGCCAGGAGCAAGAATATCCGGATTCATTCCCAGGCACATGGAGCAGCCGGGCTCGCGCCACTCAAAACCGGCGGAGCGAAAAACCTCGTCGAGCCCTTCTTCTTCCGCCTGCCGCTTTACCTGCTGCGAGCCGGGGACGACCATCGCGCGCACCTGGGGATGCACGTGGTATCCGCTGACCACCTTGGCCGCGGAGCGCAGGTCTTCGATGCGGGAGTTGGTGCAGGAGCCGATAAAGACGCGATCGATAGCCAGCTCTTCGATAGCCTTGCCAGGCTCGAGCGCCATGTACTCGAGAGCGCGTTCCCAGGCGCGGCGTTCCGCCGCCGACCGGCTGGATGCAGGATCGGGTACGCGATCGGTGACCGGTACCACCATTCCCGGATTGGTGCCCCAGGTGACGAAGGGCGCGAGGTCTTCGGCCTGCAGGACCAATTCGCGGTCGAACTGGGCGCCGGGATCGGTGGCCAGCGATTGCCATTCGGCTACGGCGCGCTGCCAATCCGCGCCAGTGGGACTGAATCGCCGTCCCTTCAGGTAGCGGAAGGTGGTCTCGTCGGGCGCGATCATGCCTGCCCGGGCGCCGGCCTCGATGCTCATATTGCACAGCGTCATGCGGCCTTCCATGGAGAGCGCGCGAATCGCCGGCCCGGCATACTCTAGCACAGATCCGCTTGCGCCGTCGGTTCCTATGTGGCCGATGATGCCCAATGCGATATCCTTTGCCGTCACCGCCGGGCGTAGCTCGCCTTCAACCGTGATGCGGAAGGTTTTGGGCCGCGATTGTTGCAGGCACTGCGTGGCCAGCACATGCTCCACTTCCGAGGTGCCGATGCCGAAGGCCAGCGCTCCGAAAGCGCCGTGGGTGCTGGTGTGGCTGTCGCCGCAGACGATGGTCATGCCCGGCTTGGTAAGTCCGAGTTCCGGGCCGATCACGTGCACGATGCCCTGCTCGGGCGACTGCACATCATAAAGCGGAATGCCGAAATCGGCGCAGTTGGTGCGTAAGGCATCGATCTGCCTAGCCGCGATCGCATCTTCGATGATGAGCCGGTTGGTCGTGGTGGGCACGTTATGGTCCACCGTGGCCACGGCCCGGTCGGGACGGCGCACGGTTCTCCCGGCCAGGCGAAGACCCTCGAATGCCTGGGGTGAGGTTACTTCATGTAACAGGTGCAGATCGATATAAAGCAGTGCAGGCTCGCCTTCGGGCGCAGCTACCACATGGGACTCCCATACCTTTTCGAAGAGCGTTCTCGCGGCTTGCGACATAATGACTTTTCCCTATTGCTACTGTGACGGTAACTTGAAGACCCGTCCCTCAGGGGCTAAAGCCCGATTGAGGTTGCGGGGCTTATGTACGGGCTGAAGCCCGTACCCTTCAAAAAGACAAAAGCAAATTCCATATCCTCAATTCCCCAAACCCCGCTGTTGAAGGGTAGGGGCTTTAGCCCGTACGTTTTGTTCGACAACTCAGGCGGGCTTTAGCCCCTGAGGGAAATCCTCCTAGACTGCGTGCAGTGCCTGCCGGCGGTCGATGATCTCGTTCAGCGTCTGATGCACCAGCCTGCCCATCTCCTGGGTGGATACGCGCTGGCCGGCCTGCTCCGCGCGCAGCAAATCGGGCGTGCGGTAGCCTTGCTCCAGCACCTTGCGCACCGCCAGTTCCACCGCTTGCGCATCCTGTTCCAGGTTGGCCGAATGGCGCAGCACCATGGCCGCGGTGAGGATGGCGCCCAGCGGGTTGGCGATTCCTTTGCCGGCGATGTCCGGCGCCGAACCGTGCACTGGCTCGAAGAGATTCACTGTGCCTCCGATGGTTGCCGATGGCAGCATGCCCAACGATCCGGTAATCACCGCCGCCTCATCACTCAGAATGTCGCCGAACAGGTTCTCGGTCAGCACCACGTCAAAGTTGCGCGGCGTGTTCATCAGGTGCATGGCGCAGGCATCCACGTATTGGTGCTCCAGCGCGATGCTCGGATATTGTTGCGCAATCTCAATCACCGTGGCCCGCCACAGCTGCGACACTTCGAGCACATTCGCTTTGTCGACCGAGGTAACTTTCTTGCGCCGCTGGCCGGCGAGATGGAAGGCGACGTGGGCCACCCGGGCGACTTCATCCCGGGTATAGCGCATGGTGTTCCAGGCCGCTCCGGTCGCCCGGTCCCAGGCACGCGGCTCGCCGAAGTACAGGCCGCCCAGCAGCTCGCGGACGAACAGAATGTCGGCCCCTTCAGTCACCTCAGGGCGCAGCGGAGAGTTGGCAGACAAAGCCTGGTAGGCGAAGGATGGCCGCAGGTTGGCGAATCCTCCTAAAGCATGGCGAAGCTGCAGCAGCCCTGCTTCGGGCCGGCGATCCGGGGGCAGGTCATTAAACTCGTTGCCGCCCACCGCTCCCAAGAGAACGGCGTCGCTTTCCAGGGCAGCGTCGAGTGTGGCTGCGGGCAACGGTGTGCCCGTCTGGCGAATGGCGTGTCCACCAATGGCCATCTCGGTGAACTGGAAGTCATAGCCGCCGAACTCCGCCACCGAACCCAGAATGCGCAGCGCCTCGCGAGTGACCTCCGGGCCTATCCCATCTCCGGCGCAGACCAGCACTTTCAATTTCATCGATACCAACCTCAGCTTGCGAGCGTTTTTAGTTCAGCACCGTCTCCGGCAGCAGCGGCTCCGGCCGCCGATGGTGTGCCGGGACGAGCGAGATCAGATCCTGATCGAAGATGGCTTTGCGGTGATCCGCCAGCTCGTTGAAGCGGTGATAGACCTCGTCCAACTCGGCCGCGTCGAGCACATACCCGAGCTCCTTCAGGCGGTGAGCCAGGGCGCGCCGGCCCGAGTGCTTGCCCAGCACCATGCGGTTGTTGGGCACACCGACCGAAGCAGGAGTCATGATCTCGTAGGTCAACGGGTGGGCAAGCACTCCATGCTGGTGGATGCCGGCCTCGTGCGCGAAGGCATTGCTGCCTACCACTGCTTTGTTCGGCGCCGGGCCGAAACTGATGATCTGCGATAGCAGCTGGCTGGTCGGGTAGAGCTGCTCCAGCACCAATCCATGGGTGCAGGGGAATTTGTCGTAGCGGACCAGCATCGCTGCCGCTACTTCTTCCAGGGCGGCGTTGCCGGCGCGCTCGCCGATGCCGTTGATGGTGCACTCGATCTGCCGTACACCCGCCTCCACCGCCGCCAGGCTGTTGGCCACCGCCATCCCCAGGTCGTTGTGGCAATGAGAGGAAAGCGTAATCCCGGCTACCTGGGGAACACGCCTGCGCAGCATGTGGAAGATGGCGCCATATTCGTTAGGGACGCAGTAGCCCACGGTGTCGGGTAGATTAATCACGCTCGCGCCGGCGTCGATGGCCACTGCAACCATGCGGCAAAGAAAATCCGGATCTGACCGGGTGGCGTCTTCGGGAGAGAACTCCACATCGTCCACGTAGGTGCGCGCCAGGCGAACAGCGGCATCCACCTGTTCAAGAGCCTCGGCTCGAAGGATCTTCAGCTTATGCTCGAGGTGAATGTCTGAGCTGGCGAGAAAGATATGGATGCGCGCGCGGTCTGCGTCCTCCACTGAGCGGGCGGCTGCCTCAATATCTTCGCTGCGGGCGCGGGCCAGGGAAGCAATCCGCGGGCCCCGCACCTCCCGGCAGATGGCGCTGATCGATGCAAAGTCGCCCGGGGAGGCGATCGCGAAGCCGGCCTCCACGATATCCACGCCCAGCTCCTCCAGGGCATGGGCCATGCGCAGCTTTTCCGGCATGGTCATGCTGCACCCTGGGGACTGCTCACCGTCCCGCAAGGTGGTATCGAAAAAGAAAACTCGATCCTGCTCGTGTCTGGGGCTAGCCTGGCTCATCGAGGCGTCTACCTTCCGCATCCTGCTGACTTTTATTCTCCGCGATTCCTCTGCATAGATCAAATTTATTATTCTTCTCAAAAACATTAGATACACTTATACAAGTGCAGTCTTGCAAGAGATCGAGCGAGCTTAAGTTATGGATATTCACCAGTTGGAGACGTTTCTTGCGGTATCGGAAGAGAAGGGATTTTCTCGTGCCGCCACGAGGTTGCGCCGCACCCAGCCCGCGGTCAGTCAGGTCATTCGTAAGCTCGAGAGCGACCTGGGTGAGGTGCTCTTCGAGCGCAGCGCCAGGGATGGAACCCTTACCGCGGCCGGCGAAGTACTGTGCGATTACGCGCGCCGAATGTTACAGCTGAGGGCCGAGGCCTCCAGCGCCATGGAGGAACTGAGGTCGCTCGATCGCGGCCGACTGCTAATAGCGGCCAACGAGTTCACCTGTCTCTACCTGCTCCCCGTCCTGGACCGGTTTCGGCGCCTCTGCCCGCAGATCGGTGTGAGTGTCCAGCGCTCGTTGGCCAGCAGGATTCCCGACGATCTGCTGCAGCGCACGGTGGAGATTGGCATTCTGTCGTTCCACCCGGAGGGGGATCTCTTCAAGTCGATCGCTGTTTACACCGATGAGTTGGCTTTTGTAGTGAACCCGAACCATCCTTTGGCGGGGGAGAAGGGACTATCGATCGAGGACCTGGGCGCGGAGAGTTTCATTGCCCACAATGTGCCTTCGCCGGTGCGCCGGCAAGTGGTTGCGGCCTTTGAAAAACACAAAACCCCGCTGAACATGGGGGTGGAATTGCCGAGCCTGGAAGCGGTCAAACGCTTTGTCGCCATGGGCAATGGGGTGGCGTTGGTTCCCGGCTTGTCGGTGGGGCGCGAGCTGGCCACCGGCGAACTGGTCAAAGTGCCGGTGGAAGCGTTGCGCTTTGAACGTCACCTTCGCCTGGTGCACCGCAAGCATGCGAACCTTTCCCATGCGGCAACTGCCTTTCTCAAGGTGGTGCGCTCACTTTCGTTGGAGCGCGGGTCGCCGTATGAGTTTCGCGTGGAGCGCGCCGGCTAGCGGTTTCGCAATTGGAGCAGACCGAAGCGAAGGAGTCTTCCGTGGTTTTCTCTCAAGGAAAACCACTCCTCGCGACCTCCCTGAACCCAGGGGATTGCGAAACCGCTCTAGCCCAGGTGTCGCCCGGAATTGCTTGCGGCAGGTACAATTGCCAAAGTGGGTCACTCCCAAAAGAAAATCGACGAGCCCGAGAGGCGGGTAAGCCTGCTGCCGGTTGGCGCAGGCGAGAGGTTCATTAACGAATGAAGAAGACGCTGCTGTTGTTTCTGCTTCTGCCCTTTTTGGCAGCGGCGAGTCAGGCCCAGGAAAGTCGTCAGGATGTGAGCATCAGCGTGAGCGGTATATTCCCGCCGTTTATCACCGGCAACGACGTTCAGCAGACCGGAACGGATGGATTGGGTGGCTTGGCGAGCTACCGGTACATGTTGACTCCAAGGAGCGGACTCGAACTGAATTATCAGTACGCGCAGAATTCGCAAAAGTACTACACCAGCTTCAACAACGTGAGAGTGCACGACCGGATGCAGGAGTTTTCCGGCGCCTACGTGTTAAATCAGACCTTCAAAAGCTGGAATCCTTTTCTTGAGGCAGGTCCGGCGGCCTTCTTGTTTACTCCGCTCGATGACGCCAGCACCACGCAAATCGATGTGAAGGGGCAGACCATTCTCGGCGCGATGTACGGCGGCGGGGTGGCGTATGAGCTAAGCCCCAGCTTCGACATCCGCGCGGAGTACCGCGGGTTGCTGATGAAGACCCCAAATTTTGGTCTTGAGCCGCAAAAGACCGGCCGGTTTTACAACGTCTCCAACCCGGTTATAGGTATCGCCTACCACTTCTAGATGTCCAGGAAAGCGTCAGATGCCCCATCGTTCCGAACGATGGGGCATCTGTCTTTAGTGGTGCTCGTTACCACTACCTGGAGTTGGGAGTTGCGCTTTCGTTTGCATTTGAGGCTGATGGAGCTGCGCGGTTAATCTTCGTTCTCCCGCCCCTTGTCTAGAAGATCCTGTAGGCGATCCCTGAACTAAAGCCATTCGGACTCAGCGAGCTGTTTTGAAAGTCGACCCAGTGCTGGTATTCATAGTCGATGGCGCGGATCGAAAAGCGATGGTAATGAATGTCCAGCCCCCCGCCAGGCGCGAACATCAGGTAGCCGCCGTGGCCATAGCTGAAGGGGAAGTTGAACTGGCCGTTGCCGATCATAAATTTGCCATAAGGTTCCCACCGGTGGATACGCCACCGGAACCGGGGACCGATCTCGTAGTTATCTTCGTGCACATCGTAGGTCTGGTTGAAGCGGAGAAAACGTGCCTCGCCTTCCACTCCTATATGCCCTCGCAGGTTGAAATCCAGCAAGGCGCCGACGCCGAGTAAACGGTTGGGTCCGTAATCGGGATTGAAGTCTGAGAAATAGCCTCCCCCAAACAAGTGCGCGCCGCCACGGCCAGCCGCTACTACCTGTGCGTGAAGAAGAGACTCATAGAAAGGAAGAGCAGGCTAGCCAGCAGATACCTTTTGATCATGAGCACCACGCAAATGGGTTCCCCATCAAAGAAAGACGGGGTAGATCAAGTCTACCCCGCCTGTGTCAGACGTAACGTCAAAGAAACACCCTTGGTAACCCTCTACCAAAGGGTTTATTGCGGGCTCGGTTGGGTCGCCGAAGCCTGCGCCGGAGCGGCGCTCTGCTGCGTGTCGACCGCCGGAGCCGCGGTTTCCGCTGCGCCAGTTGCCGCCGCCG
>CAWJAB010000006.1:0-26565 GCA_963840675.1 uncultured Acidobacteriaceae bacterium
CACCAGAAGCGGCAACGCACGTTCCTCGCAAGGACCCATAGAATCAAGATCGGCATGAAGAAGAAACTGCGGGTTGGGGTAATTTTTGGCGGCCGCAGCGGCGAGCATGAAGTCTCCCTGCTCTCGGCCGCATCCGTCCTCAAGGCAATTGATCCAGGACGCTATGAGGTGGTGCCCATCGGCATTACCAAGCAGGGACTTTGGGTGGTTTCAAGCGACGCGGAGCGGCTGTTGGCAGGGAACTTTTCCGATGCCGGCCCCAGCGCGCTACGAGCGGGAGATCCCCAGCACACCGCGCCGGCTGCAGTGCTGGCCAAGGGGAAAGGCGTGATCGTACCGCCGATGCCCGCGGCCGGCCCAGGCGGTTCCCTGGTGCCCTTCGAGAGCCCGGCGTCGTCGATCTCGCCCGCCCGCGATGTGCTGCAACTCGATGTGGTCTTTCCTGTTCTGCATGGGACGTTTGGCGAAGATGGAACCATGCAGGGGCTCTTCGAGCTCGCCGGGCTGGCCTACGTCGGCTCCGGAGTTCTGGGTTCGGCAGCAGGCATGGACAAAGAAGTCATGAAGCGGCTCTTCCTCGCTGCCGGGCTGCCCATCACCAAACACGTTACCTTCCTGCGCCGGGAGTGGGAACAAAACCCGAGAAAGACGATCTCCAGGCTCGAGCCGGCTCAAGTATCCCCTCTTTGTTAAGCCCGCGAACCTCGGCTCGTCGGTGGGCATCAGCAAGGCTCATAACCGCAAAGAGCTTGGCCCGGCAATCGACCAGGCGGCAGGCTTCGACCGCAAGATCGTGGTAGAGCAGGCCGTCGGCAGCCGCGGTAGCCGGGACAAGATGGGAAGGCCCGCGAACTGGAGGTCGCGGTGCTGGGCAACGATGAGCCGGTAGCCTCGGTCGTCGGCGAGATTGTCCCAGGCAAGGAGTTCTACGACTATGAGGCCAAGTACCTCAGCGAAGGCTCGCAGGCCATCATTCCCGCCAAGCTGACGAAGAAACAAAGCAGCCAGGTGCGAGCAATGGCGCTCGACGCCTTTCGCGCCTGCGACTGCGCCGGCCTGGCACGGGTGGACTTTCTTCTGGAGGCGGGCGACTCTGGGCGGCTCTATCTGAACGAGATCAACACCATGCCAGGCTTTACTTCGATCAGCATGTATCCCAAGCTGTGGGAGGCCTCAGGCATGAAATATCGCGACCTGATTTCGCGGTTGATTGACCTGGCGCTGGAACGCAAAGCGGAACAGGAGCAAATCTCGTACTCGCGGTGATATCGTCAGGAGCGGTAAACTTCCTGCAAGGAGGGCCCCATGACTCTGCTCGACGCACCCAGCTATGATCCGGCCAAGGCGCGCATGCGCAAGAACCTGCTCATCGCAGGCTTGGTGACATGTGTGGTGCTCGCTGGCTTACTCTGGTACTTCTGGGACTGGCCACAGGAGCATCGCGTCAACCAATTTTTCGCTGCTATTGAAGCCAAGGATCTGCCCAAGGCCTTCGGCATTTGGAACCATGATCCGGATTGGCAGCAGCATCCGCAGCAGTATGCACCCTACCCCTACGGCCGCTTCGAAACCGATTGGGGCCACTCCAGCGACTGGGGCGACATAAAGACCCATAAGATCACGATGGCCAAGACGGTAGGCTCCGGAGTGGTGGTTGGCGTAGAAGTCAACGGACAAAAGACGCCGGTCTTCCTCTGGGTGCAACGCAGCAATAAGACGCTTGGCTTCTCCCCAGTGCAGCTTGCGACAGACTAATCAGGTACCGCCGAGAACGGTTTCGCTCTCGCTCAAAAAGTTCCCGAGTGTGGTTCTTATAACCACGAAACTAGCTTTTCGAGGCCTGCGGGATCTTCTACCTGCGCGCATTTCTGGCTGCGGTCAATCTGGCGCAACAGGCCGCTGAGCACCTTGCCCGGGCCGACCTCAACAAAGGTGGTCACGCCCTGGGCGATGAGCAACTGCATCGACTCCGTCCAACGAACCGCGCCGGTGACCTGCCGGACCAATGCGTCCCGCAGTTCTGCGGCCTCGGTAACCAGCCTGGCATCCACATTCACCACGACCGGAGTTTTCCCCGAGGAGACGGCGATCCCGTCCAGTACCGGAGCGAGGGCATCCTGCGCCGGCTGCATAAGGCTGCAATGAAAGGGCGCAGAGACCTGCAGCATCACTGCCCGCTTGGCGCCGCGTTCCCTAGCCAGCTCGACGGCCCGCTCCACTGCCACGGTCGCACCCGAGATGACAGTTTGCTCAGGAGCGTTTAAGTTGGCCGGCTCGACCGGTGCACCCACTTCCCGCGATGCGTCCTGACAAACGGCGGCCACGTCCTCCGCCTGCATACCAAGTACAGCCGCCATGGCGCCCTCGCCTGGGGGGACAGCCTGCTGCATCAACTGACCCGGCGGCGCACGGTACGGACGGCCGCGGAAAACTCGATAGCCCCGGCCGCGACGTCCGCTGAATACTCCCCCAGCGAATGCCCGGCAAGATAATCCGCGGTTGTGCCGGCCGCAGCCAGGACACGCAGCGCCGCAATAGATACGGTAAAGATCGCCGGTTGGGTGAATTCGGTCAGGCGAAGCTGCACTTCAGGCCCGCTAAAGCAGAGATCTGCGAGGTGAAGCCGAGGGCATCATTGGCTTCCTCAAAGGTCTGCCGGGCGAGAGGAAAGGCGGTGGCCAAGTCACGTCCCATGCCGACGCTTTGCGAACCTTGACCGGGGAATGAAAAGCAGTCTTGCTCATTTTTATTAGTGGAGCGGCTGGACGGGAACGCTCATCCCTGGCTCGGACGCCGCATCATCGGCTGGGCGGCGGCAGGCAAACTCCTGCTCCAGCTGCTGGTTGATACCCGCCTGCGCGAACTCGGCGGTCACGCGAATGCCGTTATAGATGGCGCGGTCATTGGAAGAGCCGTGGTTCACGATGCAAACCCCGCGAATTCCAAGCAGCGGGGCGCCGCCGTATTCGGAGTAATCCAGGCGCTTCTTGAAGTCATTAAACGCCTTGCGTGAAAGCAGCGCGCCTACTTGTGCGGTGACCGTCGAGTTCAACGACTGGCGAAGCAGGTCGCGCACCAGACGGGCCAAGCCCTCTGACGTCTTGAGCGCGACATTGCCGACAAAGCCGTCGCAGACCACAACGTCGGCATTGCCGTTGTAGATGTCGCGACCTTCTACGTTGCCGATGAAGTTAAGCGAGAGCTGCTTGAGCAGCGGAAAGGCCTCGCGGGTAAGATCGTTGCTTACCCTCTTCTTCGCCGATGGAGAGTAGGCCAACGCGAGGACGAGGGATCTTGAGCACGCTGCGCGCGTACATTTCGCCCATCACGGCGAATTGCTCGAGATTGTGCGGCTTGCAATCGACATTGGCGCCCACATCGAGCAACACACAGGGTGATCCGCTGGAGGTAGGCAGCATCTTGGCCAGCGAAGGACGGTCTACCCCAGGCAACGCCCCCAGCACCATCTTGGCCAAGGCCATCGCGGCGCCGGTATTGCCCGCAGTAAGAAAGCCAGCGACCCTGTTCTCTTTGACCAGGCGCAGACCGATGCGCATGCTGCTGCCCGGCTTCTTGCGGATGGCGGTCGCGGCTTTCTCGTCCATGGTGATCCACTCCGTTGCCGGAACGATCACGATGGGTAGCGCCTCGCCGCCCGTTGCCTCGTGCAACGCGGAGCGGAGACGCTCCTCAGGACCTACCAGGTGAACCCGGACCGGCAGGTGACGGCAGGCGTGGATAGCACCCTTTATCTCGGGCTCAGGAGCCTTGTCCGATCCCATGGCATCGAGCGCTATGTCCGTCAGCAACATGGATGAGGCTGGAGCTAAGCTTCCTGGGCTTCGAGCACTTCGCGACCCTTGTAGACGCCGCATTTGGGGCAAGCCCTGTGGGGCAGTTTTTTCTCGTGGCAGTTAGGACACTCGGAGACACCGATGGGCGTTAGCGCGTCGTGCGAACGGCGCTTGGAGGTGCGGGCCTTGGAGTGGCGCCGCTTTGGATTGGGCATTGCAAATTCCTTTCAGGCGTTCTCGCAGACTGCCCTTACCAGATGCCTGGGCTATAGCCTGTGATCGCTTGCAACTTTACGTTTTCATCCTGCTGCGGAGATCGGCCAGCGCTGTCCACCGCGCATCGACTTGGCTTGCATCGCAAGCACAGATCTCAGTATTGAGATTCCGTCCACAGCGGGGGCAGAGTCCTTTGCAGTCTTGCCGGCAGAGCGCTCTCGGCGGCAGGGAAAGCAACACCTGCTCGCGCAATACGTCTTCCAACGCAAGACGACCTCCTTCATAGTACCCGATTTCGGTGTCGGAGGTCGAGATGGCGTGCTCGGGGGCGTCTGCATCGACACCAGTGGGGCGGAATAGCAGGTCAAAATGCTCTTCGAGCCGTTGGGCCACCGGATCCAGGCAGCGGGCACAGGGCATCTCAAAATCACCCTGGTAGCCAGCGCGCAAACGGATGTCCTCGATCACATTGTGGCCCCCGCGGTGCTCGGTGATCAGATCTGCGCGGCCGCTCACCGGCATGCCGTCGATTTGACGGATCCCGGAGCCATAATCGATGGCGCCGGGTGGAAGCGTCTCGCTGAATTCCAGCGGCTCGCGTTCAAGATCGAGGACGTTAATCACTATGGGCATAGCATCCTCCCGGCTCAAAAGCGGTAATACACGCTGAAGGTTGGCTCGAGCGTAGTGCGCAGCGTATGGCTATCGAGCGACTCCTGATGGAAATCAGGCGTCTTGTACTTCAACCCGCGGAGTTGCACTCGCGCCCCAAAGCGACTGAGAATCGGGTAGTTGAGCCCCACGCCATAGACGAACTCCGGCAGCAATTGCGACGAAAAATGGGGTGCTGTCACAGCGTTCAGATCGGTGATCGTGCCCGTGGGAGAGAAGACGATAATTCCCCCGCCCAGGGTCAGAAATGGCTGAACCCCGTAAACCGTCGGCGACTGGAGCAAGTAGGCGAAGCTGAGATCCGTGACGTTGTTCGTCAGCTTCACTATACCCTTGTTGTACGCCTCGGAAAAGCGAGTGTAGCCGAGGTTCGCTTCATATCCCAACCAGGGGCGGTACGGCTGGCGGAAACTGACGAGAGCTCCGCCCGATTCGGTCGTATCTACGCGAATGAAGTTGCCATTGGAGGCATTAGTAACCTGATAAAAGCCGCCCAAACCGAGATCATATTTCTCTTTGAACTCGGGAACGGTCTGCGCGGTTTGGGTGTCCTGCGCAGGGCAGGGACGGGCCCATGGGAAGAGGCCGACTGCCATCAGCGATGCGATTAGAAGATATGGATACCGCCGGCTCGAGGCCGATCGAGGAAAGCTCAGGGACTTGTTCAAACTGACACTCTGCATGGTTGCGTCTTATCCCACTATATATGGTTCCATAGATTGAGCTTGCCGGCGGAAGCCGGTCTCAGTGGGGCGGGTGGGCTCTGAGCTGCTGCCAATCATCTCCAGCGAAGAGGCGAATGCCGGCGACTCCGGCGGCGCCCGCGGCCAGGCAATCAGAAGCATTGGCGGGGGTCACGCCGCCCAGGGCAAAGACAGGTATGCCCTGCGCCTCGACGCAGGCACGGCGGAGCGCTTCGAGTCCCTTGGGATGGAGGGAGAGTTTCTCGAAAACCGGGGAGAAGAGCAGCAGGTCCACCTGTTCTTCCACGGCCACCCGGACATCGTCCAGATCATGGCAGGGAACACTGATGATCGCGTCGCGGCCGCGCGAGCGAAAGGACTGCCGGACGCTCCTGGCCGCGCCCGGCGCAGGTTTCCCGGCGAAATGCACGCCATCGGCGGCGACGGCCAAGGCTAGGGCGGCGGTTTCGGGCTCGGAGATATTAATCAGCAGCTTGGCACGGTTGCGGCCGATCCTCTCCATCCCCCGCAGCACCTCGCCGGCCAGGGACTGGAGCTGGTGCGCATCGAGATCTTTTTCTCGTAGCTGGATGAAATCTACCCCACCTGCCGCCCAGCCCTCCACCTGGCTTAAGAGACGCCGACGAAGGGCCGCTTCATGCATTTTGAAACACCTGCGGTCCGTAATGGCACAGAGTTGCATGGCGTGGAGTCTAGAGCATTTCTACTCTTGCTATGGCGAGCAAGGGAGGGCGTATGCTAAACGGAGTCATGCAGTGCTTTTGGCAAGCTCCATAGAAAACGGGAAATTAATCTCTTCGATTTGTTCTTCCGGTACCCTTCCGATAAGGCATGATTACCTACGACCTACTCATCATTGGTTCCGGCCCCGCGGGGCAGCGTGCCGCCATATACGCCAATAAGCTGGGCAAGCGAGCCGCAGTGGTCGAGCGCATGCGAACCGTTGGCGGAGTCTCCGTCAATACCGGCACCATCCCCAGCAAGACGATGCGCGAAGCGGTAATGCATCTCTCCGGCTATAACTATCGTTCGATCTACGGCATGAATTACAAAGTCAAGGAAAAGATCACGATGGCGGACCTCGCGTTCCGCGTTCAGCATGTGATCAAGACCGAGATCGACGTGACCGAGGCCCAGCTTTCGCGCAACGGAATCGATGTACTGGCAGGAGTGGCCAGTTTTGAAGACCCAACCCACGTCAAGGTGACCAATGAGGGCGGCACCCAGGTGTATGAGGCGAAGAACATCATCATCGCTACCGGCACCAAGCCCGCCCACTCCCCCAAGGTACCCACCAACGGCCGCACGATCGTCAACAGCGATCAGATTCTCGACCTGCCCAAACTGCCCAATACTCTGATCGTGGTGGGCGGCGGCGTCATCGGGGTCGAATATACGTGCATGTTCGCCGCGCTCGGGGTGCGTGTCACCTTGATTGAAAAGCGGCCCAAGTTGCTGGAGTTTGCCGACCAGGAGATCGTAGAAGCGCTCAGCTACCACTTGCGCGACAGCCGCGTGACTATGCGCCTGAACGAGGAAGTGGAAAGCGTGGAGGAGATGCCCGATTGCAGCGTGGTCGCCAACCTGGAGAGCAAGAAGAGAATTTCCGGGGGCGCATTGCTCTATGCGGTCGGCCGCTCTGGCAACGTCGACGAACTCAACCTGGCTGCCGTTGGCATCGAGGCAGATAATCGCGGGCGCATCCCGGTGGACAAGGATTTCCGCACCAGGACGCCGGGCATCTTCGCGGTGGGCGACGTGATCGGCTTTCCCAGCCTGGCCTCGGTTTCGATGGAGCAGGGCCGTATCGCGGTTGCCCGGGCCTTCGGCAACGAGAACCTGGTCTCCAACCCCAGCTACTACCCATATGGAATTTATACGATCCCGGAGATCTCGTTTATCGGCAAGACCGAGGAGCAGCTCACCGATGAAGATGTGCCCTACGAAGTTGGGGTCGCCTATTATCGCGAGATCGCGCGCGGCCAGATCCGGGGCGATACCACAGGACGTCTGAAGATTATCTTTCACCGCGAGACCCGGCATCTGCTGGGAGTGCACATCATCGGAGAGGGCGCCGCCGAACTGTTGCACATTGGACAGGCAGTGATGTCTCTCGGCGGTACTATGGACTACTTCATCGATACGGTGTTCAATTACCCCACCCTCGCAGAGTGCTATAAGGCTGCCGCGTTCAACGGCATCAACCGGCTTGCCCGGGCGGCGGACTGAAAGGGGAGGGCGCATGGAAAGAACCATCGGCGTTGTCGTGTCCTCGAGAATTGTTGCGGGGCTCATTGAAGATCACAAGCTGGTTGGACCGCTGCGCGCTTATCCGGATAATCCGGACGACCACGAGGCTCTGCTGGAACATCCCTTTGAGAGCCTTTGCCATTTGATCTCCGACCAGGTGGTGGCCCTTCATGCGGAGGGCAAGATCGATGCTATCGGGGTCGCGCTTCCGGGGATCATCCGCAACGGGATCGTGGAGGACTCTCCTAACCTTGCCCAATTGAAGGGTGGGAATATTGCTGCATCGTTAGCGGAGATCTTTCAGTCGAAGGGGATGGTCGCCCCGTTGAAGACCATGAACGATGCGGATGCTGTTGCGGCGGGGTTAGCCGTCACGCAAGGGCGCATGGATCGCCTGGTGCGGGTGTGGACCATCGGCAACGGCATTGGGTTCGGGCGCTTTCCTTACGCCGAAGGCGTATGGGAAGGAGGTCACATGGTGGTGACGCTCGATCCCAAGGAAACCTATTGCGGATGCGGCGGGCGGGGACACCTGGAAGGAATCATGGGTTATCGCGCGATGCGCCTTCGCTTCCTCGACATGGAACCGGAAGAGGTCTTTGCCGCTGCCAAGAAAGGCGATACCCGTTGCATGGATTTCGTGCGCCTCTGGCATCGAGGTCTGGGCGCTGCCACCGCTACATCCATTCATCTGGGTGGCACCGGGCGGTTCTATTACACCGGTCTGAACGTTCGCTTTCTCGATCTGAATCTGCTCAAGGAGTACTTGTGGCAGATGGTCAAGATGAGCCCGCTACAAAGCTACTCGCTGGAAGTGGTGCCGGATGACCCCAAAGTTGCGGTCATCGGCGCAGCGGCGTCCGCTCTGCTGGCGCCCGCCAGCTGAGGCGCTGACGCACATGTTGAGCCCGTAGGCGGGAACAGGCAGGTCGCTCCACTGCGTTTCGCTTCGGTCGGGAGACAATTCCGTCGCAAAGACAGATATCTCCTGAAGAATCTTGGATTGCAAAACAAATTGTCATCCGACCGAAGCGAAGCGTAGTGGAGCGACCTGCTGTTTGATTCCGTGCTTAGGAGTAGCTTCGTTGGTAAATGCGCGACAGCCGGTCGTGCCATCCCAGGCGCTCCGGATCAAACCATGCCCAGGCAAACCCTAACCCCAGCGGAGCCGCCGAAAGCAGTAGGAACAATATCCGCCGGCACATTGCCTTTCGGGTTGGGTTGTCGTCCTCGAAGGTGCACAGCGCAATCTTCGCGTAACGCATCCCCGGGGTTCCTTCGGCGAACTTGAAGAAGAGGTATTGATACAACAGGAAAAATCCCGCCAACACGAAACCAGCGCCGAACAGCGCAGCTTTGCCGGTGGGCGGATGTGCCGTACAAGCAACAAAGACCAGAATGAAGATCGCAAAGGCGGCTATTACAAGCGCAAGATCAAAGATTCCGGCCATCAACCGGTCTTCCAACGGCGCTGTCTTGAGAGGAGTCTCCTGGGAAAGAGAGCGACTCTCATTACGAGGCGCGGGGGCTGCATCCAGCCGGATCGGAGCCCAACGGGCAGGGATTTTCTCGATTTTCACTGTCTTCGAGATGCTCTCGGGCGCCACTTCAAAAATCTTGAGCTGATCTTGTCCCGCCGGTGCGTTCACGCGCAGCGGACCTTCCGCCAGCCGCGGACGGATTTTGCGCGGAGCTACCAGCTCCCGCGGAACATCAATAAGATTCGCCGCCAAAGGTTCCAGCCCCGGCAAATTCCACCTCGTCGTCGGGTTCTGGGGGTTCTGGGGGTGATGGCGAGGCTGCCAGGGCAGGGTCCTTCGCGTTCAAACTAACCGCAGCGACCGGAGCCGCCTGCGACACGTCCTGGGGTTGCGGCGAAAAATAATTATCACCGGTTGCCGGCTGCGCAGCAGAGGCAACCTCCACCCTAGCCCGCTCTGCTGCCAACAGCTCGCTATATGACGGAGCATTCGCATACCGCTGCGCTACTTTAGCGGCGAGCCGGGAGGCGCGGGATTCCACTTTGCGTTCAATATCCTCCAGGCCGGGGAGAGGCACCTGCTCCTCCCGGTTGCGTAAGCGGCGCGAGCGTGTCGCGGCAAGGCGCTCGTTTAGCTCCTTCTTCCATGCGGGCACAATCGCTGCGCCCTCATGGGATACATTTTCTCCGACATTCGGCGAAGAAGGACTCAATTCTGTTCTCCTCTACTGCGATGCGCATTGCGTGGCCCCGTAGAACGAAGGATGGGGTTGAACACACCCTTAGGCATGTAAACCCATAGGCGAAATTTCGGATACCAGACGAAATTCGGGTTGCGCGGAGGAAACAGAAACACGCTTCTTTCTTCACCGGCAAGGTCGATGAAGGTGAGAGAACGAGCTGAAATGACCAGAGCCGCGGAACCATCGCGTACCTTGGGCGAGGACCTTTTGCTATCCTAGCTTCGCCCCTGGTAATGAGAGTCCGCACCTTTTTGTTTATCACAGCGTTAATGCTGTGTCATCCCAAGCTTTGGCCGCAGACGTTGACCAGGCAGTTTCCCGCAATTGTATCCGAGGATACTGCCAAAGGTGGAGCGGAGACGGACCTTGCGAAGGATCGCGTGGCGGCGCAGGACCCACAGGCTGCTTCCGGATCAACCTCTATCCCCGATGCCCCTGGCTATCCGGTTGCCGAGGTGGTTGCCACGGCGCCCCCGGGCGTCCCCGTGAAACTTATATCCCATCAGCAGGAGAAGCATGGAAATGTCTATCTGCTAACCGGCGATGTCAGGATCGAATACAAGGATTACATTCTCACTGCAGACAAAGTTTCCTACGATCGCGACACCAGCGACGTCGAGGCCGATGGCCATGTGCAGCTTCAGGGTGGACGGAACAACGAGCTGATCATCGCTGATCACGGCAAGCTCAACCTCGACCTGGAGACTGGCCGGTTCGAAAACGTGACAGGCAGTGTCGGCCGCCAGCCATCCGCGAGCAAGCGCAAGCTGGTCTACACCACCTCAAACCCGTTTCTCTTTACCGGCCGCGTGGTCATCAAGGAAGGGCCGGAACGCTATCAGATCATCCACGGCACTATGACCTCATGCCTGCTGCCTGACCCGGACTGGCAAATCCATTCCGCCCATATCCGGGTGAACTACGGCGAGGCCCGCGCCAACAACAGTTATTTCACCTTGCTCGGGGTCCCCATACTCTACCTGCCCTACGTCACTCATCCGGTGGACGTCGAAGCCCGGCAAAGCGGCCTGCTGCTCCCGGTCATCGGTACCTCCTCGACCAAGGGGACCATCGTCGGTGATTCGATCTACCTGGTCATCAATCGCAGTATGGATGCCACTTTTGGCACGCAATACTTTTCCATGCGCGGCTGGTCGCCCAGCGGCGAGTTCCGCTATCGCGGGCCAGGGGAGGACTTCGTGTCCGCCCGCTTTACCGCCTTGTTCGACCGGGGATTGCCGCCAGATAATCTCAACCAGGGCGGCCAGGACATTCTTTTCAGCGGCCGGCGCGACTTTGACCCCGACGAGCATACCCGTGCCGTGGCTACAGGCGAGTATCTCAGCTCCTATGTCTATCGCGAGGCATTTGCCGAAACCTTCGCCCTCGCAGTCGCCTCGCAGGTGACGTCTTCCGCATTTATCACCCACAATGACGGAGGACGTTCAACCACCATCCGCTTTGACCGCTATCAGAACTTTGAAGGCATCACCCAGATGGGAAATACCTACTATACCCCCCAGATCCGCATTCTTCATGTGCCCAGCCTGGACTTCGACACCATCGGTCAGCCGCTGGAAGACACGCCCCTGCGCTGGCGCGTGGACGGTTCCGCAGCCGGGCTGAACCGCAGTGAGCCGAGCTACAGCACGGGCACGATTGGGCGCTTCGATCTGTATCCCCATCTCGAGCTGCCGCTGCATGTGGATGGCTGGACGTTTCGGCCGGAAGTGGCTGCCCGCGAGACCTTCTACACCGAGAGCCAGATTCCCACCGCCACGACACCACTGCCGGTAAACGCCAGCGTCAATCGATCCGATCTGGAGGCCAGCTTTGAGCTGCGGCCGCCGGTACTGGTGCGGGACTTCAAGGTTCCCTCGCTGCAAAAGATCCTAGGCAGCGATCTGCGCCACACGATTGAGCCCGACCTGCAGTATCGCTATGTGGCCGGCGTGAATAACTTCTCTTCCATTCCCCGCTTCGACAGCAACGATGTTGTGAGCGACACGAACGAAGTGGAATCCTCACTGACGCAGAGGCTCTTCTTCAAGCATCTGCATCCCAAGCCCTGCGGCGACGATGCTCTTCCCCCGCCCATCAACGGGGTGATCAATGTGCCTTCCAAGTATGCCGAGTGTGGCGGCGATAGCAGTGAGTGGATCACCTGGAAGCTGGCGGCAAAATACTTTTTCGAACCCTATTTCGGGGGCGCCGTGTCCCCTTTGCGGCGGACCGTGCTGACCTCAACTCTCGACCTGACCGGCGTAAGTTTTCTGAACGGGCCGCGCAACACCTCGCCCCTGATCTCCCGCCTGAAGGTCCGCACCAACGAACATATGGACCTGGAATGGGATGCGGACTACGACTTCAAAACCCACCGGATGGACGCCAGCAATGTTTACGCCAACTACCGGCGGGACAGTGTTTTCGCGAGCGTTGGATATTCCACCCTTGAGACGCTGAATGGGTCTTTTACCTCGGACCTCGCCAGCCAGGTAACGAAGTACAACCTGCTGCGTCTACTGTTGGGGTACGGAGATCCGACCAAACGTGGGCTGAGCTCGGGTGTCAACGCTGGTTACGACTTCGTCCAGAACGCCTTGCAGTACGGCGGTATCCAATCCTCCTACAACTGGGACTGTTGCGGCCTGAGTGTCGAATACCGCCGCCTGGCTCTGGGCTCGGTACGCAATGAGAATCAATACAGCTTCAATTTCACCCTTGCAGGAGTGGGGGCGGCGGGAAACCTGAAGCACTCCGAGCAAATCTTTTGAGCCCCTCGTTGCGACACAATAACCGGAGAAATGCTCTAATGGAACTATGGTATGGAAAGGTGGTTGTCTTGTTTGTACGCCGTACCCTGGTTTGGTGCCTGTTGCTTTCGCTCGCCGCAGGCTGTAAGGCTCAGAGCCTCCCCGGCTCCGCATCGAGTAGTCCTGCTCCCGTTTCCACCCCTCAGCTCAACCGGAGAATTGAAGTGCTGGTGCGCTCGCAATTCGAAGTGCCCCCGAACGTCGACCTGGTGATTGGAGCAACCAGCAAGAGCGATTTTCCGGGCTACGACAACCTGCCGATTACGTTTTCCAGCAATGGCAAACAGACAATCGTGAATTTTCTTCTCTCCGCCGATGGCAACACGGTTGCGCGCCTGGAGAAGTTTGACATCAGCCACAACCCCGCGGACATGCTTTCGATTCAAAACCGTCCAACCCGCGGGGCCACCGACGCCAAGGTTACCATCGTAAATTTTGATGATCTGGAATGTCCGTACTGCGCGCGCATGCACGAGCAGCTCTTCCCCGGCACGTTCGACCGCTACAAGGGTTTGGTCAAGTTTGTTTATAAGGACTACCCTCTGGTGGAAATCCATCCCTGGGCGATGCACGCTGCGGTTGACTCGGCCTGCCTCGCAGAACAAAGCGGCGACGGGTACTGGAGGTTTGTGGATTATGTGCATGCGCACGCGGACGAAGTAACCGGCCCGGCGCATGATATCCATGAAGCCGGCAAAACCCTCGATAAGCTCGCGCATGACGAGGGGCAGCGCTCCAAGCTGGACCTTGCCAAGCTCGACGCGTGTATCGCCAAGCAGGATGAATCCGCGGTGCGTGCATCGATGAAGCAGGGAAATAGTCTCGGGGTGAATGGTACGCCGACATTGTTCATCAACGGCGAGCGGATCTCTGGGGTGCTGCCGGAATCGGAGCTTAGGACCGCCATTGACCGGGCTCTGCGAGAGGCCGGAGTGCAGCCCCCGCCCTCAGTCGCGGAAGCGGCGAAGAAACCGGTAACCACGCCGCAGCCCCCCAAGTAGAGGAGAAAGACCGTTGGAACCATTTGTAGAGCGCGCACTACCTTGCAACTCCGCCGCGCGCAACGCCGTTGCCTGCGCCTCGATGAGCATCGTACTGCTGAGTGTTTTTGTTGCAGGATGCAAGCACAGCTATGGGCCAGATGTTGTGGCCACCGTGAATGGACAGCCGATCCAGGGCGCTGAAGTGGAGAAGGCCTATCGCGACAACCTGGGCAATAACAAGGAACAACCCACCAAGGAACAGGCTGAGGCCACCCGCCTCGGCATCTTGCGGACGTTGATCGATGAAGAGATCCTGCAGCAGGAAGCGAAGAAAATGAACCTGGTAGCCGGCGACGAAGAGGTGGACGCAAAGCTGGCTGAAATGAAGGCGCCCTACACCCAGGAGGAGTTCGACCGGCGGCTGCAAGCCGCCAGCATGTCACTGGACGATCTGCGCACCCAGATCCGGCGTAATCTCACGTCGGTGAAGCTCCTGAACAAAGAAGTGAACTCGCGGATCAACATCACCGACGCGGACGTCTCCAATTTCTATAACGCCAATAAGGCTTCCTTCAACTTCATCGAGCCAAAATACAATATCGCCGACATTGTGGTGACGACGCAGCCTACCCCGATGAGACAGGGAGTGAATCTGCAGAACAGCAAAGCGGGCAGCGACACGGAAGCGCGCAGAAAAATCGATATGATACACAGCCGCCTGGAAAAGGGAGAGGACTTTGCCACCCTGGCAATGAACCTTTCGGAGAATCCCCAGGACGCCAATAATGGCGGGAACATGGGGTATGTCCCGGAATCGAGCCTGCGGGATAACGCTCCGGCGGCGTTTGCTGCGATCTCAAAGCTCCAGCCGGGACAGATGACCGATGTAATTCCGGTGATGGATCCCCGCTCGAAGTCGCCGGTGGCATACGCTATCTACAAACTCATTGAAAAGGAGCCGGCTGGGCAGCGCGAGTTGAACGACCCCCGCGTGCAACAGGAGATTCGGCAGCAACTCCGGGACAACCGCTCTCAACTGCTGAAAGCTGCCTATTACGAAATATTGCGCGACCAGGCCCATGTTGAGAACCACCTGGCCGAACAGATTTTCAAGAACGGAGTGCAGTGAGGGGTCCGGTCGGAGTGCAGTTGTAACTTTGATGGTTTCTTCGCACGCGGCTAAGACACTGTGGAAAACCTCTCCGAAACGAAGGGCACGACTTTACAGGCTGCGGAAAAACTCGCGATCGGGCAGGAAAGACGTACCTCAGATGCTAAAGCCCCGCGTCTTCTCAATCATCGATGGCCCGGTCGGGTAGGACGATGGCGCGGACCAGGCTTCGCATGATTTCTTGGCGCCGCGCCGAGAGCGCAAGCGCAGGTATTGCGCTTGCAGATAACTCCCTTTGCTGCGGCTGGCCGCCCAGGCGCATTGCACCAGCGTGGTCTTCAGCCATGGCGCGCCTTTCTTCATTCGCGTGGAACAGCGTTTGCCCGCGCTCTGGTCATTTTTCGGACACAGCCCGGCCCAGGAAATCAGATGGCCTGCGGTCTTGAATCGGCTCATATCGATGCCCATCTCCGAGACCATCACCTCAGGCCCAGGCCGGGGATCGTGCAGATTACATCATTCTTGGGTCGTCGTCTTGAATGTCTTCACCGCGGAGCTTACCTGACCTTCCACCATGTGGCGAACGCAGGCCACCACCGTGTCCTTATGCACATCCAAACCAGCGCAATGCGGATGCAGAACTTCCATCGTTCCTCCTTCTGCGCCGTGGATGTGGAACCCCTATCCAAAGAATCTAACAAGCGTGCTCAGGGGGCGGGTGATACTGCCCTTGGCGACAATCCGGGGTGCTCAAGGGTGCCGCGTCCGACTGATACACGGGCTCGTTCGCACCAGGGAATAACCGACCTCGGTACCCACTACGCTCCCTAACTCTAAACCTGCTCAACCAACCTTTCATCCCTCGCGGGTCGGCGAAGCCGGTGGACGATTGATACAAAACAGAGTTTTTCCGCAGTCTGTTTAGCCGTGCCCTAAGCGTTTTTAAACAAGCTATTAAGCCGCGCCCTTCGTGCAGAGAAAGCCCTAAAAAGCAACCAGCCCCTGGCCGGAGCCAGGGGCTGGTCGAGATTCTCGGGCCGCGACTACTTGCCTGTGCCCATGGTGATCCCGCCAGGCGTTTGCTGGTTCTTCTTCTCCTCATTCGCCTTGCGCGTTGCCATGGTCTTGTCGCGCCACTGATCGAACATGGCCATGTCCGCTTTGTGCGCGGCTTCGTCTCCGCAATCCAGGTCGGCCTTCCGCCGGTACAACAAGCTTAGATACGACATGGCATCATCGTATGCAGGACGCAGATTGATCGCTTGCTGCAACTCTTTAATGCCTTCGTCCACCAAGGGTCCGTTTGTTTCGGCCAGCTTCTGGCATGCGGCCTTGTCTTTGATCATGTCGCCGTTATCCTGCATCCCCAGGCCGTTGCGCGTCGCGATTGCATTCTTGTAGGCCAACCGCCAATCAATGACGCCGATGGTGTAATGAGAAACCGGGTCATTCGGATCGACCGCCGTGACCTTTCTCTGCCAGGCCTTGGCCTCGTCGGTCTTGCCGGTATTCAGGTAGACCGCGGCAATTCCTTTCAGGGCAGTCAGATCGTTTGGAGCCGTGGCCAACACCTTCTGATAAGCATTCACCGCCAGCTGCGCGTTCTTCATATTCTCGGGAGTGTTTGCGTCCGGAACTACCTGCTGCGCATACGCGGTAGCGAGATACAGAGGAGCGTTTTCCAGCGTCGGATCGAGCCGTTCGGCGTTTTGGAAGTGGTCAATGGCTTCCTCAAACTTCGCGTTCTTATATGCTTGAACGCCCTTGATCAGTTGATCACGAGCCTGCAGCTTGCTGCACCCAGTTACCATGCTCAGCAGCGACAGGGTGGCGACCGCCAGCACCGGAACATATGCGCTTCGCTTCATTCTGGTTCTAATCTCCTTATGATCGCCAGGCTCCGCCTGACCAACTACAAGCTTACGCGGGGCCTGCAACTCGATAGGAAAAAACTCCGCGCAGTGATTGTAACTGGTTTCAGCTTACTGGCAAGTCCCGCAGAAAAAACAAAGACCGCGACCGCCCAGGGGCAGCCACGGACCTTTGGCAAAGCGAAATCGTATGCTAGCTTGTTGCGGCTCATGCGGCAGGACGGGCAACCTTTCCTTCAATGCCAGCGCGCTGCCGTTTGGCAGCTTGCTGGATACCCGTCGGCAGCACCCCAGGAGGATGATGGAACGACGAGTTCACCATGGCCCAACCCGCAACTACCCAGCGATTCTACTGCCCCGCTGCCACCTTCGGCGTGATCAAACCAATGTGATCCACACCTGCCTCGTGGCCGATATCGAGAACGTCGGCCACCGCGGAGAAGTCCAGTCCAGGATCCCCCTTGACGAACATCACCTTCTCGGCCCGGGTGGCAAAGATACCTTCCAGTTTATTCAATAGGTCGGCGTGAGAAATGTCCAGCTCATTGATTTTATAGCCGGGCACGCCGCCGCCGGGGCGATGCGAGATCTGCACCACGATGGTGCGGTCATTATCCTGCTCTTTTTGCGGATTTTTCGGCGGCTGCGGCACCAGGGCATCCAGCCCTCTCGGGGTCACCGGGGTAATAACCATGAACACAATCAGCAGCACCAGCAAAACATCGATCATCGGGGTCACGTTAATGCTTGAATTGAGACCACCACCACCACCGGTATCGAATGCCATTTTCGTCCCTCGTTTCCTTCGGGTCGGCCTTAAGGCAGGCCAACCTGGATTGCTTACACACCGTTAGGTTGCGATCAAGTCCGGCCTGGTTACTGTCCGGCTGGCGCAGCAGCTGGCGGCGGCGCGGTCGTCTCTTGCCGGCGGTCAGTCAGCAAGCCGACCTGATCCACACCAGCGGTGCGCACATCGTCAATTGCATCCATGACCGTGCCGTACTGCGCGCGGGCATCCGCACGCATAAATATCTGCTTTTCAGTCTTGTTCTGCAAGAGATCGGAGACCTTGGGACCAAGATCCGCAATCGAAATCTGATTTTGTCCTAAGTAAACCTTGTTGTCCCGGGTGACGGCCACGACCACCGCATCCTCTTTGTCGGCATCGGGCATCGAGGTCGGGTCAGTCACCTTGGCCAGCTCAATATTTACCTTGTTCTGGAGCATTGGCGTGATGACCATGAAAACGATGAGCAACACCAGCATCACGTCCACCATGGGAGTGACGTTGATGTTCGAGTTGATTTTGGCGCCTTCGTTGCGGACTACGATTGCCATTGTCTTCGCTCCGTGGGTCGAGCTTCTATAGCGTTTTCACAGGGAGTGCCAAGGAAAGCTGCTTGCCTTTGCACCGACTGTGAAAACGCTCCAGGCTTCCCCATCTTCAAGATGACTTGCTGTGGCGGTAAAGGTACTCTTTTTTGGTCCTTGCCGTGCAAGACCTGAGCCTTGACCACCCTGGTCAGATTCTGCAATTGGGCCGCACGGGTTCTGGGTTAAACCACCAGGTTGGAACGGATTTTTTGTTCCGTTCCAACCGGTGCAGGATTCCCGCGATGGAGTGGTTTGAAGCGCACCCGCCGTTTAGCGGCGGTGGCTCTGCTTGATGAAGTAATCGATAAGCTCGCTGGAGGAGTTATCCATCTCCACGTCGAAGGCTTCCACCTTGCCGGTGAAGTAGTTGAAGGTCATCACAGCAGGGATGGCTACCAGCAGCCCGAAGGCCGTGGTGACCAAGGCCTCAGAGATACCGCCGGCGACTGCGCCGATACCGGAGGTCTTCTGAGTCGCGATCTGCTGGAAAGCATTCAAAATACCAACCACCGTTCCGAAGAGGCCGATAAACGGCGCCGTAGAACCAATTGTGGCCAGACCGCCCAGACCTCTCTTCAACTTGGCGTGGACAATCGCTTCAGAGCGCTCGAGTGCGCGCCGGCTGGATTCGATCTGCTCTTCGGTGACTGTGGCGCCGCCGCCGTAGTTGCGGAACTCCTGCAAACCGGCAGTGACGACCTCGGCCAGATGGGACTTCTTGTTGCGGTCAGCAACCTTCACCGCTTCGTCCAGCTTGCCTTCCTTGAGCGCGCCCGCAACCCGTGGGGCAAATTCCCGAGACTGCTTGCGAGCCGCGCTGAAATAGAGGGCACGGTCGATGATCACAGCCAGCGACCAGATAGACATCACGAAAAGCACGGCGACCACAGCTTAGCCGGGATGCCCATGTTGTGCCAGAGGTCCATGGGGCCAAAGCCGACGGTCGTTCCGGAGTCCTGGAACAGATAGATACCGAGAGCAGCCTGATGGGCAGCAAGTTGGGTGAGGTTAGCGAGAATCACTGAATCTTTCCTCCTACGGAAATGACTTTCGTTATAGCTCTGAAACATCCAGATGCTAGCACCGGGCAACTTCGTTCTGAAATGACCCGAAGTGGCCACGAGGGGAGTTGCCGGCTACCACCTTTGGTGGGAGTGGCGCCGGCACACAGGGCTAACCGCCGAGGTTGAATACTACGTTGACCGTAGTCTCGACTTCGACGGGGTCTCCATTTAACAGATAGGGCTTGTACCGCCAGGTCTTGACCGCATCCATGGCTGCTTGCTGCAGCATAGGAGGACCACTGACGACCCTTAGGTTTGTGATCGAACCAGATTTGGAAATGGTGGCCTGCAGAACGACTGTTCCTTGAATACGAGCAGCTTTGGCAATTGCAGGATACTGCGGTGTGACCTTATCCAACAGCATCCCGGACATAACACCGGAGGAGATGCTCAGCTTCTTGGGGGGCGCTGCCTTGACGACCGGGCCGCTCCCGACACCACCAAGGATGCCTCCCATTACGCCGCCGGGGGTACCGCCGCCCATACCTTCCATGCCGGATACGCCGGCCATGGCTGGAGGGGCAGCCGACTCCTTAATTTGCTTGATATCTTTCGGGATCTTGCTTGGTGCCTGTAATTGATTGTTGAGCATCTCAGACTTGATCTTGACCTGGACCGGTGCCTGAGGTGGTGGTGGCGGGGGAGGGGGCGGTGGGGGCGGCGGGGCAACCAGCAGCGTAGCCATCATCTGCGTGGGTAGCGCCTCTGGATGCAACAACGGCCAGATGATCAGTGCTGCCAGGATCGCGGCGTTGATACAGAGGGTAACGATCGACCAATACTTGCTCTTGGTCTTAATCTTGCCACCAGACTCCATAAGTGAATCTTCAAACATCGCCTTACCTCGGATAGAGAACTGTACCTACTTAGACACCAGAGGGGGTTCTTTTGATCCCGAAGGGCTATTGGCATGCAAGACGATCTATGTAAAGGACTGAAATCTTGCCGAACACGGCCCACCTCAGACTCTTGCCCGTTTACCCGCGGGCAAAACAGCCCGCTTCCCACGCTTGGCTCGCCAATCCTGATAAGCCACCAGCATCGGCGCCGCCACGGCAATCGACGAATAGGTGCCGATGAGAATGCCGATCACCAGGGCAAAGGAAAAGCCGCGCAGTACCTCACCGCCAAAGACGTAAAGAGAGAGCACGGTCAGGAAAGTCAGTCCGGAGGTCAGAACCGTCCGGCTCAGCGTCTGGTTGATACTTCGATTCACGACGCTGGTCAGATTTTCCCGGCGAGACAGGCGCAGATTCTCACGGATGCGGTCGAAGACGACAATGGTGTCGTTCATGGAGTAGCCGATCAGGGTCAGAATCGCCGCAATGACCGTAAGGGTGATCTCCTTGTCCGCCAAACTGAAGGCGCCCACGGTGATCAAGGTGTCATGGAAGACCGCCACCACAGCGGCCACACCGTAGATCAGCTCGAAACGGAACCAAAGATAGACGAGCATCCCGGCTAACGAGTAGAGCGTCGCCATCAAGGCCTGCTTACGTAATGCCGCGCCCACCTGGGGTCCGATAATATCCGCCGCGAAGACGTGGAAGCCGGAGAGATAAGCGCCTTGCTTCAGCTGGTTGACTACCGCCGGATCCGCCACGCCGTTCAGTTGGTCGATGCTGCTGAAGATACCGCCGAGGTCGTGGTCGCGGTGTTGCAGAATGGCCGTTGCCTGTTGCGCATACCGCTGCGTGGCATCGACGGCTGCCGTGCTGGCCAGGTGCTCGGGGTCGCTCTGCTCCAGAAACTGAGCCAAGGCGCCCTGGCTCGGCATTATCCAAATCCAGTTTGCCCTGGTTGGCTGCACCATCGCTCGAGTAGTTCGCGTTCAGGGCTTGCACAATGGTCTGCCGCCCGGCGTCGAGGGCCGACTCGTGGGTTTCGTTTTGCGCCAGCGAGATGGCTACTTGCCGCTGCGACACCGTTCCGTAGGGCTGGATGCGGCTGCCATGGATGCCGGCGCGGTCCATCGCCTGACGGATGTGGTCGGGGTTTGGCGGCTGTTCGAATTGAACGTAGACCAGGGTGCCGCCGCGAAAGTCGATACCCAGCTTGATGTGATGCCAAAAAAGAATCGACAGGACTCCTGATACGCTGAAGACCAGCGAAAAGGCAAGGAAGTACCACTTCTTCCCTAGCCAATCAACATTAACGCCACGAAATAATTCCACTTGAAAACTCCGCCTTACTGGTACGCAGCCGCTACCCGATCGAAAGTGCCTCTCCGCGCTGTTTACGCTTGAGGATCGAATCGAAGATGTGGCGCGAGACAAAAACCGCAGTGAACAGGTTTGCGAACAAACCAAAACTCAGCGTGATGGCAAAACCCCTGACCGGTCCAGTGCCGAAAAGAAACAGGATGACCGGCCGAAACAATGGTTGTCACGTGGGTATCGACAATCGTCACCCAGGCATGCGCGAAGCCTTGATCGACCGCCGCGGCGGGCACCTTGCCGGCTCGCAATTCTTCCCGGATACGCTCAAAGATCAGCACGTTCGAATCGACGCCCATGCCGATGGTGAGAATGACACCGGCGATTCCGGGAAGGGTTAGAACCGCGCCGGCATAGCCCATAAACCCCAGCAGGATGACCAGGTTCAGCATCAGGGCCAGATCGGCATTGATCCCGGCGCCGTGATAGTAGACGAGCATAAAGATCATGACCGCCAGCATGCCGACGATCGACGCGAGCACGCCCTCGCGAATGGAGTCGGCGCCCAACGATGGTCCCACTACGCTCTCCTGCAGGTAATGAATAGAGGCTGGCAGCGCGCCGGTGCGCAGCATCAGGGATAGGTTTTGCGCCTTGTCTTTGCCCAGGCCGGTGATGCGGCCCTGGTCGCGGATGGCCTGCTGGATATTGGCCGCTTCCTGAACCCGGTTGTCGAGCACCACCGCCAGAAATTTACCGATGTTGGTACTGGTGAACTGGTAGAAGCGGTCGCCCGCGCTGCGAGAGAGAATAAAGGTCGCGTCCGGCCGGCCATTTTCATCCACCGAAGGCTGGGCATCGCGAAAGTCGTCGCCGGCCACAATGGGGATCCTTTGCAGGACGTAATACTGGCCTAACAACTCCGGCTCTGTACCTCCATAAGCCATGACCACATCTTCCGGCGGCACTGTCCCCCCGACGCTCTGCACCGCAGCCTGCTCGGTGGGGAATGGGCCGCCCACAACCAGGTGAATCTCCAGCCGGGCGGTCGACTGGATAATGTCGCGCACCCGGCTCAGGTCGTCTGAGCCCGGCAATTCGACCAGGATCTGGTTGGTGCCCAGGTTGTATTCCTGGATGGTAGGTTCAGTGACTCCGAGCGCATTGATGCGGGTGCGGATGGTGTCGATTGACTGCGGTTACTGCACGCTGCTCGATCGACTGCACCTCGGTCTGCTTCATGGTGAGGGTCCAGCTATTGTTCGGCGCAGAGGCTACGGTGTACTGGGCCCCATAGCGCGAATCGAGCAGGCTGCGCACATCACCGACTCGGTCGGGAGGGGTTCCCTGAATCTGGATCAGCTCGGATGCTTGGGATCGGGCTTGAGCACGAGCGCGCGGGGAAACCGCCCTGCTGCAAATCGGTCTGTACCCGTGCAGCAGCGGTATCCGTCTCCGCGCCCACGGCTTCGTCCACCATTACCTGCAACACCAGGTGGATACCGCCCTTGAGGTCGAGACCGAGGCGGATGCGGTCGGTAAAGGCCGTCTTCCAGGCGGACGGTCCAATTCCCTTCGGAATGCCGAAGATGCCGAAGACGAAAAACAGTAGTACTGCCAAGATGAGGAAAGTTTTACGCATGGGAGTCGTAATCGGTTTTCTGCCGGGCCTTATCGTTGCCCGCGAAATACGGTTATTTTGCTTCCTCTTGGTTAGTCGTCACGGAAGCGATAGCACTCTTAATGACCTCTAACTTGATATTGTCAGGCGGGACGCGCAGCTGGACCGCGTCCTCCTTGATCGACATGATGGTTCCGCGCATGCCGCCGGTGGTGGTGATGCGGTCGCCGGGCTTGAGACTTGCCAGCATCTCCTGCCATACTTTCTGCTTCTTCTGGTTGGGGCGGACCAGCATCAAATAAAAGACCGCAATAATCAGAACGAAGGGGAGAAAAGTCACCAGGCCGGGCGGTATGACTGGAGCCAAGATCAAGGGGGTAAAAGTCAACGTACTGTCCTCTGTAGTATTTCCTGTCCAGCTTTCTACTACAGCCTATCTGCCGCGGTTTGTCTACTGGGCGGGTCCTTGCGGACGAGACGTTATCAGGCGCCAACCCGATCGGCGCGCGCCACGTACGCGGGCTAACAGGACAGGAAGAGTATCCGTCGCAATAGCATTTCGTACTGATCGCATCGTGTCAAGGTAGAAGGCCAGATTGTGCAGGGTGTTCAGCACCCCGGCGAGGGGCTCCTGGGCTGACATGAGGTGGCGCAGGTATGCCCTGCTATAGCGCCCGCAAACCAGGCAACCGCACTCCGAGTCGGGTGGCTCCTGATCCTCGGCAAAGCGTCGATTCTTTATGTTGAGCCGGCCTCCGGAAGTGAACAACAGCCCGTGGCGTGCCGCGCGAGTGGGTATGGTGCAATCCATCATGTCTACCCCCAGGGCGGCATATTCCACAATCTCATCCGGGTAGCCCACGCCCATCACATATCTTGGTTTATCCGAGGGTAGGAGCGGCAAGGTGCTCTCGATGATCTCGCGGGTCAATGCCCGCGGTTCGCCCACGCTCAGGCCCCCGATGGCGTAGCCAGGAAAATCCATGGCGACCAGCTGCTCGGCACATTCGCGGCGCAGATCCTGGTGCATGCCACCCTGCACAATGCCAAACAACGACTGGCCGCCATGGGAATGCTGGTTGAAGTGCCGTTGGCTGCGCCGGGCCCAGCGCAGGGTTAATTCCAGGGACTGAAGAGCACGGGCGCGGTCAGCCGGGTACTCAGTGCACTCATCAAAGGCCATGATGATGTCGGCGCCCAGCGCCAGCTGCACGTCGATGGAGTGCTCGGGTGAGAAGAAGTGGCTCGAACCGTCCAGATGCGACCGGAAGTGCACGCCTTCTTCGCTGATCTTGCGCAACTGATTGAGGCTGAAGACCTGAAACCCCCCGGAGTCGGTGAGCATGGGGCGCGGCCAGGAAATAAAGCGGTGCAGGCCGCCCATGTGGCGGACCAGCTCGTGACCGGGGCGGAGGTAGAGATGGTAGGTATTGCCGAGGATGATCTGCGCGTCGAGCTGTTCCAGCAGATGCTGGGGGATCGCCTTGACCGACCCAGCCGTGCCGACCGGCATGAAGGCCGGCGTCTGAACCAACCCATGAGGCAGCGTCATGGAGGCCCGCCTCGCCTGCCCACAAGCGGCTTCTATCTGAAAAGCGAGGGACACATAGGCGATTCTAGCCTGCCCTTCCTGGCGGCACCATGGCTGCTGGCTCATGGACCTCGGCGCCGACCACCCCACTCAAGCTAAAAAAAGGCTTGAATGGGCCACGCATCCGTTGCTTCCTAGAGGCTGCTCACGGGCCAGCCTGGAGCATGGGCCAGCCCAACTCAGGCGGCAGCCGGCGCACGGCGGTGATGCGATTTTCGCCCTCATCGGGCAGCAAGGCTAGCAGCTCCGCCATGGTTTGCTTTCTTTGGGGATGGCGAAGCTGGGGCGCGATCTCGGCCAGCGGGCGCCAGCACAAAGCGGCGCTGGGCCAAGGCTGGGTGCGGCAGCGACAACTCCTCCCCAGCGACCACGCGATCCCCTAACAAAAGCAGGTCCATATCCAGGTGCGCGGCCCATTCACCACACCCTGGCTGCGATCACGCCCCAGTTCCCGCTCAATCGCCAGCAGAGCCCGCAGCAACGGCAGCGGCTCCAGGAGCGTCTGAAGCGCCACCACTGCATTCAGGAAGGCAGGTTGATCACGGTATCCGACAGGTTCGGTTTCATAGAGTGAGGAGCGCGCCTCCACCCGGCCGAGGCGACCCAGAAGATTGACGGCTACGCCCAGAGTTTCGCTGCGGTTGCCGTGCTCCGAGCTGAGATTGGAACCCAGCGCAATATAAGCCATCGGCACCGCGGCAACGGTAGTCATCTGGCTTAGGATATTAGAGCTCGCGATACGATGCCCTATGCGCATAGCCTTCTTCGGAGGCACTTTTGATCCGCCGCATCGTGGCCACATCGCGATCGCCCGGGCAGCCATGGTGCGGCTGGCGCTCGACCAGGTCCTGGTCGCACCCGTAGGCAGCCAACCGCTGAAGGGAGCCCATTCCAGCTTTGAAGACCGGTTGGCCATGGTGCGGCTGGCGGTGGCCGGCGAGCCGGGGCTGGTTGCGAGCAGCGTGGATGCGCCTCTGCCGGACGGTGAGCCAAACTACACCTTTGCCACCTTGCAGCGCCTACAGCGCCATCTGCAGCCCTCCGATCAACTCTTTTGCTTGCTGGGCGCCGATTCTTTCCTCACTTTGAAGCGTTGGCATCAGTGCGCGGAGTTGTTGCTGTTTTGCGATTTTATTGTGGCCGGGAGGCCAGGGTTCTCGCTGCGACAGTTTAACGATGCTCTGCCTCAAGGGGTGGAGAATACGGGCGAATATCGCGAAGGCGCGTTCACCCGCTTTGTGCTCGCGGGGCCTTCGGGCCGGCAATCAACTTTGTTCTTGTTGCCGGATCTGGATCAGGATATCTCCGCGACAGAGATTCGCGCCGCCCTGGCCGGAGGGTCGGAGCAGCAAACCGTGCTTGCCCCCGCAGTTGCGGAGTATATTCGCTCCCACGCGCTCTACCGGCCCGAAGCCTCGGATACCATAAGGACTGCTGGCTGAGAGTTACGGGCAAAGGGGAGATTCCACACAACCGAATGGCAAGCACGGAAACCCGCCGCATGGTATTGGCCGCAGCAGAGGCCTGCGAAGACAAAAAGGCCGAGGATACCCGCATCCTCGAGCTTACACTTTGGACGCCGGCTTCACCGACTTTTTTCTTATCTCAAGTGGATCGAACGAACGCCAGACGCAGGCGATCGCCGATGAAGTCAAGTGCGCCTGAAGCGCGATTTTCAAACCTATCCCAACTCTGTGGAGGGCCGGCGCCGGGGTGAATGGATATTAACGGACTACGTGGATTTCGTGGTCCACATCTTCCTCACCGAAAAACGGACATACTACGACATCGAACGCCTGAGAAAGTCGGCTCGCACTGTCGACTTCGAGCAGTTGAAGGCGATGCTGGTGGAAAAGACTGCGGTGGTGCGTGCCAAGCCAGCCAAGAAGAAGTCGGTCAAAGTGGTATCGAAGAAGGCCGTGGTCAAGAAGACGACATTGAAAGCCACCGCAAAACCATCGCCCAAGAAGGCCTCTGTCCGCCGCAAGTCTGCGGTCGAAAGGGCTGACTAGCCAGATTCAGCCGTCCCTGCGGGACTAGGACCGGTGCATTCCGGGTACCCAGGACTGCGTCCTGGGCTAAGTTCAGGTCGTCCCTGCGGGACTGGACACGCGCGCGCGGA
>CAWJAB010000007.1:0-14610 GCA_963840675.1 uncultured Acidobacteriaceae bacterium
ATCCTGGGCTATGAGACCAATGAGCTGGTCTCCAGCGATTTCAAGGGCAACCCGCTTTCCTCCATCGTGGACAGTCCTCTGACCAAGATCGTTGGCAGCAACATGGCCAAGGTGATCAGCTGGTACGACAACGAATGGGGCTACTCCAACCGAGTGGTAGACCTGGTGCAGTTTCTCGGAAAAGCGGGGCTGTAAAATCCCCGCTGTACGGCTTCTTGAGGGAGTACCATGGCCAAACTCTCCATCCGCGATCTGGAGCTGAACAACAAGTATCTCTTTGTCCGCGTCGATTTCAACGTGCCGCTCTCTGAGAGCGGCCTGCAGATTCTCGACGACACCCGGATCAAAGAGACCCTGCCCACGCTCGAGTACGCGCTGCGTCATCACGCCAAAGTGATCGTGGCTTCGCACCTGGGCCGTCCCCAGGGAAAGCCGAACCCCAAATACAGTCTGCGGCCGGTGGTGGACCGGCTGCGCACCCTCCTCGACCACGCGCTGGGCGAGTCGGTCAACGTTGCCTTCTCCCCCGACTGCGTGGGCGAAGTGGCCACCGAATTGGCGCGTCAGCTCGAATCCAGGCAGGTTCTGCTGCTGGAGAATCTCCGCTTTCACGCCGGCGAAGAAGCCAACGATCCCCACTTCGCCCGTCAACTCGCCAGCCTGTGCAACGTCTATGTAAACGACGCCTTCGGCAGCGCTCACCGGGCGCACGCGTCGACCGAGGGCATCACGCATTTTGTCTCTCATTCCGCGGCCGGGCTGCTGCTGGAAAAGGAGCTCAACTACCTGGGCAAAGCACTGGAAGCTCCGGAGAAGCCTTTTGTCGCGATTCTGGGCGGCGCTAAAGTTTCCGACAAGATCGAGGTCATCCACAACCTGTTGAGCAAGGTCGATGCGCTGCTCATCGGGGGCGGGATGGCCTATACCTTCCTCAAGGCGGTGGGTCAGGATGTGGGGAAATCGCTGGTGGAAGCGGACAAGCTGGAAGTAGCTCGTGAAGCGCTCAAGGAAGCCGAAAAGAAGGGTGTGCGCTTTCTATTGCCCGTCGATCACGTGCTTGCCGACAAATTCGCGGCCGACGCCCGTACCCGCATCTTCGAGGGTGACGGCCCCTTCCCCGAGGGTTGGATGGGGCTGGACATCGGCCCGGCTACGGTGGAGCTCTTCGTCACAGAAATCGCCCGTGCCCGCACCATCATCTGGAATGGGCCCATGGGCGTCTTTGAGATGCCGGCTTTTGCCAAGGGCACAAACAGCATCGCCGAAGCGCTGGCAGAGAATGCCGCCGCGATCACCATCGTTGGCGGCGGCGATTCCGTCTCCGCCATCAAGCAGGCCGGGGTGGCCGACAAGATCAAGCACATCTCGACCGGAGGCGGCGCGTCGCTTGAGTTCCTCGAGGGCAAACGGCTGCCCGGAGTCGAGGCTCTCTCCGAAGCGCCCAGGTCTTAGAGCACGCCATGGGTGTGGTTGCTGACCCCGAGCTGCCGGTCCTTATCCTCATGGTTGGGATCGTCTGCGCGCTGATCGCGTGGCTGCTGGCAACCTTCACCCAGTTTCTTCGCGGCTACCGCTATCGCGTTGCGCTGGGCCTGATCGCTTTTCCGCTGAGCGGCTTGATGGGTTTCTTTTCCACGCTCAACGCGGCCAGCGTCTTCGGCGTCTACTTTGTGGGCAAGCCGATCTCTCTCCTCTTACGCGCTCGGCTATTTCGGCTACCTGTTATTCGGCTTTCTCGGCTGCTGGACGGTGGTTCGCCTGGCCGGCCGGCTCGACCGCAAACACACCCTTTCCGTGCTCTACAATCTGGTCAAGGAACACAAGAAGCGGGACACAAACTAGCATGCGCAAGCCCCTGATCGCCGCCAACTGGAAGATGTACAAGACGCCCACGGAGACGCAGACCTTTCTTCACACCTTCCTGCCTCTGGTCAAAGACCAGACGGGGACCGAGATCGTGATCTTCCCTCCCTTCATCGACCTGGCGACTGCGCTTCACTCGGTGAAGGGCGCGGAAATCCAGGTGGGCGCGCAGACCATGCATTTTGCGGAGGAGGGCGCCTTTACCGGCGAAATCTCCGCCGCCATGCTCGTCGCCCTGGGGGTGACGCATGTGATCCTGGGCCACTCCGAGCGCCGCCAGTACTTTGCCGAGACGGACGACACGGTCAACCGCAAGCTGGTCACTGCGCTCAAGCACCGGCTGATCCCGATTGTTTGTGTGGGTGAGCATGAGGAGCAGCGGGAAAGCGGCATGACGGAGGAGGTTTTGCGCCGGCAGATCAGCCAGGCCATCCATCAGATCGATGCGACCCGGCTGCGTCCGATGATCATTGCCTATGAACCCATCTGGGCCATTGGGACGGGAAAAACCGCCACTCCGACGATTGCCGCCGAGGCGCACTTGATGATCCGCAGCGAGGTAGCGCGCCTGGTTGGCAGGCACTTCGCCGATTCCATGCGCATTTTGTATGGCGGGAGCGTGAAGCCGGAGAATGCCGGCGCTCTCTGCAGCCAGCCCGAAATCGACGGCGCCCTGGTAGGTGGCGCCAGCCTGGACCCCAATTCGCTAGCCGCTATCGTCAAGGCCGGGGAATCTTCGTAGCCGGGAGTGAACAGCAGGTCCCTCCGACTGCGCTTCGCTCTCGGTCGGGATGACAATCTTGTTAGAGGTCGATGATTTCTCAGGATAGCTCCCTGTCTGCGCAACAGAATTGTCATCCCGACTCGGATCGAAGCTGCAGTGGAGGGACCAGCTGTCAACCTCAAACCTTAACGAAAACCTCATCCCCTTCAACACTTACAGCGAACACTGCAACTCTTTCATCACCTTCTATAGCCGCACCGGTCGCCGCATCGAAGGTCCACGCGTGCCACGGGCACACGATGTTGCCATCTTCGATCATCCCTTCGGACAGCGGTCCGCCCCGGTGGGGACATTCATTATCCAGCGCCCGAATCACCCCACCAACGTTGGCAATACACAGCGGCCTGCCGCCGGCACTAAATTCCTTCGCCTCGCCGGCCCGTGGCAATTGCCCCTTACTGCAGATCCTGAATAGTTCACTCATCGTTCACTGATCAGTATTTGCAGCCGTTGGCTTGCCAGGTGCGATAGGTCTTCCAGGATGCCACCCTGGCTGCTTCCTCGTCGGGAAAATCGCCGGCTTCCTCCTGAACTCCTTCAGGAAAGATGTAGTACGTCCAGGTGCGCAGGGCTTTCTTGTAGAAGGGTGTTGTCGGGCTTTGATGAGTTTTGTCGCTCATGCTGCTGAGCATACGCTATCCACCCGGTGCCCCGCTCATGCTAGGCTCGAAACTGATGGCCGGCACTACACCCCCAACCCAACCTCCGACCCAAAACGCGGCAGACCTCTGGTGCCCAACCTGCGCCCGGGCGGTGCATGACCCGTTGGTTTGCGGCGACTGCTCCGCAGTCCTCTGCCGTGTCTGTGGAACCCCGCTCGAGTCCGCGGACGAACTCGCCTTCGGCTAGACCACCATGGCGAAGCTACGCAAGTACACTCCGCCCCCGGGGTGGAAGAGCCCGTTGGCTCCCCAGCAGCCGCTCACCAGCGCTCGCTGGATCCTGGGCGCAGGATTGGCAACCCTCGGCCTCGCGCTGCTCTGTGTTTACATCACCTTCTGTCTGCTCTTCTGGCAAGGTCAATGGCAGCTTGTCTTCAAGCCCTCACCGGCCATTACCTCCACTCCGTCCTCCGTCGGCCTGAAGTATGACGAGATCCAGTTCGACGCAACCGAGACCGGCATTCTGCAGCTGAACGGCTGGTGGATCCCTGCCGACCAACCATCCACGGAGACCCTGCTCTTGCTGCACGGCAATTCCGGCTCCCTCTCCGGCACACTGCCGCAGTTGCAGATCCTGCACCAGCTTGGAATGAATATTTTTGCCTTCGACTATCGCGGCTTTGGCAAGAGCAGAAACATCCATCCGTCGGAGAAAAGCACCTACGAAGATGCGGACGCCGCCTGGAGCTACCTCACCGGGACGCGCCATCTCTCCGCATCCACCATTGTTCTCGATGGAGTTGGTCTGGGCGCGGCCATCGCCGCCGAGACCGCCCGCCGTCATCCGCAGGCGCCCGCCTTGATCCTGGAAAATCCCCAGCCGCCGATCCTCGACACGCTGCAGTGGGATCCGCTGACCAGGCTGTTGCCCATCCGCCTGCTCTTCCATGATCGCTTCGACCCCACCCGGACGCTGGCCCAGCTGCGCACACCCAAGTTGCTGCTCTATCCCGCAAACGACACCAGCGCGCGCTACTATGACCAGGCCGCGGACCCAAAGCAAAAAGCCAACCTTGCCGCAGGAGAAGCCCTGCCTGTCCTGAAGAGTTTCCTGGCAAAATATCTCCCCGCGGGCAGGCCCTGATAAGCTTTGCCTAACCACTGACACGCAGGAGTGCAACATTGTTTAGCTGGCTTAACCGCTTTCAGCCTTTTGGCGCCCTGGTAATGCGGCTGGTCCTGGGCATCATCATGGTCCGCGCACGGATACGGGAAGGTCATTCCCTCCGGCTCGCTCTACAACTTCACTCACATGGTCACCCGCCTGCATCTGCCGATCTGGCTTGGCTACCTCGCGGCCTTTACCGAGTTCTTTGGCGGCCTGCTGCTGATCGTTGGTTTGCTCACCCGGATCGTCGCCATCATGATGGCCATCGAGATGGCGGTGGCCATCATCAAGATTCACCTCCACGGCGGCCTGATGGGGCCCAACTCCTTTGCCTTTCCCTTGACCTGCTTTGCCATCGCGCTGATGCTGGTCTTCACCGGCTGCGGCTGGCTGGGCCTGGATGATTTTGCAGGGAGGGGCAAGCTGGGACGCGCCAAGGTAGCCGCCCGTTGAGGTTCGCGAACCGTATTTGACACGTTGGCTGTGGCAGATAGGGATCCCATCTCCAGAACCCACGAACCCCCGGCCTTCGTCGCCCCCCGACGTCGATTCGGCCTGTAAGGTCATGAGCCCGAGGGTCAGGTTTCCCCATCTGACACAGCGAACGTGTCGGATACGGAGACTATTCATTTGATGCGGGGCCGAGCCTTCCGGGAAAGAATCCCGGTTAGCTAGATACAAGATTCAAAAACTGCGTCGTCTTCAGTTCCGAGCCGGGGAAAACCAACTCCAGGTTGCGTGCTCCCAGGGTCTTGAAGGCTGCCTCACCCAAAACCTGGCGGAAATCCGTGGTGATCGCCAGATCCCGGTTCTGGTAAAGCTGCTCCGTCGCCATGCCTGGCCACTTGCCGTAGACCTTGCCACCTTTAACGGCACCGCCCAGAACAAACATTACATTGGCGTGCCCATGATCAGTTCCGCCGGTGCCGTTCTGCTGCGCCGTGCGGCCGAATTCCGACATGGTTACGAGCACAATATTTTCCGCGTCGCTACCCATATCCGTCCAGAAGGCGGAGATGCCCTGGCTGAAGTCGCGCAGGCAATTGGCCAGCTGGCCGTTGACGCTGCCCTGGTTCTGGTGGGTGTCCCAGCCGCCGATATCAGTGAAGGCTGCTTCCACACCCAGGTTCGCCTTGAGCAACTGGGCGATCTGCTTCATGTTGTCGCCGAAAGCGCCGTTGGGATAGTTCGCCCCCGCGCCCGGCTTGTAGTGCGCGGGGTCGGTCGCCTTCAGCATCTTTACCGCCTCGAAGGTCTCCTCCCCGGTGCCGTGCAGCACGGTATCGCCGGAGTCGGCATACATCGCTTCAAAGGCCTGGCTGATCGGCGCGGCATTTGCGCTTTTGCCCGCGACAGAGAAATCCTGCACCCGGTTGACCGCGACGGCGGGTATTTTTCCGTCCAGCGTGCGCGGCACCTGGGAGCCGAGAGCGACTGCGCGAAACGCCGTATGGCTGGCCGGACGGTGAAGATCCTCCGCCTGCAAAGCACGATTCAGCCATCCGTCGGGCGTTGCCTTCACTCCGGGCGTACCGCTCTCCATGTAGTCCTGCGCATCGAAGTGCGAGCGGCTCGTGTCGGGCGATCCGGCGGCATGGACCATGGCCAGATGACCCTGATCGAACAAGGGTTTGAACGATTGCATGGCTGGGTGCAGTCCGAAGAACCCATCCAGGTCGATCAGCTGATTCTGGGGGATGGCAATCGTTGGCCGGAACTGGTAGTAGTTGCGCTCCGCATAGGGGACCACGATATTCAGTCCATCGGCCGCGCCGCGCTGGAAGATCACGACCAGCTTTTTTCCCTGGGCTTGCGCGCTGGTCGCCTGGGCCAACACCGAGCGCCTAAGGAAGGTCGGCACCACCGAGGTGCCAACCAGGGCCATCGCCCCACCCTTCATAAATGCGCGACGTGTTGCCATTTGTGGCTCCGGACCTGCCCAAGCTTGCGGGCACACCCATTCGAACGCGGGGCCGAAAGGAAAGTTGTGGTTAGTGGCCAAAACTCCACCTGGCAGGAAAGACTGGAACAAAGGGCACGGCATCAAGGGCTCTGGAAAAGCTAGGTTTTCTATCAGGGCACGACTTAAGAGGCTGCGGAAGAAGGTGCTTATCTGGTCACTTTTGCTGGTGTTTTCTTTGTACTAAGAAAGAGGAATGCGAGGAGAACAACGGCAGCAGGGTTTTTTGTACAGTTACGTAAGCCTGGAGCGGCGTATTAGCGCCGATCATCCACTCCGCGGGATCCGAACAATGGTGGACCGTGGGTTGGTACGAATGGACGCGTTATTTGCCGCGATGTATGGCTCAGCAGGCCGCCCATCGATTGCGCCGGAACGGTTGTTACGGGCGCAGCTGTTGATGGTTTTGTACTCGATCCGCTCGGAACGTCAGTTGATGGAGCAACTGAACTACAACCTGTTGTACCGCTGGTTTGTGGGTCTGGACATGGATGACGTGGTGTGGGATGTGACGGTGTTTACCAAGAACCGCCAACGGCTGATCGCCGCTGAAGCGAGCCAGCAGTTATTGGCAGCGGTTCTAGACCAAGCCCGGGAACACGATCTGCTAAGCGACGAGCATTTTTCCGTGGATGCCACACTCATCCAGGCGTGGGCCTCGGCCCAGAGCTTCAAAAATAAGAAGGACCCTCCGCCACCTGGCGGTGGCTCCGGCAAGGATGGGAGCTTTCTGCTGCGTGACAAGGTGGAATCGACGACGGATGCCGAGGCGCGACTGTACAAGAAGGCGCAGCCGGATAAGGCAGTGCCGAGCTATCAGGGCCATGCGTTGATGGAGAACCGTAATGGACTGATCGTGGCCGCTGAGGCTAGCCAATCCTCCAACGCTGCAGAGCGGGATATCGCGCTGAAGATGCTGGACCGGGTGATCGGCTCGAAGTGGAAACGGCTGAATAAGAAGATCACTCTTGGTGCGGATACCTCTTACCAGGATCGAGGGTTCGTCCAGGAGCTGCGGGAGCGCAGAGTGGCTCCGCATATCAGTGAATATACGAAGGGCAATTTGGAAAAGAACTGCTTGACGGCCAGAGAACGGAACGACAAGCGGCGCACAATCAGCCGCAACAAACGCAAACTGATCGAACGTTCCTTCGGGTGGAGCAAATCGGACCGACCGATACGCCAGATCAAGCTGCGTGGGCTGAAGCGGGTGGACTGGCTACATCGCCTCACCATGACCGCCTACAATCTGACTCGTATGTGCCGGCTCATTCCGCTTGCGACCGCAAGCTGCTAGGGCCGACGTGTGTCCAGTGCGTGCTCAGCCGTCAAAGCTACACGCTAGAAACCCGCAAAATAGCCCCTGAAAGCACCGCCAAGCGTCAAAAAGACTCAATACCTAAGCAAATCTCGAGTAAAACGCAGGTTTTTCCGCAGCCTCTTAAGTCGGGCCATAAGGGTTTCGGCGCCCAACCCTTAAACCTCAAGATTTGCTATATCACGCATCTCAAAGATATAGCTAATACTTGCCCAGCTCAGCCATGGCACGGAACAGGTCTTCAGGCTGGGGCAGAATGGCATCCTCCAGGATCGGCTGGTAGGCCACAAAGGTGTCCATGGCGGCCACCCGCTTGACCGGAGCGTCGAGGTGCTCGAATAGCTCATCTGCGATCCGGGCTGCAATCTCTGCTCCGTATCCCCAGCTCAACATATCTTCATGCGCGACAATGACCCGCCCGGTCTTCTTGATCGAGGTGGCGATCGCCTCCCAATCGTAGGGATTGAGCGTGCGCAGGTCGAGAACATCGACCTCCAACCCCAACTCGCTGCTCGCCTGCTGCGCGGCGCGCAGCGCCCGCGGCACCACCGCGCCATAAGTGATCAGCGTAAGGTCACCGCCCTGGCGCAGCAGCTTCGCCTTGCCGAACGGAATAGCAAAATCAGCCCCTGGATACGGAGCACGCCCGAAAGTCTCACGATAAAGCCGCTTGTGCTCAAAAAACAGAACCGGATCGTCACAGCGGATGGCGGTGCGCAACAGTCCGTTGGCATCCAGCGCATTGGACGGGAAAACCACCCGGACCCCGGGGGTATGGGCGAAAATGCTCTCGCTGCACTGGGAATGGTAGATCGAGCCCCGGTAAGATATCCCCCGATGGCCACGCGGACCACCACCGGCGCCGAATAGCTGCCATTGGAACGCCACCGCAGCAGGCTAAGCTCGTTGCGCAGCTGGTGCATCGCCGGCCAGATGTAGTCGAAGAACTGCACCTCGACCACCGGCTTCAGTCCACGGGTGGCCATGCCGATGGCCCGGCCCACAATATCGGCCTCGGCCAGGCGCGCGTTGTAGACGCGGTCCGGACCGAACTCCCGCTGCAACCCCGCCGTCAGTTTGAACACGCCACCCTTGCCCTTCACCAGGCCGTCGCGCAGCTCCTGATCGTGGCTGGTGTCCGCCACATCCTGGCCGAAGATCACCATCCGCGGATCACGCTGCATCTCGTCCTTGAGGCAGGCGTTGATCAGGTCGGCCATGGTGCGTTCCTGCTTGTCCGGCGTCTGCACTGCGGGCCGGGCCAGCTCCGGGCGGGTGGGGTCCAGATCTTCGGAATAAACATGCCGCTTGATGGAACTGACTTCCGGCAAGGGTGCGCGCAGAACCTTCTCCGCGGCGCTGCGCACCTCTTCATCGACCTCCTGCTCCAGCCGGTTGATCGCCGCAGGATCGAGAATGCCATCGCGCAGCAGGCGCATCTGCAGCTTGGGCAGAGGATCGAGCGCCGCTTCCTTGTTGCGCTCCTCCTCCGACCGGTAAAGTCCCTCGTCGTCAGAAAAGGAGTGGGAATACTGCCGGATCACGTGCCCATGCACAAAAGCCGGCCCTTTGCCCGCACGGCAGTGTCGCACTGCCTGGGTGAACGCGGCATAGCTGGCGATAGGATCGGTGCCGTCCACCTCGGCAAAATAGAAATTGGGAAAATTGGCCACCAGCCGCGAGATGTTCCCGCCCGGCGTGTTCACGTCCACCGGCACGGAGATGGCATAGCCGTTATCTTCCACCACGAACAAGACCGGTAACCGCAAGCTGGAGGCCGAGCTCATTGCCTCCCAAAACTCGCCTTCGCTGGTGGCGCCTTCGCCCAGCGAGACATACACCACTTCATCTCCATGAAAGTGGGTCGGCTTGAACGCGCTGTAGTCCCCCTGGCGCTGCTCTGCTGCATCCGGATGAGTGGCAAGATATCGACCCGCCTCGGCGCAGCCGACAGCCTGCAGGCACTGGGTGGTGACCGAAGAAGACTGGCTGACGATATGCAGCCGTGGGTTGCTCCAGTGGGACGGCATCTGCCGTCCGCCGCTGGCCGGGTCCGCCGCCGCGCCCACGGACTGCAGCAGCATCTCCTCCACCGTATTGCCCAGCGCAAGACATAAGGCGCGGTCGCGATAGTAGGGGTAGAACCAGTCGTAGCCCGGCTTCAGCGCCATGCCTGCCGCCACCAGCAAAGCCTCATGGCCGGCGCCGGAAATCTGGAAGAAAATCTTTTGCTGCCGCTTGAGCAGGATCTCCCGGTCGTCCGTGCGGCGCGACAGGTACATCAAACGATACATCCGGATCAACTGCTCCGGTTCCAAGCCAGCGTAGGAAGCGGCAGTACCTCGCTCGGCACTAGCCGTGACCGTCTTCGCCATGCGCACCCCTGTTACTACATCATTAAAGAGGATAAATGCCCGGAGCCCTTGTCTGCCTAGCGGAATCCCGGCCAGATTGTAGTCCGTTTTGTCCCACTTTTGCTCTTGGAGGCGGACGATCCCGAATACGCTGCATCCAAGTTCTCGTCTTAGTTACTACCCAGCCGGTATGATGACGAAGCGACGTTGACCATCTTTTTCTCAGCGTGCTCTAATCAGCGCGTTTGCATGTGTTTAAGGCGGTTTTGCAATTACCGTAGGCTGTTCATGTTCGCTAGGAGTGGTTTTCCTTGAGAAAACCACGAAAAGCTCTTTGGCTTCCGTCTACATCAATTGCAAAACTGCTGAACGCTGGCGGCAAGCGCGAGCAGCCGCGGCGGCCCCTCGTAACAGCAGCAAGTTTCCCCTTGGAGGCGTTTGAATGGTTCTCTTCTGTTTTTCAGCCACTGTCGTAGGACAGGGCTTGACCGCTGCCGTTGACACGAGTGGCAGCACTTTTCTTTGGATTGCAATGATTGCCGGCCTGCTCGGCCTGGTTTTTGCTCTTTTTCTCGCGAGATCTGTGCTGGCGTACGACACCGGAACACCGGAGATGCGGCTCATTTCGAATGCCATCCGCGAGGGTGCGGAAGCCTTTATGTCCCGCCAATACACCACCATCGCGGCGCTGGCCGTGGTGCTGGCCATTGCGCTTTTTGTGGGCTACAAGTTTTCTGACTTTACCGCCCCGCTGGCGGGCAAGGTGGTCATCAGCTTTCTGATCGGGGCGGTGTGCTCTGGTCTCGCTGGGTATACGGGCATGTTCGTCTCCATCCGGACCAACATCCGTGCCGCCAGCGCCGCCCGTACCAGCCTGGGCCGCGCCCTGAAGATTGCCCTGCATGGCGGAGCCGTTACCGGCCTGGTGGTGATCAGCCTCTCCCTGCTGGGGGTGGGCAGCCTGTTCTACTTCTTCGGCGGATTGCAGGATCCGCAGCACGTTCCTTACCAGCTGGTCGGCTTTGGCTTTGGCGCCTCGCTGGTCGCGCTTTTTGCCCAGCTCGGCGGCGGTATCTATACCAAGGCTGCGGACGTGGGCGCCGACCTGGTGGGCAAGGTGGAGGCGGGCATCCCGGAAGATGATCCGCGGAATCCCGCCGTCATCGCCGACCTGGTGGGCGACAACGTCGGCGACTGCGCCGGCCGCGGTGCTGACATCTTCAGAATGGCATCCTCCAGGATCGGCTGGTAGGCCACAAAGGTGTCCATGGCGGCCACCCGCTTGACCGGAGCGTCGAGGTGCTCGAATAGCTCGTCGGCGATCCGGGCCGCAATCTCTGCTCCGTATCCCCAGCTCAACATATCTTCATGCGCGACGATGACCCGCCCGGTCTTCTTGATCGAGGTGGCGATCGCCTCCCAATCGTAGGGATTGAGCGTGCGCAGGTCGAGAACATCGACCTCCAACCCCAGCTCGCTGCTCGCCTGCTGCGCGGCGCGCAGCGCGCGCGGCACCACCGCGCCATAAGTGATCAGCGTAAGGTCACCGCCCTGGCGCAGCAGCTTCGCCTTGCCGAACGGAATAGCAAAATCGGCGCCGGGATACGGAGCACGCCCGAAAGTCTCACGATAAAGCCGCTTGTGCTCAAAAAACAGAACCGGATCGTCACAGCGGATGGCGGTGCGCAACAGGCCGTTGGCATCCAGCGCATTGGAGGGAAAGACCACCCGGACCCCGGGCGTATGGGTGAAAATGCTCTCGCTGCACTGCGAATGGTAGATCGAGCCGCCGGTAAGATATCCCCCGATGGCCACGCGGACCACCACCGGCGCCGAATAGCTGCCATTGGAGCGCCACCGCAGCAGGCTGAGCTCGTTGCGCAGCTGGTGCATCGCCGGCCAGATGTAGTCGAAGAACTGCACCTCGACCACCGGCTTCAGCCCACGGGTGGCCATGCCGATGGCGCGGCCCACAATATCGGCCTCGGCCAGGCGCGCGTTGTAGACGCGGTCCGGACCGAACTCCCGCTGCAACCCCGCCGTCAGTTTGAACACGCCGCCCTTGCCCTTCACCAGGCCGTCGCGCAGCTCCTGATCGTGGCTGGTGTCCGCCACATCCTGGCCAAAGATCACCATCCGCGGATCACGCTGCATCTCGTCCTTGAGGCAGGCGTTGATCAGGTCGGCCATGGTGCGTTCCTGCTTGTCCGGCGTCTGCACTGCGGGCCGGGCCAGCTCCGGGCGGGTGGGGTCCAGATCTTCGGAATAGACATGCCGCTTGATGGAACTGACCTCCGGCAAGGGCGCGCGCAGAACCTTCTCCGCGGCGCTCCGCACCTCTTCATCGACCTCCTGCTCCAGCCGGTTGATCGCCGCAGGATCGAGAATGCCATCGCGCAGCAGGCGCATCTGCAGCTTGGGCAGAGGATCGAGCGCCGCTTCCTTGCTTGCGCTCCGCCTCCGACCGGTAAAGTCCCTCGTCGTCAGAAAAGGAGTGGGAATACTGCCGGATCACGTGCCCATGCACAAAGGCCGGCCCTTTGCCCGCGCGGCAGTGCCGCCACTGCCTGGGTGAACGCGGCATAGCTGGCGATAGGATCGGTGCCGTCCACCTCGGCAAAATAGAAATTGGGAAAATTGGCCACCAGCCGCGAGATGTTCCCGCCCGGCGTGTTCACGTCCACCGGCACGGAGATGGCGTAGCCGTTATCTTCCACCACGAACAAGACCGGTAACCGCAGGCTGGAGGCCGAGCTCATCGCCTCCCAAAACTCGCCCTTCGCTGGTGGCGCCTTCGCCCAGCGAGACGTACACCACTTCGTCTCCATGAAAGTGGGTCGGCTTGAACGCGCTGTAGTCCCCCTGGCGCTGCTCTGCTGCATCCGGATGAGTGGCAAGATATCGACCCGCCTCCGCGCAGCCGACAGCCTGCAGGCACTGGGTGGTGACCGAAGAAGACTGGCTGACGATATGCAGCCGCGGGTTGCTCCAGTGCGACGGCATCTGCCGTCCGCCGCTGGCCGGGTCCGCCGCCGCGCCCACGGACTGCAGCAGCATGCTCCTCCACCGTATTGCCCAGCGTCAAGGCATAAGGCGCGGTCGCGATAGTAGGGGTAGAACCAGTCGTAGCCCGGCTTCAGCGCCATGCCTGCCGCCACCAGCAAAGCCTCATGGCCGGCGCCGGAAATCTGGAAGAAAATCTTTTGCTGCCGCTTGAGCAGGATCTCCCGGTCGTCCGTGCGGCGCGACAGGTACATCAAACGATACATCCGGATCAACTGCTCCGGTTCCAAGCCAGCGTAGGAAGCGGCAGTACCTCGCTCGGCACTAGCCGTGACCGTCTTCGCCATGCGCACCCCTGTTACTACATTATTAAAGAGGATAAATGCCCGGAGCCCTTGTGTGCCTAGCGGAATCCCGCCCAGATTGTAGTCCGTTTTGTCCCACTTTTGCTCTGGGAGGCGGACGATCCCGAATACGCTGCATCCAAGTTCTCGTCTTAGTTACTACCCAGCCGGTATGATGACGAAGCGACGTTGACCATCTTTTTCTCAGCGTGCTCTAATCAGCGCGTTTGCATGTGTTTAAGGCGGTTTTGCAATTACCGTAGGCTGTTCATGTTCGCTAGGAGTGGTTTTCCTTGGGAGAAAACCACGAAAAGCTCTTTGGCTTCCGTCTACATCAATTGCAAAACCGCTGAACGCTGGCGGCAAGCGCGAGCAGCCGCGGCGGCCCCTCGTAACAGCAGCAAGTTTCCCCTTGGAGGCGTTTGAATGGTTCTCTTCTGTTTTTCAGCCACTGTCGTAGGACAGGGCTTGACCGCTGCCGTTGACACGAGTGGCAGCACTTTTCTGTGGATTGCAATGATTGCCGGCCTGCTCGGCCTGGTTTTTGCTCTTTTTCTCGCGAGATCTGTGCTGGCGTACGACACCGGAACACCGGAGATGCGGCTCATTTCGAATGCCATCCGCGAGGGTGCGGAAGCCTTTATGTCCCGCCAATACACCACCATCGCGGCACTGGCCGTGGTGCTGGCCATTGCCCTTTTTGTGGGCTACAAGTTTTCTGACTTTACCGCCCCGCTGGCGGGCAAGGTGGTCATCAGCTTTCTGATCGGGGCGGTGTGCTCTGGTCTCGCTGGGTATACGGGCATGTTCGTCTCCATCCGGACCAACATCCGTGCCGCCAGCGCCGCCCGTACCAGCCTGGGCCGCGCCCTGAAGATTGCCCTGCACGGCGGAGCCGTTACCGGCCTGGTGGTGATCAGCCTCTCCCTGCTCGGGGTGGGCAGCCTGTTCTACTTCTTCGGCGGATTGCAGGATCCGCAGCACGTTCCTTACCAGCTGGTCGGCTTTGGCTTTGGCGCCTCGCTGGTCGCGCTCTTTGCCCAGCTCGGCGGCGGTATCTATACCAAGGCTGCGGACGTGGGCGCCGACCTGGTGGGCAAGGTGGAGGCCGGCATCCCGGAAGACGATCCGCGGAATCCCGCCGTCATCGCCGACCTGGTGGGCGACAACGTCGGCGACTGCGCCGGCCGCGGTGCTGACATCTTCGAGTCCAC
>CAWJAB010000008.1:0-483511 GCA_963840675.1 uncultured Acidobacteriaceae bacterium
GCTCCGTGAAAGGAGAGTTGTATGCCAGTTTGTCAGGAATGCGAGAGCGTTCTCGATTTCGATCCCGACGAAGTTGAAGAAGGGGACATCGTGGTCTGCGATGAGTGTGGTACCGAATTTGAAGTTGTCGCCACCGAACCACTCGAACTCTCCCAGGTAGACGAGGAAGGGTACGAAGATGAGGACGAGGAAGTGGCCGACGAGGAAGAGGAATGAGATTGGTGAAGACCCGATGGGTTCTTCTGCTTCTGCTCGTTGCGTGCTCGGCCACACTACCCCGAAGCGTAGCGCAAAGCCTGGGGCAGGCAGTGCGCGTGGTGCAAGGCACAGTGCAGAATGGAAACGATCAGCCACAGGCCAACGCCGTGGTCTACCTGCAGGACCAGAAGAGCCTGGAAGTGAGGACCTACATCACTGAGGCCAATGGACACTACCGCTTTGGACAGCTGAGCACAGAGGTGGATTATCAACTCTGGGCGGAGTTCAAAGGACACAAGTCAAAAACCAGATCCATCAGCTCCTTCGACAGCAAGAAGCAATTTAACTTTGATTTGAAAATCGACACCGCGAAATAAAAACGCCACCCCGTAGGGTGGCGTTGTGGATCTTTCCTCTTCGGTGTCTACTCGTGTTCCAGACGCTTCCAGTTGACCAGATCGCCCAGCGTAGTGGTCGAGCTTGAAACCGGCTGCTTGTAGGCCTCAACATCGGCCCTGCTGGCTTCTTCGCCCACTGCCCGCAGACTGAGCCCAACCTTCTTCTCATCCTGGTTCATCTTGATGATCTTGAAGTCGTGCTCCTGGCCCGCTTCGAGCTTGATCGGCGTGCCGTTGGCATCAGCGGCCTCGGAGACATGGCAGAGCCCTTCGACGCCTTCAGCGATCTCAATGAATGCGCCAAATTGCGCCGTGCGCAGTACCTTGCCCTTCACCACATCGCCCACGCGATGCTGGGCAAAAAATGTCTCCCAGACATCAGGCAGAAGTTGCTTGATACCAAGTGACAGGCGGCGGTTCTCCGCTTCGACACCCAGTACCACGGCGCGGACTTTCTCCCCCTTCTTGAGAATCTCAGAAGGATGCTTGACGCGCTTGGTCCAGCTCAGGTTGCTCACATGTACCAGGCCGTCGATGCCGTCTTCAATCTCAATGAAGGCGCCAAAGTCGGTGAGATTGCGTACCCGGCCTTCCACGATCGTGCCTGCGGGATAACGCTCCGAGAGATGCTCCCAGGGGTTCTCCAGCAATTGCTTCATGCCCAGCGAAATTCGGCGGTCGTTGGGATTGACGCTGAGCACTACGGTTTCGACCTCGTCCCCCGGCTTGACCAGTTTGGAGGGATGCTTCATGCGCTTGGACCAGGTCATCTCGGAGACATGTACCAGTCCCTCGATGCCCTGCTCCAGCTCGACGAAAGAGCCGTAGTCGGTCACGCTCAAAACCCGGCCGCGCACGCGTGCGCCGATCGGGTAGCGTTCCACCGCATCCAGCCAGGGGTCGGGAGTGAGCTGCTTGAAGCCCAGCGAGACCCGCTGCTTTTCGCGGTCGAACTTGAGCACCTTTACCTGGATCTCGTCGCCGACGTTCACCAGATCGCGGGGATGGGTAAGGCGGCCCCACGACATGTCGGTAATGTGCAGAAGTCCATCAATTCCGCCCAGATCGACAAAAGCGCCGTAGTCGGTCAGGTTCTTCACCGTGCCGGTGAGGATCGCGCCTTCTTCCAGATGCTCGAGCGTCAGGCTGCGCTTGTTGGTCTGCTCCTCTTCGAGCAGTTCCTTGCGCGAGACCACCACGTTTCCACGTTTCTTGTTCAGCTTGATGACGCGGACTTCAATCTGCTGGCCGATGTAGCCGTCCAGGTTGCGGACCGGGCGAATCTCGAGCTGGGAGCCGGGCAAGAAGGCCTTGATGCCGATGTCGACGGTGAGACCACCCTTAACGCGTCCCAGGACCGTGCCGATGACCGGGGTCTTCTCGTTGGCTGCACGCTCGATGGCATCCCAAACCCGGTGGCGTTGCGCCTTGTCGTAGCTGAGCAGGAAGCCGCCTTCGGCTTCTTCGCGCTCTACCACCACTTCCACCGTGTCCCCTGCCTTGAGCTTCGACTCGCCGTTGTGATCGAGAACCTGCTCCAGCGGAATGAGGCCTTCGGACTTGAGGCCGACGTCGACCACGACATGCTTATCCGTCAGCTTGATGACGGTGCCGGTGACCACGTTATCGTCATAAGCCTGCGCAGCCGCCTCGGCGGCTTGCTCGCGATCGAAAGATTCCAGTGCGGCGGCGAAATCTTCCATGCCAGTCATTTCGGTTTCTTCGGGACCGGGATGGGTGGCGACAGGGCGGGGATCGACGACGCGGTGCGGCACGCTGGGGGTTCCAGCTTGCGGGTTGTCGGTTAACTCCTCGGTCGGGTCAAAGTGATCCGCCGGTGCATCAAGCGTTGGGGTTTGCAGTTCGGTGTTCAGGGTTGCGCTCTCGGTTCGTTCAGGATTTAGGACGTCTGCCATGAATGCCAGCTCCGGATTCTCGATCGGTAACTCCCGATCCCGTCCATCACTACAGGTCATTCGATGATCCACATCGTGCTGATCTTCAAAAAACTTTGACCAGAACTCCCGTGATCCATTTCCTGCAGCTTGCTTCGACAGACTATTTGCAGGCTTGGTCCGCGAAGTAGGGCACCGTCGAGCTTACTTTTATTGCCGTCCGCCAGAAACGTTCGGAGGGAGACTGTCCAGTGGAGCCAGAGGGAACGGCTTGGCACTTGAATCAATCTCCGGTAGGAGCATCCGGGAGGGGGGCGAAGCTAGAGCGGCGATGGACGTCTACGCCGAATCCTCTACGTAGACCCTTCATACACAACTATAGCAATCGCGCGGAAAGCATGTCAACGAACTAAGGGCCAATTCAAGCCGCGTGGAGGCTCTGGAAAAGCGCTGGAAACCCCTATTTTTATTGATTTGTAACCGAATGATGAAGACAAGCCTGTGGGGTTGTGCAGTGACCCCGATTGGGACGTCCCCGGCTCCGTATACTTGACCGCATGGACTACCTGTGGACGCCCTGGCGCTACGCTTACCTGGTCGATGCCGATCCCGGCGCGCCCAAGGGCGGGCGTAAAGGGGTGCCCGAAGCGTTGTCTGCGTGGCCCGGTGACTGTGACTGCGTCTTTTGCAACCTGATTGCAGCCACGCGGTTCGCGATGGAACATGGCACCTCGCCGGAAGACGCCGAGCGAGCCGCCTATATCGTGCTGCAGGCGGGGCATAGTTTCATCTGCCTGAATGCGTTCCCCTACTCCACCGGCCACGTCATGATCGTGCCCTATGCCCACCAGGAATCCCTGGCCGCTTTGGACCGGGAGGCGGCCCTGGAGATGATGACCCTGGCGCAACGCACCGAAACCGTTCTGCGCAAGGTTTACGAACCCAATGGCATCAACATGGGGCTGAACCTGGGACAGGCAGCAGGTGCGGGCATCGCCGGCCACCTGCATATGCATGCGCTGCCACGCTGGCTGGGCGATTCCAACTTCATGACGGTGATTGCCGAGACGCGGGTGCTGCCCGAGACCCTGGAAACCACCTGGCAGCGGTTGCGGGAGGGGTTTAACAAAGCCCCAGGAAGGTAACATCTCCCGCATGCCCCCCAGGTCTCAAAAGCGAGACCTGGGCCACCCGGCCGCAGGTCGTTGGTAAAGGACAGGTTTAGAGGGTTTCTTCGGCTACCACGGGTTCCGGCTGGTCCACCAGTTCCAGGGTTTCCTGCTGAGCCAGCTCAACCAGTCCCTGGGGTAGCTGCTTGGTCGGCTTGACGCCCAGCGCCTTCAGCATTTCCGCCTGCCGGATCACGTTACCCGGTCCGGTGTGCAGCTTGGCCAACGCGCTATCGTGGCTGGTCTGCGCCTGCTCCAGACGCTTTCCTATCTCGGTGAAATCCGCTACGAAACCGGCCAGCTTGTTGTAAAGTTCCGCGCCCCTGCGGGCAATCTCCTCCACATTGCGCTTCTGCTGCTCCTGCCGCCAGAGGGAAGCAACCGTGCGCAGGACAAAGAGGAGGGTGCTGGGGCTGACCAAGAGCACATTTCGCTGCCATGCCTGCTCCCATAGCGTGTCATCCCGGGAAATAGCCAGCATGAAGGCCGGCTCGATGGGCAAAAACATGATGACGAAATCAAGAGAATTGAGATCGTAGAGCGCCTGATTGCGCAAGGTTTAAGAACGCAATGGCATCAACATGGGGCTGAACCTGGGACAGGCAGCAGGCGCAGGTATCGCCGGCCACCTGCATATGCATGCGCTGCCACGTTGGCTAGGAGATTCGAACTTCATGACGGTGATTGCCGAGACGAGGGTGCTGCCTGAAACCTGGAAACCACCTGGCAGACGGTTACGGGAGGGGTTTAAGCAGCGAGGCTTTCCCTCAGCGGCTAAGCCGCGTTCATAATCCGAGGGATTATGGATCGAGCCTGAAGGCCGTCCCGCTTCAACAAACCACCTGATCTGAGCCGCAAGCTCAATTAGCCTGTCGAAAACCCATGACTGAGCATCCGCTTTAACAGCAGGTCCCTCCACTTCGCTTCGACTTCGGTCGGGATCGACAATCCTGTTGCAAAGACGGAGATTGCCTGAAGAATCTTAGTCCTGTTTTGGTGCCGCATGTCGTTGGTAAAGGACAGGTTTAGAGGGTTTCTTCGGCTACCACGGGTTCCGGCTGGTCCACCAGCTCCAGGGTTTCCTGCTGAGCCAGCTCAACCAGTCCCTGGGGTAGCTGCTTGGTCGGCTTGACGCCTAGTTCCTTCAGCATTTCCGCCTGCCGGATCACGTTACCCGGTCCGGTGTGCAGCTTGGCCAACGCGCTCTCGTGGCTGATCTTCGCCTGGTCCAGCCGCTTGCCTATCTCGGTAAAATCCGCTACGAAACCGGCCAACTTGTTGTAAAGTTCCGCTCCCCGGCGGGCAATGTCCTCCACATTGCGCTTCTGCTGCTCCTGCCCCCAAAGGGAAGCAACCGTGCGCAAGACAAAAAGCAGGGTGCTGGGGCTCACCAGCAGCACGTTTCGCTGCCAGGCCTGTTCCCACAACGTGTCATCCCGGGAAATCGCCAGCATGAAGGCCGGCTCGATGGGCAAAAACATGATGACGAAATCGAGAGAATTGAGATCGTAGAGCGTCTGGTAGTTCTTCTCGGCCAAGCCCCGGATATGCGCGCGCACCGAACTGCTATGGCTGTCCGCAGCGAGGGACCTTGCCGCGTCAGCTTTCCGCGGCGCTGTGGGCCTCATAGTGGACCAGGGACACCTTGGAATCGATAATCACATGCCGCTCTCCGGGCAGGTGGATGACCACATCCGGCTGAGCGCGGCGGCCATTTTCTGCCGCGTAGGTCTCCTGGGCCTCATATTCATGTCCCGACCGCAGGCCCGCGGACTGCAAAATACGCTCCAGGATCAACTCTCCCCAGGCGCCTTGCGCCTTATTCGACCCCCGTAAAGCGTTGGCAAGGTTGTTGGCCTGTTCCGTAATCCTGATGTTGGACTCGAAGAGCCGGTCGATCTGGGCGCTCAGATGCGCGCCTCCCCTTACCTGCTCCATGCGTGCGGCTTCCACCTTGAGCTGGAAGTCCTCAAGCCTGGTCTTGAGCGGCTCCAGGACCTGGCCCAGGCTGCTCTGGTTTTGCTCCGCAAAACGCCTCGATTTCTCTTCCAGGACCTCGCTGGCCAGTGATTTGAAGGTTTCCGGCAGGTTTACCCGCATCTGCTCTACCATGCGCTCGGTTGCGGCATGGCGTTCTTCCAACCGGGCTATGGTGGCCTTTTGGGCGGCGCCCTCGTCGCGGGCCTGATCCAGATGGGCACGGGTGTCGGCCAACTGATCGAGCAGGGTTTTGGAGGATTTTTCAAGGCTCGCCCGTTCTACGGCAGAGCGGGTGCGCTCAAAATACGCGGCCAGAACGACGCCGGCGAGAAAAGCGCCGACTGCCGCAAAAACGACTGTGATCATACCGGGAAACATCGCCATCTGCTTTTTTTGACTTTACTCGTACTGATGGCAAAGATGGCGGGAAAGATACTAGGCAAGCAACGACCGTGCCGCGCTTTACACCACTTGGAGCGCTCAGTAGACTGAGAACTTTGGGGCCGTGAACTGCGCGGGTTGCGGGCTAGGCCGTTTTTCCTGTTGCTGTCCCCTGCCAGCCATTGGCTCCAAGTCTTTGCTTTGGCAGGTGGCGCCTGGAGGAAAACCGGAATGACCACAGCAGCGCCTTCCCGGACCGTTCCCAACCTTGCAGGGCGATAGCAGCCCTCTAACAAGTTGTTCTATAGACAGGAGAACGGCATGGCAGCAGCAGCAGTGGAAGAAAAAGTAAAGCAGATTATCGTCGAGCAACTTCAGGTCGATGAAGCGGAAGTCACTCCCAGCGCCTCGTTTCAGGAAGATCTGGGCGCAGACTCGCTCGACGTGGTCGAACTGGTGATGCAGTTCGAGGAAGCCTTTGACCTGGAAATACCGGACGAAGATGCGGAAAAAATCAAGACCGTAAAGGACGCCACCGAGTACATCGAGAAAAACGCGAAAGGCAAGTGATTTGGCACGGAGGGTCGTGGTTACGGGCATCGGTTTGATGTGCGGGGTTGGTAATACCGCGCCCGAGGTCTGGAACAACCTGCTGGCCGGCAAGAGCGGAATGGCTCCCATCACCAGCTTCGATACGACGGGTTTTCCCGTAACATTCGCGGCTGAGGTGAAGAACTTCGATCCACTGAATTTTGTGGAAAAGAAGGAAGCGCGCAAAATGGGGCGCTTTATTCATTTCGCGCTTGCCGCTACCCACGAGGCACTGACCCACTCTGGACTGAAGATCAACTCCGCCAACGCCGAACGCGTGGGGGTACACATCGGTTCCGGTATCGGCGGATTCGACGTGATTGAGCGCGAGCACCTGGCCATGCTGCATGGCGGTCCGCGCAAAATTTCACCTTTTTTTATTCCTGGGACGATTGTGAACCTGGCGGCCGGCCAGGTGAGCATCCGCTACGGCGCGCTAGGTCCGAACGAGGCCACGTCCACGGCTTGCACCACCAGTGCTCATTCCGTGGGCAACGCGTTTCGCGCCATTGAGCGTGACGATGCAGACGTAATTATCGCGGGCGGAGCGGAGGCTGCCATTACGCCGATGGGTGTGGGGGGCTTTGCCGCCATGCGGGCCCTCTCCACGCGCAATGCCGACCCGGAACACGCCTGCCGCCCGTTTGACAAAGACCGCGACGGCTTTGTGGTCGGCGAAGGCGCAGGCATCCTGATCCTGGAAGAGTTGGAACATGCCCGTGCCCGCGACGCCAAAATCCTGGCCGAGATCGTGGGCTACGGAATGAGCGCCGACGCCTACCACATCACCAGCATGGCGCCCCACGGAGAAGGCTGTCTGCGGGCGATGAAGAACGCCCTGCGCAGCGCGGAACTGGAGCCCGCCGATGTGGACTACGTGAACGCCCACGCCACCTCCACGCCGTTGGGCGACGCGCTGGAGAGTGCGGCCATCAAATCTCTCTTCGGCGAGCATGCGAGCAGCGGGAAACTGCTGGTGAGCTCGACCAAATCGATGACCGGCCATCTGCTGGGCGGCGCCGGCGGCCTGGAGGCGGGCATCACGATCATGGCTCTGCAACAACAGATGGTTCCTCCAACCGCCAACCTCGACGATCCCGATCCGGCCTGCGACCTGAATTACATTGCCAACCAGCCACAAGCTGCGAAGCTCGAGGTGGCTCTCTCCAACTCCTTTGGCTTCGGCGGAACCAATGGAGCCCTCATCTTCCGCCGCTGGCCGGAGTAAGAGGCCCTGCCACTTTGGTGGAATTTGGGATGAAACTCTTGGTTCGTGAACGGTTTATAAGCAGGAATCACGGCTCAATCGTGGGATCATAAGCTATATAGAGCGATGCCCAGGAAGCGAGGCCGGTTGAAGCGAGTTGCCACAGGGTTAGTGTGCATTTTTTCCGCAACAGTTTCGTTTGCGGCCTGCACCAACGTCACGCCCGTCTCCCAGGAGATGAAGGACTCGGAGGCCATCATCATCGGCACGGTGACGTCTTCGAGCCAGGTTCCCCAATCATGGGACAGCCTGGATGGCACCGCCTATGTTGTCCATATCGACCGGAAGGTCAAAGGCAAGCAATCGGGCGAAATTACCGTCTTCAGCGAGCACAGTGACGATGGCTTCAAGATGGAAACCGGCCAAAAGTACCTGCTCTTTCTTACCAACAACTACCAGCACTGGATGGTTAACCAGTGCGGGAACTCCGGCGCGATGGATGAAGAGAGCCCCGCGGTCAAGCGGATGGTTCACGCAGCTCACGAGTGAGTTAGCGAAGACGAAAGGGCACGGCAGCCTCCTGGGGTTGTCTTTCCATGGTTCCCTGCAGCTTAATTGGCTGTAAAAGCGCACCTCAGGGGCTAAAGCCCGGCGTATTTTTCCTCTTACGGCCCGGTAGGTGTGGGAAGAGAGGGAAAGGGCTTTTGCTTTTCCTCTCTTTCCATACTGCCGTCATTTCCATAGCCATTCACTCCTTGACGGCCTGCGTGGGTTGCAGGACGAGCTTATGACTATCGAATCGCGCCAGGGGAAAGGTTGCAAAATGAACGTCCCAGTAGCGATCGTCGATCGGTTCCATGCCGATGGATTCTCCGCCTAGCGACTTGCTGATAAAGATCTGTGTGCCTTTCCAGAAGAAGGTTCCATCCGGATAAACCCGCTTGGGCTTGATGTTGCTGTCGTATTCCGGTTCCGGAATTCGATCCGGATAAACGCGCGGCGAACTCTGGTAGCAAGAGGCCGGTGTTTTCAGCTGGAGCGCCTCGTGCGGGCGTTCCTCGTTGAATTGTTGGCGGAACCGGTCAAAAGCCCTTTGTTGCGCTCTCCGGTTGGCCGCCGGCGGTTTCGCCGTCTCGGCCTTCAACGTGCGATGCATGCGCTCGTGACGCCCATTCTGCTCCGGATGACCTGGCTTGATCCGCTCCGGCTGAATACCCAGCTTCATCCAGTAGATCGATAAGCGCGAAATGCCAGCGATGGCTCGGGAGGCAAACGGAGCGCCGTTATCGGTTCGGATCGTCTGCGGCATCCCATATTCGCGAAAGGCTGCCGCAAAGATGGCTTGCACCTGCTCGGTGTTGGTCTTCTCCACACTCTGACAGCGCAGCAAATAACGGCTGTGCGCATCCGTCATCGTCAGCGGATCAATTCGCTCTCCCTTTCCAGTCCGAAACCAGCCCTTGAAGTCCGCACACCATATCTGGTTGGCCTTTTCCACCTTCTCAAACGGCTTGGTATACAAAGGCGATCCGCAACCGTTTGCGCTGCGGTGTGCTCAGCCCTTCCCGCCGCAAGATCTCTCCAAAAGTGCTCACCACAGGCCACTTGACTCCCTTTTTCTTCGCCAACAGATGGGCCCGTAGCTTCTTGGCTCCCCAACTCGGATGCGCCTGCTTCAGTTGCACAATGTGCTCCTCGATCCCAGAATCGGTCTGGTTCGGATGATTGCCAGCTCCATAGCGACGGTCCTGCAATCCAGCTAATCCTTCGGCCTCGTACCGCTCTACCCAAACGTAGCCGGTCTTGCGTGCTATGCCGTAGATCCGGCATAGCTCCGCCATCGTGAAACTTCCACCGTCATATTCCAAGACAAACCGCGTCCTCTCGTCCACCACATCCATCACTTTCCAGGGCATGCTTTCTTGTACCTGCCCCGCGCTCTGGACGAAAAGTGTTACCCACTTGCCCGGTCCTTTCTGTTACCTACTTGCCCGGTCCGTACCGACGTCTACGGCACGGCTGAAGCCGTGCCCCTTCGTTGAGAGAGGCTTTCCATCCCGGCAAAAGCTGAGATAGCCTTTCCATGCCGCTAAAAGGCCGCGCCCTTCGTCCAGAGTTTTTCGCATCGGTTCTTCTAATGGCACTGCAGCAGTTGCTTTAACCCCGACATCTGTACCATCCCGCGCCAGTACCCCGGTGTAAACGTTAGTACCATCGCTCCCAGGCGACGGAATATCTGGCACTTTCTTTGTGGCAGATAACAAGAGGCTTAGACGCTCCCATTACCATAGGTACGCGCAGCCTTCACGGAAGTAAGGGCGTATCGAAACAATACAATTGCTATCCCACCTCAGACAGGGCAAAGTACCACTTAAGTCGTAGCGATACAACTTAGGTCGTACCCCAAATACTGCTTTCGTAGCCCCGAGGAGGGTTTGTGAAAAAACTTGCTATTGCATCAATTCTCTGCCTGAGTGCGGCCAGTGGTTTCTCGCAGTGCAGGACTAATCGTGTCAGCGCCCACAAGGAGATGCATATGGCATCTGCCGTATTCGTGGGAACGGTGACGGCAGCACAACCAGTACCGGAAGCGTGGGATTTTCTGGACGGCGTGAACTATACGGTCCGTATCGATTCCAAGATCCACGGGAAGGCGCGCCCGAACACCGAGGTCACCGTCTTCAGTGAAAACAGCCCTCGCTTCTTCCCCATGTATGTGGGACAGCAATACGTGCTGTATTTGCAGCCGGAGTACGGCCGGTATCAAGTCGACAATTGCGGCAACTCGCATGCCATCGACGAGAGCACATCCAATGCCTCAAACAAACAGCCGAAGCCAGTTGCCACCAAAGGCTTCTAACCATGCGGTGCTGATTCTCTGATCTGCTTCCTATGCCTTGAAAAAAGGGGTACCGCAATCACGGTACCCCCTCTCATTTTTGCGATAACCCCCGACTGCTTACTGCAGCAGCGTGCCGTTTTCCGGTTCGATCTTGGCTTCTTCCGGCGGAATGACAACTGCTGCCGCGACCTTGTCCTGGTCCTCAAGATGCAGCAGCCGGACGCCCTGGGTCGAACGGCCAGCAGCGCGGATGGTCTTGGTGTCGATGCGAATGATCTTGCCATACTGGCTGATGACCATAAGCTCCGAGCTGTCATCGACCAGCAGGATGGCGCTCACCTTCCCATTGCGGGCAGTGGTTTTCACGTTGATCACGCCCCTGCCGCCCCGGGTCTGGAGCCTGTATTCATCCACATCCGTGCGTTTGCCGTAGCCCTGTTCGGTAATGGAAAGAATCAGCGAGGGCGATTGGCCTCCCGCGCCATTCTTCTTGCGTTCCAAGGGCGTGGCGGCAAGACCGACAAGGTAGTCACCCTTCATCAGATCGATGCCGCGCACGCCATAAGCCGGCCGGCCCATGGAACGTACATCGTTTTCGCCGAAGCGAATGGCCATCCCTCCATGCGTCGCCAGGAAAATGATCTGGTTGCCGTCGGTGCGGCAGGCGCCAATCAACTCGTCATCGTCATCGATACCAATGGCAATAATGCCGCGCGCCATGACATTGCAGAAATCCTTGAGCGGGGTCTTCTTGACCGTGCCCTTGCGGGTGGCAAAGAAGATGAATTTGCCATCCTCTTCCAGGTTGCGCACCGGGAGGATCGTGCGCACGCTTTCCCCCGCTTGCAGGTTGAGCAGGCTGGCCATGGACTTGCCTTTGCCGGCGGCGCCAATATCGGGGATCTCATACACTTTGAGCCAATAGACCCGGCCGGTGTTGGTGAAGCACAGCAGAAATGCGTGGGTGGAGTCGACAATGAGCTGGGAGACGAAGTCCTCTTCGCGCGTCTTCATCCCCAGCCGGCCGGTGCCGCCCCGCCGTTGCTGGCGGTAAATAGAAATGGGCGTGCGCTTGAGGTATCCGGAATGAGAAACAGTGACGGCGACCTGTTCATCCGCGATCAGGTCCTCCAACTGCAATTCGGCGGTCTCGTCAAGGATCTGGGTGCGGCGCTCGTCGCCGAAATCCTTGCGCGCAGCTTCCAGCTCTTTGATGATCAGGGCGCGCAATTTCGGCTCGGAAGCCAGAATGGATTCGTACTCTGCGATGCGCTCGCGCACTTCGGTGAGCTCTTTGAGGATCTCATCGGTCGAAAGCTGGGTGAGGCGATAGAGCTGCAGTTCGAGGATCGCGTCAATCTGGCGGTAGCTCAGTCCGGGTTCCCGCTCCGGCCCGGTTACGACGCCCAGGTCAAGGTTGAGCACAATCTCCTTGGACAAGGAAAAGCGGCGCAGGTTTTCGCGTGCCTCGGCGCGCGAGCCGGAGCCACGAATAATACGAATGACCCGGTCGATATTATCCAGGGCAATTTTGTAGCCTTCGAGAATGTGCTCGCGCTCGCGGGCTTTCTTGAGCAGGAACGAGGTCCGGCGGCGAACCACGTCCACCCGGTGATTGATAAAGTGACGGATCGCGTCATGCAGGGCGAGCTCGCGCGGCTGGCCATTGACCACCGCGAGAAAGATCATGGAAAAGCTCTCTTGCATCTGGGTGTGCTTGTAGAGCTGGTTGAGGACGATCTGCGCTTCGGCGCCGCGCTTGAGGCCGATGACGATGCGCATGCCATCGCGGTCGCTCTCATCGCGGAAATCGTCTTCTGCAATGTCGGTGATTACTTTTTCGTTGACCAGCTCGGCAATGCGCTCGATCAGCTTCGACTTGTTGACCTGGTAGGGAATCTCGGTGACGATGATCGCCGTGCGGCCGCCTTTTAGCTGCTCGATGGCGGCCTTGGCCCGCATCAGGAAGCGCCCGCGGCCGGTTTTGTAGGCCTGCGCGATGCCTCCACGACCGTAGATGAAGCCGCCGGTGGGGAAATCAGGGCCCTGCACATGCTGCAAGACCTCGGCCAGGCCAGCCTGCGGGTTCTTGACCAGCTCAATGGTTGCGCTGATCACTTCGTTCAGATTGTGGGGCGGGATATTGGTCGCCATGCCAACCGCAATCCCGTTCGACCCATTCACGATCAGGTTGGGAACGCGGGTGGGCAGCACCGTGGGTTCCATGGTGCTCTCGTCGTAGTTGGGAACAAAGTCAACGGTGTCCTGGTCGATATCGGCCAGCATCTGGCCGGCGATGCGGGTCATGCGGGCTTCGGTGTAACGCATGGCCGCGGGCGGATCGCCGTCGACAGAGCCGAAGTTTCCCTGGCCGTCCACCATGGGATAGCGCATGCTGAAGGGCTGCGCGAGGCGCACCATGGTGTCGTAAATGGCCGAGTCGCCGTGCGGGTGATAGACACCCATGGCCTGACCGACGACCTTGGCGCACTTGGCGTACTTCTTGTTAAATTCCAGACCCATCTCATGCATCGTGTAAAGAATCCTGCGATGCACCGGCTTGAAACCGTCGCGAATGTCGGGGAGCGCGCGACCGATGATGACGGACATGGAGTAGTCGAGATACGACCGCTTCATCTCGTCTTCAATGTTGATGGGGATGAGGCGGGTTCCCGGGCCATCGGGCGGGTTGCCGTCGCTGCCGTTGGGACCTAGAGGAAGGAGAGGATTCTGATCGTCTGCCATAAGAGGGGTAGGCCTTAGGCCGGGATTAGCGAGCGAGGAATCGCCTGGCGGAAAACGTTTGCGAGTGCGCGCAATCTGCAGCTAAGAACTGTTTTTATGATACGTCTTTCGGGGCCGCCCAGCAAGGCGTGGGGACAAGTCTAAGTCTTTTTCTTTGAATAATTTGTGCGGTGGCCCTAAGGCAGCGAAAGAATGCTCAGGACAGCCTCCAAAAGCAACAGGGAAGCGGTCATCGCCAGGAAGATGCGGCGGTATCGAGTCTCAAGAAAATCGGCAAATACCCCGGCAATAAAGGTGAGCAGAAAGGGCACCGCCCAGAGCGTGGGTTCGCTGGAAATGCCAGGTGTGACGAGGGTGAAGAACAAAGCTGCCAGGAGCAACGGGACGGTGTTGCCGAAGTAGCGCGATCGGCGCGTCGGCAGGTACAGCAGCAAGGCAGTGGCAGCGGCCAGAGATACGGCGGAGTTAGGGGGGCTAAGAAACCAGTGCCGCGCAGGCTGCAGAGAAAACCAGACGCGTCCCGCGCCACTGCGAAAGAAGTAGCTGAACGCGTCCGGGCTGAAGTCGTAGGAAGCGAACAACAGGATCAAGGTTCCGATGCATGCGGTCATCATGATGGGCACGATGTAAGCGCGACGGCCGACCGCCAGGTAGGCCATGAAACCGATCGACAAGAGGAGCGCGAGCAGAAAAGCTGCGACATGCGCCGCCGCCGTAAAGGCGAGAGTCAGGGTGAGCAGGATGATGCGCGAGCGCCATTTCCGCGGCGGACCCTGCATGGCATGGGCTACGCCCATAGCGGTATAAAGCGAGGCGAACAGCCCAAAGGCAGCGAGAATCTCATTGTTGGGGTAGGTGCACGCATGGATGACGGCGGGACAAAAGCAGTACAAAGCCAGCGCGATAAAGCCGCCGGTATTACCGTAGAGACGCCGCGTTACCCACCACAGCGCACCTCCCAGGAAAATTCCCGTGAGCAGGAAACCGCTGTGCAGCAGCAGCAACACGTATCCGAGTTGGTGGCGCATCTCCCAGGTGGAGGTGTCCGCGTTCTGGCCGGCAAGGATGCGCTGCAAGGTCAGCGGCAAGCCGGCGACCCGGTATGCCAGCGTGCCGTCGGGCAGGTTGCCGCAGGTGGTAAAGTACCCCGCCAGGGGATTTGGCTTCTCCCACATCTCACGGCCACAGCGGGCGAAGTCGTAGTCCCGCGAGGTGAGCGTTTGGCGATGAAAAGCCCACAGGCACTGGATCAGCAGCATCAGCAGCAGAAGGGCTGCGAGTTGTTGCGGGCGCTTGAACTGGAAGCCTGAAGGCTTGGGCATGAATGGCGGTTTTTCTAGAGCTTGGGAAATGTGAAATGAGTGTTTGGCAAATACTGCCGGGAATTGGGAAAGCCGAAGATCCGTCCGTAACTGGTGTAGCCGGCTTCGCTGCACCAGAACCAAAGCCGCTTCCAGAGGGGATAATCCGGCGGCCAGGGCGCCTCGTCCATCCGCCATTCAATAGGATAGTAGCGAAAGATGAGGCTGGCACGGCGCAGATGGGTGGGTGAGCTGACGATGAGTGCCGAAGTCCAATCGTGTGCCTGCATGATCTTGTACGCGTAATAAGCGTTCTGAATGGTGTTCTGCGCCTGGCCGTCCGCCAGAACAGCGGATGCGGGGACACCTTGAGATCGCGCAAACTGCAACATCAGCTGCGACTCGACAAAGCGGTTCTGGACTGCGCCTCCGGTCATGAGCAGACGCGGTGCGACGCCCGCGCGGTACTGCCGGATGCCTTCCAGGACACGCGATCTGGCGAGGGGGCCAATCGACCCATCTTCGTTGGCAGGATTGCCCAGCACCAGAATCACATCGAATTGGCCCTGCTGGGTGTCGCCCATGGGAATAGAAAAATAGATGATCGCCACGCAGGCGATCAGGGTCGCCAGCACAATTGCGAAACTGCGCAAGTTCCGAAGCCGTTCCTGCATGAACTGATTCTAGCGAGTCTGCGTGGGAGGTTCGTTTCCAGGAGAATCATTGATTCACGCAGACGCGTACTGGCGACTTTCGCTGACTCGCTCACTTGCTGCTAATCTGATCCCAATGTTTGCTGGCAGAAGTGATTCTGAGCGGCTGGTCTCTGCTGACCGCGGTGACGATGACAACTCGTTCGAACTGAAGCTGCGGCCGAAGTGGCTGCGGGAGTTCATCGGCCAGGAGAAGGCCAAAGAGCAGCTGGGCATCGCGCTTGCAGCCGCCAAGTCTCGCGGCGAAGCACTGGACCACATACTGCTGTTCGGGCCGCCGGGCCTGGGGAAAACCACCCTGGCAACCATCATTGCCAACGAGTTGGACGTCGGCTTCCAGCAGACCTCCGGTCCTGCGCTACAGATCCAGGGAGATTTGACCGCGATACTCACCAACTTGCGGGATCGCCAGGTGCTCTTCCTGGACGAGATTCACCGGCTACAGCCAGTGCTGGAAGAAAAGCTGTACACCGCGCTCGAGGACTACAAGCTGGACATCATCATCGGACAGGGGCCGGCGGCGCGAACCCATGTCATGGACATCAAGCCCTTCACCTTTATCGCCGCGACCACACGCCCGGGGCTGCTGTCCTCGCCCTTGCGGTCGCGCTTTGGAATCCTGCTGCGGCTGGAGTTCTACACCGAAGACGAACTGCGCTACATCGTGGAACGTTCCGCGGAGGTGTTGAAGGTACCGATCGATCGGGACGGAGCCGCCGAGATCGCCTTGCGTTCCCGAGGCACGCCCCGCATCGCGAACCGGCTGCTGCGCCGTGTGCGGGACTTCGCCCAGGTGCGCGGCACGGGCAACATTGACCGGGAAACGGCTGAAGCCGCCTTAAAGCTGCACGGGGTCGACGCGCACGGCTTCGACGACCTTGATCGGCGTCTGCTGCTGACCATCATTGAGAAATACGACGGTGGCCCAGTCGGGCTGAATACTCTGGCCGCCAGCCTGGCCGAGGAAGAGGATGCCCTGGAAGAGGTCTACGAACCATTTCTCATCCAGATCGGCTTTCTGGATCGTACCCCTCGAGGGCGGGTGGCGACTCGGCTTGCCTACGAACATTTCGGTCTGCCCCTGCCCCGCCGGCAGACGCCGCTTTTCTGACCGTGTTGTAATCTTGGCCCGTGGCTCCCCTGCTCGAAGTTGACCATCTCTCTATTTATTTTCGCGACCGCGCAGTGGTCCGCGACCTGACTTTTTCGGTGGGGCAGGGCGAGGTACTTGGGTTGGTCGGCGAGTCAGGATCAGGCAAATCGCTTACTTCCTTGTCCATCCTGCGGCTACTGGATGGCGTGGCGCGAGTGGAAGGCGCGATCCGCTTCGAGGGCACGGACTTGTTGGCCCTGAAGCCGGAGCAGATGCGCCACTATCGCGGACGGAAGATCGCCATGATCTTTCAGGAGCCCATGACGGCTCTCAACCCAGTTATGCCGGTGGGACGGCAGATAGCCGAAGCCATCGAAGCCCATCAACCGAAGATGGGCCGGACGCAGGTACGCGATGCCGTGGTGGAGGCGATGGCCGCGGTGGCGATCGCCGAACCGGAGCAACGCCTGCGCGACTATCCCCACCAGTTTTCTGGCGGCCAGCGACAGCGTCTGCTGATCGCCATGGCTCTGGTAAACCGGCCTCTCTTGCTGATCGCCGACGAGCCTACTACCGCGCTCGACGTTACCGTGCAGGCGCAGATTCTACGTCTGCTCAAAGCGCTGCAAGAGCGCAACGGCTTGGGCATGCTTTTCATTTCCCATGACCTGGCGGTGGTGGCGCAAATTGCCGACCGGGTGGCGGTGATGCGCCAGGGGATGCTGCTCGAGACCGGAACGCGTGACCAGGTTTTTCTCAGTCCCGGGCACGCCTACACCAAGAGCCTGCTGGGGGCGGTGCCAACGCTCACCACCGATCGGAGTGAGCCGCTGGCCACGCTGGCCGCAGCCTCCGACGGAGCGCCGGGAACCCTGGTCGAGCAGGCTCCCGGACATTGGGTACGCTGCATCCTGCATGTCTGATATTCTGGGTATTTGCGGCTGATTTCCAGGGGCGCGAAGCTCCTGAAACGTGCGCCGTGGCAGGGCACGATGCGCGCCTTACTCATTTCCGACATACACGCAAATATCGACGCCCTCGAGGCGGTGCTGGATGCTGCGCCGAAGCACGATGTGGTGTGGAACCTGGGCGACGTCGTGGGCTACGGGGCGGCGCCGAACGAAGTGATTGAGCGGGTGCGTGACCTGGGCACAACTTTTGTGCGAGGCAATCACGACCGTGCCTGCAGCGGGCAGCTTTCGCTGGAAGACTTTAACCCGGTGGCCAGCCGCGCAGCGCGATGGACACAACAGGTACTCACTCCCGAGCATATTGACTGGCTGCACCACATGGTGCGGGGACCCATTACTCCGGATGGCCCCCAGGTGAGCTGCATGCACGGCTCTTACCTCGACGAGGATGAATACCTGCTCTCAGTGCGGGATGCGAGACTGCCTCTCAAGCAGGCAGAAACCCGCATCAACTTCTTTGGCCATACGCATCTGCAGGGCGGCTTTGCTACGGATGGCGAGGAATGGTTCCAACTGGACCCGGTCTACTCCAGCGACGACGAGCCCGATGTATCAGAGCTGGTGTTGGCTCCAGGGGCGCGCTATCTGATCAATCCCGGGTCGGTGGGCCAGCCCCGGGACAACGACCGCCGTGCGGCCTTCGCGCTTTATGACGATGAGCGGATGATCGTCGAATTCCGCCGCGTGCCGTATGACTTCCGGCTGGCGCAAATGCGCATCATGCGCGCCGGACTTCCCGACCAATTGGCCATGCGGCTGAGCTTCGGACGGTGAAGGTTAGTGCCGCGCCTACGGCGCTCGGATCCTCTTCGATCTATTCCGAGCCCTTCCGGCTGGGCTGACGTTTGGCGGTCGGCTCTCCGGGCCTTGCATCCATGGCGATTTTGGCCGTGTCATCTCCCTCAACTTGCCGCAGACAAGTTGGCTGCTCGGGATGACAAAGGGGAGGGTGGCGCTTCGGTGGGGATTTGATGCTGGTGGAGTGAACAGCGGGTCCCTCCACTGCGCTTCGGTCGGGATGACAATTCTGTTGCAAAGTGCGACAGTTTGCGGACGTCGAGCGGAGTGAGAACCACAGGCTCCCACTCCGCCCATTCGTTGCTTTTCTTAGGCTTCTTCTTCGGCCTTGACGGTGACCTTGATGTGCGCGGTCACTTCGCGATGCAGCTTGACCGGCACATGGAACTCACCCAACTGCCGCAGCGGCTCTTCCAGCTGCAGCTTGCGGCGGTCGATGTTGAAACCCTTCTGCTCGAGCTGCTGCGCAATCTCGGCCGAGGTGACGGAGCCAAAGAGATGATCGTTCTCGCCCACCTTGCGCTCGAAAACCAGCTCCACCTGGTTCAGCTGCTTGACCAGTAATTCAGCCTCAGATTTTTCCCGGGCAGACTGACGCACAGCGGCCTGCTTCATCTGCTCGATCACTACTTTGTTGGCAGCCGTTGCTTCCATGGCGAGCTTCTTGGGCAGCAGAAAGTTCCGGCCGTAGCCGTCCGCTACCTTGACCACATCGCCACGATGGCCGAGCTTGTTGACATCTTCTTTCAGAATGACTTCCATGACCAGATCTCCTAGTAGCGGGCTGCAAAGGGCAGCAACGCGATGTTCCGGGCCTGCTTGATGGCACGCGCCAACCCGCGCTGATGCGTGGTGCAGACACCCGTCAGACGGCGAGGCACAATCTTGCCCCGCTCGGCGACAAACTGCTGCAGCAGGCGCACATCGCGATAGTGGATGGCATCGATCTTCTCGACACAGAATTTGCAAACCTTCTTACGGCGAAAGAACTTGCGTCCGCCGCCGCCAGGGCCGCTGGGGCGGGCGCCGGGCGGGCGTCCACCAGGACCTGAAGAGGGCGGGCCCGAACCCTCGGACCGGGAGCTGCTTGGTGCGCTGGGTGTGCTGATTTCGTCAGCCATAATTTTCCTATTCCTTCTGTCGGGTCCCATGACCCGTGAAAAAAAACAAATTAAGCGCTGGCCGCTTCTGCCGCGGGTGCCGGCGCAGGCTCAGCCGCAGCCGTAGGCGCTGCCGGCGGCTGGGCACTTAGCTTCTTGCGGGTGGCGCGGATGGCCTTAATCTTGGCCACTCGCTTCTCTTCTTCGTCCATGCGGACGGAGATGAACTTGATCACCGGCTCAGAGACGCGCAGCCGGCGCTCGATCTCACCCACCAGGGAGCCATCGGCGTTGATGGTGAGCAACACATAGTTGCCATCGTTGAACTTCTTGACCGTATAGGCAAGCTTGCGGCGCCCCAGCTTCTCCAGCGACTTGATGCTGCCGCCACCCTGGGTGATGTTCGCCTCTAAACCGGCGATCAGCTTGTCGAGGTCTTCGTCCAGAATGTCAGGACGAACAATAAACATGATTTCGTACGTGCGTTGCATAGCAGTTCTCCAATCATTTCTCTTCGTCGCCTGGTTTCGCGGCGATTGAACTCGTTCATTGCCGGGCCTGCTCCCTGCGCCAGCACCATCTCTACCGCCCGCGCAGTGCGATCCAGAACCTCATCGAGGATCGCCAATCGCGCTTTGCTCATGGGCGTGAGCACATAATCCTTCCGCCCGCGCCGCGCGCTCTCCGCCGCCTCATCCCCCGGGGGAGCAACCCCGATACGAATCCGCAGCCACTCTTCCGTGCCCAACGCACCGGAGATGGACTTAACTCCGTTATGCCCGCCGGAGCTGCCGCGCTCACGAATGCGCAACGTGCCCAGGCTAAGCGCAACCTCGTCGTAAATCACGATCAGGTCGCGCGCCGGGTCGGCATCGAACTCCTTCACCAACCCCAGAACCGAGATGCCGCTCAGGTTCATGTAGGTCTCCGGCTTGGCCAGGACCACTTCTCTGCCGGCGATCCGCGTGGTGGCCGTCAGTGCGCGACAACGGCGATTGGCCACCGTCAAGCCACCCTGTTCCGCCAGCCGGTCGATGGCCAGAAAACCCACATTGTGGGGTGTGAACTGGTACTCGATGCCTGGATTCCCCAGGCCAACGACCAGCGCCGGACCGTTTCTCTCGCCGTCCAGGCTCAGCGCCTGGCTACTTCTTTCCACCCTTATCCGCAGGCGTATCCGGAGTCTCGACCTTACCCTTCTTGGCAACTTCGGGTTCCGCAGGGGCCGCAGCGACAACCGCATCCACCGTCGGCGCAACCTCTTCCTTGATCGCCACCACGTGGGCCACGGTAGCGTTCTCATCGGTAATGAACTTAAGCTTGCCCGCACGCGGCAGATCGGCCACGCGAATCGAGGCGTTCAATGCGAGGCCGGTGACATTCAAGTCAATATGGCTGGGAATGTCGCCCGGCAGGCACTCGATCTCAACCTCGCGCAACACCTGGTCGAGAATGCCGCCCTGCATCTTGACGCCAACCGGAATTCCTTCCAGCAATACCGGCACCTTGACTCGCATTGCCTTGTCCATGGCAATGCGCTTGAGGTCGATGTGCATGAGCTTGCCCTTGATGGGCTCGTACTGCCAATCGACAATCATGGCTTTGGTTTTTCCGGTGCCGATCTCCAGATCGAAAATCGTGTTATGGCCGGATTCAGAATGCAGAATGCGGGTAATCTGCTTGGGGTCGAGCTCCACCGCAATCGACGGCTCCTTCGCGCCGTAAAGAACGCCCGGAATCATGCCGGCGACGCGCACCCGGCGTGCCGCATTCTTGTTGAACTTGCCCTCGCGGGTCTTTGCTGCCACTACTTCCTGCTCAGCCATTACGAATCTCCTAACTCTGTTACGCGCCGCTCTCCCTAACTGAACAACGAACTGACGCTGGTCTCCATGTGAATACTCTCGATCGTGGCTCCCAACAGCCCGGCGACAGAGAGCACCTTAATCTTTCCCAGCCGTTCCAGCTTCTGCGCCTCTTCGCGCAGCGGGATCGAGTCGGTCACAATCACTTCTTCCAGCCGCGAGCTGCTTATGCGCTCGATAGCCGGCCCTGACAACACCGCATGCGAAGCCGCCGCATATACTTTGACGGCTCCTGCATCGAGCAGCGCCTGCGCCGTCTTGACCAGCGTGCCCGCGGTGTCGATGATGTCGTCGATGATGAGGCAGGTTCTTCCCTGCACGTCGCCGATCACATTCATCACTTCGGTCACATTCAGGTCCGTTCGCCGCTTATCGACGATGGCCAACGGAGCCTGCATCTTGGTCGCGAAAAACCGCGCCCGTTCCACACCGCCCGCATCCGGCGAAACCACCGTAAGATCGGGCAGGTTCAGCTCCCGGAAGTAGCTCACCATCACCGGGCTGGCGAACATATGATCCACCGGGATGTTAAAGAACCCCTGGATCTGCGCCGCATGCAGATCCATGAACAGCGCCCGGTTAGCTCCCGCAGTCGTCAACAGATCCGCCACCAGCTTGGAGGAGATGGCAACCCGCGGACGATCTTTGCGGTCTTGCCGGGCATAGCCGTAATAAGGCACCACCACGGTGATTCGCCCGGCCGACGCGCGCTTCAGCGCGTCAATCATGATCAGCAGCTCCACCAGGTGCTGATCCACCGGAAAACAAGTCGGCTGCACGATAAAAACATCCACACCCCGGACGTTCTCGAGCAACTGAAAGTAAATCTCTCCGTCGGCAAAACGCTGCAGCTTGCTCTCTCCCAGCTGCACGCCGACATGGGCACAAATACCCTCGGCCAGTTTGCGGTTGGCCGAACCGGCAAAGATCTTGAACCGCTTATCCTCGCTTAAACGCCCCGCGCGCTTGCGCTCCGGCTTGACCTTGCCTGCCGCTAGCTCCTGGGTTGCGCTCCCGGCCTCTTGTTGCAAGGCGGGAACCGTCATCACGCTGGATTCTCCCTTCACACGAACCTCCCAAGCTGGTTTGCATTGGTTGTTCCGCCTGATTGTCGAGCCACGGAATGTCTCTCTCCGCGACAGTAACCCCTGGAAAGCTGGCTGGGCGACTAGGAGTCGAACCTAGACAAAGTGCTCCAAAGGCACTTGACCTACCATTAGTCGATCGCCCAACTGGGTGCGGCCTGAAGCGGCAGAGCCCTATTCGCGCGTCTGCCATCCTCATAGTGCGCCAGTAATCGCTGCGAGGCAATGTCCTGGTGACCAAGCCAGTTACACCATGCCGCTCCAGCCGTTCGAGAGCTGCCTGGGCCGCTTCCGGGGTTCGGTAAAGCCCAAAAAGGGCTGATCCGGAACCGGAAAGGCCTGCATAAACGGCCGCGTCCCCCGTGCTGGAGCCGCCCGCAAGAATGCGCTTGATTTCACCGAGAAAGGGATACTGAGGAAAGACGACCTGTTCAAAGTCGTTTTCAATCCCGGTTCGGACAAGCGCGAGAAGCGGATCCTCGGCCCGGTCTTCTCTCGGGCTAACTACTTCGGAGAAGACACCGGAGGAGTGCGGTTCGCCAAATGCAGCAGCGATCGACCGACTCAACACCTTGATTGTAGCTGACGGGCCCATCCCGGTCAACGCGGATGCGGCCTGCAGGTTGTCCCAATCCCGGAAGGCTTGCGGGGTAGAAACTCCAGCCGCGGGCAGTGCAATGACGCACGGCGTGGAAGGAATATCGGGTAGAGGAAAGACCTCCTCCCCTCGCCCCACCCCAACGGCCGCGCCGCCTAACAGGAACAGCGGGACATCGGAGCCGATCTCAGCCGCGACGCGCAGGCGCTCGGGAGGCGAAAGCCGGCGGTCGAGCTCCTGCTCCAGCCCGATGAGCGCAGCGACGGCATTCGCTGAGCCCGCGCCGAGGCCGCCTTGCACCGGCAATTGCTTGTCGATGTGGATGAGCACCTCAGCCTGGATACCGAGCAATTCCAGGCAGCGCTCCACCATCCGCCACGCGGTATTGCCGGCATCGGTAGGCACGCGCGGATGGTTGCTGCTGAGCGTGATCCGGGTCGCCGCGGCCATCCGTGCCTCCACCGTTACCACTTCGTGGAGCGCCAGGGTCTGGTACACGGTTGTGAGCTGGTGAAACCCGTCCGTACGCAGTGGGCCGATAGCCAGGCCTAAATTGATCTTGGTATGCGATCGAACGCGGGTGGGCATCCATGTGATTTTAGTCTTCGCCGTTGCGCCACCCGTCCCGTAATCGTGCGTCCGCTTAGTGGCGCGCGGTGAGAAGATAGAACGCGGTGAGAAGATAGAAAAGGAAGTAACGGAGCCGAGCAGTTCCGTGGAAACGGTACGATGCTGAGAACCATTTCGACCCATGTATTTCTGCGCCAGCGGCTGCACCCGGGGTTGCTGGAAACTCTGGCCAAAGGAGGTGCGCAGGGCATCGAGATTTTTGCCGCCCGCCAGCATTTCGACTACACCAGCAAGCCTCACGTGAAAGAGATCGCGCTGTGGTTCGCGGCCAACCCGGTGGAACCCTTCTCCATGCACATGCCGCTGTTTGGAGACGCGGAGATGGGACGCAGCGGTGCTCCGGGAGTCAACGTCGTGCACCCGGAGAAGTCCCGGCGGATCGACGCCATGGACGAAGTGAAGCGAGCGCTCGAGACTGCGGAAGAGATGCCGCTCCGCTACCTGATTCTGCACCTGGGCGAGCGCGAAGACCGCTGGAGCCCGCGAACCCTGGAACATGCCATGACAGCCATCGAACACTTGCAGGCCTTTTCCCGGCCGTTAGGGGTCAAGCTTCTGCTGGAGAATATCCAGAATGAAGTGACCGAGTCGCTCAACCTGGTGGAGATCGTGCGCATTGGCCATTTCAAAGACGTGGGAGTATGCCTGGACACGGGACATGCACACATCGGCGGTGGCATCCTCGCGGCCATTGCAGAATTGAAGCCGCTTATCCGCTCCGCCCATATCCACGACAACCACGGACAGAAGGACGAGCACCTTTGGCCCGGAGAAGGGACCATTGCCTGGGCGGAGACGATGAAAGATTTGCTCAGCGCGCCGCAGCTGGCCGCCGCCGTGCTCGAGATCCACTACCTGCCTGAGGATTCGCCGGAGCACATCGCCAGCCGAGCCGCCGAGACCTTCAAAATGCTGGAGCTGTAGTTAAGCCGCGCCATGACCACATCGAGATCGGGAAATGTCAGAAGAGCATAAAGACGAACAATTAGCTGTGGCCGCTCCACTGGCTACCATCGCGGCCTTGAACCAGCATGAGGGAAAACAGGTAACGTTGCGGGGATGGCTCTACAACCTGCGCGAGAGCGGAAAGCTGCTCTTTCCCATCTTCCGCGACGGCACGGGCACAGTGCAGGGCATCGTGCCTAAGGCGGCCGTGTCGCCAGAGGTCTTTGAGCGAGTACGAGGCCTGACCCAGGAGTCGAGCGTAATCGTTACCGGCAGGGTGAGAGCCGACAAGCGCGCCCCTGGCGGCTTTGAGCTGGATGTCGACGACGTGGAAGTGTTGCAACGGGTGAGCGAGGAGGAACCCTTTCCCATCACGCTCAAGGAGCATGGCGTCGAATTTTTGATGGAGCACCGGCACCTGTGGATTCGTACCCCGCGGCAGTCGGCAATCCTGCGCATCCGCGCCGAGATCATCAAGGCCGCGCGGGATTTTCTCGACGATAACGGCTTCACCTTGACGGACCCGCCGATTCTCACCCCCGCTGCCTGCGAAGGAACCAGCACTTTGTTTCCCGTGGAGTACTTTGGAGACGAAGCGTATCTCACCCAGAGCGGCCAGCTCTATATCGAAAGCACGGCGATGGCGCTGGGCAAGGTTTATTCCTTCGGTCCCACTTTCCGGGCGGAGAAATCGAAGACGCGGCGACATCTAACGGAGTTCTGGATGGTGGAGCCGGAGATGGCCTTTGCCACGCTGGACGATCTGATGGTGCTGGCGGAGCAGTTTCTCAGTTTCCTGGTGCAGCGTGTGCTGAGCCGGCGGGCCCTGGACCTGAAGGTGCTGGGGCGCGATACCGCGAAGCTTGACGCAGTGCAGCCGCCCTTTCCGCGGATCAGCTACGATCAGGCCGTCAGCATGCTTGACGAAGCTTTTTCTCGCGGCCTGATCGAGCAGAAGTTTACCTACGGAAACGACTTTGGATCGCCCGACGAGACCTATCTCTCCTCCCAGTTCGACCGCCCGGTTATGGTGCATCGCTATCCCGCAGCGGTAAAGGCGTTCTACATGGAGCCCGACCCGGAGAACGCCAGCCTGGCGCTGTGTGTGGACGTGCTGGCGCCGGAGGGCTATGGCGAAGTGATCGGCGGTTCGCAGCGTGTCTCATCCTACGAGTTGCTGAAAAAGCGGATTGAGGAGCATCAGTTGCCGCTCGAAGCCTTTTCCTGGTATCTGGATCTGCGTCGCTACGGATCGGTTCCCCACGCGGGCTTTGGCATGGGAATCGAGCGCGTGGTGGCCTGGGTGTGCAGCCTGGAGCACGTGCGAGAGACGATTCCGTTTGCCCGGACGCTCAATCGCATCTATCCCTAACGAATATTTCTCGCAGAGAGCCTTCCACGAATAGAGCGGCATGGCGCAAGACCGAAATCCAGGGCATGATCGGCAGGCGGGGGACGGGCGGATCCCTACACGGTGGGGTACAGTCTCTTCCGCCGCGCCAGATCCGCATCCTGGGCGTACCCCTCGATCTGGGGCAGGCGCGCCGCGGGGTGGATATGGGCCCTTCCGCGGTGAGGGTAGCTGGGCTCGAAGCCAGGCTCGAGTCCCTGGGTCATTTGGTAGGCGATGGCGGGAATGTGCCGGTGGCGATCGCTGAAACCCGAAATGCCGGCGAGCCGAATGCAAAATACCTCAAGGAGATCAGGGAAACCTGCGAAGGGGTCGCCGAGATCGTGCTGCGAACGCTCGAGGAAGGCATCACGCCTCTGGTTCTGGGCGGCGATCATTCGGTTGCAGTGGGCTCGGTCTCCGGGGTCGCCGAATTCTACCGGCGCCGCAACCAGAAGGTCGGATTGCTGTGGCTCGATGCTCACTCCGACATCAACACCCCTGAGACTTCTCCCAGCGGCAACGTGCACGGCATGCCGTTGGCCGCGCTGCTTGGCCTGGGACCGGAGATGTTGTCGGATATCTTCGAATGGCGACCGAAAATTGCCCCGGAAAATGCGGTTTTGATTGGCGTGCGCGACATCGACCTCACGGAGAAGGAAAATATCCGGCGCGCCGGCATCTCTGAGGTCTACACCATGCGGGACATCGACGAGCGAGGCATGCGCACGGTGATGGAAGAAGCCTTGCGCGCAGCCGGTCGAGGTACTGCGGGGTATCACGTCTCACTGGACATGGACTGGATCGACCCGGAAGATGCGCCCGGGGTGGGCACGCCGGTGCGCGGCGGGGCCACCTATCGCGAGGCGCACCTGGCCATGGAGATCCTGGCCGATCATGGGCGATTGTTGAGTTTTGAAATTGTCGAGGTAAACCCGGTCATTGACGAGCACAACCGAACCGCCCAGCTGGCGGTGGAATTGATCTGCTCCGCCTTCGGAAAAAAGATTCTCTGAAGAAACAGATGGCCAACGTTCTATCCTGTAGCCGCTCATTGTCCACCCGCCTGCCCGAGGGACGCCATAAATCACCCCTGATGCAGAGGTGAGCTACAACCTGACCGTACAGGAAAGCGTCTAGGTAGCCATGGAAATCGAGTTGCGCAGGTTGATAGGTCGCCGGGTGATCGTGATGGGCCCAAGCTTCGTCGACACCGAGAAGCCGGAGAGTGTGAAGCTACTGGCTGTGGAAGAAGCCGGTATCTGGATCGAGAGCCAGCAAGCGGTAGAGAAATTCCTCGGCAATTTAAGCGTAAAGCCCTCATCGCCAGGTCTGGCAATCTTCCTACCGTATGGGCAGATTGTGACCATTCTGGCTGGTTTCGAACCCGAGTAGTCTATTGAGCCTTAGGATTCTCCAGCAAATAGGCCGGATTCAGCAACCCGGTTGGGGGATAGATTTCCTGATGGGTCCAACGGAACCCGAGTTTCTTGAGCAGGCGCTCTGACGCCACATTCGCTGGATGATGTCCGGCGAACAGGCTCTTGATTGCGAGAGTATCAAAGGCAAACGCGATGACTGCGCGTGCCGCCTCTTCGGCTAAACCCTGGCCCCAGTACTTTGGCCGAAAATGAAATCCCAGCTCAGGAACACGCTCGTCGTGCCCATAAGGCCGCAATCCCGCACATCCTGCGAGATCGTCATTCTGCAGCAGGAATACAGGCCAGTATTGAATCCCGCTAGTGATCATGGTTTCGATTTCGCGAGTAAGCCGCGCTCTGACATCCTCCTCCGTGAAAGGGCCGCCGATAAATTCAGCTACCTTTGGGTCACCCCAGAGAGTCGTGGCCATAGCCAGGTCACCTTCGTTCCAGTGGCTGAATCCCAGGCGATCGGTAGTTAGAAAATAATCGCGAGGCACAAGCATCTCCTTACAGCACTGTCCGGGTGCTTTCAGCGATCTGCTTGAACCGCTCGACGATGGGCCGCGTTTCTCCAGCGAGCCACGCCAGCTCAATCTTGCTGACCGTCTTTGCGCCGCGAAGCGGGAGGCAAACAACCTCTTCAGAGGCAATGCGGCGGACACATGCAGGGGCGATGGAAACCCCAAAACCAGCGCTTATCAGGCGCAGGATGGTAAGCCAATGAGACGCCTCCTGAACAATTTGTGGACGGAAGCCGTGCTCCTCGCACAGAGCCAGCGGCTTCTCATAGGCCCGGGCGCCTGCGCTTCGAGGATAGTAGACGAACGGCTCATCACGAAGCACACCAATCGAAACGCTATTCTGTTTGGCGCAAGGGTGGCTTGCCGGCAGCACGGCGACAAACGGTTCGGAGAGGATGGTGGTGACGTGCATACCTTCCATCGGGTCTCCGTCGCGCAGAATGCCGGCGTCCAGTGTGCCGTTCTCCAGGCCTTCGCTAACCAGCGCAGTGAAAGACTCGTGCAGATGCAGGCGTACGCGCGGATAAGCCTCACGGTAGGAGCGAAAGATTCCGGGCAATGTCGTCAACATGGCTGACCCGATGAAGCCGATATGAAGAGAGCCAACGTCGCCATGCCCGATGCTGCGTGTCTCGTCGATGTCCCGCTGCACATTGCGCAAGGTGCGGCGTGCGCGCTGCAGTAAGGCCTCGCCGGCAGTGAGTAAGACTGACCGAGCGGGAAGTGCGGGTGAAGAGTGCGTATCCCAGCAGCTCCTCGAGTTTGCGGATCTGTTGCGAGAGCGGCGGTTGGGCTAGATGGAGGCGCTCCGCTGCCCGGCCAAAGTGCAGCTCTTCTGCGACTGCGACAAAGTAACGCAGGTGACGCAATTCGATGTCGCGATCCATATACAAGACATCTTAATACAACGCTAACAAGATATTGGACGTAATCAATCGACAGAGGGAGACTGCAAGTAGGGGACGATGAGATGCGCAACGAAGAGATGCAGATGACAAGCGGCGAGCATGCAGTCAATCTTCCGCAGGTTCAGATTCGACCACTCCGGGCGGGGGAAGATGCAACTGCCTTCAGGACCTTGAACGAAGAGTGGATCACCCGCTATTTCACGCTGGAGAAGATGGACCGCGAAGTGCTTAGCGACGCGGAGAACAAAATCCTTCGCAAGGGCGGCCACATCTTCATGGCGTATCTCGGCCAACAGGCGGTCGGCTGCGTCGCTTTGATTCCTATGGGCGACGGCGTGTACGAGCTATCGAAGATGGCGGTCGCCCCCGATCTGCGTGGCCTTGGGATCGGCCGCAGTCTGCTGGAGTATGCAGTGACGCAGGCGAAACACATCGGGGCCAGGTCTTTGTTCCTGGCTAGTAACGCCAAGCTGCAAAACGCTGTCCACCTCTATGAGTCCATCGGCTTTCGACATCTGCCGCCGGAGCGCCGGCCCGCATCGCTCTATACACGCGCGAATGTTTTCATGGAGATGCCACTCTGACTCACCAGCGGATGGGAATCGAATCATCCATCTCTGCAAGAGCCGCCAGATCGAGGACAATAGGGATGACCCTATGCGAAAACCTCTGCTCGCGCTGGCCGTTTCAGCCTTCGGCATCGGCACCTCGGAATTCATCATCATGGGGCTGCTGCCGGATCTCGCTCACAGTTTCCGGGTCAGCATCCCAAAGACCGGGATCCTGGTATCAGGGTATGCGCTCAGCGTCACGCTTGGGTCGCCGCTGGTGGCCCTCGCCCTGTCGCACATGGACCGTAAACGCGCACTGCTGATCCTGATGGGGATGTTTGTCGCCGGCAATGCCCTATGCGCATTGGCCCCAACCTTCCTGCTGCTTCTGCTGGCCCGCATCCTCACCGCGCTTTGCCACGGAGCATTTTTCGGCATCGGCAGCATCGTGGCGGCGCACCTGGTTCCACGCTCCGAGCGTGCCCAGGCGATTGCGCTCATGTTTACCGGGCTTACGCTTGCCAATGTACTTGGAGTTCCCGCCGGTACCGCGTTGGGCCAGGCGTTCGGATGGCGCTTCGCTTTTTGGGCGTTGGTTCCCATTGGCGTGATTGCCGGTCTCGGTTTGCTTCGCCTGGTGCCTGCGCAGCCGGCAGAGAAGATACACCTCAAGCATGAGTTCCACGCCGTGCTGCGGCCGCAGGTACAGCTGGTGCTTGCGCTCAGCACACTCTGCTCCACTTCCTTGTTCTGCGTCTTTACCTACATCGCTCCGATTCTCGAGCAGGTGACGCGCCTCTCCCCCGGGGCGGTGGCCAGGGTGCTTGTGGTCTTTGGTGTGGGCATCACGCTGGGGAACCTGCTGGGCGCCAGACTTGCGGACTGGAAGCAGATGCCAGTGATCCTCGGGGGGATCCTGCTGGTAATTCTGATCCTGTTGGCCATGCCGTTGCTCGAGCTCAGGGTGGCGCCGGCGGTGATGATGGTTTTCGTTTGGGGTTTTGTGCAGTTCGCAGCAGGGTCTCCTCTGCAGGCGCGGATCGTGGAGCAGGCAAGAGGCGCTCCGAATCTGGCATCGACGCTAAACCAGGGCGCTTTCAATCTTGGCAACGCGCTCGGAGCAAGCCTTGGCGGCATTATGCTGACCGCCGGCATCGGCTATCGCTACCTCTCCCTAGGCAGCGCAGCCGTCGCCGGCGTTGCGCTGCTGGTTGCCCTGTTCGCGCTGCGCGTGGAGCGACGCGGGAATGCCGCGGAACGAAAGCAGATGGTATCGGCTTAGGGCAATACCTCAGGGGCTGAAGCCCACATCGATTTGATGATGTTTATACCGGGGATAAATCCCCCGCCTACCCTAAAGCCGAGTTTTACCGCAGGCTGGGAAGCCGCGTCCTGCCCCGCACCAGAAGCGGCAACGTACGTTCCCCGCCAGGACCCATAGAATCAAGATCGGCATGAAGAAGAAACTCCGGGTTGGCGTAATCTTTGGCGGCCGCAGCGGCGAGCATGAAGTCTCCCTGCTCTCAGCCGCATCCGTCCTGAAGGCGATTGATCCAGGACGCTACGAAGTGGTGCCCATCGGCATTACCAAGCAGGGAATCTGGGTGGTTTCGAGCGATGCGGAACGGCTGCTGGCAGGAGACTTTTCCGATGCCGGCCCCAGCGCGCTGCGTGCAGGAGATCCTCAGCACACCGCGCCGGCTGCCGTGCTGGCCAAGGGGAAAGGCGTGATCGTACCGCCGATGCCCGCTGCAGGCCCCGGCGGTTCCCTGGTGCCCTTCGAAAGCCCCGCAGCGTCGATCTCGCCCGTCCGCGATGTACTGCAACTAGATGTCGTCTTTCCCGTGCTGCACGGGACATTTGGCGAAGATGGGACCATGCAGGGGTTCTTCGAGCTCGCCGGGCTGGCCTACGTCGGCTCCGGAGTTCTGGGTTCGGCAGCAGGCATGGACAAAGAGGTCATGAAGCGGCTCTTCCTCGCCGCCGGGCTGCCCATCACCAAACACGTTACCTTCCTGCGCCGGGAGTGGGAACAAAACCCGAGAAAGACGATCGCCAGGATCGAGGCCGCGCTCAAGTATCCCCTGTTCGTTAAGCCCGCGAACCTCGGCTCTTCGGTGGGTATCAGCAAGGCTCATGACCGCAAAGAGCTTGGCCCGGCAATCGACCAAGCGGCAGGATTCGACCGCAAAATCGTGGTTGAACAGGCCGTCGGCAGCCGCGGTGGCCGGAGCAAAATGGGCAAGGCCCGCGAACTGGAGGTCGCGGTGCTGGGGAACGATGAGCCGGTAGCCTCGGTCGTCGGCGAAATCGTTCCAGGCAAGGAGTTCTACGACTATGAGGCCAAATACCTCTCCGAAGGCTCGCAGGCCATCATTCCCGCCAAGCTGACGAAGAAACAAAGCAGCCAGGTGCGGGCCATGGCGCTCGACGCCTTTCGCGCCTGCGACTGCGCCGGGCTGGCACGGGTGGACTTTCTTCTGGAGGCGGGCGACTCTGGGCGGCTTTACCTGAACGAGATCAACACCATGCCAGGCTTTACTTCGATCAGCATGTATCCCAAGCTGTGGGAGGCCTCAGGCATGAAATATCGCGACCTGATTTCGCGGTTGATTGAGCTGGCGCTGGAGCGCAAAGCGGAACAGGAGCAAATCTCGTACTCGCGGTGATATCGTCAGGAGCGGTAAACTTCCTGCAAGGAGGGCCCCATGACTCTGCTCGACGCACCCAGCTATGATCCGGCCAAGGCGCGCATGCGCAAGAACCTGCTCATTGCAGGCCTGGTGACATGTGTGGTGCTCGCTGGCTTACTCTGGTACTTCTGGGACTGGCCACAGGAGCATCGCGTCAACCAATTTTTCGCTGCTATTGAAGCCAAGGATCTGCCCAAGGCCTTCGGCATTTGGAACCATGATCCGGATTGGCAGGAGCATCCGCAGCAGTATGCACCCTACCCCTACGGCCGCTTCGAAACCGATTGGGGGCACTCCAGCGACTGGGGCGACATAAAGACGCATAAGATTACGATGGCCAAGACGGTAGGCTCCGGGGTGGTGGTTGGCGTTGAGGTCAACGGACAAAAGACGCCCGTTTTCCTCTGGGTGCAGCGCAGCAACAAGACGCTTGGCTTCTCCCCAGTGCAGCTTGCGACAGACTAATTCAGGAGCCGCTCAGAACAGTTACCAGCTTTTCGACGTCTGCGGGATCTTCTACCTGCGCGCATTTCTGGCTGCGGTCAATCTGGCGCAACAGGCCGCTGAGTACCTTGCCCGGACCGACCTCAACAAAAGTGGTCACGCCCTGGGCGATGAGCAACTGCATCGACTCCGTCCAGCGAACCGGGCCGGTTACCTGGCGAATCAGTGCATTGCGCAGCTCTGCGGCCTCGGTGACCATTCTGGCATCGACATTCACCACAATGGGAATCTTTGCCGAGGAGAAGGCGATTCCCTCCAGTACCGGAGCGAGGGCATCCTGCGCCGGCTGCATAAGGCTGCAATGAAAGGGCGCAGAGACCTGCAGCATCACTGCCCGCTTGGCGCCGCGTTCTCTAGCCAGCGCGACGGCCCGCTCCACCGCCACGGTCGCACCCGAGATGACAGTTTGCTCAGGAGCGTTTAAGTTGGCCGGCTCGACCGGCGCGCCCAATTCCCGCGATGCCTCGTCACAAACGGCGGCCACCGCCTCCGCCTGCATACCAAGAATAGCTGCCATGGCGCCCTCGCCTGCGGGGACAGCCTGCTGCATCAACTGACCCCGGCGGCGCACGGTGCGGACGGCCGCGGAAAACTCGATAGCCCCGGCCGCGACGTTGGCTGAATACTCCCCCAGCGAATGCCCGGCAAGATAATCCGCGGTTGTGCCGGCCGCAGCCAGGACACGCAGCGCCGCGACAGATACGGTAAAGATCGCCGGTTGGGTGAATTCGGTCAGGCGAAGCTGCTCTTCAGGTCCGTTAAAGCAGAGATCTGCGAGGTCGAAGCCGAGGGCATCATTGGCTTCCTCAAAGGTCTGCCGGGCGAGAGGAAAGGCGGTGGCCAAGTCACGTCCCATGCCGACGCTTTGCGAACCTTGACCGGGGAATAGAAAAGCAGTCTTGCTCATTTTTATTAGTGGAGCGGCTGGACGGGTACGCTCATCCCTGGCTCGGACGCCGCATCATCGGCTGGACGGCGGCAGGCAAACTCCTGCTCCAGCTGCTGGTTGATACCCGCCTGCGCGAACTCAGCGGTCACGCGAATGCCGTTATAGATGGCGCGGTCATTGGAAGAGCCATGGTTCACGATGCAAACCCCGCGAATTCCAAGCAGCGGCGCGCCGCCGTATTCGGAGTAGTCCAGGCGCTTCTTGAAGTCGTTAAATGCCTTGCGTGAAAGCAGCGCGCCTACTTGCGCGGTAACGGTCGAGTTCAACGACTGGCGAAGCAGGTCGCGCACCAGGCGGGCCAACCCCTCTGACGTCTTGAGCGCGACATTGCCGACAAAGCCGTCGCAGACCACAACGTCGGCATTGCCGTTGTAGATGTCGCGGCCTTCTACGTTGCCGATGAAGTTAAGCGAGAGCTGCTTGAGCAGCGGAAAGGCCTCGCGGGTAAGATCGTTGCCCTTACCCTCTTCTTCGCCGATGGAGAGCAGGCCAACGCGGGGCCGAGGGATCTTGAGCACGCTGCGCGCGTACATTTCGCCCATCACGGCGAATTGCTCGAGATTGTGCGGCTTGCAATCGACATTGGCGCCCACATCCAGCAACACACAGGGTGATCCGCTGGAGGTAGGCAGCATCTTGGCCAGCGAAGGACGGTCTACCCCAGGCAACGCCCCCAGCACCATCTTGGCCAAAGCCATCGCGGCGCCGGTATTGCCCGCAGTAAGAAAGCCAGCGACCCTATTCTCTTTGACCAGGCGCAGACCGATGCGCATGCTGCTGCCCGGCTTCTTGCGGATGGCGGTCGCGGCTTTCTCGTCCATGGTGATCCACTCCGTTGCCGGAACGATCACGATGGGTAGCGCCTCGCCGCCCGTTGCCTCGTGCAACGCGGAGCGGAGACGCTCCTCAGGACCTACCAGGTGAACACGGACCGGCAGGTGACGGCAGGCGTGGATAGCGCCCTTTATCTCGGGCTCAGGAGCCTTGTCCGATCCCATGGCATCGAGCGCTATGTCCGTCAGCAACATGGATGAGGCTGGAGCTAAGCTTCCTTGGCTTCGAGCACTTCGCGACCCTTGTAGATGCCGCATTTGGGACAAGCCCTGTGGGGCAGTTTTTTCTCGTGGCAGTTAGGACACTCGGAGACGCCGATGGGCGTGAGCGCGTCGTGCGAACGGCGCTTGGAGGTGCGGGCCTTGGAGTGGCGCCGCTTTGGATTGGGCATTGCAAATTCCTTTCAGGCGTTCTCGCAGACTGCCCTTACCAGCTGCCTGGGCTATAGCCTGTGATCGCTTGCAACTTTACGTTTTCATCCTGCTGCGGAGATCGGCCAGCGCTGTCCACCGCGCATCGACTTGGCTTGCATCGCAAGCACAGATCTCAGTATTGAGATTCCGTCCACAGCGGGGGCAGAGTCCTTTGCAGTCTTGCCGGCAGAGCGCTCTCGGCGGCAGGGAAAGCAACACCTGCTCGCGTAATACGTCTTCCAACGCAAGACGACCTCCTTCATAGTACCCGATTTCGGTGTCAGAGGTCGAGATGGCGTGCTCGGGGGCGTCTGCATCGACACCAGTGGGGCGGAATAGCAGGTCAAAATGCTCTTCGAGCCGTTGCGCCACCGGATCCAGGCAGCGGGCACAGGGCATCTCAAAGTCACCCTGGTAGCCGGCGCGCAAACGGATGTCCTCGATCACATTGTGGCCCCCGCGGTGCTCGGTGATTAGATCTGCGTGGCCGCTGACCGGCATGCCGTCGATTTGACGGATTCCGGAGCCATAATCGATGGCGCCGGCTGGAATCGTCTCGCTGAATTCTAGCGGCTCGCGTTCAAGATCGAGGACGGTAATCACTATGGCCATAGCATCCTCCCGGCTCAAAAGCGGTAATACACGCTGAAGGTTGGCTCCAGCGTAGTGCGCAGCGTATGGCTATCGAGCGACTCCTGATGGAAATCTGGCGTCTTGTACTTCAACCCGCGGAGTTGTACTCGCGCCCCAAAGCGACTGAGAATCGGGTAGTTGAGCCCCACGCCATAGACGAACTCCGGCAGCAATTGCGACGAAAAATGGGGTGGCGTCACAGCGTTCAGATCGGTGATCGTGCCCGTCGGAGAGAAGACGATAATTCCCCCTCCCAGGGTCAGAAATGGCTGAACCCCGTAAACCGTCGGCGACTGGAGCAAGTAGGCGAAGCTGAGATCCGTGACGTTGTTCGCCAGCTTCACTATGCCCTTGTCGTACGCCTCGGAAAAGCGGGTGTAGCCGAGGTTCACTTCATATCCCAACCAGGGGCGGTACGGCTGGCGAAAACTGACGAGAGCTCCGCCCGATTCGGTCGTATCTTCGCGAATGAAGTTGCCATTGGAGGCATTAGTAACCTGATAAAAGCCGCCCAAACCGAGATCATATTTCTCTTTGAACTCGGGAACGGTCTGCGCGGTTTGGGTGTCCTGCGCAGGGCAAGGACGGGCCCATAGGAGGAGGCCGACTGCCATCAGCGATGCGATTAGAAGATATGGATACCGCCGGCTCCAGGCCGATCGAGGAAAGCTTAAGGACTTGTTCAAACTGACACTCTGCATGGTTGCGTCTTATCCCACTATATATGGTTCCATAGATTGAGCTTGCCGGCACGAACCCGGTCTCAGTGGGGCGGGTGGGCTCTGAGCTGCTGCCAATCATCTCCCGCGAAGAGGCGAATGCCGGCGACTCCGGCGGCGCCCGCGGCCAGGCAATCAGAAGCATTGGCGGGGGTCACGCCGCCCAGGGCAAAGACAGGTATGCCCTGCGCCTCGACGCAGGCTCGGCTGAGCGCTTCGAGTCCCTTGGGCTGGAACGGAGAGTTTCTCGAAAACCGGGGAGAAGAGCAGCAGATCCACCTGTTCAGCCACGGCCACCCGGATATCGTCCAGATCATGGCAGGGAACACTGATAATCGCGTCGCGGCCGCGGGAGCGAAAGGACTGCCGCACGCCCCTGGCCGCGCCCGGTGCAGGTTTCCCTGCCAGATGCACGCCATCGGCGGCGGCGGCCAGGGCGAGCGCGGCGGTTTCGGGCGCGGAGATATTAACCAGCAGCTTCGCACGGTTGGGGCCGATCCTCTCCATCCCCGCAGCACCTCGCCGGCCAGGGACCGGAGCTGATGCGCGTCGAGATCTTTTTCTCGTAGCTGGATGAAATCTACGCCGCCTGCTGTCCAGCTCTCGACCAGGCTTAAGAGGCGCTGACGAAGGGCGGCTTCATGCATTTTGAAACACCTCCGGTCCGTAATGGCACAGAGTTGCATGGAGTGGAGTCTAGAGCATTTCTCCTCTTGCTATGGCGAGCAAGGGAGGGCGTATGCTAAACGGAGTCATGCAGTACTTTTGGCAAGCTCCATAGAAAACGGGAAATTAATCTCTTCGATTTGTTCTTCCGGTACCCTTCCGATAAGGCATGATTACCTACGATCTACTCATCATTGGTTCCGGCCCCGCGGGGCAGCGTGCCGCCATATACGCCAATAAGCTGGGCAAGCGAGCCGCAGTGGTCGAGCGCATGCGAACCGTTGGCGGAGTTTCCGTCAATACCGGCACCATCCCCAGCAAGACGATGCGCGAAGCGGTAATGCATCTCTCCGGCTATAACTATCGTTCGATCTACGGCATGAATTACAAAGTCAAGGAAAAGATCACGATGGCGGACCTCGCGTTCCGCGTTCAGCATGTGATCAAGACCGAGATCGACGTGACCGAGGCCCAGCTTTCGCGCAACGGAATCGATGTACTGGCAGGAGTGGCCAGTTTTGAAGACCCAACCCACGTCAAGGTGACCAATGAGGGCGGCACCCAGGTGTATGAGGCGAAGAACATCATCATCGCTACCGGCACCAAGCCCGCCCACTCCCCCAAGGTGCCCACCAACGGCCGCACGATCGTCAACAGCGATCAGATTCTCGACCTGCCCAAACTGCCCAATACCCTGATCGTGGTGGGCGGCGGCGTCATCGGCGTCGAATATACGTGCATGTTCGCCGCGCTCGGGGTGCGTGTCACCTTGATTGAAAAGCGGCCCAAGTTGCTGGAGTTTGCCGACCAGGAGATCGTCGAGGCGCTCAGCTACCACCTGCGCGACAGCCGCGTGACTATGCGCCTGAACGAGGAAGTGGAAAGCGTGGAGGAGATGCCCGATTGCAGCGTGGTCGCCAACCTGGAGAGCAAGAAGAGAATTTCCGGGGGCGCATTGCTCTATGCGGTCGGCCGCTCGGGCAACGTCGACGAACTCAACCTGGCTGCCGTTGGCATCGAGGCAGATAATCGCGGGCGCATCCCGGTGGACAAGGATTTCCGCACCAGGACGCCGGGCATCTTCGCAGTGGGCGACGTGATCGGCTTTCCCAGCCTGGCCTCGGTTTCGATGGAGCAGGGCCGTATCGCGGTTGCCCGGGCCTTCGGCAACGAGAACCTGGTCTCCAACCCCAGCTACTACCCTATGGAATTTATACGATCCCGGAGATCTCGTTTATCGGCAAGACCGAGGAGCAGCTCACCGATGAAGATGTGCCCTACGAAGTTGGGGTCGCCTATTATCGCGAGATCGCGCGCGGCCAGATCCGGGGCGATACCACAGGACGTCTGAAGATTATCTTTCACCGCGAGACCCGGCATCTGCTGGGAGTGCACATCATCGGAGAGGGCGCCGCCGAACTGCTGCACATTGGACAGGCAGTGATGTCTCTCGGCGGTACTATGGACTACTTCATCGATACGGTGTTCAATTACCCCACCCTCGCAGAGTGCTATAAGGCTGCCGCGTTCAACGGCATCAACCGGCTTGCCCGGGCGGCGGACTGAAAGGGGAGGGCGCATGGAAAGAACCATCGGCGTTGTCGTGTCCTCGAGAATTGTTGCGGGGCTCATTGAAGATCACAAGCTGGTTGGACCGCTCCGCGCTTATCCGGATAATCCGGACGACCACGAGGCTCTGCTGGAACATCCCTTTGAGAGCCTTTGCCATTTGATCTCCGACCAGGTGGTGGCCCTTCATGCGGAGGGCAAGATCGATGCGATCGGGGTCGCCCTTCCGGGGATCATCCGCAACGGGATCGTGGAGGACTCTCCTAACCTTGCCCAATTGAAGGGTGGCGAATATTGCTGCATCCTTAGCGGAGATCTTTCAGTCGAAGGGGATGGTCGCCCCGTTGAAGACGATGAACGATGCGGATGCGGTTGCGGCGGGGTTGGCCGTCACGCAAGGGCGCATGGATCGCCTGGTGCGGGTGTGGACCATCGGCAACGGCATTGGGTTCGGCCGCTTTCCTTACGCCGAAGGCGTATGGGAAGGAGGTCACATGGTGGTGACGCTCGATCCCAAGGAGACCTATTGCGGATGCGGCGGGCGGGGACACCTGGAAGGAATCATGGGTTATCGCGCGATGCGCCTGCGCTTCCTCGACATGGAACCGGAAGAGGTCTTTGCCGCTGCCAAGAAAGGCGATACCCGTTGCATGGATTTCGTGCGCCTCTGGCATCGAGGTCTGGGCGCCGCCACCGCTACATCCATTCATCTGGGTGGACCGGGCGGTTCTATTACACCGGTCTGAACGTTCGCTTTCTCGATCTGAATCTGCTCAAGGAGTACTTGTGGCAGATGGTCAAGATGAGCCCGCTACAAAGCTACTCGCTGGAAGTGGTGCCGGATGACCCCAAAGTTGCGGTCATTGGCGCAGCGGCGTCCGCTCTGCTGGCGCCCGCCAGCTGAGGCTGGATCTGCGAGCCGTAGATGGGAACAGCAGGTCGCTCCACTGCGCTTCGCTTCGGTCGGGATCACAGATTGTCCCAAGACGATGATTCTTGTCGAGACTCTGCATCGCAAACAGAATTGTCATCCCGACCGGAGCGCAGCGATTAGGCCTGCTGTTTGAGCTGCGTGCTTAGGAGTAGCTTCGTTGGTAAATGCGCGACAGCCGGTCGTGCCATCCCAGGCGCTCCGGATCGAACCATGCCCAGGCAAACCCTAACCCCAGCGGAGCCGCCGAAAGCAGTAGGAACAATATCCGCCGGCACATTGCCTTACGGGTTGGGTTCTCGTCCTCGAAGGTGCACAGCGCAATCTTCGCGTAACGCATCCCCGGTGTTCCTTCGGCGAACTTGAAGAAGAGGTATTGATACAGCAGGAAAAACCCCGCCAACACGAAACCAGCGCCGAACAGCGCAGCTTTGCCGGTGGGCGGATGCGCCGTACAAGCAACAAAGACCAGAATGAAGATCGCAAAGGCGGCTATTACAAGCGCAAAATCAAAGATTCCGGCCATCAACCGGTCTTCCAACGGCGCCGTCTTGAGAGGAGCCTCCTGGGAAAGGGAGCGACTCTCATTACGAGGCGCCGGGGCTGCATCCAGCCGGATCGGAGCCCAACGGGCAGGGATTTTCTCGATTTTCACTGTCTTCGAGATGCTCTCGGGCGCCACTTCAAAAATCTTGAGCTGATCTTGTCCCGCCGGTGCGCTCACGCGCAGCGGACCTTCCGCCAGCCGCGGACGGATTTTGCGCGGAGCTACCAACTCCCGCGGAACATCGATAAGATTCGCCGCCAAAGGTTCCACCGCGGAAAATTCCACTCGTCGTCGGGTTCTGGGGGTTCTGGGCATGGCGAGGCGCCAGGGCAGGCTCCTTCGAGTTCACACTAACCGCAGCGACCGGAGCCGCCTGCGATACGTCCTGGGGTTGCGGCGAAAAATAATTACTCACCGGTTGCCGGCAGCGCGGCAGAGGCAACCTCCACCCTAGCCCGCTCAGCTGCCAACAGCTCGCTATAGGACGGAGCATTCGCATACCGCTGCGCTACTTTAGCGGCGAGCCGGGAGGCGCGAGATTCCACTTTGCGTTCAATATCCTCCAGGCCGGGGAGAGGCACCTGCTCCTCCCGGTTGCGTAAGCGGCGCGAGCGCGTCGCGGCAAGGCGCTCGTTTAGTTCCTTCTTCCATGCGGGCACAATCGCTGCGCCCTCATGGGATACATTTTCTCCGACATTCGGCGAAGAAGGACTCAATTCTGTTCTCCTCTAGTGCGATGCGCATTGCGTGGCCCTGTAGAACGAAGGATGGGGTGGAACACACCCTTAGGCATGTAAACCCGGCTTAGGCGAAATTTGCGCGGAGGAAACAGAAACACGCTTCTTTCTTCACCGGCAAGCGCGATGAAGGTGAGAGAACGAGCCTGAAATGACCAGAGCCGCGGAACCATCGCGTACCTTGGGCAAGGACCTTTTGCTATCCTAACTTCGCCCCTGGTAATGAGAGTCCGCACCTTTTTGTTTATCACAGCGTTAATGCTGTGTCATCTCAAGCTTTGGCCGCAGACGTTGACCAGGCAGTTTCCCGCAATTGTATCCGGGGATACTGCCAAAGGTGGAGCGGAGACGGACCTGGCGAAGGATCGCGTGGCGGCGCAGGACCCACAGGCTGCTTCCGGATCAACTCTTCCCCGATGCCCCTGGCTATCCGGTTGCCGAGGTGGTTGCCACGGCGCCCCCGGGCGTTCCCGTGAAACTCATATCCCATCAGCAGGAGAAGCATGGAAATGTCTATCTGCTAACCGGCGATGTCAGGATCGAATACAAGGATTACATTCTCACTGCAGACAAAGTTTCCTACGATCGCGACACCAGCGACGTCGAGGCCGATGGCCATGTGCAGCTTCAGGGCGGACGGAACAACGAGCTGATCATCGCCGATCACGGCAAGCTCAACCTCGACCTGGAGACTGGCCGGTTCGAAAACGTGACAGGCAGTGTCGGCCGCCAGCCATCCGCGAGCAAGCGCAAGCTGGTCTACACCACCTCAAACCCGTTTCTCTTTACCGGCCGTGTGGTCATCAAGGAAGGGCCGGAACGCTATCAGATCATCCACGGCACGATGACCTCATGCCTGCTGCCTGACCCGGACTGGCAAATCCATTCCGCCCAGATCCGAGTGAACTACGGCGAGGCCCGCGCCAACAACAGTTATTTCACCTTGCTCGGCGTTCCCATACTCTACCTGCCCTACGTCACTCACCCAGTGGACGTACGAAGCCCGGAAAAGCGGCCTGCTGCTTCCGGTCGTCGGCACCTCCTCGACCAAGGGGACCATCGTCGGTGATTCGATTTACCTGGTCATCAACCGCAGTATGGATGCCACCTTTGGCACCCAATACTTTTCCAAGCGCGGCTGGTCGCCCAGCGGCGAGTTCCGCTATCGCGGGACGAGGGGAGGATTTTGCCACTGCCCACTTTATCGCTCTGTTCGACCGGGGATTGGCGCCCGATAATATCAACCAGGGCGGCCAGGATATCTTCTTCAGCGGCCGGCGCGACTTCGACCCGGACGAACATACCCGTGCCGTAGCTGCCGGCGAGTATCTCAGCTCTTATGTCTATCGGGAGGCATTTGCCGAATCCTTCGCGCTCGCGGTCGCCTCCCAGGTGACGTCTTCCGCATTTGTCACCCACAATGACGGCGGGCGTTCGGCCAGCCTCCGCTTTGACCGGTATCAGAACTTTGAAGGCATCACCCAGGTGGGAAACACTTACGATACCCCCCAGATCCGCATCCTTCATGTGCCCAGCCTGGACTTCGACACCATCGGTCAGCCGCTGGAAGACACGCCCCTGCGATGGAGGGTGGACGGTTCCGCAGCCGGGCTGAACCGCAGTGAGCCGGGCTACAGCACCGGCACGATTGGGCGCTTCGATCTGTATCCCCATCTCGAGCTCCCGCTGCATCTGGATGGCTGGACGTTTCGGCCGGAAGTGGCTGCCCGCGAGACCTTCTACACCGAGAGCCAGATTCCCACCGCCACGACACCACTGCCGGGAAATGCCAGCGTCAATCGATCCGATCTGGAGGCCAGCTTTGAGCTGCGGCCGCCGGTACTGGTGCGGGATTTCAAGGTTCCCTCGCTGGAAAAGATACTAGGCAGCGATCTGCGCCACACGATTGAGCCCGACCTGCAGTATCGCTATGTGGCCGGCGTGAATAACTTCTCTTCCATTCCCCGCTTCGACAGCAACGATGTTGTGAGCGACACGAATGAAGTGGAATACTCACTGACGCAAAGGCTCTTCTTCAAGCATCTCCATCCCAAAGCCCTGCAGCGACGATGCTCTTCCGCCGCCCGTCAACGGGGCGATCAATGTGCCTCCCAAGTATGCCGAGTGCGGCGGCGATAGCAGTGAGTGGATCACCTGGAAGCTGGCGGCAAAATATTTTTTCGAACCCTATTTCGGGGGCGCCGTGTCCCCTTTGCGGCGGAACGTGCTGGCCTCGACTCTCGACCTGACCGGCGTAAGTTTTCTGAACGGGCCGCGCAACACCTCCCCCCTGATTTCCCGCCTGAAGATCCGCACCAGCGAACACATGGACCTGGAATGGGATGCGGACTACGACTTCAAGACCCAGCGGATGGACGCCAGCAATGTTTTCGCCAACTACCGGCGGGACAGCGTCTTCGCGAGCGTTGGATATTCCACCCTTCAGGCGCTGAATGGGTCTTTCACCCGGACCTGGCCAGCCAGGTAACGAAGTACAACCTGCTGCGTCTACTGTTGGGATACGGAGATCCGACCAAGCGTGGGCTGAGCGCGGGTGTCAACGCTGGTTACGACTTCGTCCAGAATGCCCTGCAGTATGGCGGTATCCAGTCCTCCTACAACTGGGACTGCTGCGGCCTGAGTGTCGAATACCGCCGCCTGGCTCTGGGCTCGGTACGTAATGAGAATCAATACAGCTTCAATTTCACGCTCGCCGGAGTAGGCGCGGCGGGACAATCTAAAGCATTCAGAGCGAATCTTTTGATGCCCCGAGCTGCGACACAATAACCGGAGAAATGCTCTAATGGAACTATGGTATGGAAAGGTGGTTGTCTTGTCTGTACGCCGTACCCTGGTTTGGTGCCTGTTGTTTTCGCTCGCCGCTGGCTGTAAGGCTCAGAGCCTCCCCGGCTCCGCATCGAGTAGTCCTGCTCCCGTTCCGACCCCTCAGCTCAACCGGAGAATTGAAGTGCTGGTGCGCTCGCAATTCGAGGTGCCCCCGAACGTCGACCTGGTGATCGGAGCGACCAGCAAGAGCGAGTTTCCGGGCTACGACAACCTGCCGATTACGTTTTCCAGCAATGGCAAACAGACGATCGTGAATTTTCTTCTCTCCACCGATGGCAACACGGTTGCGCGCCTGGAGAAGTTTGACATCAGCAAAAACCCCGCAGACATGCTTTCGATTCAAAACCGTCCCACCCGCGGGGCCACCGACGCCAAGGTCACCATCGTCAATTTTGACGACCTGGAATGTCCCTACTGCGCGCGCATGCATGAGCAGCTCTTCCCCGGCACGTTCGATCGCTACAAGGGTCTGGTCAAGTTTGTTTATAAGGACTACCCTCTGGTGGAAATCCATCCCTGGGCGATGCACGCCGCGGTTGACTCGGCCTGCCTCGCGGAACAGAGCGGCGATGCCTACTGGAGGTTTGTGGATTATGTGCATGTGCACGCGGACGAAGTGACCGGCCCGGCGCATGATATCCATGAAGCCGGCAAAACCCTCGATAAGCTCGCGCATGACGAGGGGCAGCGCTCCAAGCTGGACCTTGCCAAGCTCGACGCGTGTATCGCCAAGCAGGATGAATCCGCGGTGCGTGCTTCGATGAAGCAGGGAAATAGTCTCGGGGTGAATGGTACGCCGACATTGTTCATCAACGGCGAGCGGATCTCAGGAGTACTGCCGGAATCGGAGCTCAGGACCGCCATTGACCGGGCTTTGCGAGAGGCCGGAGTGCAGCCCCCGCCCGCAGTCGCGGAAGCGGTGAAGAAACCGGTAACCACGCCGCAGCCCCCGAAAGAGGAGAAAGACCGTTGGAACCATTTGTAGAGCGCGCACTACCTTGCAGCTCCACCGCGCGCAACGCCGTTGCCTGCGCCTCAATGAGCATCGTATTGCTGAGCGTTTTTGTTGCAGGATGCAAGCGGAGCTACGGGCCGGACGTTGTGGCCACGGTGAACGGACAACCGATCCAGGGCGCTGAAGTGGAGAAGGCGTACCGCGACAACCTGGGCAATAACAAGGAACAACCCACCAAGGAACAGGCGGAGGCCACCCGCCTCGGCATCTTGCGGACCTTGATCGATGAAGAGATCCTGCAGCAGGAAGCAAAGAAAATGAACCTGGTAGCCGGCGACGAAGAGGTGGACGCAAAGCTGGCTGAATACAAGGCCCCTTATACCCAGGAGGAGTTCGACCGGCGGCTGCAAGCCGCCAGCATGTCACTGGACGACCTGCGCACCCAGATCCGGCGTACTCTCACGTCGGACAAGCTCTTGAACAAAGAAGTGAACTCGCGGATCAACATCACCGACGCGGATGTCTCCAATTTCTATAACGCCAACAAGGCTTCCTTCAACTTTATCGAGCCAAAATACAATATCGCCGACATTGTGGTGACGACGCAGGCTACCCCGATGAAACAGGGGGTGAATCTGCAGAACAGCAAAGCGGGCAGCGACGCGGAAGCGCGCAGAAAAATCGAGATGATTCACAGCCGCCTGGAAAAGGGTGAGGACTTTGCCACGCTGGCAATGAACCTTTCGGAGAATCCCCAGGACGCCACTAATGGCGGGAACATGGGGTATGTTCCGGAATCGAGCTGCGTAACGAGCCAGCGGCGTTCGCTGCGATCTCAAAGCTCCAGCCGGGACAGATGACCGATGTGATTCCGGTGATGGATCCTCGCTCGAAGTCGCCTGTGGCCTACGCTATCTACAAGCTCATTGAAAAGGAGCCGGCCGGCCAGCGCGAGCTGAACGACCCCCGCGTGCAACAGGAGATTCGGCAGCAACTCCGCGACAACCGCTCTCAACTGCTGAAAGCCGCCTATTACGAAATATTGCGCGACCAGGCCCATGTCGAGAACCACCTGGCCGAACAGATTTTCAAGAACGGAGTGCAGTGAGAGTGCAGCTGTAACATTGATGGTTTGTTTGTCGTCCCTCAGTGGCTAAAAGCCACCTAAGTCTGTGTTGCCTAGTACGGACGGTCTGAAGGCCGTCCCCTTCAAACCGATTTTCAGTCACCTTGGGTGGGGCCGAAAGGCCCATGATTCCTCTGTCGAAAAACATTCCCAGGAATGGTCCGCTGGAACCGCAGATCGCTCGGCTGCGCAAAGCCGGAAAGCAAGAAGCCCCTGGCCGAAGCCAGGGGCTTTTGAAGCTTCTGTGGGCCGCGACTACTTGCCTCCCATGGTGATCCCGCCAGGCGTTTGCTGGTTCTTCTTCTCTTCATTCGCCTTGCGCGTTGCCATGGTCTTGTCGCGCCACTGATCGAACATGGCCATGTCCGCTTTGTGCGCGGCTTCGTCTCCGCAATCCAGGTCGGCCTTGCGCCGGTACAACAAGCTTAGATACGACATCGCATCATCGTATGCGGGACGGAGATTGATCGCCTGCTGCAACTCTTTAATGCCTTCGTCCACCAAGCGGTCCGTTTGTTTCGGCCAGCTTCTGGCATGCGGCCTTGTCCTTGATCATGTCGCCGTTATCCTGCAGGCCCAGGCCGTTGCGCGTCGCGATCGCATTCCTGTAAGCCACCCGCCAATCAATGACGCCGATGGTGTAATGGGCGGCCGGGTCATTCGGATCGACCGCCGTGACCTTTCTCTGCCACGCCTTGGCCTCTTCGGTCTTGCCGGTATTCAGGTAGACCGCGGCAATTCCTTTCAGGGCAGTCAGATCGTTCGGAGTCCTTGGCCAACACTTTCTGATAGGCATTCACCGCCAGCTGCGCGTTCTTCATATTCTCCGGAGTGTTTGCGTCCGGGACCACCTGCTGCGCATACGCGGTAGCGAGATACAGAGGAGCGTTTTCCAGCGTTGGATCAAGCCGTTCGGCGTTCTGGAAGTGGTCAATGGCTTCCTCAAACTTCGCGTTCTTATAGGCTTGAACGCCCTTGATCAGTTGGTCACGAGCCTGCAGCTTGCTGCACCCGGTTACCATGCTCAGCAGCGACAGGGTGGCGACCGCCAGCACCGGAACATATGCGCTTCGCTTCATTCTGGTTCTAATCTCCTTATGATCGCCAGGCTCCGCCTGACCGACTACAAGCTTACGCGGGGCCTGCAACTCGATAGGAAAAAACTCCGCGCAGTGATTGTAATTGGTTTCAGCTTACTGGCAAGTCCCGCAGAAAAAACAAAGTCCGCAACCGCCCAAGGGGCAGCCGCGGACCTTTTGCAAAGCGGAAATCGTGTGCTTGCTTTGTTGCGGCTCATGCAGCAGGACGGGCAACCTTTCCTTCAATGCCAGCATGCTGCCGTTAACAGCTTGCTGGATACCCGTCCGCAGCACCCCAGGAGGGTGGAACGACGAGTTCACCATGGCCCAACCCGCAACTACCCAGCGATTCTACTGCCCCGCTGCCACCTTCGGCGTGATCAGACCAATGTGATCCACACCTGCCTCATGGCCGATATCGAGAACGTCAGCCACTACGGAGAAGTCCAGTCCAGGATCGCCCTTGACGAACATCACCTTCTCGGCGCGGGTGGCAAAAATACCTTCCAGCTTATTCAATAGGTCACCGTGCGAAATGTCCAGCTCATTGATCTTGTAGCCGGGCACGCCGCCGCCGGGGCGATGGGTGATCTGCACCACGATGGTGCGGTCATTGTCCTGCTCTTTTTGCGGATTTTTCGGCGGCTGCGGCACCAGGGCATCCAGCCCTTTCGGGGTCACCGGGGTAATAACCATGAACACAATCAGCAGCACCAGCAAAACATCGATCATCGGGGTCACGTTAATGCTTGAATTGAGACCACCACCACCACCGGTATCGAATGCCATTTTCGTCCCTCGTTTCCTTCGGCTCGGCCTTGAGGCAGCCTGGATTGCTTACACACGTCAGGTTGCGATCAGTCCGCCTGCTTACTGTCCGGCTGGTGCAGCAGCTGGCGGCGGCGTGGTTTGTCTTGCCGGCGATCGGTCAGCAGGCCGACCTGGTCCACCCCCGCGGTGCGCACATCGTCAATTGCATCCATGACCGTGCCGTACTGCGCGCGGGCATCCGCACGCATAAAGATCTGCTTTTCAGTCTTGTTCTGCAACAGATCGGCGACCTTGGGACCGAGATCCGCCATGGAAATCTGATTTTGTCCCAGGTAAACCTTGTTGTCCCGGGTGACGGCCACGACCACCGCATCTTCTTTGTCGGCATCGGGCATCGAGGTCGGGTCGGTCACCTTGGCCAGCTCAATATTCACTTTGTTCTGAAGCATTGGCGTGATGACCATGAAAACGATCAGCAACACCAGCATCACGTCCACCATGGGAGTGACGTTGATGTTCGAGTTGACTTTGGCGCCTTCGTTGCGGACTACGATTGCCATTGTTTTGCTCCGTGGGTCGAGCTGCTATAGCGTTTTCACAGCGAGTGCCGGGTGAAGCTGCTTGCCCTTACACCGACTGTGAAAATGCTCCAGGCTTCCCCATCTTCAAGTTGACTTGCTGTGGCGGTAAAGGTACTCTTTTTTGGTCTTTCTGCGCAACCCCTGAGCCTTCACCACCCTGGTCAGATTCTGCAATTGGGCCGCACGGGTTCTGAGAAATCACCAGGTTGGAACGGGTTTTTCGTTCCGTTCCAACCGGTGCAGGATTCCCGCGATGGAGTGTTTGAGCGCACCCGCCGTTTAGCGGCGGTGGCTCTGCTTGATGAAGTAATCGATAAGCTCGCTGGAGGAGTTGTCCATCTCCACGTCGAAGGCTTCCACCTTGCCGGTGAAGTAGTTGAAGGTCATCACAGCGGGGATGGCTACCAGCAGGCCGAAAGCCGTGGTCACCAGGGCCTCAGAGATACCGCCGGCGACTGCGCCGATACCGGAGGTCTTCTGGGTCGCGATCTGTTGGAAAGCATTCAGGATACCGACCACCGTTCCGAAGAGGCCGATAAACGGCGCGGTGGAACCGATGGTGGCGAGGCCGCCGAGACCCCTCTTCAACTTGGCGTGGACAATCGCTTCAGAGCGCTCGAGTGCGCGCCGGCTGGATTCGATCTGCTCCTCGGTGATCGCGCCGCCGCCGCCGTAGTTGCGGAATTCCTGCAGACCCGCAGTGACAACCTCGGCCAGATGGGACTTCTTGTTGCGGTCAGCAACCTTCACCGCTTCGTCCAATTTGCCTTCCTTGAGAGCGCCCGCAACCCGTGGGGCAAATTCCCGGGACTGCTTGCGAGCCGCGCTGAAGTAGAGAGCACGGTCAATGATCACAGCCAGCGACCAAATAGACATGATGAAGAGCACGCCGACGACGGCCTTAGCCGGGATGCCCATGTTGTGCCAGAGGTCCATCGGGGCAGAAGCCGACGGTCTGTTCCGGAGTCCTGGAACAGGTACATGCCGAGAGCAGCCTGATGGGCAGCAAGTTGGGTGAGGTTAGCGAGAATCACTGAATCTTTCCTCCTACGGAAATGACTTTCGTTATAGCTCTGAAACATCCAGATGCTAGCACCGGGCAACTTCGTTCCGAAATGACCCGAAGTGGCCACGAGGGGAGTTGCCGGCTACCACCTTTGGTGGGATGGCGCCGGCACACAGGGCTAACCGCCGAGGTTGAATACTACGTTGACCGTAGTCTCGACTTCGACGGGGTCTCCATTTAACAGATAGGGCTTGTAGCGCCAGGAACGGACCGCATCCATGGCTGCTTGCTGCAGCATAGGAGGACCACTGACGACTCTCAGGTTTGTGATCGAACCAGCTCTTGGAAATGGTGGCCTGCAGAACGACTGTTCCTTGAATGCGAGCAGCTTTGGCGATTGCGGGGTACTGCGGCGTGATCTTGTCGAGCAGCATTCCCGGACATCACACCGGACGAGATGCTCAGCTTCTTGGGGGGCGCTGCCTTGACAACCGGGCCGGATCCCGAGACCACCAAGGATGCCGCCCATGACGCCGCCGGGGGTACCGCCGCCCATGCCTTCCATGCCGGAAACGCCAGCCATTGCTGGCGGAGCAGCCGACTCCTTGATTTGCTTAATGTCTTTCGGGATCTTGCTTGGCGCCTGTAATTGATTGTTGAGCATCTCAGACTTGATCTTGACCTGGACCGGTGCCTGAGGTGGTGGTGGCGGGGGAGGGGGCGGTGGGGGCGGTGGGGCAACCAGCAGCGTAGCCATCATCTGCGTGGGTAGGGCCTCTGGATGCAACAACGGCCAGATGATCAGTGCTGCCAGGATCGCGCGTTGATACAGAGGGTAACAATCGACCAATACTTACTCTTGGTCTTGATCTTGCCACCAGACTCCATGAGTGAATCTTCAAACATCGCCTTACCTCGGATATTGGAACTGTACCTACTTAGACACCAGAGGGGCGTTCTTTTGATCCCGAAGGGCTATTGGCATGCAGGGCGATCTGTGAAAGGTAGCGAAATCTTCCCGTGCAGGGCCCGACGTCAGACCCTGGCCCGTTTACCCGCGGGCAAAACAGCCCGCTTGCCACGCTTGGCTCGCCACTCCTGATAAGCCACCAGCATCGGCGCCGCCACGGCAATCGACGAATAGGTGCCGATGAGAATGCCGATCACCAGGGCAAAGGAAAAGCCGCGCAGTACCTCGCCGCCAAAGACGTAAAGAGACAGCACGGTCAGGAAAGTCAGTCCGGAGGTCAGAACCGTCCGGCTCAGCGTCTGGTTGATACTGCGATTCACGACGGTGGTCAGATTCTCCCGGCGAGACAGGCGCAGATTCTCACGGATGCGGTCGAAAACGACGATGGTGTCGTTCATCGAGTAGCCGATCAGGGTCAGAATCGCCGCAATGACCGTGAGGGTGATCTCCTTGTCCGCCAAACTGAAGGCGCCCACGGTGATCAAGGTGTCATGGAAGACCGCCACCACAGCGGCCACGCCGTAGATCAGCTCGAAACGGAACCAAAGATAGACGAGCATCCCGGCTAAGGAGTAGAGCGTCGCCAGCAAGGCCTGCTTACGTAATGCCGCGCCCACCTGGGGTCCGATAATATCCGCCGCGAAGACGTGGAAGCCGGAGAGATAGGCGCCTTGCTTCAGCTGGTTGACGACCGCCGGATCAGCCACGCCGTTCAATTGGTCGATGCTGCTGAAAATGCCTCCGAGGTCGCGGTCGCGGTGATTGCAGAATGGCCGTGGCCTGCTGCGCATACCGCTGCGTGGCATCGACGGCTCCGGTGCTGGCCAGGTGCTCGGGGTCGCTCTGCTGCAGAAACTGGGCCAGGGCGCCCTGGCTGGCATTGTCTAAATCCAGCTTGCCCTGGTTGGCTGCACCATTGCTCGAGTAGTTTGCGTTCAGCGCCTGCACAATGGTCTGGCGCCCGGCATCAAGGGCCGACTCTTGCGTTTCCTTTTGCGCCAGGGAGATAGCCACCTGCTTCTGCGCTGCCGTTCCGTAGGGCTGGATGCGGCTGTCATGGATGCCGGCGCGGTCCATCGCCTGGCGGATCCGGTCGGGGTTTGGCGGCTGATCGAATTGAACGTAGACCAGCGTGCCGCCGCGGAAGTCGATTCCCAGCTTGATGTGATGCCAAAAAAGAATCGACAGGATTCCCGACACGCTGAAGACCAGCGAAAAGGCAAGGAAGTACCACTTCTTCCCTAGCCAATCAACGTTAACGCCACGAAATAGTTCCACTTGAAAACTCCGCCTTACTGGTACGCGACCGACTACCCGATGGAAAGTGCCTCTCCGCGCTGCTTACGCTTGAGGATCGAATCGAAGATATGGCGCGAGACAAAAACCGCAGTGAACAGGTTTGCGAACAAACCAAAACTTAGCGTGATGGCAAAACCCCTGACCGGTCCGGTGCCGAAAAGAAACAGGATGAGGGCCGAAACAATGGTGGTGACGTGGGTATCGACAATCGTCACCCAGGCATGCGCGAAGCCCTGATCGACCGCCGCCGCGGGCACCTTGCCGGCTCGCAATTCTTCCCTTATGCGCTCAAAGATCAGCACGTTCGAATCGACGCCCATGCCGATGGTAAGAATCACGCCGGCGATTCCCGGGAGGGTGAGAACGGCTCCCGCGTAGCCCATGAAGCCCAGCAGGATCACCAGGTTCAGCATCAGGGCCAGATCCGCATTGATGCCCGCGCCGTGATAGTAGACGAGCATAAAGATCATGACCGCCAGCATGCCGACGATCGATGCGAGCACTCCCTCGCGAATGGAATCGGCGCCCAGCGATGGTCCCACCACGCTCTCCTGCAGGTAATGAATGGAGGCGGGGAGCGCGCCGGTGCGCAGCATCAGGGATAGGTTTTGCGCCTTGTCTTTGCCCAGGCCGGTGATTCGGCCCTGGTCGCGGATGGCCTGCTGGATATTGGCCGCTTCCTGAACCCGGTTGTCGAGCACCACGGCCAGCGATTTGCCGATGTTGGTGCTGGTGAACTGGTAGAAGCGGTCCCCTGCGCTGCGGGAGAGAATAAAGGTCGCGTCCGGCCGGCCATTTTCATCCACCGAAGGCTGGGCATCGCGAAAGTCGTCGCCGGCCACAATGGGGATCCTTTGCAGGACGTAATACTGGCCTAACAACTCCGATTCCGTGCCGCCATAGGCCATGACCACATCTTCCTGCGGTACCGTCCCCCCGACGCTCTGCACCGCAGCCTGCTCGGTGGGGAACGGCCCGCCGACAACCAGATGAATCTCCAGCCGGGCCGTCGACTGGATAATGTCGCGCACCCGGCTCAGGTCGTCTACGCCGGGCAATTCGACCAGGATCTGGTTGGTGCCCAGGTTGTATTCCTGGATGGTAGGCTCGGTGACTCCCAGGGCATTGATGCGGGTGCGGATGGTGTCGATCGACTGCGTTACCGCACGCTGCTCGATCGACTGCACCTCGGTCTGCTTCATGGTGAGGGTCCAGCTATTGTTTGGCGCAGAGGCTACGGTGTACTGGGCCCCGTAGCGCGAATCGAGCAGGTTGCGCACATCACCGACACGGTCGGGAGGCGTTCCCTGAATCTGGATCAGCTCAGGATGCTTGGGATCGGGCTTCAGCACCGAGTGCGCGGGGAAACCGCCTTGCTGCAAATCGGTCTGCACCCGTGCAGCCGCGTTATCCGTTTCCGCGCTGACTGCTTCCTGCACCATTACCTGCAACACCAGGTGGATACCGCCCTTGAGGTCGAGCCCAAGGCGGATGCGGTCGGTAAAGGCCGTCTTCCAGGCAGACGGCCCAATTCCCTTCGGAATGCCGAAGATGCCAAAGACGAAGACGAGAAGAACTGCAACGATGAGAAGGGTTTTACGCATGGGAGTCGTAATCGGTTTTCTGCCGGGCTTATCTGGCCCGCGAAAACGGTTATTTTGCTTCCTCTTGGTTAGTCGTCACGGAAGCGATGGCACTCTTGATGACCTCTAACTTGATATTGTCGGGCGGGACGCGCAGCTGGACCGCGTCCTCCTTGATCGACATGATGGTTCCGCGCATGCCGCCGGTGGTGGTGATGCGGTCGCCGGGCTTAAGGCTGCCAGCATCTCCTGCCATTGTTTCTGCTTCTTCTGGTTGGGGCGCACCAGCATCAGATAAAAGACCGCAATGATCAGCACGAACGGGAGAAAGGTCACCAGGCCGGGCGGGATGATGGGAGCCAAGAACAACGGGGTGAAAGTCAACGTACTGTCCTCTGTAGTATTTCCTGTCCAGCTTTCTACTACAGCCTATCTGCCCCGGTTTGTCTACTGGGCGGGTCCTTGCGTACGAGACGGTATCAGGCGCCAACCCGATCGGCGCGCCCGCGCACGCGGGCTAACAGGACAGGAAGAGTATCCGTCGCAATAGCATTTCGTACCGATCGCATCGTGTCAAGGTAGAAGGCCAGATTGTGCAGGGTGTTCAGCACTCCGGCGAGCGGCTCCTGGGCTGCCATCAGGTGGCGCAGGTATGCCCGGCTATAGCGGCGCGCAGACCATGCAGCCGCACTCCGGGTCGGGCGGCTCCGGGTCCTCGGCAAAGCGTCGATTCTTGATGTTAAGCCGGCCTCCGGAGGTGAACAGCAGGCCGTGGCGCGCCGCGCGGGTGGGTATGGTGCAATCCATCATGTCTACCCCCAGGGCGGCATATTCCACAATCTCATCCGGGTAGCCCACGCCCATCACATATCTTGGCTTATCCAGGGGCAGGAACGGCAGGGTGCTCTCGATGATCTCGCGGGTCAACGCCCGCGGTTCGCCAACGCTCAGGCCGCCAATGGCGTAGCCCGGAAAATCCATCGCGACCAGCTGCTCGGCACATTCCCGGCGCAGATCCTGGTGCATGCCACCCTGCACAATGCCAAACAACGACTGGCCGCCTTGGGAATGCTGGTTGAAGTGCAGTTGGCTGCGACGGGCCCAGCGCAGGGTTAATTCCAGGGACTGGAGAGCACGGGCGCGGTCAGCCGGGTACTCGGTGCACTCATCAAAGGCCATGATGATGTCGGCGCCCAGAGCCAGTTGCACGTCCATGGAGTGCTCGGGCGAGAAGAAGTGGCTGGAACCGTCCAGATGCGAGCGGAAGTGCACGCCTTCTTCGCTGATCTTGCGCAAGTGGTTGAGGCTGAAGACCTGAAAGCCCCCGGAGTCGGTGAGCATGGGTCGCGGCCAGGAGATAAAACGGTGCAGGCCGCCCATGCGGCGAACCAGCTCGTGACCGGGGCGGAGGTAGAGATGGTAGGTATTGCCGAGGATGATCTGCGCGTCGAGCTGTTCCAGCAGATGCTGGGGGATCGCCTTGACCGACCCGGCGGTGCCGACCGGCATGAAGGCCGGCGTCTGGACCAACCCATGAGGCAGCGTCATGGTGGCCCGCCTCGCCTGCCCACGTACGGCTTCTATCTGAAAAGCGAGGGACACATAGGCGATTCTAGCTTGCCGTTCTTGGGGGCACCATGGTAGCTGGCTCATGGAGCTCGGCGCGGACTACCCCACTCAAGCCAAAAACACGGCTTGAATGGGCCACGCATTCGTTGCTTCAGTGCACGGGCCAGCCCGGCTGGCAAGGCGGCAGCCGGCGAACAGCGGCGATGCGATTTTCGCCCTCATCGGGCAGCAAGGCTAGCAGCTCTGCCATGGTTTGCTTTCTCTGGGGATGGCGAAGCTGGGGCGCGATCTCGGCCAGCGGCGCCAGCACAAAGCGGCGCTCGGCCAAGGCTGGGTGCGGCAGCGACAACTCCTCCCCTGCGACCACGCGATCCCCTAACAACAGCAGGTCCAGATCCAGGGTGCGCGGCCCATTCACCACACCCTGGCTGCGATCACGCCCCAGCTCCCGCTCAATGGCCAGCAGAGCCCGCAGCAAAGGCAGCGGCTCCAAGTGCGTCTCCAGCGCCACAACCGCATTCAGGAAGGCAGGCTGATCGCGGTATCCGACAGGTTCGGTTTCATAGAGTGAGGAGCGCGCCGCCACCCGGCCGAGGCGACCCAGAAGATTGACGGCGGCACCCAGAGTTTCGCTGCGGTTGCCGTGCTCCGAGCTGAGATTGGAACCCAGCGCAATATAGGCCGTCGGCACCGCGGCAACGGTAGTCATCTGGCTTAGGATATTAAAGCTCGCGATACGATGCCCTATGCGCATCGCCTTCTTCGGAGGCACCTTTGATCCGCCACATCGTGGCCACATCGCGATCGCCCGGGCGGCCATGACGCGGCTGGCGCTCGACCAGGTCCTGGTCGCACCCGTAGGCACCCAACCGCTGAAGGGAGCCCATTCCAGCTTTGAAGACCGGCTGGCCATGGTGCGGCTGGCTGTGGCCGGCGAGCCGGGGCTGGTCGCGAGCAGCGTGGACGCGCCGCTGCCGGACGGCCAGCCAAACTACACCTTTGCCACCTTGCAGCGCCTGCAGCGCCATCTGCAGCCCTCGGATCAACTCTTTTGCTTGCTGGGCGCCGATTCTTTCCTCACTCTGAAGCGTTGGCATCAGTGCGCGGAGTTGTTGCTGTTTTGCGATTTTATTGTGGCCGGGAGGCCAGGGTTCTCGCTGCGGCAGTTTAACGATGCTCTGCCTGAAGGGGTGGAGAACACGGGCGAATATCGCGAAAGCGCGTTCACCCGCTTTGTGCTCGCGGGGCCTTCGGGCCGGCAATCAACTTTGTTCTTGTTGCCGGATCTGGACCAGGATATCTCCGCGACAGAGATTCGCGCCGCCCTGGCCGGAGGGTCGGAGCAGCAAACCGTGCTTGCCCCCGCAGTTGCGGAGTATATTCGCTCCCACGCGCTCTACCGGCCCGAAGCCTCGGATACCATAAGGACTGCTGACTGAGAGTTACGGGCAAGGGGAGATTCCACACAACCGAATGGCAAGCACGGAAACCCGCCGCATGGTATTGGCCGCAGCAGAGGCCTGCGAAGACAAAAAGGCCGAGGATACCCGCATCCTCGAGCTTGACACCCTGGACGCCGGCTTCACCGACTTTTTTCTTATCTCAAGTGGATCGAACGAACGCCAGACACAGGCGATCGCCGATGAAGTCGAAGTGCGCCTGAAGCGTGATTTTCAAACCTATCCCAACTCTGTGGAGGGGCGGCGCCAGGGTGAGTGGATATTAATGGACTACGTGGATTTCGTGGTCCACATCTTCCTCACCGAAAAACGGACATACTACGACATCGAACGCCTGAGGAAGTCGGCTCGCACCGTCGACCTCGAGCAGTTGAAGGCGATGCTGGTGGAAAAGACGGCGGTGGCGCGTGCCAAGCCGGCGAAGAAGAAGTCGGCGGTCAAGAAGGCACCTGCGAAATCCGCACCCAAGGCAGTCGCGGTCCGCCGCAAACCGGCGGTGAAAGCGAAGAAAGCTACGTAAGTCTGACTAGCCGTTTCAGCCGTCCCTGCGGGACTAGGCCGGTGCATCACGGGTACCCAGGACTGCGTCCTGGGCTAAGTTCAGGTCGTCCCTGCGGGACTGGACCGTGCGAGCAGGTTTGCTGCCTGTACTTACAAAGGACTCTGGGCCCTGATACTAAAGACGGGTTTCTCAGATCCGCATGGGCATGATCACGTAACGATACTTGAAGTCATCGGCGGGATCTTCCGGGCGCATCTGACCGGCAGATTGAGCGTCCTTAAACTCGAGCCTGACTTCGCCGCTTGACCCGACTGCTTTCAGAAAGTCGATGAGATAGGCTGAATTGAAACCAACCACGATGGGGTCGAAGCTATAGGGAGTTTCGATGGTGTCTTCCGACTCGCCAGACTCGGTAGAGGAAGAAGAGATCTTCATCTCGTTCTGCTCCAGCCGGATCTTGATGGCGCCCGAGCGCTCGTCAGCAAATTGCGCCACGCGCTGGATCGAGCCCATCAATTCTTCACTGCGTACAACCACAAACTTGTTGTTGTCCCGCGGCAGCACCGCTTCATAGTTAGGAAATTGGCCGGTGAGCTTACGGGTGGTGAGCACGCGGTGGCCGAGACGGAAAAATAAAGTGTGCTCGTCGTCGAAAAAGTCGAGGGATTCTTCATTGGTATCCGCAAGCAGCGATTGCAGCTCGGATAAAGCCTTGCGGGGGATCAAAGTCTTCTTCTCCCCACTGATGTTCTTGAGCAATTCGCCTGTCTTTTCAATATGCGCCAGCCGATGACCATCGGTCGCGACCATGGATAAAGATTCCGCCTTCAGAATCAGCAATGCTCCATTGAGCGTATAGCGCGATTCTTCATTGGAGATGGCAAAAATGGTCTTGGAGATCATGCCCTTGATGGAGGCGGCGGCGATCTGGGTCAGGCCAGTCTCAGGAAACTCCGGGACCTGGGGGAAATTGGCGCGCGCCATGCCCACCATCTTGGTGTTGGAGCGGCCCGAGCGAATCTGCACCCAGTGGTTCTCCATGAGCTTGATGGAGATATCGCCGTCAGGAAGCAGTTTGACGTAGTCGAAAAGTTTGCGCGCGGGAATGGTGCATGCCCCCGGTTTTTTCACTTTGGCGGCACAGGATGTTCGGATGCTCTGGTCAAGGTCGGTGGCAGTAATGGTCAGGCGATCGGCCTCACCCGGCCCTGCTTCGAGGAGAAAGTTGGAGAGGATAGGGATGGTCGTCTTGCGCTCAACCACGCTCTGCGTGGCACTCAGCTCCCGTAGCAGGTCCTGACGGCTGACGCTGATCTCCATGGTTGCTGCTCCCTGTGCGACCGGTCTCTCCTGCTCAACGCCCGCGCTAAGCATGATCTTTTCCCCCTTGTCGGTTTGACTCACTCTACACCACCCCGAAGCTGCCTGAGAATCTCGCCTGCGTTGTTTCTGTGGATTACGTGGAACCAAAACCCTCTACTACGACGAAAGACGCAAAACATCTCTTCTTTGTTAGTAGCAGTAACCGATTGCGCGGGAAAAGTGGAAAGAATGGTGGTAACCAAGCGGGTGGCGGTGATGGCAGCTGTTCCCGTTTTAGAAAACCGGGTACCCAAAAAAGGAAAAGGCGGAAGAGCGGCCATTTGGTCCCTGTTGGGTCCCGCGTTCCCCACGGTCTGCACAGCCGGCCTGGCGGAGGCTGTGGAAAGCAGCAGCCCCGAGTGCAAAGCGCGGTTATAAGCAGCTATAATGCGCCTCCGCAAGACCCGTGCTTTGCACAAGGCATCCGTCATGGTGCACTCGGCGGTTTCTCCGCAGCTCTCTCCCAGTGTTCCTGGTGGCGGTCATCGGAAAAAACAAGCCCGGTGACGCGGCCATCCGGTCCTCTCTGGAATGTGATGCGGGTGCTGCTGCCGCTGGGATAAAAAAAACGGTCGGCGAGCTCCGGCAGCAGTTCGGTCTGGTCGCCGGTGCGGTTCCTGGACATCAACTTGTTGCCCTGGCGAAAGATCGTTACCTGGGTCACGCCGGCATCGACATACTCACCCTGATATGCGTCATACACGCTTGGATCGACGTGAATCGGCACGGGATGGATCGGGATGATGCGTTTCTCGGCATAGGGTTTGGTGGCGGCGATGTCGGAGAGGCGGTGGGCGAGGAACCACTGCGGCAGTTCGGGGTCGGTATATGCCCGGTCCCAGGCATTGTGATGATAGTTGGCGTATTCCCAGAAGCGCACGTTTCCGCCCGCCGCGGCGATGGCTGAATACATAATCTGCGACTGTGCCGGGGAGACAACGGGATCATCGGCGCCATGAAAGATCCAGACCGGAGTGCGCCCGACAGCTTTCACATATTCCGGTACGAGCTCGGGCTGGTGCCAGCGTCCAGGAGCGTAGGACCAGAATATGCCTCCGCAGACCGGAGCAATGGCGGCAAAGCGGCCGGGATAATTTTTGGCAATCTCCCATACGCCGTAGCCGCCGAGAGACATGCCGGTGAGGTAGAGACGTTGGGGGTCGCCATGGAATTCCTTTACTTCGGCGTTCAGCGCTGCCATCGCCATCGCCATGATGTCCGAGTCGGTCCAATGATGGTGGTTGTATGGAACCTGGGGCATCACCACCACGAAGGGCCAGCGCTCGTAGTGGGAACGCAGCGCGTTGGGCAGACCTACCTGGGTTTCGTCGAGACCGTCTGACCCGCGCTCGCCGGAGCCGTGCAGAAATAATATGACCGGCCACTTCTGCTTGGGAGACCAATCCATCGGCAGATAGACGACATAGTGATAGGTGGTTCCATTGAGGGTGATGCTGCGGTTGAGAAATCCGGTGTCCTGCTGGCGGGCGTAAGCGCGCGGCCCCAGCGGCGGCACTGCGCCGAGGAGCAGACCGGTGAGCAAATAACCAGCCAACCAAGCCAGGCGGCGCGGCGACCCGAGAGAAGACATAGACAACTTGAGCATACCGGGAAGCGCGCAAACGAGGAAAGGCGCAAGCGCCCTACAGGTTTCTCCGAAAGGGAGCGAATGCACAAGGCCGGTTGGAGATAAGGGCGAATTAAGCTCATTCAAGCTAATTAAGTCCGGTTTTCGGAGAGCGATATGCCTCGCAACCCCGTATGAGAACCGGGATTGCGGTCCCTCTGCATCCCCCCAGGTCTCAAAAGCGAGACCTGGGCCACCGATCATGGTTTTGAATTTAGAGAGGTGCCGGTTGGACGCTCAGCCGTTGAGGGTTTCCAGGAGTTTATTGAGGGTACGGTTGAGATCCTTGTCGGCGCGCCGCTGCTCATCGATCTTGGCAATGGAGTGCATGACCGTGGTGTGATGCTTGCCGCCGAACTGGCGGCCGATCTCAGGGAGAGAAGCCTCGGTCATCTGCTTGGCCAGGTACATGGCAATCTGCCGGGGAACGACCACGGAGCGCGAATTATTTTTCTGCTTGAGCTCAGAGACACGCATGCCGAACTGCTCGGAGACAGCGCGCTGGATTGCTTCGATGGTGATCTTGCGTACCTGGGTATCGATGAACTGCTTGAGGCATAGCTGGGTAGTCGCCAGGGTGAGCTCCGCCCCATTGAGCCGGCACCAAGCCAGGAGGCGCACCATGGCGCCCTCCAGCTCGCGCACATTGGTGCGCACGTTGGAGGCGATGAAGAGCGCGATATCGGTGGGCAGCAGGACGTGCTCGCTCTCCGCCTTCTTCTGCAGAATGGCCACCTTGGTCTCGAGGTCAGGCGGCTGAATATCCGCGATCAATCCCCATTCGAAGCGGCTGCGCAGACGGTCCTCGATCTCCGGCAGCTCCTTGGGCGGACGATCGGAGGCGATGACAATCTGCTTCATGCTCTCGTGGAGCGCGTTGAAGGTGTGAAAGAACTCTTCCTGGGTGCGCTCCTTTTGCGCAAGGAACTGGATGTCGTCAATGAGCAGCAGATCGACCGAGCGAAACTTGTCGCGGAAGCTGGTCATTTTGTCATAGCGCAGCGAGTTGATCATCTCGTTGGTGAATTTCTCGCTGGAGACATAGCAGACGGAGCATTGCGGCTGACGCTTCTTTACCTCGTGCCCGATGGCGTGCATGAGATGGGTCTTGCCCATACCGACACCACCGTAGATGAAGAGCGGGTTGTAGGCTTTCGAGGGGCGTTCGGCGACTGCTTCAGAGGCTGCGCGGGCAAACTGGTTGCCATTGCCGATGACGAAGGCCTCAAAGGTATAGCGAGGGTTGAGCTGTGCCGCGGTGGCCCAGTCAAACTTGGCCTGCTGCGGCGCCGGGCTGGGCGCCCCGCGATTGCTGCCTGCGCGCTGCGCGCCGGGGGAGTGGGAAGGGACAGGAGCGAACCCACCATCCAGGCGCACGCGGACCGCATCGGGGTCTTCCTGGGGAATGACAAAAGAGACGTCGTCGAACTCCAGTTGGAAGGCGTCAATGGCTTCCTGAATGAGGTCGCCATAGCGATCGCCGATGTGTTGGAACTCGGGCGTGGGAACCCGCACGAAAAGCATTCTGCCGGTGACGTGGCTAAAACGCGTGGGCTTCAGCCAGGTATCGAAGGACTGCCGGTTAACCTTCTTTTCGAGAGCACCCAGGATCCGTGCCCAGGGGTTGGGTACGGTGGGGGCGGTGGCGACAAAAGACATACGCTTCCTTCGTTCAACGCCGACTGCCTGATACTTTTCGCAAAGTACAAAAAGCAAACGCGCACCGGCAAAAACTATGGGCGTCGTTGTTGCTCCTGTGCTTAGGAACTGCTTTGGGGGAATCAAGCCCCTCGCGAAAGTATCCAGATCGAAAGTTCAGGTAGTGTGGACGTGCAGAAAATCAATCTTGATCGGAGCCGATACTAGCACAGTTACAAGGCGGCGCAACCGCTCATTTCCGGGCAAAATTTCTTTCTTTCCGGAGTTGCACCATGCGCAGTGAAAGCAGGCCCTCCCCGGCCTGAAGCAATTGTCGCGCTTGGCGCTTTGGGCTGAATCCGATATACTCAAAGCTTGCCTTCAGGCAGAGATTTTCAAGTGAGATACAGGAGCGCAGTGTTATGCCCAAGCGCACATTTCAACCCAACCGGCGCCATCGAGCGAAGACCCACGGCTTTTTGACGCGGATGAAGACCAAGGCAGGGGCAGCGGTGCTTTCCCGCCGCCGCGCCAAGGGCCGCAAGCGCGTTGCTGTCAGCGCCGGCTACCGCGACTAGCAGTTTTTCACAGTGCCGGATTCCGCACATCGCGCAGGTTTTCTTACCCCGGGCGACGCTCGGCTGCGCAAGCACGCTGATTATCAACGGGTGTACCGGCGGAGCCGCAAGCATTTTTCGCCTTCGATGACATATTTTTTCGCCGAGCGCGTGTCGGGCGTTGGCCCGCGCGTGGGCCTGACCGCCGGCCGTGTTCTGGGCAAAGCGGTTGAGCGTAACCGCATCAAGCGGCGTATGCGCGAAGCGGTGCGACGCAGCCTGGTCTTGCTGACGCGTGATGTGGACGTGGTGCTGCACCCCCGGCGGACCGTCCTGACGGTGGATTTCACCACCTTGCAAGGCGAAGTATCCAGGATCTTTGCAGTGATTGAGAAGGCCCGGGATGGGGCGAGCTGATGGCTCACGTCTACCAGCGTTGGATTTCCCCATGGCTGCATTCCATCAGCGGGGTTTCGGGTGCTTGCCGCTTTCAGCCGACCTGTTCGGAGTATGCCATCACCGCCGTCGCTCGCCGCGGGGTTCTGTGGGGCGGCACGCTGGCGCTGTGGCGTGTGCTGCGCTGCAATCCCTTCGGACGCGGAGGCTTTGATCCGGTACCTGGGGCGTACCCGGTAGCGGGGGAGCAACCCCCGTCGCGTCCGCACAGATGACCCCCGCCATTTACCATAAGATCGTGGCCAATAGCGCATTGGTGCGGTTTCACGATTGCCGTGTCCGAGCCGAACTTAGTGAAGAGGGGCTTTTCCTGGTGAAAAGCCCCGTACCAGGAGTCTTCACCGGATACCCCTATCGTGTAACCGCGTGCGCCGGGTGCCGCGAGATCGTTCGATCGACAGGAACTCTCTTTGGCCGAAATTCGCAATCCTAATCAGCCGGGTGGTGGTGGGCAGGACTCCCGCACGCTTCTCATCTTCTCCATCGTCTTTGTTCTCATCTTCCTTGGCTTGCAATACTTTGGACCGAAAAAGAAGGCGGCGCCGGAGACTCCGGCCCAGGTGGCATCGTCTACTGCTCCCCACGGGCCGGTGAATCCGGCCTCCGCCATGAGCGCCGGACCTGGTTCGGCCGGTTCTGCTCCCGCCACTGGCGCCGCTTCAGCCGTTCTTTCTTCCGGGGTCCAGGCTAAGGACGCGGTGGTGGCCTCCGCCGAAAGCACCACGGTGGTGGAAAATGAGCTTTACAAGATCACCTTTTCCAATCGCGGCGGCCAGGCCACCTCGTGGATTCTGAAGAAGTACAAAGACGAAGCCGGCAAGCCGCTGGATCTGGTCAACCCAAAGGCAGCGGCAAAGGTGGGATATCCGCTGTCGCTGTGGGCCTATGACGCCAATCTGCGTAACCAGCTGGCGCAGGCGCTGTATGTGCCGTCGGCCACGGGCACGTTGACGGCCCCTGCCACGCTGAGCTTTACCTACTCCAACAATGGCCTCGAGGTGAAAAAGGTTTTCAGCTTCGATTCCAGTTACGTGCTGCATGTGGATGTGACGGCTGCCGATCATGGCAGCCCGGTCACCGCGCTGGTGTCATGGCCGGGCGGATTCGGCGACCAGGAGACACTGCCCGATTTTGCCGCGTCGCAGTTCGACACTATGCAGGGGGGCAAGGACGATCGCCAGGCGGCGAAGAAAATCGCCGGGGGCGGCACTCTGCCCGGTCCTTTCGAATGGGCCGGGGTGAGCGATCTGTACTTCGCAGCGATTTTTCTTCCCGACGCGCCGTCTCAGACATTGCTGGTTGGCCTGCACGATTCAATTGACGTCCCGCGCCATGGCAAGACGGACCAGACCGACGCAGCCTCACTGCTAGGGGCTGCTATGGGCGCAAACTCCGGGCACAGCAGTTTGCGCCTTTACGCCGGTCCCAAGGATCTGGACGTGCTGGCCTCGGTGCGGGCCACCACGGCGAATGGGACGCAGACCGGACCCAATCTCGAAGGCGTGGTGAACTTCGGCTACACGGGCATCATCGCCAAACCGCTCTTTCTGGCGCTGCGCTGGATCCACGAGCACATTGTCTCTAACTGGGGCTGGGCCATCCTGGTGCTGACCCTGATCATCAACCTGGCGATGCTGCCGACGCGCATCCAGATGATGAAGTCTGCGCTGAAGATGCAGCGCATCCAGCCGGAGATGAACGCGATCAAGGAGAAGTACAAAAAATACAAATCCACCGACCCTCGTCGAGCGGATATGAACAAAGAGATGTTCGACCTGCAAAAGCGTGAGGGCGTGAATATGTTTGGCGGCTGCCTGCCGATGCTGGTGCAGTGGCCGTTGCTGTTCGCGTTTTATCGCATGCTGCTGAACACCATCGAACTGCGGCAGGCACCCTGGTTGTGGCTGCATAACCTGGCCGCTCCTGACCCGCTGCACATTTTGCCGGTCTTCTTCATCGTGACCATGTTCCTGGTGCAGTACCTGACCCCGTCGCCAGGGATGGACCCCGCGCAGCAGAAGATGATGGCCTTTACCATGCCGGTTTTTTTCGGTTTCATGACGTGGAACCTGAGCTCGGGTCTGGCGCTGTATTGGGCATTTGGCAACGTGATCAACGTGATCCAACAAGCGGTGATGAACCGCACCGGCATTGGGAAGCAAATGCGCGATATCGCGGCGAAACGCGCGGCCAAGCGCAGCGGGGGCAAGCAGCCGAACCGCAAACCGAGCCTGGAGCCGCGCAGGCGTCCCGAAATCGGCGGCTAGAGCAGTTTCGCAAATACTGTGGCCTGGTAAAGATCGCGAGGCGTGGTTTTCCCTGAGAGAAAACCACGGAAAATGCCTATCGCTTCGGTCTACACCATTTGCGAAACTGCTAACCCCGATTACCAGCGGTAGAATTGGCGTCCGGCGAGGGCTGACTTCACTTCACGCAAGGTGCGATACTAAACCGATGCCGATTGCCGATCACGCGGCTGCAGCCCAGAAGATTGCAGCGTTCCTCAAGACCCTTACCAGCACCGGCGGCCTGCGATTGAAGTACAGGATCACCGCGGGAGCTGGAGCCCATGACCCCGATGGCCTGGAAGCCCGCGAGATTTACGTGGAGATGTCGGGGCCGGATGCTGTGCTTCTGACCCAGCGCGGAGGCGAGTTGCTGCGCGCGCTGGAGCATATCGCCGCCAAGATCGTGCGGCTTGAGGCGGAAGAGCACGACACCATTTCTTTTGACGCCAACTCCTTCAAGGCGCTCCGTGCCCGGGAGCTTAAGCTGGCGGCGGAGACGGCAGCCGCGCGGGTTCGCAGCACCTCGCAACCTTACAGCTTTTCTCCCATGAGCTCGCGCGAGCGCCGCATGCTGCACCTGGCGTTCCGTGACTATGCCGATCTGGAAACGGAGAGCAGCGGCGAAGGTTTGCGCCGTTTCGTGGTGGTTTATCCCAAGGGCGCGGCGCGCCCTCGAGGGCGATCTTTCGAAGCCGGGAATGCCGGGGCACGGCCTCCGCGCCGCAACTACACCTCTCTAAAGGTTCTCCGGGGACTCGAGAGATCGAGATTCCATGCAGCCCGATCCACACATCGTCTACGAGAACGAGACCATCGTTGCCATCGCGACGCCGCCGGGCCGCGGCGGCATTGGTATCATGCGCCTCTCGGGTGCTGAGTCCACCCGTATTGCCGAACCGATGCTGCGCCTGCGCAACCCCCTGGCTCACGCCCAAGCCCGCTTCGGTGATTTGCTCGACGTCGAAACCCAGGAGAAGCTGGACGAAGGGATAGCTACGTTCTTTGCGGCGCCCCATTCCTATACCGGCGAAGATGTAGTGGAAGTAGCTGCGCACGGCTCGCCTGTAATCCTGGAGACGCTGGTGCGACAGGCGCTGAAGGGCGGGGCGCGTTTGGCTGCGCCGGGCGAGTTTACCCAGCGGGCGTTTCTGAGCGGCCGCATCGATCTGACCCAGGCCGAAGCGGTGCGCGATCTGATCGAAGCGCAGACGCTCTACCAGGCTCGGGTGGCGGCGCAGCAACTGGAAGGTGCGCTCTCACGGCGCATCAAGCCCATCAAGGAAGGGCTGGTTGCGCTGATCGCTTTGCTCGAAGCAGGCATCGATTTCGCCGAAGACGATGTGGACGTGCTGCCGGGCGGCCGAGATCGTGAGCAGGATCCAGGAGATTTGCGGCCTGCTGCAGCCGGTGGCAGAAAGCTTTGCGCGTGGACGCATTGTGCATGCCGGTTTGATGCTGGCGATTGTGGGCCGGCCGAATGCGGGAAAGTCTTCTCTGTTCAATCGCATCGTGCAGCGGGAGCGCGCGATTGTCACGGCGGCGCCCGGCACCACGCGCGACCTGGTGACAGAGCGGGTCTCGCTGGGTGGAATCCCGGTCGAGTTGGTCGATACGGCGGGCATGCGTGAGGCCAGCGATGAGGCGGAACAGATTGGGATTCGCAAATCGCGCGAGGCGTTGGCGGATGCGGACATGGTGCTGGCAGTGCTGGATGCGACCGTCGCGCCTGCACAGGAAGAGATGGAACTGCTGGCAACGCTGGCGCAGCGCCGGGCGCTGGTGGTGGTCAACAAGAGTGACCTGGCCCACCCATCGGACGCGATGGAAGAGGCACTCGCCGGCCTGGGCTTACCGGTGGTGCACACCTCGGCTCTGAGCGGAGAAGGGATTAGCGAGCTGAAGCAGAAGATGCTGGCCATGGTGGGCGACCGGACGGTGGAGACCGAGGGCGGCATGCTGACCAGCTTGCGTCAATACCAGGCGGTCACGGCAACGATGGAGGGGCTGTCGGCCGCGGCCGCTGCGGCGGGGCAAAACATTCCCCACGAGATGGTGCTGCTGGATCTATACGGAGCGCTCCGTCATCTCGACTCGCTCACCGGCGAAACCACCAGCGACGACATTTTGAATCTGATCTTCTCCACTTTTTGCATTGGGAAGTGAAATCGATCAAAATCTCGCTCAGGAAGTAGCTGCTCGCCATATTTCTGGAACATGGCCTTGCCCTTCGACGCTTGCTGAGCATTGTCCTCCACCCATGTCATAACTAACTCAGACTGGGACTTTCCCTGGAAGCGCAAAATATGTTCATTTTCCGTGCGAATGGTGTAGACGCCGGCGGCGAAGTGCTCAGAATCGGTGTCGAAGGCGAAGGGCACGTTGACCTGGACTAGCATCCCGGCATCCTGCGCGCGGCAGACCGGCGAGACGGCGTGATGGCGAGGGCGGCGGCGATAATAGCTGCGCGAAACTTCGACAGCGAAAGTGTGCTCATGGCGGTTCTCCTTGGGGAAGGCGTCTCATCCAACGCCTTCACTTACTAAGGCGGAACCGTCCCTCAAAAAGGCCACCACTCGCGAAATTATTTTTGCTCTGCCTCCGGAGCCTCCGCCCCCGGCCGCAGCTCGCGAAACAACCAGATCCTCGCCAACGCCCAGTCCCGCTTCACGGATCGCGGTGCGATCTGCAACATGGCGCCAATCTGCTCCACCGAAAGCCCTCCGAAGTAGCGCAACTCGACTACCCGCGCCTGGCGGGGATTTTCCTTCTCCAGCTTCTTTAAAGCCTCATCCAGCTCTTCCACCTGATCCAGCTGCTCGGCCGAGATGGCGAGGTCGTCCTGCATCTCCACCCGCTTCAATCCTCCGCCTCTCTGTTCTGCGTTGCGTGTCCGTGCGTAGTCGACCAGCACACGGCGCATCACGTGCGCTGCCAGACCGATGAAGTGCTCGCGGCTGTTCCAATCGACGTCCTCTCCTACCAGCCGCAGATAGGCTTCGTTGATCAATGCGGTTGCCTGCAGGGTGTGGTCGGGCCGCTCCCGCCGCATGTAAGACCTGGCAAGACGGTGCAGTTCGGCATAAACCAGCGGCAGCAGATTCTCCGCTGCCTGAGCGTCTCCCCCACGCATTGCCTTCAGGAGTTGGGTCACCTGCCCGCCGGTATCCATGGCTGCCCTCCTAGACACCACTATGCTATATTCTGGCCATCGCAAGGGCGGTTGCGCGGCCGGCGGGCGCTTTGAGCGCCAAACCAGCGGCTCATGGTCGCCGTCTCCAACAACACAAAGAGTTGATCCGATTCGCCCCTTCGGATTGGGAGCGCGCGGACTGGATTCAAAAGTATGGCCGACCTGGAGCAATCTGCCGAGCTACTGTTTGCGGAAGTTTTGGATTTGCCCCCGGAGCGCCGGGGCGCCTTTCTGGATCGAGCATGCCACGGAGCGCCTGAGCTACGCGGCCTGGTCGAGAAGCTCCTGCGGGAGCATCAACGGCTCGGCAGCTTCCTGGCCGAACCATTATTCGATCGCACATCACCAGTATCCAGCGTGACTCCCGCGATCAGCCGGGAGTTGGGCGCCGGGACTAAGCTGGGCCGCTACTCAATTATCGAGCCGCTGGGTTCCGGTGGCATGGGGGTTGTGTATCGGGCGCGCGACGAAAAGCTGGAGCGCGCCGTTGCCATCAAGATTCTCGCGCCCGGCGCGTTCTCTGGCGATGACGCACGCCGCCGCTTTCACAAGGAAGCACTCGCTCTGGCCAAGCTGAGCCATCCCCATATTGCGGCGGTGTACGACGTGGGCGAGCAGGATGGCATCGACTACATCGTGATGGAGTGCGTGCCCGGCGAATCTCTGGCGACAAAACTGAAGTCCGGCCCACTCACGCTCAAAGATGCGACTTCGATCATTTTGCAGATCGCCGAGGCGCTCGAAGAGGCGCATGAGCAGGGCGTGATTCACCGCGACCTGAAGCCGGCGAATGTGATGATCACCCCAAAGGGACAAGCAAAGGTTCTTGATTTTGGTCTCGCCAAGCTGCTCGCTGCCGTAGCGACGGACCCAACGGTATCCATGAGGGAAACCCGCGGCATTATCGGCACCCCGCTCTACATGTCGCCCGAACAAGCCCAGGGAAAGAAGTCTCGACGCGCGAACCGATCTGTGGAGCCTCGGCGTCATCTATTACGAATTGCTGACCGGCCGCGCACCCTTCCGCGCCGACAGCGGCCTCGCCGTTCTGCGCGCGATCACCGACGACGCGCCCGTGCCGCTGCGCCAGCTTCGGCCCGATACACCGGCACTCGCGGAAAAGATCGTGTCCCGGTCCCTGGAGAAGGACCCAGGGCGCCGCTACCAGTCGGCCTCGGAGATCGTTCGCGACGCGTCGGATCTTCTGTCCCGGCTGAGCTCCTCGTCGGCTGGCGGAGAAGGAGCCGGCGAGGCGGGTAGCCCTATACGTCGCAGTTGCGGTTACCTTGCTTTGCGTAATTGCAGGAGGCCTCTGGCTTTACTACCGATCGTCCCGCAGGCATTGGGCGGCAGCAGAAGCCGGCCCGCAAATCACGACCCTGCTGGCTGCGCACAAGCCACTCGCGGGCTTTCTTCTGCTGAAAAAGGCTCAGGAATACCTTCCGTCCGATCCGCAGCTTAAGCAAATCGCCGATGAAAACTCTGATGTCATCTCCATAACATCCTCGCCCTCCGGCGCGACGGTCGAGATTCAGGATTACATCGCGCCGGATTCCCCCTGGAAAACTCTCGGCATGACGCCTCTCAAGGACATTCGCATTCCGAAAGGATATTTCCGCTGGAGAGTGGCAAAACCCGGCAGCGGCGAAGTAGTGGTGGCGCCGCTGACCGAAACAAAAATGGATTTTGCGCTTGACGCGGCGAAAAAATCGCCTGCGGGGATGGTACGCACCTCCGGAGGAACATGGGAGGACTACATAGGCTTCGTCGGCTTGGTAGGACCCTTCAAGCTGCCACCCTATTACCTCGACCAATTTGAGGTGACCAACCGCGCCTACCAGGAGTTTGTGGACAATGGCGGTTACGAAAAGAAAGAATATTGGTTGGAAAAATTCATGCAGGATGGCCGCGAGCTTTCGTGGGACGAAGCGATGGCGCAGTTCCGGGATACGACCGGCCGTCCAGGGCCATCGACCTGGGTCGCGGGCCACTATCCACAGGGCCAGGCTGATTTTCCTGTTTCCGGTGTGAGCTGGTTCGAGGCCTCGGCGTACGCCGCATTTGCCGGAAAGCGCCTGCCCGTAATGGCCCAGTGGTTCCAGGCAGCACCGCCCGACCTTGGATTCTATGTCACGCGGGCCAGCAACATTACGGGCAGCGCTCTTGCGGCCGTGGGCGCATATCGGGGACTCGGACCATTCGGTACCTACGACATGGCCGGCAACGTACGCGAATGGGTCGTCAATGCTGTCGGGGACAATCTTCGTTTCATTCTTGGGGGGTCATGGAAATCACAGTCGTATACCTATGCGGAACCCGAAGCGCTGTCGCCATTCGATCGTTCAGGTACGAACGGCTTCCGTTGCGTGCGGAACATTGAGCCGCCGCCAGCAGACGCTTCACAGACGGTGAAACCGATGGTGCGCGATTTTGCGAGCTTCAGGCCTGTATCCGACGAGGTGTTTCACGCGTACAAGCTGCTTTACGAATATCCGAAATCGCCCCTGAAGGCGAAGGACGAAGGGGTGGTCGAGGACACGGTCGACTGGCGCGAAGAAAAAATCACGTTCGACGCTGCCTACGGGGGCGAGCGAATGTCAGCTTATTTGTTCCTGCCGAAGAATGTGCACCCACCCTACCAGACGGTACTTTTCTTTCCCAGTGCACGGGTGATGATGCTTGACGACAGCCGTAAACTCGGCGACGAAAAGTTTTTCGACTACATTATCCAAAGTGGCCGGGCGGTGATGTATCCGATCTATCAGGACACCTACGAGCGCCGGGTAAAGTCCGACCTTCCGGAAGGCGTATTGAGCGGCGAGCTCAATGCCGATCAGTACAAGGATGCTGCGCGCTCGCTCGATTACCTCGCCACGCGTCCGGACATCGACAGCAATAAGCTGGCCTACCTGGGGGTGAGTATGGGCTCGGCGAAAGGGGTTATTATCGCTACCCTGCTGCAGGATCGCCTGAAAACGGCGATCTTTCTTGATGGGGGCTACTTCCTCTTTCCGCCTCCCCCTGGCGCCGACCAGGCCGACTTCGCGCCGCGCATGAAAAAGCCGGTTCTCATGGTAAATGGGCGCTACGATTTCAGCTTCTCGCTCGAAAAGTCGCAGAATCCGCTCTTCGCCATGCTCGGAACGACGGCGGACGATAAACGCCACGTTGTTCTCGACACCCCGCACGACGTCACGCAGCAGCGTCCGCAACTGGTGAAGGTCGTTCTTGACTGGCTGGATCACTATCTCGGACGGGTGAACGAGCCCTGACAGACTCCTGACATAAGGGTGTCAGGAGCGTTCGCCTACCTTGGGCATGCGGTGGCGGCGCTTTATCACGCCTTGCGTTGAAGGTCTGGATGGGTGCCCCACATTCCTCGGATTTCCTGTCGAGGTTGGTGGCGTTGTCGAGCTTTGTGCAGCTTTCCGTGAAGAAAGCCGCACACGCGGTTCTGTCTGATGCCGCGTAACAGGAAATCAACCGGAGCGTACCCGGATTTCCTGTCTGACTTGGTGGCTTTGGCAAACTTTATGGGCCTTTCCTTACTGAAAGGTGCACGCGCGGCCTCGTCCAGCGCTGCGTGGGAGGAAATCCGAGTTTGGCGCTGAACATACGAAATAGGCCGTCGGTGGGTTCGCGGGTGGGATCTGCGACCTTTTGCGTCGAGACCCCACGCTCTGCGGAAGACGACCTGTTATTTGCTAGCGGGAGAGACCTGCAAGGCTGCCAGCTCCACGCCGGTGGGGGCGCTCTTCTTGCCGATTCTCAACTGCCCCTCTGTCTTCGAGGTGACAAAGTGCAGGTGACGGCTTCTGCCCGCGATCGAGATATCGCCCAGGAAGTACTGGTCGCCATACTTCCGGAAAGTGGCCTTGCTGGCCGCCGCCGGCTCGCTGTCATTGTCCATCGTCGTCATCACCAGGGCAGAGCCCGATGCTCCCTGAACGCGCAGAATGTGCTCGTTCTCCATACGAATTTTGTAGACGCCGGCAGTGAAGTGCTGCGACGCGGCCTCAAAGGCGAAGGGGACGTTCACCTGGCCCAGCATTCCCACGTCCTGCGCTTGGGTCATTGGCGAAGATGCGACGACGGCGAGAACGCCGGCGAAAAGACTTGAGCGAAATTTCGAAGTTGTATTCATGGCGGTTCTCCTTTTTGGAGAGCGTCTGATCAGACGCCTTCACTTACTAAGGCGGAACCATCCTCAAAAAAGGGCCAAGACTCTGGAAATTATTTTGCACCTTGTTTGCGGCCGCTTCGGCACCCCTTCCATGGCCGTCTCCATCGCGATTGCTATGCTATAAAGACCTCGCTGGATGGGTAATCATGGCCGACCTGGAGCAATCTGCCGAGCAGCTGTTTGGTGAAGCTCTGGATTTGCCGGCGGAGCAAAGGTCAGCTTTCCTTGACCAAGCATGCTGCGGAGCGCCTGAGCTGCGCCGCCTGGTGGACGGGCTGCTTCACGAAAATCAACGTATGGGCAGCTTTCTTGCCGATCCGTTGTTCACTCCGGAGACGGCTGCGCCTCCCGCCGGTGCCCGCTTTCAATCCGGACAGGTGATCGCCGATCGCTTTCTTGTCGTTCGCTTTATCGCTCGCGGCGGTATGGGAGAGGTCTACGAGGCGAAGGACCAGTTTCTGCAGGATGCCGGCATCGCGCTCAAGATCATTCGCCCGGAAATTGCTGCCAATGCCACCAGCTCATCGCGCTTCGAACAGGAGGTCATCCTCGCCCGCAGGGTAGTTCATCCCAATCTTTGCCCCATCTATGAAATCTTTCACTGCGAGCAGCCGGCGCCCCCTTTCCTATTCCTCACCATGAGGCTGCTACAGGGGGAGACTCTCGATGCCTGCCTCAAATCGTCAACCAGCCTGGCGCAGAGCGATGCGCTGGAGATATGCAGCCAGCTGATTGCAGGCGTCTCCGCCCTGCACATCGCCGGTATTATCCATCGTGACCTCAAGCCTAACAATGTAATGCTGGAAAGGACCGGGCAACGTCTCAACGTCTCGATCATGGATTTTGGACTGGCCCGCCTTCATGAGGCCGAGTCCTCGATACTCGGCTCCGGCATGATCGCGGGCACGCCTGGTTATATGGCGCCCGAACTACTGCGTGGAGAGCGTCCGACCAAGGCTACGGATATCTTCGCGCTGGGTATTGTGCTGCACCAGTTGCTTACCGGCCAGCGCCCGATCGAATCGGAAAGGGGCCTCTCGTTCACTCCTTCTCCCTTGTTGCGTTCCGCGCATGCCCCTGCCGAGCTGGTTCAGGCCATCGAAGGTTTTCTCTCCGCCGACCCGGAACGAAGGCGCCGAGCGTTTGAGCGTCTCCGGCCGGCACAGGAGAGCGCAACGCCGGCGGCGACTTTCTCCCGTTCCTATTCTTTGCGTGGTAAGCGTGGCTTGTATTGGGCCGCGAGCGCGCTTCTGATCGTTGGTTGTCTGGCCGCGGTGTGGATGACGCCGGCGCCGGTTTCTGGCCCGCTCGACTCCACGCAGATTACGTTCTCAGGGGAGCCAAAAGAACCTCCGCTCTTTACGGATGGACTGCGGCTTTATTTCGAGAGTCGCAAGGTGCCCTCAGAGATGGCAGTTAGCGGCGGGATGATTGCTCCCATGCCGCAGGTGCAACCCGGAATGCGGCTGATGGCCATCTCGGCCGATGGGGCGAAGGTACTGGAGTGGAAGCCGGAGGTGGGTGACGAGATAAGGCGGGGCTCCCTGTGGATGGCCTCATCTTTAGGAGGAGCGCCGCGAAGGTTAGGCAATTACCTGGTAAATACGCCGGACTGGGGCGCGGCGGCGTTTTCGCCGGATGGCCAGTCCATCGTGTTCACGGATAAGCGGATGCTCTATGCCGCCGACGCAGACGGATCCAATGTGAAGAAGATCTGGGAGGCGCCCATGTCCGTGGACGGGGTGTGCTTTTCCCCCGACGGACGGGAACTTACCGTGTCGCTATGGACCTCAAAGGATTCTTCGCGCCTCTGGAGCCTGAAATCCAACGGGGAGGGCGCCCATCCGCTGCTGCCGGATTGGCCCGTAACTTCGGAGCAATGGGGCGCCCAATGGACACCGGACGGGCGGCACTTCGTGTTCACCTCAGACCGCGAAGGGGTCCCAAACGTATACGAACTGGTGGCGCCGCGTTGGTTTGAGTTCTGGAGAAAGCCGACGGCGGTACGTATTACCGGCAACCAGATACCGATCGCGGGATCTGCGCCGGCCCGCGACAGCAACCACCTCTTCGTACTGGGAACGCCGCTTCAGGGCGCTATGCAGGCACTGGATCCGCGCACCGGCCAGATGGAGCCATATCTGGGCGGTCTGTCTGCGAGCGAGTTCGTGATTTCACCCGACCGGCAATGGATGGCGTACTCAGAATTTCCTACCGGAAATCTTTGGAAAAGCAAAATCGATGGCAGCCAGCGCATACAACTAACAAATTCAGGCGGTGGTGGTATTCGGTGGTCTCCGGATGGAAAATCACTGGTGTACACCGATGGGTATAAGTTGAACCTGGTTTCGGCGGCTGGTGGGGCTCCGGAAAAATTGATCCCTGCCGGGGAACACGAAGTCATGCCGACCTGGTCCCCAGATGGCAAATCCATCTTCTTCAGTCGTTACAATTTCACCGACCAACCTCAGGACGGGATATTCAATGTCGACCTGGCCAGCCGCAAAGTTTCGGCTATGCCCGACACTCTTGGATTTGAAGGGCCGTCCTGGTCGCCGGACGGGCGATACATGGTGGCAATCGCCGAACAGCCTTCGCGCATGATGTTGTACTCCGCGAATACCGGGAAGTGGAAGGAGTTAACCCAATTTCACGACCCCGCCGGTCATTCGACGTGGTCGAGCGACAGCAAGGCTATCTATATGGGAATGATTAAGGGAAACGATGGCATCTATCGGATTGCGGTGCCGGATGGGAAGTGGACCAAGGTGAGTGACCTGGGCGGCACCTACTCCGGCCTGTATTCGGGCGGAGACGGCCCCGCTTTCGTAAGCCTCACTGCGGATGGAGAGCCGGCAATGATGGCCTTAACCGGAGTGTCACAGATCTATTCATTGCAGTGGAAGCACTGAGATCCCGGGTCCCACACGTAATGCACGATGGTTCTTAACCAATCCCGATTATCTTTTGAGCGACCTAGTGACTCAGGGCGGCATCTTTAGGGTTGAAACCGCGAGATTGAGGAGCAAAGCATGCCACTGCCGACAGACGAAAAGATTCTTGCGCTTAGCAATGCACTGCTACAGAAATTCGACGCTATTTTCGGGGTTCATCCGGGCTTTCGGCCGGCTCACGCCAAGGGCATCATGCTGCATGGATTGTTTACCCCTTCGCCGGAAGCGGCTACGCTCAGCAAGGCGCCTCACTTGAACAGGCCATCTACTCCAGCCACAGTGCGGTTTTCCAATTCCACGGGCATTCCTGTCATACCGGACAACGATCCGAATGCGGATCCACGGGGCTGTGCGATCCGGTTCCATCTCGCCGATCGGGTGCACACCGATATCGTCTCTCATTCGACCAATGCCTTTCCGGCGAGAACCGGCGAGGATTTTCTGGAGTTCCTGGACGCCATAGCCACCACCGATCTGACGCATTTCGCCGGTTCTCCGCTGGAGAAATATCTGGGAACCCACCCGGCTGCGCTCGCATTCGTGCAGGCTCCTAAGCCGCCGCCTTCGAGCTTCGCACGGGAATCGTACTTTGGACTGACGGCTGCGCGCTTCATCAACAAGGATGGTGTAAGCCGCCACGGACGCTACCGCATTCTCCCAGAGGCCGGCAACGAGCATCTGGACGCAGCAGTCGCCGCCACGAAAGGACCAAACTATCTTTTCGAAGAACTTGAGGAGAGGGTCGCAAAGGAGCCAGTCAGGTTCAGGGTAGCGGTTCAATTGGCCGAGGATGGCGACACGGTGGATGATGTAACCGTCCATTGGCCGGAGGATCGCAAGCTGCTTGACCTGGGCAGGCTCTCATTCACTGAGCCGGTGCTCGATGAGGCTCATGAACAGAAGCAGATTATCTTCGATCCAATTCCCCGCGTGGACGGCATCGATGCTTCGGATGACCCGCTGCTGGAATTGCGTGCCGCAGTGTACCTGTTGAGCGGGCGGCGCCGGCGGTCAGCCCCGGAATAAGCTAGGACCAGGCAAGAAGGACCGCTCCGGCCGCAATCAACAGAGCGCCGACAGCCTTAGTCCAGGTTATCATCTCGCCCAGCAGCGGCCACGCCAGCAGCACGACAAAGACCACGCTCACCTTGTCGATGGGAGCTACTTTCGAGGCCTCTCCCATCGACAGCGCGCGAAAATAACAGACCCACGATAAGCCCGTGGCAAGGCCTGAAGCGATCAGGAACAGCCAACTGCGACGGCCGACGTGCGCAAGACCGGCATGCGTGCCAAGACTAAGAGCGATGGTCCAGGCAAAGATCAGGACCACGGTGGTGCGAATGGCGGTGGCCAGGTTGGGATCCACGTGGGCGACGCCGGCCTTGGCAAGCAAGGCTGTGGCCGCGGCGAAAAAAGCAGAGAGGATGGCCCATACAAGCCAGGTCATTGAATTTTTCCCCCAGTCAGTTCCGGCGAATGCTACGCACGCCATCATGAGCATATAATTCGCGCCGAGGTATTCTCATGCCGACTTACTTAGCCTTAGGGCGCTGGACAAAAGAGGGTGTGGAAAAGATCAAGGATAGCCCGTCTCGCCTTGACGCCGCCAAGAAAGCCATCGAGCTTGCAGGCGGAAAAGTAATTAGCTTCTACATGCTGATGGGCCAATACGACATGGCGCTCGTGCTCGAAGCTCCCGATGACGCGAGCCTCGCCCGCACCAGCCTTTCTCTCGTCTCGAAAGGCGGCGTGCGCATGGAAACAACCCGGGCGTTCACCGAGGACGAATATCGGAAGGTCATTTCGGCTATCTCCTGATGCTCAGGCGACGCTCAGCACCGCTCGCGCAGTAGAGCGGCAGGCGGAGTGTGCCATCTCGCGCCCCGTACCCATAGCCTTCATTTTCTGATACGACTACTGGCATGAGTACCCAAGCAATGGCTGGTAAGCCGAGTATCCTTTCAAGCCTGCGGCAGGAGTGGCTTCTGGCAGTCGCCTTCGCAACGACGGCCTTGTTCTTGCTATTTGGCAAAGGCTGGCTGGCCGACCTCTCGAACCCGCTGTGGTTCGCTTCGATGCTGGTCTGGCTCTTCGCTGTCATCATGAGCTCCGCCTTCGCCGTGGTGCACCATGCGGAGAGCCTCGCGGTCAAGCTGGGAGAGCCCCTGGGAACGCTGGTGCTCACGCTCTCGGTGATTGGCATTGAAGTGATGATGATCTCGGCCGTCATGCTCACCGGCGAGAGCAAGCCGACATTGGCGCGCGACACCATGTACGGGATCGTGATGATCGTGCTCAATGGGATGATCGGGGTCGCGTTGCTGGTAGGCGGCTTGCGCCACCATGAGCAGGAATACAATCTGCAGGGGGCAAACTCATTTTTGTCCCTGATCGTGCCTTTGACGGTGCTCGGGCTGGTGCTGCCGAACTTCACCAACGCCTCTCCCGGACCTACGCTGTCTACCTTTCAATCCGCTTTTCTGGCGGTAATGTCCATCGGGATTTACAGCCTTTTTCTGGTTATTCAAAACCGGAGACACCGCGAGTACTTCGTAAGGCCGGCCCTGGCGAGAGCTCTCGAAGCGCAGAACAACGCCGCAGGCTCATGGGCCAACCAATTCGCTTACCTATCATGCTGTCTTGCTGGCCATGTACCTGCTGCCGGTGATCGTACTTGCGGAGGAGATTGCCCTTCCCATCGACCACGGGATTGAAGTTCTGCATGCGCCACTGGCGCTGGGAGGTTTCCTGGTGGCGGTGTTGATCTTGTCTCCCGAGTCGCTCAGTGCGACGCGCGCGGCGCTGGCGAATGATCTGCAGCGCTCGATCAATATCCTGCTGGGTTCGGTGCTGGCGTCCATCGGGCTGACGATTCCCGCGGTTCTGACGATTGGCCTGATTACCGGCAAGACCGTAATGCTTGGACTGCAGCCGCCGGATATGGTTTTGCTGGTTCTTACCCTGGCAGTGTGCGGCCTCACCTTCACCAGCAATCGCACCAATGTTCTTCTGGGCGCAGTGCACCTTCTGCTTTTTCTCGCCTACGTCATGCTGATCTTCGAGCATTAGATTGCTGAGGCTCGGCCGACCTGCGGGCTTTCCTGGCCTCGTACAGAAGCCTGAGCAAGCGCCTCTCTTCTGTCAGTGTCTGCACGCCGGCAAGGAAGCGTTGCAGGCCTGCCCACTTTAGGCTCACCTTCTGCGGCGATCAACCGGTCCTTGTGTTTTTGCCGTGCCTCGTGCCACCGGCCCGCGGTGCGGGCGGCGTGCTCGGTGGTATCTGTTACGTGGAGCTCCGTGAATCCGGCTTGCAGGATCAATCGTTCATTCTCTCCCGGTGGGCTGAATAAGTAGAATCCGATCGAGCTGCGGGTGGCGACTTCATCGTGCGAAATGATGCCCCCGATGACCAGAGCGTCGCTAAATAGCATCCTCCCCACCCCAGGTTTCAGGACCCGGTACATTTCGGCGAGCAGGGACGGCCTTCCAGGGATATGACACACGACGTCGTTGGAAAACACTGCGTCGAAGGTTTCATCTGCAAAAGGCAAAGGCTGGGAAACATCGCATACTTGAAAACGTACCTGGCCAGTAATGCCTGTGTTTAGGGCCAACTGGTTCGCGTTGCGAATGCCCAGCGCATTGACGTCCAAACCGATGACCTCGCAACCGATGGTTTGTGCGATATACAGGGCGTACACGCCGGACCCGCAGCCAATTTCCAGTACGGACGAATCGCCTGTTAGCGCAAGCAACGCCGGGATCTGTGCGGACTCCTCGGTCGTGACCCAGCTGGTCTGACCGAAATCTACGCCGTAGGTCTCGATGCGTACTTGCCGATAAATATCTGACTCATAGTTCCCGTACTCGCCGTCATAGAGGTCGACCTTGCCAGGCATACCTCCTCCTCTTAAAGCGCACTGTGGTTTTCACGCAGACTCGAATGCTCGCTGCGACGACGCAGCCCGACATGCTCAGTCATGTGCGCTAAGCAAGTGATTTACCAGACCGGGCTAGCCAGGCGAATGCTCCAGACGGGTCCTTCCTCGTACAGTGAAGTATCGATGCGGATAATGGTCGGGGCGCTGCCATCGGTAACCCATACGTAGGAGTCTGGCGGCTGCTTGCCGATCACAGGAGCCACTACGCCGGCAACGCCCGCAATGTCGACTTTCACGTCGTACTTCAGCGCCTGGTAGCGGAGGCCGCTGAGCTTAAACGGTTCCTTGCCGTCCGCCGCAACGGCAAGCTTTACCATCCGCGGCTTGAGCGAAGGGGCGAGGTAGGGGAACTCAATCTTAGTAGCATCGGGCGGCAGATTCATAATCAGAAAGAAAATGATCCCGTTCGCCAGATCAGGCGGAAGATCCATATGCTCTATCCGCGGTGCTTCGTTGGCTTTCGATAAGTCACGGATAGTCACTTGTTGCGAGGGAATATCGATGGTTAATGTCGCAGGGGTGCGGAAACGATGGGCCTTTCTGGACATGCCGGTCAGCTGATCAGCCGAAACACCTTCTCTTGGGAAAAGATGGTCGTCTCATCGTCGATGGAGCCGTCTCGAAAATGGAAGACGATTCGGAGCTTGATCCTGTCCCCAAGGAACCAGAGTCAGATCTCCCGCAGCGAGGATCGCCCCAGCCTGGTCACGGAGGGTAAGAAACCCTTGCATGGATCCGAGTCGCTGCCGGACGCTTAAGTCCTGACCCTGCACAGCGTCAGCCAGAATAAGCGGCGTGATCAGGACCAACCAAAATAGAGATTTTGAGAAAAAGCGGGGAATCCGTGCTGGTTTCAATGAGGCCTCCGGAGCTACTGGTGTCGCTGGCTAATGGGAGTTTACGGCAGAGCTTTCTCACAAGCGGACGAGGCGTTACCAAGCGCAGTTGTACTGTTTGGATGCAGATTGACTGTCTTTGGCGCGCATGATAGCTTTTCCCGGTCTGACGAAATCTTCCCTTTCATAATGCGAAACCCCGAGTGCCCCTCCCAAGTGAACCGGAGAACAGATTGCAACAGTCGCTGCGCTTTTTGTCTCCGATAAGGCGCCGGCGAGAAGGAGAAATGAATGAGGCTGTCAATCGTGGATGAAGAGTCGATCGAGGCCCTCGATCTTCCTGGCCGGCATCTTCGCTGGCTGATGACCCGGGACAATGTCGACGCACGCCACTGCTCCATGTGCATGATCGTGGTGCCGCCGGGCGAAACCGCCAAACCTGCGCACTCGCATCCCAATGGGGAGGAGATCATTTACATTGTGCACGGCTCGGGCAAGGTGATGATCGAGGGTGTGGTGGAACCGGTGAAGCAGGGAAGCGCCGTTTTGTTTCCCCAAGGGAAAGTGCACATGTTGCGCAACACCGGGACGGAAGAGATGAAGGTTGTTTGCTTTTTCGCGCCGGCAACCAATCTCAAAGACTACAAATTCTTCGACAGCGTCGAGTTTCCAGAATAGCCGCTGTTATCCCATCCAGATTTCAGCCGTCTCCCCGGGACTGGAACCGTAGTCCGGGCTAGCGGGGCTGCGTCCCTGCTAAGTCAAGACGTTTATGGCTCTGAGCAAAAAGGGCCGTTGGATTCCTCCTGATTAGCGCGAAGATTAGCCGGTCCGAAACCTTTGTCTTTCGACAAGTCTAAAGTTCAGGTCGTCCCGTTACAGCCTGATTTCCAGTGAAACTGTGCATAACAATGGCAACCAGCGGCCTCGTCCAGCGCTGCGTAGCAGGAAATTCGGGTTCGAGACTCGATCCCAACCCATTTCCCTCAGCTAATTGGGAGCATCTGGTTTCCCTGAGGGGAAAGCCCGGCGCTACTGGACCTTCAGATACGCGATCAGGTCGCTGATTTGCGCCTCAGAAAGCATCGAGCCAAAGGCGGGCATGGGCGCGATTCCCTTGCGAATGACGTCTGCTGCTTGCTCCGGGGTGATCGGGGGGGTTACCAGGGGTTTGGAGCTGAAGATGCCGTGAAGATTCGGAGGCCCGAAGGGAGTCGTGTCGTCCGGCTTCTTGTTATGGCAGCTCACGCAATTTTGCTGGAAGAGAACGCTGCCCCGCTTGGCCTTGGCATTCATGGCCGGCTTCGCCGTGTCGGCAAAACCGACCAGGCTGGTGAGAACCAACGCGCCGGCAGCAAACAGCACACAGACACTACCCTGAACCCGCTTATCGGACAGCCACCCTAAACCCATTGCCACACTGCCTCCAGTACCCTTCAAAATCATAAACCATGCCCCTTGCTGCAAGCGTCGCCTCCCCGGCTGAGACTGCGGCAAAACGATTGCTGCCCGGGGTTCTGCGAACTTCCAGCCTCCTCTGAGATACTGTTGGTACTTAGAGGACCAACCACAGAGTTCCCAGGAGAACTTATATGGCACAGCAGACCGCGCTTCTCGAAACCAACTACTACGGCGGAGCATGGCAGGGGAGCACCGCATCAGACACCGTAGAAATTACAGATCCTGCAACCGGCGAGGTGCACGCGCAGGTCGGCATGGCCAGCCCGGCTGACGTTGAGGCGGCGGTTGCCGCGGCTGTGGCAGCCTTTCCTGCGTGGCGCCGTACTCCGCCACAGGACAGGATCCAGTACCTCTTTCGTTTTCGCGAACTTCTTCTCAAGCGAGCCGACGACATCGCCCGCACGACCACGCAGGAAAATGGGAAGACCCTTGCCGAGGCGAAAGCAGAACTGCAGCGGGGCATCGAAAACGTTGAAGTAGCCTGCGGCATCCCGAGCCTTATGCAGGGATACAACCTGGAGGATGTAGCCAGCGGCATCGACGAGATGATGATTCGCCAGCCACTGGGCGTCGCGGTGGCGATTACGCCGTTCAATTTTCCGGCGATGATTCCCCTCTGGTTCCTTCCCTACGCGATCGCCACCGGGAACACCTTTATCCTCAAGCCTTCTGAGCGGGTGCCGCTCACCGCCCGGCTGCTCTTCGAGCTGCTGCATGAAACGGGCTTGCCTGCCGGGGTGTGCAACATGGTGGTCGGCGGCAAGCCGGCCGTCGACGCGCTTCTGCACCACAAAGACGTGCGGGCGATCAGCTTTGTTGGTTCCACTCCTGTGGCTAAGTACATCTACTCCGAGGGCTCCAGCCATGGCAAACGGGTACAGTGCCAGGGCGGGGCGAAGAACTATGTGGTGGTGATGCCGGATGCGGATCTCGACATGACGGCGAAGATCGTGAGCGACAGCGCCTTTGGCTGCGCAGGACAGAGATGCCTCGCGGTCTCGGTCGCGGTGACGGTGGGCGACGTGAGCAAGAAGTTCAACGAGGCGATCGTTGACCTCGCATCCAGCATTCGTACCGGGAACGGCCTGGAAAAGGGCGTGCAAATGGGCCCGGTGATTACCGCGGACAGCAAGTCGCGCATTCTTAACCTGGTGGAGAAGGGCGTCAAAGAAGGCGGGAAAGTGCTGCTCGATGGGCGTAAATCCGCGGCCGGCACCAGCGGCAACTTTATCGATCCCACCATCCTCACCGGCATCGGTTCGTCGAACCCTCTCACCTCGACTGAGATTTTTGGCCCGGTGCTGACAGTCAATGAGTCAAATACGCTGGATGATGCGATCGAGACTTTGTCGCACAGCGCCTTCGGCAACTCGGCCGCCATCTTCACCTCCAGTGGAGCCGCCGCACGCAAGTTTCGCTACGAGGTTCCGGCAGGAAACATCGGCGTCAATATCGGTGTCGCGGCGCCTATGGCCTACTTTCCGTTCAGCGGATGGAGAGACAGCTTCATGGGAGTTCTGCACGGCCAAGGCAAGGATGCCATCGAGTTCTACACCGACAAGAAGGTCGTGATCGAGCGCTGGCCCAAGGAGTGGACGCGCAAGTTTTGAGAGGTTTGCACACATAGCAACATCGAGACCCATGTGCGGGTACACTGGGGAGGAAATTCCCAAAGACAAACAACTGAATGCTGGATACCGGCCAAAATATTGTCATCGTCGTCGTCGCCCTGGCGAGCTCCCTTTTCTTTATGGCGGCGGTGAACTACTACTGGCCACCCGAGGCGCGGCGGGCGCACAACGATCTGATTGGCTGGCAGCTTTCCGTTCTGGGCACGACCTATGCGGTCATCATCGGCTTTATGCTCTACACGGTCTGGATTGACTTCGGATCGGCTGAGCTGAATGCGGATGCCGAGGCCAATTCTGTGGTGAACCTCTACCGGCTGGCAGACGGCCTGGCTCCGAATGAAGGCGCCAGGATCAAGGTTTTAGCGCGGGCGTATGGCGACGCTGTTGTCTACCAGGAGTGGGGAGACATGGCGGCTAACATCATGCCCTCGAAAACCCGGGAGATTACCCGGCAAATGTGGCAGACTCTGATGGCCTCGAAAGGGGCTTCTCCGACGGAGATCACCGCGGAAGACCATGCTCTCTATGAGCTCAGCGCATTGGCAGGATATCGGCGCATCCGCCTGGTGGAGAGCGCATCACGGCTTCCTGGCGTGCTGTGGTTTGTGCTGCTGGTTGGGGGAGTGGTCACGATTGCGTCTACCTGCATGTTCGGCGCTTCTAACGGCGCATTGCACTTTATCCAGGTGAGTGCGTTTACCCTGCTCATCTCGCTTGTGCTGGTGGCGATTGCCGATATCAATCGGCCCTTCGAGGGCTCAGTCCACGTGAGTGATTACGCCTTCCGGCGCGCGCAAATGGATATGAAGGAGCAATAGTCCTCTAGAGCCGGGCGGTTCGCAGCCGCAGTGCGTTGGCGATGACGGAGACCGAGCTGAAGCTCATGGCCGCGGCGGCGATCATGGGATTGAGCAGCAATCCGAATACCGGGAAAAGCACACCTGCGGCGAGCGGCACACCCAACGCGTTGTAGAAAAAGGCAAAGAATAGATTCTGGCGAATGTTGCGCATGGTTCGCTGGCTGAGACGCCGGGCCTTGAGGATTCCGCGAAGGTCGCCCTTCACCAGGATGATGCCGCCAGACTCCATGGCAACGTCCGTTCCCGTGCCCATCGCGATGCCCACCTGCGCCTGTGCCAGCGCGGGCGCGTCGTTGACCCCGTCGCCTGCCATGGCCACGACTGCTCCCTGCGCTTGCAGCTTCTTGACGGCCTCGGCCTTTTGCAGCGGCAGCACCTCTGCCTGGAACTCTATCCCCAGCTTCTGAGCCAAAGCCGCTGCGGTGGTGCGGTTATCGCCGGTGACCATCACCACCTTAATGCCATCGCGCTTTAACTCCGCGATCGCCTGGGGGGTAGATTCCCGGAGGGGATCGGCAACCGAAACCAAGCCGGCCAGACGGCCATCCCGGGCGACAAACATTACTGTTTGCCCAGCCTGTCGCAGGGTTTCGGCCTGCTGATCCATTGTTTCCGAAGCGGCGCCCAGGTCGCGCATAAGGGCCGCATTGCCGGCGGCCACCTGGACGCCCTGGATGGCGCCCGACACACCCTTGCCGGTGAGCGAGGCAAAGTTTGCCACCGGCAACAACTCGATCTGCTTCTCTTTCGCTGCCGCAAGAATGGCTGCGGCCAAGGGATGTTCGCTGGCCTTTTCCAGGCTGGCAATGGTTTGCAGAAGCTGGCCTTCGTCCCCGCCCGGCGCCGCGATCACAGCACTGACCCGTGGCTTACCTTCGGTGAGCGTTCCCGTCTTGTCCACCACCAGGGTGTTTACTTTTTCCATCGTCTCCAGGGCTTCCGCATTCCGGATCAGGATTCCCTCGCCGGCGCCGCGGCCGGTGCCCACCATGACGGACATCGGGGTCGCCAGGCCGAGAGCACAAGGGCAGGCGATGATGAGCACGGCAACGGCATTCACCAGGGCGTGCGCGTACCGAGGCTGCGGACCAAAGACCGCCCAGCAAACGAAGGTGATCACGGCGGCGGCCAAGACTGCAGGGACGAAGTACGATGCGACCCTGTCGGCAAGGCGTTGAATGGGAGCGCGGGTCCTCTGGGCCTCGCTGACCATCTTGACAATCTGCGCCAGCAGGGTGGCTGAGCCGACACGCTCCGCCTGCATTACCAGGCTGCCGGTTCCGTTGATGGTTCCACCCACCACTTTGTCTCCGGCCGTTTTCTCAACCGGGATAGGCTCGCCGGTGACCATCGATTCGTCTACAGAGCTGCGCCCCTCGACCACCGAGCCGTCGACGGGCACTTTTTCGCCGGGACGGATGCGCAGACGGTCGCCCATGACGACCTCACTGAGAGCGACGTCGGCCTCGCTTCCGCCGGAGGCGATGCGGCGCGCGGTTTTGGGGGCCAGGCCGAGCAGCGCCTGGAGGGCGCCGCTGGTCTGGCTGCGAGCTCGCAACTCGAGCACCTGCCCCAACAGGACAAGGACGGTGATAACGGCAGCTGCTTCAAAATAGAGGCCGAGGTTTCCCTGGGCATCGCGAAACGAGGCGGGAAAAAGGCCGGGCGCGGCCACGGCCGCCAGGCTGTAAAGTAGGCAGCGCCGGTTCCCATCGCGATGAGGGTGAACATGTTCAGGCTGCGATGAACAACCGATGCCCAGCCGCGCTCAAAGAACGGCCATCCGCCCCACAGCACCACCGGTGTCGCCAGGGCGAGCTCAATCCAGCCCAACAGCCGGCCTTCGAGCGGATGGCCGGGCAGCAACCCAGAGACCATGATCGCGAGCAAGGGAAGGGTCAGCAAGGCGCTAATCCAAAGCCGCCGGGTCATGCTGGTCAATTCGGGATTGGCCGCGGCGGCGGTGACGGTTCGAGGCTCGAGCGCCATGCCACAGATGGGACAAGCGCCGGGCCCGTCGCGCACGATTTGCGGATGCATGGGGCAGGTGTATTCGGTGCGTTCGTTTGAGTGTGATGGGCTCGGTTGCTTCCAGCGCCATGCCGCACTTCGGGCACGCCCCGGGCTTGGCGGAGAGCACCTCAGGATGCATCGGGCAGGTGTATTGAGCGGACGCTGTGGTCTGGGGAGGCGGCCCGATAGGCACCAGGGGAGATACCGGAGGAACAGTTTGCGAGCCGTCATACTTGGCCAGGACTCGCCTCGAATTTTGTCCCGCAGCCCTGGGAACAGAAATACCAGGTACGCCCTGCGTGCTCGACCGATGCCGCCGCCTTTTGCGGTAGCACCTTCATGCCGCAGACGGGATCGGTCTTTGTCAGAACTTCATTTACCACGTGCAACACCTTCCGTCATGGTTAGAGTGTTCGGCCGGGCTCTAACGATTCTGCTTCTGGGAGAGCTCTCGTACAGGTTTAGTGGCGCGCCTACGGCGCTCGTGTGATTGGGCACCCGAGCTTTTGTTGGTCACTTTTCCCTTCTTACGACTTTGTCCCGGACTTGAGCGAACGATGACCGATGTCCCTGCGGTAGTACATTCCGTCAAATTCAATGCGCTCCAGCGCCTCGTAGGCCAGCGATAGCGATTGCTGCAACGACGCGGCCGCGGCAGTCACGCCCAGTACCCGGCCGCCTTCGGTGACGTAATGCCCGTCCACGAGCGCAGTGCCGGAATGAAAAACCTCCACCCCGGGTACGCGGGCCGCTTCTTCCAGCCCGCTGATCTTATGCCCGGTCACATAACTGCCCGGATAGCCGGCAGAGGCGGCGATGACACAGGCCGAGGCTCCGGGTTTCCAGCGCAGCTCAGTGTCGCTCAAACGGCCCTCTACGCAGGCTTCCAGCGTCGCCACCAGGTCACTGTCCAGCCGGGCCAGAATGGCCTGGGTCTCAGGATCGCCAAAGCGCGCATTGAACTCCAGCACCATCGGGCCGCGCGCCGTCATCATCAAGCCGCAATACAGAACGCCCGCAAAGGGAGAGTCTTCGGCAGCCATGCCGCTCACCGCGGGCTGCGCAATGTGGTGCACAATCCAGTCGCGCATCTGGTCATCCACCATGCCGTCGGTGGAGTAGGCGCCCATGCCTCCAGTGTTGGGCCCCGTATCTCCCTCGCCCACTCGCTTGTGGTCCTGCGCCGGCACTAAGGGCGTTACATGCTTTCCATCGGTGAGGGTAAGAAACGAGAGCTCCTCGCCGGTGAGGAACTCCTCGATCACGATCGAGGACTGGACTCCGCCCAGCAGCCTTCCGCCCATGAGCCCGGAGATGGCCTCGGTTGCTTCTCGCCGCGTCTCGCACACGATCACGCCCTTGCCTGACGCCAGACCATCCGCTTTGATCACCACCGGGAGATGGAAGAGGTCGATCGATTCCAGGGCTTCCCGCTCGGTGGTGGCGACGGCATAGGCTGCGGTCGGGATCTGGTGGCGCTGCATAAAGCGCTTGGCAAAGGATTTGCTGCTTTCCAGCAGGGCTGCCTGCCGGGTCGGCCCAAAGACCGGGATGCTGCGCCGCTGCAACTCGTCCACCAGGCCCAGCGATAACGGGAGCTCTGGGCCCACCACCACCAGGTCTGGACTTTCGGCGGCAGTGACCCGTAGCAGGTCGTCGACATCCTTGGGGCTAGAGGGAATACAGCGCGCCAATTGAGCTATGCCCGCATTGCCCGGCGTACAAAGCACTTGGGAGACGCGCCGGGAGCGGGCGATGGACCACACCAGGGCATGTTCACGGCCTCCGCCTCCGATCACGAGCACTTTCATCTTTGGCAAGACTACCGCAGCCGCGCCCGAACTGCGAAGAGTTATTAACTATGGTTAACACCAGGACGGAAATGCAGGCTATACTGAAAGCGCAGCCGCTGAAACGAGGATCGTGCCTTGGCTCCTGTTTCCCCACCCTCGCTTCCAATGACCTCTTCGCAGCCCGCTGCGCTGCTTCCCAACCTGAAAACCCGGCAGGCCCTGTATTGGTTCGGACCCGCCTTTGTGGCCAGCATCGCCTATATCGATCCGGGCAACTTCGCCACCAACTTTGCCGGCGGAACCAGTTTTGGCTACAAGCTTCTCTGGGTGTTGCTTTGGTCGAATGCCATGGCCATCCTGATCCAATACCTGTCGGCCAAACTGGGGATCGCAACCGGGCGGACGCTGCCGCAGAACTGCCGTGAACATTTCTCGCGGCGCACGGCCATTGGCCTCTGGGTCGCGGCCGAGCTATCGGCCCTGGCCACCGATCTGGCGGAGTTTCTGGGCGCGGCGCTCGGCTTCTACTTGCTTTTCGGCGGGTATTTTCTTCATTTGGGGCTGGCCCGGACCACGGTGATGTTTCTCGCCGCGATCGTCTCGGCGGTGTGCGTCTTCGCCATCCTGGCGCTCGAGCTGCGGGGCTTCAGGAGCCTGGAAATCGGCATCATGGTCTTCGTCCTGATGATTGGGGTGTGTTACCTGATCGAGATCTTCCTGGTGCACCCCGACTGGCGGCAGATCGCCTACCACACGGTAGTGCCGATGATGGATCGAAAGAGTATCTACATCGCCGTGGGCATGCTGGGCGCCACGGTGATGCCGCACGTGGTTTACCTGCACTCCGGCCTGGTGCAGCCGCGGCTGGTGGCGGAAGAACGCAGTGAGCACACGCCTCGAAATCCGCTACCTGACACGGCTCCGCCATTTAAGGCTGGAAGCGCTGGACGTATTTGCCGCCATGAACGGGGCGTGGCTGGTTAATTCCGCGATGATTATCGTTGCCGCCGCGGCATTTGCCGGGACGGGACGCAGCGACATGTCCATCGAGGAAGCCCACCGCACGCTGGGCCCTCTGTTGGGTCCCGCTTCGGCAATCATCTTTGCGGTTGCGCTTTTGTGCTCCGGACTTTCGTCTTCTACCGTCGGAACCCTGGCCGGGCAGATGATCCTGGAAGGCTTTCTGAATGTTCGCTTCAGCATCTTCCTGCGCCGCCTGATAACGTTGCTGCCGGCGATGGTGGTCATCGGCCTGGGCCTGGACCCGATCCGGATCCTGGTTCTCTCCCAGGTGGTGCTCAGCTTTACTTTGCCTTTCGCGCTGATCCCGCTGCTCATCCTATGCAGCCGGCGGCAAGTGATGCGAGAGTTCACCAACGGGGGCACACTCGCCTTTCTCGGCTGGCTGACGGTGGCGATCATTATTGCCCTAAACGTGGTGCTCCTGGGATTAAGCGTTACCCCCTGATCACCCAGCAATGCTTTACAATATTGAGTGGACCATGAACGCCCGTCGCAATTCCCTGCACAAGCGTTTCCGTCACGGCAAGCCTGACCGCGGACGGAGCCATTCCTCTTAACTAATCGTCAGCAAGACCCTGACAACAGCTATTGATCAGGCTCGCGCTCCTGCGCAAATTTGCGCGATCTGGACGAGACATCAGAGAGGAATTACCCAATGAACAGCTTCGGCAGTCAATCCATCCTGAAGGTCGGCAACAAGAGCTACGAGATCTTCCGTCTTAATGCGCTGGAGGCCAAAGGCCTCTCGCTTCGCCGCCTTCCCTACAGCCTGCGCGTGCTGCTGGAAAACCTGCTGCGGCAGGAAGATGGCAAGAGCGTGACCGCGGACGACATCGAATTCCTTGCCAAGTGGAAGGCAAAGGCGGAACCGGCGCGCGAGATCGCGTTTATGCCGGCCCGCGTGCTGATGCAGGACTTTACCGGAGTGCCCGCCATCGTCGATCTGGCGGCTATGCGCGACGCCATGAAGCAGCTGGGCGGCGACCCGGAGAAGATCAACCCACTGCAGCCGGCGGAGCTGGTGATCGACCACTCGGTCCAGGTGGACGAATTCGGCACTTCGAATGCATATTCCATCAACGCCGCGCTGGAGTTCCAGCGCAACCGGGAGCGCTACGCCTTTCTGAAATGGGGCCAGACCGCGTTCCGGAATTTCTCTACCGTTCCCCCGGGAATGGGTATCTGCCACCAGGTCAACCTGGAGTACCTGGCGCGCGTGGTCTTTACCACGGCGGCGAATGGAGGGCCGGTGCGGGCCTATCCTGACACGCTGGTGGGCACCGACTCGCATACCACCATGATCAACGGGCTGGGCGTGCTGGGCTGGGGCGTCGGCGGGATCGAAGCCGAGGCTGCCATGTTGGGCCAGCCGGTTTCGATGCTGGTGCCACAGGTGGTCGGGTTCAAGCTCACGGGCAAGCTGCGCGAGGGTGCGACGGCCACCGACCTGGTGCTGACCGTGACCGAGATGCTGCGCAAGCTGGGGGTGGTGGGCAAATTTGTCGAGTTCTACGGCTCGGGGGTCAGCGAGTTGAGCCTCGCGGACCGGGCGACGATCGGCAACATGGCGCCGGAGTACGGCGCCACCTGCGGCATCTTTCCCATCGATGCGGAGACGCTGCGTTATCTGCAGCTGACAGGGCGGAGCCAGGAGCAGATCAGGCTGGTGGAGGCGTACTCCAAAGAACAGGGATGGTTCCACACCGCCTGATTCAGCCGAGGCGGAATACACGCAGACGACCCATCTGGATCTTTCTACGGTCGAGCCGAGCGTTGCGGGTCCGCGGCGCCCCCAGGACCGGGTGGCGCTTTCGCAGACCGGCGCAAACTTTCAGCAGCAGTTGCCGGGCTTGCTGGGGCCGAGCGCCGCGGGGCGCAAGGAACGGCAAACCATACGCTGGGAGGGCGAGGGCGGCCATACCTGGGCAAATGGCAGTGATAAGGCCACGCCCGAGAAGGGACCGGCGAGCACGGTTAAGGAGCGCTTCGGGGTCGATGTCGATCCCTACCTGGGTCATGGATCCATCGTGATCGCGGCCATTACCAGTTGCACCAACACTTCGAATCCGTCGGTCATGATCGCCGCCGGGCTGCTGGCAAAGAAGGCTGCAGAGAAGGGACTGAGGGTGCCCCCGTGGGTCAAGACCTCGCTGGCGCCGGGCTCCCGCGTGGTGACGGACTACTACAAGAAAGCGGGACTGCTGGAGAGCCTGGACAAGCTGCGCTTCCAGGTGGTTGGCTATGGCTGCACCACGTGCATCGGCAACTCCGGTCCCTTGCCGACGGATGTTTCCAAGTCGATTGACGATCATGGGCTGGTCGCGGTTTCTGTGTTGAGCGGAAATCGAAACTTCGAGGGACGAATCAACTCCGAGGTGCGGGCCAACTATCTCATGTCGCCGCCACTGGTGGTGGCCTACGCGCTGGTGGGAAATATCGAACATAATTTCGAGACCGATCCGATCGGCAAAGATAGAGGCGGCGCCCCGGTCTACCTGAAGGACATCTGGCCGACCCAGGAAGAGGTAAACAGCACCATCGCGTCGGCCATCGATTCAGAGATCTTTACCGAGCAATATGCAACTGTTACGGATGGGGATAAGAATTGGCAGCACCTCAAGTTCCCCATTGGCGATACCTACCAGTGGGAGCCCGATTCCACCTACATCCGCAAGGCGCCGTATTTTGACGGGATGCCGGCGAAGCCTTCTCCGGTAGAGGAGATCAGAGGCGCCCGGGTGCTGGCGGTGCTGGGAGACAGCGTCACGACGGACCACATTTCCCCTGCCGGCTCGATCAAGCTCAATGGGCCTGCCGGCAAATATCTGGTGGAGCACGGTGTGAAGGCGGCGGACTTCAACTCGTACGGGTCGCGGCGAGGCAATCACGAGGTGATGGTGCGCGGCACCTTTGCCAATGTGCGGCTGCGTAACAAGCTGGCTCCGGGAACGGAAGGCGGCGTAACTCGCCTGCTGCCCGAGGGCGAGGAGATGAGCATCTTCGATGCCTCGGTGAAGTATGCCGAACGGGGTGTGCCCCTGGTGATTCTTGCGGGCAAGGAATACGGCTCCGGCTCCTCGCGCGATTGGGCGGCCAAAGGGCCGAGGCTGCTCGGCGTGCGGGCGGTGATTGCCCAGAGCTACGAGCGTATCCACCGCTCCAACCTGGTGGGCATGGGGATCCTGCCGTTGCAGTTTGAGGCCGGGCAAAGTGCGGAGTCGCTCGGGCTCACGGGGGAAGAGGTGTTCGACCTGGAAGGAATTCGCCAGATGCTGGAGCAGAAGTTCGCCCAGGGCCGCACGCTGAAGGTCAAGACGACGGATGCGGCGGGGACGACCAGGCATTTCAACGCAACGGTGCGCATCGACACGCCACAGGAAATTCTCTACTACGAGAACGGCGGCATCCTGCAGTTTGTGTTGCGGCAGTTGGCGGCGAGCTAGGACTGCAGATCCCTCGCTGCGCTCGGGATGACAAGGGGAGGCGTGCTTTCCTCTGCACATGCGGACAAGACAACAGCAGGTCCCTCCACTGCGCTTCGCATGACGGTTAGAGATGTCAGACAGCCTTTAGTCATCCCGACCGGAAGTCTGCGACGGATGATCTGCAGTTCCGAGCGTCCGATTCGACTGGGAAGTCTGTCTTTACCAGCATTGTCATCGACCAGCGCAGCGTAGTGGAGGGACCTGCTGTTTCTTTTCTCATCTTGGTAGAACGATGACGCCCCATGGGCTAGAGCCAGCCTTCACTTTTTTGGTCACGGTATTGGTGGCCAGGTCCACGACCGAGATGTTGTTCGAAGGCCCGTTGGCGGAATAAAGGGTCTTGGCGTCCAGCGAAAGCGCGATGCCCCAGGGACGCGGTCCGACTTCGACCGATCCCAGCACAGTGTTCGTACCCGTATCGATCGTAAATACCTGGTGTCCTCTGCCGGTGCTGACATAGAGCCGGCTGCCATCGGGCGAAAGCAACACAGCCATGGGCTTGATGATGCCCGGCTTACCCAGCGATATAGCCTTGATCATCCGATTCTTTTTTACATCGACCAACACCACGGTTCCGTCATTTTCCGCGTTCACGTAGGCATGCAACCCGTCGGGCATGAACGCCACCGAGCGCGGACGGTGACCAACCTTGAAGGTGGCAACGATCTTGCCCGCAACCGGATCGAGGACGGCGATGGTCCCGGTCTCCTCGGAAGTGACCCAGACATGCTTTCCGTCCGGCGTTACCTTAACGCCTTCAGGCTGTGCGCCCACCTTCATGCTCTTGATTACTTTGCTGGAAGCGATGTCGACGATACTGACGGCCTCATCGTCTTCGTTGGAGATATATAGCTGCGTGCCATCCTGGCTGACATCGAAGTTTTCCGGATCGGAGCCGCCGGGAATCACCCGCAGCACCTTACTCTGCGCAACGTCGAAGACGCCGATCCCATCGGCGCTCTTGTCAGGCGGCGGAAGAGTGCTCTCATCCACATCGGGCCCGGCAATCGGCGAGCCACTGAGTGCGACGTAGATCGTCTTGTGGTCCGGGCTGGGATGGATGCCGCGTGGACGCTTGCCCAAAGGGACAGTGGCAAGCACGTTGTAGTTTCCGGAATCGATGATGGTCATATCGCCGGAGACTTCATTGGTCACGTAAATCCGCGGCGCCGAGGTCTCAACCGGCGCGGTTTGCACAGGCTGCTCCGCAGGCTTGGAGGATTGGCAACCGGCGGCGAAGACCGTCAGAGCGAAGGCAGAGAGAGCATATCCGAGTTTGCGCATGGCTTAGTTTTCCTTGAATGTGAAGTTGGCCTCAGCGTTGCCGTGGGGCGGAACGGTTACCTGCTGCTCTTGCGTCCCAAGCTTTTCCTGCCAGACGGCAATGGTGTAGGTGCCTGGCGGCAAATTCTGGATCTCGAACGATCCATCGTCCTTGGAAACGGCGAAATAAGGATGATCCAGTACGCCGATAAAGGCATGCATCCAACTATGGATGTTACATTTAACCCGGATCATGATTTCGGGTTTGATGAATTTGCGGTCGATGGGTGGATCGCCGGCGCCCTGGCTATGATTCCATTCCCGGTTGACCTGGGCCATGGGATGAATATTGTGCGTGACCGGATCTGAGTTGATGACCTTCAGGATCTGTCCGGTCTGAATGCCCACCACCCGTGGACGGAACCAGCAGCCGCTCTGATCGATGGTGACCGGGGTCGCGGGAATCTCGAAAGTCTTTCCTTCCAATCCACTCTTGACGTAGACGAAAGCGTTGGCCAGGCCGCCAGTTTTATTGACGACTAAGGATTCGTCATAGGCTTTGCCATGATGGGCTTCGACGCAGGCAGGTTCCTCGCTCATGTCGATCACTTTCGGCACTGGCTTCTTGCCGGTGAAGCGCACGCGGCCGGTCACAGTGCCGGCGGTCGCTGGGTCTACTTTGAAGAATACAGGCGCCGGCTGGGTTTTCGCGGTGCCCGGTTGTTCTGTGTTGGGTTTCCCCGAGCAGCCGGCAAGGAGCGCGACCGCGAAGCAGAGATGGAAAAAGCAAAAGCGCCTCATGCCGGATATGTACCTTATTCTTTCCCTGGTGGTCCAGCGTTCCTGGGCATCTCGCCGGTAAGAGCCTCGAGGAACGCAACCAGATCCGCACGATCCTGCGCGGAAAGGTTGAGTGGCTTTGATCTCCTTGTCGAGATATGGATTGGAGTTGCCGCCTCCGGCGTAGAAATCGACGACGTCTTTGAGCGTCTTCAGGCTGCCGTCGTGCATATAAGGTCCGGTCAGGGCGACGTTACGCAGGGTAGGCGTCTTGAATTCGCCTTTTTCGGTTTCTAATTTCGTTTGGCCGAAACGGCCGAGATCAGTCAGCGTGCCGTCTCCGTTGACGCCGGAGCCGGTGTTGTGAAATTTTCCATCGGTGAAGAGGGCGTACCTGGCTTCGATGGTGTGGCAGACGACGCAGTTTCCCTTCTGTGGATCGGTAAAGAGCGCGAGGCCGTGGATGGCAGCAGGCGTGAGCGCCTGCTTGTTCCCGCCATATTGGTATTGATCGAACGGAGAGTTGCCGCTAAGCAAGGTTCGCTCGAAGCTGGCCAGCGACCGCTGAATCTTTCCCAGGGTTACGCTTCCTGGCCCAAAGGCATGGGCAAACTCGGTATCGTACGCGGGATCCTGTGCAATTTTCGAGACAGAAACCTCGTGCGGCTGATTCATCTCCGCCGGGTCTGCAATGGGAAAAGCGGACTGCGCCTCCAGGCTGGGCGCGCGGCCATCCCAGAATTGCAGCGGCGAGTAGGCCGCATTCAGCAAGGTTGGTGAATTGCGCACGCCAAGCGTGCCGCCGACACCTCGCGCAACCCGCCGTCCATCGGTGAATGCGAGACCTGGATTGTGGCAAGAGGCGCACGACACAGAGTTGTCTTTAGACAGCCTGGTGTCGTAGAAGAGCCTGCGGCCGAGAGCGATTGTCTCCGCGGTTGGTGGATTGTCCGCAGGAAAAGGAACCGGCGGCAGCCCCAGGGGAGCCTTGATATCGACCACCGCGCCAATGGGCCTTTCATTCCCAGAGGTTCTACATCCAACACAGAGGACAGCACAGAAGACCGTGGCTATCAGAACGGTATGTAGAGCGAGGACTCTCAATCTCTCCATGATTATAGCTTCGGAGGCCGCTCGGCCACGATGCCGTAGGGACGCGTCGATTCAGGACCACTTACTGGCTCTTGACCTGGCCGGTCGCGGGATCGAGAAGCACCACCGCGCTGTTTTGAGGCGCATCGGCGCTGAAGTCAAGCATGTCGGCGATGGATCCGGCGATTGCATCGTAAGATCCCTGGCCGATTCGCTGTTGGTTCAGGAAAGTATCTTCAATGAAGCGCAGGATGGAGGTCTGGTCAGTGACAGTGTGAGAAACGTAATTCGGCTTGGCCCAGGGCGAGATCACCAGCAGAGGCAAGCGTGGACCATAGCCGCATCTGCCCTGCGCGTGCAAGTTTCCGGCTTCGACGCCAGGAAGCGCGGTCGAGGGGTCGCCACATCTACCCACCGCCGAGAAGACCATCCCTGGCCGTCTCGCTGCCGTTGATAACATGGTAGACGTGGTCATACCAGCCGTCGGAATCGTCGTAGGCGAGGATGATCACGGTATGGTTCCACTCCGGCCTTTGCTCGATGGTGTTGATCACCTCCACCAGAAATGCCTGCTCATCAAGAGGATCGGAGGTGCCGGCGTGGCCGTCGCGATAAACTGGGGGCTTAAGGAAGCTGACGGTGGGAAAGTTATCGACATCGAGCGCGTGAAAGAAATCTTGCAGGTCATACTGATGATTTGCGCCGCCGTCATTGGGGTATCCGATAACCTGGGGGAAGGCCGGCCGCGTGTGAAGCGGGTTCGCAGTCGAGGCATAGTACTGAAACGGATCCAGGCCCGGGGCATAGTCCAGTGACGTCTCGCCGGTGATGTTCGATCTGTGGCTTCGGCGGCAACCCCTGCTGCCATTGCTATTGGTCAGCCTAAGATCGAAGCCATCGTGGAAAAAGCCCCACGTCAGATCTGCGGCGTTCAGCAGATCGCCGATGTTTTTCCCCGTCATATGCACGAGTGCGCCGCTGGTAATGGAGCATATATCGTTGAATGGGTCCGCATTGCTGATAAGCGTGTGTCCGCCATGCCGATCCGAAACCATGTTGCCTTCCGCGTTGCCATCATCCACGACCCCGTTGGTTTGACCGGAGATAAGATTGATAGCGCCCAGCGAGGAAGGTCCGAAGGTGGTCCCGAAGAAGCGATCGCTCATCGCATAGTGCTGGGCGTAATTCCAAATCGCGGTAACCGTGTTGCCGTCGTAATAGCCCATGGTCAAGCCCGTGGTGGCGGCGATACCCCTCCCCAAGCGACGGCTGTCGGCCATACCCACAGAGAATGGGAACAAGTTCATATAGCCCGCATTGAAGGCGAACTGTTCTGCGGTGTAGCCGTGGTCCTGGTCGGCCGTAGCGGCCTCCAAAGGTGACAACCGGAACGGGTTGGTGGCCCCGGCGCCGTTGCGCTTATTTCTGGCGTTGGGGTTATCCAACAAAAGGCTCGGCGTGAGGCCATCGACAGCCGGGGTTTGCGGAAGTGCGGTGAAAGGTGTCTCACCTGGTAGATTCAGGGCATTCGGGTAAGTGCCAAAGTAGTGGTCGAAGGAGACGTTTTCCTGAAAGATCACTACTATGTGCTGGATGTTCCCGGTAGGGGTAACGGCTGTTTCTTCAGGGCCAGCGAAAAGAACTTCTGTACCCGCAACTTATGAGGGTGATGGGGAGCGAGAAACCCAGCAGCAGAAAGCAAAGAACTGCAGTTTGGCGGATCATGGCACTTCTTTCACCCCCAAAGGCACACTTCATTTGCGCAGGCATATCTCTCGTGGCGGATACTACCGGCGCGGGGGCGCAACCGCCATTTTAGATATTCCGAACTGACTCATGCAAGCCCGTCCTCTCCCGAAAGGGCCGATGACCGGCAAATTTGGTTTGGTCTTCAGTTACTTGCGGATGCGGAAGGTTCCCGTAACGACTGCACTGTCTTTCTTGCCCGGCGCGCTGGCAAATGCCTTGATGGTCAGCCCTGAACCCTTGATCACGATCGGCGCGCGATACACCGGGGAGGTGGCGACGGGCTGGGAGTAATCCACGGTGTAGTGGATAACGGCGCCGGGTGTTTCGGAATGCAACACGATATCCGAATCTCCGGCCAATAAGCCGGCCTTGGGGGTGAACGCCGGCTCTGCGGTCACGAGCTCGGGCGAGGAGCCATGTGGGGGCGTGGCCGCACCTGGAGAATCGCTTATTGGCTGCATGTCCAGCACAAGCGATTCCAGATACGCCCATTGAAAGTCATGGATAGGCCATCCATAGAAGTCGTCATTCCATTTTTGCATCAGCTCTTTTGCGTCGTGGAAGGATTTCTTGAAGCTCGCCTCCTGTGCGGGGCTGATTGCGGCAAGAAAAAGCTGCATTCTCGGGGTGTTTCTGTCGTCATAGATGGTCACGACATAAAGGCCGGTAGAAGGAAGTGGAAGGGTGATGAAGGGCGCAGTCTTCTCCAGGACGAGATGCAGCTGGTTTGGGCGCGCGGGGTCAAACGGCCGTATATCGCAGGTAAAACGCCCATTGGGGAGCTTTGTGGCCAGACCCTCCACATGCACTTGATTGTCAGGACCAAGTACCGCCAGAATCTCATCGCGCGGGAATCCCAATGGAGGATGAATGCCGGATGCGGCGGAGAAGCCGCGGTCTCCACGGATCAGCGCGGCGCGAATGCGGGCCAGCATATCGATGGCGAAGGGCTCGGGGTCGCGGTAAAGCGAAGGCACACGAAAGCCACGTGCGCAGTCATCGACGGTGAAGCACTCGTACATAATGCGTTGACCGTCGGGCAGTAGAACAATGATCGTGTGTTGTGCAGCCACAGGGTCGGGCTGCAGGAGCGAGCCCGGCTGGACGGCATCTCCCGTCTGGATAGGCGCTCCTTTACCTTCGACCTGCCAGGTTCCCTTTACGTGCCACGCAACCCCAGCAGGCGGTGCTGGGGTTATCTGCGACCAAAGAGAAGGAACAGCGAGCGTGATAGGCACCAGGCAGAGAAGGACGCTGGCAGAGATGGATCGCGCGAGGCCGAACAACCTGGTTGTGAGCATGGTTACTATTGCACTTGCGGCGATGATGTACCTTCCACTGACCCGGAGAAGTGTGCCAACTTGCGCCACGCATCCACAATCTTATAGCAGGGGTTTAAGATTAGTTCTCTACTACCACCTTAGTGACATGTAGATGACTCATTTGCATCAACGCGAGCGGCCGCACAGAGGCTAGCGAGCCGGCACGAAGGCGGCTCGAAGAACCGCTCCGGCTCTTAGAATGTGGTTAGGACGCGAAAGGTAAATTGGCGTCCCGGGCCAACCGCGTTGCCGGAGAACAGTCCTCCGAAGTCGATGAGTTCGAGCGTGTTGCCCACGTTTGCGATATCGCCCTGAAACCGCGTGGTGAATTTTTCACGCTTGAGAATATCGGCTCCCACCGTAAGGTTTTGCGTGAAGTAAGGATTGATGCGGTCGCGATTGAAATTGAGGTGATTGATCACCACCTGGCCGTATTCTGTCGCATATTGCTGGGGAGTTAAATCCGGTTCAAACGGCAGTCCGGTGTTGTAGTCAGCCCCAAGGGCCATCCACAAGCGCGGGGCAATCTGATAATGCCCTCGTGCGCGAATCGTATTCCGCTGGTCCTGCGAGTCGGGAAAGTGTCCGGTAGTCTGGGTCAGCGCGTCGGAGGCATCATCCCCAAGAAACAAACCGCCTGTTACTGGATTCCAGGCGTTCCCCACTATGTAGGAGTAGCTGGCGAAGCCCGAGAACGGCCCCCAATGGGGAGTTTCAATCTTTCCCTCCGCGCCGTAGAGAATGGCTTTCCTAAATGCGATGGGGAAGCTTATCCCGGTGCTCAGGAGTTGAGAGTCGTCGGCGTAGTTATTCACGTCGCGGCGGAACATATTCGCGTCCACCCGCAGTTCTATTGAAGAGTACTTTCGTCAATCCCGCTTCATAATAGTCCCCGTGAGAAGGCTGGACGGGCAATTGCACTGCGGGAACGCTGGTGTCCACAGTCTCCGCTTCTGGAGAGCTGGCCAAAAGTATGTTTTCGAAGGAGGGTGTCTGGAAGATGCGGTCAAAGGCTCCGTGAATATTCAGGCCAAGCGTAGGGAAAGTAGCGCGATACGGCGAGTCCGCGGGCTCACCGCGTTTTGGTTCACCAGCAATTGGTAGTGGTCCCATCGCAGGCCTGCGTTGATCGTCCAGTTGCCGAGGCGGATCAAGTCCTGAACATAGGCCGCTTGTTCGAGATCCGGGCGGGTGCCGGTAAAGGCAAAGGTTGTCGCGCCAGTGTCGAAGATGCCCAAAGTTATCGGGCATTGAGGGTTTGCAAGGTTCTCGCAGTAAGGCATGACGTAGCTGGTGTTTTCGTGCAGGAAGATGTTGTCGGATTCGACGCCCACCTTAAATTCGTGTCTTCCATGATGGACGGCGACGCTACCGTTGAAGTAAACCTCGTTGAAGTAGTTGTGCTGGGTTGCAATCAGAGGCCAGGACGCCGCATTCGAATAAAAGTCAGTGGAGTTGTCGCGGGCCATGAACGCGCAGCCACCCGATCGCGTCGGAGGAGAAGATGTGCTGGTAGGCGAGCGCTCCCCATGGTTTCAAAATTGTCGCCATTCTGCAGCTGCCCACCGGGAATGTATACGCAATCGCTTGGTTCCTGGTCCGGGGGAACGGGTGGACAGCCGGTGTCGTTGTCCGAGTTTGGCAACCATGCCCCGTTCTGCTGTACCAGCTCGTTGGGAATCGCATAGCGCGCGAGTTCATGGCGGGCAATAAAGGTGAGACGGTCTTTCTCCGTTAGATCCCGCTCATAACTTCCCGCGAAGCTGGCAGTCGTGCCGTTATTGGAGTAATTTTCGGGGACAACGGGGTTGAGATAGTGGTTCGTCATGTCGCCCGAGGCGCTCACACCAAACGTATTCTTCCCCGTGTGTATTGATCCTGGGTGCTGATCGAACCCGTATCGTAGGTGCCGCCGAAGAGAGTAAGTTGTCCATGAAACCCCGGCAACTGGCTTCTGAGCGTATTGACCTCAACGACGCCTCCCATCTTCCTGCCATATTCCGCGGGAATACCGGCGGTATAAATCTTCAGGGATTGGATGTCATCGGCTTCGGCAGCCTCCGGGCCGAAGCTAGGCGAACGGTTGTCGGTGAGCGGAATTCCGTCCACGACAAACTGGGTCTGATATTCCGATCCGCGCGGGTGCAGAACGGCATTGCCTTCATAGAGCCAGCCGGGTTGTGAGTTTACCAGGTCTTGAATGCCGCGGCCGGGCAGCGCGGTCAATCGGTTCTGAATCGGCTCCGAACCCAATTCATTGACTGAACCTGGACGATACGGATCCATCAATGTGTTGGTCGCGGTGACTTTCACCGATTCGGAAACGGAAGCCACTTGCAGCCGAATGGTGCGATCCAAGGGGAGCGCAGAGCGTATGTCGACCGACTCGGTGACCTCGGCAAAGCCTTGCGCTTGAATCTGGACCTGATAAATTCCGTAGGGCAGGCGCTTGGCGTCCACGCCGCCCTGCTGGTCCGTAGTGAATGTCTGGCTATACTGGGTGCCCTGGCTGACGAGGTCAACCGTGCCGCTCTTCACGCCCAATCCAGCGGGATCTTTGACCGTCAAACGCAACTCCCCAGTGGTGCTTTGGGCAAGCACGGAAAGAGCCCGCGGAAGTACGGCAATTATGGCCGTCTGGCCAAGAAGGGCAAAGGCACAAAACAAAGACTGGGTTTTAAATTTCCTTATCAAAAATAGGCCTCCCTGGTCGGCTGTTGCTCTCGGACTAAGTCAAGCCAGGCATCTGGCCCGCGGCAGGCGCAATGATTCTTCTCGTTCTGTCCTCGTTTGAATATTCTTCTCCCTATCGGTTTTGTTCAGTGTTTTTTCCCTGGTGTGGCGGGATGGTAAATGGCGCGCCAAAAAAAAGCCTGAACAGAAGAGGGGTGAACGGAATATATAGTTGAAGCATCTATGCTTATTCGGCAGGCAGATTCGCTTCATGAGCTGGCGTTGCCATCGAACGCCCGCACCGGGTCTTCGACGAAACCCTCTGAGATCGAATGCGAAGTCATCGATCTGTTTGAGCAATTTCGTAATCCGCTGCTTCGCTACGTGATCTCGCTTGGACTATCTGTTCACGATGGAGAGGAGATCATCCAGGAGGTTTTTATGGCGCTCTTCCGGCACCTGCAGAATGGGGAAATCGAGGCGAAACCTTCGCGGCTGGGTATTTCGTGTGGCGCATAACCTGGCGTTGAAACAGCACTTGGTCAATAGAAAGGCCCAGGCGACGCTCGATTCGACGAGGCAGTAGCCCGTCGGCAGCCGGACAGGTCTCCCAACCCCGAGGAGCAGGCCGCGAGCAGCCAACGGCTGGAGCGCATGCAAGCTGTTCTACGCGCGCTGCCGGAGCAGGACCGCTGCTGTCTCTCCCTACGCGCGGAGGGCCTCCGTTACCGCGAAATAGCCGCCGCTCTCGGGATTTCGCTGGGTGCTGTATCGATAGCACTTACGCGCGCTCTGGCACGGATAGAGTGCGCCGATCAAGGATAAGGTCATGGTTGGAGAGCCGTTTCACTTGTCGGATCAGGATATCCTGCTGGTGCTTGATGGAGAGGCGTCGCGCAGAGGTGCAAAGCAAGCCCGTGCGCACCTGGCGGCATGCTGGCTATGCCGCTCCCGGTTGGCAGAACTGGAAAGTACGATCGGGGATTTCGTTACACTTCACCGACGCACGCTGGATCCACAGTTACCGGCTGCGACAGGCTCACGTGCTTTGCTCAAGGCACGACTTTCCGAAGCAGCAGCGCAGCCATCCACCGATTCATGGCCGCGCTTTCTGCAAATCTTTCCGCACCATCGTGCCGCCGCCTACTTTTGCGTCGCGCTGCTTATCAGCGTGCTGGGAGGCAGGCTCCTGCTGAAGCATTTCCAACTGCGCAGTTCAACGGACTACCTTTCCCTGGCAAGCGCGGCCGTTCCGGACCCCAAGTTGACTCCTGGCGCAACACGGCCAGTCAGCATCGGTGATGTATGCTCCATGCCGCATGAGCAAGTGGTCAGCGATGTGCCCAGCTCCTTACGTCAAGAAGTATTCAAGGAATATGGGATCGTGAATCCCCGCCCGGAAGATTACGAGATCGACTACCTGATTGCTCCAGGGTTGGGTGGTACGGAAGACATCCGCAACCTATGGCCCGAGCCTTCCACTTCGTCTGCGTGGAACGCCCACGTTAAAGATGCACTGGAGGAGCGGCTGCACCAATTAGTGTGCGAAGGCAGGCTGGACCTTCCAACTGCGCAGAGAGCGATCGCCACTGATTGGATCTCGGCCTACAAGAAATATTCGGCCCCGACGGATATGTCTCTCAGTGGAAGCGCTGTGTTTCCTCGCATGCCGGTGATGCTGTAAACAGGTTGGTATCAAGCAATCGGGCTTTTAGCCCCTTCGCTTCTCTTCTTTCCCAGCCAAATGCAGCCAGGGGTTGAAGCGGATGCGTAGAAAAACTCGGTTTCTCTCCACCTCACCACACTGGATCGTCATCCTCAGATGACGCTAGTGTGAGAGCTTTGACGCAGCGCTGCGTGACAGATTCAGCATCAGCCCACGAGAATTTAACTTAGTGTTTCGACGTATGCCTTGATGCCCGTGGAAATGATTTGGACGCCAATGCAGAGCAGGATGAACGAGGAGAGCCGCATCACCATCGATGTTCCCGATCTACCGAGAAGAGCCTCGGCCTTGCGGGCGTAGACATAGCACAGGTAGATGATGATGCAGATCAACGTGACGCCGGTGATGGCGGCAATCAGTACCCTGGGCGAGAAGAGCGAATGCTCGTGCAACTCAGGAGGCAGGTGCGCTCCGAGCGTAATGGCAACAGAGATGGAACCTGGGCCTACGGTGATGGGCAAAGTGAAGGGGTAGAATGCGTTTTCAAGGATCTGGTCGTCCGGGGTTGCTTCGGTTTTCGCCCGTCCCGTGTCCTGGTTGAGCAGAGACCATCCAGTCGCGGCGACCACCAGGCCTCCGCCGATCTGTACGGCATAGATCGCGATGCCGAAGAATGTGAGTACATGCACTCCCCAAATCAGGGAGACAATCAGCAGAAAAAAGCTATAGATCGCGATTTTTTGTGCGAGTAACCGTTGCGTCTGGAAAGCGATCGGCCCAACCAAATTGGCGAAGATGGCGGCGCTCCCCAAAGGATTGACGATGGGGAAGAGAGCGCCTACGACCAGGACCGTGGCCTCGATGACCGCGGTTATTTCCTGACGGATGTCGATCACGTGCGTTGCTCTCCAGGCTGACTGTTAGCCTCAAAATCTTACTACCCTTCCGCAAGCTGCGGCCGGCAAGAAAATTGCATGAGCAAAACGCGCGTTAGCCCAGCGTTGCTAGAATCGAAGATAATGACGGTCACTGCGATGAGCGTTTCTCCTGACGTGCTGAACCGGTACGAGCCGGTCATCGGGCTCGAGGTTCACGTCCAGCTCCTGACAAATACCAAGGCCTTCTGCGGCTGCGCAAATAGATTCGGCGGTGAACCGAATACACATATTTGCCCGGCTTGCCTTGGTTTGCCGGGGGCCCTGCCGGTGTTGAACCAGCGCGCAGTGGAATACGCGGTGATGGCCGCCGCGGCGATCAATTGCGAGATACGCGAGCAGTCGATCTTCGCGCGCAAGAACTACTTTTATCCTGACCTGCCCAAGGGTTACCAGATCTCGCAGTTCGATAAGCCGCTCGCGGAACACGGATGGATCGATGTTCCGGCGCTGGACGACTCCGGCCACAGGGTGACCAAACGCATCGGCATCACCCGGCTGCATATGGAGGAGGATGCGGGAAAGAGCATGCACGACGGCTTTCCTGACTCCGCTACTAAAACTTACGTAGACCTGAACCGGTGCGGGACGCCGCTGATTGAGATCGTGAGCGAGCCCGATCTGCGAACTCCCGAGGAAGCGTACGAGTATTTGACCCGATTAAAAGAGATTTTGCTGTACACCGGTGTGAGCGACTGCAACATGGAAGAGGGTTCGCTGCGCTGCGATGCCAATGTCAGCGTTAGGCCGCGCGGGCAGAAGAAATTCGGGACCAAGGCCGAAGTGAAGAATGTGAACAGCTTCCGCTTTATCCGCTCCGCACTGGAGTATGAGATTGAGCGCCAGGTGGAGCTGATCGAGAGCGGCGGCCGGGTGGCCCAGGAGACACGGCTGTGGAATGCAAACGAGGGCCGCACATATTCCATGCGGTCCAAGGAGCAGGCCCACGACTACCGCTATTTTCCCGAGCCCGATCTGCCGCCGTTGCTGGTTTCGGGGGCGTGGAAGGAGGTCCTCCTGGGCCGCCTTCCCGAGCTGCCGGAGGCCCGCCGCAAGCGGATGATCGCCGAGTACGAGATCACCGAGCAGGATGCCCAGACACTCACGGCCACGCGCTCGTTTGCCGACCAGTTCGAGAATGCGGCAAGGCAGGCGCGAAGCCCGCGGCGGGTCGCCAACCTGATCCAGAGTGAGCTGATGGGCCGTCTTAAGGCCAAGGGGCTGGAACTGGAGCAGTCTCCTATCACCATGCGCGGGTTGGTGCAGGCGGCGGATCTGGCCGAGGGTGGAGAGCTTTCCAGCAAGCAGCTCAAGGGCCTATTCGATACGGCTTTTGAAAACGGCGAAGACTTTGGGGTGGTGTATGAGCGGGAGAAGCCAAAGCAGATCAGCGACCCGGCCGCATTGGAGAAGATGATTCAGGAAGTGATTGCGGCCAACCCCAAGCAGCTGGAACAGTATCGCGGAGGCAAGAAGACGGTTGCTGCGTTTTTCGTTGGGCAGGTGATGCGGTTGTCCAAAGGACAGGCCAACCCGGCGCTGTTGAACGAGTTGGTGACCAAGCACCTCGACGCGTAAGCAGATCAAATGGTGTAACTCCCTGGCCCGGCGTGAGTCCAATGAGGGGGTGAACCGATGTTTGAATCAAACCTGAACGAGGATCCCGAGCGCCAGAGGGTTACGCGCCGCGCCTTCCTGCTTAGCGGCGGTTTGGCAGCCGCCGCCATCGCCGCATGGTCTTTGCGCTCTGCCCCTCCCTTGCTTTCCTCCGCGACACCCAGCGGACCCATCCCAGAGGTTGAGATCGTCGAATTCTCGGCGGCCGGTGTGCCCACGGGGAAGGTTCGGGTGCAGAAAATCGTCAAGAGCGAGGCGGATTGGCGGCGACAGCTTTCCGCCAATGCCTTCGACATCACCCGCAGAGCGGATACTGAGATGGCCTATACCGGCTCCTATTGGAACCTGCACCAGCGCGGGATTTTTCGCTGCATCTGCTGCGATACGGCGCTTTTTTCTTCTGAAACCAAGTTCGATTCAGGTACCGGCTGGCCCAGCTTCTGGCAAGCCGATAGCCAGGGAAAACATTGTCGAGGCCGAAGATGATAGTTGGGGCGTGCGTACTGCGGTAGCGTGCAAACGATGTGATGCGCACCTGGGACATGTCTTCAACGATGGGCCGCCGCCTACGGGCTTGCGCTATTGCATCAACTCGGCGTCCTTGCGTTTTATTGGAGTGTGAGCGTCGCGGTTGCAGAAGGATCGGGGTCCCCTGCATGACCCCAGGTCTCAAAGGCGAGACCTGGGCCACCCACTCATGGTTTTGGATTTATGGCGGTTCTGACGTCGACCGAAGCCATTCCAAGCTAGAGAATGGATCGCACCACACCGCCGTCTACACGGAGTGCAGAGCCAGTGGTGGCCGAGGACTGCTCACTGGCAATGTAGACCACCATCGACGCTACTTCTTCCGTGGTGGCAAAACGCTTGATCAGAGACGAGGGCCGTACGGACTCAAAGAACTCCTTCTCCACCTGGGCTTGGCCGACCCCACGTTGCGCGGCCAGATCTCCGACAAAGGCGGAAACACCTTCCGAGCGCGTTGGACCGGCCAATATGCTGTTCACCGTGACTCCAGTACCCGCAACCGACTCTGCCAGGCCTCGAGCCACCGCCAGCTGGGCCGTCTTCGTCATGCCGTAGTGGATCATTTCCACTGGGATCTGGACCGCTGATTCGCTGGAGATGAACAGGATCCGTCCCCAGTTGTTTTTCAGCATGCCGGGGAGATACTGCCGCGACAAACGCACGCCGCTCAGCACATTCACTTCGAAGAACCGGCGCCAGTCATCATCGGAGATCTTGGCAAAAAGCTTGGCCTCGAAAATGCCGAGGTTGTTGACCAGAATGTCCACTTTGGGCAGCTGGCTGAAGAGCTCGACACATCCTTCCGCAGTCCCCAGGTCGGCCGCGATCCCCTGCACCGTGCCTTGCGCTTGCTTGGCTTTTGCCTTCAACGACTGCACGTGCTCCACGGCTTGCTGTACCCTGGCCTCGGTGCGACCGTTGAGGTAAACAGTTGCGCCTTCGACCGCGAGTCCGCCCGCAATGGCAAGACCGATGCCCGCAGTCGAACCACTCACCAGCGCTGTTTTTCCCGTGAGATGCAAATCCATAGCAACCACCCCCAACTTACGATTCACGGAGGCGGGAGCAAGATGCAAAAGGGAGGGCGCCGTATGGCGCCAGCCTAGAGGTTCATCTTCTTGAATTGAAAACCTGGGATGGCGCGAATCAAGAACATGATTCCTGCCCAGAACCAGGGCACGTAGGCAACATCGCGCCGGCGCTCAATGGCCTTCAGAATGCCGAGCGCAACCTGATCGGGTGAGGCGAAGAGCGCATTGTGGGGTACATGCGCCGTCATCGGGGTGGCCACGAAGCCCGGTTTGATGGTCAGCACCTGCACCCCATCACGGTCGATCCGGTTGCGTAGGCCTTCCAAAAAGATGTTGAGCGCCCCCTTGGACGCGCCGTAGACGTAATTGCTCTTTCGCCCACGGTCGCCGGCGACGGAGGAGATTACGGCCAATGTGCCGGCGCGTTGCGCCTGGAAGTAGTTTCCCAGCCAGGTGAGCAGAGAGACGGTGGAGATGAAGTTGGTATGCAGAATGGCCGCGGCGACCTCGAAATCCGCTTCCGCCGCCGCCTGGTCGCCAAGCACTCCGTGAGCAATGAGAGCCAGATCGATCCGGCCCAACCGTTCTGCTGCGGTTGCGAGCATCTCCGGGTGGGCAGTCGTGTCATCCAGATCCATGACCCAGGTGTCTACCTTGAGCGCGCCGCGGGTCAGCAGGTCCTGAGCCACGGCTGTCAGGCGGTTCCTATGGCGGCCGACCAGCATGAAACGTGAATTTCGCGCTGCCATCCGCCTCATGGTGGCGATGGCGATGCTCGAGGTTGCTCCCAGGACCAGCACAGCGGAGGGAAAAAGGGGATCGCGCTTAGTCAAGGCCAGTTACCCGTTGCCAGAAGCTGGAGCTGAACGAGGGATCGATGTAGGAAGAGAATTGCTGCCACTGCGGATAAAACTGCTGGAAATGCGCCGCGCTCATGCACGCGTCTTTGGCTGGATACATCCGGCCGCCGAACTCGGCCGTTATATCCGCCAGCTTATCGAGCAGGTCGAAGCTCACCTCGCGCCGGATGGGGAAATCCAGCGCCAGGGTGATGCCCGGCATGGGGAACGACATCATGCCGGGGGATTGCACATCCCCGAAGACCTTGATGACGGCGAGGAAGGAAGCCAGCCCCGATGCAGTAATCGCCTTGAGCGTCTGGATCATGCCCATGGGATCGCTTTCCCAAGGCAGAACGCACTGGAATTGGAGCAGCCCCTGCTTGCCATACAGCCGGTTCCATTTGAGGATCCGGTCGAGGGGGTAGAAGAAGGGCTCGTAATCGACCAGGCCAGTCTTTTGTTTGCTCATCTGCTTGTGGTAGTAGAGGGTGTTGAAGGCGCCCACGGTAAAGCGGCTAAGGGCAAAGGCGGGCAGGTCGAAAGCGCATCGCAACTTTTGGCTTGACCAAGGAGGTGAGCGGACCCTGGTCCTGGTCGTGCTCACCTTGCAAGAAGATGCCGCGGGCAAAATTTCGCCCCTGGGCCACGCAATCGATCCAGGCTACGGTGTACTCAGAGTGCTGTGCTCGCCTTGGACAGCGCAACAAACTCCTCCAGGCCGACGAACCTGGTGGATTGCAGGCGGATGCGCCGGGAAACGATAGGGCGCATCTGCAACTCGGCCCAACTGATCATCCCGGTCAATCCCATGCCGCCGATGGTAGCGGCATACCAGTCAGCATTCTGCGGTGGGGCTGCATACGATCTGGGTTCCGTCGGACCGCAGCAATTCAAAGCAAGTGGTGTGGCAGCCGAAGGTGCCGGCGACATGGTGGTTTTTGCCGTGAATGTCGTTGGCAATGGCTCCGCCGACGGTTACGTATTTGGTTCCCGGGCTCACCGGCAAGAACCAGCCCCGGGGCACGGCGAAGTCAAGAATCTCGGCCAGCGTGACGCCGGCTTCGCAGCGCAATAGACCGGTTTGCGTATCAAACGAGATCAGGCGGTCAAGGTTCGGCGTGCGCAGCAGGGTTCCATTCTGCAACAGGCAAACGTCGCCGTAACTGCGTCCCATGCCCACCGCCAGCATTTTCTCGCCCGGAGCCGGCAGGGGAGGAAAATCTTCTTTCCAGAAAAGCGGGCGGACCTCAGAACAGAGCCTTGGATATCGGCCCCAGGATTCGAATTGCGGCTGGTCCTGGACAGGGGGCATAAGTCAAGTAGCTTTCTCTCCGGTATACACCAGGAGAAATGTTTTAAAGCGCCGAGTAAGCGATGAGCACTACACCTAAACCAAGCAACAGACTCATGCGGTCGGTGAGCGCAAAGACCACTGGATCTTCATCGAGCAAGCCACGTGAGGCCAACAGCCAAACGCGGCTGAGCCACAGGATCATCAGCGGGGTTATGAGCCACATGCGGTTGGGGTGGTGATACAGCGCCACTACGTCATGCCCGCTTATATAGAGGGCGAAGATCACGATCGAGGCATATGCGCTGGAAGTGCCAAAGCTGCGCAACTGCTCAATATCGCTCAAGAGATAGCCTCGTGCGTTGGTCGGGTTCAGGCCCCGTGCATGCAGATTCTGCAGCTCACTGAATCGCTTGACCATGGCTAGGCTGAGAAAAAGGAAGACGGAGAAGGCAGCAAGCCAAGGGGAGATCGGCGTGCGCGTGGCAGCGGCGCCGGCCAACATGCGGATGGTGTACAAGCTCGACAGAATTACCACATCTACCAGAACGATACGCTTGAGCGCGAACGAATAAGCCACCGTGGTCACAAGATAGAGCAGCAGGTAGATCAGGAAAGTTCGTGGCAGATAGGCGGCTGCGATCAAGGCCGCGGTAATGAAGGAAAGCGAAATGGCAACCCCGGCAGCTACGGAGAGGTTTCCTGCTGCGAAGGCGCGCTTGCGCTTGTTGAGGTGTACCCGGTCATGCTCCAGGTCGAGCAGGTCGTTGAAAATGTAGGTAGCCGACGCAGTAAGGCTGAAGCAGAAGAAGGCCGCAAACGCGATCAGCAAACTCGCCGCATGAAAGGAATGGGCCAGAAGCAGGGGCAGGAAGACAAGCAGGTTCTTTGCCCATTGATGCACCCGGAGGGCTTTCGCCAGGGCAACAGGGAGGCGCGAGCGGTCCAGGAACATCCGGCTCACGGGGATTTTCCGGATCTTCAAAGCGCTATTCAATCTGAAGTCCGGATTGGCCAACATGGCCTGCTGGGCTTCTTGAAGGATGGGCAAATCGGGAAGCGCATTTCCGACGTAGTCGAAGCCGTCTAGCGCAAAGCGCTGCTCGAGATGCTTCAGCTTGCGGGTTCCGGTCAAGTTCACTGCGCCATCGCTGGCCATCACATCTTCAAAGATTCCCAGGTGAGCCGCAATACTCTCCGCCAGGAGCCGATCGGCGCCGGTGGCCAGGTAGAGCTTGCGGCCTGCCGCATGCTCCTCTCTCAGGTAATCCAGCAGCGGCTTGTTGTAGGGCAAGTGCGCAGCGTCGAGGGTGACCCTGGACGTCACCTGGGACTTGAGATGTGCTTTTCCCTTGGCGGCCCATAGCGGCGCGTGCAAAAAGGCGGCCGGATCCCGCCGGGCCAGGACCATCAGCGAGTCGACCAAAGTGTCCGATTTGACCAGAGTCCCGTCCAGATCGACACAGAGCGGCCGCATCGCCTGGACCGGGGCTGGAGGCTGCATAACCTTAAGATCGGTCATCCGGAGTTTCTCTCCTGGTGCTGCAGCGAAAAAGGTATGCGCCGCGTATCGTCGGTCAGAATCAATGACTCCAGATATTTCAACAAGATACGAGAGTCGGGTGACATCACGATTTAAGCTGAGAATACCAGAGCGCGATTCCACAACATCATTCCCTGAAAGCACAATTGCGAAGTATTCTTCGCCCTCTTTGAACCTTTCCTATCCGGACCCCGTCATATAGATGCGTGCCGCGAGGCGACAAGAAAGCGCAATAAGGGCTAAACGGATCATGAAGATGGGTGGGATTGCTAGACAAATGAATTGGGGCGCTTGCCTTGCGTTGGTTTTGGGAGCTTGCTTTACACTTTCAGGCGCCCTGCCGGCCCTTACGGGCGCAGGAGACTCCCACCGCGCGCGCCATTGTTACAGCGAGTTCGAAATCGACGGAGGACACCACCACGATTCCCAGGCAGAGCATCAGTGTCTATGAGAATCGCAAACTTCAGGATGTAAGTGGATGGGTTCCACTGCGCGGTGAGCGTTCTGGCCTGCAACTGGTGGTGTTGTTGGACGATTCCTCCACTGGCAACCTCGGCCTGCAATTGAACGACATCAAAAAGTTTCTGACGGAGCTGCCTCCCACGACCCAGGTAGCGATCGGCTATATGCGAAATGGGTCGGCGAACCTGGTGCAAAACTTCACCCCTGACCACGCGAAAGCGGCTAACGCGCTCCGCCTGCCCACGGGGACGGCGGGAATCAATGGGAGCCCCTACTTTTGCCTCTCGAGCCTGGTAAAGCAGTGGCCGGGCGGCGACAGCAACGTTCGCCGGGAGGTAATTATGGTCACCGACGGGGTTGACCGCTACTCTGGTGGACGCTATGACCCCGAGGATCCTTATGTGCAAGCGGCTACGAGCGATGCGCAAAAGGCCGGTGTGATCGTCTATTCCATCTACTATCGGGGTGCGGGACGCTTCGATCGGAACGCATTCGTGACGGATGGAGGGCAGAACTACCTGACCCAGGTCTCCGGCTCAACCGGTGGCAAGGTTTATCTCGAGGGTCTCGGCAACCCTGTATCCTTCGCGCCGTTTCTCTCCGACATCCAGCGCAAACTACAGAACCAGTACGAGTTGAGCTTCGTCTCCACGGCGAAGGCGGGGCTGCAGTCCATCCGGGTAAAGACCAGCCAGCCAAACACTTCACTGTTGTGGCCGTCGCGCGTGCAGGCCGGCGGCGTGGGCGAACCGCAGTAACGGGCCAGAAGCAAGCGGCGAAACAACCTAGCTAACTCGAACGAGGCGAACGATGCCAGCGATCAAGACGATTCTTTGCGGAGCGGTATTGGCCGTTGCTTGCCTAGCGCCTATAACAGCTACGGCACAGGATGCGGCGGCAGCAAAACCGGTTACGTTTCTGGGTACGGTCCAGAGCCTGAGCGGAAACTCGATTTCCGTCAAGAACGATGCCGGGGCCACGATGCAGGTGACGGTTGAAGAAAACGCGCGCCTGCTGCGTATCGAACCAGGGCAGAAGACGCTTGCAGGGGCCAGCCCGTTCAGCCTGGCCGATTTGCAGACGGGCGACCGGGTGATGGCGCGGGGTTCCGCCAACGCGGATGGCAAGTCGTTGGACGCCACGCTGTTGGTCGCCATCAAGGGCGCCGACATCGCGCAGAAGCAGGAAAAGGAGCGGGAAGACTGGCAGAAGCGCGGCACCGGGGGACTGGTTAAGTCGGTCGATGCAGCAGCGGGAACGGTGACCGTATCCAGCGGAGCTGGTGGCACCCGGACGACAGTAATTCACGCTACGCCTACTACGATTATTCGCCGCTATGCTCCCGGCTCGGTCAAATTCGATCAGGCCGTCACCGGCACTCTGGCCGAGATCAAGCCCGGGGACCAGCTTCGCGCCCGGGGTTCGAGAAGCGCCGACGGCGGGACGCTCGAGGCGGAGGAAATTGTCAGTGGAAGCTTCCTTAATCTCGCCGGGCCCATCCAGGCGGTGAACGCAGCGGCGTCGACGTATTACGGTGAACGATGCGATTACCAAGAAGCCGGTCGTCATTTCGGTCACGCCTGACAGCGAAGTGAAGAAACTGGACCCGGCTGTGGCGCAACGCATCGCGCAACGGCTAAGCGGTGGGGCAGGAAGGCGCCCGGACGGCTCAACAGGGGCCCCGGCCGGCGCTTCGCCAGGTGCAGGCGCAGGGCCGAGACCGGGACCGGGACCGAATGGACCGCCCTCAGGACCTCCTGGCGCAGGTGGGCCTGGCGGTGGTCCGGGCCGTGGGTCCGGACCTGACATTCAGCAGATCCTGGCGCGTGCGCCATCCGTCACGTTGAAGGATCTGCAGAAGGGCAACATGGTCATTGTGGTCGCAACCGAGGGCCAAACACCCCAACAAGCAACTGCCATCACGGTCGTCGCGGGCGTCGAGCCGATGCTCCAAGCCTCTACCAGCGGAAGCCAGGCCATGCTTTCTTCGGCATGGAACCTGGGTGGAGAGGGCGGCGGCGGTGGCGGCGGGGAAGCACCCCAGTAGAAATTTTCCAAGCGCAACCAGTTTTCACAACGATTCACGAGTCACTAAACCCCTGAGGAGAACTCTTGAACCGCTTGCTCGTTTTTTGCCTGACCACTCTGTTCTTTTTTACGTTTACGCCGCACTTACAATTTGCCCTGGCGCAGACCTCAACCGGAGTCCTGCGCGGCCAGGTGGCGGACCCCAGCGGGGCCGTGATTCCGCAGGCTTCGCTTACCGTGACATCGACTGCCGGGGTGAGCCGCACGGGCACATCGGACGCTACGGGGCAATACGCGATAACCGGTCTCGCGCCCGGGCAATATACGGTCACGGTGCAAGCCGCAGGCTTCTCCACTTTTACGTCCCCACCTGTGGGAATCGCGGCCGGGCAAACCAAGCAGCTGAATGTTTCGCTTTCCATTGAAATGGCACAACAGCAGGTACAGGTCACCGGCGATACTCCCGGTGTCAGCGTGGATCCAGACAGCAATGTGAGCGCCGTGGTGCTCACGGGCAAGGATCTGGATGCGCTGTCTGACGATCCCGATGAATTATCGAATGAGCTTACTGCGCTGGCGGGTCCTGCCGCAGGACCCAGCGGCGGCCAAATTTACATCGACGGCTTCACCGGTGGCCAACTGCCTCCCAAGTCGGCGATTCGTGCCATCATCATCAACCAGAACCCCTTCTCCGCCCAGTACGACACCCCGGGCTACGGCCGGGTCGAGATATTGACCAAGCCAGGCACTGACAAGTTGCACGGCCAGCTTTTCGTGAATGCCAGTGCTTCGGCCTTTAATACCTCCAATCCTTTTGTGGTGAACGAGCCGCCGTACCACACGCTGCAATACGACGGCAACGTAAGCGGCGCGCTGGGCAAGAAGGCTTCTTTCTTCATTAACTTCGACCGGCGAAACATCCAGAACAACAGCATCGTCAACGCCAACGTACCGTACGTGCCCGATCCTGCGACCTGCGAGCCCGGCGAGCGGTGACATCGTGGAGAGCACAGGTACGCTGTGCAGCCTGGCTGTTCCGTACCCGCAGACTCGCACCAACGTCAGCCCACGGATTGACTATCAGTTGACACCGAACCAGACGTTGACGGTTCGCTACAGCTACTACCAGGACACCCGTAACAACAGCGGATTGGGCAGCAGTCCGTTCGTATTGCCCAGCCAAGCCTACGACTCGAACGAGGTGGAAAACAGGATCCAGATCAGCGACAGCCAGGTCTACGGCGCGAAGTTTGTCAACAATACTCGCTTCCAATACATTCGCGATACTTCCAATCAGACCCCGCAGTTGGTGGCTCCGGCCATCAATGTTCTGCAGAATTTTGAAGGCGGGGGCAGTCCCGAGGGCACGTCGCGGGACACCCAGAACCATTATGAGTTTCAGAATTACGCTTCTTTGGCGCTGGCCAAGCATTACGTTCGCTTCGGTGGCCGAGTGCGCAACGTGCAGGATACAAATTATTCCAATGCAAACTTCCAAGGCACATACACCTATTCCGATCTCAATGACTACCTCGCCGGCAAGCCGAGCCAGTTCTCGATTACCGCGGGAGCGCCCACGCAGACCGCGAGTGTCACCGACCTGGGATTGTATGCAGAAGACGACTGGAAGGTGCGGCCTAACTTTACGGTCAGCTATGGGCTGCGCTTCGAGACGCAGAACCACATTCCCAACAAACTGAATTTTGCTCCCCGGCTCGCGCTTTCCTATGGCATCGGCGGCGGGGGAAAACCACCCAAGACGGTGTTGCGTGCCGGTTACGGTATTTTCTATGAACGCTTCACCTATGACCTGCTGCTCAATACCAACCGGTACAACCTGAACCAGCAGGGCCAGGTGCAGACGATTCAGTCCAATCCCAACGGAACGCCTCCGGACAGCGAGACTGAAGAGTCTGTGGGGCTACCTACGTTCTATCGCACGCAGCCCGGCTTAAACGCGCCTGCGAGCATAGAGGCCGGGACGGGCATCGAGCACCAGGTGAATAAGAGCGTGAGTGTCTCGGCGACGTATCTTTATTCCCGCGGTATCCATCAGCTATTGTCGCGTAACATCGATGCCCCGATGCCCGACGGTACTCGTCCGGCGCTGGGCTTGTGCCCCAGTCATCCGATCGGCGCCGCTCCCGGCACTCCATGTAACATCTACGAGTACGATTCGCTGGCGGTTTTTAAGGAAAACCAGATATTTCTCAACTTGAATGTGGCTTATGGCCGGAAGCTCACGTTTACCGGTTTCTACATTTACAGCAAAGCCAATAGCGATACCGGTGGTCCCGGCTACCATCCGTCCAACCAGTACGACATCATGCAGGACTACGGACGGCAGTTCTTCGATGTGCGCAATCGTGTCTTTGCGTTTGCTAATTATTCGGCTCCTTACGGCTTCAGGATCAGTCCGTTTCTCAGCGCCTCTTCGGGCGCACCTTTCAACATCCAGTTGAGCCAGGACGTCAATGGCGATTCATTTTTCAACGATCGGCCGGTTTTTGCCTCCTCGCTTTCCAATCCGGCCAACGTGGATACGACGAAGTATGGAAATTTCGACATCAGCACCACGCCTCCAGCCGGCTCGAAGCTGATCCCGATCAACTATGGCAATGGCCCGGTTCAATTCGCCATGAATATGCGGGTGGCTAAGAGCTTTGGCGTAGGTCCGCGAGTCGAAGAAGGCAAGGGAGCGATCGCCGGGGGCGGGGGTGGCGGGCGTGGAGGCGGACGCGGCATGCCAGGGATGGGGCTGGGTGGAACCGGGGGCGGACCTCGCGGCCCGAATACCAGAGTGGATCGTCGCTACAGCATCACCCTGAGCGCCTTTGCCCACAATATTTTCAACGTCGTGAATCTCGCGCCGCCCAATGGAACACTGGGGGGACCGCCGGATGGGACCACCAACTCGCCGTTCTTCGGCAAATCGAATCAGCTGGCGAATGGGTTTTTCTCCCACGGGTCGGCGGTTCGGGACTTTAATTTTCAAGCGCTGTTTAATTTCTAGTTGGATTGGTGCCCGTGAGATTCCAGATTGGGGTCCCTGCATGACCCCCAGGTCTCAGAGGCGAGACCGGGGCCACCCACCTATCCAGGGATGAAGAGCAATTCCTCGGGAGTCAGGGCACAAATCGCTTTAACAGCAGGTCCCTCCGCTACGCTCCGGTCGGGATGACAATTCTGTTGCAAATGGGAGTTGTTACCAAGAATCATCGATCGCAAAATAATTTGTCATCCCGACCGGAGCGCAGCGGAGGGACCTGCTGTTGAATATTGCCACTATCACTGCGTCATATTGTCACTGCTTCGCTGACAAGAGGCAGACGTTCAAGGCCGGCCATTTCGATGGCTGCGCAGGAGGCCCCAAGCACTTCCCCGTCTGCTTGCACCGCGATTGCGGGCTGGTATTTGCGGTTCGGGAATGGGGCGGCAGACTACACGGACCACATCATGGTAAGTTGCTGCGCCGTTTTCGTGGCGCACGATCGCGGACTCCGCCGGTACCAAGAAGAGCTTGGTAACTGGCTCGCGCCAAGGCTAAGCGGGAATTGCCACCTACCACGGCTAGCCGCAAGAAAGGGAAGGCCAGACCACCACCCGTCCGCCAGCGGTTCAATTCCGCCACTCGTACGGCAAGCGCCTCGCATACTTGCTGGTGCATGACGGCGCCGCTGGTGGTTGTGATCGCAATGTCGAAGGGTTGCAGCGGATGGTTGAGCAACAGCTTGCCCCCGGCCACGAAATAAGCGGCCCGTCCGGTCACGTCCTTGCCCGAGCGCCGGGCCTCAGACATCAATGCAGCATGCACACCCATACCGGCCGCCATCGCGAACAGCCAGCTTTGCTGGCCGCCAGGGGCACAGCAGGTGATCCTGCCTAATGGAACGGGGAACGGGCGGCTGCGAAGAATCCAATGCACGGCGGCCACCGGGTCCTTGGGGACTTTGAGGTTTTGCGCCATCACATTGCCGGTGCCAAAGGGAATGATGCCCAGCCCTACGCTCGAACCGGCCATTCCCTGGATCACATCAAAGATCGTGCCATCGCCGCCGCAGACAACAATCGCGTCGTAACCCTGAGCGATCGCCCGCTTCGCCTTGGGGCCGGCCGCGCGGTTCTCGCCAGTCTCCATGGCGTCGACCGCGACCCCCGCCTCGCGGAAGGCACTGGCGATGCGAGCAATATCTCTCCGCCGCGCTCCAGTTCGCTGGAGCACCGGGTTGACGAAGAGCAGGATCTTTCTCATGAAAAATTCATCGAGGCGCGGAACTTAGAATTGAGCCGGCTTTTCCCACTCAGAAAAGACAAATTCCTCCAGGGGCTTTCGCTGGCGCGGCGAAACCTCCATCTTGTGCAGGTGCTCGGGCAAGCCGGCGGGGTCGCCGAAGTAGCCTACGGCCGTGACCGCGCCAATATCGTAATCGGAGGGAATGGCAAACGATGCCCGGAGCTGTTCCGCATCGAAGCCGGCCATCGAATGGGTGTGCAGTCCGTTCGCGGTTGCCTGCAGGGCGAGATTCGCGAGGGCCGCGCCGGTGTCATGCAAGTTAAAGCGATTGGGAGCGGGCTTGGCGGTAAAAGTCTTCTTGGCGACGGAAAGCACCAGCACCGGCGCGCTTTTGGCCCAGGACTGATTGAATTCAACCAGGGCATTGAAGATTTTCTGGTAGGTTTCGTCACCTCGCCGGCCTACAAGAAATCGCCATGGTTGCTCATTGGAAGAAGAAAAGGCCCAGCGTGCTGCTTCAAACAGCGTCTTGAGTTCCTGCGCCGACACCTCTTTATCAGAGAACGCCCGGGGGCTCCAGCGACGGCGGATGGAATCGTGCACGCCGGCTACATCAGGCGCATGCTTCAGTTTTTCTGTGACTTCGGGCGGGGTAGCGGTCACGGGATTGCTCCTGAATGGGTACAGCGATCGATGGAACGGAGAAAGGAACGACGCAACGAAAAAATCGCCTGCCCCGGTGAGGAGCAGGCGACATGTTTATTCGCGGACGCCTTCGACGAAGGCCTTCAGCTTGCGTGAGCGCGAAGGATGACGCAGCTTGCGCAGCGCCTTGGCTTCGATCTGCCGGATACGTTCGCGCGTTACCTGGAAGCTTTGACCCACTTCTTCCAGGGTGTGCTCAGAGCCATCCTCCAGGCCGAAGCGCATCTTGATCACACGCTCTTCGCGTGGGGTCAGGGTGCGCAGCACCTGCGAGGTGTATTCCTTCAGGTTCACACTGATGACCGCTTCGGAAGGCGAAACCGCCTGGCGATCTTCGATAAAGTCGCCCAGGTGGGAGTCTTCTTCCTCGCCGATCGGAGTCTCGAGCGAGATTGGTTCCTGTGCGATCTTGAGCACCTTGCGAACCTTGGCCACCGGGATATCCATCCGGCGGGCGATCTCCTCGGAAGTGGGCTCGCGGCCCAGCTCCTGCACCAACTGCCGCGAGGTGCGAATCAGCTTGTTGATGGTCTCGATCATGTGCACCGGGATACGGATGGTCCGGGCCTGATCGGCGATGGCGCGAGTAATCGCCTGGCGAATCCACCAGGTCGCATAGGTGGAGAACTTATAGCCGCGCCGGTACTCGAATTTATCCACCGCCTTCATCAAACCGATGTTGCCTTCCTGGATCAGATCGAGGAATTGCAGGCCACGGTTGGTGTACTTCTTGGCGATGGAAACCACGAGTCGCAGGTTAGCCTCGATCAGCTCGCGCTTGGCCTGCTCGGCGTCCATGTCGCCCTGGATCATCTCGCGCTGGGTGCGTTTGAGCTCGGCGATGGAGACACCGGCCTCCTGCTCCAGCTTTTCCAGGTCGGTCTTGCAGTTCTTCTGCTGGCGGCGATACTCCTTGCGCAGCTCTTCGCTCTTCGACTGGTCGTGCTTCTGTTCGAGCGACTTGATCTGCCGCTCGAGCATGCGCATGGCGTCGACGGTCTTGTTGACCTTGTCCAGCAGGCGCTTGCGTTCCGCGTTGGTGTACTTCAGTTCGCGGACGATGCGCGAGACTTCCACCCGCTCGCGGTTCATCATCCATCGGGTTTTGCGATGTTCCCTGGCTTTCGCCTTGGGATTGATGGTCTCAAGTTTTTCGAGGAGAAGAGACGCCTTCTTCTGGTGCTTGAGCAGAGTGTCGACGCGGCCGATGGTTACGCGGATGCGCGCCTGCAGGATCTCCTCGGTGATTTCTTCTTCGTCGAAGATCACCACTTCCTTGATGTTGCGCACGCCGCGCTTCAGATCCTCGCCCAGGGCGACGATCTCGCGAATGACGATCGGCGAACGGGAAATGGCCTTAAGAACGCGCAGCTGGCCACGCTCAATGCGCTTGGCGATTTCAACTTCGCCTTCTCGCGTCAGCAGTGGTACAGTTCCCATTTCGCGCAGGTACATGCGAACGGGGTCATTAGTTTTTTCGAGTGTGCCCGGTGTGAGGTCGAGTTCAACGTCCTCGCCCTCTTCGCCCTCGCTCTCGAACTTGTCCGCGCCAAACTTGGGGCCGCCCTCGAGCACATCAATGCCCTGGGTGCCAATCGTGGTCAGCAGATCGTCGAGATCGTCCGGTGAATGCAGATCGCCGGGAATAAGGTCGTTGACCTCGTTATAGGTCAAGTAGCCTTTTTCCTTACCTGCATCAATCAGTTTCTGAATGTCTTCTTCGTACTTGTCTTCAATAGCCAAGCAAATCCTATCCCGTGCCTAATTTTTCGGATCGGTCCGTGCTCAGAAAGGACAGGGTGCTATGCGAGCCGCTAAGGGCATATTCCGGACGGTTGATAAACCGTTTGGGCAAGTAGACGCACGTCCTTCAAAGAGTTATAGAATATCATGGATTGGAGTGTGCTCCCCGGGTTGCGCCCGGAACGACACCCCTTCCAGGGCCTCTCCTTTTCCCGCCACTTGCGTGGGCTGAAAGCCTACTTCGTTAGATGCCGCAGGGTTGATTCCGTTTCGGTATTTCGGGGTACCAGCCTGCATTCTTTGCCTTAGATTGCGACAAAAAGGCCCTCAGGCTGCCGTATCCTGTGCTGCGGGAAATGGCTAAAAAGTCGTAACGCACTAACGCACTAATTCCACGCCGGCCGGCCTAGCGAGCGTCAACCTCCCGCATTTGCCTGTCCACTTTGAGCTTTTCGGCCATGAAATGGCTCACCTGGGCCCAATCTCCCCGCCGCTCCGCCGCGGCGATATCTGCCCGCACCCGGCGCTGCAAGGCTTCCAGGTGGCGGTATTTCAGCGATTCCAGCGCGGCTTCGACCTGTTCGAGCTCCAGCTCGCCGGATTCGCGCAGCAAGGTCTGCGCCAGCAGCGCGCGCTGAACTGGCTCGGTCAAGGCGGCTAACGGTTCCAGGGGCCCGCGATCGCGCAATAGCGCCAGCATTCTGGTTACGCCAAGTCCTTCAAATGACTGGGGTTGTTCGTGCATGGCCTGGGAAACGCACAGGAAAACGCGGCTTTCCGGAGGGGAAGCGAGGGCTCGCAACAGCACGCGCTCGGCTTCGTTCATGTTTTCCCTGGCCGAGGTGCCCACCTGGTCGCGGCGCTTGCGGGCGGCCTGCTGGAGCTCCTGCCGCACCAGGGCGGAGTCTATGCCCAGCTTCTGGGCCGCATCGGAGGCGAACTCGTCGCGCACGAACTGATTCGGCATGCGCCGGATATGGGGCAGCAGGTAGTTGATGGCCTTGCTTTTGCCCTCGGCCGTACGTGGAGGGAAAAGCTGCATGGCGCGGTCGATCAGGTAGTCGGAGTGGCGTTTGGCAGCCTTGACGGCGGCTACATAGTCCTTGATGCCGCGCTCGCGAATAAAGCGGTCTGGGTCGAGTCCCGCTTCGAGGGTGACGACCTTGACCTCAAAATCCTCTTCGGTGAGCAGGGCAATCGACTTTTCCGCGGCGTTTGCCCCGGCGGCATCGGGATCGAAGTTAATGAAGAGCCGCTTGGTGTAACGGGCGAGAAGACGGACCTGCATCTCGGTAAAGGCCGTTCCGCTGAATGCGACCACGTTCTGGATGCCCGCCATGTAGGCGGTAATGCAGTCCATCTGGCCCTCCACCAGCAGGGCAAAGTCCTGTTGCCGGATGGCCTGGCGGGCCTTGTCGAGGTTGAACAGTACCTGGCCCTTGAGTAGAGCGGGGTTTCGGGGGAGTTCATGTACTTCGGCCCGGATTTCTCGTCGCTGTCGAGAGCTCGCGCGGTAAAGGCAATCACTCGCCCGGACTCGCTGTGGATGGGAAAGGTGATGCGTTTGCGAAAGCGCGCATACAGCGGACCGGCCGAGCCATCGGCTTGCTCTTTGGAAGACAGGAGACCGGAAAGCCGCAGCAGATCGGGAGGGGCCGCACCCTGCAGGCGGTCGCGTAATGCGTTGAACGAGTCTGGAGCATAGCCGATGCGGAACTTGGCGATGGCTTCTGCCGTCAGGCCGCGGCCAGTAAGATATTCGCGGGCCCGGGCGCCTTCCGCCGAGCGCAATTGCTCTTCAAACCAGCTGGTCGCCAACTCATGCAGGTCGAGCAGCTTGCCCCGCTGGCGACTCTCCTCGGCCTGCTCCGGAGAGGAAAATTCCCGCTTGGGCAAGGGGATGCCGCACTTTTGGGCGACGATTTTGACGGCCTCGGGAAAGCCGACGTTCTCGATCTTCTGCACGAAGGAGAAAACATCGCCTCCCTCGTTGCAACCGAAGCAATGGTAGAACTGGCGCACCGCATGCACGGAGAAGGATGGGGTCTTCTCCCCGTGAAAGGGACAAAGACCGGCGTAGTTCTGCGATCCGGATTTCTTGAGGGTGATGTATTCGCCGATGATCCGGACGATATCGGCTTGCTGCTTTACGAGCTGGGCGAAATCTGAAGACACAACCTTCATTCGTCGTACATCATTTTTTCGTCGACGGCAGCGGAAAATTAGCCTCTTGTGTGAAGAACGACAACACCTCTTGCGGTTGTTTTCCCTGTTCCCGCAACGCGCGCAGGCTTAGGGCGTCATGCCGCTTTGCCAGCCGCTGTCCGCGTTGGTCGAGCAGCAAGTCGCAGTGATACCAGGCCGGCGACGGGAGGCCGAGCGCCCGTGCTAACAAAATCTGGCGCGCTGTCGACTTGAGCAGGTCGGCTCCGCGAACCACTTCGGTGACCCGCATGGCCGCGTCGTCGACCACTACCGCGAGCTGATACGAGGGAAGATCGTCCCGCCGCCACACCAGAAAGTCGCCAAAATCCTGCCCGGCTACGAAGCGCTGAGGGCCGAAGTGCCCATCCACGAATTCGACCGCCTCGCCTTGCGGGACACGAAAACGCCAGTTAGCGCCGGCTGGCGTATCGACCTCTCCGAGCAAGGCTGTGGTTGGACGGCAGGTTCCGGGATAGATGCCTTCGTCATCATGCGGCGCCTGCATGGCCAGCGCCAGGTCTTTGCGCGAGCAGCGGCAAGGGTAGAGCCACCCGCCGGCGTGCAGCCGGCGCCAGGCGTCCCGATAGAGGCCGTGCCGCTGGCTTTGGGTATACGGCCCGAAGGGACCACCCACGTCCGGCCCTTCCTGCCACTGCAGCCCCAGCCAGCGCAGATCTTCGAGCATGGCCTGACGAAAATGCTGCTGGGAGCGCTCAGGGTCAAGGTCCTCATCGCGGAGGATAAGGACACCGCCGGCGGCGACCGCCCGCTGCTGTGCCACCCAAAATGTACGGGCGTGGCCGAGGTGCAAGGAAGCCGGTGGGAGAAGGAGCCAGCCGGCCGCGGTACGTGGCGCTCAAAACAGATCCGGAATGCTGGAAAAGGCGATGCGGGTGGGAGCCGCCGCACCCGCCAGCAGCATGCTGGCAAAGCAGAGGGTGTTGGTTCCGTATTTATAGTTCACCCGATCCATGGTGGTTGACAGCCGCGTCCGTTTCCCTTCTTCTTCAAGGCCGGAAAAGAGGCTGAGCGTGTGCAGGTGATCGGGGACCAGGTTGCCGAGGGAGACGCCCACGAAAAACGGCTTTTGCTGGCTTCGGCCAGCCGGGCTTTGACTCCACAGCCGCTGCAGCCCCTCTAACAAGGTCTGGTTATCCTGGCACTCCAGCAGCGGGCAGCTTTGCGCCCAAGGCTGCTGGCGAATGCCGGAGGAATGTTTGGAAGCGCCATCTGCAACAGCAAAACGGATGGTCAAGGTCATGTGCGAGGCCCATAGCCGCGCTTTGCGCAGCCGCATGGCCGCTTTGTGCAACAGCTTGTTGGCTACCGCATAGGCGCCCTCGGGGGTGCGCAGGTCGGGCGACAGAACATGGGAGTGGCCTATCGACTTCTGGTGTTCCAGCTCGGGGTCACCAAAATCCTCTCCGCGCAGCCAGTGCCATAGCTTTTCGCCGCCTATGCCACCCCAAGCCGTGTGCAATCCCTCCCGGTCGAGCGCCAGCAGCTGGTCCATGGTGCGAACTCCGGCTTGTTGCAGCCGCTTCTCCATTTGCGCTCCCACGCCCGGGAGGTCGCGCGGCGTCAGCCTGGCGAGAGCATCGTGCAGCAGATCCGGCGTCAGGGCAACCAGGCCGTCCGGCTTCTCCATATCGGACGCGACCTTGGAGAGATAGCGGTTGGTCGCCAAGCCAATCGAGCAGCGCAGCGTGGCGCCAGCCTTGCGGCGGACCGCAGCCTTCACCTCGCGGGCCAGCTCGAGCGCCGCCAGCAGCGGTTGTTCTCGACCTAAAAGACGACATGCCATCTCATCGATGGACATCACAGAAGTAACCGGAAGACAGGACTCGACCGCTTCCACGACCCGGTGGTGGTAGTCCACATACAACTCATGCCGAGCCTCCACCAGCACAATGCCCGGGCATAGCCGCTTGGCTTCGCCGACCTGGGTTCCGGTCCTCACTCCGTATTGCTTCGCCTCATAACTGGCGGCGATGCAGCAGGTTGTATCCGCCAGCAGCGGCACCACGGCCACCGGCTGGTTTCGCAGCTCCGGCCGCAGTTCCTGCTCCACCGATGCAAAGTAGGAGTTGAGATCCACAAACAGCCACTGCAGCCGGGGATCCCCCGTTGGGAACCTGCTAACTTCCCTCGGGTCATTGGCTTTGATTTGGCTATTTCGCATTTGTGATCGCGGTGCTAAATTCGTGGCATCTCAAGTTTCCGGGAAGCTGGACGGTTGTGTTCCGAAAAGGGAAGCAACCCTTTACCAAATTTTGCATCCTGGAGAGTGAAACCCAGAAATCGGGGTTTCATTGAGTGTGGAGTATCACCATGCATTCTCTTCATCTACACACCTTCGCACATTGGTTTTTCGAGTTTGAATCGTATGGCCCGGCGATCCTGGTTACGATCGGCGCGGCCTTGTTAATGGTCTGTGGTATCGGCGCAGCTTGCTCGCCATGTGAGGAAAAGGACGAAGTCTTTCATCGCCAGGTATTTTAGAGAAGTTTCTTTCGGCTGAATTGCTACGCGTTTGCAGGATCCCTCCCCTTTATTGTCCTCAAGAATCCTCCTAAAGCAATTTTTGCTTGCTGCTCGGGGCAGCGTCTGCTCTACTCCTGCGCATGCAGGAAGCAGAGAGCTGGGTAACACGCTGGCAGGGTGCCGGGCTGCTGGACGACGCGACCGCTGCAGCGATCCGCGCTTACGAAGAAGCGCACGTCAAGCCCAGCAGCCGCCGGTGGCAGGTGCTTATCGCCCTGATCCTGGGCGCCATTCTCCTGGGCGCCGGCGTACTGCTGTTTGTGGCTGCGCATTGGGACGGCGTTTCGCCGCTGGTGCGCATGCTGCTGGTTCTGGCAATGCTCGTTTTCTTCCACGGGCTTGGCTTGATCACTCGCAGCCGTTTCTCCGGTTTTGCAACGGCGATGCACGGGCTGGGCACCATCTCTGCCGGCGCGGCCATCGCGCTGGTGGGCCAGATTTTCAATATGCAGGAGCACTGGCCTTCTGGCGTAATGCTGTGGGCCCTGTGCGCGGGCGCCGGCTGGGCCTTGCTCGGCGATCAGTTCCAGCAAAGCCTCACGCTCCTGCTTGTGCCCGCCTGGATCGTCTCCGAATGGGCTGAGCGGGCAAGCACTTACAGCGGCGACACGATTTACCTGGCGCGTGTTCTCGCAGTGATCGGCGCGGTTTACCTTACGGGCTTCCTGCATACTCGCCGTCGCGCGGTCTTCTCTATTCTGTTTGCCGCAGGAGCGGTGACGTTGCCGATCGCCGTAATCCTGCTATCCAGAGGTTGGAGCCAGAGCTGGTATGGGCAGGACTTTTTGCCGCTCTCCTACCGGCTTTTTTCCGTTGCCCTGGAGCTGCTGGCAATGGCCGCTGCCTGGTTGCTCGACCGCAAGAGTGTTCCCGCCACGATTGTGGTTGCGGCTGCGGTCTGGGCTCTCCCGTGGGCCCAGAGTACTTTCACGGAAGAGGCCGGGGGCCACGCCTGGTCCCGCAGTGAAGCCAACCCGCTGGCTTACATGATGGTGGCGGCGGTTGCGGTTTTCTTTGTCTGGTGGGGAATTCGCAATCTCTCCAAGCCGTTGGTCAACTATGGAATGGTCGCCTTCGCGCTCACCGTGGTCTGGTTCTACTTCTCCAGCGTCATGAACAAACTCGATCGCTCTCTCGGGCTCATCGTTCTCGGCGTCCTGTTTCTGGCTGGCGGCTGGGCTCTTGAATATACTCGCCGCCGCATCGTCGCCGGCATGAGTGCCACGACAGGAGGCGAGGCATGAAAGCTGTCCGAGCTGGACTCATCCTCCTGTTCGTTCAACTGCTTCTTGTCTTGAGCGTGGCGGGTAAGTATCTCTACGAACGACATACCCGGCCTCGCCTCTGGACCCGGGCTACGCAGTACGATCCCAACCTACCGCTGCGCGGCCGGTATCTCGCCATGCAATTGCTGTTGGACGGATGCGACCTGCCTCGCGACGAGGGACACACGATTTCGTACCCTTACAACAAGAGCCAATCTTTCTGGCAATGGAATGTATCGCTGACCGCGGCCGACGGAAAACTAATGCCGATCGTAAAGCCATCGCACAGCGATGCGACCCTCACATTGTTACCCGGCAGGCCTTGCGATCACGCAACCCTAAGCAGTGAAGAAATGCTCTTTATTCCTGATCGCGGTGCTCTCCCACTTCCGCTCAAGCCAGGCCAGGATCTGTGGGTGGAAGTGACACTTCCAACAAGCGGACCGCCCCGACCCATCCAGATTGCTGTTTCGAGTGCGGATGGCTTCCATCCGCTCAAGTTCGACTGAGGGTTTTAGTGGAGGGATGGCGGGACCGCCAGGAGCCGGCTTCGGTGGTTGAAAAGCCCCGAGCGGCATGGGTAAGATAAGCACCCTCGGGGTTCCCTCGACTGCGCTCGGGACAGGCTCTTCGACTCCGCGCTACAAAGCGTTGTGTCACGCGATAAATCTATGAGGCGCTCCGCTCAGGATGACGTTTTTTTTGGTGAGTTGAAGATGCAAAAAACCAGCATCTTCAGGGTGCGGCTTTGAGCTGTGGCTTGCCCTTTGCGCCCCATTCCACATAGCCCATCGGATGGTCGTGATCATGGGTAAACAAAACCAGCCAATGCTCCGGGATTGCCCGGCTCAGGAAGCGCTTGCGCTGCTCAATACAGGTTAGGGGATAGAGGTCGTACCCCAGTACCCAGGTCACATCCAGGTGCGCCTTGGTGGGCATGAGGTCGGATATGTAGCAGGCGCGGCGGCCGCCTGAATCCAGCATCACCGCCATCATCTGCGCCGTGTGCCCCGGATACACTTCGACGGAAACCCCCGGCACAATCTCCATCTCGCTGCCGGCCGGGGGCGAGATGAGAGTCATCTGGCCGCTGGCAACGAGTGGATCGTAGTTCTCGCTGATGTAGCTGACAGCATCGCGTTCCAGCTGCAGGTGACCGTGCTCTACTTCTCCACGATGGGCGAAGTAACGGGCGTTGGGAAACGTCGGCACGATGCTGCCATCCGGCTTTTGGGTGGTATTCCATCCGCAGTGATCGAAGTGCAAGTGGGTGTTGATGACAATGTCCACCTCCTCCGGCTTGATCCCGGCAGCGGCAAAGCATTGCGGTAAGAGTTGCCGGGCGTCGAAGATGTGGCGCAGCTTCTCCGGCAGCTTGTTGCCGATGCCGGTCTCGATCACCACGGTGTGCTTGCCGGTGCGGACTACGATGGTGTTGGTTCCCAATAAAATCTGGTTCTGCTGGTTGGCCGGCATGCGCTTCTCCCACATGGGTTTGGGCACAACGCCGAACATGGCGCCACCATCCAGCAGGTAGGTGCCATCGGTCAGGATCGTCAGATCAAAATCGCCAAGCGTAGTGCGGCCGCGAAGCAGATCGCGCGTGGTTTCATTTTCTGCAGGATGAGTCACGGCTTGACTTCCTCCACCGTCCTGTTCTCTGTGCCGGGAGGCGCGAGATACAGCTGAAAATGCGCCAGGATGCGGGTGAACAAATGGGTCGTGGCGTCCGGGCCTTCGATGCCGTGGGTCTTGCGCGGGTAAAGCTGCAGATCATAAGGCAAATCGGCATCGATCAGTTGCTGGATGAACTGGATGGTGTTCTCAAAATGTACATTGTCATCGCCCGTGCCCTGAACCAGCAGGAGACGGCCCTTCAGGTTGGCGGCGCTGTTCACGACCGAATCGTCACGATACCCTTCTGCATTCGACCCCGGTAAGCCCAGGTAGCGCTCGGTGTAGATGGAGTCGTAGTTCTGCCAATCGGTAACCGGGGCGACGGCAACGCCGGCGCGAAAGCGGTCGCTATGGGTCAAAGCGTACAGCGTAAATGTGCCTCCCCAACTCCATCCCCACCAGCCTAGCCGCTGGCCGTCGAGCTGCGGATAGGCATGCAGCGTTTGGTCGAGCGCCGCGATCTGGTCGCCAAGCTGCACCGGACCAAAATCATGAAAAGCTGCCTGGGCGAAATCCCGCCCACGGCCCCCCGTTCCCCGGTTGTCCAGGTGCAGCACAGCGAAGCCATTTTGTGCCAGCAGCTGATCGAACAGACGCGTCCGCGCGCTCCATTTCCCGGTGACTGTCTGCACGTGCGGACCGCCATACGGGTTCACAATGAGCGGCACGCTCGCAGCCGTAGTCTTGCCTGGGGGCAGCACCAGTTGGCCATAGAGCGTGGTCGCTCCGTCGGCAGCTTTGGTTTCAATTGCCAGCGGCGGGGTTACTGCCACGTCGAGCGGAGGGGCTTTCCAAATTGTGGAGCATTCCTCGTGGTGACGGCACAGGTCGACAACCGGAGGGGTGGTGGTAGAGGAAACAACGTCGGCAAAGAAGTTGGTGTTGGGCGAGAAGACCGGCTCGTGCCACTCTCCTGACTTGCTCACTTGGCGTTTGCCACCTCCATCCGTTCCGACAACCCAGATCTGCTGCTGACGCGGATCTCCCTCGTTGGAGAGGTAATAGACGGTGTGCGCGACCTGGTTTACACTCACAATTTCCGCCACATCCCAGTTCCCGCCGGTCAGTTGCTTTACCAGGCTGGCGCCGGCAGCAAGCGGGTTCGCTTCATCAAAGCCGTAGAGGTAGATATGGTTGTGCCCGTCCCGCCAACTGGTTAGGAGGAAATTGGAGTCGAAGAAGGTCAAGTCATAGGACGCGTCGAGGAACTTGTCGTCCTTCATGGTGAGTACGGGCTTCAATTCCTCTGTCGACAAATCTGCGAAATACAGCGTCATCTTCTTTTGATCGCGGGCAAGCGTTTCTATCCACAAGGATTTGGGGTTGAGCCACCCAAAGCGGGGGATGTAGTCATTTCCGTTCTCGATGGGCAGATTGAGCCACTTGGTCCGTCCACCGTTGGCCCCTACCACGCCCACCCGTACCATTGGATTGGGATCTCCGGGCTGCGGATATCGCTGGTGATCGACGGTCGCGTGGCTTGGGATCCAGTCCTCGATGGGGTAATCCGGTACCGAGCCTTCGTTCATTTGGAGATAGGCTAGTCGACGCGAATCGGGCGACCAGAAATAGTTGCTGCGCACGTCGAGTTCTTCTTCATAGACCCAATCCACTTCGCCATTCAATAGGGTGTCTGCCTGGGAGTCGGTCAACCGGGTAGCCGCATTGGTGTCGCGCAGCTTGCGCACATACAGATTGTGATCGCGAAGATACGAGAGATAGTTCCCATCGGGCGAGAACTTGGGGTCATCTCCACTGCCGGCACCTGTGGATGCTATCTGGACACCTGTTTTGGTCAGCAGATCAAAGAACCAGAGCTGCCCATTGGAATCGAACAGCAGGTGTTTCGAGTCGGGCACCCAGGTGTAACTGGGTTGTTTGTAGCGGGCGCGATTGTTGAGGTCGTGCTCCGAGGCCGGCGGCGGGTTGAGGGCTTTCATTTTTTCGTGATCGACCAGCACCTGCGCGACCCCAGTACCCCCCTCGGTTGCGATCAAATCGCCACTGTTGTCGATGTAGCTCAGCCGGGTGCCGTCGGGGCTCCATTGCATGCCCTGTGGCGGCTGGGTCGCCTGCTCCAGGTTGTAAAGCTGTTCGACTTGCACCGGCTTGGTTGGGTTTGCGGGCTCGGCGGCTGCCGCGGAAAGGCAGCATAGGAACGCAAGCACCCAGGCAAATAAAATCAGCTTCAAGAAAGGGCTCCAGCAGGAGGGCTTGAGCCTGCAGTGTATCGCACGGCGGACTGTCGCTGGGCAAGCGTGCTAGACTCCAAGCCAGGCATGGATGTTCAACTCGAGTCGCTTATCCGTTTGCAGCAGGTCGATATCAAGATCACGCAACTGCTGGAAACCATCGCTGCGTTACCCCGAAATCTGCGTTCCGTGGAAGAGAAGCTTCAGCAATAGAAGCTGGCCGTCGACCACGTGGAAAAGGCCGCAGTGGCGGAAGAGGTGCGGCGCAGAAGACTGGAAAGCGATCGGAAGGACCAGCAGCAGAAGCTGGTGAAATACCGCGACCAGTCAAGCAGCGTCAAGACCAACGAGCAATTCCATGCCCTGCAACACGAGATTGGTTTTGTGGAAGCGGAGATTCGCCGCGTTGAAGATGAAGAACTCGCCAGCATGATCAAGAGTGAGTCGCTCGAAACCCAGCGGTCCGAGGCGCGGACGGCAACTACTGTGCAGGCGAAACTGGTCGACGAGGAGAAAGAACGGGCCCGCATTGCATCCCTGAGCCATGAAGATGAGCTGGCTGCTCTTAAAAAGGAGCGAGACAAACTGCGTAAAGGGGTGGACGAAGCCTTACTTGCCCAGTACGACCGGATCGCTTCTTCTTCTCGTAAGACGGCGCTTGCACGCGCCGAGGGGCAACGCTGCCTTTCCTGCCAAATGTCTTTGCGTCCGCAGTTTTGGAACCAGGTGCGGGAAGGCACGTTGCTCAATTGCGAAAGCTGCGGGCGTTTGCTTTACTTTGATCCCGCGCCGCTCACCGCTTCCCAGCCAGCTACCCCCTAGAGCAGTTTCGCAATTCCGTGGCCTGTTAAAGATCGTGAGGTGTGGTTTTCCTTGGGAGAAAACCACGAAAAGGCCAATCTCTTCGGTCTACACCAATTGCGAAACTGCCTAGGGCAGGCGCAGGACGTGCCATTCAGGAATGAAGCGAATTGCTGTCGACATGGACGAGGTGCTGGCAGACGCCCTGAGCGAACACCTTGCTCGCTACAATCGAGATCACGGGGAGGCCATTACCAAAGGCCACTTGCAGGGCAAGTGGTTATGGGACGTTGTCTCTGCCGATCGGCACGAGCGGCTGGAGGGCTACCTCCGCAGTGAGGACTTTTTTGAGGATCTGCCGGTTCTCGAACACAGCCAGGAGGTTCTGGAAAAGCTCTGCCAGCACTACGAGATTTTCATCGCCACCGCCGCCATGGAGTTCCCGAACTCTTTCGGCCCTAAATACCGGTGGTTACGGCGTCACTTTCCCTTTATTCCACCGACCAACTTCGTCTTCTGCGGAGACAAGAGTATTTTGCTCGCCGACTACCTGATCGACGACACGTTCCGGCACTTTGAACGGTTCAGAGGTCAGGGGATCCTGTTCTCCGCGCCTCACAATGCCACAGTCACCGGTTTTCGGCGGATGAGCGGATGGCGCGAGATCGAGGACTTCTTTCTGCCGGTGGGCAGAGCTTAAGAGCTTGCGGAAAATTCCGAATCGGGAATGAAAAACGCGTACCTCAGGGGCTAAAGCCCCGCATCTTTTCAACCAATTATGGCCCGATTAAAGTCGTACCCTGATACAAAAACTGAGTTTTGCTGCAGTCTGATCGAGAGGGGCGAGCAGCTCGCGGGGAAGTCCCGGTGCTGGCATAGGGCTCCTATTGCTCAGAAAAGGCGCTTTCTTTGCTTCGGCCTGGCGTGAGTATGGGGTTGGATGAAGGCCTGCCGGAGGGAACATTCAGAGCACCACCCCTGGCGGCCATGGCCGCGCCCAGAGGCCGCAGGTTCATGGCCGGCTGAGGCGACTGCAACTGGTGCATGGTCACAATGATGGCCTGCGCGGCCGACTTGCCGGCACAGCGATATCCGTGAGGCGTACTGGCGTCAAAATAGACCCCGTCGCCCGGCGCGAGGACGTGTGTTTTGTCAGCGTGCCGGATCTCCAACTCACCTTCCAGAAGGTAGAGGAACTCGTATCCAGGATGCACATGCGGCCGAATCTCTATGTTCTTTTTCAGCGGCACAAATTCTGCGAAGTAGGGATCCAGTTGGCGGTCCGGAACCATATACCCCAGGCTTTCAAAGTAGTAGGTGGGATCGTCCACGCCGGTCTGAGGAAGGCGGACGCGCTCCTTTTTGCGATGGATGCGAAAGAGCGTATGCGGTTCGGTTTCAAAGAAGTAAGAGAGGTCCTTGCTAAAGACCATGGCTACGCGAGCCAGGTTGCGCAGCGTCGGCACCACGCGGCCGGTCTCCAGCTGTGAGAGGAAGCTCGCCGAGAGGCCGGTATGCCGGCCGAGTTCGACCAAGCCCATGGATTTCTTCAGCCGAAGCCGCTTAATGCGCTCGCCTATCCGCTTCTCGGCTATGAAGGATTCTGCGCTGGCGGGGTCAATCTGAGAATTTGTCGCTGACTCTTTGGTTTCCACGGCGCCGCTCCTGAATTCAGATAATTACCTGGCCCTTATGATGATGCTTCCACGCGAAATGTTGCTAGGAAGAAAACAGTTTTGCTCTTTATGAATTATTACCTTAAAACCAAAAATGCGAATCGAGCATCGTGCGGGGAGGAATAAGTGAGATGAACGCGGAACGAATTCTGTTGGCTGGATCATCGGGACTTATCGGTACTTCTCTAGTACGTAGGCTGGTACACGAACGGATTTCAATTATTTCGCTGGTCGCGCCGGTTACCCGATGACGGGCGGTTCTCAGCGTTTGTGGGATCCCTACTCGGTGACGCCGGTGAGCGATCCCCGGTCGCTGGATGGGACGACCGCCGCGGTCCACCTCTCCGGCGCCAACGTGGCTGGGCGGCGATGGAGCTCCGCTTACAAGCGAGAGATCCTAGAAAGCCGGGTCAAGCCTACGCATGCGATCGCTACCCTGCTGGCCGGACTGCGGCCAAAGCCCGCTGTCCTGGTGTGTGCATCAGCGATTGGGATCTACGGCGGCCGCGGGGATGAATTGCTCACCGAGGCCTCTTTACCGGGAACCGGGTTTCTACCCGAGGTTTGCCTGGCCTGGGAGAACGCGACACGACCAGCGACCGAGGCGGGTATCCGGGTGGTTCATTTGCGTTTTGGTGTGGTGCTATCGGCTGCCGGGGGCGCCCTGGCCAAGATGTTGCCCGTTTTCCGCGCCGGACTAGGGGGAAAGTTAGGCAGCGGACGCCAGTGGATCAGCTGGGTGGCGCTGCCGGATGTAGTTCGGGCTATCGACTTTGCGTTACAGACGGCCAGTCTTTCCGGACCGGTGAATGTGGTTGCGCCCAACCCGGTAACGAATCTTGAGTTCACTCGCGCGCTAGGCCGCGCTCTTCACCGGCCAACGCTGTTGCAAGTTCCCGCCTTTGCCTTGCGACTGGCGTTTGGCGAGATGGCGAAGGCCACCATCCTGGAAAGCGCGCGGGTTATGCCGGACTGCCTGAGTGCCTCCGGTTTCGACTTCGAATATCCGGAGTTGGCGGCCGGGCTGCATGCTCTTCTGCCTCAAGCGTAGGGACGCGCCACAGAATGGTTTAGGTTGGAAGAGCATGAATCAGAAGCAACCGGCTGCCAATCATTGGGTCGTGCCGGGGGTCCTGCTCGCACCGCTGCTTTTACTTGTGGGCTGCGGCTCACCCGGAGCTCCCCTGCCGCCGAGCCTTAACCTGCCAACGCCAGTGGTCAACCTTTCTGCGGCGCGCGTCGGCGACTCTGTCCATTTGGCCTGGACCATGCCGAAGCGGAACACCGATCGCATCGCCCTCCAGCACCCGGTTCCGACCCAGGTCTGCCGGGCGGTTGAAAACGGTCCCTGCGCCAGCATCGGCAAGCTTCTATTGGCGCCGGGTGGTGCTGGAGAGTACACCGACCCGTTGCCGGCCGATCTCGCCCAAGGGCCCGACCGCCTGTTGCGTTACGAGGTTGCCTTGCTTAACCACGCGGGCAAATCCGCAGGCCCATCGAATGCCGCGTACAGCGCGGCGGGGGCGAGCCCTCCTCCGATCACGGGCTTGAACGGACAGGTGCGACAAGATGGTGTCCTGCTCAACTGGCAGCCGGCTACTCAGCCCGGGAGAACCGTCCTCTTCCGCATTGAGCGCCGGGAGCTAACGGCCACAGTAGCGGCAGAGGTTCCCAAGTCTCCCCTGGCTCCTGCCGTGCCGGATGTAAATCAAACGCTCGTGGTCCATGGCGCTGACGGCGCAGATCCGGGGCACGCGCTGGATAATTCAGCGCTGTTAAACCGGCAATACCGTTATGTGGTGGAACGGGTTGCGACCCTTGCCATTGGAGGAAAATCCGTGGAGGTGCAGGGGTCGCCCAGCACCGCCATCGTGGTTACGACCACGGATATTTTTCCGCCTGCGGTGCCCCAGGGGTTAGTCGCCGTTGCGGATGCGGCCGCCGGCGCCATCGACCTTTCCTGGTCGCCCAACACCGATAGCGACCTGGCGGCTTATCACGTCTTCCGTCGCGATCTTGATGCAGGTTTGCCCGCCCAGCAGATCGCATCGGTCAGCGCGGAGCCGTCATTCCGCGATACTCGGAGTTCAACCGGGACACACGTACGCCTATTCCGTATCGGCTATCGATCAAAATGGCATGGAGAGCAAGCATTGTCCTGAGGTCCAGGAGACGCTACCCGCCCGCTAAATAGGCTAAATAGAAGGAACGACCTGCGATCGGGTGGTGGGAACGCTGATGAATCCAATTCTGTGACTGAGGGGTGAAACCTATCCAGATTTCGAGAATCTCAACAAGAGGAAGGCTTACACTTGGGTGTAGGTAAGGAGATCTCAGATGGCCAAGACACTGCTCGAACAGCTTCGCGAAATGACGGTGGTCGTCGCCGATTCCGGGGATATTGAATCCATTGAACAATTCAAGCCCCAGGACACTACGACCAATCCCTCTCTTCTCACTGCGGCCGCAGAGATGCCACAGTATCAGCCGATTGTGGATGACGTGTTGACGCAGGCGAGAAAACAGCTAGGTCCCAAAGCCAAGGACAGCGATGTAGCCAATCTCGCGTTTCGTCACCTGGCCGTGGCCTTTGGCAAAAAGATCCTGGCCATCGTTCCCGGTCGGGTTTCAACCGAAGTGGACGCACGGCTCTCCTTCGACACGGCCGCGACCATGAAACAGGCTCGCGAAATTATCAAGCAGTACGATGAAGCGGGCATCTCGCGGGAGCGGGTGCTGATCAAGATTGCTTCCACCTGGCCGGGCATCAAGGCGGCGGAGCAGCTGGAGAAGGAAGGCATCCATTGCAACCTGACGCTGCTGTTCGGCATGCACCAGGCAGTGGCGTGTGCCGAGGCGAAGGTGACTTTGATTTCGCCGTTCGTTGGCCGCATCCTCGATTGGTACAAGAAAGACACCGGCAAGGACTACAAGGGCGCGGACGATCCGGGTGTGCAGTCCGTGACCAAGATCTACAACTACTTCAAGAAGTTCGGCTATAAGACCGTGGTGATGGGTGCAAGCTTCCGTAATATTGGGGAGATTCAGGAGCTGGCCGGATGCGATCTGCTCACCATTGCTCCAAAGCTGCTGGAAGAGCTTAAGGAAACGCAAGGCGATCTGCCGCGCAAGCTTGATCCGAAGAACGCACAGAGCCTGCAGATCGAAAAGATCCCGATGGATGAAGCGATCTTCGAGAAGATGCACGCGGAAGATCGGATGGCGCACGACAAGCTGAAGGAAGGCATCGAAGGCTTTACCGCGGCGCTGGAGAAGCTGGAAAAGCTTCTTGCCGACCGTCTGGCCAAAATGGGCGCCGGAGAGGCCGTGGCCGCTCACTAGGCGAGATGAATCTTAAGGTAGTGTGATGTCCAGCAGGTAAGACAAGTCCCGCCCGGGACGACTGAATGCATTGATTGATTCAGTCGTCCTTGGCGGGATTTTGTCTTTGTGGCCATCAAGTGCGTGCCGCAGCAAGATCCTGTTCTCGGGCTCCGGTGGTCGAAAAGCATCCCAAACAAGTTAGCGCTTATGCGACGCGGGCTAAGCACAACAGGACCGGTCCTTTCTAACTCAATCCTCCGAAGGAGCTATCGCTGTTATCCGATGAGGTTCTTATTCGCACTCGTTTACCCGGAGTGCCAATAATTTTCGGTAACACCACATTCATCTATTTGTAATCTGCAACATATCGCTTAGTCTTCGTGTCATACGTAAGCACAGACGCGGCTCCGGAGCTTGCAGCCAGCTCCGAAGCCTTAGCCAGGAACAAACCCCAACCTTCACTGGAGGTGGACTTGATCCCGCTAGAGCATTCCTTACGGCAACTCTTCCACGAAGTTGTTTCCGAGTGCTATGACTCGCGACTGGGTTTGCGCGACGCGGAGATATCAAGCTACGTCGCCGACCTGCTTACCGAATTTTGCCGCGCTGAAAATATCTACCGCATTCGCGATGCCGCTGGGAATCCGGTGCGCGAAGTGGGCGAGATGCTGCTTGCTTCCGATCCCGTTCACGGCACGGCATCGTCCTTTGGAGAAGAGCGGGAGCGACGGAAGCATATTGGCGACTACACCCTGTTCTTTACCGGGATGTATCCGGAGTCGACGCATCGATGGGGAGAGCTGCAGGGTGACAGCTTCTTTCAAATGGTGCAGGCCGGCAAGGAAAGCTATTACATCGTGTCTCAATTCGATCTTTTCGAGTACGCGCACGAGGCGCCATTTTTTGCGCGCCTTTCCGGTTCCTTCGAGGCCTGCATCTATGGCCTGAACATGGTGCGCGGGGAACTCGACCGGCTCAAGGCGATTTCTCCGCCGCGCTCTCCTTCTGCTTCTGGCCCGACAACGCAAATCATGTAGTACAGATATCAAAATGCGCCGACGGCGAATTGACGCAACCGCTACCGGCTGTTGTGCGCGAGTGTGCGCTGCAGCGTGCCAGAGACACATGAGGAGAAGAAGAACGATGATGCTGACAAGGAAATTCAGAGGCCTGCCACAAAAGAGTCTGACTATTTTGCTGACGCTGGGTCTGCTGGGCGGCGCTGCCGCGGCGCAGCTCCGCGCCAGACCGTCGAACGCCAACGCCATGATGGCGCCCGCGGCTGCCACGAACCTGGTGGACATCAATTCAGCCAGCAAAGCGGATCTGAGCGCGCTGCCGGGGATCGGCGACGTTTACTCGCAGAAGATCATCGACGGCAGGCCGTACAAGACCAAGACAGATCTGGTTAACCGCAAGATTATTCCTCAGGCGACCTACACCAAGATCCGGGCCCTGATTATCGCCAACCAACCCAAGAAGTAGAGGGGATGGTGCAAACGACAAGGGGAGCGCGGCTAACCGCGCTCCCCTTGTCTTGTTATGGAGGTTATTTAGACGGCTTGGGGTAGAGCTTCTTTTACCCGAAACCGCTGCATGTTGATGCGCAACGCCCGCTCGATCTTGCGCAGATCGCCCTTCTCTTCGGGAGAGGCAAAAGTCGAAGCTACCCCGCTGCGGGAAGCGCGGCCGGTGCGGCCGACGCGATGCACAAAGTCTTCCGCGACCTTGGGCATATCGTAGTTCACCACGTGGGCCACATGGTCGACGTCGATTCCGCGGGCGGCCACATCGGTAGCCACCAGAACCCGATGACCACCCTGGGCAAAGCTGCGTAATGCAGCATTGCGCTGGGACTGGCTGCGGTCGCCATGAATGCTGGTCGCTTTCCAACCGGCGTGGGCGAGTTTCTTGGCCACCCGCTCCGCGCCGTGCTTGGTGCGGACAAAGACCAGGAAGCTGCCAGCTTCGGAGCGGAGAAGATGCTCCAGTAACGGCAGCTTGCGATCGGCGCTGACTTCAAAGGTTTGCAGCTTGACGTTTTCCGCCGGCTTGAGCACCGAGCCGATTTCGATCCGTACCGGGTTCCTGAGGTAGTCGGCGGCCACTTCGCGCACCGAACCCTCCAGGGTCGCGGAGTAGCAGAGCGTCTGGTGCACGGGCGGGATCGCCGTCACGATGCGGCGAATGGCCGGTTTGAAGCCCATGTCGAGCATGCGATCGACTTCGTCGAGCACCAGGATCTCGACCTGGTTGAGCTTGACCAGCTTGCGGCTGAGAAAATCTTCCAGACGGCCGGGAGTGGCCACGATGAGCCGCGCGCCGCGGCGGATGCTCTCCAGTTGCGGGCCCTCGGCCAAGCCGCCCACCACCAGCGCGGTGGGAAAACTGATCAGTTGCGCGCAGGCCTGTTGCACCTGCATGGCGAGCTCGCGCGTCGGCAGCAGGATGAGCGCACTGGCAACCTTGGCTTGCGATTTCTGCAGCTGCTCAATGATGGGGATGAGGAAACTGAGGGTCTTGCCGGTGCCGGTCTGCGCCGTCGCCAATACGTCGCGGCCCTCGAGCGCCGGAGGAATCGCTCCCACTTGTACGGGGGTGAGAGTAATGAAATTTGCTTTGGCCAGGCGCTGCTTGAGCGTCGCCGAAATGGGTAATGCTGAAAATTCGTTCAAAATAATCCCTATGCTTCCGGTCTTTTCGAGACCTGGAGTGCTGTTCATCTCCGCACGGCTTCGCCCGTCCGGCGATACAAAATCAATGGCCCGATTGGCTGTATGCGCCGACACGAAGACCACCGTCGGCTGCGGCCTTCAGGCTGCAGAAACTGGCATTGATGACTGCATCTCGCAGTATGAGGTTGTCGCGTTGCAGAGGGGCTGTGGCTTTTAGCCAGGCATCACCCGTACACCGCACCATGCCAGGGAAGCGCGTGCTTCCTACCGTCGCCCCGAATTTCCGTGGCGACTACGCTGAAGGGCTTGGGCAGTATCCGACCGGGCTTTCTCCACGCCGAAAGGCGGAAAGGAAGAGGTCTAGTGCAGGCTGTCTGGCTTGTGAGGCGAGAAAGGCTGGCAACCAAACAATTAAGCGCATAGTAAGAATAACATAGGTGCCATCGCAAGCACAATTATCGCTGCAGGGGAATGAGGGCATTCTTGTTGTCAGGCCCTTGCGGATCGATGCGGAAGTCCCACACGGAGAGGTTCACTTCTCCGGGCCCCAGCAGCTCCATCAGGGCGTAGTCGCCAATGGTCAGCGGCTCCCGCGGCGTCAGCCTGACCCAGCGATTCCCCGGCAGCACCTGGGCGGTGGTCGGAATCACGTCTTCGGTCTGCGTCACCTTTCCGGCAACCCCAATCTTGATGCCGCTCACGACGCGGTAGTCCTTTTTGAAATTGCTGCGCACCCGCACGATGGCGTACTGGCTGTTGGCGGAACTGGCGGCGTTCTTGTCTTTGATCGAGCCGGCTCCATGCGTGTCCACCGTCACCGCGGAAGAGACGGCTTCGTCGTCGTCCACTCCGGTGATGCTGACGTAGAGGGCAGGATCATTGACGTGCAATTTGACTTTGGATTCCGCACCGGGAATCTGGATGCTCTGCTGGATGCCGCCGATTGGGTTGAGCGCAGCGCGGAGCACGTTGTGGCCGGCCTGGCGATTCACGCCGCCTGTGTTCTGGGTGAGGATCACCAACTCGGGCTGGTCATGGAAAGTGTCGAGCGCCCACACCCCATCCTCATCGGGGAGCCGCAGCCCGGGCAAAACATCCGGAGTGCGGGCCCGCTCCCGCTGCTCTTCCTTGTCGATGGCCGCTGCTTCCGGGATCGACGGCGCGACGGCATCCGAGTCCGCAGGCGCTGCCCCGGGTGCATGGTCTTTCGCCCATTTTTCCGTGGCCGCCCAATCCACCAGGTCGGCCGGCACCTCTTCCCATTGCGCACGCTCGGAGCTGTAATAGCGCACCCGGTCGCCCGCCCGCTCGTACTTCGTAACCAGTTGGTAGGTTCCATCCTTGAGGATCAGGCGCTGGTTCGGCGTCTGCGCCAGCGCTGGAAGGCCGGCGGATATGCTCGACAAGAGCAGCACGAGCAGAAGAAGGATGCGCGAGGGCAACATAACCTTTGACTACTTTAGACGAAGCCGGGACGGCGACGTTGCCCAGGATAGACCCATCTCCGATTTCTATCTTTCTTTCGTTTTCACTTCCTGCGATACTTGTATGTGCCCACCCGGTGCGCCAATTCCAACCACAATAAAAAGGTGAAGAAGCAATGTCAGCAAAGTACATCTTTGTGACGGGCGGAGTCGTGTCCAGTCTCGGCAAGGGCCTGGCGGCCGCATCGATCGGCTGCCTGCTGGAGAGCCGCGGTCTGCGGGTCAACCTGATGAAGTTTGACCCCTATCTCAACGTCGATCCAGGTACGCTTTCCCCTTTTCAGCACGGCGAGGTGTTTCGTGACCGACGATGGCGCCGAAACCGATCTCGATCTGGGTCACTATGAGCGCTTTACCCATGCCCGGCTGAGCCGCGACAACAACCTGACCACCGGCCGGATCTATGAGCAGATCATTACCAAGGAGCGCCGCGGCGACTACCTGGGCAAGACGGTGCAGGTGATTCCCCATGTGACCAATGAGATCAAGAACGCCATGCGCAAGGTGGCTGCGGATGCAGACGTGACGATTGTGGAGATCGGCGGCACGGTCGGCGATATCGAGTCTCTTCCGTTCCTGGAAGCTATCCGCCAGATGCGGCAGGAGTTTGGCCGGGAAAATACGGTTTTTGTGCACGTCACCCTGGTGCCGTGGATCGGCGCTGCCCAGGAGCTGAAGACCAAGCCTACGCAGCACTCAGTCAAGGAGCTGCTCTCCATCGGAATCCAGCCGGATATTCTGTTGTGCCGCACCGATCGCTTCCTCTCGCATGAGATCAAGAGCAAGATTGCGCTGTTTTGCAACCTGGAGGAGCGGGCGGTAATTGCCGCCAAGGACGTCGCGTCGATTTACGAGGTGCCTCTGACGTTCGCCCAGGAGGGGGTCGACAAACTGGCACTGAAGTACCTGCATATCGAGGCCAAGGAACCCGACCTGACACGCTGGAAGCAGCTGGTGGACCGTTGCTACCATCCCCGCGACGAGGTCTCGATCGCGATCGTAGGCAAGTACGTCGAATACGAAGACAGTTACAAGTCGCTCAAGGAAGCCCTGGTGCATGGCGCATTGGCTTTCGATCTGAAGCTGCGGGTCACCTGGATCGAGGCCGAGGGCCTGGAGAGCAAGCATCCCGGGGACCGGCAGTACGAAGAGCAGCTGGCCGGTTTTGACGGCATCCTGGTGCCCGGCGGCTTCGGCAAGCGGGGCATCGAGGGGATGCTCAACGCGATTCGTTACGCGCGCGAGAATGCCGTTCCCTACTTCGGTATCTGCCTGGGCATGCAGACCGCCTGCATCGAGTATGCCCGCAACGTTTGCGGTTTGGCGGGCGCCAGCTCAAGCGAATTCGACCCGGCCACTCCCCATCGCGTGATCTTCAAGCTGCGGGAGCTTACCGGGGTGGAAGAGATGGGCGGCACCATGCGCCTGGGCGCGTGGCCGTGCGTGCTGGCGGAGGATTCGATCGCGGGCCGGTCCTATGGGGCTACCCAGATCAGTGAACGGCACCGTCATCGTTACGAGTTCAACCGGGAATATGAGGCGCTGCTGACGGGGGCCGGCCTGCGCATCACCGGCACGACGCCGGATGCGACCTACGTGGAGATTGTGGAGATCCCCGGGCACCCCTTCTTTCTTGGCTGCCAGTTCCACCCTGAGTTCAAGTCCAAGCCGCTGGAGCCGCATCCGCTGTTTCGCGCGTTCATCGAGGCTTCCTACGAGAACCGGCTGCGGTCGCATGGCCCGATGGAGGCCGCGGAGCCCGGCCATCGTCTCACCCAGACCCTGCAATGAGTGACTTTGAGATCGGCACGGTGCGGGTCGGCGGGTCTTCGCTGTTTCTGATTGCGGGCCCTTGCGTGATCGAGAGCGAAGCGCACGCGCGGTTCATGGCGGATGCGATTCAGCGAATCACCAGCGACCTGGGCCTGCCATACATTTTCAAGGCCTCCTACGACAAAGCGAATCGTACCTCGGCCGCGGGCTTTCGCGGGCCGGGCCTGGAGCAGGGCACGGCTATCCTGCGCCGGGTGGCGGAGGCGACCGGGCTCCCGGTACTTACCGACGTGCACCAGGCAGGAGATTGCGAGCGCGTGGCCGAAGCGGTCGACGTGCTGCAGATTCCCGCGTTCCTTTGCCGGCAAACCGACCTGCTGGTCGCGGCCGCGAAGACCGGCCGTGCGGTCAACATAAAGAAGGGCCAGTTCGTTGCGCCGTGGGACATGCGCTACGCCGTGGAAAAGGTAACCGGGGCGGGCAATCCGCGCGTTTTCCTGACTGAGCGGGGCTTCAGCTTCGGCTACAACAACCTGGTGGTGGACATGCGCTCGCTGGCCATTATGCGCAAGTTCGCCCCCGTGGTCTTCGATGGGACCCATTCGGTGCAGACGCCGTCTTCGGCTGGAGGCCAATCTGGTGGCCAACCGGAGTTCATTCCGGTTCTGGCGCGAGCCGCCGTTGCGGCCGGAGTGGACGGGGTTTTCCTCGAAGTTCATGACGACCCGGCCAATGCCAAATCCGATGGGGCAAACGCGCTTAACCTGAAGAACCTTGAAGCCGCTGCTGGAGAGCCTGCTGGCCATTCACGCGGCGGTGCAGGCGAAGACGGTGGTTGCTGGCGGATCGTCATTGTTCTGAAACGAGGTTGAGCTTCTGTTTCAGCTCCGCCAGCCTTTGCGATTAGTTTTCCTGAGGTGATAGACAAAGGCAGTGCCGGATCCGCCAGCTGCCGGCTTGCGGTGTATCGAACAGCTCGCGTCAGCATTGGCAAGATAAGCGCCCCGGAGTTCCATACGTGTGGGAGGAGCAAAAAAAGGGCCCCTCGGGTGAGGGGCCAATCTGCCTTGGTTCTCTCGTTGTGTGAGAGCTTTTAGCGGCCTTAGTTTTGGGGCTGCGACGCAGCATTCCGGGGGGAGGGCTGCGGGTTCGACTGCTGCGTCGCGCCTATCGGTGAACCGCCATTTGGCGTGTTCAAGGCCGCAAGACTGTTGTGCATCAGCGTTACGTGAACAACCGTACCGCTGGCGCCTGATTCCGTGGTTTCCTCACGTGGAGCATTGCCCATCGCGAGGCGATAAATTCTGTAGACCGGCACCTGATGGTCGACGACCAGATAACGTACGACCGCATCTGCCATGTCCTGAGATTTCTGTATTCCTGCTTGTCCCCGTGCGGTCGAGTACCCCTGCACTTCAACGATGTAACCCTTTTGCCCTTGCAACTGCGCAGCGACCTGATCCAGGGCTTCCTTAGCCTTCTCGTTCAGGGTCACCTGGTTTGACCTGAAGTGAAGCTCAGTATCGGTAATCTGCTGGTACTGGTCGAGATTGCTGACCGTCGAATTCAGCTGGCGTCGTCTGGGTGTTAGCCTGCTGCGCCAACTGCTGGGCTTGACCAGCCTGAGTTGAAGCCTGCACCGCCTGCTGATTTGCCGCGTCGGCTGTGGTCTGTGCCTGGTGGATACCGGCCTGGGCACGGCTGTCGACGTCCTTGATGTCGTTCGCGTTCTTCGCAGTGAGCTGATCCAGCTCGTTCAAACGATCCTTAACCGGAGCTACCTGGCGATTGACCCACTTCTTGCGAGCCAGCGGATTCATCTTGCCCCAGAATCCTTCGTTGGTTTTGGTCGGCAGCGGCTGGCCGGTAGCGTAGGTGGAAGAATCGCTGGCGCTTCCAGAGGTGCTGGCAGAAGCTGGTGCTGCGGGGCTGGCGCTGGTCTGCGAAGCGCCACTCGCCGCCGCAGGGGAATTCTGCGCCATCACCGGCACGCCCAACGTGGCGGCCAGTAGAATGGCTGTGATCGATCCCGGGGTTGCGATGCTCTTGTTCACGCTTGTCCCTTTTGGCCCAAAAACTTGATACAGAAACGACGGCGCACACCGCTCGCTTCTCGACTTGCCAATGCATAATAGCAAGCGACTGGCCAAACGGCTATACCGGCGCGAAAATATTCGTATCGTTAACATTTTATAATGGTTACGGGCAGACACGGATGCGGATTTGAGGAGGTCGGTGTACAGGATTGCAACAGTGTAAAACGTGCACATTTCTCTAGTGGTACGAAAAAAATGCTCGACGGCGGCGCAAGCCAATTACCTAGGTACCGGAAGAGAGCGGAGCCTACCTGGAACGAACGCTAATTACCCGGATCTCTGGATATTGCACATTCCAGTCCGGCTGGTACGGTGTCGAAAATCAAGCGAAAGTCGCGGGTCTGGCCCGGTTCGATGGGGGCGGCAGAGACTGGTTCAGTATCGACATAGGGCTGACGGGTGCGGACGAGGCTGAGGGGCAGCGCCACTCTCAGGGCGTACTGGCCGAGGTCGCTATGGAAGCCAACCTGGACCGTAATCGCAGTTAGCGTGCGATTTCCGTTGTTTGCAATCTGGCCGTCGATGTAGGTGACTTTAGCCCCGGAAAAACTGGTTGCTTCGCTCATCTGGAGGCCGCTTATGGGCAGGCTGGCGGCATAAGGGTCAGCCGGAGCCATGCCGGCGCCGCCGGACTGCGAGTTCTGGCTGCCGTGGCCGCCAACCAGGACCAGAATCCCAAGGCCCACAACCACGACGGCAGCGGCGACAATCCACGGCATCCACGAGGTTTTTTCGGAGGTTTGCTGCGAAGAGAGAAAGACGGAGTCACTACCCGGGTCGTGGCTGAGTTTTGGGCTGAGTTGGGGCTGGGATCGTCTTTGCGCTTTCGGCCGGCATCAACGAGATTGTACCTGCCTTAGCCGAAGCTGGCCCGCTTGACGGTCTGGCGGAAGTCGTTGCCGCGCATTTTGACTTCCACGCACATCTCCGCCAGGCGGGAGCGCATGCGCTCGCCGATACGATCGCCGAGCGTCTCTTCACGCATTACGTTGCCGGGGGCGGCCGTTCGCTGCTGGGCCAACGCTGCCGGCGCGTTGGGATAATTGGTCGTGATCAGCGTGGTCCGTTTGTCGTTGTAGCGGGTATTCAGAATCAAGGCCACCGTGTCCCATACCCAGTCTGTGGGCTTTTGCGCTCCCAACTCATCCAGGATCAGCACCTCAGCCTCGAAAACAGGCGCCAGGATTTGCAGCTCGGTGGTGGCGACGAGGGGGTTATAGGATTCCTGAATACGCTTGAGCAGCTCGCGGTAGTCGCAGAAAAGGCCGCGAACGCCCTTTTCGAGGATCAAGGCGTGGAGGATGCCGACTGCCAGGTGCGTCTTGCCGATGCCTACGTCGCCGGTGAGCAGAAGTCCACGTCCTTCGGTGGTCACTGGGTATCCGCTGACGAAATTGCGCGCCATCATATAGGCAGCCGCCAGGGATTGATCCGCTTGCCCGTAGTCGGGTTCATAGCTGTCCAGGGTGCAATGCTCGTATCTTCTTGGGATCGCGGCCCTTTTGAGCAGCCGGGCGGCTTGCCGCTGCAGCCGGCATTCGCATGGCTGGGCGTAGCGTTCCCCGTCAGGTTGAACAGTCAGAAACAGGCCGGAGTCTTCACAGATAGGACAAATCGGGGTCATGAGGTTATGCCCAACTTACTCCAAGCGAGCGACCCCTCGCCAGCGCAGCGGCGTGTGGAAGGGGGCGTCGTAATGTGGAAAGAAAGCGAAAAATGACTTAAAATGAAGATTCGAGCCTTGTGTTGCAGGCTTGCAGGAAGGGTTTTCGATGCCAAAAGAGGGAGTACATCCAAGTTACAAACAGATCCGGGTGCAGTGCGCGTGCGGCACAAGCTTTGAAACGCGTTCGACGCACAAGGGCGATATCCACGTGGAAATCTGTTCCGCTTGCCACCCATTTTTCACCGGCAAGCAAAAGCTGGTAGACACGGCGGGCCGGGTGGAGCGTTTCCGCCGCAAGTACGCCAAGTCCGATACCGGCAAGGCCGAGGTCGCCAAGGCGGCTCCTGCGTCGCGATAAGCGTAGTTGGTCTCGAAGCAAAGGCCTCCGAGCACGGAGGCCTTTGTTGCGTAGGCTCAGATGAAAAAAGTGTCGATGAAGAAGAGCTGGGACAACCCGCGTGAGAACAGCATGCCGGCCTCGGCTCGCGTGCCGGCGTCGGTGGTGATCGGCGGCGTGATGGTTGCGCCGGCCACGGTGCTGGCGCCCATGGCGGGGGTGACGGACACGGTATTTCGCCGCTTCATCCGCAATGCCAGCATCTTTACCGGAGGGGAAACATCCGGCCGGCCGGCACCTGGTGGAGACGCCGATCAGCAATCAGCAATCCGGCTGCGGTTTGATCATGACCGAGTTCACTTCTGCTGATGGACTGTCGCGCATGCGCGAATCCAAGCGGAAGCGTTACCTGGCCTTCGATGAGGACGAACATCCCATCTCTGCCCAGCTCTTCGGCTCCGACCCGGTTACCCTGGCGGAGGCGGCCAGAATCGTCGAAGACACCGGCTTCGACATGGTTGATCTCAATTTGGGCTGCCCAGCCAAGCGGGTGGTCAGTTGCAATGGCGGCAGCGGCTTGTTGCGGGACCTGCCTCACATTGCCACGATCTTTGAACGGGTGCGGTCCGCGGTGACGGATTCCTTTCACGGTAAAGTTCCGCATGGGCTGGAGCGATCAGCATATCGTGTGCGTTGAGCTGGCTCGCCTTGCCGAGGAGAGCGGCCTCAACGCAGTGGCGCTTCATGCACGGACCCGGGAGCAGGGCTACGCGGGCCAGGCGCGTTGGGAATATATCGCCGCAGTGAAAGACGCGGTGCGGATCCCGGTGATTGGCAACGGGGACATCCGCTCCCCGGAAGACGCCTGCACCATGGTTGCGGAAACCGGATGCGATGCAGTGATGATTGGCCGCGCTGCCCCGGCCAATCCCTGGATTTTCCGCCAGATCGCGCAATACACGGCGTTCGGGAGCTATGACCAGCCAACCCCGATGGATCGCTACCGCATGATCCGCGATTACTTCGTCATGCTGATGGAAGAGACGGAACAAGACGCGGCGGTCATCGGCCGGATGAAGCAGTTTGCCTCCTGGTTTACCCACGGCGTGCCGGGCGGCGGCAGTCTTGCGTAAGAGCATTTACGAGGTCAAGAGTAGTGCGGGCGTGCTCGCTGCGGTCGATGCGTTCTTTGCTGCCCAAACGGCGCGCCTGAAACGGAACAGCTGCTCGCCGCAGGGGTCTGACTTCTCGGGCATCCGATGAAAACAGCAGTTTCACTCCACTACGCTTCGCTCCGGTCGGGATGACAATTGATCTGCAAGGACACGGCCACGCAGGGGGGCTTTAAGAGGAAGCTCCGCCGTGCTTGCGGAAGATGACTTTTCTTTCGGTGCGCCAGCCTTCGTTGAGCGCGACGAGCTTCCAGGGGATCGCCGGGGATAAGTGCTGCAGCACGGTATCCATCGGATGGATGCACATGCAGTGCAGGGACTATGTAGTACAAGAGCGGCGAGTGGGGCTGTAGCGGGATTCCAGGAAAGTATCCGTTCTGCTCCAGAGTTCCTTCTCCATCGGCGTTGCGCTGTTGCTGCAGCCAATGCACGCGAATCCAGTAGTCCAAGGCCTGCAGGGGGAAGTGCAAATCCTCGTCCGCCTTCAATTCCAGGATTGCCAACCGCCCGCCGCGTGTAACTGTAAGCAGATCGAGCATGGCGCGGTCCGCGGCCGCGAACGCCGGGACCTGCTGGTAGATCATTTGCCCACCAAGGCTGTCGTCGATTTGCGAAAGGTCGCCGGCAAGAGTCGACTGCAGCCACGCTTCAGGCTGCATACGAAAGAGCGGATTCCGCGCGCTCCCCTCCGGATAACGGCTCTCGAAGAGCCGCTGCATCAAATCTGCGAACCCGGCCTCGGTATCCTGCTGCAACGGAGTTTCATTTGCCCCGGCGCCGAACGTCACCTCAGCCTGCCGGGCGAAAGAGCCGGGCGCAAAGCCATGACGTACCCGGGCGAACTCCAGCCCGTACAGAGAAAGCGTTACCTCGTTGGCACTTCGTGCGGCAACCGTCACGCGGCTTTGCATAGCCGGAGGCAACAAGCGCAGTATGCTATCCACTCCATCCTGGGCCCGCTCCACTTGCTGTCACGGGGTTGAAGGCATGGACCAGGCGCATTTTCAAATTGCCCTGGTCCGCGGTATCAATGCCCTCTAACTCCTCGCTGCCCTCGGCCACCTCGTATAGCTCCCATTGCGCCAGCTCGCGGTTGAGCCAAGCCATGCGTGCGCGGGCGGTGCTGCCGCATCCCGCGGGCAAAAGAACCTTGAGCCCGTGGCAAACTCGCTTGCCTGCGCTATGCTCGCGGCAATACGCGAGCCAGAGAATGCCCAGGGTAAGCACCCCATCGATGATCGCCTGGCTCTCCCCGGCGTTGACCCCGATGAGGGCCCAGCATTGCTGCCCGCGCACCAGCAGGCCGCGCGCATACGCGGGCCCAAAGCTGTGCTCCAGGTCCATGGCCGAGCGCAGGCCCTCTATTTTGTAATCGTTGAAGTGGCGTGTAAGGAGCCGTTCCAGCAGGCGCAGATACCGGGTGCGGGCGAGCGCGCGGGTTGCGGGCGTCCTCTGATCGCGATCCCTAACTACTTCAAGAGACTGCGGGCGCTGCATCCCGAGACGGCGAACGCGGATGCGCAAGGTCTCCTTGCGCGCTTCCAGACCAACTACCGTGCGGACCATATTCCGCTCTTCGGACCACAGATGGAGGACGCAGCGGCCATGGCCGGTCGAGATCGAGTAGTGCGCAGAGCCCATCTCAAAGAGCACACGCCCATCCTCGAGCAGGGCGGCGCGAGGATGGTCTGAGAAAAATTGCTCCAGCAAACGGGCGAGTTCCGTGGGGGAGACTTCAGGGCTTTCCAAGGGCAAGCACCCAGGACCTACCAGCCCATGCGCGCCGACAACCGGGTCACATGTGCCGTGTGATGGCGGCCGTGCCAATCATAGATCATGACCAACTGCTCAAGAGATTTACGACCGTCTTCAGAATGCACATAGCCACGCCGCCACTGCTGCTCATCGAGCGATGCGAAGAGCTGCACCCAGCGGGCATGCAGCGCCTGCAACAGGTCGAGGGAGGTGGAAACAGCAGCGGCGCGGGCGTCTTCAAGCTCAGCCCAGCGCGCTTCCTGATATCCCTTGACTGGGGGCCAGTCTTCCGTCAAAGCGAGACGGACTCTGATATATGCGTTCATGTGGCTGTCGGCAACATGGTGCACCAGCTGGCGTACCGTCCACCCACCAGGGCGATAGGGGGTTTCGAGCTGTTCTCCGGAAAAACCGGTGACGGCGGATTGCAGACTCTGCGGCAGCTGTCGTATGCCTTCGATCGCCGCACTTCGCTGTTCAGGGGTAAACGACTCTGCTCGATCGGGGCCACCGATCGGATAGCGGAGCACAAGCAGCTCGGGAGCTTCAGGAGTCGATTGAGGCATACGCCATCTTATTCATCATTCTCAGTCCGCGGGCGCGATTGCGTAGTAGCCTTTGCGCGTCTGCACCTTGAGGCCGTCTCCCTTAACTTGCACGTCGATCTTGCGATACGACCCATCCAGCTTGGCGTTGGTTGGAGTGTAGCTGGCGACGTACTGGGTGCGTAACTCTTCCTCAATCTGGGAGAAAGCCTCTTCCATCTTCTTGCCGTTGTTGCCTACGTCGATGCAGCGGCCGCCGGTTGCTTCCGCCAGTTGTCTCATGACCATGTCGCCGCTGTAGCCCATGGTGTAAACGCCCCGCCCGTAAAAGCCACGGTCGGCAATCAGCAGAACATAAACGATGGTGTTGGCCTTCTGCGCGGCTTCGATGGCGCCTTGAAGCTTTTGCACGCTGCCCTGGTCTTCGCCATCGGAAAGAATGATGATGGCCTTACGGCCGGTCTCCTGTTGCAACTTCTCATGCGTGGCACTGTAGACGGCGTCGTAGAGCAGTGTGCCCTTCGGCGTGCCGGACGGCATGCCGCCCTACCGCCGGTGCCGACATTAATCTGTGCCTGATTCATAGCGCGGGCCAGAGCGTGTGCATTGTTGGTGTAATCGGAGAGAAGATCGAGATTCACATCGAAAGAGATGAGAAAAGCTTCATCTTTGGAGCGCAAAACATGCGCCAGAAAAGCAGCGCCTGCCTGTTGTTCCATGGGCAGTACATTCTGCTGGCTTCCGCTGGTATCGAGCAGGATTCCCAGGGTGAGGGGCTGGTCGTTTTCCGCCGTGAAGTTTTTGATGGTCTGCGGCGTCTTGTCTTCTAAAACCGTGAAGTCATCCTTGGTCAGGTGGGGAATCAGCGCACCGTGCTTGTCATGCACGGTGAAGTAAAGGCTCACCAGGTTGACGTTGACTTTGAGGGTTTCCAGCGGCTTTTCCTGGTCATCCTGGTTGGGGTCTCCCGCCGGCCCCTGGGGCGGGGCATCGGGGGATGGGGCTACCTGGGCCGCGGCATGCATCACAGCAACGCATAGCAAGAGCACCCAAGGCCAATGCGGAAGACGGAATTTCATGGAAGTTAGACGGAGCAGCATGGCTAAACGACACCTCTCAAGCCCGGAAAGCGGAACGCAGCGGCGCCGTACAACGCCGCCATCGCGTCTGGTAATCTTATGACAGTGATTGCCTGACGCGTCTATCTCTAATAATAAGTCGCCATGAGTATGTCACGACTGAGGATGACCATGAATCGAGTCGTCCGCCTGGGGGATGTTTTGGTGAGGCTGCGTGTAGTGGCAATTGTGCTGTTGCTTCCATGTTTGCTTTCGGGCCAGCAAACGAAGCCGCAGGATCAGGGTGTCCCGGACGCCCCAACACCGCAACAGCCTGACAGCCTGGGGAACCTGACCACCGGCGTGGCGCCGGGCAAGGGAACGCCGCAAGATACCCCGGATCAGGGGACCAATACCACCCAGGTGCCGCCCGCAACGGGAAACCAGTCAGGCGGACCAGACCAGGTTCAAGAGAAGCCGCCCGAAGTTCCCGAGTCGGGGCAAATGCAAAAGGGCCTGGCAACCTTCCGCACAACCGTCAATTACGTGATTGTGCCGGTGACGGTCCTGGACAAGAAACACAATGAAGTCTCCGGCTTGACCTGGCGCGATTTCCAGATCTTCGAAAACAACCAGCGCCAACGTATCGCGTTTTTCGGTGACGACGCGGTGGCGCTCTCCGTTGCCCTCGTGATCGATCAGAGCCTGCCGCGGGACACCATGAAGAAAGTGAACGACAGCCTGGCTGCCATCCAGGGCGGATTTACTCCTGCCGACGAGATTGCGGTGTTCACTTACGCCGACGGGGTGAATAACCCCACGGACTTTACCGCAGCGCTCAGCGCGCGGGTCCCGGCTGTGCTGGCGCAGTCGAAAAAAGAAGGCGAATACCTGGGTGTTCCCGTCAATAGCGGCCCTCTTTACGGCGGTCCTACGATCAACGGCCAGTCCGTGGACCCGAATCTCGATCCGCAGCGGGGAAACTCCGGGGTGGGTGTTATCCCTAAGGAAATCCATACACTGAACGATGCGATCCTGGCGGCCGGAAAGGCTCTTTCCACCCGCCCGAAGGAGTACCGCCGCATTATTTACGTGATCAGCGACGGCAAGGAGTCGCGCAGCAAGGCCAAGTTCGCCGAGGTGGTGCGCTACCTCGAGGGCAACCGGATCGCGGTTTACGGAACGCTGGTAGGCGATTCCGCCACCTGGGGCTTGGGTTACCTGGACAAGATCAAGATCCCGCTGCTGCCGCTTTCTCCGGATAACATTTTGCCCAGGTACGCGGACGCGACCGGAGGCCATCTTTACTCCGAATTTTCAGAGAATGGGATCCAGCGCAGTTTTGCGGAGCTCGCGCGCCTGGCTCGTACCCAATACACGATTGGCTACTACAGTCACGTGCCGCTATTCGATGAAAAGTTCCGCTCCATCGAAGTCAGGGTGCTACGGCCTAATCTGGACGTCGTCACCGAGAGAGGGTATTACCCTACGGCAACAAATCTGCAGCGATGAAAGGCGCGGTGCTGGACCCGGGCCTCAGCTTCATCGGCCTGGGGCTGGCGGCGTCGTTCTTCTGGGGCGCCAGTGATTTTCTAGGCGGCTTGGCCACGCGCAAAGCCCATGTTTTCCTGGTCGTCGCCGTTGCTCACAGCCTCAGCCTGGGGATGCTGTTACTGATTGCGTGGGCAACCCATTCCCCGCTTCCGCCAGAACGCTACGCACTTTGGGGCCTGTGCGCCGGAGGCTTCGGGGGAGCCGCTCTCATCCTCTACTACCAGGCCTTATCGCTGGGCGATATGGGCCTCACCACCGCGGTTACCGGGCTGCTCACCGCTGTCGTGCCGGTGGTCTATGCGTTTGCTACCCAGGGCTCTCCTAAGTCCAGCCAGATTGCCGGATTCGTGCTGGCGGCGGCTGCTATCGGGCTCATTGCCTACGTGCCGGCGGGCAAGCCCCGGCCCCTCGGCATGAGCCTGGCGATTCTTGCAGGTCTTGGCTTTGGGATTTTTCTGGTGGTCTTGAAAGTTGGCAGCTCGCGCGGCCTGGTCTGGCAGCTCATTTATTCGCGCATCGCCAGCGCTACCCTGGCGTGCGCAGTATCGCTCTGGATGCTGATGCGCCCGGGCAGGGAGGCTGCGATATGGCGTAAAGAGGCTGGGGAGAATCGCTTTTTATGGATTGCCGGATCTGCCGGTGCGATTGAGGCTCATAGGAAGCCTGCTTTATATGCGAGCCGCCCGTGAAGGCCGCCTGGATGTTGCAGCTGTGCTCGCGTCACTCTACCCGGTGGTTACGATTTTGCTGGCGGCCTGGTTCTTGAAGGAACGAACGACTTCCAGTCAGGCCTTGGGAATGGGGTTGGCGTTAGCCGCCGTGGTGCTGGTCTCCCTGTAGGAAGGCTTTATTTCACTTCGGAGGTGATCTCCGGCTTGGGCGCGGGAGCATCCTGTTTGGCAGGATCCGGCGTGCCCTTGATCGCGTCCTTGAATCCACGCATACCTTCGCCCAGGCCCTTGCCGAGCTCGGGAAGCTTGCGCGGTCCGAAGATCAAAAGTGCGACGACGAGAACGACAATCAGGTGAGTAGGTGTAAGTAGTTCGCTCATGGTGATTTCTCCTGGCATCTTCCGGGATACTGGCTTTTCCGGCATGCCCCGGAATCTAGTCCGGTCAGTCTATTGTCGCACGGCAGCCCTGTGTTCGGCGCGTATCGTGCCCACTCATAGTACGCCTTCATTGCCCTCTTTGGATGGCTCGCCCAGGCGGCCGGAAACCATCTGGTAGAAGGTACAGAGATTTTCTTCCTCACCCAGGGTTAGCCGGCGGTAGACCTTGATGAGCGGGTAGAGCCGGGAGCCGCGCACCAACAAGGTGGGAACAACGGCGACCCCTCCGCCCGGATACGGCGCAAGCTCCCATTCCCCAGCAAAGCGCCTGCGAATCACCTCGCCGAAGTAGCTGCCCCACAGGCGGGTCTGAAACTCCAGATCTTCGGCCGCCTGGCCGGCAAGGATCTGCTCCAGCAGATCGACCGAAGATTCGCTAAGGTCGAGGCGGCGGCGATGGTCACTCCAGGCGAGACGCACGGCTTCTTCCGCATAGGCGCTCATCATGGCGGCGAGCGATGCGAAATTGGTTTCGGCAAGAGTGGCTTTCGTGGTCACAGGGTCAGCGTATCGCTTCTGCCGCGCTGAGGGAAGGCGGCGGTGTCTGACAGGAAGCGAAGTGCAATGTATCTTAGGGATTAGAGCGTTTCGCAATCATTGTGGCCTGATCAAGAGCGCAAGGAGTGGTTTTCCTTGGGAGAAAACCACGAAAAGCTTCGTGGCTTCGGTCTACACCCATGGCGAAGCCGCTCGCGCCAATCATTGCAGGATTAACCCATTGCGAGGCGGGTGGCGTCGAGTTTCTGGAGGTTTGGTTGAAGGCAATTGGTGTAGCTGTACGGAAGTGGGGGGCGGGGCTTCTGGGAACGGGGTTGTTGGGTGTGGGTCTAACGCTGGGCAGCATGGCGGAAGCGCAGGTGGTTCCACCTGCGAAGACAATTCCCGAAGCGCCTTCGCTCCAGAACGAGACGCTGAAGCCTCTGGACTATCGCAATAAATACGATATTTACGGCGGTTTCGCCTCGTCGCACTTCAACGCCGGGCCGGCCTTGATTCCAGGAGCAAACCTGGGCGGGTTCGACGTTCAGGGAACGATGTGGCTAAGCATGCGCTTCGGTGCGACTGCCAACATTCGCGGCTACTACGGAACCACAGGTGTGGTTCCCAACCCTTACGGGATTCGTGGGCCATTCATTTATGAGCATCAGTTCATGGCCGGCCCTTCTATCCGCGGCCCCAAGAACGAACACGCTGCGTTGACCTTCCATGCTCTTGTAGGGGGCGCTTATGGAGTATTTGACTCTGCTTTAAACCAAGGGGTCAGCGGCCCAAATCTGGGGCTATTCAACAACGGTTTCGCCTTCGCCACGGCGTTGGGTGGATCGGTCGATCTGAACCGCAACTCAAAATTCTCGCTGCGCCTCTCTCCGGATTACCTCCTCACGCGCTTTGGTGGAGTGTCGCAGAATGAGTTCGCCATCTCGGTGGGCGTGCTGTACCGCCTAAACAAGATGCGCCCCAAGTAGGGTGCGGTTCTCTCGCGTCGGTTCTACGGCCTTCCCTTAGCAAGCCACTGTGGCTTCCAGGCGGTCTTGGCAAGCCACTGAATCGGTTCCACCATCGAGGTGATTGCTCGCGCCAGATGAGGGAAGTCGATGCGGCTGAGCTCGTCGCCGGGTTGATGATAGTCGGCGTGCAGTCCAAAGCTGGAGATGGTGTGGGCAATGATTCCCCGGCGGGCAAGACTGTAGTTATCGGAACGCCGAAAGAAATTCTGCTCCGGGTGAGGATCGGGAACAAGTGCCGCTCCGTGGCGCACCAACTCCGGCCCCAAGTCGCTGCGGTTGAAACCGGTAAGCCACAAGCCGTCGCGCGGAAGGGCCGGGTCACGGCGGCCGATCATTTCGAATTCAAGATTGGCAACGATTCGCGTGAGCGGCACTGGCGGATGGTCAAGGAAGTATCGGTTTCCGTAGCCTCCAAGTTCTTCCGAGCCAAAGAGGACAAAGAGCATGGTGCGCGCGGGCCGAACGCCGCCGGCAAAGACACGCGCCAGCTCAATCACTGCGGTGGTCCCGGAAGCGTCGTCATCGGCCCCGTTGTAAATGCGGTCTCCATTCCTGGGGGGGCCAATCCCCAGGTGATCCAGATGCGCGCTTAAGAGGATCGCGTCTTTGCCCGCCTCTGGATCGGAGCCGCGCAGAATGCCCACTACGTTCCACGTCTGTGTTCTGGGCACAATGGCAAAGCCCCTGAGTCTGGTCGCGACCTCGGGCGGCAGAGGAGACGGCAACGGGGTCTTCTGCACAAAGCTGCCAGGGTCGCCGCCCGGTTCTAACCCAAAACCTGCGAACAATGAGGCGACATAAAGTGCGGCGAGATGTTCGTCGCGGGTGCCACTGCCGCGTCCCTGGAGCTCGTCGCTAGCAAGAAAGCTCATGTCCCCGCGGATACAGGGAATGCAGACGGGCTTCATCTGCTCGCAATGTGCGGCGGTTAAGCTCAGCAACATCGTGCATAGAACTCCCCGGGAGAACGAGCCCATCGGGAAAGTATAATGGAGCTGTTCCGGGTGCCCTGCCGCCCTCTGTGCGCCACGAGCGGACAGCGTCTTTGGATCGTCTGGTGCTTTGAGTGTTCCCCGAACAGGAACTGGTTAAGAGGTAAGGGATATTTCATGCGCCGAATACAGGCTCTGTGCTGTTTGCTGCTGCTCGGTGTGGCCGGGTGCGGTGGTTTCTTTGTTCCACAAACCAATACCGGCGGCACCACCAACACCGGCGACTTTCTTTATGTCGGCAACGGAAGCAATACAAACATCGCCGGATTCGGAGTAAGCAGTGCTGGGGCGCTTTCGGTGCTCGCCAGCTCACCTTACAACAACGGGGTGGCAGCGCAATCGCTGGCAGTGAATCCCGCCAATACTTTCCTGTACGCCGGAACAACCAACGGCATCTACCTCTACGCGAATCAATAGCAATGGATCGCTTACCGTTGGGAACAGCGGCAATGCCGTAGCCCAGGATATCGTTGCCACAGCCATGCAGGTGGATAGCACAGGAGGCTATTTGCTGGCGGCCGGCATCGGAACCTCGATCGGGGCACAGGCGATCGGTATTTATTCGATTGACCCCACCACGGGCTTGTTGACCGCGCTCACCAATTCACCTGTGGCGCTTTACACCGGTACGGCCACCACCGCGACGGTGGTCACGCCAACCGGGATGCTGATTACCCCCAACAACTCGTACGTCTACGTCTCGCTCGGTTCGCTGGGGGTGCAAGTGCTGACACTCGGCTCCGGGGGCGCCCTCAGCCCCGGCACCGCCCCCACTTATCTTTCGCCGCTCAGCACTTCAACCAGCCCGGCGGATTATGGGCTGGCAAGTAATCCCACTTCCACGTTTCTTTTTGTGGCCGAGATCAATACCGGGCTGCGCGAGTTCAGTATAGGTACCGCGGGCGCGCTCAATGAGGTCTCCGGGTCGCCCTATGCCGTAGGCACGGGACCGACAGCGGCGCTGCTGGATCCAACCGGGAGCTACGTCTACGTGGCCAATAAGGGAAGCAACAACATCAGCGCCTTCACCCTCACCGCAGCCTCGGGCAAGCTGACTGCGGTTGCAGGGTCCCCCTTCAGCTCAGGGGGACTGTTGCCGATCTCTATGGTCAACGACAACACAAAGCAATATGTCGCTGTTATTAATTCCGGCTCGAACACGTCTAGCGGCAACAGCGATCTGCAACTCTTTAAATTCGATGCCACCACGGACGGAAAGCTCGATCCCGTCTCGAATGCGACTACGGGCACTGATCCGACGACTTCCTACGAGCCTTGCAGCCTCGCACTAGAACCAATTTGATACAACGAAAGTTGCATGCCCCTGCTCGAATTGGGAGGCATGCGCTCTTTTCCTCGCCTGAACAACCCCGTAGCTATTTCCCGACGCGGCCGGCGAGGATACCGGCAGTGTGTCGAGCGCTGTTGCTTCTGTCGATGCCCCGGAGCGGCTTTTTGTCTGCAAAAGCCGCTCTGGTTGAACACGGGGATGCATCGCGATGGGAAATCCGTTCTAATGCAGACAGGGAGACCCTAGCTCTCATATGCCTGTTGCCCTGTCGCTCCTCCGTCGCGCCGGCCTGCATTTCTTTGCCTGCACCGCGATCTGCGTCGCCCTGATGACCGCGCTGAGTGGTTGTACCCGGTTGCGCGAACATGCCAAGCCTGAAATGGTCTACGTGGTAGCGAAACAAACCTACCTGAGAGACCGGGTTGCGGCGGTATCGAACCGTGTCGCCCTGGTGACCAATGGAGAGCCGCTTGAAGTCGTGGAGCACGGACGGCGCTTCCTCAAGACCAAGACCAGCAAAGGCGAGGTGGGCTGGATCGAAGATCATATGGTCATCGATCAGACAACCTATGACCAGTTCGCCGCACTTCGCCAGCAACACGCGCATGATCCGGTGGTGGCCACCGCTGTCTTGCGCGACGATCTCTACCTTCACGTAAAGCCCGGCCGCGAAACGGACCGCTTTTACCTGCTGCCGGAGAATCAAAAGCTCCAGTTGTTGATACGTGCTTCAGTGCCCAAGCCGGAAGCGCCCCAGGGCTTTCTGACGCCGACCCACCCCGCGGCGGGAACCACCAAGGGAAAGAAGGCCGGGAAGCCCGGCGGCCGACACGCCGCCGATGGAAGACTGGTGGCTGGTGCGCGACAGCAGCGGCCAGGTTGGGTGGTTGCTCGCACGCCGGATGGACGTGGATGTTCCCGACGAGATCGGCGGCTATTCCGAGGGTCAGAAGATTGTGGGCGCCTACGTTCTGACCAAGGTTTACGACCCTGATTCGTCGTTGCCCGACAAACTGGTGCCGGAATACATCTCGGTGACGAACGCCTACAAAGACGGGCTTCCGTACGATTTCGACCAGGTACGGGTTTTTACCTGGAACGTGAAAAAACATCGCTACGAAACCGCTTACCGGCAGCGCAATATCGAGGGCTATCTTCCGGTCAAGGTAAGCGAAAACAAGAATGCCCAGGGCCAACCGATTCCCGCATTTTCGATCACAGTTGCCACCAGTGAAGCGGTTACGGTTGATCCGCTGACCGGGGCGGCGCGTCCGGCCCAAACCGACACGTTGACTTACCAACTGGAAGGCGGCATGGTGAAGCGAGTCACGCCCGCTGGAGTCGACGCCAATATCGGCAAAGCCGAAGTTAGCCGGGGCGCAAGAGCATCACCATCGAGGAAAGGCAAAGCGGGCCGGTGGAGGGTAGGTTCAAACCCAGGTCTCAAAAGCGAGACCTTGATTGCGCCCGAAATGTGTCAAAAGCGTACCTCAGGGCCAAAGGCCCCATGATCGGACTGCATTATCCGGGGATAAATCCCGGCCACCCTGGATTCAGCTCAGGAAGTCTGCGATTGCGGCAACGACAATTTCCTGTTCCGCAAACGTCAACTGGGCAAACATGGGTAGGGCCAAGACCTCAGCGGCGGCTCGCTCGCTCTCGGGAAAGGCGCCGGTTGGATACCCGAGCTTGCGCAGCGCCGGCTGTTGGTGGAGGGCAAGCGGGTAGTAAATCTCTGATGCGACTCCCCTCTCCCGAAGAAAGGCCTTCAGCTGGTCCCGCCGGCGAGCGCGGATGACGAACTGGTGAAAGACGTGTACAGCTTTAGACCTGGTCTTGGGAAGAACCACCCCGTTTTGCGGATAAGGCCCGGGGTCGATCAGGCCCGCCTGGGCGAAAAGCCGGCGGTAATTTTCGGCTAAGACTCGGCGCTGGGCGTTCCACTCGTCGATAAACCCGAGCTTTACCAACAAAACCGCAGCCTGGAGCGTATCCATTCTGCTGTTCCAACCAACCTCCTCGTGCTCGTAACGACGTCGCATTCCATGCATGCGCAAGAGGCGGACGCGCTGGGCGATGGTATCTGCCGCTGTGGTCACCATGCCGGCGTCGCCGCCGGCGCTAAGGTTCTTGGTGGGGTAAAAGCTGAAAGCGGCCGCGTCTCCCAGTGAGCCGGCCTTGCGCCCATCCCAGGAGGCTCCGAATGCCTGGGCCGCATCTTCGATCAGCAGCACACCGTGTTCCTGCTTTAGAAGGGCGAAGCAGTCCCAGTCCGCAGCCTGGCCATAGAGGTGAACCGGCAAAATTGCTCGAACGGGCGTGGCCGCCGACTCCAGGCAGGATCTTGGCCGATGCGGGGTCCAGATTGAAGGTCTCCGGATCGATATCCGCAAGCAATGGCTGTGCGCCGGCGCGCAGAATGGCGCTGACCGAGGCGAAGAAGCTAAAAGCGGTGGTGACCACGGCATCGCCTGGACCAATCCCCGCCGCTTCGAGCGCCAACCACAGGGCATCTGTGCCAGAGGAGCAACCAACAGCGTAGGCCACGCCGCATTTCTCCGCGGCGGCATGCTCAAACTCCGCCACCTGGGCGCCCAGAATGAAATTTTGTGAAGAAAAGACGGCTTCTACGGCCTTAAGCAGCAGAGGCCCGATGGCGCGATATTCGCGCGAAAGGTCCAGGCCTGGCACCCTCAGCGGGGGTTCTTTGCAGTCTCCCACGTTGGTAATGGTAGCACTGCGCATCACATAGACTTCTGCGCGCACAGGATGCATCTAACACCAGGATTACCGCTGGCTCAATGGCAATATGTAACGGTTTTTATGCCGCTGGGCTTGCCTGGTTTCGGGCGCAACCCGGGAAGGCGTGTAAACTTTCAATAGCAGGACCTGAGTGCGCTTCCGGCTCGGGGCCCAATGTTGCAGTAGCTGCAAGAGCTTGAGCATTTTCCATAACGCATTTAGACCATCGTAGAAATGGGAGATCGGCACATGGACAATAAGCCGGCACAGAACATTCAGGACACGTTTCTTAACACGGTCCGCAAAGATAAGACTCCGATCACGATATACCTGGTCAGCGGAGTTAAACTCACAGGCAAAATACGCTCCTTTGATAAGTATTCCGTTCTGCTTGAAAACAACAGCCAGGAGCAATTGATTTTCAAGCATGCCATCTCAACGGTGGTAAGCACGCGCTCCGTGCTGCACAGCGATCATCGCCCGAGTACTGGCGGTCGGCCATCCTCCTGCGAGCGCTACAGGCCCGAGGCGGAGCGCGTCGAACTACGGGCCTCGAGGCGGGGGCTTCGTCCCGAAGGGCGCCGCTGGCGGAAGGCTAGTGCAGTCAGCCGGCAGATGTGAGGGTCTCCTGAAAACCACGAGCGTTCAGGCGGATCGAGCGCTCCTGGTCGGGGTGGAGTTCGTCTCCCGGCCGCAGGCGTTGCCCCGTTCCGCTGCACTTGCGCGCGAAGCGGCTAAGCTTGCGACTACCGCGACGGATGCAGGCACCGCGGTTGGACCGGCGCATGCTCTGCCAAGTGACAGCGCTGCAGCTTTGGCGGAGTTTCGCGAGCTGGTCGCCGGAGCCGGGGCCGAAATTGTCGCCGAAGTGGTGCAGCGAAGGCCACGGCCCGATCCTGCCACGTTGGTAGGCAAAGGCAAGGTGGAAGAGATCGCGGCAGTCGCGGCGTCCTCCCAGGCCACGCTTATTCTTTTCGACCACGACCTCACCCCCACCCAGCTCAGGAACCTTGAACACGCGCTTCCGGTGCGGGTAGTGGATCGGACGCAGCTGATTCTCGACATTTTTGCCCGCCATGCACGCAGTCGCGAGGGCCAGCTCCAGGTTGAACTGGCGCAGCTGGAATACATGTTGCCCAGGCTTGCGGGACGAGGAGCAGCCATGTCCCAATTGGGCGGCGGGATTGGGACACGCGGTCCCGGTGAAACCCAGCTGGAGACCGATCGGCGCAAGATCCAGCGCAGACTGCTGCAGCTGAAGCGTGAGCTGGATGACGTGCGCCGTGTGCGCGGGCAGCAGCGCCACCGGCGCGCATCGGTCCCGGTACCCACCATCGCCCTTGTGGGCTATACCAACGCGGGCAAGAGCACGCTGTTTAATCGGCTTACCGACGCAGGCGTTCTGGCATCGGCGCGCATGTTTTCCACGCTCGACCCTAAACTGCGCGCCCTGGTGCTGCCTTCGCGGCGACGCGTTCTCTTGTCCGATACCGTCGGCTTCATTCGCAACCTGCCGCATACCCTCATCACTTCCTTCCGGGCCACGCTGGAAGAGGTGGAAAAAGCTGAGGTGCTTTTCCACGTGCAGGACTGCTCGAGCCCGCAGCGTGAACAGCAAAAAGAGGAAGTGGAAAAGGTGCTTGCCGAACTGGGCTCGCTGGGTAAGCCGATCGTCTCGGTTCTGAACAAGGTGGATTTATTGCCGACGGAAGAGCGATTGACCTGTGCAGGCGGCGAGTGGACCGCGTGCATCTCCGCTCACACTGGCGAGGGAATCCCTCATCTGCTGGAGCTCATGGATCGGGCTCTCACGGCCGACCCCATTGTTGAAGAGAAATTCATCGTTCCGCAAGGCGAGGGGGCAGTGTTGGCTGCACTCGATGCCGGGGCATTGATCCTGAAGCGGGAGTTTTCTGGCGATTCCGTTGCCTTGGCCGTGGCCGGGCCAGCGTCGTTGCTAGGGCGTTATCGCCAATACAGGTATGTGAAAACCGGGCAAGCCGTTTCACGATAGGTGTAGCTTGGTAGGGCTGAAGATAGGGACGGGCCGGGGGGGTGGGAGCGGAGCGACTTCCCACGAGACCGGCCCCGTCTGACCCTGATCTGGGTCTAGGAAGTAACTAAAGTATACGCTCCGTCGGGATGGGTCGCAAAAGAAAATGACCGCCCGGGGGACGATGACCTTTTGGGTGCACGCCAATCGGAAACCAAGCGAAGTTTGACAGCGAAATTTCGCCTCTGTTAAAAACAAAGGTCCCGGCAGTCGCCATCGGCTCTCCGCTCAACAATCTACCCATATACTGAATATTTGGCATGGACGAGACATTACATCAACTCGGCGGACTACTGCTCGGCTCTGTACCGACCATCTTCCTGTTCCTTCTAACCGTTATTCTTTACCGATACTTAGTGTATTGTCCGCTGGTGCGGGTACTGAGCGAGCGGCGGGCGCGCACCGAAGGGGCCATGGAAAAGGCCGCTGCCGCTGCTGCTGCCGCCGCCGCCAAGGCCCAGGAGTACGAGGCGCAACTGCGGGCGGCGCGCGCAAAGATCTTCGAGGCGCGGCAACAGAAGCTGCAACTGTGGAATCGTGAACGAGATGCCGCGGTTGCGGAAGCTCACGAAGCGGCCCACCGACGGCTGGAAGAAGAAAAGTCAGCTCTCCAGCTGCAAGTCAGCGCCGCCCGCCGCACCATCGAAGGCTCTGTCGACCAGCTTGTCAGCGAGATTCTCCGGGCCGTTCTTCCGAACAGCCCTGCAGCTGCGGGGAGAGTCCGTTGAAGGTTTTAGGGACTTCCTTCCTCTTATTTTTCCTCCTGTGCTTAAGCGGCGCACTGGCTTTGACCACCCCTGCGCCGGGCGCTGCAAGCTTCCGGCGCTGACGCCCAAAAGCAAGTGAATCAACAGGATAGCGAGCAGGAATCGGGAGATAATGTCTACCGCCACTCGCCCTCTGTGCGGTGGTTGGCCGGAGTCCTGCACGTTGACAAGGAGACTGCCGCCCGGGTGTTCGAATACTTCAACTTCGCCATCCTGGCGGGGGCCGTGCTGTATGGTCTGCTGAAGTTCCTGCCCAAGACCTTCCGTGCAAACCGGGAGAATATTCAGCGCCAGCTGGTCGATGCCCGGACAGCCACCGAACAGGCTCATGAGCGCCTGGCTGCCATCGAGCAGCGGCTCAGTCGTCTGGATGAGGAGATCGCAGCCATTAGCAAGCAGGCGGAGAAGGATAGCGTCGAGGACGAAGCCCGCATCAAGGCATCGATCGAAGTGGAGCGCAAGCGAATTGTCGAGGCGGTGAACAAGGATATTGCCGCAGCGGGCAGCGCTGCCCAGCGGGATCTGAAGCGGTTTGCCGCGGGGCTGTCAGTCGATCGTGCGGCGCAAAGGATCAGCCTGACCGAAGACGATGACCGCGCCCTGATGCAGGAGTTTGCGCAGAGCCTGGGGCATGAAAGCCGCGCCGGAGGGCAAAGCTGATGGCTGTTTTTGCCGCTCGCTATGCGCGCGCCTTCGCCGGTGCCGTTCTGGATGCGAAGTTGGACCCAGCGGACGTTCAACGGCAACTCGATGACTTTGCCGCCACTTTTGCCGGCAGCAAAGACCTGAGGGAGCTGCTGCTGAACCCTTCTCTCCCTGCGGGGAAAAGGGTGTTCATTCTTGACGTAGTCAACCGGCGTGTAGGCTGCGTGCCCCTGGTGAGAAATTTCCTGGCAGTCCTTATCCGGCACGAGCGGCTGGGCGCGCTGAGCGAAATTCTAGAGGAGTACCGGCTGGAGATGAACCGCCGCTTGTCGATCTCCGATGCCGAGGTGGTAACGGCTCGCCCGCTGGGAGACCAGGAGCGCGCAAGGCTGGAACAGCAGGTCGCCGAACTGGCCGGGACCAGGGTCAGTGCAACCTTCCGCCAGGACAAGTCGGTGATCGGGGGAGCGATTGTCCGGATTGGAAGCACTATCTACGATGGCTCCGTGCGGGGCCGTCTGGAGCGCTTGAAAGAGCAGCTGATATCCAGCGAATGAGTTTTAATCAATTGCGCCGGTGCAGTACGTCGGGGCGTCCACAAGAAATCGAGAATTGACGGAAGAACGTATGGCTCAGATCAACGCAGACGAGATCACGCAGCTCCTGAAGGAGCAAATTCAAAACTACGACGCTGAGATTAAGGTCGATGAAGTCGGGACCATTATTTCTCTGGGCGACGGCATCGCGCGCCTGCATGGCCTGGACAAGGCTATGGCGGGGGAAATGCTGAAATTTCCCCACGGAGTGGAAGGCCTGGCCATGAACCTCGATGAGGACCAGGTGGGCTGCGTCATCCTGGGGGACTACACCGAGCTGCGCGAAGGAGACGAGGTAAAGCGCAGCGGCGAGATCATGAGCGTGCCGGTGGGCGACGGGATGATCGGCCGCGTGCTCAATGCTTTGGGCCAGCCCATCGATAACCGCGGTCCGGTGGAGGGAACTCAGCTCGCGCCCATCGAGCGTATTGCTCCGGGTGTGGTCGACCGGCAGGGGGTGCGTGAGCCCATGTCGACCGGGCTCAAGGCGATCGACAGCATGATCCCAATCGGCCGCGGGCAGCGCGAGCTGATTATCGGCGACCGCCAGACGGGGAAGACGGCGGTGGCGCTCGACACCATCATCAACAGCGCCAAGAACAACCTGATCTGCATCTACTGCGCCATCGGGCAGAAGCGCTCCTCTGTGGCCCAGGTGGTGCAAACGCTGACCGAGCACGGCGCAATGGACTACACCATCGTGGTTGCCGCAACTGCTTCAGAGCCAGCGCCGATGCAGTACCTGGCCCCGTATGCCGCCACCAGCATGGGCGAATTCTTCCGCGATAGCGGCCGCCATGCGCTCATCATCTACGACGATCTTTCCAAGCACGCGGTGGCGTATCGCGAGATTTCGCTGCTGCTGCGCCGCCCTCCCGGCCGCGAAGCCTACCCGGGCGATGTGTTCTATCTTCACTCGCGCCTGCTGGAGCGCTCGGCGAAGCTCAGTGACGCCAAGGGCGGCGGCTCGCTGACCGCGCTGCCCATTATCGAAACCCAGGCAGGGGACGTCTCGGCGTACATTCCTACCAACGTCATCTCCATCACCGATGGGCAGATTTATCTGGAAACAGATCTATTCAACTCCGGCGTTCGCCCGGCGGTGAACGTGGGTCTTTCCGTCAGCCGCGTCGGTGGCAGCGCGCAGATCAAGGCAATGCGGCAGGTGGCGGGAACACTGAAGCTTGACCTGGCGCAGTTCAGAGAGCTGGCGGCCTTCGCGCAATTCGGCAGCGATCTGGACAAGGTCACACTCAACCAGCTCAACCGCGGCCAACGGCTTACAGAGATTTTGAAACAGCCGCAGTTTTCTCCCCTGTCGACGGAGAAGCAGATCATCATCATCTACGCCGGCACCAATGGCTTTCTCGACGACATGAAGGTGGAGGAGATCCGCGCCTTTGAGGACGGGCTGTATCCCTATCTGGATTCGGCACAGTCTGCGTTGCTGAAAGACATTGTGAGCAAGAAGGCGCTGGACGATGACTTGAAGGGCCGCATCAAGGGAGCGCTGGACGAATACAAGGCGAATTTTCTGAGTGCGCATCGTGATGCGGCCCTGAAGGAATCTTCGGTTAAGCCGCTGTCGGACGAAGAGAAGAAAAAAGCAGAAGAAAAGAAAACCGCGTAAGGGACCATGGCAAACGTTCTCGATTTACGGCGGCGCATTCGCAGCGTGAAAAGCACGCGCCAGATCACCAAGGCAATGAAGATGATTGCCGCGGCCAAGCTGCGCCGTGCTCAGGAGCGCGCCATCTCTGCGCGACCCTACGCAAATATGCTGGCCAGCGTGATCGGCTCGCTGATGCGGCATATCGATCTGTACGACCCGATTACCGGCGACGTGCGTCATCCGCTGCTGCTGGCGCGTGAAGAAAAGCAGGCGATGCTGATCGTGGTCTCCGGAGACAAGGGATTTGCCGGCGGCTTCAACGCAAACATCACCAAAGCGGCCTTTCGTTTCATCAGTGACAAGGGCGACGAGCCGATCGATATCGCTGCGATCGGGCGCAAAGGCCGCGATCTGTTTCGCCGTCGCTACGGGATAGCGGAGTTCGTCGATAAGAAGGACGGGGCAAACAAAGAAGCCCGCGGAACGAGAGGAGCGAGCTCCCGGTGAAGCGCCGGCGCCGGAAGAGAAGCGACGGGGCGAACGCAAAGAGCCGGATCGAAGTGGCCGGCGATTACCCCGGCATGCTGGATAAACCCAGCTTCGACCAGGTGGCGATACTGGCGCGCGAGGTTGTTCACCGCTACATGGAAGAAGAGCTTGACGCCGTGTACCTGGTCTACAACGAGTTCAAGTCGGTGATGGCGCAGCGGGTGGTGGTCGAGCGCATTCTGCCGGTGATTGAAGTGGGCGAGCGAGATATCAAGCAGGCCGAAGCGATGAGCCCGGAAGAGCGCGAAGAGATGGTGCTTGCCGCCGCTTCTGCCGGCATCAGCGTAAGAGAAGCCGACAGCAGCGAAGCCGAGCAGGAAGCGAAGCACTTTGGGACCGCTGAAGTGGATTACATCTACGACCAGCCGCCGCGGGAGCTGCTGGATGGCCTGCTCAGGCAGTACGTCACCTCGCAGATCTATCACGCAGTGGTCGAATCGACTGCCGCGGAGCAGGCCGCGCGCATGACGGCGATGGATGCAGCCACCAACAACGCCTCGGAGATGATCGATTCGCTGACGCTCACCATGAACCGGGTGCGTCAGGCCGCCATCACCAAAGAGATTATCGAGATTGTCAGCGGCGCGGCTGCGCTATAACGCGTTTTCGCTTCTACGCTGCGCTGGCAAGGGTAGCGAAGTGCGGCTTTTCTTGATAAAAAGCCGCGTAGGGTTCAGTAGCTTTTGTAGACACCAGAAGTGAAAACGCTGTAAAGCGTCAGCCAACAGGAAAGTAAATTTATGGCAGAGAACATAGGCAAAGTTATTCAGATTTCCGGGCCGGCGGTCGATGTGCAGTTCGAAGAAGCGACCATGCCCCCGATCTACCAGGCACTGCGTGTAACCAGCGAAGGCTTCGATGTTCCGCGGCCGATCAACGTCGTGTTGGAAGTGGAGCAGCACATTGGCGAAGGCCGGGTTCGTTGCGTAGCCATGGAGTCGACCGAGGGCATGGTACGCGGCATGCGCTGCCTTGACCTGGGCTCGCAGATTACCGTCCCGGTGGGCATCCCGACGCTGGGCCGTATCCTGAACGTGATTGGTGAGCCGGTAGACGAGTTGGGACCTGTCATTGCAAAGGAAAGGTGGCCGATCCATCGGGCTGCGCCTTCTTTCGAAGATCAGGCGACCGCGGAAGAGATGTTTGAGACCGGGGTCAAGGTCATCGATCTGATCCAGCCGTTTTTGAAAGGCGGCAAGATCGGCCTGTTCGGCGGCGCGGGCGTGGGCAAGACCGTCATCATCCAGGAATTGATCAACAACGTGGCCAGTAGTCACGGAGGCGTCTCCGTCTTCGCCGGTGTGGGCGAACGCACCCGCGAAGGCACCGACCTGTGGAATGAGTTTGAAGAATCCGGCGTGATCAACTCGAAAGACCGCGAGAAGTCAAAAGCGGCGCTGGTTTACGGCCAGATGACCGAGCCGCCAGGGGCCCGTCTGCGGGTTGCTCTTACTGCCCTGACGATTGCCGAATACTTTCGCGATGAACAAGGCGGCGATACGCTGCTGTTCATCGACAACATCTTCCGCTTCACGCAGGCGGGCTCCGAGGTTTCGACCTTGCTCGGCCGCATGCCGTCGGCCGTAGGGTATCAGCCCAACCTGGCGACGGAGATGGGCGAACTGCAGGAGAGGATCACTTCCACCAAGACGGGATCAGTCACCTCGGTGCAGGCGATCTATGTGCCTGCCGATGACTTTACCGATCCGGCTCCTGCGACCACCTTTGCCCACCTGGACGCGACGACCGTGCTTTCGCGCGCGCTGACGGAGATCGGTATTTATCCGGCAGTGGATCCGCTCGCCTCTACCTCGCGCATTCTCACACCCCGCGTGGTGGGCGAGGAGCACTACGCGGTGGCTCAAGGGGTCAAGCGCCTGTTGCAGCGCTACAAGGATCTGCAGGACATCATTGCCATCCTGGGAATGGACGAGCTCTCTGAAGAGGACAAGCTGACCGTGAGCCGGGCGCGAAAAGTGCAGCGCTTCCTCTCGCAACCCTTCCACGTGGCAGAGGTATTTACCGGCGCGCCAGGAAAATATGTGAAGGTCGGCGATACCGTGCGTAGCTTCAAGGAGATCATCGACGGCAAGCACGACAATGTTCCGGAACAGGCTTTTTACATGAAGGGGACGATCGACGAAGTACTCGAAGCGGCCAAGAGCATGCAGAGTAAGTAATCCCTATGGCAGATTCAGGCAATCAACTGCAGGTCCGGCTGGTGACGCCGGATCGGATATTGGTCGACGAGACAGCCGACGCCGTCGAGCTTCCGTCGAAGTCCGGCTATATGGAGGTGCTCTTTGGGCACGCTCCATTGCTGGCCGAGTTGGGCGTGGGCGAAGTGAAGCTGCACGGCGGAAGCGCAGGCGATCAAACCTATTTTGTGGAGTGGGGCTTTGTTGAGGTACTGCCGGATCGGGTGACTATCCTGGCGCAAAATGCTATCAAGCCGGAGGAGATCGACACCGGCGAGGCGCAGCGAGAACTCGAAAGCGGCGAAAAAATGTGGAACGAAGCCGGCGAGGATCCGGAAAAGTATCAGCAGGCCAACGAAGTCATCCACGAAGCCCAGGCGAAGTTGGCTAGCGGGCATAAGGGGTAATCGGTACCTTCCTCTCGATTCGCCCTGCGTGTCGCCGCATTTGGCTTGGCTGAATCACCCGGCCTTCGCTTACATAAGGAACCGGGATCATCGGAGGTGCAATGGAATACGTGAATCTTGGTTCGACCGGGCTCAAGGTCTCCCGAATTTGCCTGGGAACCATGACCTATGGATCCAAGAAATGGCGCGAGTGGGTGCTGGAGGAGAAGGAGTCCCTGCCGTTCTACCGCCGTGCGATTGAAGCCGGGATCAATTTCTTCGATACGGCGGATGTGTATTCGCTCGGGGTCAGCGAAGAGATCACGGGACGTGCGCTCAAGGAGTATGGGCCTTCGCGGGACAAAATTGTGATTGCCACCAAGGTGTTCAACGCCATGGGGAACGATCCGAACCAAAAGGGTCTTTCCCGCAAGCACATCATGCATGCGATCGACGACAGCCTGCGCCGTCTCCAGACCGACTACGTAGATCTTTACCAGATCCATCGCTTCGACCCGCACACACCTATCGAAGAGACGCTCGAAGCACTGGACCAGGTGGTGCGTTCGGGCAAGGCGCTCTATATCGGCGCGTCCTCCATGTATGCCTGGCAGTTTCTTAAAATGCTGCAGACTTCAGACATGATGGGACTGGCGCGGTTCGTGACCATGCAGAACCACTACAACCTGGTGTACCGGGAAGAAGAGCGGGAGATGATTCCGCTTTGCCTGGAGGAGGGCGTGGGGCTCATCCCCTGGAGTCCGCTGGCTCGTGGTTTTCTTGCGGGAAATCGGAATGCGGAGGATCGGGGGGAAACGGTTCGCGCAAAGACCGACGATTTTGCGCAAAAGCTTTACTACAGACCATCGGACTTTACCGTGGTGGACCGGCTGACCGAAATCGCGACAAAGCGAGGGGTGACAGAATGCGCAGGTGGCTCTGGCGTGGATACTGGGTAAGCCCGGCGTGAGCTCGCCCATCATTGGCGCCAGCAAGATGACGCATTTGGATCAGGCCATCGATGCGCTGCAGATCCATCTGGATGAGAGCGAGATCAAGGCGCTCGAAGAGCCTTACGAGCCGCACCCTGTCCTTGGGTTTTGAGTAGTTGCAGGTGGAGTGGAACTGCAGATCCCTCGGCTGCGCTCGGGATGACAAAGGGGAGGGTGGCGCATCCCATCTAGAGCGGATGATGAATTGAGAGAAACAGCAGGTCCCTCCACTACGCTTCGCTCCGGTCGGGATGACAAATTTGTTTTCAAAGTCGACAGTTCTTCAGGACAACTTCCGTCTCCGCAACAGAATTGTCATCCCGACCGGAGCGCAGCGTAGTGGAGCGACTGTCTGTTTCCTCGCTAGGCCGAACTGCTCTTCCAGCATCTGCAAATCGAAGGGGGGCGCCTGCATGCAGTCCATTTGCGCGATCTTTTTCAGGGCTGCTTTCAAGGCGGAGCTGGGGCAGGGCTCGACCGTGACCACAAAGGGCAGGCGGTCCTTGGGGTAGCCAGGCTTTTGCAAGAGGGCGTTGATGTTGATGTGCTGCGCGGCAAGATCGCCGGCGATCGCCGCCACGATTCCGGGCCGGTCGTCGACCACAAACCGTATGTAGTGCGGCACGACGAAATCGCCGTCGACCCGGGCCCGGGTGCTGGTGATGGTCACCGGGCATCCACCGTGTGCGATCGCCAGCACATCAGAGATCACAGCGACCGCAGTCGGATGGCCTCCGGCTCCATGGCCGGAGAAAACAGTCTGGCCTCCATACTGTCCGCCCGAGATAACCATGTTCTCCGTGCCTCGCGACCACGACAAAGGGGAACTCTGAGGCACAAGCATCGGCCCAACCGTAGCCAACAGCTCCTGGTTCCTGACCTCTGCGCGGGAAATCTGCCGGATGGTGCAGTGGAGTTCCTTGGCATACGCAAAGTCAATTGCCGAAACATCGCGGATGGTGCGGCAAGCGACTTCCTCGGGCAAAACCTCCATACGCAGCCCGATGCGGGAGAGGATAACCAGCTTCGCCCGGGCATCGAAACCATCCACATCTTCCGTGGGATCGGCCTCGGCATATCCGCGCTCCTGCGCCTGGCGCAACGTGGGGTCAAACTCGGCCCCATCTTCCATGTTGCTGAGAATGAAATTGCAGGTGCCGTTCAAAATGCCGTGGAGGCGATTGATGCGGTCGCCGGCGAGCCCCTGTTGTACCGCGGGGATTACAGGCACACCGCCCGCCACCGCAGCGCCGTAAAGTAGCTGGCAGCCATGCCGCCGGGCCAGTTCTTCCAGCGCCGGGCCTTGCTCGGCAATCATTTTCTTGTTGGCCGTGACCACGGACTTGCCGGCAGCCAGCGATCGTTCTTACCCATTCCCCGGCAGGATGCAGGCCCCCCGCCAACTCGACCACGATGTCAGGATTGGAGGCGAGGACCTCGTCGAAGTTCTCGGTCCAGAGAACGGATGAGGGAATCCAGGAGACGCGCTTGCGGTCGATACCGCGATTGAACAGGCAGCCAAGCGCCACGCCTTCCGGCGGATGCTCGCACAGAATACGAGCCACCGAGCTGCCCACCGTACCAAAGCCCAAAATAGCGACCTTAACCTGCGGCCGCGCCAACGTCTTTATTTGCTTTCACGAACCCACTCTCTCATTCCCAATTGCTTCTATCTTGGCAGAAGCACTAGAAATGGCGAAACTGCTCTTCCGGCATAGTCTCGGGAGCAGGACGGGCGGCTTCGCGTTCCAGGGAGCGGCTTACCAGGTCACGCGAACCCAGGCCCACCGCCAGCGCCAGCGCCAGAACAATACCTCCGAAGAGAATGCCAAACGCCAGATCCACAATGGCGGCCCCGATCGCGAGGTGATCGAGGACCATCGCCGCGGTAAACACCAACACCAGCCACTTGATGCCCAGGCTCAACAATCGCGCATAATGCAGATTCATGTTCACCGCGCCGATCAGCACCCCGCGGGAAAGAAAGCGCGCAATGACGTTGCCCAGAAGCAGCAGCACAACCGCGCCCACGACGTTCGGAATGTAACCCAGCAAGCGGGCGGAGAGCAGGTTGTCTGAGGACGCGCCAACGGCTTCCAGGCCGACCAGAAAACCCACCAGCACGATGCACCAGAAAACCACGCGGGTGATCAGAATGGTGGGTGTGTAGGTGGGCGACCACTCGGCGATGGCGTTGGTTCCGCGCGCCATCCGCTCGTCGATGCGGATCGCACGCAGCAAAACACGGACCAGCCAGGCCAGCAACCACGCAATCGCGGCGAAAAAGAGGACGGCAACGATAAACGCCAGAATGCCCGGAAGCAGCGTGGCGATGCGGCTGATGACCCGAGCCATCGATTCGTGCAGTGACTGTGACACCTGAGTCCACATAATCTTTTCCTCCTGCCCTAAGGGTTGAAGCGGTCTGGCCAACGCCACCGCGATAGTAGGTAGGGCTTGCCATCTTCATAGGCGCGCGCCAGCTTTTCCACTCTCTGCTCCGCCTCTGCCGGGCTGGCGCCGCCCACTTCCAGTGCATACGAAGCAACCCACCCCAGGTACAGCGGCGTGAGCGCCCCTAGCAGATGCGTGCGGCTGATGGTGCGCAGCCGGTAGGCCAAAGCGAAGTCATAAATGATGCGAACCCAAAGCTCGTCGGGCAGGTGGAAGCGCTCCGCCGCCAGGCCGAGCCAGCCGCTTCAACTCCAACAGCGTGACCGGCGGCAGCACCAGACCCCACACCTCCTGCAGGTTGCGGAAGCCGAGCTGGAAGGTTTCCAGCATGGGACGTTGTATCGCCAGGGGCTCCGTCGGACGGCGGCGCCACCGCAACGCCTGCGCTGTCGACCGCCTGCGAACCGCGAACCCGCTGCCACAGGGGAGCATTGGTGTTCATCTCCGCAAACAAAGGGCCAACAGTCTGGCCGAGTAACGGTGCTCAGATCGACGCCGTCGGCGGGCGGAACGTGCCGCGTGTCCACATTTACCTGGCACATTGGGCAATCGCGAAGAGCAGCCTCGGTTGCCGGCCAGAAGAAGATCTTGTCCCTGGGCGGTGCTGCGCTGCAGCGCCACTTCCAGCTCCGCGATCATCTTCCCCGCAATACAGAAGTCGGGCGCTAAGGGAAAGCGTACGCGCTTGCCATAGAGCGCGCGCGTCAGCGGAGCCAAAATGCTCGAGTTCAGCAGGCCGTCGAACTTTCCCATGGAATAGAGCGGCATGGCGAGTTCGCAACGGTTCTCGAGCACCGGCGCCAGCATCGGCCCCAGGAAATGGGTCTGCAGCGCTGCAAGATCGAAACCGATGACCGCGCATGCGCTCACCCCCAGCTCCCGCGCCATGGCGAAGATCGCCTGGTAGGTGCTGGTCGGGGCAAGCCAGGGAATTCTCGACGGGCTGGCGGCGGGCAGCGTGTAGGGCAGAAAGCGCAAATCGTTTCCCGTCGCCGCCTGATCGAGCTCCATCTCGGCTTTGACCGCGGGTTCCACGCTGTTCATGCCTGGGAACGCGACTACGGTGCGCAGAGCAGACAACGAGTCGCGCACCCATCACTCCTTGCGTGGCCGCGGTCCGGAGCTGCTCGGCGTCTACCGGCACGGCGACCGCGATCAGCAGATCGGCTGCCCCCACCTCTTCCATTCCTGCTTTCGTTTCTTCCGAAAGCTCTAGCTTCGCCATGCGTGTACCTTCGGTCCCTACATCGGATGTTAACTGCTGCTACAAGGGCAAACCCAGGATTCCCGTGAGCGGAATCAGTACCCAGCTGGGCCGGTTATTCAACTCGTAGGCCAGTTCATAAAACGCTTTGTCAATCACGTATGCCTCCAGCAGTTGCTGGAATAAGCTGCGGATCCGACGGAACCACCGGAACCCCCTTAGCGACTTCGCAATAGGTGCGCAGAAAAGCCGACGAGACCGATTGCTCCCATAGCCGCGCCCAAGGCTCCAGCCGGTGAAAGTCTTCCGGCCGCCGCGATGAGTACTTCATCAGCGCCGAAAAAGCCGCATAACTGAACGAGCGCAGCATACCGGCCACGTCTTTGAGCGGCGACTGCTTGGTCCTGCGCTCCGCCAGCGGCCGCGCCGGCTCACCCTCGAAGTCCAGGACCACAAAGTCCCCTTTCGACCGCAGCACCTGTCCCAGATGATAGTCCCCGTGGATGCGGGTGCGCAGCGCATCGATCTGCTTGGCCGACAGCTGGCGAAAGCGATCGAGCACCAGGCTTCTGCGGCTGAGCACCAGGCCGGCCCTTTCCAGCACGCTATCCGGCAAGCGGGCTACGTTTTCCTTGAGCGCATCGAAGGAGCTGCTGGCGTGCGCGATCAGTTCTTCGCGCAGGCGGTCGATGTCCTGCGGTGTCAGCGGCTCAGGCTTAAACGCCGGATCATCGGTGGGTGAGGCCAGAGCGAGGTGCAACTCCGCTGTTCGTCTGCCCAGTAACCCGGCGGCGTCGAGATAGGTACCGACGTGCTCGCGCGCGAACGGCGGTTTCATGGGCTTCGCTCAATCGCGGCCAGACTGACTGGCCCGTCCGGGGATGGCGCCTTGGGCGAAAGTGTGCGCAGCGCTGGCTTCGTAATAGCGGTCCAGCTCTTCCAGCGTCCATTGCCAGCCGTCGCCTTCGTTCGTGACCATGCCTTGCAACATGGCCAGGGTCGAAGGCTCCTGCCCTTTGCGGGTGTACTGGATCGAGCCGCCGAAGGGAGCGATGTGAGTAAAGTGCGTCGACTCGGTCAGGTAGCGTCCAATCTCGACATCAGGGTTTGGGCCGGTTTGCTGTCTGCGGAATAACTTCATGATCAGCTTTTCGCCGAAGATGATCGAGGTGTTGCTTTGCTCCGCGGAACCGCGCCGCGGTGCCGTGTCTACGGATCCGCCTCTTAGTTGAGACAGCGCGCTGCTGGGAACTCCCACAACGGTGCCCTCTCGCGAGGAAATCTGGGCAGCGCCCGACGATGATCGCCAGCAGCGCTTCGCTGGCGCTGTCGTTAAAGATTGCTTCGTGCAGCACGCCATCGCCGGCTACAGAAGTGACCCGCGCAATCACGGCGTTCGGCGACTCTTCTCGCAGGGCGGCGGCGCCCCTGCCAAAAAGCAATCCCAGGGTGATCAGGTAGGTGTCGCAAGCCCCTTCGGCGTACTGAACCTCGATCAGCACCAGCGCACTGACTCCCTGGTTGAAGACAGCCCAGTCTTCAATTCTGATCCCGGTGATGGGGCGTGATTTGCCGCCAAACCAGCGCTGGCGGGAGACGTAACTCTGCAGGACCGACTCCTCCAGTTCCCTGCGGCCGTTGCCTTCGAGCACGCTCATCCAGTCGGTGACCCCGCTGATCTGCAATTCCGGCTCGCCGGCTTCCGCCAGGCTTGGCGACAGGCTCCGGCGAAGGTTGCAATTCCAGCCACAGAAAGCCATAGGAGCCCAACGGTCAAGGGATAGGGTGCATTGCGGATTCTGGGGAATTCCACGTAGCCCAGCATCTCGACCGGCACCATTCCGGCGTAGGCTGCCAGGTCCAGTTCCACCGGCTGGGCGAAACGCGAAAGATTGGCCACGCACAGAATTTTCTCGTTTTGATACTCGCGAATGTAGGCGAGGATTTTCCGGTTGGTGGGATTGAGGAAGCTTAAGGTGCCGCGGCCAAAAACCTGGAAGAGCTTGCGCAGGGCGATCATGTTGCGCATCCAGCTGAGCAGCGAAGAGGGGTCGCTCTGCTGTGCTTCCACGTTGATGGCTTCGTAGCCCCAGACCGGGTCCATGACCACCGGGCTGTACAGCTTGGCGGGCACGGCGCGAGAGAAGCCGGCGTTGCGGTCGCCGTTCCACTGCATGGGGGTACGCACCCCGTTGCGATCGCCCAGGTAAATGTTGTCGCCCATGCCGATCTCATCCCCGTAGTAGACGATGGGCGTCCCGGGAAAGGAGAAGAGCAGGCTGTTCAGCAGCTCGATGCGGCGGCGGTTGTTATCCACCAGCGGGGCCAGGCGCCGGCGGATGCCGATGTTGATGCGCATGCGCGGATCGGCACTGTAGGCCAGGTACATGTAATCGCGCTCATCATCGCTCACCATCTCCAGCGTCAGCTCGTCATGATTGCGCAGAAACAGTCCCCACTGGCAGTTGTGCGGGATGGGCGGCGTTTGCGCCATGATGTCGGTGATCGGCAGGCGATCTTCCTGGCGCAGCGCCATATAGATCCTGGGCATCAGGGGAAAATGAAATGCCATGTGGCACTCGTCCCCGTCGCCATAATAGATGCGCACATCGTCAGGCCATTGGTTCGCCTCCGCCAGGATCGTTCTGGCGGCATAATCTCTTGTCGATCTCGGCGCGAATGCGCTTCATCACCGCGTGCGTTTCGGGAAGGTTCTCGCAATTGGTTCCTTCCCGCTCGACCAGGTAGGGAATGGCGTCAACGCGCAACCCATCCACGCCCATGTCAAGCCAGTAGCGCATGATCTTGACCACTTCTTCGATCACTACGGGATTGTCATAGTTCAGATCCGGCTGGTGAGAGAAGAAGCGATGCCAGTAGTACTGCTGGGCCTCAGGATCCCAGGTCCAGTTGGATTTCTCCGTATCGGTAAAAATGATGCGGGCGTCGAGATATTTTTGATCGGTGTCGCTCCACACGTAAAAGTCGCGCTCGGGCGAACCTTTGGGGGCGAGGCGCGCGCGCTGGAACCAGGGGTGCTGATCGGAGGTGTGGTTGATGACCAGCTCGATCATCACCTGCAGACCGCGGTTATGCGCCTGGATCAGGAACTCTCTGAAGTCCTCCATCGTGCCGTAGTTGGGGTGCACGCTGAGGTAATCGGCGATGTCGTAGCCGTCGTCCCGCAGGGGAGAGGGGAAAAACGGCAACAGCCAGAGGCAGGTGACGCCCAGGTCCTGCACGTAATCGAGTTTGCTGAGTAATCCCTGAAAGTCGCCAATACCGTCGTTGTTGCTGTCCATGAACGCCTTGACATGCAACTCGTAGATGATCGCGTCTTTGTACCAGAGCGGGTCCGCTGCGCTTCCCGGTTGCTTCAATCCTGCCTCCCGGCTTGGTTCCTGCATAACTCGTAACAGTTATATTTTGGGTGTTGTCGCAACCGCCGGCACCACGTGGAAGAGATGAGCCGGCATTTCCGCCGGACGCAAGGCAACATAGTTTCTCGACCCTCTCCAGGGATAGGAGTGATCCGCCAGCAGGTCGTAAACCTCAAATGTATCGTCCGGAGCAAGCCCCAGTATGTCTAAATCCAGGTCAACCCAGCCGGATTGAACCAAGAAAGGATCGAGATTGACCACGACCAGGATGGTGTTGCTGCCATCGGCCGTCCGCTTCGAATAGCAGATGAGCGAGGGATTGTCTGTGGGGTGAAAGTGGAGCCGCTCGTTGCTTTGGAGTGCGGGGTTCTGCCGCCGGATGTGGTTCAGCCGGGTAATGAACGGCTTCAGGCTTGCGGGATTGGTGAGATCCCAGCTCTTGATCTCGTATTTTTCTGAGTTCAGGTATTCTTCGCTGCCCGGCTTGGCAGGGGTGTTTTCTCCCAGCTCGAACGCAGCTCCATAGATTCCATAATTTGCGGCCATGGTCGCGGCCAGCACCAGGCGGCTGCGAAAGGCCGGCAGACCCCCGGTTTGCAGGTGACGCGGGCAGAATGTCCGGGGTGTTGGGCCAGAAGTTGGGGCGGAAGTATTCCCGTACCGGGGTAGTGGTGAGCTCAAGCAGGTAGCGCGTGAGCTCTTCCTTGGTGTCACGCCAGGTGAAGTAGGTGTAGGACTGGGAAAAGCCAAGCTTTGCCAGCCGCTCCATTACCCGGGGCCGGGTGAAGGCCTCAGCCAGAAACAATACGTTGGGGTCTTGCGCCTTGAGCTCGGGGATCACCCACTCCCAGAATGGGAACGCTTTGGTGTGCGGATTGTCGACGCGGAAGATGCGCACACCCTGATCCATCCAAAAGCTGAAGACTCCCTTGAGCGCATCCCACAGTCCCTGCCAGTTCGAAGATTCAAAGTCCAGCGGATAAATGTCCTGGTATTTCTTGGGCGGGTTCTCCGCATACTGAATCGATCCGTCGGGACGCTTCTTAAAAAACTCCGGATGTTCGGTTACCCAGGGATGGTCCGGGCGAGCATTGGAATGCAATATCGAGGGCGATTTCCATGTTGAGTTGCGTGGCGCGCGTCCACCAGGGCTTTGAAGTCGGCCAGGGTGCCCAGGGCGGGATGGATTGCGGTGTGGCCCCCCTCGGCGGAGCCGATCGCCCAGGGGCTGCCCTCATCTCCCGGGGCGGCTTGGACTGAGTTGTTCTTGCCCTTGCGAAAACTCTTTCCGATGGGGGAGATGGGGGGCAGGTAGAGTACGTCAAAACCCATTTCCGCCACGTAGCCCATCCGGCTGGTCACATCGCGCAGCGTGCCATGCTTGCCGGGAGTGGTCGACCAGGAACGGGGAAAGAGCTCATACCAGGCGGAGAAGCGCGCCCTTTCGCGATCTACGATAACTTCCAGCTCGCGCTCATACCAGGTCTCGAGCGAGGTGTCCGGATAGCGCTTGACCATCTCGGCGAGCTCGTCCTGTAAGCGCCAGATCCACGGTTGCCGGGTCTTTGCTCCCCGCCCTGAGCGCCTTGGCCCACGCGGCCAATTTCGCGCTGTCTGGCTTCGATGCCCGTGGCTGCACCTGTTCGAGAAGGATGGCGCCGGTTAAGAACGGCAGTTCGAGATCCTGCTGCGCCGCGATGCGCTTCTTGAGATCACTGCGCCAGGTGCCGAAGTGATCGACCTCACCCACCAGGGTGTAGCGATAGCGGCCGACTTGCGTGACGGGAAATTCTCCCTGCCAGCGGTCGTTTCCCAGTGGACGCATTTCCGTCGTCTGCCAAACAGTCTCCTCATCCTGCTTCCAAAGGAGCCGCGCTCGCACCTCGTCATGCCCGTCGCCGAAGACATCCGCCTCTATGGCGACCAGGTCACCGATGATTCGCTTGATGGCAAAGCGCCCACAGTTTATCTGCGGCTCTACGTTCTCGATCACTACCCGGCTTCGTCCCTCGTTCGGCTTCGCCATCACTCCCCTTACCAATCGCAATTACCCCATTGTAGGGGGATGCAGTTTCCAGCGATTGCGTTCACCGCCCCGAAGCGGCGCAAAGAGTATGCCTTGCTTTTATAGTCGAGAGATGAAATTTGCCGTTCGGCCGCGGGCCGCGCATCTCTTGCTGGCGATTGACCTGGTCGGAACGGCTCTCTTTGCCGCGGAGGGCGCGTCTACCGCCGTGCAGGCCAGGCTTGATTTGCTGGGGATGCTGGTCCTGGCGTTCGTGACTGCGCTGGGAGGCGGCATTGTTCGCGATCTTCTCATCGGCGATGTGCCACCAAGCTCTATCCGGAACTGGCATTATGCGGCCGTGGCGCTGGCCACCGGGGCAGCTGTCTTCCTGCTGCACGCCTACACTTCTGGAATCAACCCGTGGCTGGTGATCACGCTGGATGCGGCCGGGCTCAGCTTCTTCGCTGTCGCCGGCGCTACCAAGGCCCTGGAGTTCAAGCTACATCCGCTTCTGGCCACGATGATGGGTGGCATTACCGGGGTAGGCGGAGGCACCATTCGCGACCTGCTGATCGGCCAGGTGCCGAAAGTGCTTCGCTCCGATGTCTATGCGGCCGCTGCGCTCTTTGGCGCGGCCATCACTATTTTGTGCCTGAAGCTAAGGGTGAATGCGGTGGTGGCCAGCAGCATGGGCATCGTTGGCTGCTTTGGGTTGCGCATGTTGGCCGTATACCACCATTGGAACTTACCCGGAGCCGCTGGTTAGAGCGGACGTTCGCACAAATTTTTGACCATTCCTCCGCCTGCCGTTGGACAATTGACGGATGCGCCTTATCACCTATCGCCGCGATGCCACGACCGCCCCGGCTCTGCTCAAGGACGGTCACGTCTTTCCTCTCACTTCGCTCGGATATCCGGACACGCTGGCCTTCATTGCCGCGGGCCCCAAGAGATGGGAAGCGGTGAACAGTCAACTGGAAGAGACTGGCCTGAACCTGCTCGCACCCTTGTCTTCCGTGACGCTGGAGGCCCCCGTGCAGCGGCCGGCCAAGATTCTCTGCATCGGTCTCAATTACCACGATCACGCGGTGGAATCGAAGATGGAGCCACCCAAGTTTCCCACCGTTTTCCCCAAGTACCCGCATGCTCTCATCGGCAGCGGGCAGCCAATCCTGCTGCCGCGCGCCAGCAAGCAGCCCGACTATGAAGCCGAGTTCGCGGTGGTGATTGGCCAGGGTGGCCGCAATATACCCGAGGCGGAGTGGGAGGACCACGTCTTTGGCTACACCATCATGAACGACGTAAGCGCTCGCGACGTGCAGTTGGCTACTTCCCAATGGACGCTGGGCAAGAACTTCCCCACCTTCGCGCCCATGGGGCCGTGGATCGTGTCCAAAGATGAAGTGCCCGATCCTCACCAGCTGGATATTGCACTCTCGATCAACGGCGAGAACCTGCAGAAGTCCAACACCCGCGAGCTCATCTTTAAGCTGCCGCGCCTTATCTCTTATATTTCGACCATGATGCCACTGATGCCGGGTGACATTATCAGCACGGGTACACCCGCAGGGGTGGGCATGGGTCGCACCCCGCAGCGTTGGCTCAAGCCGGGCGATGATGTGGTGGTCGAGGTTACTGGGATTGGCAGTTTGCGCAGTCCCGTCCTCGCCGAACCTTGAAACCCGGTCTCTGCCGGTGCTAGCATCAACTCTCCCTATGGTCAAGGTCATCACCGTTGAGCGGGAGTACGGCAGCCAGGGAGCGGAGTTTGCTCACCGCCTGGCCAACAGGTTGAGCTGGAAGCTCATTGATCGCTGCTTGATCGACGAGATCGCCAGCAAGGCTGGGGTGCCCAGCAGCATGGCGGAGCAGTGCGACGAGCGCCTGGACCCCTGGTACTACCGGATGGGGAAGTCTTTTTGGCATGGCAGCGTAGACCGGCTTCCTGCTCCTCCCAAAGACCAGGTCTTTGACAGCGAGCGGATGGTCGAGTTTGTCCGAAACTACCTGAAGCAGTGCGTGGTGGACGGCAAGTGTGTGATTGTTGGCCGCGGCGCCGCCTGCGCATTGGCGGGCGTTCCCGGGGTCTTTAATATCTTCGTCTACGCGTCGGTGACGCGGAAGGTTCGCTGGTTTGAAGAACATTTCCCGGAGCACGCCGGCCGGGCCAGGGCCGAACTTGAGGCCACAGACAGCCGGCGCGCGGAATACATCCGCCGCTACTACGATCGGGACTGGGCCGACCGGCGCCTCTATCACATGATGATCAACTCGTGCATGGGCTGCGACGCGATGATCGAGGCGGTCCTGGACGGGGCCGGCATGGCCGCTACCGGGGAGCAAGTAGGGGCGGCCGGCCGAAGTTAAGGGATACCGAGTCTGAATCTTACCCTCGCCTTCGTCGCCCAACGGACCCGGAGCGACCTGCTCGGGCCAGCCACAGGCTTCTATCTGGATCGCATCGCGCCTTACGCGCCGATCGAAGCCCTGGCTTTCCGAAACGAAGAGGCGCTGTTCGCGTTTGTCGCCCGGCAACGGGCTCGCACCCCTGCCTGGCTGGTATTGCTCGACAGCCGGGGCCAGGCTCTCTCGTCGGAGGACTTCGCCACCTGGCTGGGTGCGCGCCGCGATTCTGGGCAGCAGATGATTGTTTTTGCCATCGGGCCGGCGAGCGGCTGGTCACCCCAGGCGCCCCGGCAGGCGCATACATTGCTGTCATTGGGTCCGATGACGCTGGCCCACGAGCTGGCTCGCCTGGTGCTGGCTGAACAGCTCTACCGGGCATTTACAATACTCTCTGGGCATCCGTACCACACCGGACACTGATGCCGGTGAGTGTTTATGCAGCTTCACTCCCACCAAAAGCTGCACAAAATCAGAGCCACAACGAGCGCAGTAGCTGTAAGAATGCCTCCAGAGGTCGGGTCCGGAGCTGGGGTGGAGTGGGCAGCAACGGGCGCCACGAAGGGCGCGTGGCGAAAGGGAATACATGTCCTGGTTTAAGCGGCAGGAAAACGAGATTGAAGCGAATCCAGCCGAGAAGACGGTTCGAACAGAGGGGCTGTGGCAAAAGTGCGAGGGCTGTGGCCAGCTTCTCTTCAAGGCGGATCTCGAGGCCAATCTTCAGGTTTGCCCCAAATGCGGCCACCATCTTCGCGTCTGGATGCGCGCAGCCGCATTGCCAGCCTGCTTGAGCCGGGATATGAGCTGGTCGACCTCGAACTCGTATCGACCGACCCGCTGGAGTTTGTCGATATAAAGCCTTACCGGGACCGCCTGGAAAAGGCCCGGCGTGAGACCGGTCTCAATGACGCGGTGATGAATGCACTGGGCAGCCTCGGTCCTCATCGCGTGGTTCTCAGTGTCATGGAGTTCGCCTTTATCGGCGGAAGCATGGGGTGCGTGGTAGGGGAAACCATCGCTCGCGCCATCGACCGCGCGCTGGCCGGCAAGCAGCCGCTCATCATCGTTGCCGCCTCAGGCGGCGCACGCATGATGGAAGGAGTCGCCAGCCTTATGCAACTAGCCAAAGTTTCGGCGGGACTGGCGCAGCTTGACGACGCGGGTCTGCCTTATATTTCGGTGCTTACCAACCCCACCACGGGCGGCGTGACCGCAAGCTTCGGCATGCTGGGCGACCTTAACATTGCCGAGCCCGGTGCGCTGATAGGCTTCGCCGGTCCGCGGGTCATCGAGCAGACCATTCGGCAGAAGCTTCCTGAAGGATTTCAACGGTCGGAGTTCCTGCTGGAGCACGGCATGTTGGACGCAATCGTCGCCCGCCGCGACCTGAAGAACTATCTGATTCGCGCACTCGACTTCATGTGGCCTTCGCCTTCAACCAATTAGGCTGATTTGCTGCCAGGCTCCGGCGGCGACCGTTGGCGCGTGGCAGAAGGGAATTCACTCTAGAATAAAACCATGTCCTACGCTTCGGCCCTTGACCGCCTGTACGCTCTCGGTCAGGAATTACACACAGCCCCCGGCAAGCCTCGACGGAAATTTGAGCTGGCGCATATGCGCACCCTGATGGCGGCGCTGGGCAATCCAGAGCGTAGCTTTACCTCAGTGCTGGTTGCCGGCACCAACGGCAAGGGGTCGACCTCTTCGACCCTGGCCAGTATTCTCAGCCGGGCCGGCTACCGAACTGGTCTCTACACCTCTCCCCACCTGAGCCGCGTGAACGAGCGCATCCAGGTGAATGGCTCCGCCATCGAAGACGACGACTTTGCCGCCCTCTTCTCCCAGGTCGAGGAGATTGCCTCGACCCTGGTACGGGATGGCCGGCTGCCTGCCGCGCCGAGTTTTTTCGAGACCGTTACCGCCATGGCCTTTCTCCATTTTGCTGCCCGCGGGATTCACACGGCGGTGGTGGAGGTAGGCATGGGCGGCCGGCTGGACGCCACGAACATTGTCGAGCCGGTGGTGTCGGTGATTACCGATATCTCGCTCGATCACACGGAGTGGCTCGGTTCAACGGTGGACCAGATTGCGCGGGAGAAAGCCGGTATCCTGCGCCGCGAGGGCGTCATGGTCACGCTGCCGCAGCACCCCGAAGCTAACCAGGCACTGGGAGAAATTGCGGTTGGGCTCCAGGTGCGCGGGGTGAATGCGGCCAGCTATATACCGGTGCACAACCATCCCGAAGACTACACGCGGAATCGCTATCCGTTGGCCGTGATGGGCGAACTGATTGGAATCGACTCCCCCCTGGCGGGCGCCCACCAACAGCGGAACCTCGCGCTGGCGATTGCCACAGCGGTGGAGTTAAGAAACAATCACGGTTACAATATAACCCCGGTCGATATCCAGGCAGGCATTCGCGACACTGTCTGGCCGGCGCGGCTGGAGCTGATTGCAGGCAATGGCGGTCGCGCCGACGTATTGCTGGATGTGGGCCACAATCCCGCCGGTGCCTGGGCGCTCCGCGCTGCAGTTTCGCACCTCGATCAGGGGCAGCCTTTGACGCTGGTCTTCGGCTGCCTGCAGGACAAGCCGGTTGCGGAACTCGCCCAAATTCTCTTTCCGCTCTTCGGCCGCGTAGTGGTGACACCGGTCGACTCGCCGCGCAGCGCTTCGGTCGAAGATCTGGTGGCGGCCGCTCACTTGACCGGCAGCGAGGTAGAAGCGGCCGAGGATGCGATCAGTGCGGTCGAGCGGGCGCTCCATCTAACCCCGACGCATGGCCTGGTGGTGGTGACCGGGTCAGTTTTTCTGGTTGGACAAGTGCGACCCAAGTTGCTGGCTTCGCCGCAGGTGCCTGCCGAGACGCTCAAGGTATGAGTATCCAGCCAGCCCAACCGCCTCTTTCGTTGACCGGCCGCCTGAGCTCTAACCTGGCACGAAGCCCACTCTTTTTTTTCTTCACTGGATTTTTTGGGTGCATGTCGCTGGCCGCCTCCTGCGTCGAAAAGGATGGCCGGTGGCAGCACACCATCGCCCGGCAATGGGCGCGGACCTCACTGTGGGCCGCCGGCGCACCTGTCACCGTTATCGGACGTGAGAATTTACTGCCGCTCGCTATTTACACCTCAAATCACACATCGTTCATGGATACCCCCGTGGTCTTCAGCAGCCTGCCGTTTCAGTTTCGAATCCTGGCCAAGCAGAGCTTGTGGAAGTGGCCGTTTATCGGATGGCATCTCAACCGCTCCGGCCAGATCCCAGTGGACGAGGAAAGTGGCAGTGGGTCGATTGCCGGGCTCAATCGAGCGATCCGTGCGCTGAAATCAGGGATGCCTCTCTTCATCTTCCCTGAAGGTGGTCGAACCGCAGACGGCAAGGTGCGGTCCTTCATGAACGGGCCCGCGTATATCTCGATCCGCGCCCGGGTGCCCCTGGTGCCCATGGCGTTGGTAGGCACGTATGAGCTGCTGCCGATTCACACCCATCACTTTCGTCCTCGACCGGTTAAATTGATTATCGGCAAGCCGATCGATCCGTCGGGATATACCATCCGCCAGGTCGACGAGCTTACGAGCAGGCTGCGCGCCGAAATTCTGCAACTCTACGAGAGCCATGCTGCGCCTGGCGACCTTGCGGCGAAGCTTACTTTAGAAGAGGCGGCCATGAATTCTGTGCGGGCGGAGGTTGGAAAGGAAGATCAATGACTTCACCGCTTCCGCGTATCGCAATCCCTGAGCCAACATCGACGGACGAGGCTTACAACCGGCGCAGCCTGCCACAGTACATCCACGCGGTAGAAGCCGCGGGTGGTACAGCGGTTCCGATCTCTCTGCAGCAATCGAGGGCCGAGCAGGCAAGCTTGCTTGCATCCTGCTCGGCGATATTGCTGCCCGGCAGCCCGGCGGATATTGACCCCGCGCGATATGGGCAGCAGGCGGTAAAGGAGTGCGCCGCGAAAGACGAAGCGCGGGAGGCTGCGGACAATCTTCTTTTGCACGACGCCTTTGACCAGGGCAAACCAGTCCTGGGAATTTGCTACGGGCTGCAGTCGCTCAACGTTTGGCGGAGGGGCTCGCTGATACAGGACTTGCCTCACCCCTCCGCGGTTGCGCCTTCCGGGGATGACTCGGCTGTGGTTAACCATGAGCCGGGGCGAGAGGTGCAAAATGCCCACCCTGTGCTGGTGGCGCCGGGATCGCGGCTGTTCGAGGCTATAGCAGGGGCGGCGGAGGATGCCGGGGAGCAGCGAATGCTTTCCGTGAACTCAAGCCATCATCAGGCGATAGGGAGTCCTGGGGAGCGGCTCAAGGTTGCTGCCACAAGCCCGGTGGATGGGGTAATCGAAGCGTTGGAGGGGGCAGAGCCGCAGCAGTTTGTGGTTGCCGTGCAGTGGCATCCTGAGCGGAGCTATGAGAGCAGCGCCGCATCCCGCGCGCTCTTCGCCGCGTTTCTCGAGGCGGCACGCTCGTGGGCGCCAAACCCGTGACGGCAGGAGAGATCGAAAAGGCGTTTCTCCAGGCTGATATTGCCGATCTCTCCCCGGGTGCCTATGAGCAGTTCCTTGCCTACTTCACCGTGCTCCTCCGCTGGAACGCCCAGCTGAACTTGACTGCCATCAGGGAACCGGAACAAATCATTCAGCGCCATTTTGTGGAGTGCGCCTTCGCGGCGCAGCATCTCCCTCGGGATGTAGCGACCCTGCTTGACTACGGCTCGGGTGCGGGGCTGCCGGGAATCCCAATTGCGATCTGCCGTCCCGAAATCCGAGTGACACTTGCCGAATCGCAAGGCAAGAAGGCGTCGTTCTTACGGGAGGCTGCGCGCAGCGTGGGAGTTTCCACCGAGGTTTATGACCGGCGCGTGGAAACAATTCCACACGGAACGTCAATTTGATGCAGTGACGATGCGCGCTGTTGAGAAAATGGAGTCGGCCGTACCCGTTGCGATCCGGTATACGAGGCGATATTTGGTCCTATTCGCAACCGAGCGATCTGCGCCGGCTTCTCGCCAGCTTTCGTCCGAATTTACCTGGCGGGAACCCATTTCCTTGCCCAATGCAGACCAGAGGATCCTTGTGATCGGGGAACGGATTTAGATTGTCCTCGGGCACTGCTCTTCGAAGCAAGTGGGGCTGTTCCACGTGGAACAGCACTCATTTTCTTAGGCTGTGTTCCACGTGGAACAACCGATATTTCCACCGGTGCACCCAGCCGCCCTGTTCGATTCATCCCGTTTTGGATTCGGCGTATCACCTTTAAAATGCGCTGGTTGGCGGCTCCGCCGGTCGTCGGTCCGTGCAGGTTCTCCACAATTTATGCCCAGTTCTGCACATCGACCTTTCCTTGCTCTCCTCGACTCCACTCGATACTCTTCCATTACGCATGGGTAAAGTAATCGCCGTCGTCAATCAGAAGGGCGGGGTTGGAAAAACCACGACCGCAATCAACCTGTCCGCGGCGCTCGCTCTCGAAGGTCTCACTTGTCTCCTCGTCGATTGTGATCCGCAGGCTAATTCCTCGGGCGGGCTGGGTGTAACCCGCGATGAAAACCGCAACTCCACCTATGACATTCTCATGGGGAATGCGACCATCGCAGAGACCACACTGGCCACAGAGATCGATGGCTTGAAAGTAGTTCCCGGAAGCAACCATCTGATCGGCGCCACCGTGGAGTTGATCCAGGCAGAACGTCGCGAATACCGGCTGCGCGAAGCTTTGGAGCCGGTACGCAATCAGTACAACTTCATCATGCTCGATTGTCCGCCGGCCCTGGATCTTCTCACGCTGAACGCCCTGGTTGCTGCGGATCGTCTTCTGGTCCCGATGCAGGCCGAATACTTCGCCCTGGAAGGCATCTCTGAATTGCTCACAACCCTTGGCCGCATTCAGGCTGCATTCAATCCCGGCCTCGACATCGAAGGCGTGATTCTCACCATGTACGACGAGCGCACGAACCTTGCCCAGCAGGTCACAGAAAACCTGCGCAGGTTCTTCGGCGCCAAGCTGCTCAAAACCGTTATCCCGCGCAACATCCGCCTGGCCGAAGCCCCTAGCTATGGAAAGCCAGTGGCACTCTACGATCCGCGTTCCCGCGGCGCGGAAAGCTACAGGGAGCTCGCCGAGGAGATTCTAGCGCGCAATAACATCGATAGTCCCAAAGCTCTGGAGCGAAAGGCAGCCTCACAGGCGCAGCCGCGACAGGAAAGCAAAGTGCGCTTCTGGCCTTATGCGTGAACTCTCTTCGTCCCTGGGGAGGGATTCCAGGGATAATTTCCGAGGTTTAGAGCCTCCAGGAAGGCACAATGACCACTTCCGTTGATATACCGAAACGCCGCGCCCTCGGCAAAGGTCTCGAATCCTTACTGCCGGGTCGATCTGGATTTACTGCCGCCGCTGCCCCTGCGCCACCACCCCCTGAAGAGGGAAAGCCAAGGGAAATACCGGTAGACCAGATAGAGCGAAATCCTTTTCAGACGCGGACTAACGTTGATGAAAACGCTCTGAGAGAATTGTCCGCCTCGATCGCGGCCACCGGTGTAGTGCAACCGGTGTTGGTGCGGCCGCTTGCCAACAATCGCTTTCAACTCATCGCCGGCGAGCGTCGCTGGCTCGCCTCCAAGATGGCCGGCAAGGCGACCGTGCCTGCCATCCTGCGCCAGGTCTCTGACGAGCAGGCGATGGAGATGACGATTGTTGAGAATTTGCAGCGCACCGATCTGAATCCCATGGAACAGGCTCGCGCCTATGATCGCCTCGGCCATCACTTCAAGATGACGCAAGAACAAATGGCCCAACGAACCGGCAAGGACCGGGCCTCCGTGGCCAATTTCTTACGGTTGCTTCGGCTCCCGCTCGAAGTGCAGCAGAAAGTAGAAGCCGGGAATCTCAGCTTCGGACATGCCCGCACGCTGCTGGCACTCGAATCGCCCGAGGCGATTCTGAAGGCTGCCCAAAAAGTGAGTGCCCTCTCCATGTCGGTCCGCCAGACCGAGAGTTATGTTCAGGGACTGCTCAATCCGGAAAAGAAGAAACCCAAGGGAGAAGAAAAGGAGAAACATCCGGTCGACCCCAATGTCCGCGAGGCGCAGGACCGACTGCAGCGGGCGCTCGGCCTGAAGGTCTCTATTGAGGACAAGAACGGCCGCGGACGAGTGATCATCGAATATTCCCGCCTGGAAGACTTTGATGCGCTGCTCGAAACCATCGCCGGCAGCTAAGGCGAAGTTCTTCGAATATGGAACTACTACGGTTACTTTATCGATTCGGCTGCTGATGAAGGTTGCAGCGCTGGCATTTCGCTTCCGCGTTCTGGTCTTCGTGCTGCTCTATTTGCTCGGGTTCTTCCCGCCCTGGGAGTGGGGCGTGCGCGACCGCAACAACGGCACTCTTTGGCTTGCTGTCATCGACGCTTTTTGCTCGTAGCGGCTGGATCAGCCTGGCGGCGGCCACCGTGGTGGTGACGGCGGTCGCCTTGGCCTGTCTGGTGATGGGCACCATTCTGCGGGTGTGGGGTACCGCGTACCTCGGTCACGGCGTCATGCGTGACACAGCGATGCAGGGCGGTCGTTTCGTGGCCGCTGGGCCTTATCGTTATGTTCGTAATCCCCTCTACCTGGGGGCCTGGTTGCTGGCCTGTGGCGCATCGATCCTGATGCCGCCTGGCGGAGCCGGCTTCTTCCTGATTGCCTTCGGCATCTTCTTTCTCTTTCTTATTTCCAGCGAGGAGCGTTTTCTGTCGATAAAGCTCGGGGACGCCTACGAGCAGTACCGCCGACGTGTTCCCCGTTTGTTGCCCTATGCCCGCGCCGTCGCGGTCACCTCGGCCAGCGCCCGGAATGGGTGCAAGCTGCTCTTGCGGAGACCTACCCGATTGCCTTCACGGTTTGCTTTGCGATCTTTCGTGGCACTACAACGCACGAATCCTCATACAATGCCTGCTGATTTGCTACGGCCTCTCGTTAGTCGTGCGGGCATTCATGACCCGCACCGCAAATTGAGGGTCGTTCGTTGCAGAGCAAGCGAGTGGTGCGGTCAAGAGCGTTTCGCAATTATGCGGCCTGGAAAGATCGGGAGGATGGTTTTCCCTGGGAGAGAACCACGAGAAAGCCCAGCCCCCGGCCCCCCCCCAATGCGAAAACTAATTGGCGAAGGAACGATTTCCGGATGAGATTTTCTGTAAGAGCTTCACACACCGCGCTGCAGAGGGCGCGGCGTTCCGGCCTGGCCCTCTCGCGTGTTTCCCGTGTCAGCCTGGGGAGCTGAGTTTGTGCGGCCAGGGGCTGCAGTGCAGCGCCGCCCAGCAAACTTCTATTTCTTCGGCGGCGCGATGCTGTCTTTCGCTGCCTTGGCCACGCGGAACTTGACCACGGTCTTGGCCTTGATCTTGATCGTTTCGCCGGTTTGAGGATTACGACCGATGCGCGCCTTGCGCTCAGCCTTTACTAAACGGCCGAGCCCTGGGATGACGAATACACCATTTTTCTTCGTCTCCTTCACTGCCGTCTCTGCGAGCAGGTCGAGAAATGCAGCCGATTGCTTGTTAGTTAGTTCAAGCTTTTCTGCCAATGTGCGGACCAGTGCTGTCTTGGTCAATGCTGTTGCCATATTGTTTCCTTCTTTCCTCTGTTATTTCATGGCCCATGGTCGCGGTATTTCCGCACCCTTGAGAAACCATGTCCTTCCCCGTTTTCCGTAAATCCGATGCTCGCACGAACCAACACCGATCTTCAGGAAACCCAGTGTTTATGCGGGTAAAAACGAACCCACCGCCGTTTACGATGCGGCTTTGTCTTGCGTTTGTCAATCGAAAAACCGAGATTTGTTCTGTTTTTGGCTTGTTTTTCCAAGATTTCTGCCAATTTCCTGGGTTTTCGCGCGCTCCTAGAAGCCAAACAACGGCCGCCGCCTTTTCTGGTTGTTTGCCAGCAGAGGAGTGTTGAGGGCATCCACCAGCGGGGCCGCGAGACGAAAATGCTGGATCACAATCCGCGCAAAATCCTTACGCAGTGCCGCCTTCGGTTCCATAGTCGCCTCCACACCCCACTGCCGGCACAAGATCAGATCCATCGCCGGGTGCTCTTTCGGGAAGCCTTTCGGAGCGCGGGTCAAAGGCATGCCGGTAAAGGAATTCATCATGCGCCGCAACTTGCGATCCGCCAGAATCGGTCGCACCTCCGCGTGGTGCAGCAACAGATATTCTCTGATTGCTCGAAGCTGCTCTCGCTCCGGCATGTACACGCCGGCCGCAATCAGCACTTCATCCGGGGAAATATGCATGTAGTATCCGCCTCCGGAGGTCTTCTCCAGGCCTTCACGCGCCCACCACGCGGAGATATGGCCCTTGTAGGGCCGCTTGTCCGAAGAGAATCGCGTATCGCGATAAATGCGCATCATACATTTTTGAGGCGGCCGTATATGCGCGGGAGCAAAGTCCTCCATGGCGCCGTTGACCATTTGAATCAGCGCCAGCATGGGCTGCTTGAGTTCGCGCTCGAACTCCGGCTTACGTGGCTCGAACCACTCACGGCGATTGTTTCGCCGCAGACTTCGCAAAAATCTCAATCCGGCTTCGCGGAAGTAGGGATCAGCAGCAGTGGAGGCAGTCGTCATCATCTAAGCAGGAGTCATCGTCTAAATGGATAAGGAGTCAAAAATTCGCCAGAAGCCAGGCCCGGATTTCCTGTTTCGCGGAGTTGGAGAGAACAGCGCGCGTGGTTTTTCTTTAAGGAAAGCCGCATGAAGATCGCGGCGCCACCGACCTCGACAGGAAATCCGGGGGGCCGAGGGGAGGTAACGCCCAAGACATACTCAGAGGTCCTATTTTAAAGTACAAAAGTAATGGGCGTGATACGCCACGCCCCAGCGTGTTTCCATGGTTGTGCAATACACTTTGCTTGCCTCCCTCAATCTGACAAAGCTGTCCGGCCGCTCATATACATGAGACAACTTGCGCTGTTTTTGTTTCTTTTTGCCGCTTCTACGCTGTGCGCGCGCGCGCGCGTGCATGAGATGGAGTTCGACCAAGCTCGTCAGGTCGCCTTCCTGGTTGCGCGTTACGACAACATCACGGTGGACGATCGAACGATCGTGATGAATTCGATGGACACGCGGACCGCTGCCGGCTTCATCCCAGGCTATTACAGTTTTTCCATTATTCGGGAGAGCGACTCGGCCGCCCGGCCGGATGAAACCATTCGCATGTATGTAGTTTCCAAAAAGACCGCCGATACCTGGGAGCTGAATCTCTGCAGGCACTATTCGTTTCCTGAGTTGCAGAAGTTCAAGCAAGACATCATCCAGAAGACCGGCGCGACATCCAGCGACGATCCTGACATGCCCAAGGCAATCGGATGCGCCGATCAGGCACAAGCGAATCCCCCGTCGGAGTAAGCACGCTCCAAAAGAAGATGCCCACACCTCCCTGGCATGGGCATCTTCTTCGCGGCATCGCAAAGCGAGCCACAAATCGGGCAACCGCTAGGCCGCCACTCAATAAATCACAAATACGACAATCCAACTGCATGTTGGATGCCAAAAAGAGCATACGCGGCTGTGTTGTCGATTCAGCGGTTTATACATTTTCCACTCGGCGAACTCGGTCCAATCTACTCGCTGCTGGGAAAAATCTACCTACTCCATTTCGGTGCATGTGGAAAAGTCGTTCGAATCAATTCCGCATTCCCGCTAGAGCTGAGCGGAAAAGTGCCTCGAAATTGTCCGCTACCGTCTTGTCTTTAGCCACCGCCGCGGCGATAGCCTTTTGCGCGAGTGGGCGTTGGTAGCCCAAATTAACCAGGGCTGAAAGCACGTCCTCAGTGGAAGGGCCCGTATCGACAGGCCGCGGGGCTGCGGCCATATCTTCGAGCTTGTCTTTGAGGTCTACGACCAATCGTTCCGCCAGACGTTTGCCGATGCCGGGGATTTGGGAAAGGGTAGCGTGGTCCTGGCCGCGAATGGCCGCTACCAACCGCTCTGTACTCAGACCGCTCTGGATGGTGACGGCGAGCTTGGGCCCCACGCCGCTCACCGTGATCAACCGCTCGAAGACGCGTTTCTCTTCCCGATCGAGAAACCCGTAAAGAGCAAGGGTATCTTCACGCACGTGGGTATGGATAAAGAGCGCCACCTCGGTTCCCTCGGACGGCAGAGCGCTAAAGGTTGGTACGCTGATCACCACGTCATAGCCGACACCGCCGGCCTCGACGATCGCCTGCTGTGGATATTTCGCCAGTAGCCGCCCGCGCAGGTGCCCAATCATGCGTGATCGAGGTCCCTAAAACTTGTGGCGGTAGGCGATTTGAAAGTCATAGCCGGGGTTTGGCGGAAAAAGCGCGGCCACATGGCGCAGACGCTCAGCTAGCGCCGGTGCCGCCAGCAGCGGATACTCGCGCTCGCGCAGATCGGTGTAGTTGAAGTCAAGGGTGAGCGAGAGCATGTAAATCGCCAGCGCATCGGAGAAGGCCGATTCAAAGAAGCTGCTCTTTGCCTTTTCGTCGATCCGGCCCTTCTCGACGCCGCGGCCTGCGGTGGGCGGGTCTACACGCGAATCGGTGCGCGAATCCAAGCGGGAGTCCAGGCGCGAGAAAGTTCTCTCGGCCATGCGGGCGCCAGGGCTTTCGTGGCGACTACGGTCGAGTGCCCGGCGTCTATTTTCGTAGCTGTCCTGGCTGGTTTCTCCGCGCACGTCGGCAACGGCCTGCGACCACGCCAGATCGCAGAAGCTTTGCGGCACCCCAGCTGCTTCCACAAAGTGGTGCCCGACATTGATAAAGAACTCGAAGGCCAAGGCAAAACGGTCTTGCATGAGCCGGGTGGAGATGAAGATGCAATCGGCGCCGTCGAATTGCACATTGCGGTGACACATCGCACGATCGCCCAGGTCGATGGTGTACCCCGGCGCAACCATCGTCTCCTCAGTCTCACCGATGGTCAGCGGAACGAAGTAATACGCATGGCGGGTGAGCGCTGCGGCCACGGCATTCGGTACCGCCTGGATGATGGGCTCGAGCTCCTGGGCGGTGATGTGCGTATCGGCAAAGATCGCATAGCACAGGCGGTTTTCAGATTGCAGCACGGGTGTTTGCTGGGCAACCAGCGATGCCGGTAACAACTCCATTTGGGCGACTTCAGCCATAACCTAGTATTCTAGCTGAGTGTAAGGGGGCGTCCCCATTTCGAGGCTAATTATGACGACACAGCCGCAAAACCTGCACCAGGGGCGCGCCGTCGAGACCAAGGGAAGGTTTTTCGGCATTCCCCTGGGGGATCTGGGCCTGGCTTCCAGTCTCCTGATGGCCTTCACGGTGGGTTTTCTGAGTTTCTTTCTGTTCACCTTCCTGGCTATCGTCGGCATCATGATCTACAACGGCATGGGCCACCATGTGGACTACGCCGAGAGCTACAAATACATCTCCTTCCCTGCCGGCTGCGTGGTGCTCGCCGCCAGTCTTGTTTTCTTTGGCACCCTGTGGCTGCGCCGTAAGCTCTCCGGAGGTTAGCAAGACATGGCGCTGGTCACCATTGCTCCTGTCATTGCGCTGGAGCCAGTACAGGAGGCTCAGACGCGGGCGTGGTGCCAGCGTCTGGAAGCCGGCGATATTCTCTACTTTCCGCAAACCCCTATTTCGCTTTTGCCCGACGACCTGTCTTTTTTGCTGGGCCAGCAGCAAACCGGTAGCACGCTGCATAAAAACATCGCCTATAAGCCAAACCTGGATAGCGTGAGCGGCTTGGATGATGCCAGCCCCGCCATCGTGGCGCAGCTACAGGCGATCATGCGGCGGTACTCGCAGGATGTGACCCGCTTTCTCGCCCGCTTCTTGTCGCCCTACCAGGGACGCTGGCAGCTGGACTACGCCAGCTTCCGCCCCCAGGAGGAGGAGGGTCGGGACCTGCCCCGGCGCCGGCGCAATGACCTGCTGCACACCGACGCCTTCCCTACGCGGCCTACGCGTGGTGCGCGCATCCTGCGCTTCTTCAACAATATTCACCCCACGCGCACGCGCGACTGGGTGGTTAGCGACCCCTTCCCCGTGCTCGCGCCGTTGTATGCGCCTGAGCAGATTTCGCTTCCGGCAACGGGCAACTCCGCCAGCCGGGCTCTGCGTTCCATTGCCACCACCGCAGGACTGGGCCACGCCATCCCCGGTCTGAAGCGATCGCCTTATGACGATTTCATGATGCGCTTCCACAACTTCCTCAAGGAGAACGCATCGTTCCAGGCGGAGTGCCGCAAGGAGTATCTGCAGTTTCCCCCGGGCTCTAGTTGGATGGTTTACACCGACATGGTCCCGCACGCGGTTCTCTCCGGCCAGTACGCGCTGGAGCAAACATTCCTGGTGGAACACCAGGCCATGGTCGCCCCTGAGTTCTCGCCCCTCTCCGTGCTGCAGGCTCTGACCCACTCCGCGCTGGTGTAGGTTAAGCAGGGTTGAGCCGCCAGATCTCATAATTCAGGATGGCGGCAAAGGTTACCCAGGCAAGATAGGGCAGCATCAACCATGCCGCCAACCTGGAAACCCGCGAGAACAATACGGTTGCCGCCAAAATGGCGAGCCACAGCAGAACGATCTCCAGCAAAGCGCCGGCGAGCTGGTGCTGACGGAAAAATATCCAGCTCCAGGCGAAATTCAGAAAAAGCTGGAGCCAGAAAATTCTCAATGCGGAACTTCTCAACGGCCTTGCGGGCTCCCTCGACACCAACCAGGCGGCGATCGCCATCAGCCCGTACAACAGCGTCCAGACGGGCCCAAAGACATTGTTGGGCGGATTGAACGACGGCTTGTTCAACGCCGCATACCAATGCGGAATCGCCGGGATGCTGAAGGTGGAAGAGACCGACGCGACCAGGAAACAGGCGGCGAGGAAGCCGGCCAGGACGAACGCCGAATGTGCCCGCTGCCGGGCGGGAACGCTACGCATATCCTGGAGTCTCCTTGCGTTTCAATATCCGGCTTTTCCGGCCGCCCTCGACGGATGAGGGCGCAGGCAAATATCCTTAAGTAGTCAATGCCAACGATTGCAGACTCGATAAAGGTCCATCTCCCCGACGGCTCGGTCAAAGAGTACCCCGCCGGATCGACCCCTCATGACGTTGCCCAGAGTATCTCACCGCGGCTGGCGGCTGCAGCAGTCGTCGCGCGCATTCGGCCACTGGCCAGCGAAGAACCCCAGCAAACCAATAACGCGCTCAGCGAGGCGGGGGAACCCGAGGCCAGCATGTACGGCGCCCAGGAAGCGAATGCGGAGCGCCTGGTGGATCTCAGCACGCCCCTTAATGAAGAAGTCTCCTTGCAGCTTCTCACCGAGAAGGATGCCGAAGCTTTGAAGGTGGTGCGGCACTCCGCCGCCCACGTGATGGCGACTGCTGTGCTCGAGCTATATCCCGAGACCAAACTCGGTCATGGCCCGGCAACGGATGCCGGCTTCTTTTACGATTTCTACCGGCCCACGCCCTTTACCCCGGAAGACCTCAAGGCGATTGAGGGCAAAATGGCGGAAGTAGTCGCCCGCAACGAGCCTTTCGTTCGCGAGTGGGAGTCGCGCGACCAGAGCCTGGCGCGCTTCAAGGCCAGCAACGACTTTATGAAGGCACACTTCGTGGAACGCTTCACCAAGCCCGGCGAGGAGATCTCGTTTTACCGCAATGGCGCTTTCGAAGATTTTTGCCGCGGACCGCATGTGCCCTCTACTGGGAGGGTCAAGGCGTTCAAGGTGATGAGCCTGGCTGGGGCTTATTGGCTGGGTGACGAAAAAAATCCACAATTGCAGCGCATTTATGGCACGGCATTTTTTTCCAACAAGGAGATGGAACAGCATTTCGCGCGGTTGGAGGAGGCACAGCGGCGGGACCATCGCGTGCTGGGTAAGCAACTGGACCTTTTTTCCATCCAGGAGGTCGCCGGCGCTGGACTGATCTTCTGGCATCCCAAGGGCGCCATGGTCCGCAGGATCATGGAGGACTGGATGCGTGACGAGTGCCTGAAGCGAGGCTACTCGTTGGTCTATACGCCGCACGTGGCGCGGGTGAATCTATGGCAGATCAGCGGCCATGAAGGCTTTTACGCGCAGAACATGTTCACCCCCATGGAACTGGACGACGCAGACTACCGGATGAAGCCGATGAACTGCCCGTTCCACATCCTCATCTACAAGAATTCTCCCAAGAGCTACCGCGATCTGCCCGTGCGCTTAGCCGAGCTGGGGAATGTCTACCGCTACGAGCGCTCGGGCACCATGCACGGATTGCTGCGTGTCCGCGGCTTCACCCAGGATGATGCCCACATCTTCTGCGAACCGAGACAGATTGAAGACGAAATTGTAGGCTGCATCGAATTCGCCCAGCTTGTGCTCAGCACCTTCGGCTTCACGGAATTCAAGGTAGAGCTTTCCACCTGGGATCCCAAGGACCGCAAGGGTTATATCGGCTCGGACGAAAACTGGGAATTAGCTATCAATTCGCTCGAGAACGCGCTGGCACGGAAAGGGATCCCCTATAAGACCATCCGGGGGGAAGCTGCCTTTTATGGCCCCAAGATCGACATCAAGCTGGTGGATGTGCTGGGGCGCCTGTGGCAGCTGTCGACGGTGCAATTCGACTTCAACATGCCGGCGCGCTTTGCGATGGAGTATGTGGGAGAAGACGGCGAGCGCCATCAGCCCGTCATGGTCCACCGGGCCCTCTTTGGCTCAGTCGAGCGCTTTTTTGGCGTGCTGATTGAGCATTATGCCGGCGCCTTCCCGTTGTGGCTTGCGCCCGTGCAGGCGGGCATCGTGCCCATCAGCGAGCGCCATCTGCCTTACGCGGAAAAGATACGAACAACGTTGCAGAATGTTGGCCTGCGCGTGGAGATCGACCACCGCAATGAGAAGATGGGCGCCAAGATTCGTGATTTCACACTGCAGAAGCTGCCCTACATCCTCATCGTAGGCGACAAAGAAACAGAAACGGGAGCCATCAGCCTGCGCATTCGTGGCCAGGGTGATCAGGGCAGCATGTCGCTGGAGGATTTTGTCAGCCGGGCGCGTTCGCTGGTCGACAGTAAGTCGACCAGCTTGTGAGGGATCATTTGCCGGCCAGCTGCCGAGCGTAGACGTCGCACATCCAGCTCCAGTTGCGTCTCATGACGGGGTGGCCCAGGATGGTGACGCGGACGGCGTCCTCGCCGCCATCGATGAGGCGCCAATTGTCCCGCTCCAACGCGTCCTCCCAGGGAAGTTGCGCTCGTGAGAAGGCGCGGGACGCGGAGTAACAAAGAACCAGGGCTCGAAATTGACTGGTCGTATCTCCCTGTTCCACGTAGCTTCGATTGTAGAGATTGGAGAAATAAGGCTTATAGAGGAAGTAGTGGCCCGAATCTACCAGCAGCGGGGGATTATGCACGCCGTGCTGCTCCAGGTAGGCACTTACTCGCTTGGCCTGCTCCTGCTCCTGATAGTACGAGGCGCGTGCTTCGACGCTTTGCAATATCTCTAATGCGGCCCAGGGGGCGGTGAAGAGGAAGGCGATCAGGATGAGATACAGCGGCGCCATGGATCCACGCAAACCGCGGGACAGCGGATATCCCCCGATCAACAACACTGCGAGGAGCAGCGCGCGGGAGAGCCCGAAGTAATTTGCCTGTGCGGGGAAGACAGTGAACGGAAAGATCACCAGGACGAAGATCAGGACACCACACTCCAGCAGGCGACGAGAGCGGCCGGGCCCGCGGAAGGCGTAGACAGCGACGACGACCGCGGAGCCGAGCAGGCTAACAGCGAAGGCGGCCCCCACCGGGAAGGCTGGATTAAAGAGCTGGCGAAGGGCGACGGCATATCCGTTGTGCACCAGCGGCCTAGATTGCGAATGGCCTGCGCTGGCCCCATGCAGAACGACTCCCGCTCCCGTACCTTGACCCATGGCGTGCTGTAAAAAGCGATGGAGGGAGGTAGGGTCTTGCCACCACATAGCCAGAGCCCACGCGGCCACTACCAGGGCATAGAGCGCGGTCCCGGCAAAGATTACCCCTAGCCGCCCGGTCCAGGTGGCGGGCTCGGCGTCCCGATCACCGAACACCAAAAGGAACGCAAGCAACAGCCAGCCGGCGATTCCGGCATAGGGATGGATAAGGAAGACGAAACCTGCGCTTGCCAGGATCAAAGTTTTGCCAGTCGCTCCCTTGGCGTCGCGCCAGAGCAGCAGCAACATGACCATCAGGCAAAACGCCGGCATCTCCGGCCGGTCGGAGTCGAACACCACCAGGCCCGTGGGCAGCACAGCGCCCAGCAGCACTGCGGCGGTCACTCGCTGCCACCCACTGACCACCGCCAGGCTGAAGCAACGATAAAGCAGAAAGCAAGCCGCTGACGCCAGCACCAGGTTGTAGAAGGCATCCACCCAGCCGGAGCAGCCGAAGAGCGAGGCGGCAAGCCCGAAGAGAATAAGGGCACCGGGCGTATAGCTGGCGAAGAGCATTGGCATAACAGTATTTGCATGAGGAACGGATGCGGCCACCAGACCGCGTCCGGCAGCCCAGTTGCAGCCCGCGTCGCGAAAGACAAAGACATCGGTGCCGCCGGGTTGGGGCGACGTGAGGGCAAAAAAGACAATCCAAAAGACGGTGAATGCTGAAAGGATGATCCAGGGCAACACACGATTCCGCTGTGCGTTTTCCAATTGCATCGGTTCAAAAGACAAGTAGCTCAACCCCATCGTACGGAATTTGCGCGTTTACTCTGTAACACTTTACCGCACATGTGTTTCGCCTCCGGGATGCGTCGTATGATGTTCGGAAAGCGGCGCACGAGGGTGGCGTGGCGGGTGGGATCAGAAAAGCACATCGACCGCCTGGACGGCTTCCGGGGCATCGCAATTTTGCTCGTCTTCTTTCTTCACCACTTACCCCGTAATCCCCACAACCCTTTTTCCTGGATCGCAAGTCTTGGCTGCTGTTCCAGGGCATTCGTTTCCATGAAGGGCATCTGGCCGCTGTTGACCGTCTCAATCTTGGATTGATCCCGATCGAGAAGAACAACGTCCAGGCCGCAGTTGGGCGAAGACGATCCCAAGGGAACACCCACGCGGCCGCACCCACCGATAATGACAATCTTTTTCGACTTGTCCATGAATTCTGCGTGGCCCATTCTGGATGGGGCTGATCGTAGGATTGTAAACTGCCGCGGATGGCTTGAACTTTCCGGCTGGACGGCCTGTTGATGAGGATTTCCTGGTTACGGCTGACCTGCTAGAACTGCGGGGTATACTCGCTACGTGATCAACACGCGGCGCTGGTATTTCCCCCTGTTTATTCTTCTAGCTGCCTGCTTTGGCGTTTTTATTTTGCCCTTTCTGCTGCCGCCGCCCTATCTTGCCGGCATCTCCGCGGCGAATGTAGCTGGTTTCAACAATAAAGTTGCCTCATTAGCAGCGGCAGCCATAGCAACCTTTGTATGCTTCGCTGCGCTCAGGTGGCCGCGACCGCGACAGGAGCGGAGCGGTGGCGACTTCGGCAAAGTTCCACTGCCCCTTGTCCTAACTACGGCCGTCCTTTGTTTCTGCATGGTCGGGGTCCTCAGCTACCTGATTGCGATTTCCCGCCAGCCCTTTGCCGATGGGGGCTACTTCATCCGGCAAATAAGTATGCATGTCGACTATGGCCGCAAACTCTACGATCAGATCGAATTACCGTATGGACCGCTACTCTTCTACGGCCCAGTGATGGTGCATGCACTTCTATCTCCGCTCCATGCTTCAATCTCAACTGCTTACTACATCACACTTATGCTTGAGCATGTGATTGGACTACTGCTCGTCGTATATGTACTTAATCGTCTGCCCATCCTACGCAAATGGAAGATCGTGTTTTTGCTGCTTTGTTTAATGCTTGCTTATCCATTTGGGGTTGGCCTGAACTACACGTTTCTCCGCTTCGTCCTTCCTATCGCGTTTCTGGTTCTAGCGGGCCGCCAGACCAGGCCCTGGTCATTGGGAGCATGCTTGTTTGCCGGGCAGGCGGCTAGCTTGGCCCTCTCGCCCGAGATGGGCTTTGCTTTCATCGCGAGCAGCACAGCCTATGCCACTTATTATCTTGTCACAGCGGGAAGAGGATGGCTGGTTGCAGTGATCGCGCCTATTACGGCAACGGCGACTTTTCTTCTGCTGGCTGGCGCCGGCTACCTGCGCATGCTGAAGCTCTTCGCGCGCGGCATAGCCAACTTCATCGTTGAGCCGACCCCATACATGCTTGTATTCTTGTTCGCTCTTGTGTGGTTGGCGCCCCTGATGCTGGCACGCTCTTTTCGAGAGGCACGCCCGGAAGCCCCAATGCTCGGCGCGCTGTTTGTCTTCTCCGTAGCGTTGCTGCCCGTAGCGTTAGGAAGGGATGATCCCGGCCACGTATTTTTCAGTGGATTCGGGATCTACCTTCTGTCCCTGGTGGCCATTTCGGACGTGCGGCCCCCTCAGCAGGTTGTGTGGATTACCTGCGTTGTTCTGGTCCTGACATGGACAGCCTGGGTAGACGACCGTTCCTCGCTCCCCTTGTGGAGGGCAAGGGTCCACTATGACCTTAGCCACTGGCAAGACGACGCGCTGATGCGCGCGGCACATGCTTTTACGCATGAACTCTCTCCCCAGGCTGAAAAACGTCTTTTTTCCCCAGGCAATGGAGACTATTCGGACTACCAGCCCTTTGACCTCAAGAGCCTACAGGCGATTGTTGGCGACGACCCGGTGGCGATCCCGTTGTCGGTGCCACAACCAGTGGTGGAAGCCTTGAAGAGGTCGCGACAATTCGTTCCAACCTTCTACAACTTTGAGTGGAGCATCCTGGACGCCTCTGCCGAAGATCGCCAAATCAAGGAGATGAATGCAGCGCGATGGGCGCTTCTTCCTCAAGGGCCGATAAAGATGTTTACAGAAACGCCAGACATCGTTGAGCCTTTCCTGGGACACCGTTTGCCATATCGCTCGCCATATCGGATGAAACGTGAACCGTATGTCATCGGCAGGCGCTTTCAGGAAAATCTGCAAGCCAATTGGCAGCTTTGCGGCGAGGTGGGCAGATATGATGTGTATCGCCGCCGAGATCGAGGCGGCTCCCCAGCTCGGTGATTATAGGAAAACGATATGGACGCGGGACCTAATCTAGTGATGATGCCACCCGGGCAATTTATGAGTGAGCAATTGCAAGCGCGGCTGGGATTAAAATTCGAGAGAGTTTCTCTGCGTAAGAGGATAAGAATGAAGTTGGAGTTTATTCCGCGCACATGTCCGCTCTGCGGCGACAACGACGCTATTGTGATGGCTGAAGCGACGATTGATGAGCGCAAGTTGACGGCGTCCGCTTTCGCTTCCCGTAAGCTACCCGAATACATGCATAGCAGAATGGTCGAGTGCAGATTGTGCGGTATGCTGTACGCAAATCCGGTGCTAGGGCAAGATGCGCTGGCAGGCGCCTATGAAGACGCCTCGTTCGACAGCGGAGCGGAATCGCAGCTAGCCGCCATGACCTACGCCGCGCTTCTACGGCCTCATCTAAGCATGCTCCCGAGCCGCGGAGCCGCCCTTGATATCGGCGCGGGCGACGGCGCGTTTGTCGAACAATTGTTGGCGCTGGGTTTTACCGGGGTTATCGGAGTGGAGCCGTCGAGGGCCCCGATCGAAGCGGCCAAGCCCTCCATTCGCGGCCATCTCCAGCGCGGAATTTTTGCGCGCGAGCAATTCGCTCCTGAGAGCCTCGACCTTATCACCTGCTTTCAAGTGATCGAGCATGTCTGGGATCCGGTGAAGATCGCTCAGGATGCGCTCGGATTGTTGAAACCGGGCGGACTGTTCTTCCTTGTCGCTCACGACCGCCGCGCACTTTCCGCCCGCATGATGGGCACAAAGTCGCCCATTTTCGACATTGAGCACCTACAACTCTTCGATAGGGCAACCGGGACGGCGCTCCTGAGAAATGCGGGTTTTGCGTCCATCCAGGTGAGTTCGGTGCGAAACAAATATCCCATCGATTACTGGCTTAAGCTGTTTCCTCTTCCCAGCCTCATCAAGGCTGCTGTTCGATGGCTGGCACGAATCTCCGGGATAGGACGTCTGCTTCTGCCGCTGCCGGCCGGCAACTTAGCGGTGGTCGGACAAAAACCGGCTGAGACTATTCAAGCGCCTATTCAGCCCTCGCGCATCGCAAATACGGTATAGCCAAGGCAATCATCGCCTCCGCGGCCCCGCAGAGATAGATTCGCGATCACAGCCAGCAGAATGAACCAGGGCAGAAGCACCGCGCCTGCAACCCGCAGCAGCAGGCCGGAAATTTCCGATGCAGTCTGGGGCATCAGTAGCAGCAGGATGAGGGTCATCATCTTGTAGCATGCCACGGTAAGAGCATTGCCTCGCGCATAGACGCGCGTGCTGTGAAAGCCTGTTGTTGTCAACAGGTGATTGAGGCTGGAAGGGGTAAAGCGCCAATAATCATAAGGGATGAAGTGCCACCGCGCCGCAAAGGGAATAGTCAAAAGCAGCGTCCCGCCAGGAACAAGGCAGCGCGCGGCTTCAGCAAGGAAGCGGCGAGTCTCCAGCACGTGCTCCAGGGTCTCGGTACATAGCACCAGGTCCACGGACGAGTCTGCGACCGGCCAGATATCGCCGGAGAAGTACGTTGTGTTCGGCATCTCATAGCCGAAATGGGCCTTGGCCGCGTCGGTGTCGATGCCCATGTAGGTCGCATCAGAACTAACCAGCGATCGAAATGGCTGCGCACCGCAGCCGACATCGAGAACCGTTCCTTGCTGCAAGGGAAGCACTGCGCTCAGATCGCGCCACGCCGAGCCTGCCTGAATGTCGAAGAACCTCCGCACCGCGGCAAGAAGTAGAGAAAAGCCTGTGGTCGTCGCCGCGAATAGCTGGGGACGCCAGCTCTCTGAGGTGGCTTCCACCATGTTGCTACGGCGCTGGAACGGTCCCCGTGTCTGTTCTGGGAACTGAGCTGTGGGGCTCGTATTCATCAGCTCTCTCTCGCGGCCAACCGTACTTCACCATCCCGAATGACGCTGCGCCGAATATAGTGGGGGCGTTGCTTGACCTCTTCGAAGATCTTAGCAATGTATTCACCAGCTACGCTGATCGCCAGCACATTTAGAGATCCGAAGAAGACCACCAAAATGATGATGCTGGCAAAACCCTTGGGAGCTAAGTTCGGAAATAGCAGCTTGGCTACCAGCTGGCCCAGTGCCATCAGAAACGAGATTGCGCATAGCACGATGGCAGAGCTGCTCAAAATGTCCAAGGGAACATAGCTGAAAGAGAGGATTCCCTTTTTCGCCCAGCCGAGGTTTTTCCAAAGGTTGTTGGTTGTGCGACCGAACATGCGCTCCGGCCGCACATAATCCACTCCGATCTGGCGAAAGCCCGCGTAGGCGCGAACGCCGCGGAGAAAGAGATCGCGCTCGGGGAAACGAAGCATAGCCTCCATCACCCTGCGGTCGATCAGTGAGAAGTCGCCGGCATCATGAGGAATCTGGATGTAAGAGAAGGTGTCAAAAATACGATAGAAAAGCTTGTAGGAGAGCTGCATCGGAAGAGATGCCTCCCGCTTCACACGGCGGCCGTAGACCACATCAAAGCCCTCGCGCCATTTCGAGACGAATTGCGCAATCAACTCGGGCGGGTCCTGCAGATCCCCGTCCAGCAGGACGCAGGAATTTTTGGTGGAAATCTCCATCCCGCTGCGAAAAGCCGCCTGCGATCCAAAGTTTCGGGAGTGAGAAATGCCCAACACCCGTCGATCGTTGCGCGTGATAGATCGAATCACTTCTTCTGAGTCGTCTGGACTGCAATCGTTAACAAAGATGATTTCGTGATCGACGTTCAAGTCCGTAAAGGTCTTTTTCAACCTCTCGTACATGATGGGGATCGCCTGGCCATCCTTGTAGCAGGCGATGATGGCCGATACACTATGCTTGGTGTCAAGGCCGAACCGCTTCGACGATTGCAGATAAGCAGTTTTGTCGGGCAGCGATCGATACCACAGGGCCGTGCGCTCCAGCCCTTCTTCCAGTTCGACGCGAGGCGTCCATCCGAATCGTTCACTCACCTTGCTGATATCAGAGAACCAGTCCGTCAGGTCCCACTCTCGATTCGGCATGGTGAAGACAGGGTCCTGGCGAATGTCAAAAAGACGCTGCGAAATGGTAACGATATCTCCGATTGTTGTCTTGCGCCCCGTGCCGATGTTGAAAGATTCTCCGTAATCCGCCTCGGTGAGCTTGAGGCCTACGTCGATGAAGGCACACGCCACATCATCGACGTAAATGAAATCCCGCGAGACCCGCGGGTCAACCAATTCCGGATAGCCACCGGAAGCGCCAAAATGGACGATATTCGGCATCAACCGCGAGGAATCCTCCAGCGGCCCATAGGCCGAATACAGGCGGAGATTCGCGCACGGCAAACCCTTCTTCTTGCCGAGGTAGTGAATCAGGCTGGCGGCGGCAACTTTGGAGACGGAGTAGTGGCTATTCGGCGCCGGGGCTGCATCCTCGTGCGGCCCCGAGGAATTATCTCCATATTCCGAGGAACTACCCGCGTGCACATAGCAGGAGAGACTGCGGGAATCGAGCCGGCCCAGCAGGCGGGAGATCAGGTTGAAGTTGGTGCGGTAGATGAGCTCCCGATCTGTCTCGAAAGAGTAGGCGCCATAGGCAATGCAGTCGAAGATGGTTCGCGGCTTAACCCCTTCGAGGAGTGCATCCAGGTTCGAGTCAATCAGCAGGTCGGTGACCAGCACGTGGTTGCGCGGCAATCCCTCGAGTCGCCATGCGGGCAGGCGTGTCGCGGTGCCATAAACGTCTTCGCGGTGCTCGAGCAGCATGCGCAAAAGATTCGCGCCGATAAACCCGCTTGCGCCGAGCACCAAAATTGGGCCCTGGAGCTGGCGAATATTGACGGAACTGCCTTGGTGCGGTTTGAGCGAATCGCCGAGGCTCATTGCACAGAGACCGCGGCCGCGATAGAGGCGGCATCCAGGCCGCATTCTGCACGGTGGAACTTTTGCGAGCCATACAAGCCGGAGACGTAACCCAACGCATGTTTATGGATGAAGGAATCGAGGCCCACGCCGGCAGCTGCCAGGTGATGGGCCAGCATCTGACCGAACCCTCCATGCGCAGTGTGTTCTTCCACCACGAACAGCCGGCGACTTCGGCGGACGCTGGCAATAAATTCATCGGGCACGTTCGCGATCGGCAACTCGGTGATGAGCCATACCTCGGGGCGCACGTCCTCTTTTAATTGCTGCAAGGCGGTCAGCATACCACCCACCAGGGGACCGACTCCGGCCAGGACAGAGCCATTGCCGCGAAGCAGTTTGCGCCATGGAGCATATGCAGGGATAGGCCAGTCCTTAGGCTCTTCCGACAACCCTAGTCTAAGGTAGGCGGGTCCGGCGCATTGCATGAGCATCGGGATCATGGTGCTCACATCGGAGTCGAAAGCTGGAACGAATGCGCGCATGTGCGGCAGGGTGAGCAGGCAGCCATAGTCCTCCAGGGCATGGTGCGAACTCCCCATCACGCCGTATCCGTATCCGCCTCCATTGCCGACTAAGATCACTGGAAGGTCATGGAAACAGACATCGTTGCGAATTTGTTCGAAGGGGCGGGCGTAGAGGAACGGCGCGATGCTGTAGGCCCAAGGTCGCAAACCACTTCGCGCCAAGCCCGCCGCCACCGAGACCATATTTTGTTCCGAGACGCCGGCATTGATGAAGCGCGGGCCCAGTGCATCCTGCAATGGCTCCAGAGCCTTGAAACCGAGGTCTCCAGTCAGGAAAACGAATTCCGGCAGACGAGCCTGCTGTACTAGACCGTTACAGAAAGCTTGCCGCATTCGGTTACCTCCCGCACAGCTTGTTGATACTGTTCATCACTCATGGGAAGGTAGTGCCAGGCCATCTGGTTCTCCATGAAAGATACCCCGCAGCCTTTCCTGGTGTTGGCTACGATCGCCAGCGGCCCCTCATTCGAATTGAGCGCAGAACAGATGCTGTTTACATCGTGGCCATCAATTTCGATGGTCTTCACCCCAAAGGCGCGAAACTTGTCTGCCAGAGAGTCGAGGTTGGCTACTTGCCTGGTCGAGCCAAAACCCTGCATGCCATTCAGGTCGACCAGGAATGTCAACTTGTCGAGTTTCTGGTGCGCCATGAATATAAGCGCCTCCCAGCAGGAGCCCTCATTCCATTCGCCATCTGAGGTCAGGCAAAAAACTCTGCCGTCTTCCCCGCGCAGCTTCTTGCCGAGCGCCAGGCCGGCCGCGAGACTCAGACCGTGCCCCAGGCTTCCGGTAGCGAAAACGATCTCCGGGATTCCTTGCAAAGGAGGGTGCCCGCTCAGCCGCGTTCCCTCCCCATGGAACCGGCGCAGATCGTCGTCGGTTAATATCCCCTTCGACCATAGGGTCACATACAGCGCACCGGCTGAATGCCCTTTAGCCAGAACAAACTTGTCATGGGGTCCCAGACGAAAGTGATAAAGGCTGATGAGGATGTCGAGCGCGCTAAGGTTGCCGCCGATGTGTCCAACTTTACTCTGATAGTGCATCTCGAGTAAGCGCAACTTGGCCTGTTGGATCAAACCTGCTGCTTCTGCCTGCACGAATGCACGGGGGGGCCTGCCAGCCATACGTAGAGAGTTTACACGACGAACTGCCCGGCTGCGGCACGAAGGCGAGGCAAGTCACTAGAGGATTACCAACACACGTGGGTCTGACAGAGAGCCGTTTATCAACGGGTTTCCAGATAGTTGTTGCCAGCGACGTTTAAGCTTCGAGCCGTCGCAGCTTAACCCTCGACTTGAGCCGCTGCACAATCCTGGAATCCCTGAAGTATCTATGCCACTCTGAGGGACTGAGCGAGAGCAACTGGTGCAGGGCAGCTGCGGGCTTCACGGGTTCGCCGCGAGAGGCGGCGGAGAAGGCAGAATTCACGGCGATCGATGCCATTGCGACATGCTCTACCGACGCACGCAGTTTCCCCGTAACCGGCCAATCCCGCAGGTGGCGGGCAAGTACCGTTGTCAACTGCTGTTGCCATTCATTGGGCAGCAGCTTGCGCGCAGCTGTCTGTGAGGCGGGGTGGATGCGGAAGGCACTCAACGTTTTAGCGATGAAGCGTACCGGGCCCAGCGCTCCCAGCCGGAGCCAAAGATCCCAATCAGCCGAGAACCAAAGCGACTCATCCAATCCACCGGAGTCTATCACCGCACTTCGCCGGAAAACTGGGGACGGGATGGCAATGAAGTTCTGAATCAGAAGACGCTCGATGAATAGATCTGACGGCACAGTGCCTTCCGAAAATGGGCAGGTCCAGGGTCCAAGCCCTCGTCCGTCCGGGCCCACGTACATCGCGTCGTGCATGATGAGCGCACCCTCGGTGCTCTGCATCTCTGTCCGAAGGTTCGCCAGCCGGCCGGGAAGCCAAAGGTCATCCTGATGCAGAAAGCAAGCCCAATAACCGGTCGCTTCACGCAGACCAAGATTGCTGACGGTCACCCAGTTCCCGAGCCTACCGGGAGTGATCAACCGAACGGCAAGAACCCCAGCAAAACTACGAACAATATCGAGCGTGCCGTCGGTGGAGCCATCGTCGACGACCACCAGCTCGATCGCGTCGTTATGCTGGTCGCGCACGCTCTCGAGTGCCGCGGCGATGAACCTCTCACCGTTGTAGGTAGGCATCACAACCGACAAAAGGGGTTTCAACTGCTATCTCTTCACTGCTACAGCAAAAGCTTCAGTTCCGTGACCCTGCCATGCCCGTACTGCTATATAAGGTAGAGCAAGAACCGACAGCAGCGCGAGCGACACCACGCCAGCCGCTCGCCGCAAAGGGTTCTTGCAATGGTTGGCATAGTTACAGACACTTGCGAAATAGCACCAGGCAGTTTCGAGCAGGGGAGTCTCGAACACCATCAGCTTCATGCCCGCTTTAGCGCACAAATCCGCAAGACCTTCCTTGCCGAAGAAGCTCAGATGTCGGGGCAGATCGAGCAACGCCCAATACTGCTGAAACCTCTTTCCCTGTTTAACCCCAAGCACGGTCGGTATCTGGATAAAGACATATCCGCCTGGCCTTAAATATGCGCAGGCTGTGACCAGGGCCCCGAGGGGATCCCGTAAATGTTCAAGAACACTCCACAGTATGACGGCATCGAAGGAGCCGTCTTCCCACAGTCCGGGCCTCAAATCTCCGGCACGCACATCAAAGCCCAGCTCAGTGCGGAGTGCCTCAGCCAGGGCGCTGCTGTATTCAACTGCCCGTACATCCCAGCCCCCACGGTGCGCGGCATGGAGGAAATCACCAGCCCCGCATCCAACTTCCAATAACTTCTTTCCCGCTCCATATCGGCGCAAGCGGGCAATGCGGCGCCGCGTCGTCAGCTCACGAAGAATCTTCCACCAGGGCCAGCCAGACGCTTTCCAGGCGGGTCGATAGGGTGCGTACTCCGCGGAATAAGCTTTGCCGAGCTGCTTCGGAGTAGGCAGCGGATTCTGCATGACCTGGCCGCAAGAAAGACATTGGTCCAGCTTGAAACTAATCTCGTCTTGAGGCTGATACAGGTCGCGTCCCGCCCGTACGAAACTCCATTGGCTTCCGTCACAAACAGTGCACCGGCTAACTAGGACTTCCCCTCGGATATCGGTCAGCATCACCATGGTGGATCTTCCTGCATTGCTTTGGCCTGCCTGCCTGCGGCCATCACCTTTGTGAGACCCAGCACGGCTGCGGCGCATGCCGCGACAACAAAGCACGACGAGGCCACAAGAACTCGATTGGACAAAGCCCACTGTGCTCCGACGTTCAATGGTGTCCCGAACATACGCAACGTGGTCGCATAGCTCAATTCATTCACTCCAAGTCCGCCTGGAGTTACTACGATGACGCAAGCGATAATGACAAACGGCATCGCGGCGGCCAAGTGCCAAAGCGGAATGCGGACACCAATCGCCTCCGCGGTCTGGGCCGCCATCAGGACCTGAACAGCAAAGCGCGCTATGGAAAGCGCCATCAACTGGCGAGCCAAGCCAGGGCTCAGCAGACCCGAATGTTCCAGGCTACCAAAGGCCCGCAAGACCCTGTTCTTGGGGGTGATCGCTCTGGCATTCAAAGAGATCGCCTGCCGGTGGATCAGCCCGACCGCAGGACCGAGAACAATCATGGCAACCACGGTCATGGCAGCCGCACATATTGCCCACATCATTCCTCCGCCCCGGTAAACCCTTGTGGCTCCCGATGCAATAGCCAGGAAGCCAACGATCAACACGTCAAACGACTGCTCGAAGAGCGTGCCGCCCGTCCCGCGGCGGAGAGCCCTTCCATGAAGATACGTTCCTAGTGTCCGCGCGGCGGACATACTGACCTGTACCGGGAGAACTTGACCGAGCGCAACGCCAATGCTGGTGAGGGCAAACGACATCGTCCTCGATGGGGCAGAATCAGTCGAACGGCGCAGGGTGGCATCGACAGAGCGCCACTTTTGGGTGGAGAGAAATACATGAACAGCGGTCAATAAGACCAACTTCGCGAATGAGAGCCAGCTGACACTCCTCAGTTGTTGCACCGTTACCCGAAGATCGAGCTTGCTTATCTTTATCAGCAGAACGAGCAGGAGAACAGTAATCGCGGCGGAGCCAGCCCACAGCAACGAGCGCCGTAATTTCATCGGCGGCGCCTGAGCCCGAGTATGCTTAGGAAGAAGCTGCTGAAGGTGATCTGCACACCCATAGTCAGCGCGAAGACAGATGGCATCACAATGCGGAGTGTACGTTCGGTATCCAGGGCGCCGAAGCTCTCTCTCGCCCAGCCAGAGACAGCGAAGATAGATCCGCCCACACCCAGGAGCATCAGCAAGCCGCCGACCAGTAGGCCTGTTTCCAGTGTCACCCAGCGAAAAGCGCGATTCAAGCGAGGGTCCTCCGGCAGCAGGCCCTCGGTAATGGCGAAAACCTTGGTGAAGGCGGCGAAGGCAATCAACTGAAAACCGAGCAGTACGGAAACGAACGCGTACAAGAGGGTATGCAAGTCAAAGCCAACGCCGTGGATGACCAGCGGCCCTGGCAGTAATAACGCGCATCCGGTCAGCCCCACCGCCATCAACAGAATGCCTGGATAAAGGAAGAGCCAACGTGGACTGTACATCAGGAGAAAGCGCAGATGCCGCCAACCGTCGCGCCAGGTGCGCAGATGCGGTGCGCGACCGCGTCCGTCGGGCGAGAGTGTCGTTGCCACTTCGCTGACCTTCATCCCCAGCAAGGTGGCCTTCACCACCATTTCGCTGGCGAATTCCATGCCCGTCGAACGGATATCCATGCGTACGAAACTATCTTTTCGAAAGCCGCGGATGCCGCAGTGAAAATCTCCGCAAGGTGATCCGAAAAATAATCTTCCGATGCCGCTGAGCACAGGGTTTCCGAGGTAGCGATGCAGGAAGGGCATTGCTTGATCCGCAATGCCACCGCGAAAACGATTGCCCATGACCAGGTCCGATCCAGAACGCAGTTGCTCCAAAAAACGCGGAGCGTGGCTGAAATCATAGCTGTCGTCCGAGTCCGCCATCAGCACATACTCTCCGCGTGAGGCGAGTATCCCGCCCTTCAGAGCACTGCCGTATCCCTTCTCCTGGATGTTTACTACCCGGGCACCTTCCGCCTGCGCGATCTCCATTGAACCATCAGTCGATCCGTTGTCCGCGACGATTACCTCACCCGATATACCAGCGTCTTTAAGGGCGCTCATAGCCTTGCGCACGCACACTCCGACGGTCTCCCGCTCATTCAGGCAGGGCATTACGACAGATAGCTCAACCTGCTGTCCGTGAGTCGCGAGCCCGTCAAACCTTGGGTCGAGGGATTCACTGGCGGCAGTACGCAGGCTTGAGATTCATCGCCGGCTCTCCCCAACCCCCATAGGGTCTGATAAATAGACATCAATCGGTCTAAGACTATCAGTTCGGCGGTGCACAGTGTGGTCCGCGCCGAATGTTAGAAATGTTAGACGTAGTGAAAAGGCTCTTCGTTCGCTTCTCATTTCCAAGTGCAAGCAATCGCACGTGCCGGTGGATGCCCGGGATTCATCCCAGGGAATTCCTACCCCAGCCCGATAGCAAGCGATGCTAATCTGCACTCATCTGCATCTTCTAAAGGCCAAATGGATTGAGGCACCGGCTCCGATGATTTCTCCCCCCATCTCCACAGATCAGGTCGCGAAGACGTCCGAGGCACGATCACGTTTGGACTTGAGTGGCGAACTCTGGGCCGTGCTCACGGCGTTGACTGCGCTATACGTAGCGGGAGTTCTAGTGGCCAACCGGCGGTTTGTCTGGTTTGACGAACTGTTTACTTTTGACATTGCCCGGGCACAATCTCTACCGCAGATGTGGACGCTCATCCGCAGGTTTGATTTTCAACTTCCCACGGGGTATCTGCTCAGCCGCGTTTCCATGAGGCTCTTCGGCGCAAGCAAATTCGGCTTGCGCTTCCCCTCCATGCTGGAGTTCTACGTTGCCAGCATGGCGCTCTTCTTTTATGTGCGGCGCAAGATCGGTATCGGCTACGCCGCCGCCGCCGTGTTTATCCTATGGATGAGCGAAGCGTTTCCTTATGCCATTGAGGCCAGGCCCTACGCCCTCTTATTGATGTTCTTTTCTATATTGCTGCTCTTCTGGGATATCGCGGCTACTTCAGAAGAGCGTGTCGTCGCCCTATGGGGCGTCGCCATCGCGAATCTAGGGATGTTTAGCGCCCACGTCTTTGCCCCTTCTCCTTGTTTCCGTTCCTTGTCGCGGAGGCGGTGCGCTTTCGCAGCACGCGCAAACTGGACTTTGCGCTCTGGTCCGCGCTCCTGTTGCCCATAGTCGCAATGGCCTTCTATATTCCCCTATTTCGCGGTTATTCGACAATTTACTTCCCGCCCTTATACCAGGCTTCCCTGGGGAGAATCCCTCATTTCTTCTACGGCACGATTCATGTGCTGAGCCCGGCCCTTTTCCTGGCGTTATCTGCGGCCTTGCTAGCGCCCTCAGGGGAGCCGAGCCCTTACGTCCTCATATAAATGGCGGCCCGAGGAACCGGTTCTCTTTAGCTGTATCTTGTTGAACCCCATCCTGTTGAACATTTTGCTGATGCGGAGACACGGCGCTTTCTGGGATCGCTACTGCATAACCACCGAGGCTGCCATCTACGTCGGCATGGCTATCCTTCTGGCTGTTCGCCTAAAGAGTAATCGCATCGCCGGCTACGCCGCGGCCGCCGTTCTCCTGTTCCTCTTCTTTTTCCAGGCGGCGCTGTGGCCAATGCTCAGTCAACCGGCTGCGCAAAATGCTTCCGGGCTGGCGGCGATCCGGCCTGACCTTCCCCTGGTGGATGCCGGCGGCGTCACATTCTTTGAGATGAACCATCACGAAAAGCCGGAGATTCTGAAGCGCCTGTTTTTTCTCAAAGACCGTGCCTTGGCTCTGAAGTATACCCACACAAACCTTTTTGAGGATCGCGGCTTCGGCGATGGAATGAAACCTTACTTCCCCATCTCCGCAAATGTCGCTTCCTACGCTGATTTTATCAATAAACATCGGGAGTTCCTGGTTCTAGGTGACTATGAAGCTCCGGAAGAGTGGCTTCTTCCTAAACTGAAAGACGACGGCGCTCAACTCACGTGGCTCGGTACCTACCGTGTACCCTACCTGGACTCTAACTTATACCTGGTCCACCTGCAGGCGGGTAGATAAGCAATGGATCGAGCACTCTCCCCACAGGTCCGGGCACCCGAGTATCCTACGAGACCGAGACGTTGAGCGTTATACGGATCAGAAACGCACTACGTTTGCCCTTCATCGTAGGTAGCGTTGCTTTCGTCCTTTCCTTCGGAACCCTGGGCCTATTCTGGTATTCGCAAATTCGGAAGTACTACTCCCCGATCAGCGACGAGTTTTCTTTGTTTGTGAACTCGGCTAAGCCGTTTCGTCCGGTTTTCTCGGAGTGGTTCCTCCACGGCTTCAGCCGGTACTTTGTGCCGTACCCGGAGTGGAGTATTGGGTCTACAAATTTCGTGCGCCCCGTCGTCAACGCGGAATACTATATGAGCTCGTTGGTATTTGGCACTCACTGGGCCTGGTACCTGCTATCGAATTACTTCATTCAAAGCCTGCTGGTGGCGGGTGTGGTACATCTTTCGCTGCGCCACTTGCGGGTCTCCGTATTTACCGCTGCTGGGATCGGCATTCTGTGTTTCGTTTCCCCCGCTTTTGACAATGGCGCTCTCTACTCAACCTCGTTTGCCTTCGATCTGCTCGCTGCTCTCCTCGTGATCCTGGGGTTAAATCAACTGCTCTCCGGGAACTTCATTTTTGCCTGGGCCTTCTTCGCTCTTGCGCTTTTTACCAAAGAGACAGCGTTTTTCTCGCCCCTTGCCGCAGCGGTCGTGATCTACCTCAGATCGACGCAGAGAGGGCCTCGCCGCCTTCTTGTGCCGATATGCTTTGTCCTTCCATATGTCGCCTGGGGCATGCTGAGACGGATCGCCTTCCATGGTGCCTCCGGTGTTTATGCATTGCCTGCCGATAGCCCGGGGGCATATGTTAAGCGCGTGCTGAGGGACTTTTTGCGCTGGCCCATCCCATTCGACGTACCATACAGGACAACCTCGGGGCCGCACTCAGTTTCCATCTCGCTCTACGTGTTCGTTGTCATGAACCTATGCTTCTGGATTGCCGTGCTCTATTTTGCCCTCCGTTTTTTGCGATCACGGATGCGCCACGGCGGAGTCCTCACGCAAGCAGGCGATTTAGGGGCCGACGGAGGCTTTCTCGCCTTGCCGATGATCCAAGTAATGCTGATCTTCTGTACCGGTAGCATTGCAATCCTACTTCTGATACCTGACTTGCAGCCGCGATTCGGGGCAACTTTCGTGCCCATATTTGCGCTCATGTTGGTGGCGTTTTTGCAGGCGAGCAAATGCGAACTCGAACTAACACTGGCGTGTCTGATGCTCATCGTTCCGCCAATCATCAACTGTACGGAACGCACCCTGAATTTTTCAGCCGATCTTATGAGAATGCGCTTCCAATGGGCAATGGCAGCGGACTATGTCAGCAAGATTTCGCGAGCCACTTCCGCGACCATCTATGTCGTCAATGACGTATCCGGGGGATTTTCTTCCACAGAATCCATCCGCAGGTTTGCCGGGTATCAGGGGAGGCTGATTCGCGTAAATGACCTTATATCTACAGAAAACTGTACCCCTCAACCGAAACTGAATATTCAAAGAGTCTCGATCGACCACATCAAAGTTACCGCGGAGCTCGACTCCCTGTGTGCCGGGTATGCTTTCCTTTCTAGCGGAATGAGTTATCCGATCGGCGGCGAAGAGATCACCCGAACGATTGCACCTACAAAAATCATCTACCACGGTGTTCCGGCTGCAACAATTCGCTTCCTTTCCGCCCCCGGCAGACTCTCGGTAGATATCACGGGGGTCGCGGGATCTTCCGTGCTGTTAGTTCCCGACCTCGAGTCAAGAGTCTATCGAGAAGTAGCCATCAATCGATGATCAGAGAGACGCTTCGAGCAGAAAGCATGATGACACGGGCATCGCGGTGGGGACATCAAAACCGTGACCCACTGGCTATTCCGATCATGCCGTTTTTGATGCGCGCTTGCCAAGCTATACTATTGCTACGGTACCAATCCTGCTGCCTGGCAGGGCCGGCTTTAACCAGGATCAGAGGTTGAGCAGCAGGTGTTACCGCCCTCAATAGCCCATGGCCTCTAGAGCATTCGACCGGGAAATGTCTAGAACGGGCGTCATTCGTCCGCGCAGATTCGGGCGCTGGCGCGCAAATACCGGCGTCCTTGGAGACTGGGCTGCCTTTCTAATCCCTATATCAGGTGCCTTCCTAGTTAACGTAGGCGGAATGCTGCCTTACGCAGAAATTCTTTTTTTGCTGTCTTTTCCGTTTCTTATCTTAAAACGGGGAAAACGGATATTCGACAGGGAATATCGCACCGCCTATCTGTTGATGGGTTTGTGGGCTTTCAGCCAGGCACTGACCGATATTTTTGTTGATGCCGCGCCCGCTAATCGCATCAAGGGACTTGCAAGAGTGGCGTTTTTCGCTCTCGATCTTGCTTGTGTCGCTGCAATCATTGGTACCAGCCTGCGAAGAACAAAAATCTTCTCTATAGGTATGATTTTGAGTTTGAGCTACTCCTCGAGGGCGGGGGGAGGTGACATGGCGCTGATGTGGAAGATGTGGCTGGCGCCCGCAGCGTCCATGGCGGTGTTTCTTTTCGCGTCCCCGCTTTACGTAAAGCGAAGATACTATGCCGTGTTGTTGCTGGCGGTGGCCCTGGCCGCTGTGAATCTGCACTATGCGGTTCGCGGCGCGATGGTGATCGATTTGGCGGTTGGCGTGCTCCTCTTGCCGATATTCCCCCAGGCAAATTCCGGCAGCCCTTCTTTCCTTCGCAGCGGTCCAGGTAGAGTAGTCATCTTGCTCGGTCTTTCCATGGTTGCCGTGTGGGCCAGCCAGCAGGTTCTCAGGATGGCGGCAAATGCCGGGCTATTCTCGGAAAACGATCAGGCAAAGTTCGAACAACAGTCCCAGGGAAAGCTGGGGATTATTTTCGGGGGGAGGCCTGAAGGTCTGGTCGCCGCACGGGCGATCATGGACAGCCCGATCCTCGGACACGGATCGTATGCAGTCGACTACAAGTACTATGAACTGCTGCAGGAATACAGATATAGGTTCGGCTATGCCGAGGGTGATGATGCTGAGGATGTTGAAGAACCCGGCATTCCGACACACTCGCATCTCACCATGTCCTGGGTGGAAGGTGGCTTCCTCGCGAGTTTGTTCTGGTTCTATATGTTGATGCTCATCGCCCGATGTATCATCCGCCTGACCGAGACGCCCCATCCCTTGGGCCCGTTCTATATGTACCTTCTTATCAGCTTAACCTGGGATATCTTGTTTTCTCCGTTCGGTTTGACCCGCCGCATGTGGGAAGCATTTTTGCTTTTGATTATGATCAACCTGCTCCGGAGCAAACCTGCACAGCGTGGCCGAACGGATATGCGGGTCGAGCAGAAGCGCCTTGGATTTCGACCGGCCGCCATGTGGCGTCCTGCTCGATCCTTCGGGCAGACTTTAGGATCCTAAGGGGTCGACTGCCATCGGAGCGGTAGGTATTTTCCAATTCGATGAATCGCATGTGTGAGAACTAAAACGTCCAATGGGATGCGGAAGCGGGGGTCGGAGTTCGTAAGCAGAAAAGGGGCGATATATGAAAACCCGAATACCACGAAGAGCCAATCCTCAATTCGCCATGCGGCATCCCGCGAGACCACGATAGCCAGTAACCAAACGGGAATTGCTAAAGCCAACACCAGCTTTACCATGCCACCCAACGAATTGAGTGGATAGATCTTGGTGTCTGGGCGGAGCAGAGTCAGCAACTTCAAGAACATAAGTTTTGCCGCGCGAAGCAAATCCTGGCGGATGTAGAGCAGAGCATGTTGGACGTAAAAATGTTGTAGGCCTGGATCGTAGGGGTCGACGTCCTGGCTGAAACCCGCTGCAAGCAGCGAGGGGTAGATAGATGGCTCGGCGTTGAGGCTGCTAAGCAGTGCTTGCTCTGTAAATGGATTGTCACCTGCGTAAAAGTTATAGGGTCCGTTCTGAGGCATGTAGAAGGACCCGTGCACCAGAAAGCTCACTACGGTCACGACGAAAGCGGCTCCGGCAAGGGTAAGAACGCAAGCAGTCAGCCGAACTTTGATGCGATTGCCGCCAGCCGGAGCTGTGCAGAAGGCAAATGCGATCGGCACAAATAGGGTCGGGAAGTTTGGGCGTACATTGATGCCCAAACCCCAGAAAATACCGATCACGACAGCACGCGCGGGCGTAAGGCCACGCAGCGTAACAGCAAGAACGGCTGCAAACAGCAGCATGAGAAGAGCAACGGTGATGTCGGTATCCCAGATCTTCTTGATATTTATGACCAGATCAGGGTGAAAGCCAAGTACGCAGGCTGCTATCGCCGCGGTCGCTTATTCGATCCCAGCAAGCGAAGTGTGGTGAACACGGTAAACAGGATAAATGCGTAAATGAGTAGTTGAATGATAACGGGGCCGGCTCCCCCGCCCAAGCGGATGCCGAGGCCCACTAGCGCCGGATAGCCACACGGAGTAAAGACATAACTAATGTGTCCGGAAGAGGCGAATTCCTGAGCGCTGTACCAGAAGCCTGGCATCGGTGTGGAAAACGGAACGGCGATAACAACCCAACCGACCGTAACAGCCAAGAGGAGGAACAAAGCAACGATGAGGCTCCGTAATTTGGCGCGGCTTAACATGATTTAGGCGCAATAAACGCCAAACCACAGCAGCCACCAAGTCGGAACTCCCACTTGCCGAGGGAACGCCTAACTTGACGGCGATCCATTCAGAGTGGCTCCGCAAGGTTTACCAGCATGATCTTCTCAAGGATACCAAACACGTTCTGTTTCGCACCAGATCGCCGTCGGCCTTCACAGGGCGGAGGCCCATCGTTTCGCAGGAAACCGGTTATGACAAACGTTGGACCAGTTGAACGGGTGTAACCGGCATTTAGAGGAAGGAGGGGTGGTTATGCAGTGGGCGATGTGCGAATGATTGAGTTTCACCGGTTCGCTCTCAGCTCATTAGCTGACGCTCGATCGCTTGGTCAATGCCGATCCTATTTGCCAGCACTCCCAGAGTCGCAGAGAAGACCGGGGAGGCCATTGGCCCGTCTTGATCAAAGGGGATATTCCCTCTGATCGTCTTTGAAAGCGCATAACAGCACATGGGTAGAAGTTAGCAGCGGATGAATCCAGCTCCCGCCACTTGACTGCTCAGTCCCAATTGGGAGCAACCAAATTCGCCTCGTCTTGGCGGCCAGTTGGCGGTAAGAATCGTACACACTGTAAGAATAAGCGAGACCGTCTCCTTCGGAGATGGTGTACATCTTACCTTTGGTTTGAAGGAACCGGGCCGCCTGCCACAAGCCACATTTGTAGAGAGCCAGCTTAAACAGCCGCGCAGCTTTGCCACCCTGCCCGAAACGATTCGAATCGGATAAGAAAATGGCCCGCTTCGATACCCGGATCATCTCTTCAACAACACGGCCAGGCTCCGCGACGTGGTGGAGGACGCCGCATTCAAAAACTGCGTCGAATGATCCGTCCTCAAACGGCAGCTCATATCCGCTGCCCTGCAGCAGCAACCCCTTAGGCACACCATTCAGTTCTGCCCTCTCGATCATTGCAGCCACAGGTTCGATGCCACGAACTTCTTTGCCACGATCCCGCAGGAAGCAAACACCCTACCGGTTCCAGCGCCGACATCCAAGAAGGTTCGCAATCCGCGCGCATTACTAATCATCTCGATATATCGAAGGGCGAGGTTGTGCTCATGATCTTCGCTGGCGTTGTGTACGCTGTCGTAAGACGAGGCGCTTTGCTCGTAGTATTTCGCCTGCAAGCTCTCCGCAGTTCAGTCACTCGTTATCCTTAGCGCTTCGCAGTTGAATCAGGACGATCTCTGGAAAAAGCGGAGCCACGCGGAAGCGGCTTCTTGCCATATCTTCCGTATGGGTAGGATATTTCGATGGAAAGGGCATAAGCAAGGGCACCTGTTGGCGTCCAAGCTACCATTGCTCCAGCCAAATTCGCCGGTCTGTGCCAGTTTTGCGCGAAAAGCCTTGCGTGCTCGAAGTTCATCGCATTAAGAGACGATAGCTTCACCACGCACATGATCGATGCCGGTCCTCAAGGGAGAGGGGGTGAATTGTCCTGGATCAGGAACCCTGGAATGGCAAATGTTGGCGCCCAGTAGGCGCGATTTTGCTCAATCACGTTGGCACTGATTCCGTTCAATCCATTCGTACTGTAAATCGTATTCATCGAGGTCACTGCGTTACTTCGAATCATGAGACCTGAGAGCAGGCAGCCCGGCATGTCCAAAATCCCGATCCCTGCAAAATTGGTGTAGGGAGACCGAACGATGAAGTTTCCGGCCCCCGCGGTCATGGTGTTGCGAAGTACGTCAGTGTCGATCACCGGACCGTAGGATGCCGGCCCACCATAAGGGCCAAAAGCAGATATCAAAATCCCATAGCCGGAATTTGTCAGGACATTGTCTTCGATCAGTCCTTCGAGGGAATCCATCAAGTTAATCGACACGCCCAGGGTGTTGGTGATCGTGTTGTGCGCAAATGTCATGTTTAGCTCGTATTGCGAAATCACGACCACGGACGTTGCATCGGGCAAGACCTTCCACGGCGCCATCAAGTGGATGGTTCGGCCGCTGTAGCTTTGCAGGAAGGAATACTGCCCCACCCCTCTCCCCGAGATAATCGCCATCATCGACGCTTGGGGGTTGGTCGTGCCCATCCAATTCCATGCAGGATCATCCTGCAAAACCACCGTGCTCGCTGTACTCGAAGCGATGGGGCCGTAATAGGCTCCTCCCTCCCCATCGTTCGTGATAATTTGCTGGCCTCTTGAGCCCATATTTTGAAAGGTGTTGTAACCAACGTAGATATCCTGGGAAAGCGCCGACGGCCCATACTGGCTAAACCCTCGACCTATACTTAGACCGGAGCCTCCTGAGTTTCCGTTTGCTCCCCGCCCAGGAAGATTTTGGGAGTACGTCAGATTGTCTTCGAAAATCACATTTTGGCTGTCCCCGAATCCAAGGCCCGTAAAATTGTTCAAAACAAACTGATTGCCAGAGACGATACTTCCATCTCCAAAATCGACATCGAAAACCTGGTTGGAGCCTGAAAGGAAGAACGAGTTATAAACCTGAATATCGGGGCCCGCGACGACAAACATCGATTCCGCCCCATTGGATGCATCGGAGGTCGATTGAAAGTTCACATGACTGAAGAAGAGATGGCCAGAGGTCGCCGGGGCCCCGGTTGTGCTGCCGGCACTGATAAGGAGATGGGGGTTCGCAGGCGCCTTTAAGGATAAATTCGCTAAGCCAAAGTATTGCGGGACGCTGAACCATGCGGCCGGTGGTGCGCCTCGAGGCCGCCCAAGAAAATGAGTCGAAGCGGGAGATGATCCGACAAGAACCTCGAAAGGGTGCGCTGTGACTCCCCCCGTGAGCACAAAAGTGCCGGCCGGAATTGCGATATACACGAGCTCATTGGTGCCCGGGAGCGGGGCAAGCCAATCCAGGCATGCTTGAAGACGGGCGGTGTTGTCCGTGGCTCCATCTCCGACCAAATTTGAGCAGTTGGCGTTTCTCACTGTCCGCGAAGGCGGAGCATAAATAGTAATCTGGCTTGCCTGGCTCGAAGTCGCGCTCCAAGGGAAACTCCCAACCCACAAATTGTACGTTCCGGGAGCGAGCGCCGGCGGGATTGTAACTGCGATCGGAGTTGCTGTCCAATTTGGACGGAGTTAGTCGATAAAAGGTCAAGCCCGATGCTTGAATGATGATCTGGCTTGACGGCGTAAAATTTTTCCCAAAGATCCTTAGAGTCTCACCCGCCTCTGCGCCGCAGTCATAAACCTGGTGTTGGAGCGCTGTGACCGCATCGGTTGTGGAAGGAACTCCAATCGCCCAGCTCAGCGAGGGTACGTTTGCCAGGCCCAGAACCGCTGGAGCCGAAGGATCTTCGATCTCAAATCCATAAACGCCGGGCGGAAAATCTGACGGAACAATAAATGAGAGGCCGGTCGTCCCCTGCTGGATAGTCGGAACCACGGTGACACTTCCGCGCACTAACGCCTGCCAGTCGGTGGTTCCGGGTGGAACGAAGGCCACCCGCGCTCTCTTCGTTGCATCCGTAAAGGCACCCGTCAGCAAAATTGATTCGCCTGGCGCCGTTTCCCGAGACGTCCAAAAGATGGAATTCGAGGTGTAGACGGGCGCTCCAACGAGGAGGTCAATAGGATCGGTGTAAACAGGATCTGTTCCCACGCCCCAATCCCCGTTGGAAATGCCTGTATTCGGATTGGTACACCCGGTGAGCACCTGCAATGCACCGGGAGCCGGTACTGTTTGATTCTGTGCGGACTTCTGAAGCAGCATTGAGAGCGAGCCCGCAGCCAAGCAGGATAACTGAGAACACTCCCATCAGGCCGAAACCAGCTCGCGCGAACAGGGTATAGCTCGGTATCGTTCTCATCGCGCACCTTTTGACAACAGGTGCGCTCGGCCTCACGGGTCAGCTGCATGGCGGGAGCATCCTGAGCCAAAAATCCTTCTCAGTGCGCTCATCGACCGCGAACGAAGAAATGAGAGATTATTTGTAGAGTGAAGTTGTCGAAACGATCCCTGCTATGGGCGTAAGCAAGGTCTATTGCGCGGAAGCAGCCTGACGCTCAATCGGCGGGTCATTGCCCACCCTCTTTCGCAAGCGGTCACGGAGCCGCAGGGAAGGCCGTTCCACGGCCCAATAAGAGATCTCGGCGCAGGCCAGAATGGCCGCCAGGTTGAGCGGGAAATACCTATCGGCTTCCCCCGTCAGGATGTTCTGCCATAAGTAGAGGCTGTAGGAGATGAGGCCGATATGGCGCAGGACCGCCGTATTCAGGATCCTTCCGGGAACCGTCTGGGGAAACCTGACCACGTAGAGCGTGATCAGGCAGATGCTGATACCTTCCAGCGTCATTCCGATAGTGAGGTCATATCCGCCACCGAAACGGTGATCAAGCAGCGGGTCAAGCAAGAAAAGAAACAAAACAGACCCTGCCATGGACCAGGGGTTTATCCAAACTCCGCAACCGGCGATTGAAGCGGTCATTCTGCCATAGCAGCGCGAGCAGGCAGCCGAACATAATCGTATCGACGCTGGAGTGGAACATGCGGTCCACCATCGCTCTGTGCTCGGGCGCGAGAGCAAAGTAAGTGGCCACACGCGATAAGGGCGAGATGAGGATCAGGAACCCCGCCAGGTAAACGGCTCTTCGCTTTCCCAGAAGAAGCAGCGCGGCCGGCCAAAGAAGGTAGAACTGCTCTTCCACGCTGAGAGACCAGATATGCTGCAGACCTACAAATCCACCCCCTGGTCCGAAGTAGTAGTTCGAAGTGTAGATGGCTGCGAAGAAGAAGGCGCGGAGCGGAGTATGGAATACACCCGCCAGCGTGAGTGCGAAGATGATGGCCAGGTAGAGATAAAACGGGGGAAAGATTCTGAAGGCACGACGCACATAGAAGCGCTTGAGGCTGATCGTACCCGTCGCGTGCAACTCCTTGAGCAGCAGGCTGGTGATGAGAAAGCCGCTGATGACGAAAAACACCGAAACACCGGTATGCGCAAACAGCAGATAGGAGCTCGTCGGAATCCTGATCCACCGCGAGAAGGGCTGGCTGGAATGGGCAACGATCACCAGCAGGATCGAGATGGCGCGCATGCCATCAAGGGACGGAATATTGCGCGCTTTGTCGTTGATCTCCAAGGTGATGCGAGAAATCCCCTCTCCGTCCGGATTTATTAACAAAGATATTGTGTAATCATGTTCTCCTCAAAATGCGCCCGTACTTTGTCTCCATCGATCCCAGCAAAAGTGCCGGCGGCGGCCCCGCGAATTCTCCGCAGCGGATCCACGGAAAGGTCTAAAATTCCCAGCAGCCATGCCTTTTACGCCCAGCACCATTGCCGCCCTGGTCATTGCCGCGAGTTTCGCCGCAGGGCTCAACGTGTACGCGACTGTTTTGACCCTGGGACTGCTGGCACATGCGCACTGGGTAGTCTTACCGCCTGGTCTCGAAACCTTATCCAGTTGGTGGATCATTGGAGTGAGCGGAACCCTCTTCGCTGTGGAGTTTGTCGCCGATAAGATCCCCGGTCTCGATCTCCTGTGGAACGCGCTGCATACCTTTATCCGCGTCCCTGTGGCCGCGTTGTTGGCCTACCGCGCTACTACCCAGTTAACCCCGGAAATGCAGTTGCTGGCCACCGCAGTGGGCGCCGCGATTGCACTGGCTGCCCACGGATCCAAGACAGCCGCGCGAGCGTTGGTTACGCCCAGTCCGGAACCCGTGTCGAATATTGCCCTCAGCAGCAGTGAAGACGTGGCTGCGGTCGGCATTACGTGGCTCGCGACCCAACATCCCTGGGCCGCAGCCAGCATTACACTGGTGCTGCTGGCTGCATCGGTTTTGATGGTGCGCTGGGTGGTGAAGGCGCTTCGAGGACTATGGGAGAGGCTCATGCCGGCTCCCGCGCATTAGTGCAGTTTCGCAATTGGTGTAGACGAACCCGGATTTCTGGAGCTTTGTGGGGCCACCGGACCGCATGCGGCTTTCCGCGAAGAAAGCCGCACATCCCAACGAGTGCCGCGCTGCAGGAAATCCGGGAAGCGATAGGTCTTTTTCTCCCAAGGAAAACCACACGTCGCGACCCTTACCAGGTAACGGTAATTGCGAAACTGCATTAGTGGTGTCGCAACGTCGCGCGGCGCGCCGGTTGAAGCAGCGCATCCGGCGAGATTACCTCTGTCTCCCCCTCCGGGAGCACACAAACCGACGCGGCCACTCCGGCGTGCCGGGCAGCCTCCATCAACCGCTCGACCGGTTCTTCCATCGGCTCTTGAGAAAGCCGGAATGTGCCGTAGTGCATGGGGATCATGCGCCGTGCGCCCAAATCGAGAAAACCCTGCAGCGCCTCTTCCGGGCAGGTATGCACCCCGCGGTAGCTATCCGGTCTGTAGGCCCCGATGGGCAACAATGCAACCTCCGGCTTCAGGCGTTCGCCGATCTTGGCAAAACCATCGAAGTATGCCGTGTCGCCAGAGTGGTATAGGCTGTGTCCGCCGCCCCGTATCACGTACCCGCCGAAGCCCCGATGCGTGTCCTTGAAGAGCCGCGCTCCCCAGTGCTTGCACGGTGTCATGGTTACTTCGAGGCCGCCAATCGACTTGGTTTGCCACCACTCGAGGGTCACCACCCGGGCAAAACCCAGGTCGCTCACCAGGTCTTCCACTCCCCAGGGCACCACCGCGATGGGCGCCTTGCCGGTCAATTTGTTGTTGTGCGCCACGATGCGGCGTAACGATGGCCGATTGAGATGGTCCATGTGCGCATGGGAAAGCAGCACTACGTCGATAGCCGGCAGATCCTTGATCCTGACTCCGGGGCGGCGCAAGCGCCGCAGTGCGATCAGCCTCTCGGCGAATACCGGGTCGATGAGCAGCTTCCGTCCACCGATCTGGATCAAAAAAGAGGAGTGGCCAATGAACGTGATGCCCAACTCTGCCGGCGACACCAGGATCGCTTTCTTCGATTCTCCGGTCATCGGCCTGAAGGCAGACTCGCCAACCAGCGTTCCGAGCGACTGCATCTTGTGCATAACCGCACTCTTGGCCATGGTTTTCATCCCTTTTCCAACCCCTAATAGATTCGCCAGCCCATTCGCGAGATGCCATTTCCGTCGGTAAGGTATCACACGGGTCGCCAGCTCCTGAATTCGAACTGAAAGGCGACCCGAGACCCCTGGAACCGTACACCTCTCATTAATAGACGGAAATGTTCAGAGAAAATTGGATTGCCGGTTAAAATGCGGCCCGCAGCTGTCGAGGTATTCGGGTCGTCACCGTCGGTTGAGGATGCGTGGAGGTACAACGAAAGCGAGCCACAGGCTTGCGAATGAATGAAATGAAAGCCCATCGTTCTGACGACAAATCAGACCGGTAACGACTTCAGGTACTCGCGAAAGGCCGGGCCCAACTCACTGTGATTCATGCCAAACTCCACGGTTGCTTTCAGCATGCCCAGCTTGTCGCCGGCATCGAAGCGCAGGCCGTCAAAACTGTACCCGTAGACCTTTTCAGACTGCAGCAGGCCTCGGATGCCATCGGTCAACTGCAGTTCCCCGCCGGCGCCGAGCGGCGTCTTTTCCAGCACATCAAAGATCCTGGGAGTAAGAATGTATCGCCCGATGATGGCATTTTTCGAAGGTGCTTCCTCCTGTTTTGGCTTCTCCACCAAACCGTGTACCTCGAAGACGCGCGGGTTGCCCTCGGTTACCGTGCAGTCCAGTACGCCGTAGGACGAGATGGAGGCACCCTCCACCACTTGTGTAGCCAGGATGGAAGACTGCGTATGCTCGAAGACTTCGATCATCTGCTGCAGGCAGGGTACTTTGGCCTCGATGATGTCATCCGGCAGAATCACCGCAAACGGCTCGTCGCCCACCAGGTCGCGGGCCATGAGCACTGCGTGCCCCAGGCCCATGGCCTCCTTCTGGCGCACGTAGGCGATGCGTGCCATGTGCGATATCTGTCGCGTCATGGCCAATAGATCGGTCTTGCCCCGCTTCTCCAGCAGTTGCTCCAGCTCGAAGCTTATGTCGAAGTGATCTTCGATCTCCGCCTTGTTTCTGCCGGTAACGATGATGATCTGTTCGCAGCCAGCCGCGATGGCCTCTTCCACGCCGTATTGAATCAGGGGCTTGTCTACCAGCGCCAACATCTCCTTGGGTAGCGCTTTGGTCGCCGGCAAAAACCGCGTGCCGAGGCCGGCCGCCGGAAAAACTGCTTTGCGCACTCTGTCTTTCATCTCTTGCAATCCTTCACGCCCGTCAAGGCTCGTTTCTGTGAAACGCAGTAGTTAGGATGCAGCAACAGCTACAGTGTAGGTGAATCGTCCCCCATAAGCGCGCGGCGCACGATCTTTATGGGCGGGAATCCTTGCTTTAGAAAGTCGTCGTGGAACTGCTGCAGCGAAAAGTGCGCGCCTTCCTTCTTCTCCAGATCGGCTCTCAGCTTGAGAATCTGCAGCTTGCCCAAAGTGTAATAGAGATAGCTTGCATCGGACGTCCCGCGCTTGGTCTCGATTAAGCCGCTTTCATGTGTTTGATACCCTTCGGTTGCAAAAAACTCTACCGCCTGGTCGAAGGTCATCTGCCCGGTATGCATCTGGATGCCGACCACAAACCGGGCATCACGCAGCAGCGCATCCTGCAGTTGTCCCAGGCGAATCATCTTGGCATCCCGGGCGTCGCGCGCGCCTGTGCCGGGTTGGCCGTAGCCCTGGTCCAGCATCATCTGCTCGCAATAATGAGCCCAGCCTTCGGCGTTGGAGGAGGCTCCCAGGATCTTGCGTACCGTGCTTGGCGCCTGCGGCGCCCACAGAAACTGCACGTAGTGTCCGGGATAAGCCTCATGGACCGCGGTGCTGATAATCGTACCCCGGTTAAATTCTTCCATGCGTTCTTTGACCTGCTCAGGGGTATCGGTTGGCGCGGGCAGCGTCACGTTGAAGTAAGCTTCCGTCGCCACCTTCTCAAAGGGTCCGGGCGTGTCCATGGAAGCGGTCGTGGTGGCGCGCATGAACGGCGGCGATTCCTTCACGATGGGTCGCACTTGCGAAGGGATGTCGACGATGTGCCGCTCCTGAATGAACTCGATCAGGCCCTGAAAAGTATCGCGAAACGTTTGCAGAAGATGATCAGGCGCAGGATAGTCCTTATCTAATTCCGCCAGCACCTCGCGCGGCTTCCGGTGTGGGTCGATCTCCCTGGCAATGCGATTGAACTCCGCCTGGTTCTTGTGCAGGTCCGCGTAGCCGATCTCGAGCAGCGCGGGTAGTGGTGTGTCGACCATCTCGTCGTACAGCAACTTCTTCGAGTAGGTCTCCGCGCCCAGGCGGAAATCGCCATGCGATTGGGGTAGAACATCCTTCTTGAGCCAGCTCTGATAGTTCTGCAGAGCCGCAATCACAGCGCCGTTCGACTTGGAAAACTCGTCCTTCAATTGTTCATTCTGGGCCTGGCTAAAGGCTGCGGGAACGTCCGACTGGAAAAAGCTGATGATGTCAGGTAATTGTTCGAGGGCGATCTCGGTGAAAATGCGCGGCGGGTTCTTCAGATTCTGATGGGCGGCTTCCAGTGCCGCGGGCATCTGCTTTTCCCGGGCAACCAGTGAGCGCAGCCGGTCGTCGGGCGAGGCGAAGGTGCGCTCCATCAGCACAAAGGCGCTATTCGAGATTCCGCTCGAATATTGGTCGGGATCCTTTTCCCACAGCCGGATGGTATTGAGTGAAAGCAGCATGCTGTGAATATCCGCCAGCAGAGCGGGATCCTTTTCCCACAGCCGGATGGTATTGAGTGAAAGCAGTGAGCTATGAATATCCGCCAGCAGCAGCTGCAGATCGCCCTGGCTGGTTAGATCGAGCTGGGCAGCCGGAACGGCAGTAAATCTGCCTTCGAACCGCTGCAGGTCAGCCGTCTCGCGATCGACCGCCGCCCGCGAGTAATCCTCAAGCTGCGTGTCGTACTGGTGCAAACCCAGCGCGGTACCGTTGGTCGGGGCGTAATGAAAGTACACCTGGTTAAAGTACTGGTCGGCGAGCTGGCGCAGGGTGGCGTCTGGCGTTTGCGGCGAAGTCGATGGGCTCTCTGTCTTGGTTGAGCAGCCTGAGCCGATGCTGGCTGCGATCCATATCAGTACGGTTGCAATCCGTTTGCAATGAATCCTCCAGCTGCGTATCGTACTGGTGCAAACCCAGCGCGGTGCCGCTGGTCGGGGCGTAATGAAAGTACACCTGGTTAAAGTACTCGTCGGCGAGCTGGCGAAGGGCGGCTTCCGGCGCCTGCGGCGAAGCCGATGGTGATGCTGCTTTGTTAGAACAGCCTGAGCCTGCGCTGGCCGCAATCCATAGGAGTACAGTTACGATCCGTTTGCAATACAAGCGATGTTTTCTCCGATCCGTCTTTCGCTACCGACGCTGGTGCGGAGCCGCCACTTCAACGTCTTCGCGTGCCGCCAGCTCTTCCAACAAGGCCTTTATTTCGTCTAGTACGTCCAGTGGCTCAGTAGCCTTGAGCGGAAAGCGAAGCACGCCCTGTGGGGTGAACTGCGCGCCCTTCTTCGCATTCTGCGCCACCATCTTCATCAGCCGGCCGGGATCGACACTTGCCTGGCCGGTGAAGCGGATGTGGATTTGGTCGCGCTTGCGATCCACCTGGGCAACACCCGTCCGCTCGCACAGCAGTCGAAGGCTCGCCGCATCCAGTAGATGGACCACGCTGGCCGGCAACTCGCCATAGCGGTCCTCCAGCTCAGCACGTATCTCGCTCAGGCCGCCCTCATCCAGCGCGCCGGCAATCTTTTTGTAAATGCGCAGCCGCTGATTTTCTTCTTCGATGTAGTTTTCGTCAATGCGCAGGCTGATCCCGAGGTTGAGCTGGGTGCTTGCCCGCTGCGGCTGCTCCTCGCCCTTCAGCTCATTGACTGCGTGCTCCAGCATGGAGGTGTACATTTCAAAGCCCACCGCTTCGATATGGCCGCTCTGCTCACCGCCCAGCATGTTGCCCGCGCCGCGCAGTTCCAGATCGAGCGCGGCAATCTTGAAGCCGGCGCCCAGGTCAGAGAACTCCTTCAGCGCGGCCAGCCGGCGGCGCGCGATCTCGGTCAGCTCCTGCTCCGGGGGAATCAGCAGGTAGGCATAGGCGCGGCGGTTGGATCGGCCCACTCTTCCCCGCAGCTGGTAGAGCTCCGAGAGTCCATGCCGCTCGGCGCGGCTGATCAGGATGGTGTTGGCCAGCGGAATATCCAGACCGTTTTCGATAATCGTGGTCGCGACCAGCACATCGTATTCCCCATGCATGAAGGCCAGCATCACCCGTTCCAGCTCGCTTTCGCTCATCTGGCCATGGCCGACGGCCACCCGAGCCTGGGGTACCAGCTCCTGGATCTTGGCGCTGATCTCGTAAATGGTTTCTACCCGGTTGTGAACAAAGTAGACCTGGCCGCCGCGCTCTAATTCCAGTTCCAGGGCGGTGCGAATGAGCTTCTCGTCAAACCTGGCCACCACCGTCTGAATCGCCATGCGATCCTTGGGCGGCGTTTCAATCACGCTCATATCGCGCAAGCCGACCAGCGACATGTGCAGGGTGCGTGGAATCGGCGTGGCCGACATGGCCAGCACATCGATCTCCCGCCGCATCTGCTTCAGCCGCTCTTTGTGGCGCACGCCGAAGCGCTGCTCCTCATCCACCACCAGCAGCCCAAGGTTGTGAAAGTTCAGGTCTTTCGATAACAAGCGGTGGGTGCCGATCAGGATGTCGACCTTGCCCGCCTCCACCCGTTCCAGAATTGCCTTCTGTTCCCGCGGAGAGCGAAAGCGCGAGATCATCTCCACGATGATAGGGAACTGCTTGAAGCGGCTCTTGAAGGTCTCGAAATGCTGGAAGCTGAGCACGGTAGTCGGCGTCAGCACCGCAACCTGCCGGCCGTCCTGCACCGCCTTGAAGGCGGCGCGCATGGCCACTTCCGTCTTGCCGTAGCCGACATCGCCCACCAGCAGGCGGTCCATGGGGAGGGAAGATTCCATGTCCCGCTTGATGTCGGCAATCGCCGAGATCTGGTCCTCGGTCTCGTTGTAATCGAAGGCGTCCTCGAACTCCCGTTGGAATTCGTTATCCGGCGGGAAGGCATGCCCTTGCGCGGCCTTGCGCTGCGCGTACAGCTTGAGCAGCTCGTCCGCCATGTCCTGCATGGCTTTTTTCACCCGCGCCTTGGTCTTCGCCCATTGCTGGCTGCCCAAACGATTGAGCACGGGCGCAGGTCCAGCGTCGGTGGAGCGGTATTTCTGGATCAGGTCCAGCCGGGTAAGGGGGACATAGAGCCGGGCCTGTTCGGCAAACTCCAGCACCATGAACTCCACTTTGACGGCATCCTGCTCGATCTCTCGTAAACCCATGTAGCGAGCGATGCCATGCTCCACGTGCACCACGTAGTCGCCGACCGTCAGGTCGCGAAAATCGGAGACAAAGGCTGCCGTCTTTGACTTGCCCTTCCTGACAATGGGACGGGCCGCCACGTCGGCCTCGTCGGAGAAATCGTTGGCGCCAAACAGCACCAGGTTGCTATCCGGCAAGCTGACGCCGCTGGAGATCGCGCTCTGCACCAGCACGGGGGTGCGAAAATCGCCCGCCAGATGGCTGGATTCGTCGTATGCCTGCTCGCTGCCCGGCGCCTGGGCGCGGCTGCCTAGCCGGTAGGGCTGGCCGTACTCCCGCAGCAGGCCGGCGAGCCGTTCCACCTCTCCGTGGTTCGGCGCCACCAGCAGCATGCGTGTTTGCTGCTCCGCCAGGGACTTGATCTGCTGCAGAAACGCCGGGATCGAACCGTGAAAGCGCAGCGTCGGACGGGAAGAAAAAGTAATCTCGTCCATCGGGTTCACGTCGTCTTCCAGAACATCCACGGCGCCCAGCTGATCCATATCGAGCCCGGGCAAAGAGGAGATTTTAGCCTGCAGTTCCAGCGGTGAAAGATAGATGTCGGTGGGCGTGATCAGCGAACCGATGCCGCTCCGCTCATGCCGCTGCTCGACTTTGTTCCACCAGCGATCCGCCTGGTTGCGGATCATGGCCGGCTCTTCCTGCAAAACGTGCACGCGGGGAAACAGGTCGAAGAGGGTGCGATCGGCGCCCGCCACCGCGCAGAAAAACTCCCAGCCGGGAAAAACACTTACGCCGCCTGACACCAGCGCCCGGCTCAGCAGCTCCGGGTCATCTCCGGCATCAAGACGGCTGCCACTCAGGCGCTGGTGTATGGCGCCCAACAGGTCCTCCGAGACCGGGGTTTCCGTCAGAGGTAACAGCAACGCCTCGTCGATCGCGGCGGAGGAGCGTTGCGAGTCCGGCTCGAATTTGCGGATCGATTCGATCTCGTCCCCGAACAGCTCCATGCGGACCGGCCGGTCGGCTTCCGGAGAGTAAACATCGAAGATGCCGCCGCGCCGGGTAAACTGGCCGGGCATTTCCACAATGTCCATGGGGCTGTAGCCGACGCTCGCCAGGTGGGTGGTGAGCTCGTCCATGTCGATCTCTTCGTCGCGGCGCAGTACCCTCCCGAGGTTTGCGTAATAATCCGCGGGGAAGACGCGCATACTGGCCGCTTCCACAGGAACGATCACGATCGAAGCTGCACCGGTCGCGATCTTCCACAGCACTGAGGCGCGCTGCTCCTGCAGGTCCGGATGGGGCGACATGTTTTCAAAGGGCAGCACATCGTGCGCCGGCAGCCGGAGCACGCGCTCCGGTTCGATGGCCCCAGTGAGTTCACACGCGGCGCGCAGCGTCAGGTGCAGCACGTCGGCCGCCTTGTTGTCGGCGACGATCACCACCACCGGGGTCTGTGCAGCCCGGGCGAAAAGTGGAAGATAGAGGGCGCGCGCGGTGGCGGTGAGCCCGGAGACACGTTTGCGCCCCGCAGCGAGGGCCAGATGCCTTCGTACGCGCTCGAACGGGTCACAGTGTTCCAGGTCCGTGAGCAACTCGCGGACGAAGGGGAGGATCATGCCTGCTTCAATTCTAACCGGACCGTATTAAAACGATGCAGCAGGCGGCGGAGCGGTGAGAAAACCTAAATTCGAGGCCCGAGTTTCACCAGGCTTCACGATCGTGGCATGCCGTGAAAGCCACTTGTGGCATGTGCAGACACAACACGAGCAGTTCCGGCTGAGGGCCGGCGCTGCCCGTGCTCTCAAATCGTGTCCGCTCTACGCCTGGACGGCGACAGCGGCCTTTTCGGCATTCGACATGTTCGAAGCCGGTATACCTTCTTTTTGCTGCCCCGGCTTGCGGATGTCGATGCCGCCCTTGAAGAAGGCGCCATCCTCAATGCTGATGCGTTGTGCAATCACATCCCCGGTCAAGGAACCTTCACTGCGGATGTCTACACGGTCGCTGGCATTGATGTTGCCGCGTACCTTGCCCAGAACCACAACTTCGCGGGCAGAGATATTGGCGGACACTTGTCCATTGCGGCCAACGGTGACCCGGTTGCCCGGTAGGTTGATCGCGCCTTCGACCTTGCCGTCGATGTACAACGACTCGGAACCCGTCACTTCGCCCTTGACCACCAGGCTCTTGCCAATCGTGGCTTGATCGGCTGCTGCCGGTGATGCTGGGGAGGTGCTGGAAGTGCGCGTGGTGGTTGCTTCGTGGCTGGCGGCCGCGGGTACTGACGGACGCGTTGGCTCCGTGCTAGGGGACGTCGAGGGACTTCCAGGTTGGTTCGGTTTCCACATCTCTCTTGTACTTCCTTTCGTTTACTGCTGGATACAGGCCCCCGAACAACCCTGCGGCACTGTTTCCGCATTTCAGGGCAAATCAGGCGGAGCTGTTGGTTTCCTACTTGCTTGCCCGGCTGCAGCGGGCAAGCCGCGCAATCCTTGCTCTTCTCTGCATCTTAACCACGGTTGGCGCAAAATTGAAATCCCCCATTCCGAATCTTTCAGGGTTACGCGTGGACTGACCCATTAGTATCAACAAAGACATCGTCTCCCCACTCGAGTTTGGATGACTGACCGCGAACTCCTTCATCGAATTGAACGCTCTGCCGGCCAGCGTGCCGGCTACAAGCAGCTGGTCCGCGAGCTGGGGCTGGGTGGGGGGCGCGAGCGCCGTATGTTGCTCGAACAACTGGACCGCATGACCGCGCGCGGCGAACTGGTCAAGTCCGACCGCGATCACTGGGCGTTGCCCCAGGCAGCCGCTCGCAGCAACCTGGTCGCCGGCCGTTTGGATGTGCACCGCGATGGCTTCGGCTTTGTGCGGCCGGAGACCCGCCAGCCCAGCGGGGATGACGACATCTTCATCCCTCCCAGCGAGATGAACGGCGCCATGCAGGGAGATCAGGTCCTGGTGGAACTGGCGCCGCCCCGGGCCGACGGGCGGCGAAGCGGCCGCGTCGCGCGAGTGCTCACTCGCCGCAACCCTACGGTGGTCGGTATTTTTCACTACGCGCTGCACGACCACGCCACCGGCAACACCGTCACGCCTCTCGATGAGCGCGTGACCCAGCCCATCCTCATCCCCTTTGGTCTGGAGCAAGCGCCCGCCACCGAAGCCGGAACTCCGCATCGCGTGCTTGGCGCAAATACGGGTGGCGCGCAGCCGCGTTTCGAGGGCACGGCAGGCCTCGAAGGCATGGTGGTCGACGTGGAGATCACCGACTGGCCAACGCCTTCCCGTGCTGCGCGTGGCCGCGTCATCGAGGTTCTGGGCCGCGAAGGTGACTTTGGTGTCGACGTGGAAATCGTCATCCGCAAGCACCATCTGCCTCATGTTTTTCCTCCCAATGTTCTCGAGGAGGCGCGCGCCGCCGCCCACCTGGATGAAGAGGAAGCTGCGACCCGCCGCGATTTTCGCGACCTGCCTATCGTTACCATCGATGGTGAGACCGCCAAGGACTTCGACGACGCGGTGTTCGTGCGCCAGCATGGTGGTACCTGGGAGTTGCAGGTCCACATCGCCGATGTGGCCCAGTATGTGACACCCGGTTCGGCACTCGATCTTGAAGCGCGCCTGCGTGGCACCTCCGTCTATTTTCCCGATCGTGCCGTGCCCATGCTCCCGCAGGAGCTTTCCAGCGATATTTGCAGTCTGCGCCCGGGGGAAGATCGCCTGGTTCTCTCCTGCATCATGATGATCGATGCGGATGGCGAGATCCGCAGCTACGAGGTGACCCAGGGCGTCATCCGCTCGACGGCCCGCATGACCTACACCCAAGTGCATGCAGTCATCAGCGGCGATCAGCAGGCACGCGAGCAATTTGCCCCGTTGGTTCCGGAATTTGAACGGATGTACGAACTGGCGCGCCTGCTGAACAAGAAGCGCCAGCGCCGGGGGTCGATCGATTTTGACCTGCCCGAGCCGGTCATTGAATTTGATTCACAGGGGGCCATGCAGAGCATCGTTCGTTCCGAGCGAAGCTGGGCCAATCGCCTGATTGAGGAGTTCATGCTCTCGGCCAACGAGTGTGTTGCCTCCTGGCTGCAGAACCTTGGAGTACCGTCGTTGTATCGTATTCACGAAAAGCCGGAGCCCCGCCGTGTGGTTGAATTTGAAACAGTGGCTGCTGGTTTTGGCTACTCGCTGGGGCTCGGCCCATTGCCGGTGAAGCGCATGACTATGAAGTCTGAGCGCCGCGAGCAGCGAGGCCGCGCGCCGGGTCGCCAGCCGCGGCAGTATGAGATCCCGGAAGATATCGCCGTCACGCCGCGCATGTACCAGCAACTGGCGCTCAAGATCGCGGGCAAGCCCGAGGAACGCATCCTCGCCCATCTCATGCTCCGTTCCCTGCGCCAGGCGCGCTACAGCGAGAAGAACGAGGGCCACTTCGCGTTGGCCGCGCCCTGCTACACCCACTTCACTTCGCCCATCCGCCGCTACCCGGACCTTATTGTTCATCGCATTGCCAAGGCAATTCTCTCTTCCGGGGAAAGCGGGGTAGGTGTCCTTGCGAAACACTCCGCAAGCAAAGGAGTGGAGATAGCCAACCCGGCAGCTCCGCTGAGCGAAGTCGAGCTTGCCGGCATTGCTTATGAATCAAGCCAGGCGGAGCGCCGCGCCGAGGATGCGGAGCGCGAGCTCATAGAGTGGAAGAAAGTCAAATTCATGCAGGACCGTATCGGTGACGATTTCGACGCAATGATCCTCAGCGTGACCAAGTACGGTTGCTTTGTCGAGCTTGACAGCCTCTTCATCGAAGGCCTGGTGCCGATCCTGAGCCTGCAGGGGGATTACTACACCTTTCGCGAGAACACGCGCCAGATTATGGGCGAACACTCCGGCCGGCGTTATTCCATGGGCGACCGGGTGCGGGTGGTTCTCGACCGCGTGGATTCGGTTCAGCGGCGGTTACAGTTCTCCATACTTGAAGAGGTTGCGCCGGTGCGCCTGGCCCGTCCCTCGAAGGCCAGGGTTAAGCCAGGCGGCCGCGCCAAGGCCCACCCCTACGTTCCCCCCAAGAACAAGGTGCTGCGCAAGGGCAAGCAGAGGGCAAAGAACAAACGTCCCGGCAAGAAGCGCAGCTAGGACGCAAGGGCAGACAGCAGGGTCCCTCCACTGCGTCCTTTCAACCGCTATCAAATCGCAAATGAAAGCGCCACCCTCCCCTTTGTCATCCCGAGCGAAGAGGGATCTGCAGTTCTCCCAACCTGAGCAGCAATTTACAATGAATCAAGTTAAATTTTCGGAGAAGATTCCATGCCCCACATGGTAGTTTGTGCGCGCTACAAGCAAGAGATGGAGGGCCTCGACGAGCCTCCGTTTGACAGTGATTTTGGTCACAAAATTTACGACCATGTCTCGAAGAAAGCCTGGTCGGAGTGGATCGAGCGGCAAAAGATGCTCCTTAACGAGTATCGTCTGCAGCCCTGGACGCGGGAAGCGCAGGAGTTCCTGGTGGAGCAGATGCAGGAATATTTCTTCGGTGAGGGATCGGCGCTGCCGAAAGAATACATTCCGCCCGCGCCCTGATTCGGCAGCAGTCGTGTACACTCAAGAGGTCAATTTTGCTGTCGGGACGTGGCTCAGCCTGGTAGAGCACTCGCTTGGGGTGCGAGGGGTCGGCAGTTCAAATCTGCCCGTCCCGACCATTACTTCCAATCAAAACCTTACCTCACGCCTCAGCGGGTAGCCTCGTGCTCGCGGCGCTCGCGACGTATCCGGCTGGCCTGCAGCAGCACCAAGGCCAGCGGGAAGCCGGCGTAAAGCCGGCGGTGGCAATGCCGGCAGCGCACCGGATACTGCAGCAGCAAAAGCCGTTCGACATCCCTGATCCGGAAACGCGACAAGCGGAAACTGGAGGAAGAGCATTCGGGACAGGTCACTTGAGTTCACCGGCTTCCGTCAAAAATGGCTATAATCTATCCGGCCTGCGCTTGAAGTTACTCTAGCACGATCACCAACCTGCCAGAAGCTTGGCGGGACGTGCACTTTGCGCCTTTTGGGTAGCTTTCCCGGCCGATGACCAAAAGAGGAATACGCGTTTACGGATGAGGTGAACAATGGTTTGGGATGTCTCGTTCACATGCGACATTTGCGGCAGGAAAAAGAGCGAAGCGAATCACTGGTGGATGTTGGTCCTGGGCGATGTTCCCTGCTTCGAAGAAGGGCAGCCGCGCCAACGCTTTACTCTCATGCCGTGGAACAAGGCAGAGAGTGGGAATGCGAATTTCTATCACCTATGCGGACAGGGCTGCGCAATGCAGGCCATGGAACGCTTTATGAACCATGGCAGCATCGTCGCCGACGGTCTTCTGCAAGGCGCCTCAGCCGGCAACCCAACCTAGATTTTCACTTGATTTTATTGCTATAGCTCGAACAGCCCCGGCTTCGCCGCCGGGGTGGGTGCTGGCCGTTCTTTTGCCTGCAATTGAGGAACGGGTCCCGCAAGCATCCCCATAATTTCCCGCAATTCCTTGCGGACTTTGTGCAGTCGCGCTTCCGTCTTTTGCACCGCCTGCTGTTGCTGCGGCAAAGGGAGCTCCGGCTGGCCGCTTCGCTTGCTGCGGGTCTCTGCCTGGATCGCCTGCCGGGCGCCGGCGATGGTGTAGCCCTCGTCATAGAGCAGCCGCTTCACCCGCAATGCCATCTCCACATCGCGCCGCCGATAGAGCCGCTGTCCCGTACCACTCTTGTTCGGCCTAAGCTGTGAAAACTCAGTTTCCCAAAAGCGCAAGACGTACGGCGCTACCGAGCATAGCCGTGCTACCTCGCCGATGCGAAAGTAAAGCTTGTCAGGGATTTCCGTCTTTTGCGCTGTTCGTTGCTGAGGCAGGTGAGTCGCCATGCTGGTCATCAGGCGGTCGATTAACTCTCGCCCGCCATTGCTCAGAAGTATAGGCCAGCTTCCGTTTCCGCCGGAGATTTTCTTCACAATTAAAGCGGATTTCTCGCGTAACAAACCAAGTCTGACAACGCCTGAGATTCGCTCTAGATCGTGGCCGTCTCCGCAATGATGGAAGATTGCACGGGCTCACGCCCCGCGCTGCCCGATGGCGCCGCACGTAGATACTGGACAGGCCAGCTGATGGTGTCTCCCAGTTCCTTCGCTGCCTTCAGTGGCCAGTACGGATCGCGCAACAGCTCCCGGGCCAGCAAAACCAAATCCGCCTGACCCGTTCGCAGAATGTGCTCTGCCTGAGCCGCTCCGGTAATCATGCCCACCGTGCCGGTCGGAATCTCTGCCTCCCGGCGGATCCGCTCCGCAAAGGGTGTCTGGTAACCCGGTCCAATGGGCATCACCGCCTGCGGCGTCATCCCACCGGAGGAGACGTCGACTAAATCCACTTTGTGCTTTTTCAGTACTTTGGCCAGAGCGACGGACTGGTCGATGTCCCAACCTCCCTCAGCCCAATCCGTGGCTGAGATTCTCACCAGCAGCGGCAGCTCCGCAGGCCAGATGGCGCGGATTGCGTCCACCACCTCCACCAGCATGCGAATGCGGTTCTCGAAGGAGCCGCCATACTGATCGCTGCGCCGATTGCTCAAAGGCGAGAGAAATTCATGCAGCAGGTAACCATGGGCCGCGTGCACTTCGACCAGATCGAACCCTGCCTCCAACGCCCGCTCCGTGGCCTTGGCGAATGCCTTGGTAATGCTGCGTATCCCGGCGATATCCAGCTCGACCGGTTGCGCGAAATTATCCGCAAAAGGTACCGGGCTCGGCGCCATCACGTTCTGCCACCCGCCTTCGCTGGGGGTCAGATACCGTTGCTCCGGCGCCCAGGGACGAGCCATGCTCGCCTTGCGCCCGGCATGTGCCAGTTGCACCCCCGCGTGTGCACCCTGGCGGTGGAGAAATTCGACGATCCGTTTCAGGCCCGCGATGTGCTCGTCTTTCCACAGGCCCAGATCCTGCGGACTGATACGGCCTTCCGCCAACACGGCGGCTGCTTCGGTAAAAACCAATCCCGCTCCGCCGACGGCCCGGCTACCTAAATGAACCAGATGCCAGTCGTTGCTGAACCCGTCTTCGCTTGAGTATTGGCACATGGGAGAGACGAAGACGCGGTTTGGAAAGGTGACCCCGGCCAACTGGATGGGAGAAAACAAACTGGATCGGTGTGTGGACAAAGCAACGCCTCGCTGAAAGGATGATCTCCTGACTGATGCGCCGCGTTCCAGAAAGTCGCAGCGTTGAGAACGGCGTACACCGGTCCGATGCTCTTTTCGGGGAACATGCAAGAGCGGGCTCGCGTACCTAGTAAGGGAGACGAAACATGCCCTATCGTGAAACCGCAATAGGACTCTCTTTGCTCGCCGTCCTCCTGGCCGGCGCGACCGGCTGCAAGGTGCAGGTCAACAAGTCCAGCGATGGTGGGGACGATAACGTAAAAATCGCCACCCCGTTTGGCGGTATCGACATCAACAAGAACCAGACGTCACCCGCCGAACTTGGTCTCCCCGCCTATCCCGGCGCGGCACTTGACACTGCCGGCGACGGAAACAAGTCAGCCAGGGTCGACATGGGGTTCGGCTCCTGGAAGCTGCGGGTAAAGGCGGCCCACTACACCACTTCTGACAGCCGGGATAAGGTGCTGGCTTTTTATCGCCAGGCTCTGAGCGAATATGGGGGCGTGATCGAATGCGCGGGGGATAAGGTGGTGGGCACTTTGACCGCAACCGGGGAAGGCCTCAGCTGCGACCACTCCGACCGTGACCACTCCATTCCGCACGGCAATTTCAGCGCGGATGACCTGGAGTTGAAGGCCGGCTCTCCCCGCCATCAACACATTGTGGTCTTGCACGGCGGCAGTGGCTCGGCAACCACTCACTTCAGCCTGATCGCGCTGGATCTGCCCCACATGCCCGGCAGCGAGCAGAAGGGCACCAACTGACGCCGATTGCGCTACGCTCGCCCGTGAGATAGCTTCAAAAGGGATGAACCTGCTCTGCCATCGATGTGGCGCGACGCTCAGCGCATCCGAACTGTTCTGCCCTAACTGCGGTTCCCCCCAACTGAAGTTTGCCCAGCAGGAAGAGTCTGAGAGTGGATATGCCGGCGGCCGGTCGCCCGTGGCGCTGGCTCGGGCTCATGGAATTTCCTGGAGGGACGCCATCCTGGCCGCGCTTTTTGTCGCCGTGCCTGCTGGTCTTTTGAGCGCGATTTCCGTGTTGTCCTGGGGATGTTGTCTGTGGGTGGTGGGGGGAGCGGTGTTGGCTATTGCCGTATACCAAAAGCGAGCTCCCGCATTCCTGTTGGAAATGCGCGCCGGGGTGCGCATCGGCGCCGTCGCCGGGCTCATCGCCGCCTACAGTTCCGTCATCGCCACCGCGATCTGGCGGGTTTTTGCGCGCTACGTGCTGCACCAGGGTTACGCCATCGATCAGTTCTACGACTCCGTTATCCAGCAATCGACGGCGTTGGTGCAAACCAACCCCGAGGCCCAGGCCCAGTGGCGGTCCTATGTTCATTTCCTGTTGTCGCCGGATGGGACGGGCCGCGTACACGCTGATGAATGCCGCCACCACCTCGTTGGGCATTATTCTCTTCTCCGCGATTGGCGGGGCTTTGGGTGTCCGCCTCCTGGCTCCCCGAAAACGAACCCTGGGCAACGGATAAGATACTAGTCAGAACCACAGCAGCGTAGCTTGCCCCGCTCCGCCAACCCTCGTATCATCCGGCCAGAGCATTTATGAGCAAAGCAAAGGTGAGTGCGATACCGGTGCTGCGGGAAAAGACCCGCATCATGTCGGCATCGGAAATTGAGCGCACGCTGATTCGGCTGGCGCACCAGATCATCGAGAAAAACAATGGCATTCAAAACCTGGGGCTGGTGGGCATCAAGCGTCGCGGTGTGCCCCTGGCGGAACGGTTGGGTCACCTGATCAGCGGTATTGAGAAGGCGCCGGTCGATACCGGCGTTCTGGATATCAATTTTTACCGCGATGACCTTTCCACCCGCGATATTCGCCCCGTCGTGGTTCCCGGCGCCATTGGCTTCGACGTCGCCGGCCGCGACATCATTTTGATCGACGATGTTCTCTACACCGGCAGAACGATTCGCGCCGCGCTGGACGCGCTCTTTGACCACGGCCGGCCGCGACGCGTACAACTGCTGGTGCTGATTGACCGCGGCCATCGCGAGCTGCCGATCGAGGCAACCTTTGTGGGCCGGCATGTGCAAACCACAGCCCGCGAGATCGTCGAGGTCAAGCTGCGGGAGATCGACGGCGACGAAAAAGTGATCCTCGTCGAACGCGCGGATTAGCATCACGCGCGGCATGACTGCAGCAAGCTGGCCCCACATGACAGCAATCAAAGCTACCCCAGCTCACGTCGCGCTTCCCTGTCCGGAAGCGCCGGCGGCGCCAGCCTCTCCCCAGCGTTCCCGATCCTTGCTCTCCGTAACCTCGCTGAGCGTGGCAGACGTTTCCGGCATCCTGCGCCTGGCCACGCTGCTCGAAGCCGAAGACCCGCTGGCTCGCGCCCGGCGGCTGGCCAGTCGCCGGGTCGCTCTGCTGTTTTACGAGGCCAGCACCCGCACCCGCACCTCGTTCGAGCTGGCGGCCAAGGGCCTGGGCGCGGATACAGCCCTCATCAGCTCCCAATCCTCCTCCATCGAAAAGGGCGAATCGCTCAAAGACACCGGCATCACGTTGCGCGCCCTGGGGGCCGAGTGCATTATTCTGCGCCACCTTTCTTCGGGAGCGCCCTACCTCCTGGAGCAGGTCACGGGGTTGCCGGTGCTCAATGCCGGCGATGGTATGCACGAGCATCCATCGCAGGCCTTGCTTGACCTGAGGACCATGCTGCGTGCGCTGGGCCGGCCAGAGGAAGGTCCAGGCGAAGATCTGCTGCAGTCGATTACGGTGGTGATCACGGGCGATATTCTGCACTCCCGGGTAGCCCGCTCCAATGCGCTTTTGCTGCCCAAGCTGGGCGCCCATGTCATCCTGTGCGGCCCCCCCGCGCTGCTGCCGGAGGTAGCCCAGGAAATCGGCCCCGGCATCACCATCGAGCGAGACTTCGAACGAGCTCTCAAGCAGGCGCAGATCGTGATGATGCTGCGCATCCAGAAGGAGCGGCTGGCCGGCGTCCACATCGACCTCGACGAATACACGGCCCGGTATCAGCTGCACCATGAGCGCCTGCGCGCCTGCGCACCCCAGGCCATCGTGATGCATCCCGGGCCGATGATCCGCGGGCTCGAGATCACCAGCGAAGTGGCCGACGGGCCGCAGTCGGTAATCGCGGAACAGGTGACAAACGGCGTGGCCATTCGCATGGCCTTGATCCATCGGGCTCTGGCGCCTGAGCATCCCAATCAATTGGTTTGCGGCCGGTCGCAGCTCGCCGAAGGCGCTTTCCAAGGCCGCTGTACGTGCCAAGCAGCCCGCTGCCAGGAAGAGAGGCCGCGCCTGAGCGCGATCCTCATTCGCGGCGGCCGCCTGGTCGACCCCTCCGCCGGGGTGGACGCGAATCGCGACCTGTTGCTCAAGGATGGCCGGGTGGCCGCCGTCGAGCCGCCCGGCAAGTTAACCGCCGCCGGCAAACAGGCAGATGCGGAGATCGTGGAAGCCAAGGGTTTGGTGGTTGCGCCGGGCCTGGTCGATATCCACGTTCACCTGCGGGAGCCCGGGCAGGGCTACAAGGAGACCATCGCAACCGGAACTGCGGCAGCCGCGGCGGGTGGATTCACCACCGTCTGCGCCATGCCCAACACCGTTCCGGTCAACGATTCGGTTGAAACCACGCGCTGGATGCAGAGCGCGGAGCGCAACCCCAGTGCCCGCGTCTTTCCCATCGCGGCGGCCACCCGCGGCAGCATGGGCGAAGCGTTGACCGAATACGGCTCGCTCAAGGCGGCCGGCGCCGTCGCGGTCAGCGATGACGGCAAGCCAATTCTCGGCGAAGCGATCATGCACCAGGCGCTGGCGGCAGCGGCGCGTGCCGGTTTGCCGGTAATCCAGCACGCCGAGGACACGCGGATGACCGGGGGCTGCTCGATGAACGCCGGGGCGCTCGCTTTCCGGCTTGGCCTGCGAGGGATGCCGGTGGCTGCGGAGGCCGGGCTGGTGGAGCGCGATCTACGCCTGCTCGCCGAGCTCAAGGGCGGCCGCGCCCACCTGCACATCGCGCACTTGTCCACTGCGGCGGCGCTGGACGCGGTTCGCCGGGCCCGCCGCAATGGCTTGCACGTCACCTGCGAAGTAGCTCCCCATCACTTTGTGCTGACCGAGAGTGCAGTGGGTGAGTACAACACGAACGCCAAGATGAACCCGCCATTGCGGGCGGAATCGGACCGCCGCGCCATGCTCGAAGGGCTTCTCGACGGCTCCATCGATTGCATAGCCACCGATCACGCACCCCACGCGACCCATGAAAAAGAGCAGGAGTTCGAGCGCGCGCCCAATGGAATAACCGGGCTGGAGTCGGCTTTGGGCCTCAGCGCTCGAAGTGCTCCACCGCAAACATAAGGTCTCGCTGAGCCGGCTCATCACGTTGCTCAGTGCCCAGCCCGCCAATCTGCTGAACCTGCGCGGCCGGGGAAGCCTCGCGACCGGAGCCTTCGCCGACGTGGTCCTCTTCGACCCGGCGACCGAATGGACGTTTCGTGCGGCGGCGACGCGATCCAAGTCCACGAATACTCCCTTTGATGGGTGGACGATGCTGGGCCGGGTCCGTATGACCATCAGCGAGGGCCGGGTGGTCTACCGGGCCGATGAGAGTTGAGGCTGCGAAAAAATCGGTTTTAGGGAAGGGTCGGGATGCCTCGCCGCAGCGGGCATTACCCCTTACATAAACGTCATGCGGTCGTCCTGGGCTAAGTTCAGCTCGCCCCTGCGGGGCTGGAGGGGCAGATCCCAGTTCTCACCCAGACTCTTTAGCCTCTGAGTTGTATTTTTCGCGCCATCCCTAGTTTTTCCGCAAGCTGCTCAGCCGGCAGAACGGCGGGCCGGCAATTCGGCTTGTCGGGAGAGAAGAACTGCTCCGGCTCCTATGCCCAGGGCCAGCCCCAGCAGAAAACGTGGCAGCGGCAGATTGCCGTACGAATGAAGCGTTTCGCCGGCCACGTCCAGCAGATTGAGCAGGAGCGCGGCCGCCAGCAGGCGCCGGCCGGGTAATTTGCCCAGGCGCAGCAGCGCGGTCAGCGCAAACCCGCAGTAGATGCCCAAACAGCGCACACACACCGCAACAGGGGAGCCCTCGACCACAAAACTGCGGGCTGGGTTCTGGTGGCACAGGCGGGAGAAGAAGCTGCGAATGAGCAATGCAGTCAGCGGGTGGCTGCCGGCGAGGAGCGGTGCGGCCAGAGGGGCGAGTGCCAGGGCAAGAACAGCCGGCGGAAGCCACAGTTTCATCGAAGGCATGCTCCAGAAGTTGTAGAACGGCCTGAGTCGAGCCAAGCTTCTATCACTAAAGTACTGCATCGCGAATCCTGGGTTCGAGGTACCTTTGCGGGTGAGGCCCTCCCCCATGAATCCCTCCCACGCCCGCTGGCGAGCGATCGCCGCATTTACCCTCCTGCCGACAGCATTATCGGCAACGCTGGCGGGATGCACGAACAAGACCAAGTCCGGTGGCGCAAGCCGCGCCGGATGCCGCGGCAACAGCATCGGGACAAGCACCTGCACGCAGCAGCTCAAAGTGCCGAACAGGCGCCAGCGCCTGAGGCCCCGCTGACGTTGCCACGGGGTAGCCGGCTGGAGGTGCGGTTGGCCGAGACCATCGACGTCAAGCACGTTGCTTCCGGCGACCGGTTCACAGGATCCCTGGTGTCGCCAGTAGTCGTAGGAAATACTGTTGCCGTCCCAGCCGGCTCCGCCGCCACAGGTGAGGTTCTGGTGGCCCACCGCCGGGGAATGTTCAAAGGAAGGTCGATGATGGCGCTTACGCTGACGCAATTGGAGGTCAACGGCACCCAGTACCACATCGATACCAGCAATCTGGCCCGAACCAAGAAGGGCAAAGGCCGGCGCAGCGCTGCCTTCATCGGCGGCGGCGCGGGGATGGGGATGTTGATCGGAGGGGTGGCGACCGGCGGCGTCGGGCTGCTCGTCGGTGGTCTGGCAGGTGGCGGCGCGGGAGCCCTGGGCGCCGCGTTCACGGGAAACCGCGACCTGTCCATTCCGGCCGAATCGGTAGTCACCTTCCGCCTGCAGGATCCGCTTACCCTCCAACCCGAAACCCAGGTGGCCAGACGCTGACGCCGGTTTGACATCGGCTGGCGCAGAAGCCATCGTGGATCGATGGTCTCTGCTCTACGCTTTCCTGATTGGGTGCATCTGCGGTCTGCGCTCCATGACCGCTCCTGCCGTGGTCGCCTGGGGATCTCATCTAGGCTGGCTGCATCTTGAGGGCTCCCTCTTCGCATTCTTCGCTAACAAAATTTCGCTCGTGGTCTTCTCCCTATTTGCGATTGGCGAGCTGATCGCGGACAAACTGCCCTTCATCCCAGCCAGGACGCAAGCCGGGCCACTCGGTGTCCGGGTCATCTTCGGTGCCATGTGTGGGGCCGCCCTGTGCATTTCCGGCGCCACCTCGCCCATACCGGGTGCGATTCTGGGATGTCTCGGCGGGGTAGCCGGCGCCTTCGCAGGCTATAACTACCGCTGCCGGCTGAGCCCTGCGGTCCCTGATCTGCTGCTGGCCCTGATCGAAGACCTGGTGGCTGTTGGCGGCGGCTTTCTCATCGTCTCCCGACTGTAAACACCTCGGTCCATTGGTCTGGTGCCGCATCATAGGTGAGGTATGACGGAAAATTTCGACGCTATCATCGTCGGCTCGGGGCAGGGCGGCAATCCCCTGGCCGGGGCGCTTGCCGAAGCGGGAAAAAAGACTGCGTTGATCGAGCGCCAGGATGTCGGCGGAACTTGTATCAATCGCGGTTGCACTCCGACCAAAACCATGGTGGCGAGCGCGCGGGTGGCCTACCTGGCGCGCCGCGGGGGTGACTATGGCGTCGATGTCGGGTCCATCGCCATCGACATGGGGAGGGTCCGCGAGCGAAAGCGCGCCATCGTTCGCAGCTTTCGCGAGGGCAATGAGAAGCGACTGGCGAACGCGCATGTGGAGCTGATCCGGGGCGAGGCATCCTTTACCGGCCCGCGAACCATCAGCATTGCGCTCCACAGTGGCGGAGAGCGGCAGTTGACCGCCGCGCAGATTTTTATCAATACCGGCACCCGTCCTGCCGTGCCGCCTATTGCAGGCCTCGATACGGTTCCCTATCTCGACAACGACCGCATCCTGGACTTGGATTATGTCCCCGGGCACCTGGTGATTTTGGGGGGTGGCTACATAGGGCTGGAGTTCAGTCAGATGTTTCGCCGCTTCGGCAGCAAGGTGACGGTGATCCAGTCAGGACCGCAGCTCTTGCGCGGGGAGGACCCGGACGTGGCTGCAGAGGTGCTAAAAATCTTGCGCGAGGATGGGGTCGAAGTCCTGCTCGACGCGCGCGCGGAAAAGGTCGCGCGAAGCAACGCCACGGTCAGTCTGAAGGTCGTGGCCGGAGGCGAGATGCAGACGATCGGAGGATCAGATCTGCTGGTGGCCACAGGCCGGGTGCCCAACACCGGCGCGCTCAAACCAGCCGCCGGTGGTATCGGCCTCGACGAGCATGGCTTTATCTCGACCAACCAGAGATTGGAAACCTCGGCGCCCGGTGTGTACGCCATTGGCGACGTAAAGGGCGGCCCGCAGTTCACCCACATCTCCTACGACGATTACCGGATCCTGAAGGCGAATCTGCTCGACGGCGGCAACCGCACCGTCGGCGACCGCATGGTTCCTTACACCGTATTCATGGATCCGCAATTGGGCCGCGTCGGGATGACGGAGAGCGAAGCGCGCCAAAGTGGACGGAAGATCCGCGTGGCCAGGATGCCGATGAGCTCGGTCGCCCGGGCCCTGGAAGTAGACGAAACGCGCGGCCTGATGAAGGCGGTGGTCGATGCCGAGACGGAAGAGATTCTGGGCGCGACGGTCCTGGGCATCGAGGGCGGAGAGGTAATGGCCGTCTTTCAGATGGCCATGATGGGGCGTGTGAAGTACAGCGTGCTGCGCGACGCTGTCTTCGCCCACCCGACGCTCGCCGAGTCTCTCAACAACCTCTTTCTGCATTTTGACGACGAGAAGTAGCGATGCCAGGCGCCTGCTCGTGCTCCAGAAGCCATCGCTTGCGATCGATTCCTCCGCCGTAACCGGTCAACGACCCGTCCGCGCCGATCACTCGGTGACAGGGCACGACAACCCCGACTGGGTTCGAACCGTTTGCCAGTCCCACGGCTCTCACCGCCTTAGGTGCGCCAATTTTAAGGGCCAGCTTTCCGTAGCTGACCGTTTCTCCGCAAGGGATGTCTCTTAGCGCACGCCACACGGCACGTTGAAAAGGGGTACCGGCCGTTTCTACCGGCAAGTTATCGAGCGCGGCAAGGTCGCCTGCAAAATACCGCTGAATAGCGTCTGCGTGAGGGCTCTTTCCCGGTTCAAGTTTGAACCCGTTTGCGCCGTACTGGCGCCGCAATAAGCGCAGTATGCGTGGTTCATGATCTGTCCAATCAATGGCTCGAAGGTTTCCGTCGTGGTCTCCAATGATCAACATCTCGCCAATAGGCGTGTCGACTCGGTCGATGATTAGCTGCAAAGGTTCGCTCATGGGTTGTGTCCCTTCTCTTGAGGTAATGTTGGGTCGGCGGCCCATAGGTGTTGCGCTGCGTAGGCTCGCCACGGCCGCCACGATTCCGCCCGGTCAAGCAGAATGGCCGAAGTCATACGCGCGGCCCGATCCACTTCAGCCGCACCTCGAAGAAGACCCACATCCGTTGCGGGAAATGCATCCATCTCACGAATGGCTCTTAACGCGATGTACTGAGCTGTCCATTCGCCAATTCCCCGGATGGCTTTCAACCGGTCGATGGCCTCTTCGATGCTGCCAACTTGACGGAACAGGTTGTGGTCCGCAACCGTGGCTTCAGCCAACGCTTTCAGGGCTGCCAGGCGTGCCGCCGGCATACCCAGGCCGATGGTTTTCAGCGCCGCCAGCCGTTCCGCTGTGGGGAACAAACGGGAGAGGCCGGCGTGTCCAGAATAGGCTTTAGGCAAGGTTTTGCCATGGAGCGCAACCACTTGTCCAGCCAACCGCCGCGCTGCTGCAACGCTGATCTGTTGGCCAAGTACGGCGCGAACTGCCAGTTCGAAGCCATCCCATCCGCCGGGAGCTCGTAGCCCGGGGCGTCGCGCAATCAACGGCGCTAACAGAGGATCGTGGGAAAGGTGAGCATCGATGGTCTCGATGTCTGCACCGATATCGAACTGACGGCGTACCCGCGCAACAATAGCCGGCAATGACCGAACGTTTGGAAAGCGGATTTTGACGCGGATGCGTAGTTGTTCTGGTTGATGGGAAACATCGATCGAGCCGGCGAATCCGTCCATTTCAACCGTGCGAAGGTAGTGTCCGTTTTCCACGACCTCCACGTCCGCTATAGCGCGAGCCCGCAAGAATCCGAGGATGGAATCCCAGTCGTACGGTGCCCGGTAGCGCAAACGCAGCGTCACCCCATCCTCTTGCGTTGCGGCCGTTTTCCGCCGCAATGCGCTTGGCGGGCGGTGAAATAGATTTCGAAATGTCTCGTTGAATCGGCGCACGCTTCCGAAACCCGCCGCCAGCGCAACTTCGTTCATGGGCATGCGGGTTTCATGAATGAGTTGTTTGGCAAAGAGAACTCGTCTCGTCTGCGCCACGGATACGGGAGAAGCACCCAGATGTTGAAGAAACAACCGTCTCAGTTGGCGTTCCCCTACGCCGAGGCGTTCTGCAAGCTTTTCTACGCTTGTGCTGTCGCCGTCAAGCGCTCCTTCCCCGATGAGTGCCAAGGCTCGGGACACGGTATTTGACGTCCCTCGCCATGAGGCCAGTTCCGGGGCCGTCTCAGGCCGGCAACGAAGACAGGGACGAAAGCCCGCGTCCTGCGCGGCCGCTGCAGAACCGTAAAAATGGCAATTCGCAAACTTAGGAGTGCGGGCCGGACACACGGGGCGGCAGTAGATCCCCGTAGTCTTGACCCCTACGTACAGAAGCCCGTCAAAACGGGCATCCCGGCTCTCCAGGGCTCGATAGCATACTTCCTTGACCGGGAGCTCCATACCTTTGATTCTGCCATCAAGCGGAGCCCCAAATAGCGGTTTTCGGACATGGTCATCGGAAAGAATATTTTGGTCCGATTCTGCTACAGTTCTGCGCATGCGAAAGCCTGCCGTCCCTCAGAACCTGAAGAGAAGGATCCTGAAGGATTCCCTTCGCGATGATGAACTGCGTGATGCCGCCTTTCGCCGCATCATCCGCTCGATTCCCAAAGGCAAAGTCTCTACCTACGGAAGAGTCGCCGCTGCCGCAGGTTATCCGCTCTATCACCGAGCCGTCGCTCGGCTGCTTCGTAAGGCGCCCGGGGCTCTGCCTTGGCAGCGCATCGTAGGCGCCGGCGGTGAAATCAAACTGCGCGGTGAAGCCGCAGGCGAGCAACATTTCCGCCTCTTACTAGAGGGTGTGAAGTTTCGCGGCAAGCGTGTGGATATGGAGACCTACGAGCACCAACTGCGCAGTTGGGAAGACTAGAGTCGCAGGTCCACCACGGTGGCTCCGGCCCCGCCCTCATTAGGGCTAGCCTCGGCGACCAATGCCACGTGCGGATGATGCTCCAGCAGAGCCCGCAATGCCTTGCGCAGTACCCCCATGCCCATGCCGTGCACGATACGTATTCGTGGAAGCCCAGCCAGAAAGGCACGGTCCAGGTACTGCTCCACCTCGCCGGTAGCTTCCTCCACCGTGCGCCCGATAACATTAAGCTCAGGACGCACCGTCTCTTCCGGGTGGGCGATCGAGACGGTAACCCCGCGCCCGCGCGCCGCTTCCAGGGGGCTCGCCGGTCTGGGCTCCCGGGCGGCGATCACTTCTGCGATATCGTCCCGCGCCACGCGCATTTTCATGGGCCCGATGGCTACCTCGAAGGCGTTGCCGTCCACCTGCCGCTGCACGACGCCGGTCTTCCCCAGCGACTTGAGCTTGACTGTATCTCCTACGGATACATGCCGCACCAGGTGCGGGTGCGCATTGCTGTCTCCCCGGTCTGCCCCACTGTGTTGGGCAACCACCACGGCGTTGAATTGCTCGCTGAACTCCCGTCGCAGTCGGGCCATGCGGCGCTCGGCCTCCTTCGACAGCTTCTGCTGTGCGGCCCGGTCGTCGATGGCGCGCACCGTCTCGCGAATCTGGTAAGTGAAATCTTTAAGTAACGACTGCAGTTGCTGTTCCAGGTCGCGCACTTTGGCGCGCCATTCCTTCAGGCCCTCGCTTTCCAGGCGGCTCTTCTCCCGGGCCACTTCCTGCTCGCGGCGTTTCAACTCCTCGCGCTCCCTGGCGACGGCGTCGAGCTGGCTGTGCAGCTGGTCCAGGAATTGAGCAATGTCCTGGGTCTGAGTGTTTTGTTGTTTGCGCGCGTCCTCGATGATGGCGGAATTGAGACCCAGGCGCCGGGCAATGTTGATGCCCGCCGAAGCACCGGGAACGCCCAGCCGCAGTGCAAAGGTCGGAGCCAGCGTCTGCTCGTCGAAGCCCACCGAGGCATTCAGCACGCCCGCTCGTTGCGCCGCGTAGAGCTTCAGCGAGGTGTGATGGGTAGAGATCAGGCACCACGCATGGAGATTGAGGAAATAGCCTGCGATGGCCACGGCCAACGCCGCTCCTTCTTCCGGGTCGGTGGCCGAGCCCAGCTCGTCGAGCAGTACCAGGGAAGACGAATCCGCCAGTTGCGAGATGCGCTCGAGATTGGTGATGTGGGCAGAGAAGGTAGAGAGGTTCTGCTCGATCGACTGCGCGTCGCCGATGTCGGCGAGAAATGCATCGAAGAGGGGAAACACCGCCTCGGCGGCGGGCACCGGGATCCCCGCCTGGGCCATCATGCCCAGCAGCCCGGCCGTCTTGAGCGCCACCGTCTTGCCGCCGGTATTAGGACCGCTGATGATGAGCTGCCGTTGCCCGTCGTTCAGCGCCAGGGTAAGCGGGATCACCGCTCTCTGCTGCACCCGCAAGCGCTTTTCCAGCAAAGGGTGGCGTGCCTGCTTGAGCTCGAGCAACGGCGCCGCGGGGTCAGCAAAGCGCGGGCGGATGCAATCGAACTCCGCGCCAAATCGCGCCCGGGCCTGCAGCCCATCCAGTACGGCCAGTGTGGCTGCTCCCTGGGCGATGGCGCTGCTTTGCAGTCCGATCTCCTTCGTCATGGCCAGGAATATGCGCCGGGTCTCGGCCTGTTCCTCTTCGATCAGTCGTACCAGCTCGTTGTTTTGCTCAATGGTCTCGAGCGGCTCCAGGTAGACCGTCTGCCCGCTCGAGCTGGCGCCATGCACCACGCCGGGAATGCGCCGTTTGTACTCCGACTTGACTGGGATGACGAACCGTTCGCCGCGTATGGTGATCAGGTCTTCCTGGGTGCTGCCGCCTTCCGCAAGCCTGCGCAGTGTACTGCGCAGGCTCTCTTCGATGGTTCGTTGCTGCCGCTCGATTTCGCGGCGGATCCGCCGCAAATCGGGAGATGCGTCGTCGCTGAGCGAGCCATCAGGGTTCAGGCGGGATCGCAGCGAACGTGCCAGGTGGGCCAACTGTGTCCCAGCAGGCAACTCGCTCAGCGCTTTCAATCCTGTAAGTTGGGCAGCCACTGCTTCCGGAGGGCGCTCGATCAGCGCCTGCCAGGTGGTGATGTTGTCCATCAGAAAAAGCAGGTCGCGAATCTCTTCCGGCTCCAGCAACGCTCCCTGGATCCGCGCCTTGTCGGTCAGTTGGGTGGGATCGAACAAGCCGCCCAGCGCCGGCGCCGCACCCTGGCCCAGCAGAAGTCGCATCTCCCCGACCAGATCGTGCTGGCGATCGATCCAGGGAAGATCTCGCGACGGCTTCATGCCAAGCAGCCACTCCCGCGCTACCCGGGAATGCACGAAGCTCGCCACCAGCTCCAAGAGACGGCTCCACTCGAGCGCCTCGCAGCTGCATTCTTCCACGATCGACGGGACTGGCTCTAAAAGGCTCACTTGACCATGCTAGAGCAATAGCGGGAATCACCCCCCTGCATCCATTGACCGAGTTACGATGTCCTTGCTATTATTACCTTGTAATAATGTATTTATACTATTACGAGTGTTGAGGAGGTATTTAATGGCTTCTAAGGTACCGCCAAAAATCAAGGTCGCCGATGAGGTTTGGCTAGCGACCGCCTTACTGCACCGTGAAAATCCCTCCAGGAGTGATTTCACTTTGCAGGAAATCGTGGAGCGCGCCGCGAAGGAAGGGGTTAGCGACGAGCCGCGGCCGGGCGTCTATGTTCATGCCGCTCTCCACTGTGTTGCCAATCGTCCTCCGAACCCGGGGCGATATCGCATGCTCTACGAAACTAAGCCGAAATATCGCCGGTTGTTTCGCTTGGGAGACAGCTACGATCCCCAACGGGAAGGAAGCAAGATTACGCCGGAGGCGGACGAAATTCCTCTGCATTACGCTGACCTCCTCAGGTGGTACAAGGACTGGAGCCGCTCCCAAGGCAAAAAGGCTAGCGAATCTGATCCTCTGTTAGCTCTCTATGGATCGGGTAAGAGGTTGTGGGCCGACGAACACGCTGATGAGTACGTGGCTCGCTTGAGAGCGGGTTGGGAATGAGTCGCGTCTTTTGGGATACCAACATCTTCATCTACTTCTTCGAGGATCATGGCCAGCAGGGAAAGGCGGCACGCGTCCTTCGTGAGCGCATGCTGCAGCGCGGCGATCAGCTGATAACGTCAGCCATGACAGTCGGAGAGATTCTCGTCAAACCGTACGAAAGACAAGACCTCAAACTTTGCAAACAATACGAAGAGGCGATCACTAACACAGCTCTCGTCGTTCCCTTCGACTTGAATGCAGCGAGAAGGTTCTCTATGCTGCGCCTCGAGCGGACCCTCAAAGCTCCCGATGCCATTCAGTTAGCATGCGCAGCCAACTCGGGTACCGACCTTTTCATCACCAACGACGGCCGGTTCTCGGGCCTCAAGGTGGACGGCGTGCAGTTTATAGTCCCTCTCGATCGCGCCCCCCTTTAGCCATCGTCAAGCGCCCAATCGACGATACCCTTTAAAATCAGGACATGGAATTTCCTGTTACCCGCCTCCGCCGTTTAAGACGCACCGAGGCGATGCGTTCCCTGGTTCGTGAAGTTCATCTCCACCCCGGAGCGTTGATCTACCCGCTATTTATCTGTCCGGGCGAGGGCGTCCGGCGTGAAGTCAGCTCCATGCCAGGGGTCTACAACCTCTCCATCGACGAAGCGATGAAGGAGGTGGAAGAGGCGGCGAAGCTCGGCCTGGCCGGGCTGCTGCTCTTCGGCATCCCAGCTGTCAAGGACGAGGAAGCGAGCGGCGCATGGGCCGACGACGGCATCGTGCAGCAGGCATTGCGCGCTTTTAAGCCGGCAGCCAAAAAGCTACTCCTGATCGCCGACGTTTGCGTTTGCGAGTACACCTCGCACGGCCACTGCGGGGTGGTGCGCAAAAACGGTGACGAGTACGAAGTCGAGAACGACGCCAGCGTCAACCTGCTGGCCCGCACCGCGGTCTCGTTGGCCGCAGCCGGCGCGGACGTTGTTGCTCCTTCGGACATGATGGATGGCCGGGTGGGTGCGATTCGCGACCATCTCGACGTTGCTGAACTCCAGCAGGTGCCGATTCTGTCGTATGCGGCCAAGGTTGCCTCTGCCTTCTACGGGCCTTTCCGCGAAGCTGCCGGCTCCACGCCGCAGTTTGGCGATCGGCGCACCTACCAGATGGATGGCGCGAACCTGCGCGAGGCCATGCGAGAGATCGATCAGGATATTGCGGAAGGCGCGGACATGATCCTGATGAAGCCGGCCCTGCCCTATCTGGACGTGCTGCGGGCAGCGCGAGAGCGCCTGGATGTGCCCATCGGGGCCTACCAGGTCTCGGGCGAGTACGCCATGTTGCAGGCCGCCTTTGCCAAAGGCTGGCTGGATCGGGACCGCGCCATCATGGAATCGCTGATCTCGATACGCCGAGCCGGCGCGGATTTCACCGTGACCTACTTTGCCAAAGAGGCAGCCCGCCTGTTGGGCTGAAGGGGACGGCCCGTAAAGCCATTGGGGACAATCAATGCTTCAGTGCAATAACCGCAGCCTGCAAACGCCGAGTGAAGGCCTGCGGCTCCTCGCCGCCGCCCATGATCAACGGCTCCCCCAGCCGAACTGCGACTTCCCCGCGATTCGGCCACCTCCCGTCATCACGCAGCCTCAATCCCTCGATGAAAATCGGCTGCACGGGGACTTGGGACTCCTGCGCCAGCAGCCCGATGCCGGGCTCAAATGGTTGTAGCCGTCCGTCCCGGGAGCGGTGGCCTTCGGGAAACACCAGCACGTGATAACCCTGGTCCAGGGCCTCCCCTGCGTGGGCGAAGCTCTGCCGCAATCCGGCGCTTCGGGGTAGCGGAAAGACATTGAAGAATGCAGTGACCAGCCAATAAGCAATCGGCGTCAAGAGGGCGACGATGCGATGGCGCTCTGCTTTGCCCCGCCGCCAGCCCGTCAACAGCTGCCCAGACATGGCGACCGCCACGTGCTCGCGGTCTCTGGCGCTCAGCGCATAGAGGATCACGGGGACGTCAAAGGCCGTAAGGTGGTTGGCGATCAACAGTGAGGGCTGGGCAAGAAGAACCGGCCGCGCGATGCGAGGCCCGAGCACCAACCATAACAGCGGACGCATCACCCCTTCCAGGAAAGCAGTTCGCAACAAGCGGACGACCGGCCACCAGGGCCAGCGCGGAAAGACGATCCGCTCTCTCTGGCTGGGGATAACAGGTCTTTGAACCGCGCTCAATGGCTGCTCCACCGGCGACCCGACGGTTGCGGGGGCGGTTGCGGGTGTCACCGTAGGGCGAGACGTCTGCAACAGGCCGCGCAGGTCGCCGACCGTTTTAACCGGTCCCCACGTGGCATCGTCCAACTCCAGGCCGAAGCGGGTTTCGAGAGCGGACTGCAACTGCACCATGGCCAGGCTGTCCAGGTGCAAGTCCTCCGCCAAACGATCGCCGGCTGTGAACTCCCGGTCCGTTGCGCCCAGCGCGCGCAGTAGATTGACCAGAGGATCGGAGGGATCCCCGGTCGCATCGCCACCGGACGCTAAAGCCTGCTGCGCCCAGCTCTGTACGGTACGGCGCAGAACCTTGCCCGTTGAAGTGCGGGGAAACTCCGGCTGGAGCCAGCGCAGCCAGTAGCGAATTTGTTGAAAGGCCGCCAGCTCACGGTTGGCGTTATCGACGGCGAGCTTGAGCACGTCGTCGCTTTCGTTCGCATCGGCAATCAGCACGGCAACCGGCGTAGGGCCAGTGACCGAGTCATGAGCAACGACTAACGCCTCACGCAGCCCGGGCTGCCGCCGCAATACCACCTCAAGATCCTGGGGATAAATATTCAGCCCGGCAGAAGTGACAATCACGTCACTCTTGCGCCCGGCAAAGATCAGCTCGCCCTCGGCGTTGCGGGTCGCCAGGTCGCCGGTGGCCAGCCAGCCCGCCTCCCGAGCCTGCATCTCGCCGTGTTGCCAAACCTGGGCGGCGATGGAGTCGCCTCGAACCAGGATCTCCCCGTCCGGACCAATCTTCACCTCCCGTCCGGCCAGCGGCTTGCCGATGGTTCCCCGGGCAACCTTGAACGGGTGGTTCAGCGTAACCAGAGCCGTGGTCTCGGTCATCCCATAGCCTTGGACTAGGGCAAAGCCAGCTGTCGTCCAGAAGCTTTCCAGGTCAGCCGGCAAGGTCGCTCCGCCGGACACAAAAGCCCAAAACTTTAAGCCCAGGCGGCGATGCAATGCGCGGAACCGCCACCAGCGCCGGGCAATCGACTCGCCACGGGCGGCGGCCACCTCCTGGGAAAGGCCTGGAAACTCCGCCTCCATGTGGCCGCGGAGCAGGTCAAGCACCCGGGGAACCGCCGCCATCACGGAGATTCGCTCCCGGTGCATAAGCCTCACCAGTCGCGGAGCCTGCAAGCGGTCTTCGTAGTGAACCTCCGCTGCCAGCAACGGAGGAACCCACAGCCCCATGAACTGCCCAAAAACATGGCTGAGCGGCAGCGTGTGCAGAATCCGCAGCGGGTGGATAAACCGCTCGTAGCGCAGGTACTTGCCGATCTCTTTTTCCAGGGGATCGAGCGAGGCCAGCACATTCCCCTGGGTGTGCACGATGCCCTTCGGCTCGCCGGTGGTGCCGGAGGTGAAGACGATCTGCAGCGGGGTATCCCGCGACAGCCCTGGCCAGGGAAGATAATCCGGCTCGGGCAGCCGCGCGGCGAAATCGGCGAAGCCAAGCGTAGGAATTCCCGGGCTGAGCTTCTGCAACAGCGCCAGATCGCCGGTCAGCAGCCGGGGCTGCACCTCGGCCACTACCCGCTGGGCCAGCTCCAGGCTGCCGGCCGCATCCAGCGGAACTGCGACGATTCCCCGCAGAATGCATCCAAAGAAAGCCGCCACCCACTCTACGGAGTTGTTGCCCCAGAGCAAAACCCGGTCTCCGGGCTCGAGGCCGAGCTGGTCGAAGCCATGCGCGCAGCGGGCGCTCAACTCCGCCAGTTGCGCGTAGGTGGAAGAGAATCGGCGGTTGCCGCGGTAGGTAACGACCGCGATTTGCTCTTCATAGCGGCGGAAGTCCGCGACGAGCGTAGCCAGGTGCGGTCGCACCCATTCAGTGTGGCATGGGCGCAGGCTGCGAATCCTCGCGTAAAATTAAAGTTTTGCTTCAATCAACCTGCCGGCGGCAGGGTTTTCGCCGGCCAACGCTGTGATTTTGGGGAGCTTGCTGTGCCAGACACAATTTACGACATGGTCATTATCGGCGGCGGGCCGGGGGGATACACCACCGCCATCCGCGCCGGGCAATATGGGCTGAAGGTCGCCCTGATCGAGCGGGAGAAAAAGCTGGGAGGCACCTGCCTGCACTGGGGCTGCATTCCCACCAAGTCCCTGCTCTTTGACGCCGAGATCTATGACCACCTGAAGCATGCCGCCGAGCACGGGATTGAAGGCGTGGGCCAGGTCACCATCAACTGGAAGACCATCCTGGAGCGCAAGAACGGGATCATCACCAAGCATGTGAAGGGTCTCGACTTCCTCATGCGCAAGAACAAGGTCACTACCATCGAGGGCTACGGCCGGCTCACCGGCCCGGCAAAAGAGGGAATTCACTCCATCTCGGTCGAAGGCGCCAACGGCGAGAAGCAGATCGTCCAGGGCAAGAACGTGGTGATCGCCACCGGCTCCGACGCCCGCATGTTGCCGGGAGTAGAAGCGGACGGAACCAGCATCCTTACCAACATCGAAATCCTCGCCCTGCCCGCGATCCCCAAGTCGATCGTGGTGATCGGCGCCGGGGCAGTGGGGGTGGAGTTCGGCTCCATCTTCAAGAGCTTCGGCAGCGAGATCACCATCGTCGAGTACCTCCCGACCATGGTGCCCAACGAAGATGCGGACATCAGCAAGGAACTGGCCCGCGTCTTTCGCAAGCGGGGCATCGAAACCCATACCGGCGCCAAGGTAGAGAAAGTGGAAAAGACCCCGGCGGGCGCCAAGGTGACTTTCACCTCGGCGGATGGCAAGCAGGTCGTGAAGGAGGCGGAGAAGGTCCTGGTGGCCGTCGGCCGGGCCCCACGAACGGTCAATCTTGGTCTTGAGAGCACCAAGGTCCAGGTGGAGCGCGGCTTCATCAAGACCGACGAGTGGATGCAAACCGGGGAGCCGGGCATCTTTGCCATCGGCGATATCGTGGCCGGCCTGCCCCAGTTGGCCCACGTGGCGGCAATGGCCGGCATGGTGGTCGCTGCCAAAGTTGCGGGCAAGCACGCACGGCCGGTGCGCCGGGACCGCATCCCCGCCTGCACCTACTGCGAGCCGCAGATTGGCAGCGTCGGCCTGACCGAAGCGCAGGCCAAGGCCCAGGGACATGAGGTCAAGGTGGGCAAGTTTCCCTTCTCCGCCAACTCCAAGGCCTCCATCGTCGGCTCCCACGAAGGCTTCGTGAAGGTGGTCGCGGACGCCAAGCATGGAGAGCTGCTGGGGGTACACATCATCGGGCCGCAAGCCACCGAGATGATCGCCGAATCCGTGGTTGCGCTGGAGCTGGAAGCGACCATCGAGGAGCTGATGTTCACCATCCACGCTCACCCCACCCTGGCCGAGGCCATGCTGGATGGTTTTGGCAGCGTGGAGAACATGGCCATTAATGTCTGAACCAGCCGTAGCCCTGGTCAATCTGGGCCGTCTGGATTACGCCTCGGCGCTGGCCCTGCAGCAGCAGGTCTGCACCCTGCGCCAGCAACAGCGCGTCGACGATGTGCTGCTGCTGGTCGAGCATCCCCCGGTGCTTACCCTGGGCAGGAATGCGCAACGCCAGCACGTGGTTGCCGGCAGCGAGCTGCTGGCGCGCCGGGGTATCGGAGTCTTTGAGACCAACCGCGGCGGCGACGTCACCTATCACGGGCCAGGGCAGCTCGTCGGTTATCCCATCCTCAACCTGCGCGGCTTCACCCCGACCATCGGCATCGTGGACTACCTCCGCAAGCTGGAGGAGGTGCTCATCCGCGCCTGCGCCGACTACGGTGTGCTTACCCAGCGGTCTGCCGGGCGCGCCGGAGTCTGGACCATGCCTGGCGGCGCCGTCCCGGAGAAGAAAATCGCCGCGCTGGGCGTGCACGTCGCCTGCGGGGTCACCACTCACGGCTTCGCTCTGAACGTGACCACGGATTTGCACGACTTCGACCTGATCGTGCCCTGTGGGATTCGCGATCGCGGCGTGACCAGCATGGAGGCGGAGTCAGATCGAGCGCCCTCCCTCGCGGAGATGGCCAACGCGGTCGCCCGGCATTTTGGCCGGGTCTTTGGCCGTCAGGTGGTGTGGGTCGAAAGCCTCGACGACCTGTTGCCGCACGGGCAAACAGCGACCGCAGGATTGCTCTAGAATAGGGAGTTCGAATAGGGAGTTCGCGGTGCGAAAGGGAGTCCCATGCCGACCGATGTAATCATGCCCCAGATGGGCGAGTCGATTTTTGAGGGCACCATCACCAAGTGGCTGAAGAAGCCAGGCGATACGGTGCAGCGGGACGAGCCTCTGTTCGAGATCTCCACCGACAAGGTAGATGCAGAGATTCCCTCCCCGGCCAGCGGAGTCCTCACCGAGGTCAAATTTGCCGAAGGCAACACGGTGCAGATCAATACCGTAGTGGGCGTCATTGGTGAGGCAAACGGCCAAGCCCCTGCGGCCGCCGCTCCGCCCAACTCCATCAGTTCACCGGCTCCCGCTGCCGCAGCCGAAACAGCCGCACCTGTCCCTGCGCCTGCCTCCGCGCCCGCTTCTCTGACCGACGTAATCATGCCCCAGATGGGCGAGTCAATCTTCGAGGGCACCATCACCAAGTGGCTAAAGAAGCCGGGCGATACGGTGCAGCAGGACGAGCCGCTCTTTGAGATCTCCACCGACAAGGTGGACGCCGAGATACCCTCACCCGTAGCGGGTGTGCTCTCCGAGATCAAGGTACAGGCCGGCACCACGGTGCAGATCAACACCGTGGTGGCGGTGATTGGCGCCGGCGGTGTAGCGGCTGCGCCGGTTGCGCCGGTTGCCCAACCGTCTGCACCCAGTGTCCAGGCCGCCGTCGCGGAAGCAGCGCCCGAGTTCGAAACCGGCGAGGAGGAAACGGGCGAACGGGTTCGCTCCTCGCCGTTGGTCCGCCGCATTGCCCGGGAAAACAACCTGGACTTGCGGCAGGTTCCCGGCACCGGCTCAGCCGGGCGGATCACCAAGGAAGACATTCTCGGATTTTTGGCCAAGGGTGGTGCGCCTGCAGTGGCCAAACCCGCTCCCGCTCCCGCAGCCCCTCCAGCCGCCGCCGCGCCCGCTCCCGCCGCAACCAAAGCTCCGGCCGCTCCGGCCGCTGCGGTGGTCACGCCTGGGGACGAGCTGGTGCCCCTGACGCGCATGCGCGCGATCATCGCCCAGAGGATGGTGGACTCCAAGCGCACCAGCGCCCATGTGCACACGGTCTTCAAGATCGACATGAGCCGTATCGTGCGCATTCGCGAAAAAGAAAAATCCAAGTACGAGCAACGCAACGGGGTCAAGCTCACCTACATGCCGTTTATCTCCCGCGCGGTGATCGCCACGCTGCGAAAAATGCCCATCGTGAACGCTTCGATGGAGGGAGACGCCATTCGTTATCACAAGAACATCAATCTGGGCATTGCCGTTGCTCTGGATTGGGGTCTGATCGTGCCCGTGATCCGCCAGGCTGAGGACAAGAGCTTTCTCGGCATCGCGCGCGCCATTGTCGACTTGGCGGAGAGGGCCAGGGCCAAGAAACTCAAGCCGGAGGAAGTGGCATCTGGCACTTTCACTATTACCAATCCAGGCATCTTTGGCGAGCAGTTCGGCACCCCGGTCATCAACCAGCCGGAGTCGGCGATTCTCGGCGTGGGCGGCTTGTTTAAGGAAGCAACCGTAGTTACCGATGAGAACGGCTCCGATTCGCTGGCGATTCGCAGCATCATCCGTCTTACCCTGGGCTTCGACCACCGCATTATCGATGGCGCCGATGCCGGCAGGTTCATGGCAGAACTAAAGAAATACCTGGAAAACTGGAGCGAAGACATCGGCTAGAGCGTTGCCCGGCAAGAATAAGGTAGGGTGGCCCATTCAAGCCTGGTTTTGGCTTGAGTGGGATAACATGGCCCCAACCCGCTCGGCCCTACAACCGTCCCCGCGCTTCAAGAACCCGCGCCACCGCCTCTTCCGCCGTGTCGGCGGTCGCTGAAAGATGCCCCATTTTTCTCCCTGCGCGCGCGGTGTGCTTCTCATATAAATGCAAACTCACCTCGGGGACGGCAAGCGCCCGGGCAAAGTGTGGTTCGCTCTGCACTCCGTCTTTTAGCCAAAGATCGCCCAGCAGGTTGGCGATGGCTGCCGGCCGCACAATCCGCACATCGCCCAAGGGCAGATCGCAGACCGCGCGCACTGCCTGCTCAAACTGGCTGGTCACGCAGCAGCGCTGGCTGGCGTGGTAGCTGTTGTGCGGCCGCGGTGCGAGCTCGTTCACGAACAGGCCGTCTCCGCCGGTAACGAACATCTCCACTGCCAGCAGCCCCTCCAGTTCCAGTTGACTCGCCATGGTGGTAGCGATCTCCAGGGCCCGTTTTTCCATCCACCCGGAAGCGAAGAGGGAAGCGCGCTCCATACCAGGATCTGCTGTTCATGATGGTTGGTCGCGGCCGGGTACGCGACCATTTCTCCGCTGGGGTTGCGCGCCACCATCACCGAGATCTCGGATTGCAGGTCGAGTGCCTGCTCGGCGACGCAGGGCTGTTCCCCCAGCGATCGCCAGGCGTCCCCCACACTTTCCCTCTGGCTGTCGAACTTCACCTGTCCCCGGCCGTCGTATCCCCCGTAAGACCGCTTTAGGTAAATCCGGCCGCCCCATTCGTCCGCGGCCCGCTGCAGGTCATCTTCCCCATAGATCGCCCGGTAAGGTCCCACGGGAAAACCCTGATCGCGCAGCCAGTTTTTCTGCCGGATCCTGTCCTGCACCATGGCCAGGATCTCCCTGCCCGGGCGCACCGGGGCATGGCGGGCCGCGGCGTCGAGCGAGGCCAGGGAGATCTGCTCGATCTCCAGCGTGATCACGTCGCTGCCTCGCGCCAGGTCAGCAGCCGCGCGGGCATCGTCCCACGAGCCGACAAAACAGGCATCCACCACAAAACGGGCGGGGCAAGACGGGTCGGGGTCCATTACCTGCACCCGGTAGCCCAGGGAACGCGCGGCCATGGCGGTCATGCGGCCCAGTTGACCACCGCCCAGGATGCCGATGGTCGAGCCCTGAACAAGTGCTGTCATCCCGGCAGCTCCGCTTCCAGCACTTCGAGGCTGCGGGCTTGCCGCCAGGCGCGCAGCCGGTTGCCCAGCTCCGGGTCGTTGATCGCCAGGATGGCCACCGCCAGCAATGCGGCGTTGGCCGCGCCCGGCTTGCCGATGGCCAGGGTGGCGACGGGAACCCCTTTGGGCATCTGCACAATGGAAAGCAGGGAATCGATCCCGTTGAGGCAGGTTGCAGGGACAGGAACTGCCAGCACGGGAAGGATCGTCTTGGCGGCGATCATCCCCGGCAGGTGCGCCGCACCCCCGGCCGCAGCAATGATGATCTTCAATCCCCGCGGCTCGGCCTGCTCGGCATATTCAAAAAGCCAGTCCGGGGTGCGGTGGGCGGAGACGACCCGTGCCTCGTAGGGGATGGCGAACTCCTGTAAAAGCTCGATACAAGGCAGAAGCACCTCGTAATCGCTCTTGCTGCCCATGACCACGCCAACGGCTGGAGAGGCGTTCATGCTGCCGATTATTTCATCTCGCCCGCGCTCGTGCCGGGGAAGAGCACTTCACTGCAAACCCTGAACAGGAAACCGCGGTGAAGATCGCGGCTTCCTGGGCAATCTAAGCGCCAAGCTCCCGGCGGGCGGTCTCCGCTACTCGCGGCAAGTCGGACGAGGTGAGCACCCGAATGGCGTGTTCTTCCATGGTCTCGACCGCGTACCGGTACTGGACGATTCGCTCTTCGTCGGGCTCGTCTCCCGCCGGGTCGCGAATCGGCTCCACGACCGCAGTCAGCTCGAGCTCTGCATTCTCCACCCGCTTCACCCCATCCTTGAGCCCCCGGGCGGTAAAGGCCAGCAGCTTGGCGGCGTCCGCATCGGTTTCGAGCGACACCGCCTGGAACATGCGCACCACCCCGTTGGGCCGGTAGCCGCAATCGATGCGCAGCGGGTCGCCCGGCTTGGTGTAGTCGGCGGCGGCGATCTGCTTGCGCATCATAGTCCAGACCCCGGCCTCTTCAAAGCGCATCCGCATGGCCGCTACCAGGGCAGTCCGGCCGCTGCGCCGCTGGCTTCGCTCCCGCGCTGGGGTATCGACGTACAGGCGCATCAGCTCTTCCAGTCCGGCCGGAAAACTCTCCGCCAAATAAGCCTTGCTCTCGGTAATCTGCAAACCGTTGGAAAGCGTGTCTTCCAGCCGGGCCAGCACCGGCTGAATCTTGCCCGGCCGGAGTTCGTCCGCCGTCTCGTCTCGCATGCGATGCCCGATCTCGATCTCCAGCGCTTCCAGCATCTGCGTGTCCGCGTCCGGATCGAGGCAGCGGACCCGGGCCCAGTCGCGGGTGAGGCGCAGCGCGCTCTGCTCTCCTCGGAGGCCCGAAGCACCACGCCAATATTGACGAACTCGTTCTTCACCGGATCCGGAACGTAGCGGATGAGTTGAAACTCGCACTGCTTACGCGCCACCGCTCCCCCTCCTTTCCGAAGGCGTTTTCAGCGTGGCCGCCATCCAGCCAGAGTGGTTAACAACGGATCTCCCTCCAGAACCATGTGGGTACGGGCGATCCATAGCAAACATCTTTCCAGATCTTCCAGGTTCCTCACACCACCCCTCCACCTAGCTCATCGGCCCACTCCTCCTCCCCAAACCCTCTCTTCACGATCTTCTCCCCCTCCCTCCCCCAATTCGGAAATGGCCTCCTCCCCGATTCCCTGAACGCCCCAATCAACTCGCGCACCCGCTCGCGGCGCGCCAGCAGCCGCTCCAGCAGGGCTTCGAGCGCGCTCAGATCGCCACCATACCACTCCGGCGGAATGATCTCCCCAATCGCCCACGCGGTCTCCGGTGCCAGGCTCTCGATACGGCCCAGCCAGGGTTCAAAGCTCTCCCAGCCGGCAACCCCGCGATAGACGGTGTTGTCGGCATACACGCCGCCCAGGCTGGCGTCGATGAATTTCCAGTCCCCGGCATGGAAGCAGTAGCCCTGATCGATGAAGGTCGCGCTGTAACGGCGCTCCCGCCGGCTCTTGCGAAAAACCGCCTGCCTCCCGTTGATGTTGCAGGTCCACTTATCCAGGGCCAGCACACCGGCGAACTCATGCAGATTGCGCACCTCCAGGAGCTGTTGTTCGGGCAGGTAATCGACCAGCTGCCCGGGCATCAGCCCTCCTGCCCAGCGCGAGGCGAAGTGCAGGCCCGGCTGGCAAGGCTGCGATCCATGGCGTAGTTCGACGGTCAGGTCGGGAGTATTCCTGATAAGCCAGTCCGTGACCTCAATGACATCGGAGTGAGGAACGGTAAGCCCGATCGCGGCGCCCAGCCGGGTGGCCAGCAGCTCGTTGGCCAGCACCCGCACATGCTGGGGATTGTTGCGGAATTTGACCACGTAAAATTGCCCGTCGGATGCCAGCATGAGGTGGCCCTGCGCTCCCCCGCGCATGCGTCGAACGTGCTGGATTGCCATCAATGCCACGGGAGCCGCCTTTGCCCTGTAGCCGCTGCCCCGGATTTCCTGTCGAGCTGGTGAGCACGACGCTCAATGCGGTTTTCCTTACAGAAAACGCACGCGCTGATAGCGCTAGCGAATGCCGTTTTGCGTCTGCCGCCTCGAGCCGAGATTCCCGCCCCCTCCCGGTTCTGGTAGCATCGCCACGGAGGAAGCACATGGAACAGGCTGTAACCGCCCCGAATGGCTCGCGCCGCAATGAAGATATCGCGTTGGATCTGTTGAAGTTTGTCGCTGCGTCAGCGGGTCTGGGAAAAGGTGCCGCGCCGGCCGCCGGCTTCGTCGCCGCCTCCGGCTCCAAGCCCGAGGAGCAGGTAAACCAGCTGCTCGCCCTCTACTCCAAGTGCCTCAGCGCGGTGCAGGGAAAGTGAAGGGTTAAGCGAGGGGGCCGGTCCCAGGCATGCGGCGACTGGTTCCTTAACCACCTAGGCCGCCGCTAACCCCGAGCTGAGCGTAGCCGTCTTTGGCGCAGGCGCCTTCGGCCGCAATCATCTGCGCGTCTACCGCGAGCTGGAGCAGTCAGGTCTCGGTGTGCGCCTGGCCGCGGTGGCGGATCCCGACCCGGCCGCCGCCGCGATGCTGCCCGAAGAGCCTCCAGGTCTTCTCCTCGCCGGAAGCGTGCCTGGAAGCCTGCCGTGCCGGCCGCTTGCATCTGGACGCGGTTTCCGTGTGCGTGCCCACGTCCGCCCATTATGCGGTCACTTCGCAGGCTTTGGCCCAGGGGCTCGATGTCCTGCTGGAGAAGCCCATCGCACTCAACCTGGAGGAGGCCGATGCCTTGGCCAGGCAAGCGGCAGCGACCCGGCAGATCCTCCAGGTAGGGCTACTGGAGCGCTTCAACCCTGCGGTCACCGCCGCGGAGCCGCTGGTCAATGGGCCGATGTTCTTCGAAGCCCACCGCCTTAGCATCTTCCACCACCGCGCCCTGGATGTCGACGTGGTCCTGGACCTGATGATTCACGACCTGGACATCGTGCTCAGCTTTGTCCGCTCTCCTGTTCGCCAGCTCCATGCCGTTGGCCTGCGCATCCTGTCGCCCAAAGTCGACATCGCGAATGTCCGTTTGGAGTTTGCCTCCGGTTGCGTGGCTAACTTCACCGCCAGCCGGGTGAGCACGGAAAAAGTGCGCAAGCTGCGCTTCTTCCAGCCGCACCAGTACATCTCCATCGATTACGCCCGCCAGGATTTGCTGGTGATCAACCTGGACAAGAATGCGTCGATCGAAGCTCAGCCTGGTTCTCCAGCTCCCAACCCGGGCCTGAGCTTCAGCAAGCCCGAAATCGAGACCGGAGAACCCCTTCGTCTGGAAATTCTCGCCTTCCTGCACTCCGTCCGCACCCGCACACCGCCCCGGGTGGATGCCCAGGCGGGCCGCGATGCCCTGGCGCTTGCCCTGGAAATCAACGCGGAAATAGTGGCCCACGCGCGCCGCGCCGGCCTGGACAAGCTCTAATCTTTGATAAGCTGGTGAGTCTCGCCTTTGAGACCTGGGAGTCGTGACACCCTACTCCAACTTCTGCACCTGGACGCCTTTGGGCAGCTTTAGCTCAAACTGGTCGTCGGGCAGCGGTAGATTGACCTTGAGATCTTGCACGGTAAGCCGAATGCTGTACTCGTCCAGCGGGCGCTTGATATCGATGGTCGAGGGAAACTTGGTGCCCTTGAAATCCTGGTAGGGCCCGTAGAGCACCTGGGTCTCCAGCTCTGCGTCGGCGTTGTAGATATCCTGCTCCGTGGGCATCAGGTCGATCCGGCTGAAATGAATCACGCGCAATGGCTTAGCCACCTTTGCGGGCGCATCTTTCGAGCGTAGGAGCAGCCTCCGTGAGCACGGTCAGGTCATACTCTGGAAGCTCCACCAGCCGCTTGATCTTGACGTTCATGGTGGTCGAGCTCTCGTGGATCACCGAGACAATCTGGTCGGGCGAGATACTCGGGACCAGGATGGAATCCACAAAAACGTTGGGCCGCAGGTTTTCCATCGGGTTGGCTGCGCGTTTGCTCACCGAGTTCTTCCCCTCGATCACTTTGTTGCTGCGCTTCAAGTAAAGCTTGAACGTGTTGCCATCGCTCGCCAGGTCCAGCGCATCCGTGTGCAGCACCGGCACCAGGATCAGGACCCGCAGCATCTTAGGTTTGCGGAAGAGCATATAGCCCCGGAACGAGGTATAGTCGGTCTGTTTGCCTCCGGTGGGCTCCGCCGACCGAGGCGTTGAAGTCCACAGTTGCGGTCAGCGACTGGATTTTGTCGTAGCGCTCGTTGATCCCCTTGACCAGCTCCAGCACATCTGCGTTCAGAACCGGTCCGGCCAGAATTGGCTGCTCCAGCTTGCGGGTGTGGCTCAGGCATCCGGTCAAAACCGGTAACAACAGCGTTAAAAACCTCAGCAATTCTCTCCGCATCCAGTCAACTCAGGAACTGCGAGTATAGAGCAAGCGCATGGTTAGGGCGCAGTGGTTCGGCCCGTTGCCGCCGCTCGGCGGGTTTCCAGTAATGATTGTGTCCGGCCCTCAACGGCCGGCCTGCGCTTCCTTCAATCCCCGCCGATACGCCGTCACGTTGCGTTCATGCTCTTCCAGCGTGGTCGCGAAGCGGGAGTGGCCGGAGGCGCTTGGGTCGGCGACAAAATACAGGAAATGGCTGTCGGCGGGGTGCATCGCCGCCTGCAACGAGGCTGCTCCCGGACTGCAGATTGGCCCCGGCGGCAGGCCGGTATGGCGATAGGTGTTGTAGGCCGAGTCTCGCTTCAGGTCGGACTGATAAATCGTTCCCCGATACTGTTTCTCCAGCATCGCGGCGTAGATGACCGTGGGGTCGGTCATCAGGGGCATGTCTTTGGCCAGCCGGTTCTCGAGCACGCTGGCGACCAGGGGCCGATCTTCCGCCACCGGGGTTTCTTTCTCCACCAGCGACGCCAGGGTCACGACGCGGTGATAGTCGCCCTGGAGGCCGATCGAGGCGCTGTACTGGCGGAAGCGCTTGACCATCGCCCCCAACATCTGGCTGGGTGCGGCCCGTCGCTGAAAACGGTAGGTGTCCGGGAACAGGTAGCCTTCGAGGTTCTTGGCTCCCGGGTCCAGGTCGCCGATCAGAGCCACGTCCTGGGTGGCGGCGGCCAGAAAGCTCTCTTTCGATCCCAGCTGTGCATCCTCGACCGCCTGCGCAATGTCGAAAAGGTTGAAGCCTTCGGGAATCGTCACCGCGCGGGTGTACACGTCACCCCGCACGATGCGGTTGTAGATCGCGGGAAGCGTTGCCGGCTGTGTGAACTGGTATTCCCCCGCTTTCAACGTGCCTCCGCGCACCACGTGCCAAAAGTCGAAGGCGTAGCGGTTGCGCACGATCCCGTGCCCTTCCAGCAGTGCGCTAATCCCGCGCGTGCCCATGCCCGGGACTATTTCGATCAGGGTTCCTGCCGGCGGACTGGCCGGCACCATGAACTCGAAGTAGGCAACCGGGATACAAAGCAGGGCCAAAACCAGAAGAACTACCAGAAAACGTCGCACAAGCGGGGACCTTGGTGGATTGGATTCTCCTTCTGGATTTTATGATGCGATTCTCTTGCGTGCTCGGGAATGCACCAAAAATGGAGCAGAGCGCGAATATACGCTGAAGGGGACGGCCTAAGGAGTCTGCGTGAGAAATAGGCTTTGCAAATCCAGCCCCGCACCCGGATTTCCTGTCACGCAGCACTGGATGAGGCGGCGTGTGCGCCTTTCAGTAAGGAAAGGCGCATGAAGTTTGCCAAAGCCACCAAGTTCCACAGGAAATCCGGGGTAGGGGCGACCTGAACTTCAGAGTTGTCCAAATTACGATTTTAGACGGGCTAGTCTTTGTGCGAAGGGCATGGCTTCAGCCGTGCCGTAAACCTTTGGCGAATGGGCGGCTTTAGAAGCCGCTGAGGTACGGTTTTACCGGTAGGTTCCCTGTCGGCCGATCGTGGAAAAGCGTACCTCAGGGGCTAAAAGCCCTCACTGACTGTGGCTGTATGCGGCACGGCTGAAGCCGTGCCCTTCGTCAAGAGGGCGCTTTCCCATCCAGCTAAGTACCGTTCGCTAAGACTCTCAGCCGTTACTACCTAACCTAATTTCGCATGGCGGCTTCACGATATCAGTTTGCCCAATCAAATCAATGCAACAGACTCGACCAACACCCTAATTTGGACAGCTCTGCCTGAACTTAGCCCTGGACCCCAGTCCTGGGACCACGTCGCAACAATGGGCTAGTCCCGGAGGGACGGCTGAAACGAGCGGGAATGGATTCAGCCATCCCTGCGGGACTAGACATCTCTCCCTGAACACAACCCAGGACTGCGTCCTGGGCTAAGTTCAGGTCGCCCCTACCCCGGATTTCCTGTGGAACTTGGTGGCTTTGGCAAACTTCATGCGCCTTTCCTTACTGAAAGGCGCACACGCCGCCTCATCCAGTGCTGCGTGACAGGAAATCCGGGTGCGGGTCTGGATTTGCAAGGCCCAGTTCTCACGCAAGACTCTTTATGCAGTCCATAATAATGACGATCATCGCGGTTTTAGATGGGGGAACGATCTTCGACAAAGCACAAAACCCGCCGGCCGCATCCTGGGGCTGGACGTCGGCGACCGCCGGATCGGTGTGGCCGTCTCCGACGAGCTGGGCCTGACCGCGCAACCAGTGCTCACCCTGGTGCGTAAAAACCGGAGGCAGGACCTTGGCTCCCTGGCGCGGCTGGTGCGCAAGTATGGGTGTGCCCAGGTGGTCGTGGGCAATCCTCTCTACATGTCGGGCGACATCAGCCCCCAGGCGCTCAAGGCGCAGGCTCTGGCGCAGGCCCTGCATCTGGAAACCGGGGCGGAGGTAACCCTGTGGGATGAACGCCTCTCGACTACCGAGGCCCATCGACACCTGGACGCCGCCGGCCGCTTGCCGGCGCGACCGGCGCGCGGTGATCGACCAGGTAGCCGCGGTGCTCATCCTGCAAAGCTTTCTTGATTCGCGGAGCTAAGCAGGGCGCAATCGGTACCCATGGTCCGTCGTATAATCGTTTTTTGCCTTATCGCTGGCCGCCCCGCATCGCGGTCGCCCGGATTATTGTCAAATGCCTGAACACATAAAGAAAAAGCTGGAAGAACAAATCCGCGTGCTGGAGCACGAGCTCACCCACGAGCTGCCGATCGAGATCAAGAAGGCAGCCTCGCTCGGGGACCTTAGCGAGAACGCCGAGTACCACATGGCGAAGCAGCGCCAGGTCTTCGTCAACGCCCGTCTTGGGCAACTCAAGAAGCGTATGGCGGAGCTCTCCCTGGTGAACCTCACCAATATTCCCCGGGACCGGATTGCGTTTGGCTCCACGGTGGTGGTCTTCGACTCGACCAAGAACGAAGAGATTACCTACAAACTGGTCACCAGCGAGGAATCCGATGTGAACCAGGGTCTCATCTCCACCACCTCGCCCATCGGCCGCGGGCTGGTGGGCAAGCAGGTGGGAGACATCGCAGCCATCGTCACCCCCAACGGCAAGCGCGAGCTGGAGATTCTCAAGCTCACCACCATTCACGACGAGATGCCATGACCTGGACGAGCGCGTTCGGCAAAGGCTGCGGCGTCATCCTGCAGTTCATCGTCGATGGGCTGGCGCTCACCCGCATCTCGCCCAACGTGCTTACCTTCCTCGGCCTGCTCATCAACACCGTCGCGGCTATCCTCTTCGGCCTGGCCAACGAACACAACTACGTCCGCATGTTTCTCTACGCCGGCCTGGTGATCATCGGCGCCGGGATCTTCGACATGGTGGACGGCCGGGTGGCGCGCCAGACCGACCAGGTCACCATCTTCGGGGCGTTCTTCGACTCCGTCATCGATCGCTACAGCGATGTGGTTCTGTTCTTCGGCCTGCTGGTTTTTTATGCCCGCGGCAACCGCTTCTTCTATGTCGTTCTCGCCGCCTTTGTCATGGTGACCTCGCTCATGGTCAGCTACACCCGGGCCCGTGCCGAAGCGCTGATCGGCTCCTGCAAGGTGGGCTTCATGGAGCGGCCGGAGCGGGTGGTGCTGATCATCCTGGGGGCCCTCTTCAACCGCTGGGGGGTCATGGCCCCGGTCCTCTGGGTGCTGGCCGTCCTCTCCACCATTACGGTCATCCATCGCATTCGCTATACCTATCAACGAACCAAGGGGCAGCGGGCTGAGGTCAAAGAGGCGAAGGCCTCTCCTGCCGTGCTCCGTGACCAGCCCCAGGGTACCGGCGCTTTGCGCCCCGCCTCCCGCGCGCGATGATGACCGCGGTTCACCACACCGGCCTTGCCTCTCCTAAGCTGCTGGTCCACGGCGGCGCCTGGGATATTCCCCCTGACCAACTGGAGGCGCACACCCGCGGCGTCGCCCGTGCCGCCGAGGTGGGCTACTTCCTGCTGCGGGAAGGAGCGTCCTCGCTGGATGCGGTGGAAGCCGCTGTCACCCTGCTCGAAGACGATGAAATCTTCGATGCCGGCCGGGGCAGCTTTCTCACCCGCGATGGCCGCGTCCAGCTGGATGCTCTCATGATGGACGGCGCCACCCTGCGGGCCGGCGCCGTGGCTTGTGTGGAGCGCCTGAAGAACCCCATCCAGGCGGCGCGCCTGGTGCTCGAACGCAGTCCCCACGTCTACTTCGCCGGCGCCGGCGCAGAGGAGTTCGCCCGCGAGCATGGCATGGGCCTGATCGATAACTCCGAGCTGGTGCTGGACCGGGAACGCCTGCGCCTGCAAGCGGCACAGGCGCGCGAGCAAGCCGGGATCCCAGACCAGACCTTTGCCGGTGACCAGCCGCCTGACTCCTCGCATGACACGGTAGGCGCGGTGGCGCTCGACGCAAACGGCAACCTGGCGGCCGCTACCTCCACCGGGGGAACGCTCAATAAGGCCCCCGGCCGGGTGGGTGACTCATCGCTCATCGGTTGCGGAGGCTACGCCGACAACCGGAGCGCCGCCGCATCGCTCACCGGGTGGGGCGAACCCATCATGAAATTGGTGCTGGCCAAGTGGGCGGTCGACCGGGTGCCGCAACTCGGACCCGAGCAGGCGGCCGAGGACGCCATCGCGTATCTCTATGCCCGCCTCCAAGGCCACGGCGGCATCATCCTGCTCGGCCCCGACGGCCGCTTCGGGATCGCTCACAACACTCCGCGGATGGCCTGGGCTGTCTGCGAGCGCGAAGGGCCTGCGCGCCGGCACTCATTTGAACGAGCTTTGATCAGCGAGATTTGATACTTCCATGAACCCCACGCTCATCCTCGCGTCTGCCTCGCCGCGCCGGCGGGAGCTTCTGGCTCAGGCGGGATATCTCTTCGAGGTCCAGGCCTCATCCGTGGACGAGTCGCGCCGCTCCGGGGAAGATGGCATCCGCTTCGCCACCCGGCTCGCCCGGGAAAAGGCCGAACAGGTTGCCCAACACGTCTTAGCCCAGCGGCCATCGTCTGGCCAGCCAACGCTGGTGCTGGGCGCCGACACGGTGGTAGTGTGCGACGGGGAGATACTAGGCAAGCCGGTGGATGCCGCCGATGCCACGCGCATGCTGCTGCTGCTCTCCGGGCGCACCCACCATGTGGTTACTGGCGTGGCCGTGGTCGGGGGAGCAAAAGTCGTCGAGGTAGCCGCGGAGGTCACCCAGGTCACCGTGCTCACCCTTTCGCCCCAGGAGATCGCTGAATATGTCGCCAGCGGCGAGCCCATGGACAAGGCGGGTGCCTATGCCATTCAGGGCTACGCGGCGCGATGGATTCCGCGCATCAGCGGCTGCTACTTCAATGTCGTTGGGTTGCCGCTCGCCTTGGTGGCGAGCCTGCTTGAGGGAGTCGAGCTCCGCTTGGCGAGCCAGACCATCCCAGCCAAATCTTTGTCACTTGGCTGATGGCCTGGGTCAGGGTAGAAGAGTGTGGTTGTTCTTCTTGCCGGAGCGCAGCAACTGGACCGAGCAAAGCACAACGATGGTGAGGAGAGCCAGATCAAGGGAGGCTAACATTTTTCCCTTTCCGCGGCCTACTCCAGATCCAGGCCGCCAATCATCGCTGCAAGCAGTGCTGTTCTGGGAACGAGCGCATCGAGCAGAATGGATTCGTGATCGGCATGGGCACCTTCGCCCACCGCTCCCATCCCATCCAACGTTGGAATTCCCAGGGCCGAAGTAAAATTCCCGTCCGAACCTCCGCCCGTCGCTGCTTCCTGAAGGTCAAAACCCAATCCTTCGGCCATTGTTGCTGCGCGCCGAAAAAGAGAGACCGTACCGGGAGTTCGCTCCATCGGCGGCCGGTTCAGCCCGCCCACGACCTCCAGCGTGCATTGCCGGTCAACCGCGCGCAGCGACCGGAAGCGGCGATCCATGCGCGGCCCATCGACCGCCTTGGCAATGCGCACGTCAAACTCTGCCCAGGCTTCGGCCGCCACTACGTTCGATCGCGTGCCCCCGCCGATTATCCCGGCGTTGACCGTGATGCCTCGGGCCAGGTTGGTAAAGGCGCTGGCGCGCTCGATCTGCCGCCCCAGTTCCAGCACCGCGCTATGTCCATGGCTGAAGTCCACGCCGCTATGGGCGGCGACACCCTGCACCCGCAAGTGATAATTGGCCACGCCTTTTCGCGCCGTTTTGTAGGCTCCGGGGATACCCTGCGCCGGCTCCAGGACGAACACCGAGGCGCACTTTCTGGCCAGCGACTCCGTCAGGGCTCGCGAATGATTGCTCCCCGTCTCCTCGTCGCTGTTGAGCAGAAAGATCACCGGCCGGTTCAAACGCCCGTCCTGCTGCAAGACGCGCAGGGCGATCACAGCCATCACGATGCCCGCCTTCATATCCAGTACCCCCGGACCCCAGGCCCGGCCCGCCCGCCGGCGAAAGGGCATCTTGCGCAGCGTGCCCAGCGGCCACACCGTATCCAGATGGCCGAGCAGCATCAACGGTTTGAGGGTTGACCGCACCGGCCCGAAGCGGCCCACAAGCAGGTCTCCGGCCGCGCTCTGCCGGCTTCGCTTGCTCTTGCCCCCGCCCAGCCGGATCCACTTCTCCACCAGGCGGACGCAGCGGTTGACCGCCGCCGGGTCCTCGGTGGGGGATTCGACCTGAACCAGGTCGGCAATCATCTCCAGCATTTCGGGCCTTTGCCGGGTCACCGCCAGGGTCAGGTCACGGTAGGTTTGCATGCGGTCCTTCGTCCCTTCCGGGCAGGCTTCAAGGCGCTAACACCAGCGTGCTATTGGGCCTGCCCCGATCAGTTTGTTGCTCTTTTGACACAGTGAAACTTTTTTTAATCCTATGTAGTCTATGGTTTTGCAAACATTTGCCAGCCAGGAATCCCCATTCGTGGAACTAGCGCATTTAGAAAAGACCATCGCGTCGGTGATTGAGTTCTTTGGAATCGGTCTCCACAGCGGGGCGCCGGTGAACATGCGCTTGCTGCCCGCGCCTGCCGGCTCTGGCATCGTCTTCCGCCGCACAGACCTCGACAACTACGAGATTGCGGCCATCGGCAGAAACGTCGCCAAGGTCAGCTACGCCACCAGCATCATGCGCCAGGGTGTGCTCATCTCTACCACCGAGCATCTTCTTTCCGCCTTGATCGGCGTGGGCGTCGACAACGTGATTATCGAACTCGACAATCTGGAGCTGCCGATTCTTGACGGCAGCGCTCTGCCCTACGTGGAGGCCTTTGCCCACGTGGGCATTCGGAGCCAACGGCGGCGGCGCCAGTACCTGCGCATATTGAAGAGCGTCGAAGTCCGCGAGAATGGCAAGTTTATCGCCGTCTATCCCGGCGAGGGCTACAGCATCACCTACGACATCAACTTTTCTCATCCCATTGGCCGCCAGGCCTTTACCGTCGACCTCGCCGCCGGGTCGTATGGCGCCGAGATTGCGGCCGCGCGTACCTTCGGCTTTCGCGAAGATGAGAAGATGCTGCGCGATATGGGGTTGATCCGGGGCGCTTCGGAGGAGAACGCCATCATTCTCTGCGGCGGCGCGGTGCAGAACGGGCCTCTTCGCTTTGACGACGAGTTTGTTCGCCATAAAGTGCTCGACCTGATCGGCGACCTTGCCTTGGCCGGACATCGCATTATCGGCCGGGTCGTGGCCCAGCGCGCCGGCCACGCCATGCACACCGCCTTGGTCTCCCGCCTGCTGCGCGATCGATCTGCCTGGGAGCTGGTGCATTTCCCCGCCCCACGGCGCCCTCTGGTCCCGGTGGCAGCCCCCCGCCTGGCCACTGCCTAACTCTAATATTCAGCCAATATAGATGGAGCCGCCACCGGGGTAATCTCAGCTTCGCGAGATGCCCGCACCCGCTCGCCCAGCGCGTACTTCAGCTCCGCGATGCCCGCCCCGGTTACCGCGGATATGGCGAAGAATGGCAGCTTGCGCCGTTTGGCCATGGCGCGCAGCTTCTTGAGCTTTTCCGGGTTGGCCACGTCCGTCTTGGATGCCACCACCAGCATCGGCTTTTCCTCCAGGCCATGCCCGAAGCTCTTCAGCTCGGCCATAATCACCCGGAAATCTTCCACCGGGTCGGGGCGGCCGCTGGCATCCGAAACATCGACCAGGTGCACCAGCACCCGGGTGCGCTCGATATGGCGCAGGAACTGCATGCCCAGGCCGGCTCCCAGATGGGCTCCTTCGATTAAACCGGGGATGTCTGCCACCACGAAGCTGTCTTCATGCGGCGGCTCGCCCACCGAGACCACACCCAGGTTCGGCTCGAGCGTGGTAAAGGGGTAATCGGCGATTTTCGGCTTGGCGGCGGAGATCCTGGAGATCAGTGTCGACTTGCCGGCGTTGGGATATCCCACCAGCCCTACATCGGCCAGCAGCTTCAGCTCCAACCGGTAGACGCGTTCTTCTCCCTCCCTGCCGGCTTCCGATTCGCGCGGGGCCTGGTGAGTCGAGGTAGCGAAATGCTGGTTTCCCCGTCCGCCCCGTCCACCCTTGGCGGCCACGATCCGCTCATCGGGATGCTGGAAGTCATGTACCACCGCGCCGGTCTCGTCGTCGTACAGGACGGTGCCGACCGGCACTTTCAGAATGGTGTCCACGCCTTCCCGGCCACTGCAGTTGGAGCCTTCTCCATGACGTCCCCGCTCGGCCTTGTGTTCGGGGTTGAAGCGGAAGTGAACCAGGGTATTGTGCCGCTCGCTCGATTCCATGATGACATCGCCGCCGCGGCCGCCATCTCCTCCGGAGGGTCCGCCGCGGGGAACAAACTTCTCCCGCCGGAAGGCAACGCAGCCGTTGCCGCCATCCCCTGCCTTCACCCGGATTCGTGCCTCATCGATGAACATCGCGACCCAATCCCAGTGTAGCGGATATTGGCACGAGCCAGCCCCTCCGCTCTGCACCGGCAAGAGAAGGCTGGGTGCCCCTTTCAAGCCTGCTTGGCTTGAGTGGGATCGCGAAGCCCCAAGGGGCCGCGCGTCATGATCAGTCCACGAGCAGCCTGGGAACCCGTGGGCCGATCGCGCACAACACCTCCCACGGGATAGTGCTGGTAAGGTCGGCCAGATCCCAGGCCGTGATCACCTCGTCGCCCTGGTTCCCCAGCAGCACTGCTTCGTCGCCGATAACCACCCCTGGAACGTCCGTCACATCCACCACCGTCTGGTCCATCGAGATCCGTCCCGCGATGGGCGCCTTCTGGCCGTGGATCAGAACCTGCCCGCGGTTGGAGAGCAAGCGGTTGAGCCCATCCGCGTAGCCAACCGGCAGCAGCGCAAGGCGTGTCTCGCGGGAGGCAACAAAGGTATGTCCATAACCAGCCGTCTCGCCCGCCTGCAGGGTGCGCAACGAGGTCACCTGGGTTTTCCAGGCGAGCACCGGGGCAAACTCGCGCTTCGGCCTCCCAGGAAAGACTGTCCAGGGTGAACCGGTCGAGGTACCCGTAAAGCGCCAGCCCGGGCCGCAACATCAGCCGCACCCCTGCGCGCGCGGCCATCTCGATCAGGGCCTGCCGGTCGGGTCCGGCCAGGATGGTCGATGAGTTGCCGGCGTGCAGCCACTGTGGGCGCAGGCCGCGCGCCAGAATTGAATCCAACCCCGCCTGCAGACTTGCCAGCTGGGGATTGGGCCGGGTGGAAGAGAACGACTCGGGCGCGCAGAAGTGTGTCATCACTCCCTCCATGCCGGAGGCAGGAGCCGGAGTGAAAACGAAGCAACAGGGAATCAAGAGAGCCGCGCACGCCCTGGCGCGCCATGCCGGTGTCAATCTCCAGGTGAACCGGGAGGCTCCCCGGCGGCATGCTGCGCGCCGTCGCCGCCCCCTCCAGCAGGTCAAGGTGCCAAGGCTCCCAGACCACCGGGGTAAGCCCTTGGTCAATGACCGTATCCGCTTCTCCGGGGAAGATTCCGGACATCAAAAGAATGCGAGACTGGGGACAGACGGCGCGCACCGCGGCGCCCTCCTCGGCGTCTGTCACCCCCAACCACTGTGCCCCGGCTTTAGCCAGCAGCGGCGCGCATGCCAGCACATCATGGCCGTACGCATTGGCCTTGACCACCGCGATCAACTCCGCTTCGGAGCCCAGCGGCGGCGCGCAGCTTTTCATAGTTGGCCAGCAGCCGGTGGCGCGAGATCTCAGCCCACAGGGGTCGGTGCTTAGTATTCTCCAGGAGCGTCACCAAAGGCCATGTTCTCAAAGCGCGTGCAGTCCGCCCGGTAGGCCAGATGCACCGATCCGGTGGGCCCATTGCGCTGCTTGGCGATGATGATCTCCGCCTTGTTCTTGGAGTCGGGATCTTCTTCGCCGTTCTCGTCCTTGTTGTAATAGCTGTCGCGGTGGATAAAGGCGACCACATCGGCATCCTGCTCGATCGACCCCGACTCGCGCAGGTCGGAGAGCATCGGCTTCTTGTCCCCGCCGCGCTGTTCCGAAGCGCGGCTGAGCTGGGAGAGCGCAACCACGGGAACGCGTAGCTCCTTGGCCAGCGCTTTTAGCCCGCGCGAGATGGCGGAGACCTCCTGGGTGCGGTTCTCGTAGCGGCGAGCCCCCACCCCGAAGGTCGAGGCGGTCATCAACTGCAGGTAGTCGATCACGATCAGGTCCAGGCCGCCCTGCTGCCGTTGCAGCCGCCGCGCCTTGGCCCGCATCTCCGAGAGCGCAATCGCCGGGGTATCGTCGATAAAGATCTTCGACTCTGCCAGCCGCTCCAGCGCCTCCATCAATTTGCCCCGATCCGCCTTGGGAATAAACCCGGTTTGGATCTTCTGCATGGAAACCAAAGCCTGCGAGGCCAGCATGCGCCGCAGCAGAGATTCTTTCGACATCTCGAGCGAAAAGACGGCCACCACTTTGCCATCTCTCACCGCTGCGTTCTCCGCGATATTGATGGCCCAGGCTGTCTTGCCCATGCTGGGGCGGGCCGCAATGATGATCAGGTCGGACGCCTGCAGGCCGCTGGTCATCTTGTCGAATTGGGTGTAATGGGTGGCCAGTCCGGTCACCTCTTTTTGCTGCGCGTACAGATTGTCGATGGTCCCGAAGGAATCACGCACGATCTCCGGGATTCCGGCAAAACCGCGGGTGATGCCGCGCTCGGAGACTTCGAGCAATCCGGATTCGGCCGCATCGAGCACCGCCAATGCTTCTTCGCTCTGATCAGCCGCCCTGGTGATGGCCGTGCTGCAGATGCCGATCAATTGCCGGCCCAGGGATTTATCCTTCACGATCCGGACGTATTCTTCGATGCTCGGCCGGCGGGGAAGACCCTCGGTGAGGGAAGCGAGGTAGGCGACGCCGCCGACCGCCTCCACCTCCTTGCGCCGGGCTAACTCCTCCGAGAGCGTGACGATATCGACCGCGTGGCGCCCGTCGATCAACTCCGCCATGCGGGCGTAAATGCGCCGGTGCGAGTCTAAGGAGAAATCTTCCGCGCGCAGTCTTTCCGCCGCCTCGTTGTAGGAGTGGTTGTCGAGCAGGATCGCGCCTAATATGGAACGCTCCGCCTCCACGCTTGCGGGCAGGCCGCGGTCCAACGACACATCAGAAAGGCTGGCCATGAGCAAAACTCCAAGCTCAGTTTAGGGCAGGCGGACCGGCGGCGAAGCTAACGATGTAGGTGCAAATGTGGAGAATCGGGCGCAATCTTCCTCGGTATGATTGAATGTGATGGGTAATTCAAACAGCAAGCTCTCAGCAGTAGTACTGGCTTGCCTGATCTGTCTCGGTGTTGAGCGCTCGGGGACAGCAGGCTCCCCAGCCTGCGACCAAACCGAGTACGGCGACACCAGCTTTCGGGAGATGCAGGCGGTGGAAGATCGCTGGAGCGACGCAATCACCAAGCGCGACCAATATGGGATGGAGCTGGTGCTGGCTCCGCAGTTCATCGGCATCTCCGCCAGCGGAGATGTGACCACTCGGAACCAGCAAATTGCCGGCCTCTTCGTCAAAGGCTCGGGACCTGATTCTCTGGAGCAGAAGGTGATCAGCGTTCGTTTTGTCGGCGAGGTTGCCATCGTCAACGGCACTTACGTCATGAGCTGGAAGACGGAGAAGGGGCCTTTTCAGGAAAAAGGTATCTTCTCCCATGTATTCGAACACGTGCATAACAACTGGCTTTGTCTCAACTCACAACGCACCGTGGTGGCCGAAAATGTGAAGCGGGCGGTCCAGGAAAAGCCCAAGTCCACCAAACGCAGCGATGCTGCGTTGCCTATGCACATTCCGCTGGTTTATAAGGGACCCGAAAGCACCCAGCCGGCCCCTCCGCCAGCCACGCCCCCTCCATAGCGCGTTGCTGCTGCGCTATAGTTCTCTGCCATGCGTACATTCGCCCTGCTTGCCCTGCTGGCTATTTCCAATCTCGCTTTCGCGGCGGAGAAAATGACAGCTCCCGAACTGATCAGCCTGGCGCAGGCCCACAGCGCCGCGCTGCCGGATGCAATCAACGCTACCTTCAGCCCCAAAGAGCTGCAGGAGGGCACAGCGTGGGCCGGCAAGGGCCACGACTTCTTCTTCGCCCTGCAATCCGCGACACCTCCCACGCTCTTGATCGACAACGCGCCGGGTCCGCAAATGCAGCCCCTGAGCGCCGGCGGGCTATGGTATGCGGCGGCCAGGATTGAAGAGCTGGGCGTGCTCCACTCTTTCGAATACCGGGTCGCCGGCGCAAAATTCGGCGGACGCCTGGACCTTCCCGCCTTCGGCCCGGATTCTTACCTCGAAGCCAATGTGCCCTCAGGCACGCTCTCGGAAAAGCTCATCCATACCAGCAAAATCTATGACGGCATGAAGAGCGAGTACTGGGTATATGTGCCGGCGGGCTACGATCCCAAAGTTCCGGCGGCGCTCATGGTTTTTCAGGACGGCGGCGGCTATATCCATCGCGATGGCAACAATCCTGCGCTCAACGTGATCGACAACCTGATCGCGCAGAAGAAAATCCCGGTCATGATCTGTGTCTTCATCAACCCGGGCGACGTGACCGACGCACCCGGGACGCCGACCTACCGCTTTGTGCAGGCGTTTGCTGAGCAGTGGCATCGCACGCTCAAAGACTCCATGCGCAGCACGGAATATGACACCGTCTCTGATCGCTATGACCGGTTTCTGCGCGACGAGCTTCTGGCCGAGGTTGCGGCCCACTACAACCTGCGCAAAGACGCCTATAGTCGCGCCATCACCGGGCTTTCCTCGGGCGGCATCTGCTCCTTTAACGCTGCCTGGCAGATGCCCGGCCAGTTCAGCCGGGTGATCAGCTGGATTGGCAGCTTCACCAGCATCCAGTGGAAAGAAGATCCGGCAATCCCCGACGGCGGCCAGGACTACCCGGAGAAAATCCTGCGCGAGCCGGCCCGCAACATCCGCGTATGGCTGCAGGACGGATCCAACGATCAGGAGAACGATCGTTACGGAAGCTGGCCGCTGGCCAATATCCGCATGGCCAACGCGCTCAAGCTGAAGAACTACGATTTCCATTTCAGCTTTGGCCAGGGGACGCACAATGCCGGGCACGGCGCGGCTGAGTTTCCCGCGGAGATGATCTGGCTCTGGCGCGACTACGATCCGGCCAAGACTAGCCAGACTTATGAGATGGAACCGGCGGAGAAAGCCAAGCCGCTCTTCCGCGTAACCATCACCAGCCGGGAAACACGCTAAGCCATGGGCCCATACCGCAGTGCCCGTTCCCTGGATGCAGCGGGCAAAGGGTTTTTATCTGACAAAAGCTCTTGCGAAAGCTCTTGTAGTTTCTCCAAGGCACGTCGTAGCATGTGGGGGCTCAGCACTTAAACTTTCGCTCATGTTCGACTGGAGTGCATATGAAGACACTGATCCGTCCTCTGCTGGCTGCAACCGCGCTGGCTCTAACCGCAATGATTGCTTCCCAGGCAGGGACGGCTCAAGCCCCGGCCGGCGCGCCTGCCAGGGGCTACCGGGCTCTGTAACGACGGTTCTTATTGGACGGGTGCAACCAAGAGCGGTGCGTGCCGCGGCCATAAAGGGGTGAAGACCTGGTATGCCGCCACGGCAGCTCCCGCCGCTGCTCCCGCTAAATCTGCGGCTCCTGCTCGCCGCTCCTGCTCCGGCAGCCGCTCCTGCTCCGGCCGCCGCCCGGCCCCGATGGCCATGAAGGCCAAGACGGCGCCATCGACCACTCCGGCTCCGGGCGGTGGACCGGGTATGGTCTGGCTTAATACCTCCACCAAGGTCTATCACTGCCAAGGGACGAAGTATTACGGCACCACCAAGGCCGGCGCCTACATGTCCGAAGCAGACGCCAAAGCCAAGGGTGCTCATCCCGATGCGGGCAAGCCCTGCAGCTAGTCCGGCAGACCTCCGTTACTTCGGGGCAGCGATCAAATCCAGATCGCTGCCCCGAAGTGTTTACCGGGCCATGGTGAGAAAATCCGCCCGGCAGCCGCGGTCAACCCAGATACGCTGGTTGTCGTAGCCCCAGGTCTGGCCCTGGATACAAGGGGAACCGCTGCGCTGGTTAGTAAGCTGGACACCACGGCTGGTGTTTGCCGGGCAGTAATTGCGCTTGCCGTCATTCGACGAGCAGGTAATCGTCACCCCTGAAGGAGGGCGTCCCGGTCCCGGCCCGAAACCCGGTCCGCCGCTCGCCAGGCGGAAATCTGCCCGGCAGCCGCGATCCACCCAGATGCTCCGGTTGTCGTAGCCCCAGGTTTGGCCCTGGATGCACGGGGAGCCACTGCGCTGGGTTACCAGCTGGACGCCACGGCTGGTGTTTGCCGGGCAATAATTTCGTTTTCCGTCATTGGACGAGCAGGTCACCGTTCCCCCGGGAGGTGGAGGGGGACCCCCGCCACCTAGAAAGAAGTCTGCCCGGCAGCCTCGGTCAACCCAGATTCCTTGCCGGTCATAGCCCCAGGTCTGTCCCTGGATGCAAGGCGAGCCGCTGCGCTGGTTAGTCATCTGTACCCCACGGCTGGTGTCTACGCGGCACAGATGACGTTTCATGTCATCGGAAGCACAAGTTACATTCCGCCCATTCTGATTGGTGATCCCGCTCTGCGCCCATGCTCTGGATGATGCAAAGCACAAGCACTGAATTCCCAGCAGCAAAACAAGCCAAGTCAGTTTCCTCATTGCTGTTCTCTCCTGTGAGGTTGCAAAAAGTTCAACTGGCCCCAAAGCACTCAAAACTGGTCAAGCGATCATAAAGCGGACGGGTACTGTGGTGCTATGAGCAAGCCTTCTCGCCTGCTGCATTTTTCGTGGGGTAAAACTATTTAGAAGGCGTAGCCAACGCCCAAAGAGACGATAGGAAAGTAGGATGCGTAGCTGAGATTATTACCGGTGCGCGTTATGAACGCAGCGAGATCCTCCTGGAACGCCGGGTACTCTCCCACCGGCGTACATCCGATCGATTGGGGCAAAGCCGGGTCGCAGGCGCTGCCGCTAAAACTGACCTTCAGCCCCGGTTGGCCCAGATAGTAGAATCCTGCCTCCAGCGGGAAACTGAGGTGGCCGTGCCCGCGCGGGATGATGTTGCCCCATCCCAGCGTGAAGCCAGGCGAAACCCGCCGAAAATCAATCGACCCGCCTCCATGCAAGGGATCCGTGGAACTGCTGATGTAGTCGCTTCCGTCCAGGGTGACGGTAGTGCCCGGCGGAATCAATGCGCTCGCCTGTACTCGATTGTTGTTGGCGAAGACCACCAGGGGACTGAGCCGAAATCGCCCCCGGAAGGGAAACCAATCCAGGGAAGCGTGTCCCGACCGCATGCGTAGGTTGGCGGCCACAGTTGCGCCCTGCTCCTGAAATGTTGTGGAGTAGCCAAAGAAGTCCGAGCCCGCGCGCAAATTGAATTTTCTTAAAAGGGGGAGTGCCACTTCGAATCCGATTCCTCCAAGCCCCGCCTGCGCCTCCAGGCCGACCCGGGTAAACGGACGAAACGCCGCAGGGAGCGCGGGCCGCCCGTTTACTGGCCCGACTAGGTTCGCAGGTTCAAGACTGGGATCAGGGCCGCCGTTGCTCTGCGCAAGACCGCTGCCGACGAGGACCATGAAAAGAAAAGCAACTGACGGAGATATTCGCGCCTTCATGCGGGCTTCCCCTACCCCGGAGCTGGGTCAATTTCCGTTATCGGCAGATCTCCTGGCAGAGCCAGCCAGCCCGGAATTCCCCACCTTTCGTGGGCGGAGACAGAGCAAAGGGGTTACGCGGGTCCACAACTTTTCCCCGGGTTTCGCGTCTTACCCTGCAGGAGTGAAAGCCGCCATGTTGCGTCGCCCCCGCGCTATCGTTGCCGTCCTCTTGCTCCTGCTTGCCGCCCCTTTTGCCGCCTTCGGCAAGGACGTCCCGCCTGTCCAGCAGCAACCCTTGAGCTGGGTGCCGCAGGGTTTCGAGGTCCTCGGCCAGCGTGCCGCCTTCCATACTGATTTCACTTTTGACCGGTCCATGCTGCAGGTGGCCAGCTACTTCATCGGCGACAACGACCCGGATGCGCGCAACGCGATTGCCAAGCTGAACGGCATCTCCGTGCACAGCTATCACTTCGCCGCGCCCCGGCCTTTATGACCCAGCACAGCTTGACCTCATCCGCAGGCAGTACGAGGCCGCCGGATGGAGGCACCTGGTCGCTGCCCACAGCAAAAACGACCCCTTTAGCACCGGCCAGACCGACCTGTGGATTAACTTTGCTCACATGGATGTGACGGGCATGATGGTGCTGGTCTCGGGGCCGAAAGATCTCAACCTGATCGCCCTGAACGGAGACATCAGCACGGTTGACCTGTTGCATCTCCGCGGCCATTTCGGGATTCCGCGTTTTTCCGGTGACCGCTTTGTGAGTGGTCCGAGTGGCCCGGCTCCGCGGGGACGCCAGCCTTATGTCTCGCCTGGGCCCGCCACATCCATGCCTGAACAGGCGCCTGAGCCGGGCCCCGAGCAGTACCCCGGCAGCGTAGGCATCGGCTCGCCCACCGTAGAAGCGGCTCCGCCACCCCCCACGCCGCCAGGCTTCTGATAAGGTGTTCGCCTAGGCTCGAATACCGGCTGCGGCCGCCTTGCGCTTGTCGCCAACTTCCAGGTAGACGTGTAGCAGCGAAAGCGCCGCCGGCGTCACTCCGGGGATCCTGCTTGCTTGCCCCAGGGTTTGTGGACGCACCCGGGCCAGGGTCTCCTGCATCTCCCGCGATAGGCCGCTGATCCCCGCGTACTCGAAGTCGGCGGGAATCGCCCGCTGCTCCGCCTTCTTTAGCTTTTCAATTGCCTTCCGCTGCTGATCCAGGTAGCCGGCGTACTTGATCTCGGTCTCCACCGACTTCAACTCATTGCGCATCCGGGCATTGACCGCGGCACTAAAGAAAGCCAGCTCGCCGTTGCCCTCTTCAAACTCCGGCCGTAGGGCAGGCAGCAGCATCTCCAGCGTGATCTCGGGCCGCTTCAGCAGTTGAGCATACGTTTGCCCGGCTACATTGCCCAGCGCCGAAGCCACATCGGGCAACCTCTCGTTCAGCCGCGCAAGGTTCACTTTCCGTGTGGCCAGCAGCTTCTCCAATGCCACGGCCCGCGCCTGCTTCTGCTCATAATCCTGCCACGCGCCCTCGCTGATCAGGCCCAGCCTATGACCGTAGGGAGTCAGGCGGCGATCGGCGTTGTCGATGCGCAGGTGCAGGCGGAACTCCGCCCGCGAGGTAAACATGCGGTAGGGTTCGTTCGTGCCCTTGCTGATCAGGTCGTCGATCAGAATGCCGGTATAAGCCTCGGTGCGGTCGAGGGTGAAGGGAGCCTCCCCACGAACCAGCAGCGCGGCGTTGATCCCGGCCATCAGTCCCTGGCAGGCGGCCTCCTCGTACCCTGACGTGCCGTTGATCTGCCCCGCAAGATAGAGGCGGCCAATCTGCTTCACCGCCAGGCTGCGGTCGAGCTCGGTGGGATCGATCGCGTCGTACTCGATGGCATACCCGGGCCGCAGCATCTCCGCCTTCTCCAGGCCGGGGATCGATCGCACCACCTCCCACTGCACTTCCATCGGCAGAGAGGTAGACATCCCGTTGACGTAGACCTCGTTGGTGTCCAGCCCTTCCGGCTCGAGGAAGAACTGATGCTGCTCCTTATCCGGAAAGCGGACCACCTTGTCTTCAATCGAGGGGCAATAACGCGGCCCGATGCCCTGGATCTGCCCGGAGTACATGGGCGAGCGGCCGACATTATCGCGGATGATGCGCAGGGTTTCCGGCGTGGTGTAGGCGATGTGGCAGGAGATCTGCTTCTGCGGCAGCTCCACCGTGCGGAAGCTAAAGGGAGTAGGATCCGCATCTCCGGGCTGCTCCGCAAACCGGCTCCAATCGATGCTGCGGCCGTCCAGCCGGGGCGGCGTGCCGGTCTTCAGACGGCATCCGCGCAGGCCCAGCCGCTTGAGCGCCTCCCCCAGCAGCACGCTCGGCGGCTCGCCGCTGCGGCCGGCCGGGTAGTGCTCTTCTCCGCAGTGAATCAATCCATTGAGAAAGGTGCCGGTGGTAATGACCACGGCGCCCGCCAACACCGTGCGGCCATCGCGCAGCCGTACCCCGCGGGTCGTTCTTACCGCCCCCTCTTCTCCAGGCTCGTCCAGCAGCAGATCCACTACTTCCGCCTGCTTGATGTGCAAGTTTGCCTGCGACTCGAGCACTTGGCGCATCTTAACCCGGTATTGGCGCTTGTCACATTGCGCGCGGGGCGACCAGACCGCAGGCCCGCGGGAGGTATTCAGCAGACGGAATTGGATGCCGACGGCGTCGGCGATCTCGCCCATAATCCCGCCCAGCGCATCCACTTCCCGCACCAGGTGCCCCTTGGCTATGCCGCCAATGGCAGGGTTGCACGACATTTGTGCGATGAGGTCCAGATTGAAACTGAACAACGCTGTCCGCAGGCCCATGCGCGCTGCCGCCATGGCCGCTTCGCATCCGGCGTGCCCGGCACCCACAACTACAATGTCGTATTGTTCCGTAAACGCCATACCGGTTCTATTCTAGAGCTTCGCAGGCAATTCAACATTTTCAGGATTTGAGGGGCAGTAGGTTTATGAATGAAACAAAAGTTGCGTTACTAGGGCTTGGGATTATGGGTACAGGCATGGCGGGCCGCCTGCTCGATGCGGGCTATCCGCTGAGCGTTTACAACCGCAACCCGGGCAAAGCACAAGCGCTGGGGGCCCGCGGAGCGACGCTAGCCCCGTCGCCCCGTGCAGCGGTAGCAGATGCGTCTGTGGTGATCAGCATGCTCTCCGATGTCCCGGTCTGCCGCGACGTGTGGCTAGGCCGTGGGGAAGCGCTGGTAGACGCCGCGCCCGGCACCCTGTTGGTGGAATCCAGCACCGTCACCGTGGAGTGGATTCATGAGCTCAACCGGGCCGCCCAGGAGCGAGGCTGTGTGCTGGTGGACGCGCCGGTTACTGGCAGCAAAGCCCAGGCTGCGGCCGGGCAGCTGCTCTTCCTGGCCGGAGGCTCGGCTGAGGCGGTGGACAAAATCGACCCCATCCTCAGGACCATGGGCCGCGACGTGGTTCACGTCGGGCCCGTGGGCAGCGGTGCTCGCCTGAAGCTGATCAACAATTTTCTTTCCGGGGTGCAGACCGCAGCCCTGGCGGAAGCCCTCTCCATGATCGAGCGTAGCGGGCTGGACATGTCCAAAGCGCTCGGTGTGCTCACCGAAGGAGCCCCCGGCAGCCCGATCGTCAAGCTGCTGAGCGGACGGATGACGGCTCGGCAATACGAGCCCCAATTCCTGCTGAGGCTCATGGCCAAGGACCTTCGCTATGCCATCGCTGAGGCAGACCAGCAGGCCCTCGATCTCGATATGGGCCGGGCAGCGCTGCGCGTCTTCGAGCATGCCATCACTGCGGGGCTGGGAGAGGACGACATGTCCGCCGTGGTGGAGCAGTTCCGTCAGCACGCACAGAGCGCCTCTTGAGCATGCTGCGCAAGCTTTACGGACGTTGGATGTACCGTTGGGAGGAAGCTCTTACCACCCGCGACACCAACCGCATCGTGCGCCCGGTGGAGTGGGGATTTGACTGGCTGCAGGAATTCACCCGCTCCCCAATGGAGGACTCCGGGGAGCGGGCGATGCTGGATCTGAATGCCTCCATCCTGCGCCATCGTGCCGAGTTTTTCGCCTACCAGACGCCGCGAGACTTTGTCCTCGAGGAGCGTCACCCGCAATTGTTCCCCACCAACGTCCGCCCCGAGACTTTGCAGCAGGATGCCAGGTTCCGCCGGTTAGCCGCCGACGGCAAACTACCCAAGGCCGAGTTTCTCCGTTTTACTTCTCCCGTGCGCACGCCATACCCGGAGAACGACCGCGTCAACGCCCGCTGGTTTCCGGCTCCTCCGCACAAGATGGCCGGCAAGCCGAAACAGGCCATCATCGTTATGCCGCACTGGAACGCGGATGCCTTCAGCCACAACGCCCTGTGCTCTGTCTTCAACCGCTTTGGCATTTCCGCGCTGCGCCTGAGCAAGCCCTACCACGATATCCGTCGCCCGGCCGAGCTGGCCCGCGCCGACTACGCGGTAAGCGCCAACGTCGGACGCACCATCGCCTCCTGCCGCCAGGCGGTAGTCGACATTCGTTGCTGCATCGACTGGCTCGAGCAGCAGGGCTATGAGCAGTTCGGCATTCTGGGAACGAGTCTTGGCTCCTGCTATGCCTTTCTCGCCAGCGCTCTGGACAGCCGCATCCGCGTAACCGCCTTCAACCATGCCTCCATGTCCTTTGGCGATGTGGTTTGGACGGGCCAGAGCACGCGCCACATCCGCGAGGCCTTCGAAGCCATCGGCATGACTCATCAGCGGCTGCGCGATGTCTGGGCGGCCATCAGCCCTTCTCACTACATGGACCAATTTGCCGCCAACCCCAGAAAGGTTCTGCTGGTGCATGCCACCTACGACCTCACCTTCCTTCAGGAGTACTCGCTCCAGGTGATCGAGAACTTCCGCCGCCGCGGGCTGGATTTTGTCTCCAAAGTGTTGCCCTGTGGCCACTACACCACCGGCGAAACTCCTTATAAGTTTATGGACGGCTGGTATCTCGGCTCCTTTGTCTACTCTGCATTCAAACAGCTGGCCATGCTTGCCGCTCCCACCCGCTCGCAGAACGAGCTGGTCGCGAAATAGTCTAAAATCGCACTATGTCTGACCATATGCGCCGTCCGCTCGCCGAGGCCGATCCAGAGATTGCCGCGGCTGTCGACCACGAAATCCGCCGCCAGCACGAAGGCCTGGAAATGATCGCCTCGGAGAATTTTGTAAGCCAGGCGGTGCTCGAGGCTGTTGGTTCAGTCTTCACCAATAAATATGCGGAGGGCTACCCCGGAAAACGCTACTATGGCGGTTGCGAATTTGCGGACGTGGTCGAAAATCTGGCGCGTGACCGGGCGAAGCAGCTTTTCGGCGCTGACCATGCGAATGTACAGCCCCATTCCGGGTCCCAGGCCAACGCCGCCGCTTACATGGCGGTCATCCAGCCGGGCGATACCATTCTGGGTCTTGATCTGGCGCATGGCGGCCACCTGACCCACGGGCACAAGCTCAGCTTTTCCGGCAAGCTCTACCGGGTTGTGTTCTACGGCGTGGAGCGCGATACGGAGCGCATCGACTACGACAAGCTGGAGGCAATTGCCGAGCGGGAGAAGCCGAAGCTGATTATTGGAGGAGGAAGCGCCTATCCCAGGATCATCGACTTTGCCCGCATGCGCCAGATCGCAGACAAGGTCGGAGCCTTGCTCCTGATCGATATGGCCCACTTTGCCGGCCTGGTCGCCGGTGGCGCTCATCCCTCGCCCGTGCCTCACGCCCACATCGTCACCACCACCACGCATAAGACCCTGCGTGGTCCCCGCGCGGGCTTGATTCTGTGCCAGCAGCAATTTGCCGCAGCGGTCGACCGGAGTGTATTCCCCGGTCAGCAGGGCGGCCCGCTGGTTCATGTAATCGCTGGGAAGGCGGTGGCTTTTGGTGAGGCGCTGGAGCCCGGCTTCAAGCAATACGCGCAGCAGGTTATCGCCAACGCGAAAACCCTGGCTGAGACGCTCATGGCCGAGGGCTACCGTGTGATCTCCGGCGGCACCGACACCCACGTCATGTTGGTGGATGTCTTCTCCCGCGGCATGCTGGGCAGCGAAGCCGAGCTCGCGCTGCAGGATGCGGGCATTACCGTGAACAAGAACGCCATTCCTTACGACACCAACCCGCCTCTGAAACCGAGCGGCATCCGCATTGGCAGCCCCGCCCTGACCACCCGCGGCATGCGTGAGCCGGAGATGCGGACCATCGGCAAGTGGATCGCCCAGGCGCTCGATCAGCGCAACGACCCTCAGGCCCTGCGTTTCATTCGGGGGCAGGTGCTGGAATTGGTGGAGAGCTTTCCCGCTTTATGGCTGGTTGCGGATTCCGGATACCGTTACCGCCCAGTATGGTCCGTAAGTGACGGAGCTATTAGCGCGTAAGGGGGCAAATGCTGTTCTCTCGTCCAGCAACCCATCCAAAGGCGAGCGCGCCTCACGCCATTGTCATCCCGAGAGAGCCGAGGGATGTGCAGTCCTTCAAACCGGCATCCGATCCAAATGAAAGCGTCGCCTTTCAAGGCCCGGAGGGCCGCCTGCCAAACGTCAGCCCAGCCCGGAACTCGGATTTCCTGTCACGCAGCGCTGGACGAGGCCGCGTATGCGCCTTTCAGTAAGGAAAGGCGCATAAAGTTTGTCAAAGCCATCAAGTTCCACAGGAAACCGGGGAATGGCTGGGGAATCAATCTCGAAGATGATCCGAGCGCAGCGCGGCACTAAACCTTTAGCCTTCGTGACCACCAAGCGCCGAAGACCGAACCTCAATCAATTTCGGCAGAACGTCACCCAGCTCCACCGCCGGGCCGCCGGGCCGCCCAAATGCGAAATACACCTTCCGGTAAAGCTGGTAGAGCTCCTCATACACGGCCACAGCCTGGGCCTCCGGCTCATAGGTCTTGTGCGGCAGGCACATCTTCGCCTGTGCTTCTTCGACGGAAGAGAAGGCGCCTGCAGCCAACAGAGCAAAAATGCCGGAGCCCAGACTAGTGGGAATCCCGTCAGGCACCAGCACTGGTTTCCCCAGAACATTGGCGTAGACCTGGTTGAGCACAGGATTATTCTGCGGTACTCCGCCAGCGTTGATCACCCGCTCCACCGGCACTCCGTATTCGGCCAAGCGCTCCAGAATGATGCGGGTGTGAAAAGCCGTGCCCTCGATCGCGGCGAACAACTCATCCTGCGCGGTGTTGACCAGGCTCCAGCCCAGGGTGATGCCCCCCAGCTCCGGGTTGACCAGGATCGTACGGTCACCGTTGTCCCAGCTCAGCCGCAGCAGGCCGGTCTGTCCTGGCCGATAGCTTTCCAGCCCGCGGCTCAACTCCGCGACCTTCACATTGGCGCGGCGCGCAATCGCTTCGAAGATGTCGCCGGTGGCCGACAGCCCCGCTTCAATGCCGGTATAGCCCGGGTGCACGCTGCCCGGAACCACCCCGCAAACGCCTGGGATCAGCGTGGTCTTCTGCTGCATCGCCATGATGCAGGTCGAAGTCCCGACTACGTTGACCACGTCGCCCTGTTTGCACCCTGCACCGATCGCATCCCAATGGGCATCGAAGGCGCCTACGGGAATCGGAATACCCGCCCGCAAACCCATCTTCTCCGCCCACGCCGGCGCAAGGTGGCCCGCCAAGCTTGTCGGAGGTGTGGTACTCCCCCGCCAGCTTTTCGCGGATGCCGTCCAGCAGCGGGTCCACGCTGGAAAGAAAGGCCTGCGACGGCAGCCCGTCCCACTTGGGATTCCACATCCACTTGTGACCCATAGCGCAGATGCTGCGCTTTACCAGTTTGGGATCGGTAATACCGGAGAGAGTCGCCGCCACCATGTCGCAGTGCTCGAAAGCGCTCGCCAGGCGGCCGCGCTTCTCCGGGTTGTGGCGCAGCCAGTGCAGCAACTTGGCGAATCCCCACTCGTGGGAGTAGACCCCGCCGCACCACTCAATTGCTTCCAGGTGCTCGCTGTGGGCGAGCTCTGTTATTTCCTGCGCCTCGCCCTTGGCGCGATGGTCGCACCACAGGTAGTAGTCATCCAGCGGTTGCAGAGCGGCGTCCACCGGCACCACGCTCGAGCCGGTGGTATCGAGCGCGATCGCCTCCACCTGCTCCCCTGAGATTCCAGCCTTGGCCAGCACTTCGCGCATGGCGCTGACCAGCGCATCCATCTGGTCCTGGTGTGACTGGGTGGCGAAATCGGGGTCTTCCCGCTTGCGCTTCAGCGGATAGGACGCCGAGGCGGTGGCCAACCCGCCTTTCTGCCACGCGGCCGCTGTCAAAAAGCGTGACCCGAACACTCAGCGTGCCAAAATCCACTCCTGCGACGATCGCCACGCCTTACCCCTTGATCAACGAAACATCCAACTCAAGTTTGAGATCGTCGCCAATCAAAAATCCGCCGCTCTCCAGCGCCGCATTCCAGGTCAGCCCGAACTCGCTGCGCTTGATTTTGGTGACTGCGGAAGCGCCTATCCGCACATTCCCCCACGGGTCTTTTTCTTCCCCGGTCGGGCCTTCGACCTCCAGAGCTCACCTCTTTCGTCACCCCATGTATGGTCAGGTCGCCTTTCACCAGCAAATCGCCGTCGGCCTCTTTGGTGATCGTCTTGCTCTTGAAGGTAATGGTGGGATATTTCTCCACGTCCAGAAAATCTGCGCTCTTCAGGTGCCCGTCCCGGGACGCATCCGAAGTGCTGAGACTATTTACGTCGATGACCACGTCGATGCTCGACCCGCTGAGATCCTCCGGATCGTAGACAACCGTGCCTTGTACGCTGGTGAATCCGCCCCGGACGTTGGTGATCATCAGGTGGCGAACGATGAAGTGCGCGCTGGAGTGGGCGGGATCGATTTTGTAAGTCGTCTTCACAGAGCTCTCCTCTTTAGTTTTCCAGATCGTGGTTGTACATGCTCCACCCAAGATAACGGGTGGCCGCTTCGTGGACGGAACTGGCCACCTGCGAGAAATTAGCCGCGACATGGTGTTCGAAGCCCTGCTCGCAGATCAGCCGCAGCAGTTTCTGCAATCTGGGAATTTTGGCGACCCCGGCGCCGCCAAAGGTTTCCAGCGGATCGTTGGTGAACTCTCCCTGGCCGACGTATCCCCGGATCTTGCCGTGGTAGTCGTCGGTGGAGAATCGCACATAAGTCATGGCCCCGGCCTTAACCCGGCCAACGCAGGTGCCGAAGGTATTCTCCTTGCCCACCGTGCCCGCGATGATCGCCTGAAAGTCCATGATGACGTCTTTAAAGAAGTGCTTGGGCAGGTTGGAGCAGTGGAAGCAGACGCACTTGTCGGGATCGGAACCGTAGTTGTTGTTCCAATCCAGCAGCGCGCTGGGTGTCTCCGAGGCCAGCGCCAGGGCATGCATGCTGATGGTCCCGCAAATATCCACCTCGCAGGCACTGGGGAACAGGTTGTCGCTCATCATGCTCATGACCGTGCAGGGCACCACGCCAAAGTACTCCTCGAGCGAAGTCCAGCATTGGATGGCGCTGACCGTGCAATAGGTCTGCTGCATCCATTGCTCGATCACCACCCCCAGCTTGGACATCTTGATCAGTGCGGCCAGGGGAATATTGTTGGTCGACACATAGGATTGGATGGCTGCGAGCTTGCTTTGGACGCTGTCGTCGTTGTCTTTGAGCCGTTCGATGCGGCCCAGCACTTCGGAGAGGTCGAGCGTATCCACCGAAATGCCGCTGCGCTCCAGCAGCTTCTCGCTGTAGCGAACCGTGTTGAAGGCCGCGGGGCGCGCGCCGATCGCGCCTACCCGCAGATTGGTAAAGCCGCGCACCACCCGGCAGACCGATGAGAACCAGGCCAGATCCTTGCGGAACGCATCCGAATCCGGCTGCACCGTGTGCTGCTCGGTGAGTGAGTAGGGAATGCCGTACTGCATCATGTTGTTGCAGGCCGACATCTTTCCGCAAAAGCTGTCCCGGCGGTGGGAGATCTTCATATCGGCGGCCCGGTCTGGAGTCGCCTGTACCAGCACCGGCACCTTCAAGGTAGAGAGCCGCAGGGCATCGACAATCCCACGCTCTTCGCCGAAGTTCGGAAGTGTAACAATCACGCCGTCAATCTCGTCGCGGTGCTTGCGGAAGAGATCGCCGCACAGGCGCGCTTCTGTCGGGGTTTCGACCGCGCCGAACTTGGATTCTTCCGGCGTCAGGGCGATGGTGCGGATACCGTCCGCGGCCAGCACTCTAAGGATCTCTTCGCGGCCCGTCTTGGCCAGCTGGTCGGGGAAGAACCCGCGATTGCCGACAATCACGCCAAACGTCATTTGTTTCGCCATTGCTATTTCCTTCGCTTGTCAGCCACGTGCCGGGGACGAAAGCCGATGGTGTAACCCAGGCCGATTACCGTGAGCAGCCCGCCCCACCAGATCGGCGCATGCAGATTGCTCAGCACCGGAGGATGGGGCAGCGGGTGGCCCACTTCCCAGATCCCGGTGGCGAGAATCACCACGCCATAAGCCAGCAGCAGTACGCCGGCGAACCACCAGATAGAAAAAGACTCTCGCATCGGATTGGCTCCTTACCAGAAGATGACATTGAGAATGATGAAGCCTGCGGTAACAGCGCCTGCCCACACGATAGGCTTCTGATACCAGTGGTCGTCGTGTTCCTCGGGCAGGACAGAAGCGCCGTAGACCAGCCCCTCCAGCTCCGCCACCGGCCGGGGTTTGGTCATATAGCTGACCACCACCGTCACCAGCACACAGGCCAGCCACGCCCACAAGGCGCGATAAACAGTTTCCGCCATAGCCTTGGCGTCCGGGGAAAGCGCGACGTAGCGCAGGGCGTGCGGGTCATTCTTGACCCACAGCCACAGGCCGATGGACGTCACCGTACCGGCCAGCAATCCCCAGAAGCCGGCCTCCTTGGTCGCCCGCTTCCACAGCATGCCCAGGATCACCGTGCCAAAGAGCGGCGCGATGAAGAAGCTGAACAGTTGCTGCACGTAATCCATGATGCTGGCTGCGTGCTGCACCAAATACGCGGTGCCGACCGAGACCAGCACTCCGATCAGGGTGCTCCAGCGGCCCATGGCGACATAGTGGCGGTCGGTCGCCTTCTTGTTGAGAAAGGCGCCATAGATGTCATAGGTCCAGACGGTCGAGAATGCGCTCACGTTGCCCGCCATTCCAGACATGAAGCCGGCGATCAGCGCAGTCACGCCCAGCCCCAGCAAACCGGGCCCGCAGTAGCGCACCAGCATCAGCGGCAGAACCTCGTTGAAGCTATGCTGGCCGGTCTGCACCGCCACGTCTTGCGCCACCAGGCGAAAGGGCAGCACGGACAGGGCCAGCAGCCCGGGCAGGATCACGATGAAGGGCACCGCCATCTTGAACGCCGCGCCGATCACCGGGGCCATCCGTGCGGAACGGATGCTATCTGCCGACAGAACCCGCTGTACCACCAGAAAATCCGTCGTCCAATAACCAAAGCTGACCACGAAACCCAGGCCGAAGACGATGCCGAACCAGTTCACACCCATGGGGTTGCTGCTGAAGTGCCCCAGGGTCGACCACAGGTGCACATAATCGGAGCGGCCCAGATTAACGGCGATTTGCTGCCGCAGGTTGCTCCAGCCGCCTACCTCGATCAGGCCCAGAATCGGCACCAGCAGGGCGCCGGCCCAGATCAGCAGGAACTGGAGAATCTCGTTATAAATCGCCGACTTCAGCCCGCCCAGGGCAACATAGACGGCCACCGTGACCGAAGAAACCCAGATGCTGAAGTTCAGGTCCCAGCCCAGCACCACCTTCATCACGATGGCCATCGAGTACATATTGATCCCGCTCATGAGAATGGTCATGAACGCGAAGCTGATCGCCGAGAGGGCCCGTGCCCCGTCTCCGTAGCGCAGCTTCAGGTATCCGGGCACGGAATGGGTTTTCGAGATGTAGTAGAACGGCATCATGACAATGCCCAGAAACAGCATGGCCGGAATGGCCCCGATCCAGTACCAGTGCATGGCCAGGATTCCGTACTGGTAGGCGGATCCGGCCCAGCCCATCAGCTCCAGCGACCCCAGGTTGGCGGAAACGAAGCTCAGACCTGCGATCCACGCGGTCATCTCCCGTCCCGCCATAAAGAACTCTTCGCTGGTATTGGAAGATCCCCGCAAATAAAAGCCGATGAAGACCACGATCACGAAATAGATCGCGATGACCAGCACGTCGATCCAGTTCAGGCGCGCGAGCTGGGTGGTAACAGTTGCCGCCAGGGCCCCCGTTCGGGGAAGAAAGCTGGTTGCCAGGTCTATCCCCATAGGTCAGCGTTTCTCCTGTCCGTAGGTTGCGTTGGCGCCGTGTTTACGAAAGTAGTGCCGATCCAGCAGAGCCCGGGAAACACCCGGGCAGTCGTGCCGCAGGTTGGCGGTAAAGTAGGCCATGCGGGCGACCGTTTCCAGAACGGCTGCGTTGTGGGCCGCTTCGAGCGGCGTTTTTCCCCAGCAGAAGGGCGCGTGGCCCGCCACCAGCACAGCCGGGGTGGCATGCGGATCCAGACCCTGGAAGCGACGGGTAATGGCAACGCCCGTGTTGTGCACGTAATCTCCGCCAATCTCCTCCGCGGTCAGCTCTTCGGTCACCGGGACGGGACCATAAAAATAATCCGCGTGGGTGGTTCCATAGGGAGGAATCTCCCGCCCCGCCTGGGCCCATGCCGTGGCGTACTCGGAATGGGTGTGGACCACCCCGCCGATGCCGGGAAACGCTTTGTAAAGAAGAAGATGCGTCGCCAGGTCGGAAGAAGGCTTCAGCCCGCCGTCGACCAGCGTTCCCGTCCATATCGGTAACCACCATGTCGGAGGGCGCCATCGCCGCGTAGTCCACTCCGCTGGGTTTGATCACTACCAGCCCGCGGCTGCGATCGATGCCGCTGGCATTCCCGAATGTAAAGAGAACCAGCCCCTGGCGAACGAGTTCCAGGTTAGCGTCGAGCACCTGCTGCTTCAGTGTGTCCAGGGCGCCTGTGTCGCTCTGGCGATGCTTGGTGGCATGGGGCATAGGGATCAGGCACTTGGCGGAGCCGCCTGTGGCAACCAACAAAATAACAGACGGGCCCGGAAACGTTTACTGGCGCTCCCTGACCTTAGGAGACTCAGGCACACTGCGTCAAGCGGCAGCTGTGATTAACCGGCTTTGGAGGTGGGGGGAAGTCTGAGAGGTGTCTGCTGCGGTGTCTTGCGGAGGGCTTCGTTTGCCGGGCTTATCTCGAGGATGCCAGAGGGCTTCCCCATATCGCCCGGACGGCCTTGCCGAAGGCGCCGTATTCTTTGATTCCGGTTAGGGAGAGCTCAATCACTACCCAGCGATCTTCCAGAATCTTGGTTTTGGAGTGGTAAGCAGTTTGCCAACGGTCGAACTCCGGTCCCGCGTTCTGCCGCAGGTATCGCCACATCTCCCCGTCGGCCGCGCCGCCGTAGGCGCTGGCCACCAGCACTGGCTCGTGATCCGGCCAGCCGTGCTCCACGGCGTGCGCCACCATGGCTCCGCCGCGGATCATGCGGGTGATTTCCAGCTCGGCTTCCCTGAGGGTGCGGGCGATCACATTAGCCTGGACGTCTTGTCCGATGTATGCCCGGCAAAAGTAACCGAGGTGCTGTTCCATAAGTCACCTGAGATAAGCTACGCGATCTTGCCTGCGCTGGAAAGAGAGAAAAAAACACAGAGGTTACGTTTGGTCACGGCCTTGTGTCGCCGGCAGACGTTTATTGCTGTTGCTGTTGCATTTGCTGGAGATGCAGCAGATGGGCGGGTGCCGGCGGAGGCTCCTGGGCCCTTTCCACCAGGATAGACCAATCTTCCGGAACCGGCATATCGCGGTCAAGGGGCGGCATGTCGACGTACTTCGATACCTTCACCGCCACATAGAGCTCGCTGTCTTTGCTGCCGCGGTAGATGCCGCGGGTTGGCGGTACATCCGCGTAATCCCTTCCCAGGGCGGTGCGTATGTACCGGTTGTGGGCCAGCAGGTTGTTGGTGGGGTCGAACCCTACCCACCCCACCTGGGGCAAAAAGGCCTCCACCCATGCATGGGTAGCGTCCGCCGTCGATCGGTCGGCATTCTCCTCGCCATGATAGAGATAGCCGCTCACATAGCGGCACGGAATCCCCACATGCCGTACCAGCGCAATCATGGTGTGGGCAAAGTCCTGGCATACGCCCTTTCTGCTTTCAAGCGCCTCCTCAATAGGAGAGTTGACGTGGGTGCTGCGTGGCACATAGTCGAACCAGTGGTAGAGCGAGGCATTCAACTGCCGTAACAGCACTAAAGGATCGTCGCGCCGGCGCACGTCCAGTAATTTCGCCAGATCGAGCAACGCGGGCGATGGTTTAGCGAATTCGCTGGGCAGCAGCATCTCGGAAAAATCCCCCAGGGCGACCAGGGAGTCCAATTCATTCCACGCTCCGGGCCGAAGCGATTGCGGAATCTGCGGCAGTGGCTGTTGTTCCACCAGCGCTTCGGCCACCATCACCAGCTGCGAATGCTCTCCCGGGATATCGAAGTGGTGCACGTTATTGCCCAGGTGATCGCGATACGAGAAGACGCGGCAGCGGGGGCTTACGGATAGGGAGAACGACAGGCACCGTTGATTGTTGTCGCTGCGCGGGTGCATGCGCGCTTCCATGACGCTTTCGCTTACCACGTCCGCGTACAGAAACTTGGTCAGGTGCCGTATCTGATAAAAATCCATCGCCTGTTGAACTCCCTGGTAGATCCAAACGTCATTTTCCGGCCCTCGCTGCGGTAATGCTTGTACAGGGCACGATATCGGGCCGTTAGGCCCAGCAAAGATCTGGGCTTTTAGCCCCTGGATTTTTCCCTTGTCGGGAGAGCAGGCAGGGGATGAAGCCCAATCTCTTTCTCCTTTATGGCCCGACAGTCGTGCCCTGTCAGCCAGAACCAAATCCAAAGGCTTTGGTTGAAATATCATCCACCTCGCCGATCATCCGAGCGCCGTAGGGGCGGCGCAACCTGTATCCACCGGCAGCTGCCCTACATGGCAAGAGCCGCCTGCACTGAGTATTGGATGTAGAAACGGTAGATCAGGTCATGCGTCTGCCGGCACTGCTTGAGAATGTTATGCAGATAAGCCCCTGCATCCTGGGCCAGAATGTCGGTGACCTCGACAAAGCTCAGCGAGGCCTGCAGCCTGCCGGAAACTCTGGTCAGCTCATCGACCGGCTGCCTTCCGCTTGATTGTTGGATCGCGACCAGCGCCTGGCGCAGGCAATCGACCGAGTACCTGAGCGAATGCGGAAACTGCGGATTCAGCAACAGAAATTCGAGGATCTGGTCCGCGGTAAGGTCGGCGGTATAAACCTTGCAGTACGCTTCGAAGGCCGTGCAACAACGCAGCAGGCCCACCCATTCCTGGTATTGCAGCCCCTCGGAGGCTACTTCCGGCGTGCTGAGAATCTCCGACTGGTAAAGATCCAGGAGATTTGCGGTAGCGGCCGCCCGCTCCAGGTACCGGCCCATCTGAATAAAATGCCACTCCTCGCCATGGCTCATGGTGGTATCGGTGACCCCCTGGAAAAGGTGGAGTCCGTCGATCACCGCGGGAAGAAAATCGGCCAGCCGGGTATTCAACCCGTACTCGGAATGTGGCTGTATCACCCAGTGGTACATGCGGTTCAACTGCTGCCACTGCTCCGAGCTGATCTCGTCGCGCACCTGGCGGGCGTTTTCCCGTGCCTCGATCAGGCAGGAAGTCACCGAAGCACCGATTTCCGCGTCAAAGGTCAGCGAGTGAACCAGCTGGTAATAGTCGTTTTGCCAGTTCACGCCCTGAGGATTCCCCAGTGCGGCCAAAACCCGCTTCCATCTGCCCTCCGCGCTGGTGCTGGACTTGTCCAGCATCAGGCCCATGTTCACATCGAGCATGCGCACGGTATGCTCGGCGCGCTCCAGGTAGCGGCTCATCCAATAAAGACTGTCTGCAACGCGAGAAAGCATGTGCCCTCAAAGCTAATCGTTTAAGACCCAGGTATCTTTACTGCCCCCGCCCTGCGACGAGTTCACCACCAGGGAGCCCCGCCGCAGAGCCACTCTGGTTAGCCCGCCAGGAACGATTCTGACCTTATCGCCGTACAAGATATACGGCCGCAGGTCCACATGCCGCGGCTCGATGCCGTTCTCCGTCAGGCAGCCGGCGCGGGAGAAATCGAGCGTGGGCTGCGCGATATAGTTGCGCGGGTTGGCCTCGATCGCGCGCTTGAACTCCTCCCGCTGCTCGGCGCTGCTGTGCGGTCCTATCAGCATCCCATAGCCGCCCGACTCCCCGACCGCTTTCACTACCAGCTTGTCGAGATTCTCGATGGCATATTGGCGCTGTTTCGGGTCGGTCATCAGATAGGTTTCCACGTTGTTCAGGATCGGTTCTTCGCCCAGGTAGTAGCGGATGATGGCGGGCACGTAGGCATACACCGCCTTGTCGTCGGCGATGCCGGTTCCGAAAGCGTTGGCCAGGGTCACATTGCCGGCGCGGTAGGCATTGAACAGGCCGGCCACTCCAAGAATGGAGTCGGAACGAAACGACAGCGGGTCGATAAAGTCGTCGTCCACCCGGCGGTAGATCACATCGACGCGCTTCAGGCCGGCGGTGGTGCGCATGTAAACCACGTTGTCGTGGATCACCAGGTCGCGTCCTTCCACCAGCTCGATGCCCATCTGCCGGGCGAGGTAGGTGTGCTCGAAATAGGCGGAATTGTAGACACCGGGCGTCAACAGCACGATCGAAGGGTCGTGGCGTCCTTCGGGCGCCAGCGAGCGCAGCGTGCTCAAAAGCAGCTGCGTGTAATGTTCAATCGGCTGCACCCCGTAATCCCGAAAAAGCTGGGGAAATGTCCGCTTCATCACGCGACGGCTGGTCAGCATGTAGGAGACGCCGCTCGGCACCCGGAGATTGTCTTCCAGGACGACAAATTCTCCGTTGCTCAGGCGAAGGAGATCTGTGCCCGTGACGGTGATATAGACATTCCGCGGCACCTGCAGCCCGCGCATTTCCCGGCGAAACTGGCGGCAGCTGTACACGATCTCGCGCGGCACATGACCGTCGTTGAGGATCTTGCCTTCGTTATAAACGTCATGCAGAAACAGGTTGAGCGCGGTGATTCGCTGGGTAAGCCCCTTTTCCACGTGTTGCCACTCCGCCGCCGTGATCAGGCGCGGCAACAGGTCGTAGGGAAAGATTTTTTCCGTTCCTTCGCCGTGCCCATACACGTTGAAAGTGATGCCCTGGGTAAGGAAAGAAAGGTCGACCGAACGCTTGCGGCGTGCGATTTCGTCCGGCGGAAGGCTGAGGAACGTCTCCAGCACAGAGGCGTAATGCGGTCGTACCAGCCCGTCCTCGGTGAACATCTCGTCATACGTGTTGTCCAGGACGTAGTCCCGCAACAGCGGATTGGCGAACGTGCTGGGGCGGGCTAGTTCCATTTGGCCGTCACTGTCTGAATCCCGCGGTGGCTTCCGCCACCTCGTCGCTGACCACGCTGAAGTTGGTGAGACTGGCGATGCCAAACGAGGTGGTGATGGCCACATCGGAGGCATCCCGGCCCACTGCCATCAACACCCGGCCAATGCGCGGATGGTTATGCCGCGCGTCCACCGTCCACCAGCGGTTTGCCAGGTAGACCTCAAACCAGGCGCTGAAGTCCATGGGAGTAAAGGTCGGCGGTATTCCAATATCTCCCAGGTATCCGGTCACATAGCGCGCCGGTATGTTGAGGGCGCGGCAAAAAGTCACTGCCAGGTGCTGAAAGTCGCGGCACACTCCCACTCGCTCGGTAAAAACATCGAGAGCGGTCTTGGTGGAGCGGGCATGCTGATAGCCGAAACGCCACCTTGGCATAAACCCAATCGCAGATCGCCCTGACCCGGCTCCAGCCTGGGGCCACGTTGCCAAACAACTCCACCGCGACATTCGAGAGTCGATCCACCTCGCAGTAACGGCTGTTCAGCAGATAGATCAGCGTCTCGTTGGGCAAATCCGCAACCGGATGCTCGGTCGCATCGAGCGGTGTAGGGTCTTCCAGGCCGGAGTCTTGAATCAGCGTGGAACCGGTCAGCCTGATATGCCCCACCGGCGCCACGAACCTTGAGCAGCGATTGCCGAAGGTGTCGATGTAGCTGGTGATGGGCACACTTGGATCCAGCCTCATCTCGTCAGGCTCCAGTAGATCCGGCTCCCGCGAGGGGTGCACATGAAGCATGGCGACGATGGTGACGGGAGCCGGAACGTTGAAACCGATGTCATAACCTAAGCGAATCAGCATTTTTCCCTCGATCGAGCCCTGAAGAGCGAAGTGCCCAGGGTTTCCCCCAGGCAAGTCGACAGGAACGACAAGGTCCTTGTCGCAAAAATTATGATGCTGAAAAATTACCAGACAATCCCGATCGGTTCCCACCTCTTTCTATCGTTATACGCGTTCCGGCTGTAGCATTCATCTTGGAGGGCAATAATGACCTATTGTCTGGGCATCATGACCCGCCAGGGCTTAGTGATGGCGTCCGATTCCAGGGCCAACGCCGGCTATGACCAGGTTAACGTCAGCCCCAAGATGCACACCTTTCTGCAACCGGGGGAGCGTGCCTTTGTCATCCTGACCAGCGGAAATCTGTCGCTGACCCAATCCGTGATCACCCTGTTACGCGATGATTTTGCCTCTGGAGAAGGTTTGGCCAAGGCTGAATCCATGTACGCGGCTGCGCGCGTGGTGGGTGATATGGTTCGCCGGGTCTCCGATCTTGATCGCGCCGCGCTCGAGAAAGACGACTTCAAGTTCAATATCCACCTTCTGCTGGGCGGGCAGGTCAAAGGGGAGAAGCCCAATCTTTTCCTCATTTATCCCCAGGGAAACCCCCTCAGTGTGACGGAGGGGTCTCCTTATCTGCAGATTGGCGAAGTCAAATACGGCCGGCCGATCCTCGACCGCGGCATCGAGTTTGACTCCACCAGCCTGGAAGTTGCGGGCACCTACGCCTTGCTCTCGCTCGACGCCGCGATGCGCTCGAATGTGACGGTAGGGCCTCCCCTCGATGTTCTGCTCTACCAGAACGACCGGCTGGATTTCGACCGTTACCGTCGCTTTGAGGAAGATGATCCGGAGCTCGCCATGATGCACGCCCACTGGGAGCAGGCCTTGCGCCGCGCGGTAGAAGACCTACCCAACCTCCACTTCGACACCCACCCCGAATATGTGCGTGAGAACCGGGATCTACAAATCAGGCCCGAAGGGACACTTGAGAGCAAGCCCTGAGATTTCGCCACGCGGAACCCGGTGGCCATCAAGGTCTCGCCTTTGAGATCTGGGAGTTCACTGCAGAGGGACCTAGCCTGAGAGAAACCCTACAGGATGTACCTCGACAAATCCTGGTCTTTGACGATCGACGCCACCATGGCTCGTACGTATTCCGGGTCGATCAGGACCACCCGCTCCCTGCCCTCTGCCGTCTCCACTTCGCTCACCGGCAAGGGTACGGTAGCGCCATTTTCCGCGGCCGACGCGGCAATTTCGAGCAGCGCGCCTTCCGCCGAATGGCCTTTCATCATGTCAGGCGCCATAAAGCTGATCTCGTCCAGCACCCGCTCCATGATCGTGTGCAGCCGTCGTGCGCCGATGTTTTCCGTGGTTTCGTTGACCCGGAAGGCAAATCGCGCCATCTCTTCCAGAGCCTCTTTCGTAAATCTCAGCTTCAGGCCCTCTGTTTCGAGCAGCGCCGTGTACTGCTTGGTGAGCGATGACTTCGGCTCGGTAAGAATCCTGACAAAATCCTCCACCGTCAGCGACTGCAGCTCGACTCGTATCGGAAACCGGCCCTGCAGCTCAGGAATCAAATCACTCGGCTTGGACACGTGAAACGCACCGGCCGCGATAAACAGGATATGGTCGGTCCGCACCATGCCGTACCGGGTATTCACGGTTGTCCCTTCGACGATGGGGAGAATATCCCTTTGTACCCCCTCGCGCGATACGTCCGGACCGTGACCGCCTTCCCGGCCGGCAATCTTGTCGATCTCGTCCAAAAAGATGATGCCTGAGTTCTCTACCCGCTCCACCGCCAGCCGCGTTACCTGGTCCATATCCACCAGCCGCGTTTCCTCTTCCTGCACCAGGTACTCAAAGGCCTCTCCGACCTTCATCTTGCGCTTCTTGGTGCGCTGGCCGAAGAGGTTGGGCAGCACGTCTTTGAGATTGATATCCATCTCCTCGACGCCCTGGTTGGAGATGATCTCGAACGACGGAGTGCTGCGCTCGCGCACATCGATTTCCACCGTGCGGTCATCCAGCTTGCTTTCGCGGAACTGTTGCCGCAGCTTCTCCCGGGTGCGGTTGTGGCTCTCCTGGCTTGCCGCGGGGAAGCTATTGCCATCCACTGCCACCGGCCCTGGGGTGCCGCCTGCAGGGGGGGACGAAGGAGGCAGCAGCAGGTCCAGCAGGCGCTCTTCCGCGTTGAGCTCGGCCCGGTCTTCCACCTCTTCCAGCTTTTCCTCGCGCACCATGTCCACCGCGATCTCCACCAGGTCGCGGATCATCGACTCCACATCGCGCCCCACGTAGCCCACCTCGGTGAACTTGGAGGCTTCCACCTTCATGAAGGGCGAATTGGTGAGTTTGGCCAGGCGGCGCGCGATCTCGGTCTTGCCCACGCCGGTGGGGCCGATCATGATGATGTTCTTGGGCATGATCTCTTCGGCGATATCCGGCGGCAGCTTTTGCCGGCGCATCCGGTTTCTCAGCGCGATGGCCACGGCGCGCTTGGCGGCGCGTTGGCCTACGACATGCTTGTCCAGCTCCGCCACAATTTCCCGTGGCGTAAGGTCGTCGAGAGAAAGCTCCAGCTCCTCCGCGGTTCCTGGTAAAAAGATCGCCATATGCCTGCTCCTTCTGAAACCGCTGGCAGCGAGATCCTAGCCGTGCAATTCCTCAATCGTGATCTGGTCGTTGGTGTAGATGCAGATCTGGCCTGCAATACGCAAAGACTTCTCCGCGATGGCACGTGCCGGCAGGTCGGAATTTTCCACCAGTGCGCGAGCCGCCGCCAGGGCGAAGCTTCCCCCGCTGCCGATCGCAGCAATTCCCTCGTCGGGCTCGATCACGTCCCCTGAGCCGCTGATCAGGAAGGTCTGCTTCAGGTCGGCGACCACCAGCAGGGCCTCCAGGTTGCGCAGCATCTTATCCGTGCGCCAATCCTTGGCCAGCTCCACCGCCGAGCGGCCAAGGTTGCCGGCATACTGTTCCAGCTTGGCCTCAAAGCGGCTAAAGAGCGAAAAGGCGTCCGCTGTCGACCCCGCAAAACCCGCCAGAATCTTGTCCTGGTACAACCGCCGGATCTTTCGCGCTGAGTGCTTGATCACGCTATCGCCCAGGGTAACCTGGCCATCGGCTGCCATGACCACGCTCGAATTCCGGCGAACACACAGAACGGTAGTCGAGCGGATGCGCCGGCTTTCGGAGCGGGAATTTACGTTAGAAGCGGCCCTCGAACCGGCGGTCGCCGTCGAGCCTCGGACAACAGACGAGCGAATTGACATCTCTGTCGAGTATAGCGCAGGGACCTTGGTGGCGAGGATGTTGCCGAATGGGGTCCAACGCGTTCACCGCATCGCCCAGGACGCTCCGGCCTGCGATATCCTGCACTTAGTACCGCAACTCCCGCCCGGAGTCTCAATGAACAGCTTTGGCATGGTTGCCGCCGTTGGAGTTTGCCTGGGGGGAGCGGCCGCCTATGCGTTGCTGCGCCGCCGTCAGAGCCCCGACGAGCTGGAGCGCCAGCGCCGGGATCTGCTGGTGCAGCAGGGGCGCATCATCGATGCCACCGTCATCGACATCTCCGATCTCACCGCCGAAGAGAGCGGACGGCCCAACGGGATGCAACTGATTCTTTACAAGTATGAGGCGGCAGGGGTGGTCTACGAGTGCTCCCAGGATGTGACCATGCTGCGCCACCTGGTGAACATCTACGACTGCCGGCTGGGCTTTCCCGCATCCGTGCGCTACGACCCGCATAACCCGGGCAACTCACTGATTGTGGCCGAGACCTGGAGCGGGTTGCGCGATACGGCCAATTCCGTCCCCCTGCACGGGCGTTCGAGTGCCCCGGCCCCCTCCCCCGCTCCTCTGCGATAGCCGCGCGGCTTCGACACCCGGTACACTAGAAACATGCACGTACATGGCGGCGGATCCGAGAAGACAAAGCGCATCTTGCGCATCTCGCTGCTGGCTACGCTGGCGTATGTCGTACTTACCTTCTTTGCCGGGGTGCGTGCCCATTCTCTGGCCCTGATCTCCGAGGCCGGTCACAACGTATCCGACTTTCTGGCGCTGCTGCTGTCGTTTGTCGCGGTGTATTTTCAGACTCGACCGCCTACCGACCAGAAAACCTTCGGTTACCAGCGTGCCGGCGTCTTGGCCGCCTTTCTCAACGCCCTCACCCTGGTGTTGATCGCCATCTGGATCGCCATCGCGGCGGTGCACCGCCTGAGTGCCCCGGTTGAGGTCCAACCCCGGCTGATGATGATCGTTGCGGCGGCCGGGGTCCTGATGAACGGCGTCATCGCCGCGCTGCTTTGGACCACGTCGCGCGACGTAAACATCCGCAGCACCTTTATTCACATGCTGGGCGACACGCTTTCGACCGCCGCCGTGATCGTTGGTGGCTTGGCCATCCTGCTGACCGGCCGCAACTGGATCGATCCGGTGCTTTCCATTCTCATTGCCGCGCTGATCCTATGGAGTTCGCTGTCCATCGTGCGGGAGACGTTGAACATCCTCCTGGAGGGAACGCCTCGAGGTTGTTCGCTGGCGGAGATACGCGTCTCCTTGCAGGCCATCAACGGCGTTCAGGACGTCCATGACCTGCACGTCTGGAGTCTCGGCTCGCAGACGCACGCACTGGCCACCCACATCAAGATTGCCGACATCCCGCCCTCGCAGAGCGCACTCATCCTGGAGCAGGTCAACGGAACGCTGCGGCAAAAATTCCGCATTTACCACTCCACCATCCAGTTCGAGTGTGTCGACTGCGAAGTCGCGGCCGGTTGTGCCCCGCCCGTCGAGGTCGACGAACATGCGGGTCACAACCACTCCCACGCTCACTCCCATTAAAGCTCAGTTGCCCAGTTCAAGGTTGGCCGCAAGTCAGGCACACGCGAGAACGCTTGGTCATTCGTAACAAGGATTGCCCCGATCGATATCGCGTGAGCGGCAATCAACATATCTAGATTGCCAAGTGGTCTCCCTGTCGCCTCCTGTTTCGCTCGCAGCCCTCCATACGCCAAGGCTTCCTCTCTGCCCCAAGGGAGAACTTGAATCTTGGCAAGAAAGCCCTCAATGGCTGAGCGAAGAACTGTAGCGTTTGGACTCCTGGCTAGCCCGTATTGTAGTTCTGCCTCGGTGATCATGGATATACATGCGACATCCCCGTGCTGGAGATTGGCTAACTTCGCGCGCGCGGCTGGAGACTTGCCTTTGATGATGTAGCTGACGATATTGGTGTCGATCATGTATCGACGGCTCATAGCTCGTCACGTTCTTGGGGCCTGCCTTGAGAGCGATCAGCTAGGAAGTCATCTGGGAAATCAGCATTGTCCAGGGCAGCGAAGATCTCATCCCATCCACCGGGCGCCTCAGACAGGATCAGGTCTCCGCTTTGGGGGTCGCGGCGGATGTACACCTCATCTGTGGCGAAGCGGTACTCCGCCGGAATCCTGACGGCTTGGCTCCGTCCGCTCATGAAGACCTTCGCCTTCGCAATCTGTGCCATTATCCTCCGATATATATCATGATATATATCGTGTTGATTCAAGCGATTTGATCATTGGTTCTTCGACAGCCGCATCCCCAGCACCTTCCGCCGTCTCCACCGGCTTAACCGGCGGGGACGCCGCGCTGATCCTGTGGAGTTCGCTGTCGATCGTGCGGGAGACGTTGAACATCCTCCTAGAGGGAACGCCGCGAGGTTGTTCGCTGACGGAGATACGCGTTTCGCTGCAGGCCATCGACGGGGTTCAGGACGTCCACGACCTGCACGTCTGGAGTCTGGGCTCGCAGACGCATGCGCTGGCCACGCACATCAAGATTGCCGACATCCCGCCTTCCCAGAGCGCACTCATCCTGGAGCAAGTCAACGGAACGCTGCGGCAGAAGTTTCGCATTTACCACTCCACAATTCAGTTCGAGTGTGTCGACTGCGAAGTTGCGGCCGGTTGTTCCCCGCCGGTCGAGGTCGACGAACATGCGGGTCACGACCACTCGCACGCCCACTCCCACTAAAGCTCAGTTGCCCAGTTCGTGGTTGGTTGCAAGTCAGGCACGCGCGAGAACGCTTGGTCATTGGTAACAAGAATTGCTCCGACCGATATTGCGTGAGCGGCAATCAACAGATCTAGATTGCCAAGTGGCCTCCCTGTCGCCTCCTGTTTCGCTCGCAGGCCTCCATACGCCAAGGCTTCCTCTCTACCCCAGGGGAGAACTTGAATCTTGGCAAGAAAGCCTTCGATGGCTGAGCGGAGAACCGTTGCGTTTGGACTCTTGGCTAGCCCGTATTGGAGTTCTGCCTCAGTGATCACGGATATACAAGCGACATCCCCGTGCTGGAGGTTCGCTAACTTCGCGCGCGCGGCTGGGGACTTGCCCTTGATGATGTAGCTGACGATATTGGTGTCGATCATGTATCGACGGCTCATAGCTCATCACGTTCCTGGGGCCTGCCCTGCGCGCGATCAGCTAGGAAGTCATCTGGGAAACCGGCATTGTCGAGGGCAGCGAAGATCTCATCCCATCCGCCGGGCGCCTCAGACAGGATCAGGTCTCCGCTTTGGGAGTCGCGGCGGATGTACACCTCATCTGTGGCGAAGCGGTACTCCGCTGGAATCCTGACGGCTTGGCTGCGTCCGCTCATAAAGACCTTCGCCTTCGTGATCCGTGCCATATTATCCTCCGATATATATCATGATATATATCACGAGGTTGACGCAAGTAATTTGATCAAATTTGCGGCGTTTCGACAGCCGCATCCCCTGGATCTTCCGCCGTCTCCACCGGCTTATCCGGCTGGGACTGGTAGATTTCCGCAACCCGCTCCAGCGTGTCGATCTCACTTACCGGCTTGTCATCGCGGATGCGCAGGATACGCGGGAAGCGCAGGGCAAAACCGCTATCATGCCGGTCGGATCGCATCACGTTATTGAACGCGACCTCGAGTACCACCAGCGGTTCCACGGCCCGGACGCTGCCGTAATCCTCCACCGTATGTTCAAGAAAGAACTGGGTTAGCCGGGCAATCTCCGCATCGGTTACACCCGAGTAGGCCTTCCCCACGTTGCGCAGCACCTCCCCATCGCTGACCGCGAAGGTATAGTCGCTCAGCCACCCGGCCCGTCGTCCATGGCCGTACTCAGCGGCCGTTACCACCACGTCGAGGGTGGCCAGCTCGCGCTTCAGCTTGAGCCATGCCAGGCCGCGCCGCCCCGGCTGGTAGATGCTATGCCGGGCCTTCAGCATTACCCCTTCATTTCCCCGCGCCCGGGCGTCCACGTAGGCCTGTTCCAGTTGCGCAACACTTTGCAGCTGGACGGCCGGTGCGAGGACCAGCCGCGCAAAGCCGTCGGCTGTAATCGGTTCAAAATTGAGCTCCGCCTGCTGGCCGCTCGACAAGCGGCTACCCACCATGGTTCGCGGCTGCTCCTGCTGCACCAGCTCTTCCAGCGCTTGCCGCCGTTCCAAGAGCGGCTTCTCCATCGTCATTTCGCCGTTGGCATAAAGCAGATCGAAGGCCATAAACACCACAGGTGTGGCTTCGCGCATCTCCGCCGTAACTCGCTTGCGCCCCAGGCGCCCTTGCAACGAGGCGAATGGAAGTGCACGGTCGGTCGGTACGGCTCCAGGCCAGAATCTCGCCATCCAGAATCAGCGGTTGGTCAAAGCCGCTGAAGGCTTCGACCAGCTCAGGGAAGCTGGGCGTCATATCTTCCCGCGACCGGGAGAAGATCGCCACCCGCCCCGGCTGCTCCGGTGAGCCGCAGTGAATCTGGGCCCGCACGCCGTCGTACTTATCTTCCAATTGCGCTTCTTTGATGATCGGCCGCGCCTCTCCGCCCACTTCATCCGAGAAGCGCTGCAACGCCTCTTCCACCGTTTCGACCGGGCTGGCCAGCATGAACCCAAGGGGATGAAACAGCTTCATCCGAGCCTCTGACAGACGGCCGGTGGCGGCCATCTCCAGCACCTCCGGCAGATTGCCGTTCAGCATTCTGGCGTGCCGCACCTCCCCGATGGTTGCACCATAAGCCGCGGCGATCGCCTCCTCTACCAGGCTGACCTTGATGCCGGTGCGCATATCTCCCAGGATGATCTTGATCAGGTACTTAGCTTCGAGCGGCGCGGCTCTTCGAAGCAGGTCCAACGTGATCAGCTGTTTAGCAGCCGGTTTTCCTGCCCCGGCGATTGCGGCAAAGGCCTCCGCCACGCCGTGCAATTCCAGGGTAGGCGTGACGCTTTGTCCTTGCAGCAGGTCCTGGGCCGCGCCGCCCAGGTCGCCATGGCGCAAATAGGCGGCATGCATCGCTGCCTGGTTAGCTCCGGAGAGCTTGGCAATCACCCCGCTCAGCAGCGCTCCGCCCACCTTCAACTCGCGCCCGTCGGTCTCCGCGAACGGTGTGCCGGCGAGATACAGCGCCGCCAGCCCGGCCTCGGGCACGGGGAGCGCGCGCAAGTACTCGGCCATGAGCGCTCGCTTCTCCAGCTTGCTGCCGGTCTCGGCCAGCCGCTGGCACAGCTCTACGAATTGCACCAAGGGAGCAGGCATACTTAGGTTCCCATTGAGATGCCGTCAAACCTGATAAAATAGGCCCAATGGTTCATCGCGTCGCCAACACGGTTCCTGTCCGGCACGCCCTTTCCTAGCGGCTCCTGCCGCTGCTGCGTCCTTGTTGTTTCGCCCCGGAAAGGAACCTTACCATGTTGGATCGCCTGGAACAGATGGAAACCCGTTATGAAGACCTCGGCCGCCAGCTGGCCGACCCGCAGCTGGTCACGGACCAGCAAAAATACCACAAGACCGCCAAAGCTCATCGCGACCTCGAAGCCATTGTGGGCAAGTACCGCGAGCTCAAGCAGGTGAATCAGGGAATTGCCGACGCCACCAGCATGTTGACCGAGAGCGATGCCGAGCTGGCCGCCATGGCGCAGGAGGAGCTGACCCGGCTGCAGAGCCGCGGCGCCGAACTGGAAGAAGAGATCAAGGTAATGCTCCTCCCCAAGGATCCCAATGACGAGAAGAACGTCATCCTCGAGATCCGCGCCGGCACCGGGGGGGATGAGGCCTCGCTTTTTGTTGCCGAGATCTTCCGCATGTACTCGCGCTTCGCCGAGCAGCATCGCTGGAAGGTGGAGATTCTTTCGCAGTCCGAGTCCGGGGTGGGCGGCCTCAAGGAAGTGATCGCCATCATTGAAGGCAAGCGAGTGTACTCGCAGATGAAATATGAAAGCGGAGTGCACCGGGTGCAGCGCGTGCCTGCCACGGAGACCCAGGGCCGCGTCCACACCTCGGCCATCACGGTTGCTGTGCTGCCCGAGGCCGAAGAGGTTGACGTAAAGGTCGAGGCCAAGGACATCCGCATCGATACGTTCTGCTCTTCCGGACCTGGCGGACAGTCGGTCAACACCACTTATTCTGCCGTGCGCATCACTCACCTTCCGACGAATACGGTCGTGAGTTGCCAGGATGAGAAATCGCAGATCAAGAATCGCGAGAAGGCCATGCGCGTGCTGCGCGCCCGGCTCTACGAAGTCGAAATGGACAAGCAGCAGGAGGCGTTGGCCAAGGAGCGCAAGCAGCAGGTGGGCAGCGGCGATCGCAGCGAGAAGATCCGCACCTACAATTTTCCTCAGAACCGGCTCACCGATCACCGCATCGGCCTGACCAACCATCAGCTTGCTGAAGTGATGGAAGGCAGGCTCCAACCCACCATCGACGCCCTGATCGCCCACGATCAGGCCGAGCGCCTGAAGGCTGAAACAGCCACTGTGGCATGAATGCCGGCAACCGCCGGAGACGCATTGCAGCAAGCCCGCGCGCGGCTGGCCGCAACTTCGAGAAATCCGCGCCGCGATGCCGAGGTGCTTCTGGCGCACGTTCTGCGATGTGACCAGGTAGCCCTGCTTACTCATCCCGAGCGCCCTCTTTCTCCGGCAGAATCGGCCCAGTATGAGAGCTTGCTCACGCGACGCCTGGGTTCTGAGCCGATGCAATACATCACCGGCGAGCAAGAGTTTTTTGGCCTGGCCTTCGAGGTCTCGCCCGATGTCCTCATTCCGCGCCCGGAAACCGAACATCTGGTAGAGGCCGTGCTGGAGCGCGTTAAGCCCAACGCACGCATCGTCGACGTAGGCACTGGTTCGGGCGCCATTGCGGTTGCGCTTGCGCATGCCTTGCCGCGGGCCCAGGTGACGGCCGTGGATCTCTCTCCCGCCGCGCTCGAGGTTGCGCGCCGCAATGCCCAGCGGAACGCGGTCTCGGACCGCGTGACCTTTCTGCAATCCGATCTGCTGGCTGCCGTCGAAGGCGCGGATTTCGATGCGGTCGTTTCCAATCCCCCGTATGTCGCGGAAGGAGAGGTGTTGGAGCCGCAGGTGTCGAACTACGAGCCACGCTCCGCGTTGTACGCCGGTCCGACCGGCCTGGAAATCTATGAGCGCCTCATCCCGCAGGCCCGCAAGCGGCTCAAGCCCGACGGCTGGCTGATGCTCGAAATCGGCTTTGGACAGCAGGCCGCCGTGGAAGCGCTGCTGCATGGCTGGAGCGCGCTCAGCTTTGTACGCGACCTGCAGGGAATCCCAAGAGTGATTCAGGCACAAAAGTCTTAGGATCTTACAATGGAGATAGGAGGAATCTATGGGCACCATAACGGAGCTTCCAAAAACATCTCTGACCTTTGAACAGAAACTCGATCGCCTGGCCCAGGTTGCGGTGAATGCGGGCTTAGGACTGGAGCGCGGCCAGGAACTGGTCATGACGGCGACGCTGGAAGCCCTGCCCCTGGCCCGGCTGATCACCGAGCAGGCCTACAAAGCCGGCGCGTCGCTCGTGACCACCTTGTTCACCGATGAGCAGTCGACGCTTGTTGCGCTACCGTTATGCGGAGGACGCCGGCTTTGACAAAGCTCCGGGCTGGCTCTTCGAAGGCATGGCGCAGGCTTTTCGCAGTGGCGCCGCCCGGCTTGCGATTACCGGCGGGAATCCCTCGTTGTTGTCGAAGGAAGACCCGGAAAAGGTTGGACGAGCAAACCGCGCAGTGTCCAAGGCCTATCGTCCGGCGATCGAGCTCATTACCCGCCACGACATCAATTGGACCATCGTTGCCAGCGCCACGCCGGCGTGGGCGACGGCAGTCTTTCCCGATCTGCCGCCTGATCAGGCCATGGCTAAGCTATGGGACGCGATTTTTGCCGCATCGCGGGTGGACGCGGACGATCCCGTTGCGCGCTGGAAGCAGCATGACGCCGGTCTGCACCGCCGCGCCGGCCTGCTCAATGAGAAGCGTTATGCCTCGCTCCATTTCCGCGGGCCGGGAACCGATCTGCGTGTGGGGTTGGCGGACGATCATCTGTGGATGGGCGGGGGCACCACGGCCGGCACCGGTGCCTATTGCATACCGAATATGCCGACTGAAGAGGTGTTTACCACTCCCCACAAAGACCGCGTTGAAGGCACCGTGACCAGCACCAAGCCGCTGTCTCACCAGGGCACGATGATCGAGAAGATCGCGGTGCGCTTCGAGGGAGGCCGGGTGGTCGAAGCAAAGGCATCCCGCGGGCAGGAAGTATTACAGAAGATGATCGATACAGACGAGGGCGCGCGGCGTCTGGGTGAGGTGGCCTTGGTGCCGCATTCCTCGCCGATAGCCAGCAGCGGCCTGCTGTTCCTGAATACCCTCTTTGACGAGAATGCCGCCAGCCACATTGCTCTGGGGCAGGCCTATAGCACTTGTTTGAAAAATGGTGACCAGCTCACCCCCGAAGAGCTTGCGGCCAGGGGTGCGAACGAAAGCCTGATCCATGTGGATTGGATGATCGGCTCGGGCGAGATGGACCTGGACGGGATCACAGCGGCGGGCACAGCCGAGCCGCTGATGCGCAAAGGCGAATGGGTCTAACGCTGTGAAATTAGGTTACAGGCTGTTTGAGAACGACTCAGCAACCTGCTTGGGATCTCGTCACCACGGACCAAGGTGGCCCATATCTCCCTCCTTTTTCGCGAGAAGTGGGAGACGCAGATCTCACTCGGCAGCTTCTGGAGGGTCAAATACTGTAGATTGGCAGCGTGGTCCCCACGTCTCGCGAAGAACGAGCGAGACCTGGGCATCTTAGGTCAGAGGTGAGGACAGAGTCCCGCAGTGACGAGCCTGAGCCGCGATGCAATCGCCGTCTCCTGCGGGACTAAGTCAGGCTTCTACAGCTCTCCCCACCACCTCGAAGAGCAGCCGGTTCTTCAACGGGTCGGCATCGACGCGTACGTGATCGCCATGAAGTATCTCGCCATCCAGAATCTTGATGGCCAGAGGATCCTGGATCAAGCGCTGGATAGCTCTCTTCAGCGGACGAGCGCCATACTGCCGATCGTAGCCGGTCAGCATGAGCTGGTGGCGCGCGCCTTCAGTTAACTCGAGTGTGATCTTGCGCGGCTCGAGCAGCTTGCGCAGATCGGCCAGGCGCAGATCGACAATGTGCGCCAGTTGCTCCTCACCCAGAGGACGGAAGATAACGATATCGTCGACACGGTTGAGAAACTCCGGCCGGAAGCTCTGCCGCAACAACTGCATCACCTGCTCGCGGGCCTCGTCGAAAGCCGTCTCGCTCATCAGGTTTTCTGACTGCAGCAAATGCGCTCCCAGGTTCGACGTCATGATCAGCACCGTGTTCTTAAAGTCCACGGTGCGGCCTTTCGAGTCCGTCAGGCGCCCGTCGTCCAGCACCTGCAAGAGAATGTTGAAAACATCAGGATGCGCCTTCTCAATCTCGTCGAAAAGAATCACGCAATAGGGCCGCCGGCGCACCGCCTCCGTCAGCTGTCCACCTTCGTCGTAGCCGACATATCCAGGCGGGGCGCCGATGAGCCGCGCCACCGCATGCTTCTCCATGTATTCCGACATATCGATGCGAACCATGGAATGCTCGTCATCGAAAAGGAACTCCGCTAGAGCGCGCGCCGTCTCCGTCTTGCCCACACCGGTTGGTCCCAGGAAGAGAAAGGAACCGATCGGGCGATTAGGGTCGCTCAGCCCGGCACGTGAACGGCGGATAGCGTTGGCTACCGTCTCCAGCGCCTCCTCCTGACCTACCACTCGCTCGCGCAACCGCCCTTCCATCTCCACCAGCTTGCGCACTTCTCCTTCCAGCATCTTGTCCACCGGGATGCCGGTCCACTTGCTCACAATCTTGGCAATGTCTTCTTCGTCGACCTCTTCTTTCAGCAAACGGCCTCCCGCGGCCCCATCCTGCTTGGCGTTCTGCCGCTTCAGCTCGGCCTCAAGCTGAGGAAGTTCGCCATACTGGATGGCTGCCGAGCGCTCCAGGTTGCCATTACGTGTCTGCTCTTCCATCTCAAAGCGCAGCGCCTCGATCTTCTTCTTCAAGTCTGACAGCCGGGTAATCGCGTCCCGCTCTGTCTGCCACCGCGCGCGCAGTCCGGTCGCCTGCTTCCTTCAGTGCCGCAAGCTCCCGCTCTACGACCTCCATCCGATCTTTGGAGTTGCGGTCCGTCTCCCTCTTCAGCGCCGTCCGCTCAATCTCGAGCGAGATCATCTGCCGATCCAGCTGATCAATCTCCACCGGCACCGAGCCAATCTGGATGGCCAGCGAAGCCGCGGCCTCGTCGACCAGGTCGATGGCCTTGTCGGGCAGAAAACGGTCGGAGATGTAACGGTGCGAAAGCGTTGCCGCCGCCACGATGGCCGAATCTTTGATGCGCACATTGTGGTGCGCCTCATACCGCTCTTTCAGGCCGCGCAGAATCGCAATGGTGTCTTCTACATTCGGCTCGCCCACGAACACGATCTGGAAACGCCTCTCCAGCGCCGCATCCTTCTCGATGTACTTGCGGTATTCGTTGAGCGTCGTGGCTCCGATAGCTCGCAACTCGCCCCGCGCCAGTGGCGGCTTCAGCATGTTGGAAGCATCGATGGCTCCTTCTGCCGCGCCCGCGCCTACCAGCGTATGCAGCTCATCGATGAACAGGATGACCTGCCCGTTAGACTCCTCAATATCCTTGAGCACCGCCTTCAGGCGGTCTTCAAACTCACCACGATACTTCGCTCCCGCCAGCATGGACCCAAGATCGAGCGAGATCACCCGCTTATCGCGCAGTAGTTCCGGCACATCGCCGGAGACGATGCGGCGGGCCAAACCCTCAACGATCGCGGTCTTGCCGACACCAGGTTCCCCAATCAGCACCGGGTTATTCTTGGTTCTGCGCGAGAGCACCTGGATCACGCGGCGTATCTCTTCGTCGCGGCCGATCACCGGATCGAGTTTTCCCCGCCGGGCCAGTTCCGTAAGGTCCTTGGCGTAGCGCTCCAGGGCCTGGTATTTGCCTTCAGGGTTCTGGTCGGTCACCCGTTGGTTGCCGCGCACCGAAGTCAATCCCTGCAGGATGGCCTCCCGCGTTGCGCCCAGGGATGCGAGCAGCATCTGCGCCGGGTCTTTCTTGAGCTGGGTTAGCGCCAGCAGTAAATGCTCGGTCGATACATACTCGTCTTTAAAGTCATGCGCCTCTTTGGAGGCATCGTTCAACAACCGCTGCATGGCCGTGGAGAGGCCCGGCTCTGAGGCCGCGCCGCCGACCTTGGGTAACCCGGCGACGGCCTGACGGGCGGTCGAAAACAACTGCTCGGTGGGGATCCCGACCTTCTGCAGCAGGGGAACGATGATGCCTTCCTTATCTTCCAAAAGTGCCGTCAACAAGTGCATCGGCACAACTTCAGGCTGGCCATTCTCATTGGCCAGCGAACTGGCCTTCTGGATCGCCTCCTGTGATTTCAATGTGAACTTATCCCAGCGTATTGCCATATGAGTGTTCCTTCACCGACCAGATCATCCTGAATCGCTTGGGTTGCGAAAGCAAGTCCGCCACGGACAAGCCTGGTCGTCAATTCCTGTTTTGATTTCTTGTGTGTTGGCCGGTGGCCACCAGCCTGTCACTCATTTGATGCATATAGTAGCACCAGGGAATCATAAAATATGAGTGTATCCACTATCAGATTTGGAAAATCCTTAGACTGGGAAGCTCCGGGCGTGGCCTGCAGAAGAGCCTTGGTGTACTCCTCCCCTGGAAACCGGCAAATCTGTTCGCAAGTTCCCGCTCTCCACTACCTTGCCGCCCCGCAGCACCACAATATTGGTCGAGAGGTAGCGGACCAGGGGCATGGAGTGGGAGATGAAGAGGTAAGTCAAATGGAATGTTTGCTGTAGATGCCGCAGCAGGTTCATGATCTGGGCTCCTACGCTCACATCCAGCGCGGAGACGGGCTCATCGAGCAGCAGCAGTTCGGGCCGCAGGGCGAGCGCCCGCGCGATGTTGATCCGCTGTCGCTGGCCACCGGAGAACTCATGCGGGTAGCGGGGCAGGGCCGACTCGTCCAGCCCCACTTCTGCCAGCAGCTCCCGTGGGCTTATCGGCTCCGCGTGGCGGTGGATACGGGAGGGCTCAGCGATGATCTGGGCTACGGTCATACGCGGGTTGAGCGCCGCGAAGGGGTCCTGGAACACCGGCTGCATCCTGCGCCGCAGCATGCGCAGCTGTGGCGCCCGCAGCGCCACAGATGACTTCCTGGCCATCAAAAGAGACGGTACCGGAGGAGGGCGGTATCAGCCCCAGGATCATCCGCGCCACCGTGCTCTTGCCGGAGCCCGACTCGCCCACCAGCCCCAGGGTCTCTCCGCGCGCGATGGAGAAAGAAACCCGGTCGACGACACACTTTTGCTCGTGGGCGCCCCACCATCCGGAGCGCCGCGCATAGTTTTTGGTGAGTTGGTTTACTTCCAGCAGAGCCATGGCCGGGCTCTAGATGTCCAGGTTCTTCACGTCCAACGCATTGTCTTCAATGAACTTGCGCCGTGCTTCCACATCTTCGCCCATGAGCGTGCTGAAGATCGATTCGGTTTCCGCCAGATCTTCCAGCTTGACGGAAAGCAGCGTGCGCCGGTCGGGATCCATGGTTGTCTCCCATAGCTGGGTCGAGGTCATTTCGCCTAAGCCCTTGTACCGCTGCACATCGTAGTCCCGCCGGCCCTGCTCGATCACGTAGTCGAAGACTTCCCGGGCCGATTGCTTGGTCACGGGATCGGGGACTACCCGTTTCGCCTTCTTGGGCTTAGCTGCTCCCTCGGCCGCCGGCGCATCCGCCTCAACTTCCTCGGTTTCCGCGGCCTTGGCGTACTCGATCACGAACGGTGGTTCCAGTTCTTCGCGAATGAGCGAGTACTTGGCCATCATCTGGCGAAATTCGGGCGACGACGGCCAGGGTCCAGTCCACCCGGCGCTCCGCTCCCTGGCTGTCGGTAAAGCTCACCGACCAGGTGCGGTGCTCTTCTTCGTACCGCGGAGGCGCCACTGCCTTGAACTGGAAGCGCTTGGTCATCTTCTGCAGCTCGGCGTGCAGCTTGGCAAGTTTCGCCGGCACTTTACCATCCGCTTCAAAGTCGGCTCGCCGCATCAACTCAAACTTGGGCACCAGTTCCGTCACTTCTTCATTGCGCAGGTGCTTGTTTGCCTTCTCAAAAACGCTCAGGTAGTCGTTGAGCTGGCCCATGAACCGGGTCAATGCTCCACCCTCCAGCTTCTTGCCGGCGCTGCCGTAGCGCAGCCCCATGCCCTCGGAGGCGCGCTTGATCATCACCTTCACAAACTCCCGGTCGTCCTTGATGTACTGCTCGAACTTGCCCTTTTTGATCCGGTAGAGCGGGGGCTGGGCAATGTACACATGCCCGCGCCGAATCAAATCCACCATGTGGCGGAAGAAAAAGGTCAGCAGCAGGGTGCGGATGTGGGAGCCGTCGACGTCGGCGTCGGTCATCAGGATGATCTTGCCGTAGCGCAGCTTGGCCGGGTCGAAGTCCTCTTTCCCGATGCCGCAGCCCAAGGCGGTGATCATGGCCCGTATTTCCTCGTGCCCCAGCATCTTGTCGTAGCGGGCCTTCTCCACGTTCAGGATCTTGCCCTTGAGCGGCAGTACCGCCTGGAACTTCCGATCCCGTCCCTGCTTGGCAGTGCCACCGGCGGACTCACCCTCGACCAGGTACAGCTCGCAGCGGTCCGGTTGGCGCTCACTGCAGTCGGCCAGCTTGCCGGGCAAGCCTCCGCCATCGAGCGCGCCCTTGCGCCGGGTAAGGTCGCGCGCTTTTCTGGCCGCCTCGCGCGCCCGCGCAGCCTCGATCGCCTTGTTGATGATCCGCTTGGCGATGGGAGGATTCTGCTCAAAGAACATGCCCAGACGCTCATTGACGAAAGCCTGCACGGTTCCGGCGATATCGGAGTTGAGCTTGCCCTTGGTCTGTCCCTCGAACTGGGGTTGCGACAGCTTCACGCTCACCACGGCGACCAATCCTTCGCGTACGTCGTCGCCGGAGAGGTTCTCCTTCACGTCTTTGAACAGCCCCATCTGCTGCCCCGCGGTGTTGATGGTGCGCGTCAGCGCGGTGCGGAAGCCGGAAAGGTGAGTGCCCCCATCGACCGTGTTGATGTTGTTGGCAAAACTGAACACCGCTTCGGAATAGCTGTCGTTGTACTGCAACGCGATGTCGATCTCCACCCCGTCGCGCGAAGACTCCAGCACGATCGGCTTTTCATGAAGCACCTGCTTGCCCCGGTTCAGGTGCTTGATAAATTCGGCAATGCCGCCCGCGTACTTAAAGTCGGAACGCTTCGCTTCCCCGGTCTTGGGGTCGGTCGTGCGCTCGTCTACCAGCTTGATCTCCAACCCCTTGTTGAGGAAGGCAAGCTCGCGCAGCCTTTGCGCCAGGGTGTCGAAGTTGTATTCGGTCACGGTGAAAATGGAGCGATCCGGCAGAAAGTGAATCTTCGTGCCCCGCTTCTTCGTGGTGCCCGTCTCCTTCAGCTTGGTAACCGGAATTCCCTTGGCGTAGCTCTGCTCGTACGTGTGGTGGTCTTTCCAGACCTCCACGTCCAGCTCCTCGCTGAGCGCGTTTACGCAGGAGACGCCAACGCCGTGCAATCCGCCGGAAACCTTGTAGTTCGAGGAATCAAACTTACCCCCGGCATGCAGTTTGGTGAGCACCACCTGCAGGGCGGGCATCCGCTCGCCTCCGGGAACATCCATATCGTCCACCGGGATCCCCCGCCCGTCGTCGGTGACGGTAATGGAGTTGTCGATGTGGATAGTTACGTCTACCCGCGTGGCTTCCCCGGCCAGCGCCTCGTCGACGGAGTTATCCACCACCTCGTACACCAGGTGATGGAGACCTTGGTCCCCGGTTGACCCGATGTACATCGCGGGGCGAAGGCGAACCGCCTCCAATCCCTCAAGGATTTTGATGTTGTCCCCGGTGTACGTACGTTCCGATGGGCAAAGTCTCACGGATGGCTGCGGGTGGAAGCGCGGAGGAAAGGGTGACTTCTTTGGTGGACATGCAACTCCGAACGGCTAAGCGATGTGGCGGCTCTCGGTGAAGCAGCCGATGTGAAATAACATCTTGAAAGTGCAGGGGTTGACCGCACTTAACTCTATTGAGTTTACCACGTTTTGAGGCCCAATTGGGGGTGGTTCGGAGGCGCCTGGGAGTGGAAATCGCGGGTAAATTGCGGTCCCGCCTGCCGCACCATGCCCGGCTAGGGAAATCCACTGAGAAGCAGGTACTTAGGTGATTGAATTACATCTTTCGAAGTGTTTAAGGTAACCCATTTTTGGGGTACTCTCGGGTTGCGATTGAGGGTACTGCGGTAATGGAGCGAGTGGATACCCTCTAATATGCCCAATAAACACATGGTTTAGGGCCCGGCGAACTATACACTCACTTGAAACGCTCTTCCACCCAGAATAGAACTAAGCACTATCGGAGGTAACCAGATTATGAAACTCTTCGTTCACGCATCCATCTTCTCCGTCATTTTCGCAGGCTTTGTGGCCAGTGCAGTTACTACCAAGCCCACAGCGGCGATCCCGGCAAACCACAGCTTGGTCGTCTCTCACGCTATGCCGGTGCCTAACTGCCCTCCGAACGACCCCAAGGGATGCGGCATCTAAGGCAGAGTAAAAGGTACCAATGCGTATGCCGCATGGTACCTAAACTATGCATACGTAGCACAAAAGTGCTAGCCTACAAGGTTTTCTGAGGTTGAGCAGCATCCCTTTTCGAGCTATTCTCAAGACTCGGAAGGGGTGTTGTGATGACGAGTGTAGCCCTCACCATCTTGTATGCGGCAGAGCCTCTCCTCATGGTTGTCGCCATGATTGCTCTGCTTAGGTCCCGCGACCACCGCCGTTTCCCCGCACTTTTCGCTTACGTCTCGGTTCGCCTCGCCTCCTCGGTGATGCTTCATCTCTTGCTGCAGGTGCGTCGGGTGACCGGGATCGCCGATCATACGGCGTACTCGATGTACTTCTACACTTACTGGTTGAGCTATGTAGCGGGCGCCATCGTCGTCTTCATGGTCATCCAGGAGCTGTTCCAGTCTTCCATGGATCCCTTTCCCGGCTTGAAGTGGCTGGGTACCATCTCCTTTCGCTGGGTCGCTTGCCTCTCGTTTGTTGCCGCATCGGCCGCTCTGCTCACGCCGGGGGGCAAAGGTTATGGGTTTCTCCTCGCCATCGTCGCTCAGGCAATGCGTTGCGAGAGCATCTTCATCCTCAGTCTCTTGCTCTTCCTTATGGTTGCAGCGGGGAAACTCGGTCTTTCTTATCGCAGCCGGGTCTTCGGAATCAGCTTCGGCTTCGGCATCATGGCGGCCAGTGATCTGATCGTCTCTGCGGCCTTTCTGCACCTCGGCCACAACATGATGACCTCGACCATCAGCGTCATCACCACCAGTGCCAGCCTGTTAACGCTAACCATCTGGTCTGTCTATTTCTTGCAACCCGAACCCGCCCGTCAGGTGCTTGCTCTGAACTCCACCTCGCCGCTGGCGCGTTGGAACGAGGTGGTTACGGCAATTGGTTCAAACGGTGGCCGGACCCCGGTCGCCGTCCCCGCCAACGACTTCTTCCTGCAGGATGTGGAGAAGGTGGTCGATCGCATTCTCATCAAGAACTCGCTCCACGTAGCCAGTTGAGATGCTGCTCTAAACGCTAAAAGGCCATAACGGCGATCCCGTTATGGCCTTTAGTTTTGCAACCATGAAGTAGGTTGACTAGGTAGTAGGCGACTCCACGGGCTCAACCGAGACAAATCGGCCTAGCCTTCCGCGGTCGATGAAATTGACCCGGCCGCCAACCTCTGCGTAGAGAGTGTCATCCTTCCCCCGGCCGACATTCAGCCCTGGCTTGTGCTTGGTGCCACGCTGGCGCACGATAATGGAACCACCCGTGACCACTTGCCCGGCGAAGATCTTCACACCGAGCCGCTGAGCGTTGGAGTCGCGGCCGTTTTTAGAGCTGCCTAAGCCTTTTTTATGTGCCATTGCCTGTCCTCAATCCTTGAAATTGTCCCGCCTACCGGGCGGCGTTTGCCTCAGTCTTGTCGTTGCCGTAGGTAAAACCATCGACCTCGATGCTATTGATGCGGATCTCGGTATAAGCCTGGCGATGGCCTTGCAGCTTCTTGTACTGCTTCTTGCGCTTGAAATGGAAGACCAGGATCTTATCCCCGCGTCCCTCGCTGACCACCGTGCCAAAGACCTTTGCAGCCGTCGGCTTGACGAGGGTCGACAACCCATCCGAGAAAGCCAGGACATCGCTGAACTCCACCGCGCTGTCTGCGTCGCCTACAGCCTTTTCGATCTTAAGTACGTCGCCGGGGGCGACGCGATACTGCTTACCACCAGTGCGGATCACCGCGTACATAGAACCTCCGAACGCCAAACCACGCCGGCGTCTCAAATTGCTGGATTTGCTGGATACGCCCAGGAAGCGCAGGTGAGTAGACCGCACCAAGCCACTGCAGCGCAGGATCAACTTTGGCGCACCGCAGGCTTAGTCCCAAACTCTTCGATTTTACGGTTACCGCGTATTTTGGTCAATGCCAGCCGCGGTTCCGCTGACTGAAAGAGGTAAACGCCCAGAACCACAATCAGCGGCTCCAGCGGATGACGAAAACGGGCGTGCGCGGCCACCGCGTAATAAACCAGCGGTATCAGCAGGAAGGCCCATGCAAAGAGACCAGCGGCCGGGGCATTCCGCCGTATCGCCAAAGCCAATCCCAGCAGGCCACAAACGCTGGCAAATATGAAATTCAAACTGCGCGCGTACTCCAACCATTCGGTTCGGCTGAGTGGGTGGGGAACGCCTGCCCAGAAGAAAAAGACCCGCTTGAGCGTGTTTCGGGCAAAGTGGCCGGGATCGGCGCGGATCGCCGCCATGGCTTGATCCCCACGCATTCGGGAATAGGCTACCTCTCCCATCCCGGCATACAGGCGCAATTGGTCGGGCGCCTGGATAGGATGGTCGTACTCCATCAACAGCCCGGTTGAGCCGGGTCCGTTGCCTAGGTAAAGCTCTGCGCCGAAATTTGCGCGGGTGGGCATGAAACGGTGGAAGACCTCCCAATTCCTCCAGGTCCACGGGCCGAGGCAGGCGAGGAACAGCGCCGCCGCCAGCATTGCACCCACAGCCCCTCGCCGCCAGTCTGGCGCGCCGCCCAGTACCCACAAACCGCAAACCGGTAGGAAGATCAGCAACGCTGGATTGCTAAGCCCGGTAAGTCCCCAAAGCAGTCCCAGAAAGGCCCAGCGCCCGGAGGTCATCCCCGGCGGGTCCGGAGAGCGCATGCGCAGCGCTACCACCAGTGCCCAGGAGAAGACAAAGGTAGTGAGCGACGTGTCCCACACCCAGCGGACCGCATACTGCATCGCCGCCGGATAGAGCGCCCAGATCCATGCCGCCCAACGGGCCACATTCCGACTGAAGCACCGTTCCGCAATCTCCCAGGTAGTACGGGCCGTAAGCGCGGAAAACAGGCTGTTGATGGTGAGAATCACCCACGCCGACTGCGCGGTGAATACGCCGAAGAATTTAAAGACCCCTGCCAGAATCAGGGGATAGAGCGGACCCACCCAGGCGGTCGGGCCGGTATGCCCGCGAAAAGGGTCAGAGAAGCCAAAGCCGGTGGCCAGGGCGCGTGCGATGCGCCCCATCTCCTGGCCGAACAGCATGTGGTCATCTTCGGGATGGATGCGGTAGGTGTGTGCCAGGGTGAGGTAGAGCACGCGCACCCCAAAGGCCACCCAGAAGACCAGCCAGGGCGCGCGAAAACTTTCCCCGGAATCTTTGCGCTGGGTCATGGGATGGGCTGGCGTCCGTATTCTATCCTGTTGTCTGGGCGCAGGTTGTCGCCGGCCGCTCATTGCGGCTATACTGAAGGTTCGCCAGTGGACCTGTCCTGTGGTCACGTTTCCTGCGAAAAAGCTTAGCTATTGGAGTTTGTCATGGCACAGATATGCAAAATCTGCGGCAAGGGTCCGCAGTTCGGTAACAAGATCTCGCATGCGCACAACGTATCCAAGCGTCGCTGGAATGTAAATCTTCGTCCGGTTAAGGCTGAGGTGGATGGCGGCCACAAGCGCATTCGCGTCTGCACTCGTTGCATCAAAGCCGGCAAGGTCGTTAAGGCCTAACCCGCCTCCCCAGGGCTGGCCAAAGCGGCTGGGTTACTACGCGTTCCAATAATCTTCCGCAATGCGAAGTCGCCAGGGTAGGCCGGGGATTTATCTCCGGCCTAAACTCCACCTAGTCTCGTGGGCTTTAGCCCCTGAGGTATCCTGCCCGATCCCGAATTTCGTTCGGGGAACTTCAGGGTCGCGCTGGTCTACTCCTTCTCCGCCGGGTCATTGGGGTCGAAGCCAAGCGACAGAGAATTGATGCAGTAGCGTAGCCCGCTAGGCTTTGGCCCGTCAGGGAAAACATGTCCCAGGTGGGCGCCACAGCGTGCGCACGTGACTTCTGTGCGCGTCATCCCATAGCTCTTGTCGTCGTGCAGTTGCACCGCTTCCGCGTTTGCCGGCAGGGAAAAGCTGGGCCATCCACTCCCCGACTCAAACTTGGTGTCTGAGCTGAAGAGGGTAGCGCCGCAGGCCGCGCAACGATAGGTGCCGTCTGCGTGGTTCCGGTAGAGCGCGCCTGAGAATGCCGGCTCCGTGCCTTTCTGCCGCATAACGTAATACTGTTCCGGAGTCAGTTCGGCACGCCACTCGGCGTCGGTCTTCTCTACTTTGTCCAGCCTGGCAACTTGCTCTTTTTCCATAATCCTTTGCTCCTGTGTGAATTCGATGCGCCTGCGAATTGAAGGGCGCGAAGCTCTAACGTTGCGCGATCACCTCAATTTCCACCAGTGCGTCTTTCGGCAACCTGGCCACTTCCACCGTGGACCGCGCCGGCGCAACCACACCTTCCGGCGCCAGGTAGCTGGCGTATATCTCGTTCATTGCCGCGAAATCGCTCATGTTCTTGAGAAAGACCGTCGTCTTGACCACACGCTGCATATCGCTGCCGGCCCCTGCCAGCACCGCCTTCACGTTTTCCAGCACGCGAGTGGTCTGCTCCCGGATTCCGCCTTCGACGATAAGCCCGGTTGCCGGATCGAGTGGAACCTGCCCGGAGGTGTAGATCAAGTCCCCGATTTGGATTGCCTGGGAATAAGGGCCGATGGCTGCCGGCGCATTTTTTGTGGAAACCGCTGACTTGCGAAGGCTCATGCCACGATTGTCGCCGTCCCAGGGGTGGGACGCAAATCGCGCGCTTACACCTTGTGGGCGCGTTGCACGTCGCGCACCCCCGGCACCCGCCGCAAGCCGCCGACGATGCGCGTAAGGTGCCGCATATCTTCCGCTTCCAGAACAAACTCGACCACCGCTTCCGAATCCCCCGTCGGCTTGGAATCGACCCCGCGGATGTTGGTGCCGTCGTCGCTGATGACAGCTGTCATTTCCTTGAGCATGCCCGCGCGATCGTCGCAAAACACGGTCAGCTTCACCGGGTAGGTCATCTTGCGGCCGGCAGTCTCCTCCACCGTTCGCGCCCACTCCACAGAGATGCGGCGGTCGCTCTCGTAGAGCAGGTTCTGCACGTTGGGACAGCTCCGCGCATGCACCGCCACCCCTTTGCCGCGGGTCACGTATCCCACGATCTCTTCGCCGCGAATGGGGTTGCAACATCGCGCGCGGTAGACCAGCAAATCGTCCTGGCCTTCCACCTGCAGCGAGTCGGATCCGTGCAGATGGACGCGCCTTACCGCCTCTGACATGGCGCCGCGCGGCGTCCTTTCCCGGCTCCACTTCGAGGCCGGTCTGCGAGGTCACACCCGGGGAGAGTTTATTCAGCACCTGGCGCGAGGAGTACTTCCCGAAGCCAATCGCCGCCATCAGGTCGCTGGCCGTCGCCAAGCCGCATTCGCTGGCCGCGCGCGCATAGTCCGTGTCGGTAAGCTTGCTCAGGGAAACCTTGTACTTGCGCGCCTCCCGATCGAGTAGCTTCTTGCCTATTTCAATGGCTCGTTCGCGCTGGTGCTCGTTGAGCCAATGCTTGATCTTGTTACGCGCCCGCGAGCTCTTGGCGAAGGTGAGCCAATCGCGGCTGGGGGTGTGGCCGTTCTGGGTAACGACTTCTACGATGTCGCCGTTGTGCAGCTTGGTCCGCAGTTGCGCCATTCTGCCGTTTACCTTGGCCCCCACGCAGGTGTTGCCCACCTCGGTGTGGATGGAGTAGGCAAAGTCAATCGGCGTCGCATCCTTGGGGAGCACCACCACCTTGCCTTTAGGGGTGAAGGTGTAAACCTCTTCGGGGTAGAGATCGATCTTGAGCGTGGAGAGAAACTCGTTGGGATCGGTCATCTCCCGCTGCCACTCGACCAGCTGCCGCACCCACGCAAGGCGCTGCTCGTCCCGCGCGCTGGTGGGCGAGCCACCCGCTTTGTATTTCCAGTGCGCCGCGATGCCTTCTTCGGCGACCCGGTGCATTTCCTCGGTCCTGATCTGGACCTCGAACTGGTGTCCGCCCTCTCCCATCACCGTAGTGTGCAGTGATTGATACAGGTTGGGCCGGGGCATGGCGATAAAGTCCTTGATGCGCCCCGGCACCGGGCGCCAGATGGAGTGGATCAGGCCAAAGGCGGCGTAGCAATCCTGCACCGTCGAGGTGATCACACGCACTGCCAGCAGGTCGTAGACCTGGTCGACGGTCACCTTCTGCTTTTGCAGTTTTTGGTAGATGCTGTAAAGCCGCTTGATGCGCCATTCCACCCGCGCGTGGATGTTGTTTTCCCGCAGCCGTTCGTTGAGCAGCGCTTCCACCGAGTTCAGGAACTGCTCGTCTTCTTCCCGCGCCGCCTCAACCGCGTTCTTCACCTGCTCATAGCCGAAGGGATCGACATAACGGAAGGCCAGATCTTCCAACTCGCCGCGTACCTTGCCCATGCCCAGCCGGTGGGCCAGGGGAGCGTAGATATCCAGTGTTTCCCTGGCAATCGACTCCTGGCGTTCGGGCGACAGGTGTTGCAGCGTCCGCATGTTGTGCAGCCGGTCCGCCATTTTGATCAGGACCACGCGCACGTCGCTCACCATGGCCAGCAGCATCTTGCGCACGTTCTCGGCCTGGCGGTCTTCGCGGTTGGCGAACTGGATCTTGTCGATCTTGGTCACGCCCTCGACGATGTGCGCGACCTGCTCCCCGAACTGCTCGGTGATGTCTTCGGTAGTAACCGGAGTATCTTCGACGGCATCGTGCAGCAGCCCGGCCGCGATCGCCGTCGAATCCAGCTTCATCTCCGCCAGGACCTGGGCTACTTCGAGGGGATGCAGGACGTAGGGCTCCCCGGAGGCCCGGAGCTGCCCGCTGTGGTGCTGTACGCAGAACTCCCAGGCTCTGCGAATGATGCCGATGTCGTCGCTCGGCCGATTCTTGCCGATCGTCGCGAGCAGCTCGGCGAACTTCGCCGCCAGGATCCCTGGCTCTGCCGGAGGTTCATGTGCCGTGGAGTGCACAGTCGCCATACCTGATTATAGGCTGGCCGCTATGACCGTGCTACTCGCCCACCAGCCAGAAAGGCCGGGAATAGGCGCTTAGCGAGAGCTTCTGGCTGCCTCCTCGCTCCGGCTATGCGAAGATACTTTGTGCCTCGTGAACCCATCACTTCGCCCGCAAATAAGCCTGCGGAAGCCGGCCGGTTGCCATGATCTCCCGCCGGGCTGCGGACCGGCTCCGTGCCGGCCACGTCTGGGTCTATCGCTCGGATATCGAGCACATGGTGGAGATGGAAGCCGGCCTGATCGCGGTAGCCGATCATCGTGGCTTTCCGCTGGGCACCGCGCTGTGGAGCCCGAGCTCGCAAATCGCGCTGCGCCTGGTAACCTCCGACCCCCACCTCACGCATGAATCCTGGCTGGCGCTGCTCGACCAGCGCCTGCGCCGCGCCATCCAACTCCGCCAGGGGATGTTGGAGGAGGGCACCGACGCCTGCCGCCTGGTCTTCAGTGAAGCCGACCAACTGCCGGGCCTGATCGTCGACCGATACGGAGACCTGGTCCTCTTTGAGATTCTCGCCAAGGCGCTCGACCGGGAGGAGGTGCGCATCGCCATCGTCGAGGTCCTCAAGTCGGAACTTGAGCCGGTCACCATCGTGGAGCGATCCGATGCCCGTATCCGGGAACTGGAGCAGCTCAGCCAGCCATCGGAGGCTCCGCTGTACTCCGCTGAGACCATTCCCCAACTGACGACGATCTTCCACCTGAACGGGCTGGCTTTTCACTACGACGCCAATGCGGGGCAGAAGACGGGAGCCTTTCTCGACCAGCGTCTGAACTACGCCGCGGCATCGCTCTATGCCCGTGGCGATGCCCTCGACGTCTGCACCTATCAGGGCGGTTTTGCCCTGCATCTGGCCGAACCTGTACCCGGGTGACCGGCATTGACGCCTCCCGCGCCGCGCTCGAGGTGGCGGAAGAGAACCTGGAGGTCAACCGCCATCGCATTGAGGCTGAGGTGGAGTGGATCGAGGCCAACGCATTCGATCTTCTCCGCGACTGGAGCACCGCGGGCAACACCTATGACACCGTGGTCCTTGACCCGCCTGCTTTCGCAAAATCCAAGCGCGCCGTGGAGGGCGCCCTGCGCGGGTACAAGGAGCTCAACCTGCGCGCCCTGAAGATGTTGCGCCCGGGTGGAACGCTGGTCACCTGCTCCTGCTCCCATCACGTCTCCTGGGACGAATTTCATGGCGTGGTGGCTGCGGCCGCCGGCGACGCGCAACGCCGCGTCCGCCTGCTGGAGCGCCGTGGGGCCGCTCCCGACCACCCGGTGATTTTCAACATGCCCGAGACCGAATATCTCAAGTGCCTCATCCTGCAGGTCGAGCCCTAAGAATGGCGCACTGGCACCACGTCTGGCTGGTCATCGCTTGTTTTCTGGCCGGAGCCCTCAACGCCATGGCCGGCGGCGGTTCCTTCTTGTCGTTTCCCGCGCTGCTTGGGGTGGGTGTTCTGCCTATCCAGGCAAATGCAACCAACACGGTTGCTCTTTGGCCGGGGCAGTTCACCTCGATCGCCGCCTATTGGCAGGACTTGAAGGCCAATCTGCGCCTGGTGCTCCCAGTCTGTTCTGCGGCTCTGCTGGGCGGCTTAGCGGGGGCCGTGATTCTGCTCCGCACCGGCCAAGCCACGTTCATGGCGCTGGTTCCCTGGTTGCTGCTGCTGGCCGCCGGGCTCTTTGCCGCCAGCGGTCCGGTCTCCAGCTGGCTGCGCCGCAACCGGGTGAGTGTTTCCGGCGCCAAGCCCAGCCTGGTGCCGCTATGGATCGGCGTGGTGGTGGTTTGTTTTTACATCGGGTACTTCGGCGCCGGTGCGGGCTTTCTGCTGATGTCGGTGCTGGCGGTCTTTGGCATCCAGAACATCCACCAGGTCAATGCGCTCAAGGTGATCGCCACCACCACCGCCAACGGCATCGCCGTGGTGACCTTTATCGTGGAGAAGCAGATCCTCTGGAAGTACTGCCTGCTGATGATGATCGCCGCTGCGCTAGGCGGTTATCTGGGAGCCCGCTATTCGCGCCGGATGAATCCCGCAGTTCATGCGCCTGTTGGTGGTCCTGATCGGCTTGGGAATGGCTGCCTACTTCTTCTGGAAGCAGTATTCTTAAACAGGGACTGGGATGAGCCACGAAGGCATTCGTTTTATCAGCGAGGAAGAGTCACAGAAGCTGGCGCAGGAGGCGAGAGCGATCGTGTCTCTGAGCCCGAACCGGCTCGTGTCCGGGTGCAGAAGACCGCCGGCACTGGCATGGAGATCGACTGGAAAGACGGCCATCAAAGCAGTTGGACTTTTACCTGGTTGCGCGACGCCTGTCCTTGTGCCACCTGTCATGAGGAGCGCGGAGCGACCGGCCGCAAGCCCGGCGAGCCAAAGCCGCAGCCGCCGGCTTTGTTGCAGATGTACAAAGCGCCGGCCCGGCCGGAGTCCGTTTCCCCCGTGGGCCGCTACGCGATAAGCTTTCGCTGGAACGACGGCCACCAGAGTGGGATCTACTCCTGGGACTACCTTCGCCGCCATTGCCAATGCGATCCGTGCCGCGCCTCTGCAGCTAGTTAGAATCTATCCCCGCACGTTCATGTCCGTTAAGCCAAGAGCAGGTGCTGAGGCCCAGGTCTCGCCTTTGAGACCAGGGCGGTCATGCAGAGGAACCGATTGAAGGGCGGCCTGTAGGCGTCCAGCTGCTTCGACATGAATTTGGCTTCAGCCGCTGAGGGATGGCTGTCCCCGTTCGATAACCCACTTCTCCGCAGCATTGTAGCCGTCAGGGAGCAGGCTCACCCGGAGCGACGTGGCAAACCGGCAGAGTCTCCCAAAGCTTCTGCACCCGTTGCAGCGCTTCCGCCGCATTCCCGACAACGTGAATGTAGGCACGGTTTTCGCCCTTGAGAAAACCCTCCTCGATCGCAACCTCGAGAAAGCTCAGCAGGTGGTCGTAATAACCGCCGGTGTTCACCATCAGGCAGGGTTTTGTATGGATCCCCAGTTGCGCCCAGGTGAGGATCTCGAAAAATTCATCCAGAGTCCCGAAACCGCCCGGCAGGGCGACAAAGGCATCCGCCTCCTGGGCCATGAGCGCTTTGCGTTCGTGCATGGTTTCGACCACAGTCCAGCCTGCTCAGGCCCTGGTGCGCCACTTCCACCGCGGCCAGCGAGCGGGGAATGACGCCGATCACCTCGCCGCCGTTGGCCAGCGCGGCGTCGGCCAACGCTCCCATCAACCCCACCTGGGCTCCGCCGTAAACCAAACCCAGGCCGGCCTTTCCCAGCAGGCGGCCCAAAGCAACAGCTTCCGCAAGGTATTCTGGTCGAAGCCCGGTATTCGACCCACAAAAGACGCAAACCCTCCGCCCGATACTCTGCATATCCGAATTGCAACACAACTTGCCGAAACTATTACACTGGTAGAAGACAATTCATCGCGTCCCAGCCGACAATCGCAATATCACCGCGCGCCCTCAGAGACCAGCCATTGCAACATCTGCTTGATAAATTGAACCCGCAGCAACGTGCCGCCGTCGAATCCGTGGATGGCCCACTGCTGATTCTCGCCGGGGCGGGCTCCGGCAAGACGCGGGTGATTACCCACCGTATCGCCTACCTCATCCAGGTACGCAATGTTGCGCCTGACTCCATCCTGGCGGTCACCTTCACCAACAAGGCGGCGGCGGAGATGGCGGAGCGAGTCGACAAGCTCCTCGAGCATCAATCCATGGCTAAGCCCCTGCTGGCCACCTTCCACTCTTTTTGCGTGCGCGTTCTGCGCCGGGACATCGAAGCCCTGCGCATTGGCGGGGAGGGGCTTACCCGCAACTTCGTGATCTACGACGAGGCTGACCAGCAGGCCATCGTCAAGCAGGCCATGCGCCGCATGGGGCTGGACACCAAGCAATTAACCCCCCGCACGGTTCTCTCCCGTATCTCCTGGGCCAAGAACCATATGCTCGACCCGCAGGAGATCTACCTGCAATCCACCGATCCGGTGAGCGAACGGATCGCGCACATCTACGAGCTCTACCGCAAGGAACTGCGCAAGGCGAATGCGCTTGACTTCGACGATCTGCTGCTGGAGGCGGTGCGCTTGCTGCGCTCCTCCGCCGAGGTGCGGGAGCGCTACAACCGCCGCTATCGCTACCTGCTGATCGACGAGTATCAAGACACCAACCGGCCGCAATACGAGCTGATGAAGCTGCTTGCCGGGACCGAGCACAATGTCTGCGTCGTGGGCGATGAGGACCAGAGCATTTACTCCTGGCGCGGGGCCGATATTCGCAACATCCTGGAGTTCGAGCGCGACTTCCCGGGAGCGAAGACCATCCGCCTGGAGCAAAACTACCGTTCCACGCAAGTGATTCTCGAGGGCGCTTCGGCAGTCGTGGCGCGCAATGTGCAGCGCAAGGGCAAGAACCTGTGGACCTCCCGCGAGGGCGGCGCGCAGATCGGCTACTACGAGGCGCCCGATGGAGAAAACGAAGCGCTCTTCATAGCCGACTACATTGGGAAGTACATGCGCCGTGCGGGAGAAGAACACGATCTGCCCCGCGCTGCCGTGCTCTACCGCACCAACTCCCAATCGCGGCTGGTAGAAGAGGCGCTGCGCCGCTACGGGATCGCCTACACCATGGTGGGTGGATTTTCGTTCTATGACCGCTCTGAGATCAAAGACCTACTCAGCTATCTCAAGCTGGTGCAGAATCCCGATGACTCCATCGCCCTGGCGCGCATCATCAACACGCCGCCGCGCGGCATAGGCAAGACCACGCTGGAGGTGTTGGAACGGCTTAGCCTTGAGACCGGCATGAGCACCTGGCGAGCGATCGAGCGCGCGCTAAAGGATCAGCTATTGTCGACCCGTGCCTGCATGGCGCTGCAAACCTTCCGGCGTCTGATCCTGGATGCCCGCGCCATGCTCGAGCCAGGCTTTGCCGAGAAGCTCACGCAAGACGTTCTCCCCGAGCCGCAGCCAGCCGCCGAAGCAGAAGATGCGGATTCGGGCGACTGGGAAGACGTCCGCTTCGACTTTGGCGACCTCGACCCGGAGCCGGCTGACGCAGAAGAGCAAACGCTTACCCCTGCTGACTTTTGACGAGGAAGAGCCGACCCGCGGTTGCCCGTGGCTGAGCCCGTTGCCGTTGAGGGATTCCGCAAGCCGGGAGACGCGGCCACGCTGCCCGAATTGATTCGCTTTCTCATCGACCGCACCGGCTACATCCGCTCGCTCGAGGACGAGGGTACGCCGGAAGCCATCTCCCGCATTGAAAACCTGAAGGAACTGGCCAACGCCGCCCAGGATGCGCAGCAGCGCGGCGAAACCCTTTCGGAGTTTCTCGACCACGCCGCCCTGGTCAGCGACACTGACCGTTACAATCCCCAAAGCCGCGTGACCCTGATGAGCCTGCATTCGGCCAAGGGGCTGGAGTTTCCCCTGGTCCTGTTGGCGGGGATGGAAGAGGGTCTGCTTCCTCATTCGCGGACGCTCAACCAACCGATGGAGCTCGAAGAGGAGCGGCGGCTTTGCTACGTGGGCATGACGCGCGCCATGGATGCATTGGTGATGACGCGAGCACGCTATCGCCGCAGATACGGCAACGATATGCCGGAATCCAGCATACCCTCACGATTTCTGGAAGAGATTCCGTCGCGTCTGTTGGAAGACCTGAGCCCGCGCCAGCGTTACGGCTCAGCTCGCCGCAGCGACGAATGGGAAGCGCCCCGGCACTTCAGCTACGAAGACGAGGATCAGCGTCCCCGCAACGTGGTTCCTGGCGCTCGTCAGCCTGGGAATGGTCAACCTAAATCCCTGGACAACATCGCCCAATTTTTCTCTTCGCGGAAGGCTGGCGGGAGCCGGCCGAAGTTGGAGATTCCAGTCCTCGGGGGAGCGACCGGTTTTCGCAGTGGCCAGCGTGTGCGCCATCCCAAATACGGCGAGGGCGTCGTCTTCCGCCGCGAGGGCGACGGTGACGATGCGAAGATTACGGTACAATTTGCAGAATTCGGCGTGAAAAAGCTGGTGGAGAAATTTGCCCAGTTGGAAAAAGTGTAGACAAGGAAAATAATGCCCAATACGAAGAACATAGAAGATAAGTTGGAACGGAAGAAGATCAAGCGCGCGGCGCGCAAGAAAGCAGCACCTAAGGGCGCGCGCACCACACCCCGGGGTTCCAACAAGAAGAAGGCCAAGAAACTGACGAGAGGTCAAAGCAAGCGCTAAGCATAGCGAAAGGAATTCCGCTCTCTGAAATCAGCCCTGCCAGGAGCCGAGACGCTGCGAAAGCAACTGTTCGCAACCAAGTCGATCGATAAGCTGATCAGCGACTCGGAGCTTCCCGAGCACTGTCTGAAGAAAACGCTCGGACCCTGGTCGCTGACCGCGCTGGGCATCGGCGCGGTGATCGGTTCGGGAATTTTCACCGTGATCGGCACTGCCATCGCGGGAGAAAAGTTTGACACCTCCTCGATTCTGAACACGCCGCTGCTCGATTACCTGGTGAACCACCATGCCCTGGCCGGTCGCCCCGGAGCAGGGCCGGCCCTCGCTTTCTCCATCGTTCTGGTGGCGATCGTCTGCGCCTTCACCGGGCTCTGCTATGCCGAGCTCGCCTCGATGATTCCCATCGCCGGCAGCGCCTACACCTACACCTACGCCACCATGGGCGAACTGGTCGCCTGGATCATAGGCTGGGATCTCATCCTGGAGTACGCCGTCAGCAACATGGCGGTGTGCGTTGGCTTCGCCGCCCACATTGTCGACTTCATGGATTGGTTCGGCGTGCGCCCCAGCGCGCGTTGGATCTCGCCCGCCTTCCTGCCCTCCGGCCTCACCGACCTGCAAGGCAACGCGATCTACCAGCCAGGCTGGCATCTGGGCTTCAATTTTCCCGCCTTTCTTATCGTGCTGATTCTGACCATCGTGCTGGTCCGGGGTATCCGCGAATCCGCCGGGACCAACAACATCATGGTTCTGCTCAAGATCTCCGCGATCCTGGTATTCATCATCGCCGGGCGCTCGCTTTGTCCACCCCGCCCATTGGCATCCGTTTTTCCCCAATGGTTGGTCCGGCGTGCTCACCGGCGGCAGCATCATTTTCTTCACCTACATCGGCTTCGATTCTGTCTCCACTGCTGCGGAAGAGTGCCACCGGCCGCAACGCGATGTCCCCATCGGAATCCTAGCTACGCTGGTGGTCTGCACCGTGCTCTATATCGGGGTCGCGGTGGTGCTCACTGGCTTGATCCCCTGGCAGACGCTGGTGGATGATGCGGCGCCGGTGGTCAATACCCTCAAAAAGCTGAGCCACGATACCGGCTCGGTGAGCCTGAATTGGGTGCGCTTGATCGTGCTCTGCGGCGCCATGATGGGCATGATCTCCTCTATCCTGGTCTTCCAGCTCGGCCAGGCGCGTGTCTGGTTTGCCATGTCGCGCGATCGCCTCTTCCCCCGCTGGTTTGGCAAGGTCCACCCCCGCTATCGCACTCCGGCCGTAGCCACCTGGGTTGCCGGCTTTCTGGTAGCCATTCCCAGCGGGCTGCTGGATATTGGCACCCTGGCCGACTTGTCGAACATCGGCACGCTCTTCGCCTTTGTGCTGGTCTCGATCGGGGTCTTGATCCTGCGCTATCGTGAGCCGGAGCGGCGCCGTGGCTTCCGCGCGCCGGGTGGAATCGCCGTGCCCATTCTGAGCCTCTTCTTTTGCACCCTGCTTATGTCTGGCCTGCCGGTCATTACCTGGCTGCGCTTCTTCGGTTGGCTGATCATTGGTCTCGCCATTTACTTTCTATACAGTCGCAAGCACAGCGAATTTTCATCCCTCTCATGACACGCCTTTCCTCCCAGCGCCGGATCGCGCCCTCTTGGTTGCGAGCGCTCCCCAAAGCGGAACTGCATCTTCACCTGGAGGGGACCGTTGCTCCCGAAACCCTGGTGGAATTGAGCCAGAGGCACGACGACGACCAGCTGACCCTGGCCGAAGCGCGGTCCCTCTACCGCTACAACGATTTCACCGGCTTCCTGCTGGCTTTCAAGGCGGTCAGCGAACGGCTGCGCACCCCCGCGGACTACGAATTGATCACCTATCGCATGCTGGAGCGTTTGGCGGCCCAGGGAGTGGTGCACGCCGAAGCCTATGTCTCGGTGGGGGTTGTTTACTACTGGAGGCGCATCGAGTTCGAGGCGCTTTTTCACGGGATGGAAGCGGCGCGGGTACGCGCCGAGCGCCAATTCGGTATCACCCTTTATTGGATCTTCGACGCGGTCCGCCATTTTGGTCCGGAGGAGGCCGCCCGTGTCTTTCGCAAGGCGGCGGAACTGCGACAAGGGTCGCCCAGCGTCGTGGGCATTGGGATCGGCGGGGACGAGCGTCGTGCCGGCGCGGAGCCCTTCCGCGAGCTATTTCAGGAGGCGCGGCAGGCTGGTCTCCGCCTCACCGCACATGCCGGCGAAACCATGGGACCGGAAAGCATCTGGGCGGCCCTCAACATCGGGGCGGAGCGTATCGGCCACGCCCTTTCCGCTCAACTGGATCCAGACCTGATGGAGGTGCTGGCCGAACGCCAGGTTCCACTTGAGATCTGCGTCACCTCGAACCTGCGCACCGGTTGTTGTCCCTCTCTTGAGGAGCATCCCGTGCGCCGATACTTCGATGCAGGGCTTATGGTCACGCTTAATTCTGATGATCCGGCGATGTTTTTGAGCGACCTGCAGGACGAATATCGCCTGGCGCATGATTCATTTGGCTTTACCGAGGAGCATCTGCGTGAGCTGGCGGCCAATTCCATTGAGGCCAGCTTCCTTCCCGACGTCCGAAAGGTGGCTCTTCTGCATCAAATTGAGCAGGTGAAATAGCCCTTTGGTGTCTTCCATCGTAACTACGTGGATTCCACCAAGCTGCGCTATTATTTCGGCATGATGTACATGGATGGTAACGACCGTTTCGGACAAAAATTCCGGCAGATGCCGGAAATCTCTTCCCCCGAGGAAGAAGGCTCTGCCATGTGGATTGTTGGCTGGACTTCGGTTGCTGTTGTAGGAATTGCTGCTGTGGGTCTCTACGTCGGCCGCGAATTGCGTGCGCGTTATAAATTCAATCACCGCACGCAGTACGACTATTTCGCGCACGCCGGGGATAGTGTCTGCGCAGCAGATTACGGCACCGGAATTTAACCTGTCGCCGACGGACTCATCGCCGCCACGGCGATGCCCCCTGCCCGTTTCACGGGTAGCGATGGCCAATGCGCCTTCCGGGAGAGAGTAGCTCGGAACAACGTCACTGAGCGCCTGCGTTACTCACCGTCCACACCAGAACTGTCTGGAAGCGCTACCCTCCCCTTTTGTCATCCCGAGGCGTATGCCGGATTTGCCTGCCACGCAACGCCGAGGGACAAAGCCACGGCAAACCTCTCCATAAGGAAAGGCGCATAGCTGGTCAGAGCCACGAAGTTCCTGCCAGCGCATCTGGAGGGAACCGAGGTGATGCTGCAGTTCCACTGAAGAGCATGCGCATGCAAACTCAAAGAAGCCAGCCAAGTCGCCACAGCAAATCGCGAGAGGAATGCCTGGCCACCAAACAAGGCAGGCCCAGGTGCGCGTTCGGAAGGGATCTGCGCAGAAGATCTCGATCGGAAGCCCCAGCTTCGCTAGTGTCACTAGGGCCGAAGCCGAGGGATCTGAAGTTCTTTCAACCTCTAGCGGAGCTGGCTCAAGCCCGCAACGATGGGGACCAATCTCTCGTTGATTCCCACATCGCCAAATCCAACCCACAATGCAACGGGTTCCGACCCGCCACTATATACTGCGGGTATCTGCCACCGCAGGAAAAGCTGCGTACGTTTTGCGGAGCTGGGGCCGCTGAGCCATGCCAGAACAAGGAGGAAATCCTCCCGGGCACGACGCCTCCAAACCGGGCAATGGCGGGGTGCGCACCCCGTTGAAGGGGGAAAGCTCGTCCGCCGGCGCTCGCCTGCCCAGCGATGCCGACACTATTTTCGGCGCCCCGGTCACTCCAAGATATAACGACAGCCCAACCCAGCTGGACCCCATGTCGTCACCAACCATGCCGGGCGAGTACACCCAGCCGGGACAAGCTGATCTGGCTCCCGGGCACCTGCTGGCCCAGCGCTATGAAGTGCTGAGCCTGCTGGGCGAAGGCGGCATGGGCGCCGTTTATAAAGCCAGGGATGTCGAGCTCGGGCGCGTGGTCGCGCTCAAAGTGATTCGCCCCGACCTGGCCCGCAACCGCGCGATTCTCGACCGCTTCAAGCAGGAACTGATCCTCGCCACCCAGGTCACCCACCGCAACGTCGTCCGTATTTACGACCTCGGCGAAGCTGAGGGGATAAAGTTCATCACCATGGAGTATGTCGAGGGCGAAAATCTCGCCCACATCCTCCATCAGCGGACCAAGCTCCCTCCTAAGGAAGCAGTCGCGCTCATCGAGCAGGTGTGCCGGGCTCTCGAGGCGGCTCACAACGTAGGTGTAATCCACCGTGACCTGAAGCCGCAGAACATCATGTGGGAAAAGGGCGGCCGCATCCTGGTCATGGACTTCGGCTTGGCTAAGACTCTCGAAGGCGAGCGCATGACGCAGACCGGCGCCATGGTCGGCACCATGGAGTACATGTCGCCCGAGCAGGCGCTGGCCCGTAACCTGGACCAACGCTCCGATATCTTTTCCCTGGGCCTTATCTTTTACGAGTTGTTGACCGGTCAAGCCCCGTTTCGCGCCGACAGCCCCGTGGCCAGCCTGATCAAGCGAACCCAGGAGCGCGTAGTTCCCGTCTCTGAATTGGACAACACTGTTCCCGCCGGCCTGAGCCAGATCGTGAGTCGATGCCTGGAGCGCGATCTCACCCTCCGCTACCAATCCGCCTCCGAACTGCTGGCGGATCTGGAACTGTGGTCGGGCACCGGCAAGTCGGGCATCATCGCCGCCCGCCTGCGGCCAGGTCCGCAGCGTTGGGCGGCAGAGAACAAGCCGCTGCTTGCCGGCGTGGCTGCCCTGGTGCTGCTGCTGGCAGTGACCCTGGCCTACTTCCTCACCCGGCCTAAAAACCCATCGGCCCCGCAGGCAAAGCAGGAGGTGCAAGCCGTCAAGGCGAGATCGCTGGCCATCCTGCCATTCCGCAACACTTCGGGCGATGCCAAGGATGACTGGATAGGCTCCACCGTAGCCGACATACTCAGCACCGACATCGGCCAGTCGGCGCATTTGCACTCCGTGCCGACGGACCGCCTGCACCAGGTGCTTTCTGACCTGCGCGTGGGCCCGGAGACCACGGTCGATCCGGATACCCTCCGTCGTGTGGCCCAGTTCAGTAATGCCGACGTCGTCGTCTCTGGCCAATACGCGCGGTTTGGCGATCAGATCGTGATCAACGCGACCATCCGCGATCTGGCCCACGACCAGAGCGTGCCGATCAAGGCGCAGGCGCTGGAGAAAGATCTGCCTTCGGCCATCGATAGCCTGGCCGACTCCGTGCGCAAGAACCTATCCCTTTCCGCCGATGTGGTGGAGGAACTGAAGGCTCAGTCGTTCAAGCCAAATTCAACCTCCGTCGATGCCTTGCGTGAATACGACGAGGGTTCGGCGCTGATGCGCGCCGGCAAATATCACCGACGCCTTGAAGCACTTGCAGGCGGCAACCGACCAGGATCCCAAGTTTGCTCTGGCATTTTCCCGGCTGGCGGATACGCAATTGCAACTGGGCTTTCAGAGCGATGCCGAGCAATCCTCCATTCGCGCGATCGATCTCGCTCACAATCAGGAACTGCCCCTGCCGGAGAAATATCTGATCAGCGCCAGCAACGCGCGGATCATGAAGGACAACAAGAAGGCCATCGAGGCTTACGAGAATCTTTCCAAGAGCTCTCCCGGGGATGTCGATGTGCAATACGAGCTGGGCAGCCTCTACCTGCAGAATGGCGAGTACGACAAAGCGCGCGCAACGTTGACCGGCGTGCTGCAATCCGACCCCAAAAATATCAAGGCCCTTTGGAGTCTAGGGGTGGTCGATATCTTCACCGGCAATCCGCAGGCTGCCCTCGACGCGCTTACCAGGGGATCCACGTCTCGCCATCCAGGTAGATAACCAGGAACAACAGGCACTGATACTTCTTTCCATGGGCATCGCCTACGGTCTGCTGAATAAGCCGGACGAGGCAATGCGCAATTACCAGGACTCCATCGCGATCAACCAGAAGATCGGGCAGAAGCGGGCGGTGGCTGCAGCCTTGAACGAGATGGGCCTGCTTCAGAGGACCAGCGGAAAACCAGATGCTGCGCTCGCCAGTTTTAACAAGGCCCTAACCCTTTTGCGCGAGATCGGCCAGAAGGACGAGATGGCTGTCACCCTTATGGACATGGGTACGGTCTATCAGGATCTGGGAAAATTCGATCAGGCGCTCGACGTTTACAAGCAGGCTTTGCAGATTCAGCGAGAGGCGGGCGACCAGAGCTATGAATCCCAATGTCTGGAGAATATCGCCGGCGTATACCTGTGCCATGGGCGACACCAACAACGCCTTTACCTATTCCGAGCAGGCCTTACAGTTGCGGGAAAAGCTGGGTGTTCCGGGCGATATCGCAGATACGCTGGAGAGTCTGAGCGAAGCATATACGACGACGGGTCAGTACGAGCAGGCGATGAATGCGCTGATGCGGGCCTTGGAGCTTGCGCGTAAAGCCGGGGATGCGCGAGGGGGCGCGATTATCTCCCGTCAGATCGGCTTGGTATTTGAGTACCAGGGCCGATTCGGGGCGGCAGTGAAGTCAATGCAGGATGCGGTGAAGGTCTTTCGTGCGCAGGGGGAAAACGGGCTCGATATGGCCGGTGCCCTGAATGACCTTGCGGGCGCTCTGGCCCGTGCCGGCCGGGGCGACGAAGCGGCGGGCTCCGCTCGATGAGGCCACGAAAATTCAACAGGTTCTGAAAAACGACGCCTTGCTCGCCGGTATTTTGAATACCCGGGGTGATATTGGCCTTTTACCGCGGCGACTTTAAGAGGCGCCGCCCAGTTTTATCAGTCAGCGATCCCGCTTGCCACCCAGGCAAAAAACAACGAGGTGCTGTTGCTGTCAAAAGTGAATATGGCCAGGGTGGCGATTGCCGAGGGCCGGTTCCCGGAGGCATTGCGTGCCTTGCAACCGCTCGCCAAAGCCACTGCTCCCGCATATCTGTCATCAAGAATGAATCTTGCGGCGGCGCAGGCTGCGATTGGGGTCAAGGATTACAAGCAAGCCAACCACGAGTTGGAGCAAGAGTTGACTCAAGCGCAGCGCGCGGGAATGCGTTTCGACCTGGCTACGATCTATTACCTGCTGGGCACTTCAGCAAGGCTGAATGGCAACGCCGATCGTGCGGCCGACTATTACCGGGAGGCAGCGCAGCAGCTCGACGGAATTCGCGGCGACCCCGGCGCAGAAAATATCTTGCGCCGGACCGACGTCAAGACCATGTACGACGAATCCAACCGCTGGAAGAAGTAAAACCCGGGCTTTAGATCTGGCGAGCCACCTCCAAAATCCAAAACCATGAGTGGGTGGCCCAGGTCTCGCTTTGAGACCTGGGGATCATGCAGAGGGACCCGATCCCGGTTCTCAAACGAGGCTTTACATGCTGAGAAAAACTCTGTTTTGTATCAGGTCATGACTTTAATCGTGCCGTAAACGATTGAAATACGTCGGGCTGCCTCGCCGCAGTGAGCTTTAGCCCCTGAGGTACGCCTTTCCATGCTTCCGGCTGCAGTGCCCCCGTGAGGCTTATCGCGCTTATCGCGCTATTTCTTTACAAAACGGACTTGAAGCCCAGCCCTTCCGCCAGGCGCCCCCTTCGCAAAAACGCGAAGGGGGCATCTGCAATGAGAACGTTCAATACACGACTGTAATGGCAGTGGACACTGAGTGACCCGGCGAAACTGATGGATTCGTCGCGCTCAAAGTAGCCGTGTTCTTGATCGTCGTCCCAGCCGGCGCTTGAACACTGACCTCGATAGTCACCAGGATCGGAGTTAGCAAAGACAGCGAAGGACTGCTGCAAGTCACCGTGTTGTTCGCGAACGAGCAACTGGCGGTGTTCGAACATTTGTTGCCGCTGCAGGTGATCTGCAGTGCGTTAGCCTGCACGAAGGTGACGCCGGTAGGGAGAGGGTCGGTGATCGTGACCCCGGTCGTCGTCTGCTTGCCAAAGAGGGTGGCCGTGATCGCATAGGTAAGCTTGCTATTGTGCTTCACTCTCGGCGGCGCAAGATTTAGCAGGTACGTGTTGACCGAAGGCGCCACTACCAGGTAGTTGACCGACGCGCTTGTTTGATTTCCCGCAGCATCCACCGCGTTCACGGTAAAGGTTTGCGGGCCGGCCGTCGAAGTATTGACGGGACTCGTAATGTTGCCGGTGTTCAGGATGCTGGTTCCTGGCGTGTAGGTTGACGTTCCGCAGGTGACGATGCCCGACCGATCATCGGTGCAGCTGTAGGTAGCCGTGACCTTTTGACCGAGCAAGTAAGAGTTGGCAACGCCGCCATTGGTCGAGGGCGCAGGCGATAACGTCGGGCCCGATGCCACCACCGGAGCTACCGTGTCCACATTGATGGGATAGGTGTAGAAGGAAGTGGACCAACTCTGGTTACTGTCCTGTGTGAACTTCAGCTCCTGGGTGCCGGCGCAGTCCTGGGCGAAGTAGTGCACCAGGTACTGCCCGTCCTGCAAGCGTGACGGGCTGCGGAGGCGGTTGGAATACGGCAGCCGGAGGCGGGTTCTTGACTCCGGAGCGGGACAAGCGGTGTTCGTCAACAAAGTATCGCCTGGCACCGGCGCTGGAGGCTGGGGCACAGCCGAGGCAGGAGAAATCCCGTAGGAAAGGCTTTGAATCGGCGCAGCCACAAAGTTGTCTTGTGCGGGTAAGCTGGGCGGCGTGCTGGTGAAATTTACGTTGAAGCTGCTCTTATTGATCCAGTACCCGGGGATGTTCTGCCCGGGCACACTGACGGTAGTCAGATCCTCCGGCACCGGGGCGACCGTAATGAATGTGGAGTTAGGATCTTTCCCCCTGCCCCACTCTTGTAGCTGCCCGGACCGGAAAAGTTGTTCAGCACGTTTTGCGGGCAAAGCTCGCTGGCAATGCTGGAGTTTGGATCGAAGACGCATGACCCGCCGGTCCATCCTTCGCTGGCCTCCAGGAAACCCACCCCTTGATGGAAGGTCTGTCCACCCGTACCGGTAATATCGGGAAGCGAGAAGCTGGGACCGTCGAAGACTTCCTGGAAAATTTCATCGGGAGCGGCTGACTCGGGGCACAGGGCACCCGCTTGGTCCGGATTGGAGCCCTGCTGGCAGGTGAGGGTGTAGAGGTGCAGGCAGGCGAGTTGTTGTTGAGTACAGTTCGCCGGTGTGAATCAGGCAATTTGCCGTCGCAAACGAGGTATTCGCCAGGTAGGCGGATTGGAAGCTCGTGGGGTCAAGGGACGTATCGCTGGTTGAGGGTGTCGACCCGCCTGGGGGATCGAGAGGTTTTCGTTCGCCTGCGACTGCGAAAGATCGTAGGTGAACTGGACCAGTTGGTTGGTCGTGGGATTGATCGGGTAACTTTGCGTCAGCTGTTGTGGGGTCGGGCTGGTTGGCGAAATGGGATTGCCGGTGACCTGGATCGAACCAGTGACCCCGCCCGGGGCGCAATTGGTCACGAGATAAAGCGTCGAACCTGCAAGATAGCCGCCGGTATCCACCAGGCTGATTGTGGCCTGGATCGAACCTTCCTGCAGGCTGCTGCTGATGTCGATGGGCGCCACTCCTCCGGCTGGCAGGCCAGCGTGGTGGGATCCACGCCAACCACGCTGGAGGCCTCGCCGGAATAGTGTCGAGGTGAAACAGTTTTGTTGGGTACCATTTTCTACCGTGCCGCCGGGGCAGATGTTGGACGGACCCGTGGTGGTCGTTCCCCGTACGGTCAGAGTGATAAAGTTGTCGACCAGTACATTGCCTGTACCGTCGGCCGTAGATGAGATAACTCCTGTCGGAGAAGAAGGGCAGGTCAGATTCGAGGCTTGGTGTTGAAGATATTCTCATTGGCCCCATATCCCGTGCCGTTCGTCGATAGCCTGACATCGGCCGGGCCGAAGAGCTGGATGGCAGTGTTCTGGCCTGAAACTGCCGAAGCAGTGGCCGCAATACAAACGGCCGCAAGGCCCTGAAAGAAAACAGAACTTTTCATTTTGCGCAAACTCCTACCCCTATTCGGTTCATGAGCGATCAGACAAACGCGGTGCACCCGCGGCAAATCTCACCGGGTCACACGCGTCGACGGAGGAAGCGAATCTTTCGGACCACAGGGGGGAGTTTAGTTACAGGCGGAGCACTGCACACGCCTAAGGATTGTGCAATTCGTTAACGGTCCTGTCAACCAAAAGTTCGCTCTGCTCGCGGCGTAATCTGAGGTGGGAACCGGTCACTCGCATCCCGTTGATCCCGTTTAGCCCTCTTGGGGCTGTTCCTCTTCCACCTGCATAAGCGAGGTGCCCGTCAACCGGTCGATCGCCCGGATCGAGGGAAACAGTACGCTCCAAATTCCGGTAATGACCAGCGCCCCCAGGCCCCCCACCACGACCGCGCGCGTCGCTCCCCACCACTGGGCGGTTACGCCACTTTCGAATTCACCCAGCTCATTCGAGGCTCCCACAAAGAGCGAGTTCACCGCGCTCACTCTGCCGCGCATCGACGCGGGCGTGGCTAACTGCAACATCGACGACCGGATCACGACACTGATCATGTCCGATGCCCCCACCAGCATCAGCGTGGCCAGGGAAAGCGGTAAGCTCCTGGACAAGCCGAAGACAACGGTCGCCGCGCCATAAACCGCCACTCCAATGAACATGGTTACGCCCGGCCGCCGCAACACCGGCCGGAACGTCATCCAGATGGAAACCGCCAGCGCGCCGACCGCCGGAGCCGCGCGCAGCGCGCCCAACCCCTGCGGACCGGTATGCAACAGGTCGTGCGCGAAGATGGGCATGAGCGCCGTTGCGCCCCCCAGCAGCACGACAAAAAGATCCAGGGAGATCGATCCCAGCAATACCCTCGATTTCCAAACATAGCGAAAGCCCGCCAGGATCACCTCGACCGAAATCGCCCGATGCTCCATCCGCCCCGGACGCACATGCAAAGAGCCGATGAGCGCCACGAATCCTGTCCCTGTGGCCAGGGTAAACAGAAACACCATGGGAGCCCCGTACAGCCTGCCGGGCAGAGGCAGGGTATACAGCAGCCCGCCCACCGCCGGCCCGGCGATATTGGCTATCTGGAAGACCGTCGCTCCCCAGGTGATGGCGTTGACAAAGTGTTCCTGGTCGACCAGGTGGGGCAGCAGTGCCGAACTCGCTGGGCCGCTGAACGCGCGCCCGGAGCCGATCAGAAAGAGCACGGCAAAAATCGGCTCCACTTTACGCAGGCCATGCAAGGCGAAGATCAGCAGCGTCAGGGTGCACAGGATCTGGAGAAGGTAGCAGACCAGGATCACCAGGCGCCGGTCGTAGCGGTCGGCAACATGGCCCGCCGGCAGCAGAAATATCAGCCCGGGCAAAAACAACACCAGCCCTGTGTAGCCCAAATCGATCGCCCGGTGGGTGATCTCATAGACCTGCCAGGCTACAGCCACTGCCTGGGCTTCGGCGCCCATTATGACCATCACCCGTGCCAGCTGATAGCGGCGAAAGTCTCGATAGGCAAATGCTGCTGTACCTGTTGTAGGTAGGGCCATAGGCCTGTTTTTAATTTTGCAACCGCCCTTGGAGAGGATATCGCAACCATGTGAATGGGATAGGATGCAGGCATGTCGTCACCGGTATTTCCCCCAGCCGAACGTGAGAGCAAAAGGCTGAGCCCCGAGGCCGCACTGGAGGAGTTGATCGCCGGCAACCGCCGCTTCACCAGCGGCCGGACCTCCGCCCATCGGCGTGATCTCGCGATGCTGCACCAGATGCTGGAGAAACAGGAACCCTTCGCCGCGATTCTCTCCTGCGCCGATTCGCGGGTGCCCGTGGAAGTGGTTTTCGATCAGACGATCGGCCAGTTGTTTGTCACCCGCGTGGCCGGCAACATCGTTACCGCGGAGATCCTGGCCAGCCTCGAGTATGCTGCCGCCGTGCTGGGGACCAATACCATCCTGGTCATGGGCCATGGACGGTGCGGTGCGGTCACAGCTGCCATTCAGGGCCAGGCGGTCCCGGGGCAGATCAGCAAGCTCTTCCCCTATATCGAGCCCGCGGTGCAGTCAGCCGGCCCCGATCTGGAGGCCACCATCCGGGCCAATGCCCTGATGCAAGCCGATCGTTTGCGCGCTTCCCCGCTGCTGGCAGCCATGATTGAAGAGGGCAAATTAAAGATTTCCGCGGCCTATTTCGACATCCGGAGCGGAATGGTAACGCTGCTGGACGGTGCAGAACCTTAGTTGCCGTGGACAAAGTTTGCATATTGGGTGTCGACGATGCCCAGGTTACGCGCCAGCCCCAGTTTGGCCTGATTATGTTGGCTCGTCGTGTTGACCAGGTTGGTCTCAGCGTTAGCCAGGGTAGCCTGCGCTTGCACCACCGGCAGGTTATCGTCCACCCCCGCCTGAAAACGATCCGTGGTCTGTTCCAATTCCTTCCGCGCCAGCTCGACGTTGCTTTGCGCTACGCGCACCAGTTCGGTGGCCGACTGCACGTCCAGGATGCTATCCCGCAGCTGCTGATTGATCTGCTCTTTTAAAGCGGCGAGCTGCTGCATGAGGCTGTTTAGGTTGGCTGCCGCGACCCCGCTGTCTCCGCGGAACTTTGCTTCCTGGAACAGAGGCACGGTCAGCGTTCCCATGGCCACAAACGTTCCATGGTAAAGACCTCCGGTCACCCCGGTGACGCCATAGTTCCCCTGGAAGTCGAGCGAAGGCAGGCGCTCCCATTTTGCCGCTTTCCGCTGCAGCTGCGCCGCCCGTACCTGCGCCTGCAGTCCCTGGTAATCCTGCCGGCTGCGATAGGCAATCTCCTTGGCCTGGTCAATATTCATGGTCACCAGGTCCGCATAGGGTGCAGTATCCGTGAGCTGGATCTCCTGCTCCGCCGGAAGCCCGATCTCCCGATTGAGCGCAATCTTTGCCTTCTTGAAATTCACCTCAGCGGAGATAACAGCCTGCTGTTGGGTCTGGAACTGGACCCGCGCCCGCAGTTCATCCAGATTTGCTGCCGTGCCTGCCTGGTGCTCAGCGACAGCTTGGTTCAGCAGCACCTGGTCGGCCTGCAGTAGCGCCTTGGCGTTATCCACCTGCGCTCCCAACGCCAGTGCTTGCAAGTAAGCGTTGCCTACCGTGAGCACCACCAGTCCGCGCGACGATTGCTTGCTGAAAAAGGCGGCTTGCTCGTTTGCCTTTGCGGCCCTGTACCGGTCGATGGTGGGCAGGTCGAAGAGGGTCTGGGAGTAATTCACCATGGCGTCGGTGACATTGACCTTCACCACTGTGGAAAACGATGCGAGGTTCAAATCCGGGAAAAGCGGCGCGGCTTTTTGTAGGAGGCTATTGGAAAATCCCAAGGCCGCGAGATTGATTTGGTGTGCGCCCGAATCGGCCTGGGCGGTGACGGTAGGGAGAAGAGGTTGTAAGCTCTCCAGGGTCTGCGCTTTGGCGCTTTGTTCCTGCTGTCGAGCCTCGACCATTGCCAGGTTGTGCTCGATGCCCATCGCAATGGCTTGGTCGAGCGTCAGCGGCTTGACCCCGTCAGTCGGCTGCACCGTGGTGACGCTCCCGTAATAAGGGCTCTGCGCGGAACTCTGGTTGGCCGTTTGCGCTGCCAGCATGCCGGCGGAAAACAACGCCGCTATACAGGCTGCCCTGAGGGCCCGCGCTGGGATCGTCATTATGGGTAGTCGCTTCCTTTCTCTTCAATCCTTTAGATCGAATCGGGAGCTTCAGGTTGCCAAAATCCTGGGTCATTCCAGGCGCCTTTCCTATCCTACTAGGGCGATTCAGGGAACGGAGGTAGCCCGTTCAGGCCTTCTTGGCGAGAGCAAGGTCAGGTGGTTCTCGAGTGCGGCAACTGGTTTTGTATCAGGGCACGACCTGTCGGGCCATCGCGATCAATCGTCGAGCTTTGCGCCTGAGGACAGACCCTTCGGCGAGTCCAGAAAGGAGCCGTTACTCGTCGTCGGCCTGCACGTGCTTATGGGCTGAGGCGATAACCTTTTCTGCTGCCGCCGGTGGCACAACTTCATAGCGGGCCATTTCCATGTGGAAGCTGCCCAACCCTTGGGTAAGGGAAGTCAGGGTAGCGCCGTAGGTAAGCATCTCCGCCATTGGGACTTCGGCCCGGATCACCGTGGTCCCCCGGCCGCTCCCCATTCCCTGAACCCGGCCGCGCCGTCCGGTCAGGTCGCCCATCAACACGCCGGTGAAAGTCTCCGGCGCCTCGATCTCCACCCGCATAAGCGGTTCCAGCAGGACCGGCCTGCACTGCTCCATGCAATTGCGGAAGGCCAGCCGCCCCGCCAACCGGAAGGAGAGTTCATTCGAGTCCACATCGTGGTAGCTGCCGTCGTACAGTACGGCTCGGAAATCGACCATGGGAAAGCCGGCCAGCCACCCCCGTGCCGCGGCTTCCTGGATGCCCTTCTCTACCGCTGGAATAAAGGTGCGCGGAATGGCCCCGCCAAAAATCTCGTTGACGAACTCGAAACCTGAGCCTAAGGGTAGCGGTTCGATGCGGATGCGGCAGTCCCCGAACTGACCATGACCTCCGCTCTGCTTCTTATGCCTGCCCTGGGCCTCCGCGCGCGCCCGGATTGTTTCCCGGTAAGGCACCTTGGGCGCCTTGAGCGTCACCTCGGTGTGGTAACGGCGGCGCAGCTTGTGCACCACGGATTCGATGTGCGGCTGACCCGAGCCTGCCAGTAAGAATTCGTGGGTCGCTGCATCGCGATAGAAGCGGACCATCAAGTCCTCTTCCATAAGCTTGTGCACGGCCGGCGCCAGCTTGTCCTCATCGGCCCGCGTCTTGGGCTCAATCGCGTAAGTCACAGCGGGTTCCGGCATGGTCACCGGGTCAAAGAAAATCTCGTGGCCGGCATCTCCCAGCGTGTCACCGGTAAACGTCTCGCGCAGCTTGGCCACGGCGCCAATATCGCCGGCGTGCAGCTCTGCGATCGGCATGGCCGTTCGTCCCTGCATCACCGTCAGGTGGGCCAGCCGCTCGAGGTTCCGATGGGTGTAATTCGTCACCGCAACGTCGCTTCTGGCGACTCCGGAAAAGACTTTGAAGAAGGAAATCCTTCCCGCGAACGGGTCGGACATGGTCTTGAAGACGTACAGCGACAGCGGCTCGCGGTCATCCACCTTGCGCAGCACCATTTCCGCAGCTGGGGCGTCTGCATTCGGGTCGTTTGCTGCAACGCCGTCCAAATTCTGGCTCACCGGCTCTGCCGGCTGACCGTTGCCCACCTTCGCCCGGCGGACGGCTGAGGATTCCACCGTGCCCCTCGCGGCCACCGGGACTCGCTCCACTGGCGACGGTGCATACACCTGCAGAAAATCCAGCAGATGGTCGCTGCCTACGTTCCTCAGGCCGCTGGCAAAGAGGACGGGAAAGATCCGGTCTTCGCGAATGGCCTCATGGAGCGCGACGATCAGGTGCTCTTCGGGGATCGTCCCTTCCTGGAAGTACTCTTCCATCAACTCGTCCTTGCCTTCGGCCACCAACTCGACCAGGGCCTGGTGGGCCGCCGTGGCTTCTTCGCGCAGGCGGACCGGGATCTCGGAAAGCCGTCCACATCCAGTCCCGTCCGGCTCGTAGACGAAGGCCTCCATCGTTACCAGATCCACCACGCCGCGGAAGTTGGGATTTTGTCCGTTGCCCTCGACAATGGGCAGCTGAACCGGAACCACCTGGCGCCCAAAACTTTCGCGCAATGCGTTGAGGGTGCGTTCGCAATCGGCCCGCGGATGGTCCATCTGGTCAACCACGATCACCCGCGGCAGGTTAAATTCTTCGCTGAACTTCCACACCCGCCGGGTCATGGCCTCTACACCGCACGCGGCGTTTACGATGAGCAGGGCCGCTTCTACCGGCAGCAGCGCCGCGCGCGCCTCGTGCACGAACATCGGAAAGCCCGGTGTATCCAAAAAATTGATCTTTACGTTGCGCCACTCGGCAAATGCCAGCGCATTCTGCATGGTTGTCCGGCGCGCCACGTCTTCTTCGTCGTAGGCGGTTACCGCGCTGCCGTCATCCACCCGGCCCAGTCTTTCTGTCATTTTGGCCGCGTGGAGTAGCGCAGAGATCAGGGTGGTCTTCCCGCAGTGCGCGTGGCCCACCAGGGCGACGTTGCGAATGTCTTGTCCCTGATAGGTCTTCACTGAACGATTCATTCGAGGTATCTCCAATTCCCAAGATTGCGCTTGGAACTGAAAGGTCGGACGCACCAGGAAGCGCGTCGTGGCAGGCCATGTCTCCGCGAATTCCGGGAGAGTATTAACGCGCCGCCCGCAGCCTGCTTCTTTTTCGGGAACCGAGTGTAGCACAGTGTGCCTATCCCTTACTTGGCCTGTCGGGTGGTCCCCGATGCTCTACTTCCGTTCCAGTTCCGCGCGTTGCCTGCGCAGGTTCCAGGCAAAGATCCCGACCCGTAACAACAGGATCACCAACAGGGCCACTGCCAGGGCAGCAGACTGGCCATGAACCCCGCGGCGCAGCAGATAACCCAATGCGCCCAGCACCGCTATTACGAACACACCGAACGTCAGCCACTCCGCGCGATTTTTCATATCACTTCCTTAATTCTTGTCTCTTTGCCCAGCTCCGCGACAACCGCACGTAGATCACAATGGCAATTCCGGCGAATACCCCCATCGCGATCATCGAGCTCACTTGAAAGCGAAGGAGCGCTGCACCGGCCCTGGGCGCGTGCGCGCCCGGTAGCAGGGCTTCCAGCAAGACAAACACACAAAATCCAACTCGCGCCTGCTCCAGCCAGGCTCAGTACGATCTTCAGCGTTGCGCGTCCCATCCCCCACCGGAAGCCTGCATCATATCGCATCCGGGGCACACCCCACCGGACGCTTAGCGCTTACAATAAGGGGAGAGTAAAGGGCAAAGAACCATGCAGGCTGTTCCACCGGAGAAAGATCCAACCTCGAACCTCAAGTCCGTCGCGGCGCACCGGGCTCCGCGTCGCGGCGTTCGCGCTGCTCAGCACGGTCGCGGCCGCGGCCCAGCAGCCGACCACTGCTGTCCACGATCCCGCGGCTCTTAAGCCCCCACCCGGGGCTCACGTGGCGATCGTAGAGTTTGAGGATATGGAGTGTCCTGACTGCGCTCGCGCTAATCCGCTGCTTAAGGATGCTGCGGCCCAATACCACATCCCATGGGTGCGTCACGACTTTCCGCTACCCTTTCACGCTTGGAGCTTCGACGCTGCCGTGTATGCGCGTTGGTTCGATACCAAGTCGAAAAAGATCGGTGATGAGTTCCGCGATGCGGTCTTTGCCAATCAGGCGCTGATTGATGCTGCGGGCGAGACTTCGCCCGAAACTCCCGCAGGTCCCACGACGGCTGCTGCGGCCGCCATCCATAACTTCGCGGAAAAATTCGCCCAGGAACACGGGCTGGCGTTGCCGTTTGTCGTCGATCCGCAGAAGAAGCTGGCCGCGGAAGTCCAGGCGGACCTCGATCTGGGTAAGCGCATCGGTATCGAGCACACCCCGACCATTTGGGTGGTCACCAGCAAGACGAATGGCGTGCCCTTTGTCGAAGTGGTCGACCGCCAGCGGCTCTACCAGATCATCGACCAGGCACTGGCGGACACCAGAAGCCAGACTGCCTCCGTACATCACGGCGCGGCTCAGTAGCAACAGAATTTGTTCTACAAGAAAATGCTGCGGTTGGCCCACTCAAGCCATGTTTTGGCTTGAGTGGGATAACCCGGCTCCCACCTAACCGCTCTCTGGGTAGGCGGACCTGCGACTCTCTCATGCAGCAAGCGCTGCATGATGGAAGCACCGTCCTCCCCTTTGTCATCCCGGCAGCGAAGCCTGCGGCAAGTTGAGGGGCTGAGGGCTGCATTCTACCCGCAGCACCAATGGAGCACTACCCGGCCGCGTCCCGTGCGCACCCGGATTTCCACGCTGCACCAGAGAGAAGCGCGCATGGAAATTCGCATGAAAGAGCCCACCAAGTTCAACTGGAAATCCGGGGCAGCCGAGGGATCTGCAGTTCCGCGGACCATTCCTGGAAATGTTTTTCGACAGCGGCCGATGACCGAGAAGCGTCAGGTCTGGATCTTGACCAGCTGTCCCGGCGTGGTCTGCCGTGTTTGGGGAGAGCGCCAGTGGTCAATGTAAGAGATCTGGTGCACGCAGGAGACGGTGCAGTGCGGAGCGCAGCTCTTCTCCGTCAGATACTCCCGCTTGAGGTCGGCCTTGCTGTATTGCGCCAGCGGAACCCCTGGGTATCCTCGCTGTTGCGAGCAATAGTGCACCAGCCCGTCTTCACAGACATACAGGAAACGTGAGCCGGCCCGGCAACGCCAGTTGTTTGGCTCCGCATTGGCAATCGCCTCCTGAAACTTGTTGAAGCGCGAATAATTCTTCTTTGCCATGCCGGCCATCTGGTAATAGACGCGCCGCTCTTCGTCTTTTAAGGCCTTAAGTTGACCTTCCCCATCGTGAATGATGCCGATGGTCGAAGTAAACCCCAGCTCCAGCGCTCTCTTGCCGATCACCAGCGCATCCTGGGGATTTCTGATGCCGCCGCCGACCACCGAGTTGATATTGACGTGGAACTCGGCATGCTGGGAGAGAAATTCCAACTTCTTGTCCAGAACCTTGAGGCTCTTCTTGGAGATCTCATCCGGCTGTATGTTGTCGATCGAGATCTGCATGTGGTCGAGCCCGGCGCGGTTCAACCGTTCGATCCGCTCCGGCATCAGCAGGTATCCGTTAGTGATCATTCCCGCTACCCGCCCATGGTGGCGGATGCGGGCAATGATTCCGTCCAGTTCGGGATGGGTCAGCGGTTCGCCGCCGGAGATGGTAATGATGCTCGAGCCGAGCGCGGCCAGATGGTCGATGCGACGCAACATTTCTTCCAGCGGCACCGGCTTCGAAACTTTGTCGTACTCGTTGCAATAAGCGCAGGAAAGATTGCAGTAGCGCATGGGCACGATCTGGGCCATCACCACGTGCCGGGTGGAAGACAAAGCCCGGCCCACAACCGCCAGCTCGCGCACTTTGCGCGTCGCTGCCTTGGCTCGGCCTTTCCACGTATGCTTTTTAAGCCGCATCTCCTTGTATTCAAACACAGCGCGGCTGAGGGCGGGAGTAGCTGGGAAGGGAATGGAGCAGATTGCAACCTGAGCGGTACCCCAGGGCGTCCAGGCTGTTACCGCAGCGGCCGGCTAATTTTTCTTCTGCCGCCCATCGCTCATGGTCAGGATTTGCTCCTGCTTGTTGCGCATAACCGTGAGCTGTACCTGATGCCCGCGGTGGTTTCGGATCGCCTTGAGCCAATCGCTGCGGCTGGTCATGGGCTGGGAGTCGACTTTGACCACGACATCTCCCGCTTTCAAACCGGCTCGTGCTGCGGGGCTCTGGTAATCCACGCTCTCCACCAGCAACCCGGTGCCACTGTTGACCCCAAAGTAGTCGGCCAGCTGCGTCCGCACCGGGTTCACATCCGCGCCCACGTAGAGCGCCTTGGGAATCACGCTATCAAGAATCGCGGTAGCGTGCGAAGCAGCCGGTCCAATGAAGCTCGCACCTCCGCTTTTGCGCGGGTGGAGCGGGTTCTGGAACGCCGATATGTTCCGACCATGCCTGTTGTTGCAGCACTGCACGGTCGCACAGCTTAACCGTGAAGTAGATGCGATTGCCGTCGCGGCTGATGAGCAAGGTGATGGTGCGCCCCGATGGCATTTCGCGCAACCGGTGGCGCAGCTGGTCGACATTGTCGACGGGCTGGCCATCCAGTCGAAGAATGACGTCATGTACCTTCAGGCCAGACTTGCCGGCGGGAGCGTCGTGGTCCACCATCACCACTTCGGCGCCGTGAGCATCCTTGTCCGTGAGCTCTTTCGCGCGGTCGCTGTCGACCTCGCCTAAATCCACTCCCAGAAAGCCTTGGGAGCTGAACAACAGAAACTCCCCGCCGAGATTGGCCGGCAGGTTGAGAGCGTCACCGGAGGCCCAGCCGGCATGAGTAGCAAGCAGACCGCCTAGAAGCACAGCCAGCGAACCCAGAATCGGAAAGTGTTTCATCGGAGAACTCCCAAGGGTCTTGCAGCGGTTGAAATTCGTTCTATGCCCGAAAATAAAGCTACTGGATTTCCGTCGCTCGATCCAGAACTTCTCGGGAAACGGTTCGAATGTGAGGATTGTCGTCCTCGGTTGCAACCGTGTGTAAGACCTCGAGGACGCTGCTGTCGGCCTCGACCGGATGCAGAAGATCGATGGCCCGCGAGCGCACCGTAGCGTCCTCGTCGTTCATCAAGGCATCCAGCACCGCGTCGCGTACCCGTATATCTTCCGCGACGTACGGCTTAAGGCCATTCAAAGCTCTCAGCCGCACCGCCGCACTCTTGTCGTATCGCAAAGCCACCAGCAACGCTTTGCGAATTGGGCCATCGGAACATTCGTGTCCGGCCAGGCACTCGTCGGCGAGCAGGCTCAAAGAGTTCTGCGCCACCCCAGGATTAACCGCGCTCTGCGTCCCGACCAGGAGCAATTGCCGTATCTGCGGATCATCGAGCGATCCCTGGGTGGTCTCCGGAACCAGCCGATTGAAACCCACTTCTACATTCTCGGTATTTGGCTGGCGGGTAATGCTGCTGACATTGGCGATGCTTCCTGGCCCCGCGATCGCGGCCGGCAGCCGGTGACTGCGCAACGCAGCCTGGTAGCCACCCCATCCGCCGGAGGCTATGCCCAGGACCAGCAGCGCAGAAGCTGCGACCGGAGCCCGGCCCAGCATGCTGATACCTCTGAAGATGGATTGCTGGACCCGCATGAGCCAGCTGCTTCGCGGCATCGAGTCCAAAGCTTCCTCGAGCCGCAAACGCGCTTGTGCCAGAAGGTTGGCCGAGGGCTCTTGCGAAGGAGCAAGCGCCATGGCTTGTTGCAGCGCTTGTACGGCTGCAAACTCTTCCTGGCAACGTTTGCAGGTGACTAGATGACCTTCTAAAGCATGACACTGATCGTCAGGAAGCTCTCCATAAGCAAAGAGAGCTATCTTCTGTTGAGCCAGTTCGCATCCCATTTGAAACCTCGCCTCACCGTAATTGCCGCCAAAGTTGTTCTTAGTTTTCTGGTCGCACGGAAGAGCGTGTTCTTGGCGGTCTCTTCCGTGGTGTTCAACATTTCACCGATCGTGCGTAATCTCAGGCCCTGGTAGTGCTTTAGTTCAAAAACCATGCGTTCCCGTGGCGTCAGGCGCCCGAGAGCTTCCTGAATCCGCTCTCCCAGCAGCTTGCGCTCCAGCTCGCGCTCGGGATTCGCCATCGAGCGATCGTCGGAGATATTGCCCAGCAGGTCCATCTCCCCGCCGCTGGAATCGACCACGATCGACTGATCTTCGCGGCGGGACTTGCGCCGCCGCAGATGATCCAGGCACAGGTTGGTCACAATGCGGTAGATCCAGGTATAGAAGGAGCATTCGAAGCGGAAGTTTGCCAGGTAGCGGTAGGCCTTCAGGAAGGCTTCCTGGTGGATATCCTGGGCATCTTGCTCGGAACCGGTCAAGCGCAGCGCCAGCCGCAGGACCGGCTGATCGTATTGCCGCACCAGGGCTTCGAAGGCGGTCCGGGAACCCTTTTGTGCTTCCCGGATCAGCTCGGTTTCGGTGGCGCGACCCCACGCTTCGCTTGCCATGCCTGGAGAGGATTGTATCGTTCGCTGCGGAGCCCAGGCGGAGCCCCCAGTCTTGATTGGCCTATGCGAGGTAAGGCGAAGCACATCCGCAGGCATTCGACGCTCCAGGTACACACTCAAACCGCTGTCCCTAAGACGAAGCAGCACGCGTTTGGTAAGCATCGGGTATTAAATTCGGACAGTGCAGACATTCGATAAACTCAGCCTATGTCTCCCCATTCCCGCGAACCAGGTCCCGGCCTGTTCTCTGCCCCGGCATTCGATGGAATTATCGCCTACTGCGACGGTGGATCTCGGGGCAACCCGGGTCCGGCCGGCTTCGGCGTCTATATCCAGGATGCGGCGGGAAGCGTTTTGGGCGAATTGAGCCAATATCTCGGCAAACACACCAATAACTTCGCCGAGTACTCCGCGCTTCTGGCCGCGCTGGAGTTTGCCATCACCAAGGGCCACAAGAGTTTACGGGTCATCTCCGACTCTGAACTGATGGTCAAGCAGATCAAGGGTCAGTACCGGGTAAACAGCCCCGAACTTCGTCCTCTCTACGAGGAGGCCCGCCGCCGCATTGCGCAGCTGGACCACTTCCAGATCCAGCATGTTCTGCGGGAGAAGAACCGCCATGCAGATCGGCTGGCAAACCTGGCCATGGACCGCGGCATGGGCAGAGCTCCGGCTCCCGATCCAGCCCCACCGCCGCCCCCCAAAAGTGGGATGCTCCGCGGCCTGGTGAAGGGGGGAGTCGTCCACGTCCTGGGCGGCGAGCTGCCCGACGGCACTTTCGTCAAATTGATTCCGGAGTGAATATCCCTGGTGCCCACATCCTGAGATCCGCCAAGGCGGACTGTTCCTCGACCGTACGCGCGCTGGGTCGCGTGGCTCCGAAGTAACCCGTGGCGCTAAACGCTCTGGCTCCACCCCCCTAGCCAGCCAAAGCCCCCTTCACCATCTCGCTGACCAGCCGCCCGTCTGCGCGAAGCCCGCTAGCCTGAATCTTCGCTTGCACCGCCTTCATCACCGTCCCCATATCTTTTGAGCCAAGCTGGGCCCCCTGAGCCCGCAACTCCGCCACGGTCGAGGTAACCAGCTGGCGCAGGTCCTCCTCCCCGGCTGCCTTCGGCATGTACTCTTCGATCACTACGATCTCTGCCGCTTCCTTCTCCGCCAGTTCCGGCCGGTTGCCCTTGGTGAATTGCTCGATCGAGTCCCTCCGCTGCTTGATCAACGTAGTCAATACCTGAACCGCCTGCGGATCGGTCACTGGTGTTCGTTGCTCAATCTCCTTATTTTTCAAGGCTGCCTTGACCATGCGCAGGGTAGACAAACGATCTACCGACCGCTGCTTCATGGCCCCAACCATATCCTGATGAATCTTCTCAACCAGGCTCATATTCTTCCTTTCATGCCAAACCCCCATTATAGAAAGCCGGGTTCCGGGGACTTTATTACAATGGAATCATGATCCGTAAGACCCGCTTATTTACCCCAGGACCCACCCCGCTTCTTCCTGCAGCCCAGTTTGCGATGGCGGCGGCCGATATCCATCACCGGACCCCGGAATTCCGCGCCCTGTACCTCAAGGTACTCCGCGACCTGAAGACCTTTGTCGGAACCAAGAATGACGTCATTCTCCTTTCCTCTTCCGGCACTGGAGCGATGGAAGCATCGGTTTCGAACCTGACCTCGCCCGGAGACCGCGTGCTGGTGCTTACGGCGGGCAAGTTCGGCGAACGCTGGGTAAGCCTGGCGAAAGCATTTGGTTGCGACGTCGACGTGGTAAGCGCGCCCTATGGCCAGACCTTCGATCTGGAAGAGGTGCGTAAGGCGCTCAAGATTGAGACGCGCGCCGTATTCATGCAGGCCACGGAAACCTCGACCGGGGTGCGCCACTCCGTTCCAGGCGTTGCCGAAGTGTTGAAGCAGAGCGGTAAAGACGCGGTCCTGGTGGTGGATGCCATCACCGGCCTCGGCACCACGCACATCGATATGGATGCCTGGGGCGTCGACGTACTGATCGGCGGATCGCAAAAGGCAGTCATGATCCCGCCCGGCCTGTCCTACCTGGCGGTCAGCGATCGTGCCTGGGAGCTGATGGAGATCAGCCTCAATCCCCGCTACTACTTCGATCTGCGTAAGGAAAGAAAGAACGCCGCCAAGGGCGAATCCGCCTACACCCCCGCGGTAGCGCTGATTGCAGCCCTGGGCGCGGCTTTGGACTATATCGCCGGTCAGGCCGACGGCGATCTGGCGCAAGGTCGCGCCAAGCTGGTGGAAAATGCGGAAAGCTGCGCCGCGATGACGCGCGCCGCTGTGCTTGCCTTGGGCATGCGTCTCTTCGCACCCGAGGCGCCCGCGGCCGCGGTGACTGCGGTCCTGCCGCCGGAAGGCCTCGACTCCGGCGCGATCGTCAAGGAACTGAAGAGCCGCTTTGCTGCGGTTATCACCAACGGGCAGGGCGAGATGAAGGGTCAAATCTTCCGCATTGCTCACTTGGGATTTTTCGACTACATGGACACCATCGCGCTGATTGGCGCCCTGGAACAGGTGGCCCACTCGCTCAAGCTCAAAGGTTTTGCCTTTGGGCAAGGTTTGATAGCCGCGCAGAAGGTCTTTGCTTCCCGAGCGCCCGACGAGGCGGCGCGACAGGAGATTGCCATGGCAGGTGTCTCCCTCCCAACCCGCTAGAGTACTCGATACGCCCTCCGTGGTGACCGGAAACTCCTTAGGAGAACGATGAAGATTGTATTGGCAGAGAAAGTCTCGCCCGCCACCCTGGCTGTGTTGCAAAGCGAAGGCGGTTGGCAGATCGTGACCCACGATCAGATCAAGAACGGCTTGGCTGCCGAATTAGCCGATGCAGATGCCCTGGTGGTTCGTTCCGCCGTCCAGGTGGACGACGCCCTGTTGGAATCAGCTCCCAAGCTGCGAGTGATCGGGCGCGCAGGAGTCGGCGTGGACAACATTGATGCCGACGCAGCGACGCGCCGGGGCATCGTGGTGATGAATACTCCCGGCGCCAACGCCATAGCGGTTGCCGAGCTGACCATCGGGCTCATGCTTGCGTTGGCACGCCAACTGCCTCGTGCCAACACCTTGCTGCACGCCGGCAAATGGGAAAAGAAGTCACTGCAGGGAGCTGAGCTGCGCGGGAAGCAACTTGGCATCCTGGGACTGGGGCGCGTAGGGCTGGAGGTAGCGCGGCGCGCCAAGGCATTCGGCATGGAGTTATTGGGCCATGATCCTTTCGTAGCCCCCGCCGTTGCCCGGGAGAATGGCGTCCGCCTGTGCTCCGTGGACGAGCTCTTTCGCGGAGCCGATTATCTGACGTTGCACGTGGGGCTTACCCCGCAGACAACCGGGATTATCAATGCCGGAACATTGGCCACCATGCGCAAGAGCGTGCGCATTATCAACTGCGCCCGCGGCGAGCTGATCGAGGACGCAGCCCTGGTGGATGCCCTGCGTTCTGGCCACGTGGCCGGGGCCGCCCTCGATGTGTTTAGCCATGAGCCCTTGAAGGACTCCCCTTATTTCGGTCTGGACAACGTGATCCTTACCCCGCACATCGCCGGTTCCACCAGCGAGGCGCAGGAAGCCGTTGGGGTGCAGATTGCCATGCAGGTAAGGGAGTACCTCAAATTCGGCGTGGTGCAGAACGCAGTCAACGTTCCCTCCATGACCTATGAGGAGTACCAGGAGCTATCGCCATACATCCTGATGGCTGAGCGCCTGGGCGCATTTCTCTCTCCGTTGGCGGCAGGGAATCTTGAGAGCATTCACCTTTCCTTTAGCGGCCGGCTGGCGCAGGGAAAAACCGAGCTGGTGCGCAACGCCGCAATTCAGGGCGTGCTGGCGCACTCCGACGTCGTGAATCGCATTAACGCGCTGTCCGTCGCGGCTGAGCGGGGCATTCGCGTCCACGAAGAGAAGAAAGAAGAAGGCTCTGGGGGCGCGGGAACCGTGCTCAAGCTCACCTTGCATACGGGTACTGGAGATAAGACGGCGAGCGCCACGGTGTTGCATGGAAGTTCTCCCCGGCTGCTCTCCTGCGATGGCATCGACATTGAAGCCCCTTTGCACGGGACGCTGCTGTTCATCCGCAACCTCGACGTGCCTGGCGTGATCGGCCGTATTGGTACGATTCTTGGCGAGCATAAAATGAATATTGCCAATTTTGCCTTAGGACGTAGCCTGCGGACGGGCCAGCACAACGCGCTCGCTGTGGTCCAGATCGATGGCCGGGTAACCCCTTCGGTTTTGGCCGCGCTGCAGGCTACAGAAGCAATCACCGAGGTCCGTCTGATCGAGTTGGCCGATCGCCAGCCCGAGCCTGCGGCAACGGAATAAGGAGCACACGGATGCCGCTGTACGAATACCAGTGTAAAAAGTGCGGACACCGCTTTGAACGGATTCAGACTTACTCTGCCGAAGATGCAAAGGAATGCCCGCTTTGCCAGGGCGAAGTGGAGCGGCTGATCTCCACGCCCGCGCGCGCGCATTTTAAGGGATCGGGCTTCTATTCCACAGATTACGCGACGGCCCCTTCGGGCAAGTCGCAAGATGGCGGCCAGGCGGCTCCCGCTGGACGGTGGCTCCAAGGCCGAAGGTGGAGCTGACAAAGGGCGTCCGACAAAGGATCCGCCCCTAAGACGGAGAGCACTCGAGCCGGCCGCCTCCAGTTCCTCGACCAAGTCAGAAGCGTAGGGAACAAGCTGTTGAAGGGCGGCCTACCTCGCGCAGCGAGCATCGCGTCCATAATGCTTTGAAATGAATTCGGCTGAAGCCGCTAGGGATGGTCTCCTACGAGGACCGATGCAGAGTTTATGTTGAGGAACGGCCTTCAGCCTCTGAAACACCGCCAAAACGCACGATGGGTGGCCCAAGGTCTCGCTTTTGAGACCTGGGGGTCATGCAGAGGGAGCCAATCCCGGTTCTCACGCGAACGTAACAAACGTGGTCCCACCCGATCTGCGCTGACCCCAAATGGGATACAAGCTTAGGGTAAAACTGAAGCTGTGCCCTCGAGACCGGGAAACGAAAGACAGCCAGAATGCTAGACCTTCGATTGGCACAAGACCGGGGCCACGCCAATCATGGCTGGTTGGACACCTATCATTCCTTTTCTTTCGCCGACTACTACGATCCAAAATTCAACGGCTTTCGTGATTTGCGGGTCTTCAATGAAGACCGAATCGCGCCCGCGAAGGGTTTCGCCTCCCATCCCCACCGCGACATGGAGATCATTACCTATGTGCTTGAGGGCGCGCTGGAACACCGCGATTCTTTGGGCAACGGCGGAGTGCTAACCGCCAGGAGAAGTGCAGCACATGTCAGCGGGACGAGGCATTCGCCACAGCGAGTTTAACCACTCGCAAACCGAGCCATCTGCACCTGCTGCAGATCTGGCTTGTCCCCAACCAGAACGGCGTAGACCCGCGCATATACCAGCAAAAGCGTTTTCCCATCGTGGAAGAGCCCAACCGGCTGCACCTGGTGGCCTCACCCGACGGACGCGAGGGCTCACTTGCAATGAAAAACGACGCCAAACTCTACCTGGCGCGGCTCACTCCGAAGGCAGCCATTGAATATGTCTTTTCCCGGAGAAAGCTTCGGCTGGCTGCAGGTTGCCCGGGGAAGCGTAAATGCCGACGGACACGGACCTTAAGCAGGGAGACGCGTTAGCCATCTCGCTCGAGGATAAGCTCATCATCGTGGCGACGAAAAAGGCCGAAATTCTCCTCTTCGACTTACCTTAGAATTCAGCGGGTGGCGGCCGTCGCCGGCAGAATCTCGGCTACATCCACCCATTGCGTAGGATACTCGCCGGTATAGCAGGCCGTGCAGTAGCGATTGTGCTCGTCTCCGTCGCACGCCTGCTCCAGTCCTTCCAGCGACAGGTAAGCCAGCGAATCCGCTTCGATGAACTGCCGAATCTCTTCGACCGAAGAGTTGGCGGCGATCAGCTCGCTCTTGTTCGGCGTGTCTACTCCGTAATAGCAGGGCGAAATGGTCGGAGGGCAGCTGATGCGGAGATGCACTTCCCGGGCTCCCGCCGAGCGCACCATGCGCACGATCTTGCGGCTGGTGGTGCCGCGGATAATGGAGTCGTCAATCAGGATAATGCGCTTGCCCTCGAGCAGATTGCGCACCGGGTTCAGCTTGAGCTTCACCCCAAAATCGCGCACCCGCTGCTCCGGCTCGATAAATGTGCGCCCCACATAGTGGTTGCGGATCAGCCCGAAATTGAAGGGAATTCCGCTCTCTGCCGCGTATCCCAGGGCCGCCGTCACGCCCGAGTCAGGAACAGGCACCACCAGGTCGGCATCCACCCCGGACTCCCGCGCCAGGCGCCGGCCCATCTGCTCCCGGCTGGCCTGCACCCAGCGGCCGAAGATCCGGCTGTCAGGCCTTGCGAAGTAGACATGTTCGAAGATGCAGCTCGCCTGCCGCATGCCGGTGGCGTACTGCACCGAGGTGACGCCCTCGCGCGTAACCATCACCACCTCGCCTGGGCGCACGTCGCGCTCGTACTTGGCGCGGAGCAGGTCAAACGCACACGTCTCCGAGGCGAAGACCACGGTATCCGGTCCGTCCGGGTTGACAATGCGGCCCATGGAGAGCGGCCGGAAGCCATGCGGATCGCGCGCGGCAAAGATCCGGTCCCGCGTCATCATGACGATCGAGAACGCGCCCGACACCTGGCGCAGCGAGTCGCCGATGGCCTCGATCAGCGTCTTGGCGTTGGAGTGGGCAATCAGTTGCACAATGATCTCGGAATCGCTGGTGGTCTGGAAGTACGCGCCCTCGCGCTCCAGGAGGGTGCGCAGCGTGCCCAGGTTTACCAGGTTTCCATTGTGCGCGATGGCAATCAGTCCGCGGGTCGAGTCGACCCGGATGGGCTGCGCATTCAGCAGCGCCGAGTCGCCGGTGGTCGAATAGCGCGTGTGGCCAATCGCCAGTTCGCCCGGCAATTTGGAAAGTACTTCGTCGGTAAAAATATCGGCCACCAGGCCCATGCCCTTGATGTTGTAAAGGTTGGTGTAGTCGGCCGTGGCGATGCCCGCGGACTCCTGCCCGCGATGCTGCAGCGCATAAAGTCCGAGATATGTCTGGCGGGCCGCATCGGGGTGTCCGTGCACCGCGACCACGCCACACTCTTCGCGCAATTTATCGAAAGGATCGGAGCCCTCTAATTCGTCCTGCCCTATTCATCCTGAATGATTGGTTTGCTCCCCATGCCGCTAGTTTCCCACCGGTGCGTCGTTGCGCAGCAGCGCTGCCAGCGCTCCTGACCAGACATTGCGCAGGCCTGAGACCTTCTCCCGGATCAGCACCCTGCTGTCGACCGCAAGCTCAAAGAGATCAGCCACGGTTTCTCCTAGCGTTGCCACCATCAGGCCCGGGTACTGTCCAACCAACTTTTCCACCTGCGCCACCGATTCCTGCGGACAACTGATCACGCACTGGCTTGCTGTCTCTCCGAAAAGATCCCATTCCGCCGGCAGATCGGGAGCCTTGGATAGATTCGCGCGCAGGCCGATTCCATTGCGAAAGCATGCTTCTGCTAAAGCAACGGCAATGCCGCCATCGGAGACGTCACGGGCCGAATCGATCAGGCCTTGTTGCGACAGTTCAGCCAGGCAGCGGTGCAGGTTGGCTTCCAACTGCAGATCGAGGCTCGGCGGTGTGCCCCAAAGCGCGGAGAGAACCTTCCTGGCGTACTCAGAGGAACCAAACTCCTGCATGCGCTCTTCGAGTGGGGGTACCGATGCGGGCGTGATCAGCAGGACAGCCTCGCCGGCGCGGCGAAAATCCGCGCCCACCGCTTTGCTGACCTGGTCGAGTATGCCCACAATCCCAATCACCGGGGTAGGATAGATGCCCTGGCCGCGGGTCTCGTTATACAGCGAAACATTGCCTCCGGTGATCGGCGTTCCCAGCGCAACGCAGGCTGCGGAGATGCCGTCAATGGCCAGCGAAAGCTGGGCCATGATCTCCGGCTTTTCCGGGTTGCCGAAATTGAGGCAGTTGGTGGCCGCTACCGGTGTTGCGCCCGTGCAGGCAACCTTGCGCGCAGCTTCGGCCACCGCATGCGAAGCGCCCAGTTTAGGGTCCAGGTAGCACCAGCGTTCATTGCCATCGAGCGCCATGGCCAGGCCGCGGCTGGTGCCCTTGATGCGCATCACCCCGGCCTCGCCGCCCGGGCCCTGCACCGTATTGGTCTGCACCATCGACTCGTACTGCTCGTGGATCCAGCTCTTGGAGCAGATATTCGAGGAGGCGAGCAGCGCCCGCAGTTCGTCCGCATAGTTGGCGCCAGAGTCGCTGCCCGGCGTCTCCTCGAAGAAGGTAAGCTCGTCCAGCACCTCGTGTGGGGGATTAAGCGGAACGGGCGCTTTCCACTCTCCGACCGGCCGGTGATACAGCGGCGCATCGTCGGTGAGCGACTGGTTGGGAATATCCGCGACCAGCTGGCCGTGGTGCAGAATACGCAGTCTCGGCTCGGCGATCACCTGGCCCACGATAACCGCGTCCAGCCCCCATTTTTCAAAGACTCGAATCACCTCGTCTTCGCGATCCTTGTCTGCCACCAGCAGCATGCGCTCCTGGCTTTCGCTCAACATGATCTCGTAGGCGGTCATGCCCGACTCGCGCTGCGGCACCTGGTCCAGTTCTACTTCGAGGCCGACTCCTCCACGTGCGCCCATCTCGCAGGTAGAGCAGGTAAGGCCGGCGGCCCCCATATCCTGGATGCCCACCACCGCGCCGGTGCGCATCGCCTCCAGGCAGGCCTCCAGCAGCAGCTTCTCCATAAATGGGTCGCCCACCTGCACGTTGGGCCGCTTCTGTTCCGCGCCTTCCTTGAACTCTTCGCTGGCCATGGTGGCCCCGTGGATGCCGTCGCGGCCCGTCTTTGCCCCCACGTAAATCACCGGATTGCCGATGCCGGACGCCTTGGCGTAAAAAATCTCGTCCCGCCGCACCAGGCCTAAGGCAAAGGCGTTGACCAGGGGATTGCCCGAATAGCAAGGCTCGAAGCGCGTCTCCCCGCCCAGGTTCGGGACGCCGAAGCAATTGCCGTAGCCCGCGATTCCGCTGACCACCCCTTCCAGCAGGGAGTGGTTCTTGTGCACCACGGCGGAAGCAGAGGCGGCATGATGCGACACGTCGGGGCCTAGCTCCTCTTCGCAGATGGGTCCGAAGCGCAGCGAATCCATGACCGCGAGCGGCCGGGCGCCCATGGTAAAGATGTCGCGAAGGATGCCCCCAACGCCGGTAGCAGCGCCCTGGAAAGGCTCGATAAACGAGGGATGGTTATGCGACTCGATTTTGAACGCGCAGGCCCAGCCGTCGCCGACGTCGATAATCCCGGCATTCTCTCCCGGCCCCTGCACCACGCGCTCGCTGCGCGTCGGCAGCCGCTTGAGGTGGACACGGGAGGATTTATAGGAGCAGTGCTCACTCCACATCACGCTATAGATTCCCAGCTCCGTCAGCCCGGGGGCCGCCCCAGGGCGGCAACGATCCGTTGGTACTCTTCGGGTGTGATGCTGTGCTGGGCCAGAACTTCCGGCGTAATCGAGAGAGATTCCAGGTCCACGGAGAGCGACTCAGGTTTCATGCGGGTAAGACTATTGTCGCATGTTGCAGGAATGTGAAGGCGGAGTAAGCACCATTCTTGCACCACTTGAATTTTTGGGTTCCTCTGAGATCCTGACGCTAGCTGAGGCCTTCCCCAAGGTTGGGGTTCTCGGGAAATGGCTAAAAAGTACGCACTAACGCACTAATTCCCGCTGCAGGGGGAACTTCTCTCTGTTCCTCTGAGTTTGTGACGCTGCTGAGCCTTCCCATGGGCCGGGCTCTCGGAAAATGGCTAAAAAGTGCGTGGTAAGGGTGGTAATTCGTCTCCTTCGAGGATTCTTTCGGCGGTTTCTTCTTCCAACAGCTCTTCGTATTCGTGATCGGCGGCAGACCCGAGCGTGTGAGGCGGCCGCGGCCGGGGGCCACGGTACATTAGAGACGCACGACGGCGACTTACCTTGAGACATTTTCTTCAAGGGTAAGCGAGCTCACATATATAGATACAATTTGCCTAGAAAAGTTTAGGCCTTGTTGAAATAAAGGTTCGGTAACTACCCGCCCCACTTAGTCCACCCTTCCGTCATGCTGCGCCCCACCCCGCCATAGACAGCACCAGGCAAGATTTGACGCCACATTCAGATGCTCCGCTTGACAACTGATGGTCGAATATCTACCATCGTCGCCAGATCGGGGGTCGAACGTCTTCTATGGCAAAACAGGCGCAACCGCGGATGGGAGTTCTCCAGGGAACCCTTGACATGCTCATCTTGCGGACGCTTCTCTACGGTCCTGCTCATGGTCACCAGATCGGCAAGCACATTCAGCGGACCACCAACGACTTCCTGCAGATGCAGCACGGCTCGCTCTATCCCGCGCTCCATCGCCTGGAAGAAAGAGGGTGGGTCGTCTCCAAATGGGAGACGGCTGCGGATCGAAACCGCGAATTCAAATACTACCGGCTGACGGAGAAGGGAAAGAAGCAGCTGGTGGTCGAGGAATCGCAGTGGAAGCAGATGGCCGAAGCTGTCGCACGAGTCATGTGGCCCGCCGCCGAGGAGAGCTGAGATGAGATGGTGGCCAATCAGGAGAAGGGAAGCGGACCTGGAGCGGGAACTGCGCTCCGATCTCGACCTGGAAGAGGAAGAGCAAAGGGAAAGTGGACTGTCGCCGGAAGAGGCTCGCTATGCAGCGCGGCGGGCTTTGGGCAACGCGACTTTGATAAAGGAGCAGACGCATGAGGCATGGGGCTGGGTGCGATGGGAACGCTTCCTGCAAGACCTGCAATATGCGCTGCGACAACTGCGCAGGTCTCCCGGGTTTGCTGCCGCCGCCATCCTTACGCTCGCTCTCGGCATTGGCGCGTCTACGTCGATATTCTCGGTAGCGGATGCGGTCCTGCTCCGTCCTCTCCCCTATCCGAATCCGGGCAACTGGTGCGCGTCTGGGAACAGATGCCCAACGGCCACCGGCCGAACCTGGCCGAATCCAATTTTGAGGATTTCCTTACACAGAACAACACCTTTGCCAGGCTGGCCGCCTATGACTTCGGCGTAGCCTCCGTTTCCGGTGGGAGAGAGCCGGCGCGGGTGAACGTTGCGGCTGTATCCAGCGGATTCTTTCCCACCCTCGGCGTGCAGCCGTTGCGCGGCCGTCTTTTTGCAACGGAGGAAGAGCGTCCCCATGGCACACCTGCGATTATCGTCAGTTATGGTTACTGGCAGCGCTATTTAGGCGGTGCCGCTGATTTCTCTAAATTCCACCTGGACCTCGAAGGAGGATCCTACCCGGTTGTGGGCGTAATGCCGGCGGGATTCGACTTCCCCTCCGGCGTTGCCGCGTGGATTCCGCGCGAGCTGGATCCGCCGGGTCCCAGCCGCACCGGGCATAACTGGCAGGTTGTGGGCCGGGTGCGTGATGGCGTCACGGTTGCCCAGGCGCGCGCAAATCTGAGCGCGATTGCTCGCCGCATCCGGCATCAATATGGCACTGAAGTCGACCTCAACGATGCTGCGGTCGTGCCACTCGCAGAAGCCATCGTGGGCGATGTGCGCAGCGCTCTGCTCACCCTTCTCGGAGCTGTCGGTCTGCTGCTCCTGGTCGCCTGCGCCAATGTCGCGGGGCTGCTGTTGGCGCGCACGGCCGCCCGCCGCAAAGAGCTCGCGATCCGTGCGGCGCTGGGCGCCGGGCGAGGCCGTTTGATTCAGCAGTTCCTCGCCGAATCGTTTGTGGTTTCCCTTTCAGCAGGGATTTTGGGCGTCCTCATGGCTGCCGGCGCCATCCGGCTCCTGGGTGTCATTCTTCCTGCCAGATCTACCGCTGCAGGGAGGAATCGCCATCAACCCCACAGTTCTGCTCTTCGGTCTAGCCGTAACCGTGATGGTTTCTGTTGCGCTGGGGCTTTTTGCCGCGTGGCGCGCCGGTGGGGGCAATCTGCAGGAGGCTCTGAACGCCGGTTCCCGTAGCCCCATAGGGGCGAGCGGCAGTCAGCGCGCGCGCAACATTTTGGTGGTCGGTGAAATTGCCATCACCATGGTCATTCTGGTCGGAGCCGGCCTGCTGGGACGCAGCTTTCTCCGCCTCATCTCCACCAGCCCGGGCTTCCGGCAGGAGAACCTGGTCACCATGGAGTTCTCGCCTCCCGTTGGTAATGGACAAGAAGGCATGGACCAGGGCGCCATCGCACGGCAGGTCCAGCTCCTCGACAATATTGTGGCCCAGCTGCGCGCCATACCTGGCACGGAAAGTTTGGGCTTGGCGGGCGCAGTCCCGGTCGCGGCCGGTGACAATCTACCGGAAGGCGATTTTCTGGTCCTCAACGGTCACAACCCGCCGGCCAACTTCGATGAATTCGGCCGGATGGCGCAAAATCAAGCCCAGACCGGGCACGCCCTATACGCCGTGGCAACCGAGGGATACTTCAAGACTCTGGGCATTCCGCTCATCCGCGGCCGCATGTTCCAGATGGACTCAGGACACCTTGAATTCGCCCAACGTTGCCCTCATCAGCCAGGCCCTGGCGCGCCGCCGCTGGCCTAATCAGGACCCCATTGGCCAAACCATTGAGTTCGGCAATATGGACGGCAATCTGAAGCCACTCACCATCGTCGGCATTGTGGGCGATGTGCGCGCGCGCGGCCTCGACGCTCCGCCCGATTCCGTTATTTATTTCGATTTCCGTCAGCGCGGAATGAACGTGAATGCCACGCCGACGATCCTCGTGCGCACCAGCGCACCGCAAGGCGAGATCGTTTCCCCTGCACGTGCTATCTTCCACCAACTCGCGCCCGAGGTCCCCGTCAAGTTCTCTACTTTCGCCGAGCAAATGGGCAGTTGGCTCGCCAATCGCCGCTTTCTTCTTCTTCTCGTGGGGCTCTTCGCCGCCGCGGCTCTGGTGCTTGCCGCCGTCGGCCTCTACGGCGTGGTCGCTTTTTTCGTCACCCGCCGCACCCAGGAGATCGGGATTCGCATGGCGATCGGCGCCCAGCGCAGTGATGTTCTGCGTCTGGTGCTGGGCGAAGGCGCACGCATGGCCGGTCTGGGCATCGTGATCGGAATTGTGGCATCCCTTGCCGTCACCCGGCTCGTATCCAGTCTGCTTTTCGGCATCAGTGCGACCGATCCGCTTACCTTCTTAGGCGTGGCGCTGCTGCTTTCATTGGTTGCGCTGGCCGCGGCCTACATTCCCGCGCGTCGTGCCATGCGCGTTGATCCAGTGACGGCCCTGCGCTACGAATAGAACCCGCTGAGGAGAGCCTGATATGAAATGGTGGCAGCTGAAGAAGAGGGATGCGGACCTCGAACGCGAGCTGCGTTCCGATCTGGAGTTGGAAGAAGAAGAACAACGGGACAGCGGCGCATCACCCGAAGAGGCGCGCTACGCCGCCCGGCGCGCTTTCGGCAACGCGACTTTAATTAAGCAGCAGACCCGCGAAGCCTGGGGCTGGGTGCCGTTAGAGCGATTTGTCCAGGACTTACGCTATGCCTGGCGGCAACTGCAGAAGTCGCCGGGATTCACCCTCACGGCTCTGTGTACGCTGGCGCTTGGCATCGGCGCCAGCGTGGCCATCTTTGGCTTTGTGGACGCAGCTCTGCTGCAGCCACTTCCCTACGCCAATCCCGCCCGCATCATGTCGGTGAATGAAAGCAGTATCGAATCGCCCCGCTGGCCACTCTCCTATCCGGATTTTCTCGACTGGCGGCAGCTGAACAAGTCCTTCAGCTCACTCGATATCTACGGCGGGAGTCGGCTACTTGCTGCGCACCGGTTCCGGCACGGAGCCGGTTCAGGCCGAGCGGGTGAGCAGCAGCTTTTTTATGACCCTCGGTGTGCATCCCATGCTGGGTCGCGATTTCAATCCCGGCGAGAATCAGATCAGGCGGCCCCAATGTCGTGATGCTGAGTTATGGGGCGTGGCTCCATCGCTTCGGCGCGCGGCGCGATGTGGTAGGTCAGACGGTGGATCTGGACAAACAGCCCTACGCGATTATTGGTGTTCTACCGCGCTCGTTCACCTTTCCTCCCAGCGGAAATGCGGAGTTTTGGGTTCCTATCAATGTCTTGAGCCCGCATGAGCATTCACGAAGCTTCTATGACTTTATGGGAATTGGAAGGCTTCGCGACGGCGTCACTCCGCAGGCAGCCCAGGAAGAAATGACCGCCATTGCCAAACAATTGCAGCGGCAGTATGGCATTGTCGGGCGAAATCTGAGCGCCAGTGTCGTTCCCCTCTCGGAGGTCTTTGTCGGCGATGTGCGGCCCATCCTCCTGACGCTGCTTGGCGGTTCAGCGCTGCTGTTATTGATCGCGTGCGTCAACGTAGCCGGCCTGGTGCTGGCGCGCTCGGAGAACCGCAAACGCGAGATTGCAGTCAGAGGTGCGCTGGGTGCAACACGGGTGCGGCTGGCGCGCCAATTTGTGACCGAGGGGCTCTTGCTTGCTGCGCTTGGCAGTTTGACTGGAGTGATCGTTGCTGTCGGACTTATGAAGGTGCTTGCCGGGTTGGTCCCCAAGGATATGGCTTCCAGCATGCCGTTTCTGGAAGGCGTTAACCTGAATGCGCACACGGTCGCAGTTGCCGCCGCGATCACACTACTGACTACGGTGCTGGTCGCTGCTACGCCGGCGTTGCGGCTCTCATCTCAGAAGGTATCTGACGGGTTAGCCGACGCGGATCGCGCCGTTAGTGGCCTGCTCTGGCGTCGACTCGGAGCGCATCTCGTAGTAGTGGAACTGGCAGTCGCAGTCGTGCTGCTGGCAGGCGCCGGACTGTTGGGAAAAAGCTTGTACCACCTGCTGCACGTGCCAGTGGGTTTTGATCCCGACCACCTCGCAACCCTGCGAGTAATGGCTCCGGGCGACTGTTTACCAGAGTGACGAACAAATAGTTGGGCTTTATCGAGAGATTACGCGCCGCCTCTCAAGCCTGCCGGGCGTGGAATCGGTTGGCGCAACCAGCATGCTCCCGGTGGAATGTAACTGTGCCATCGACAGGATCCAGTTCCCCGGAAGGCCATATCACGGGGAACACAATGACGTAGACGAGCGCCATGTTAGCCCGGAATATCTGTCCACGCTCCGGGCGAGGCTGCTACGCGGACGGCGTTTTACCGAAGCCGATGATGCTTCCCATCCGGGAGTGGTCATCATCAATCAAATACTGGCGCAGAAATATTTCCCGGGCCAGGACCCCATTGGTCAGAGGATCGCGAATGACGAGGGAGGGCGGCCGTCCGTGTGGGAAATCGTCGGCGTGGTGGATGACGTGCGCGAGGGTCCGCTCGATGTCGACACTTGGCCCGCGGAATATTTTCCCATCAACCAGATTCGGGATCATGATTTTAGCCTTGCGGTTCGTACTCGCCAAGACGCGGGCGCGCTGCTGCCGGCGCTGGTGAGCACGCTTCACCAAATCGACCCCGGATTGGGAGTATCTGACGAAGCGACGATGAACCAGAAGATTGACGGCACACAGGCGGCGCTGCTGCACCGGTTCTCTGCGTGGCTGGTGGGAGGATTTGCGTCCGTGGCGTTGATCCTAAGCGTCGTAGGGCTATACGGAATGACTGCCTATTCGGTGAGCCGGCGGACGCGAGAGATTGGTGTGCGCATGGCGTTGGGGGCACAGCGCAGTGGAGTATACAGACTTGTATTACTGCAGGCAGGGTGGCTGACTGTAACCGGCATGGCTATTGGGTTGGTCTGCTCACTGGGAACATCGATGTTGATGCGCAGCTTGTTGTTCGGCGTGCAGGTATGGGACGCAGCGACTCTGGGTGGGGTAGCTTTATTGCTCGCGCTGGCCTCATTGGTGGCGAGTTTCGTACCCGCGCGTCGCGCGGCTTCTGTCGATCCCATGCAGGCGTTACGAAGCGAATGACACGGTAGCACTGGCCACGCGTGATGTGGCCCGCTGCCCAGGAGAGCTGGTATGAAATGGTGGCAGCTGAAGAAGAGGGACGCGGACCTCGAACGGGAGCTGCGTTCCGATCTGGAATTAGAAGAGGAAGAGCAACGTGACAGCGGCACATCACCCGAAGAGGCGCGCTACGCCGCCCGGCGCGCTTTCGGCAACGCGACCGTGATTAAGGAGCAAACCCATGAAGCCTGGGGTTGGGCGCCACTCGAACGTTTAGCGCAAGACGTTCGCTATGCCTTTCGCCAACTGCGCAGGTCGCCAGGATTTACCGCTGCCGTCCTGGTCACTTTAACTCTGGGCATTGGGGCCACAACAGCAATTTTCACAATCGTCTATGCCACGCTTCTGCGGAGCTTACCCTATCTCGAGCCCGACCGCATTGTCCGCATCCATGATGTGCGTTTGCAGGGCCGATCCACGGGCGGATTAGTCAGCGTGCCGCGATTTTTCGATCTCGTCACACGCTCCAAATCATTCGCAAGCGCAGGCTTCTTCTATTTCGACGACACAACTCTGATTGCCGGCGCCCAACTACCCGTCGCAATTAGGAGTGCGGGCGTGGATGCCGCCTTTTGGAGGGTCTTTGGTGTGAGTCCACTGCTCGGGCGCGCCTTCAGTGAGAAGGACGATCAGCCGAATACGCCGATGGTTACGGTATTGAGCTACCGGGCATGGAAGCGGATCTTTGGTGGCGATCCAGGAATAATCGGCAGCCAGGTCACGATCGAACAGAAGTCAACGACCATCATTGGCGTAATGCCAAAAGAGTTCGACGTGCCTGGCGGCATCGATCTCTGGCAGCCGGCGCAATTCACCGCCGCCACCTGGAAGTGGCGCGGCGAAGGCACCCGGTTCCTCAATGTGGTCGCGCGATTGGCAACGGACGCCTCGATCGGGTCGGCTCAAAGCGACCTGCGCCGCATCGGCGAACAACTTCGTCATGAACACGCCGACACGGACGGTTTGTGGCAATTTGACGCCGCTGGGTTGCGCGACGATCTCTACGGCGAACTCAGGCCGGCGATTCTGGTCCTATTTATTGCTTCGGGCTTCTTGTTACTCGTGGCCTGCATCAATGTCGCAAACCTGCTGCTCGCCAGGGCCACGGTGCGAGAGCGAGAAATTGCTCTCCGCCGCGCGCTCGGTGCCTCGGACCGAAGAATCCAGTTTCAATTCCTCACGGAAGCCACGATGCTTGCCGTTACTGGGGGATTCGCCGGAGTGGCGCTGACGCTCCTTCTGGTGCGCACGCTGGCTGCAAAGTTGCCGGGCCGGCTGGAACGCCCGGTGCAGTTGAAATGAATTGGCCGGTCATGTGGTTCGGCTTCGCCCTGGCGGTGGTTTGTGGGATTGGCTTCGGATTCGCGCCTGCCTTTCGAAACAGGCACACTGCGCTAAACGCCAGCTTAAAACAAAACAAGATGCAGCTTGCGGGCGCGGCAGGAGGATGGACGCGCAATGTTTTCATCTCGATCCAGGTAGCAATCTCCCTTGTGTTGTTGGTCGGCGCTTCCTTGCTTGGCACATCGCTATGGAATCTAGTGAAGTCACCGCTGGGCTTCGTTCCCGAACACGTGCTGACATTTCGCATTGTGCTGCCGTGGAATGCCAAGCCGGACGCTATTCGTAACTTCTATGCCAATGTGCAACAGCGCTTGGCGGCTCTTCCGGGTGTAACCGCTGTGGGCCAAACCAGCGCATTGCCCACCGAGGACTGGCACGATCGAGGCAACTTCGACGCCGACTGGCTACCCCGAACAGATCATCATGATGCGGTCAACGCTGAAGTCCGTTCGGTTTCGGGTAGTTTCTTGCGCGCTCTGGGAACGCCTTTGCTCTCCGGCCGGGAACTTGTCCCTGGCGATCGAGCTGCAACGCCGCTTCGGGTGATGGTCAATCGTACCTTCGCGCAGCAATATCTTCCTGACGGCAACCTGATCGGCAGACACGTTTCAGATGACACAGGGTCTATAGAAATTGTCGGCGTAATCGCGGACGTCCGCGGTACAGGTGGATCTATCCAGGGTAAGGTCGGCCCGGAGGTCTATTTTTCGGCAGACGGAACCTACCCTGGCACGAGACGTTCATTTATCCTCCGTTCGCAGTCCCCCCCGAACAGCTCATTCCGGCGATTCGAGAAGCGGTACATCAGGTTGATCCGCAGCAGGCCATCGCGAACGTGGCAACGATGGATGAGCTGCTCGACAAAGCAGTGGCGCAACCGCGGCTGAACATGGCGTTGATTACAGCCTTCGCGGTTCTCACACTCTTGCTGGCTTGCGTGGGAACGTACAGCGTCGTGGCGTGGACCGTCACCCAGCGCATCCGCGAAATAGGAGTGCGCATGGCCCTTGGCGCGACGCGGAGTCAGATTGCACTGTTTTTTCTGGATCGCGCGGTCAAAGCAGCCATTGTTGGCGTCATCGGCGGAACAGCCGCGGCCTTGCTGCTCACCCATTTCCTGCGCAGCCAGCTATACGGTGTGACTGCGAGTGATCCGTGGGTCTATGCAATTTCGATTCCTGTGTTGCTATTTCCCGTTTTGGTCGCCACGTTGCGCCCGGCTCTTCACGCGGCCTCCATCAATCCGGTCGATGCGCTACGAAGCGAATGACACCGTGGCACTGAGCCACGCGTGATCTGGCCCGCTGCCGAGGAGAGCTGATATGAAATGGTGGAAGCTGAAGAAGAGGGATGCTGATCTCGAACGCGAGCTGCGTTCCGATCTGGAATTAGAAGAAGAAGAGCAACGGGACAGCGGCGCATCACCCGAAGAGGCCCGCTACGCTGCCCGGCGCGCTTTCGGCAACACAACCTTAATTAAGGAACAGACCCGCGAAACCTGGGGCTGGGCGCCATTCGAGCGTTTAGGGCAGGACCTTCGATATGCGCTGCGACAACTGAGAAGAAGTCCCGGTTTTGCATTGCTGACCGTCTTCACCCTGGCCCTCTGCATTGGCTCTACAACAGCAATATTTTCCGTTTTCAATGCAACTCTGCTGCGGCCCCTTCCTTTCGCGGATCCCGATCGCCTGGTAATTCTGTGGTCCTCAATCCCACACCTCGGATACAGCGGGCCCGGCTCTCTCACCGACCCCGATTTCACGCAGTGGCAACAGCAGAACCAGGTATTTGAGCAGATCGCGGCGTTCAGGTGGCAAACTTCAAACCTGACTGACAACGGAATTCCCGAGCGGCTGCTCGGTGCTACAGTAACCGCCAGTCTGTTTCCTCTTTTGGGAGTCGCGCCTGAACTCGGACGGATATTTTCCGTAGGCGAGCAAAGTCCAGGCCGCGAAAACGTTGTTCTGATCAGCCACAAGCTCTGGGCACGCAGATTTGCTTCCAACCCGGAAATCCTGGGAAAGACCATCAGGCTGGATGGGAACAACTTCGCTGTGCTTGGCGTTATGCCTCCGAGTTTCCAATTTCCCAATCAGCCGGATTTCTGGACACCGATGGTGCTCACCAGCGACCGCTCCAATGCGACCGATCAGATCATCGCACGCATTAAGCCGAACGTCACCCTTGCGCGCGCAGCGCAGGACGTGACGATTATTCAACATCGCGCCAGTCCCCCGAATCGGCACGATGAAATAAATCTGAGCTTCGTTTTCTTGAAAGACAAGATGGGTGCGAACATTAGGCCCACTCTCACATTTCCTTTTGGCCGCCGTCGCACTTCTTCTGCTCATTGGCTGCGCCAATGTCGCCAATCTTTTTCTGACGAGGGCGACAGCCCGCCGGCACGAAATCTCCATACGCCGTGCACTCGGTGCCGGCAGAATGCGGATTATCCGTCAACTGCTCACCGAAAGCACGTTGCTTGCTGGTTTCGGAGGTGTTCTTGGTCTAATCCTCGCGGCGGCGATGGGGAGTGCGTTGGCTGGCCTGTTACCACGAGGCGTCCCCGAGCCCGGTAGTCTTTACCAAATCGTCGCTTCAAAAGTAGATATATGGGTTCTCGGCTTCTCCTTTTGCGTGGCACTTGCGACAGGAATCCTCTTTGGGCTGGCGCCGGCAATGAGTGTTTCGAAGTCCGATCTTCAACTCTCAATGAGAGCATCAGGAGCAACGCAGACGGGTGAATCCGGAGCGCGTCGAATAAGGAAAGCGCTGATCGTCGGGGAATTTGCTCTCACGCTTGTTCTTCTCATTCTCGCCGGCTTGGTGGTCAGGAGCTTCGTGCGCCTTCTGGACGTGAATCCTGGTTTTGAATCGCACGATGTGGCAATCCTGAATCTCGAACTCCCCGAAACCAAATACCAGACAGGCGCCCAGATGATTGCCTTTCACGATGCAGTCCTGAGTCGCGTTAATAGCCTTCCCGGGATTCGTGCTGCCGGAACGGTAGGATTCGGATTGCCGTTTGGCGACGGCGCCATTCGAGGAGATTTCACGCTCTTTGGACAACCCCAGCCGCTCGACACGGCGAGTAAGCTCGCCGTCAGCCCGAAATATTTCTCAGCTCTGCGTGTTCCTCTACAACTTGGCAGGTGGTTCAACGAGAGCGATACCGCTCAATCGGAACACGTCATCATTGTGAGCCAGAGTTTTGCCCGGCGATTCTGGCCAGGAAAGAATCCGCTCGGACAAAAGGTCAATCCGGGCTTTAGCGGAACGGGCTGGTGTTCGATCGTGGGAATTGTCGGCGATGTCAAGCAATCAGGATTGGCGAGCGATGCCCCTCTTACCATCTATCTGCCTTACTCCCAGGCTCCCGATTTTCTCAAAAGTTTTATGACGATGGTCGTTCGCGCGGATGGGAATCCGCTGGAGAGGCTTCATGCTTTGCGGGCAGAGGTGCAGTCGGTCGATCCGCAGATTCCTGTCTTCGATGCAGCTCTGATGGATGACCTGGTTTCAAAGTCCGTCTCTCAGCCGCGCCTCGATTCATTTCTGTTGGCGGCGTTTGCGGCATTCGCACTCATTCTCGCGGCTGTGGGAATCTATGGTGTCATCTCCTATTCCGTAACTCAGCGCCAGCGCGAAATTGGCATTCGTATGGCAATTGGAGCGGAGCGGCGGAGCGTGATGGTCATGATCATTCGCGAAGGCGCGATTTTGGCGTTTGCCGGGATCGTGCTCGGTCTCGGCGGCGGGCTCGTCGCCTCCCACCTGATCGCGGCCTTTCTCTTTAAGGTCACCCCTACGGATCCGGCAATTTTTTGGGGCGTATCGATGCTCCTGGGTCTGGTAGCGTTGGTAGCTTGTTTTCTCCCCGCGCGCCGCGCGGCGCGAGTCGATCCCATGGTTGCACTGAGGTGTGAGTAGTGACGGAAACTTTGGCCGAGTGATTTGCCGGCCGCTCGAGGAGAGCTGACATGAAATGGTGGCAAATTAAGAAGCGGGACGCGGACCTTGAGCGGGAGCTGCGTTCCGATCTGGAATTGGAAGAAGAAGAGCAACGGGGAAGCGGTATATCGCCGGAGGAAGCCCGCTACGCCGCCCGGCGCGCTTTCGGCAACACAACCTTAATTAAGGAACAGACCCGCGAAGCTTGGGGATGGGTGTCATTTGACCAAATATTACAGGACCTCCGGTATGCGTCGAGGCAGTTGCGAGGGTCGCCGGGATTTACGTTGACCGTCGTGTTGATTTTGGCGTTGGGTATCGGTGTGAATACCTCGATATTCACTTTACTGGATGCGTTGCTTCTGCGGCCTCTGCCGATACCGGAGCCACAGCGCGTTCTGACGTTTTTCCGGGGCGATCGCCGGCCGTGCTCGTACCTCGATTATCTCGATTTTCGCAGTCGTGCTCGGGCGTTCTCAGGGCTCGCGGCCGTCCTACCGAATGAAGGAGGATTGGAAGCGGACCAAAAGAGTGAGGTGGTGGAGATTGAGGGGGTCTCGTACAACTACGCCCAGGTACTTGAGACGAGAGCATTGCGGGGGCGGTGGTTCTCGCCAGAGGACGAGCGCACGGCGCGGGATGAACCTCTGGCTGTGATCAGCTATCGGATATGGCACACCCTCCTTACCGATGACCCGCATGTGTTGGGCAAGGAGGTTAGGATCGATGGGCAGCCATACACGATTGTCGGTGTGGCCCACAAAGAGGTTCTGGGGATGTCGCAGCCTCTGGTGACGGACATTTGGGTACCGCTGGACGCCTATGCCCGCCACAACCGGTTTGTCGCAGGTGTAATGGACAACCGCCAGGATTCCCGGTTCATCCTGCTGGGACGCCTCAAGCCCGGGGTCACGGAGGCTCAGGCGCTGGCAGAGATGAACGCGATTGATGGCCGACTGCGCGGGAGTATCCCCGTACTGACTCGAACGGCGATCTGTTGCATAGCGAATCAGTGCGCGGAGTCTCCGATCCCGGAAATCGGCGAAGCACCAAGCAATTGGCCGCGCTGCTGGTGGCCGTGGCCGGGATGGTACTGCTAATTACTTGCGCCAATATCGCCAGCTTGCTGCTCGCGAGGGGCCTGGTGCGGCGGCGCGAAATGTCGATTCGGGTCGTGTTGGGAGCAGGGCGGCTGCGCATTGTGCGACAGACGATGGTAGAAAGCATGTGTCTGGCGGCAATGGGTTCTCTGGCAGGGCTAGTGGCTGCGATCGGTACCAACTGGTTCCTGGAGTTGTACCTTGCTGCCGCACCGCTGCCGGTTGCGATCGGCATGAACTTGGCGATCGATAAGCGTGTTTTATTCTTCGCCTTTTGCGCTGCGCTCTTTACTACTTTGGTATTCGGTGCGTTCCCTGCCATTTCGGCCTCAAAGCCAGACCTGCTGCCTGCGATCAAAGGCGTCGAAGCGTTGGGACATCCCCGTTTCAAGTGGTTTTCGCCACGCAAGTTATATGTCATGGGCCAAGTTGCGATCTCGTTTGTGCTGGTGGTGATATCCGGGCTATTCATTCATGCTTTGCAGAATGCCAACAAGATGGAGGCCGGATTCGAGGTCCGCGGGTTGTTGTCGGCACGGCTATATATGGCCGAATCCCAATTCACAGAGCTAGCCGCAAGAAATCTACTCGATCGAGCGCTGGAGCGCGTCCGAGCGATGCCCGGCGTGCAGAGCGCCACGGTATCATATGCCTCCCCGTTCATTTCTTCGTCGGATTGCATTCTGCCGCTGATACAGAAAGGCGAACTGGGGAATCAGACAGTGGGAGAGAACATCGTTGCGGCAAACTATTTCGCGACCCTCGGCGTTCCTTTGCTTGCTGGCCGCGACTTCTCACTACTGGATGGGGAAAGCGCTCCGCGGGTCGTCGTTGTGAACGACATTCTCAGCCGCAGGTACTTTCCTGGCCAGACTGCGATTGGTAAACGATTGCGTGTTGGCTGCGCGTGTGAAAGCGGAAAGTGTTACAACGCTGAGATTATCGGCGTGGTGAAGAACGCGAAGTATGCGAACCTCGACCAGCCTGCAGAACCGTACGTCTTCGTACCGATCACTCAGCACTTTGCGAGGTACGTCTCGTTGTTGATCCGAACTCGGCTTGAACCGGCCGAACTTGCACCCGATCTGCGAAGGAATTTGCTAGGGCTAGACTCGAGACTCCAGGTTTACGACGCCGATGCCCTGTCGGACCAGATCGGCCATTCGTTTTGGTTGTTGCGCTGGGAAACGACGTTGATTGGAGGATTCGGCGGGTTAGCATTGGTGCTGGCGGCAGTCGGGCTCTATGGAATCGTGTCGACGTCTGTCACGCAGCGCACAAAGGAGATTGGAATACGCATGGCCTTGGGCGCACGGCGTGAGGATGCACTACAACTTATTCTTGTCAGCGTACTCGGACTTACTTTAACAGGGGTGGCGGTTGGACTCGGCGGCTCATTTCTGATCACGCGACTGCTCCAGGGACACCTGTATGGTCTGAACGCCACGGATCCAATCACCTTTGTTGCATCCGTGCTGCTGTGGGCAGCCGTTGCATTGATTGCGAGCTACATCCCCGTGAGACGTGCGACGCGTGTCGATCCCACCGTCGCGCTCAGGTACGAATAGCACTTCCAAGAAAAACTTGGCAAACGTACCGCAGAGTGATGTGGCCCGCCCACCAGGAGAGTTGAGATGACTTTTTGGCAACTGAAGAAGCGGGACGCGGATCTTGAGCGGGAGTTGCGTTCGGATCTGGAACTGGAAGAAGAAGAGCAACGAGAACGCGGCCTGTCAGCCGAAGAGGCACGCTACGCGGCCCGGCGCGCTTTCGGCAATACGACTTCAATCAGAGAACAGACACACGAAGCCTGGGGTTGGGCGCCATTCGAGCGTTTAGGGCAAGACGTTCGCTATGCGCTGCGGCAACTTCGGAGATCCCCGGCCTTCACATGTGTCTCTCTCATCACACTTTCCCTTGGAATCGGCGCCAACTCCGCTGTATTCAGCGTGATTCAGGCAGTGCTGTTGCGCCCGCTGCCATTTCACGACCCGAGCCGCCTGGTTTTTCTGGCCGACCCGCAGGATCCGCAGGACGGAGGAATTCTCCTCAAGGACATAGAGGCGTGGAAATCGCAGAGCCGCAGCCTGGACAAGATTTCCGCCTACTATCGCAACAGCGGCTGGTCGCGTGTAACGCTGACGGGTTCCCAGGAGCCAATTGCAATTCAGGGTGCGTTTGTTTCTGCAGATCTGTTTCCGCTTCTCGGAATCGCCCCGCAACTGGGGAGGACATTCACCGTCGAAGAGGAGGCACGCCATGAAAATGTGGCGGTATTGAGCTACGGCCTCTGGCAAACGCGATTTGGAGGATCTCCGGATGTCATCGGGCAAACGATACACCTCGATGGCGTTGTATCCACGGTGATCGGCGTAATGCCCGCGGCTTTCCAGTTTCCCTCAGCCGATTCACAGCTTTGGGCGCCGATCACAACCAACCGGTACTGGGCCGATCCGGCGGCTTTAGTCAATGATGGCTCGCATAGCCGAGGTTTCTATGCTCGCTGGCAGGCCGTCGCTCGACTGAGAAAGGATGTCAACCCCGCCGAGGCGCAAGCGGAATTGAATACCATCTTCAGCCGTCTCGAAAAGACCAGCCCCGACCCTAATCGTGGCGTTGGAATCAAGCTGGTGCCATTGCGAGTGCAGGTCAACGGAGATACGCGACTGGAGCTCTACGTTCTCTTTGCTTCGGCGGCCCTGCTGCTCTTGATCGCCTGCGGTAACGTGGCAAATCTCATTCTCGCGCGCGGAGTATCCCGCAGCGACGAATTCGCTCTGCGCGAAGCGCTGGGAGCTACCAGCGGACGTATCATTCGCCAACTATTGACAGAAGCTCTGGTGCTGGCCGTTCTCGCCGGATTATTGAGCCTGCCCTGTGCCTTTCTGGGCACGCGTGCCTTAACGGCGATGGGTCCCGCGAACATCCCGAGGCTCCAGCAGGCGGGCATTAATCCAGGAGTGCTCGGATTCACCTTCGTTGTCGCGCTGATTTGCGCCGTCATCTGTGCGTTAGCTCCTGCAATCACGCTCTGGCGTGAAAATCCCGCAGAAAGAATGAAGCAGAGAGTTGCCGCGATTTCTGTCGCGGGCGTTCCAGTCAGCACCCGAAGTTTCTTGATTGTCTTCGAACTGGCTCTTTCAGTAGTGCTGCTAACCTGCGCGGGACTCCTGATCCACAGTTTTCTCATCGTGCGGGCTGTTGATCCAGGATTCGAGGCAGAGCATGTCCTCAGGATCAATGTATCGCTTTCGGGAAGTAGCTCGACATGGCCTGCCGCTCTCTACGACACGGTCGTAAGCCGGCTGCAGGCGGTGCCTGGCGTGAAGGCCGTGGGAGCGATCGACAGCCTGTTCGACCTTGGCGCGACCAATAACCTGGGCCTGCGCGCGATTGAAGGCCGGGCGCCTGAGCCTCGCAGTCAATGGACGGCGCTCACCTGGGACACAGTCAGGGGCGATTTCTTTGCAGCGATCGGAGCACAGCTCGTTCGTGGAAGGTTCTTCAGCGATGCGGACCACTCGCACTCGCCGCTCGTGGCGGTCATTGACGAAAGCATGGCCCATCGTTACTGGCCAAACGTAGATCCCATTGGCAAAAGATTCAAAGGACAGGATCGTCGTGGACAGAATGACAACTGGCTCACCGTCATCGGCGTAGTGCGGGATATGCATACCCATGGTCTGGAGCGGACCGCCACTCCGCACGTCTACGAATGGTATCGGCAGTCGGGCAATGCAACGGCGGACATACTGGTGCGTACTGCGGGCGAACCAAATGCGATCGCGAGTTCTCTGCGGTCAATCGCGCGGAGCGTAGATCCCAATGCGATCCTGTCGGAGATAACGAGCGTGAACCGCCAGTTGCAGCAGCAACTCGCACCGCGCCGTTTCCAAACTGCGCTTCTTGCGATCTTCTCGATTTTGGCGCTGTTGTTGGCAACAGTAGGCATCTACGGGCTGATGCACTTCTCCGTGGCGCAGCGCACGCGGGAGATTGGCATCCGCATGGCGTTGGGAGCGGACCGAAGCGGCATCGTAACCATGATTGTTCGCGAGGGCCTGGCACTCTCGGCCGCGGGTCTCGGCCTGGGATTGATGCTGGATTGGATTGCGACTCGCGCCCTGTCCAGGCTCCTATACGGTGTGACGGCTTCCGACCCTCTTACGCTGCTGCCCGCATCGCTCCTTCTGCTTGTAGCTTCGGCATTGGCGAGTTTTCAACCCGCTTTCAAGGCTGCGTCCATCGATCCCATGCACGCTTTGAGAAGCGAATAACAAGATCGGATTGCGATACGAATATATGGCTTGTTTGCGAGGAGAGTTGAAATGAGATGGTGGCAAATGAAGAAGCGGGACGCGGACCTCGAGCGGGAGCTGCGTGCTGATCTGGAGTTGGAAGAAGAAGAGCAACGGGGAAGCGGCCTGTCACCCGAAGAGGCCCGCTACGCGGCTCGGCGTGCTTTCGGCAATACGACGTTGATTAGGGAACAAACCCACGAAGCCTGGGGCTGGATGCCACTCGAACGTCTTTCCCAGGACCTTCGCTATGCCTTGCGACAGTTACGCAGGTCGCCAGGGTTCGCGTTCACCGCTGTCTTTATTCTCGCGCTCGGCATCGGCGCTGTGACGGCGGTTTTTAGCCTGATTGACGCGGCGCTCCTGAAGACTGCTGCCGGTACAAAACCCAGAGCAACTCGTGCAGTTCAAAGCCATCAGTCCCGCCTTCCCGGTAAATGACGCATTCTCGTATCCAACGTACAAAATGCTACGCCAGCAAACCCAGGTTTTGGCCGGCGCGCTGGCGTTTCGAAAGCTGCACCAAATCGATTTTGAAGTCGATGGGCACAGCGCGCTGGTGGAGGGTCAACTGGTCTCAGGCAATTACTTCTCCATGCTCGGGGTCAGGGCGATCCGAGGCCGCACGATTTTGCCCGTGGACGAATCGGTTGCCGGCCAGAGCCCCGTGGCCGTGATTGGCTACGATTACTGGCGATCAAGGTTCGGGCTCGATCCCCAGATCGTCGGAAAGAAGATCCTGCTGAACAACGCCGCTTACACCATAGTCGGCGTTACTCAGCCCGAGTTCTACGGCCTTCAGCCGGGCGAGCGAATCGATGTCTCCGTTCCGCTCACGACCATCGCGTTGGTGCGGCCCGGATTTCGCCGACGCCGGCAGCCCCTACGACACGTTGACGGCGCCATTCCGGAACTGGCTCTACGTGATGGGCCGGCTGCAACCGGGCGTTACGAAGGAGAAAGCAACCGCCGGCTTGCAGCCGGTGTTCGCTCAGTCGGAGCGCGATGCAGCGGCAGCTCTCGCCGGTCTGCCTTTTGATTCGCCGGCCGTCCGCCAGGCATTTCTTCAGTTCAGGCTGCGGCTCGATCCGGCCAGCCAGGGCCTCGCCGTTCTGCGCCAGCAGTTCTCAAAGCCTCTTTGGGTGGTAATGGCGGTTGTTGGCTTGCTGCTTCTCATCACCTGTGCCAATGTTGCCAATTTGTTGCTGGCCCGTGCCAACGCCAGGGAAAGGGAAATTGCGGTGCGGCTTGCGATGGGCGCAGGGAAGGGCCGCCTGATGCGCCAATTGATCACCGAGAGCATCTTGCTGGGTGCTGAGCGGCGGGGCGCTGGGTGTGGGCCTTGCGTACTGGGGCAGCAACTCCTTGCTCGCTTTGATGGCGCGCGGCCGCGACCCGGTTTCGCTCAGCGTGCATCCCGATCTCGCTGTGCTGGCCTTTGCGCTTGCCGTTTCATTGTTGACGGCGCTGATCTTCGGCACCATTCCCGCCTGGCGCGCTACGGCAGTGGAGCCCTCGCAAGGGCTCGCGCAAAATGCCCGCAGCTCTGCCGGTGTGGGTGAGCGCTACCGGCTCGGTAAGTCTCTGGTTGTGGTGCAGGTGGCCATTTCACTGGTGCTGCTTGTCGGCGCCGGACTGCTGGCGCGCACTCTTGCCAACCTCAATGACTTCTATCCCGGGTTCAACCGAGACAAGGTTCTGCTATTCTCGGTCAACCCGACGGTCATCGGCTACAAAGAGGTCGTTCCGCTCTACCAGCACTGCTCGACCGCATTGCAGCGATTCCTGGCGTTCGCTCCGCGTCACTCTCGGTGCATCAACCGCTCAGCACCAACGTCAGCGACACCAGCATTAGGGTTCAGGGCTCCGTTCCCCACCAGGGCGAGGACCTGACCCCGGTAGACGTTGAGCCGGTTGGGCCGGACTACTTTCAAACTATGGAGACGCCGGTACTGCGGGACGCGAGTTCACTGCGGCCGATCGTGCAGGAGCGCCCAAAGTAGTCATCGTAAATGAGAGCATGGCCCGGCATTACTTTGGCGATGCGAACCCGATCGGGCGGCTGGTGAGTATTCCCGGCTATCGCGGCGATCCGAGTTGGCTTCAGATCGTGGGCGAGGTTCGGGAAACGTCAAGGTCCACGACCTGCGCGAGGCGGCTACGCTCATGCTCTACGTGCCCATATTCCAGGCCCTGAAGGGGGCGCGACATTTGAGATCCGTACTTCGCTGGATCCGGCGTACGCCGAGTCAGCCGTGCTGGACGCGGTAAAAGCCGTCGATAGCCACTTGCCGGTCTACGCGGTCAAATCGCTCGCCAACCAGCTCGATGATTCTCTGGTCGAGGAGCGCCTGGTTGCTTCTCTCTCGAGCATCTTCGGCCTCCTCGCGCTGCTGCTGACCTCCGTAGGACTCTACGGCCTGATGGCCTACACCGTGAATCGAAGAACCGGTGAGATTGGCATCCGTATGGCGCTCGGCGCTGAACGGGGTAGGATCGCCGGCATGATTCTGCGCGAAACTTTGCTGCTCGTCGCTTGCGGCCTGGCAATCGGCGTCCCCGCAGCGGCCCTCGCGGCGCGCCTGATTGCCAGCCAGCTCTTTGCATTAAAGCCTGGTGATCCTGTCACCTTCCTGCGGCGTGCGCATCATGGCCGCGGTGACCTTGATCGCAAGCTTTTTGCCGGCCCGCCGCGCAGCCTCCGTTGATCCCATGCGGGCGCTGCGAAGCGAATGACCCCCTGATTCATTGGCGGACCAGCTCGACACGGCGGTTGCGGGCTCGGCCTTCCAGCGTGTCGTTGCTTTCCACCGGGCGAGACGCGCCAAACCCTCGTTGGCCAGCCGATCCGGGGCAATGTTGTATTGCGCGACCAGCGCTTCCTTGACCGCCAGCGCGCGCCGCTTTGAGAGATCGAGATTATAGGCGTCTCCTCCGATATTGTCGGTGTGGCCCCTCCACCGTCAGCTTCCAGTCGGGGTTATCCTTCAATGCCTGCGCAATCTCCTTCAGCACAGGCGCGGATTCCGCCTTCAACGTCGCCTGGGCAAAATCGAAGTAAATGCCATAGGTGACGGCGCGCTTCTCCTGCGTCAACTGCTTCTCCAGCACGTTCTCGGGCTTGGCGACGGGAAAGTTGATCTTCACCACTTCGACGCGAAAGTTTCCGGCATGGAAAGAAGGGTGTCTCAGCCTCCACGACAGGACCAGGGGATCCGGAGCATCATCCAACACAAAAAGTTCAGCCCCGATATGGCTGGGACGGTCGCTCGCAGGACGGGGGTCTTTGCTCTCATCTTCAAATGTTCCCGTAAGGTGGATCGCCGGCAGAGTCACCCGTTGATCGTTGACGATCATGGGGTAGTCCACGTCGTTCGGCTCGACCCGGGTAAGGGTTCCCGACTCGTAAGTCGGGTTTGACGCCGTCCTGCACGTTCCAGATATCCATATACCGCAGATTGACTTGCCGCTCTCCTTGATCGCCTGAAATGCGGCGTCGGAAAGACGAGTGCGGGTGACATCATGCAGAAGCCGCGGCAGGCGATGGGAATTGACGGTAATGAAGGTGTCGGCAGAATGGAAGTCGGCGTTGCAGTTCTGATTGGTGTCAGAACTCGCCTTTAAGTCCTTGCCTAAGTCGTCTTTGAATTCCGGGGCTGTGGAAGTGGCGGAGAAGGTCGAGTTATCAATCGAGTCGATCTCGTTGTGTGAGCTCTACATCGCCATACTTGACTCCCCACGCATTGGTCAGCACGGTGTCCGGTTTCAGCGGGATGCGCGCTGCTTTCTGGTCCGGAAAAGGAGCGGGCGGGCACGGAGTCACGGGAGCACTCGCAGAGAGAGTGGGAATATCGTCACCAGGCGCATGGTTGGCCAGCAGATCCTGTAGCGGATTGCGCAGTGTTCCGTTGGGCGGTGGCGGCTTGCGAGATGGTCCTGGCAACATGGGTTGCCTTTTGCCCAACGCGGTAGCCGAGGTAAAGAATACCCGCCAGGATGGCGAGCCCGGCAACAAGAATGAGCGCCAGCGCGATGGCCAGCAATTTGAACAGAGGCGAGCGGCGCTGCGGTTGCGGCGCGGCCGGCGGCAGGTTCACGGTGGAATAACCTGCCGGCATCGACGGTGGTGGCATGGGCGCCGGCGGTATGGCGGCGATGGGGCGATGCTGGCGTGGCGACGGTAGCGTGGAGACGGCAGCCTGCGCCGTGTCCTGGGGCACAGCCTTGCCGCAGCGCTGGCAGAAGCGGGCTCCTGGCTGCAGCGCATTGCCGCATTGCTCACAGAATCGGTTCATGGCTTTCTCCACTTATGCGGCCAGTTACTTCGCTCCACAGGCGTCGATATCCGGCTCCCGCTTCGTTTTCTTAACCTCATTGAGATTGAGTTTGGGCGACTCCGCGGTCTGCCCAGCAGGGTCGCATCCGCCCCCGCCTGGGCGTAAAAATTCAAGTGCGTCATGGAGCAGGGGACGATACTCATCGGACCCGAGCCGGCGTAGTCGAACTCGGTCACCAGCTGCAAATAGGCCCCGCCTTCGGTTTTGAAGAAATTTTCCTTGGGTGATTTGATCAGGCCGCCAAACGGCCCTTTCTCAAGCAATTCCGCAACCTTATCGCCGAGGCCCGCGGGAACCGCCTCCTTGAGGGCCTCCTTGAGACTCTCCGTGCCCACGGAAACCGATACCTTGGGAGCGTTGATGGCGATCACCACACCGTGCGGCGCCAGCGATTCGGCGGTGGTGTGGCCGTTCTCCGGCTGCCCCTCCATTTTCCCTTCGGGGGAGCTTTGGTTGCCATGGATGGTAAGTCCGCCGCTGCCGGTGTAGACCACGTGGAAGTTGCCGTCGGCCACGTCTTTCTTGCCCCCGAAGCCGGGCTTGAAGATCAGCGCTTCGTCCACTTTGAACAGAAAGGGAATGCCATAGATGTCGAACACATCCTTGGCAAAGGGCGGCAGCTTGAGCCTCGACTCCCCGATGCTGCTGCCCGGGGCCATGGTCAGCACCGACCAGTCGACGTCCACCGTGCCGGACATGGGGGTCATGTAGGCAAATTGCTGCAGCTTGCCGCTGTTCATCACCGCCTGGAAGGTGGTGTTCACGTTCTCCAGCTTGCCCTTCACGTTGACCGTGGCGGTTAGCCCGGCCAGCTTTTTCTTGGCCGCGGTGAGGGTCAGCGCCACACCGCCCCCTTCCGGTTCACCCTCCAATTCGAACTCCCAGCCGTCAGTTTCCGCCTTTACCTTGGCGGTGTATTTGAACTCGGCCGCACTGGCATAGGCGACGGGAGGAGAGAACCAACGAAAGATATTTTCGCAGCGGCTCCGGCTTCCTGTAACTGGTAATGGAGCTGCGGGCTGCGAGCTGGGAGAAATCCACCGGCACCTTGAATTGAACCGTCCCGTCCTGCACCAGGTCTGGCAGGCTCGCGGTCTCCGTCAGCACTGCGACCTGGGAACCCTGGATGTTCACCGCATCCACGCGCCGCACGCCCAGGTGCTCGAGGAACAACACCGACCCTTGCTTGAGCCCATGCAGGCGAGCGTCGTCGCTGTCAAAAACCAGCACCCGGCCATCGTCACTCACGCTGGTCAGCGATCTCTGGGTCGACGGCAAGTCGATGCGGACGGTTGCCGGTGTGTAGGTTACCTGGAAGACCGTTCCCGGCAGCTTGCTGATGTCACGAAAGCCCACCGGCACACCGCTGCTGCTGACGGGGATCGTCAGGGCGGGATGCTGCTCGGCATTCCTGCATCCGGCAAGCGACGCCGCACAGGCGAACACCAGCGGCCAGAGCGGAGATTTCGAAAGCTCTTTCATCTCATCTCCCCGGCCACCAACAGCAGAAGCCCGAGATGTAAATTGGCGCTCATTCTAGCATTGCGCACCTGTCGTGGGCGGGCAACGTACCGGCGTAGTAGCACGTCGCTGCATTAGGAGCAATCTGACTTGCCTGCGGCAAGTTGCGGGAGCAATCAACAACATCTAGGCGGTTGTCATTACCACCATTACACCAAATGGAAGCGTCCCTCTCCCCTTTGCCATCCCGGGCGTAGCCGAAGGATCTGCAGTTCAATCCTTCGGATGCAACGAATTTGTCATCCCGAGCCGCTGTTCCTTCGACGCATCCACCTCGACCGAAAATCCCGTTTGTTCATCGGGAGCGCAGCCGAGGGATCTGCAGTTCGATCTTTCGGACCCCGACGAATTTGTCATCCCGACCGAAGCCGGGGATACCTCTTTGTGTGTACTATCAGTTATAGTACACATGTGATCCCCTTTCGCGTTCCTTTCCGCACCGGCATCTCTCTCTTTGAGCAGATCGTCTATGCGTCGAAGAAGGCCATGGTTTCCGGCCAACTTCGTCCAGGCGACGCCTTTCCCTCGGTGCGCGCCCTGAGCAAGGAACTGAAGATCAACCCCAACACCGCTCACAAGATCGTCACTCACCTCATCAGCGAAGGCTTGCTCGAGACGCGCCCCGGAATTGGCACGGTGGTGGCCAGTCCCCCGGACTCCAGCAAGAAGGAGCGGACTCAATTGCTCGGTCACGAGATTGAAGAACTGGTTGTAGAGGCCAAGCGTTTGGGAATCGGACGTGATGAGATGCTTAGTTCGATTTCCGCTCATTGGCAGCGTCTGAGCAGCGGTGATGCAGAGAGCCCCGGCAAGCCCAGAGATGGAGGCCGCAAAGAGCGATGAACGACATGATCCGGACAGAGAATATCTCCAAGAGGTTTCGTTCCACTTCGGCCCTCAACCAGGTCACCCTCACGGTGCCGCAGGGCGCCATCTACGCTTTGCTTGGCGCCAACGGTGCCGGCAAAACAACGCTCATTAAACTCCTGATGAACATATTTCGGCCTACGTTCGGCCGCGCGCAGGTCATGGGGATCGAGTGCCGTCATCTCGCGGGTAAGGACTTCCAGCGTATCGGCTATGTTTCGGAAAACCAGGAGATGCCGGACTGGATGACGGTCGAAGCAATGCTCGACTACCTCCGCCCGTTCTATCCGCGGTGGGACCGCGCCCTCGAACAACAACTCGTCCGCCAGTTCGATCTTCCCCTCAAACGCAAGCTCAAGCATCTCTCGCGCGGCATGCGCATGAAGGCTGCCTTCGCCGGCTCGCTTGCCTACCGGCCAAACCTCATCGTGCTGGATGAGCCGTTCTCCGGCCTTGATCCCCTGGTGCGCGACGAGATCATCGAAGGTTTACTCGATCGCGCGCCGGAGACGACCATCTTCCTCTCTTCCCACGACCTGGCCGAGATTGAGAGCTTCGCCAGCCACGTCGGCTATCTGGAGCAAGGCCGGATCCTCTTTTCAGAAGAGATGTCGGCTCTCTCCGATCGCTTCCGCGAGATAACCATCACACTGAGGACGCCGTCGCCGGTCCCGCGGAACATTCCGCCCACATGGCTGCAGCTCGAGGCCGGGGACGCGGTAATCCGATTCGTCGACAGTAATTTCCATGCTCAAACGACTCCCCGTGAACTGGCGGAAATCTTTCCTTCCGCCGCCAAATATCTCGATTGAGCCGATACCCTTACGATCCATCTTTCTCGCCATCGCCAAAACCGGCCGCGCTGTTCAAGGAAAGGCGGAAGCATGAAGCAAATCCTGCACATCTTTGCCAAGGATTTCCGCCACTTCTGGCCGGAGATCCTCATCTCCCTGGCTCTGCTGGGAGCTCTCGTCTGGATATATCCCAGCACCTGGTTAGCCGGAGGAGACTTTCTGACAAGTCTGTTGGAAGAGCGGCTCGCCGCGCTTCTGACGTTGCTCATCCCCGTGAGCTGGTGGCTGCTCATCGCCCGGGTGATCCATGCGGAAGCCCTGGTTGGCGACCGCCAGTTCTGGGTCACGCGGCCCTATGAATGGAAAAAGCTGCTCGGCGCCAAGGCGCTCTTCCTGCTGGCATTTCTCTATCTACCTCTCCTCATAGCGCAATGCCTGTTGCTGTTCCGAGCAGGATTTCACCCGCTGTCGTTTCTTCCCGGACTGCTTTTCAATCTGCTTCTGACCACCGCCGGCATTGTATTGCCGCTGCTCGCCATTACAACTGTCACTGCTACCTTTGCACGATTAACTCTGACCCTGTTTGCCGGGCTGGTTTGCTTCATCGGATACGTTGCCATCTCTTTGTATTTCGCGGACGATGCCTCTATCCCTTACAGCGATCACGTCTCGATGCCGCTCGTCTTACTTTTTTGCGGGACGGTGGTAGTGCTGCAATACGCGGCCCGCAGAGTCTGGGTCTCTCGGCTGCTTCTGATTGCGCTTCCGGTCCTGCTCGTGCTCAGCGGCATGGCGGTATCGCAATCTACCGTGATGGACCGCGACTATCCTCGTGGGAGTGCCGCGCAGGAAGCACCGCTCCAGCTAACGCTTCTCCGGGATACTCCTCACCCTGCGACCGCCTACCTTATCCGCGCGAAACAGGTCCAGCTGAGCATTCCGTTGCAGGCATCCGGCGTGGCGGAAGGATACGCTCTCGTCGGCGGCCCGGTGAAGGTTACCGTCGATGCTGCTAACGGTTCTCATTGGACCTCTCCGTGGCAGGCGCGCAATAACCAGCAGTATCTTCCCGGTACGAGCGAATCCTGGATTACGGTGCAGATGAGCCGGGCATTCTTCGACCAGGTGAGATCTACGCCGGTCACGCTTCATCTCACAGTCGCGCTCGCTCGGGTGCAGGCTGGCAATATGCGGAGCGTTCTACTGCCGGCGCGGGACTTTTCCGTGCCGGATTTTGGCATTTGCTCGCCCCAGCCAGACTTCTTACATAGCGGATTCTTCGGAATCGCCTGCAGGTTTGCCCTGCACCACCCCAGCCTTACTTACATCAGCGCGCATTGGGCCGACGGTCCGTGCTCGGCATCGCAGCCCGGCCTGAATACGGCCGTTCGAGGCGACGCGTGGAGTGGTTCCCTGGAGAACACCCCCGCGGACTTCGCGATCGCTCCCATCTGGACTCCACCGATCGTGCTCTCCAACGCGACGAAGGGGGAAGGCGAAAAGTCTGAGCCCCGGCACTTGTGTCCGGGTACGCCCGTGACCTTCACCCAATACAACTTCGTGGGGCAGACCCAGTACGACTTCACCATCCCGGATTTCCGCCTTCCAGGCTATCAACCCGACATGGGTTTACCCACCGGTTCGATGGGCTTTGACATTACAACGCAGAGATAAATTCCTCATGTCGCAAACTAAGCCACCCACAATTGAATCTATATGAACGGGTGGCCCAGGTCTCGCCTTTATGACCTGGGGGCCAAGCAGGGAGACCCGATCCCGCTTCTCACGAGGGGCCTTAGGGCGCATAAATGTCACACTTCCACCCCGTTGCGGGGATTTAACGCGCTTAACGCGCTTAACGCGCACCTTCCGCAGAGAAAATGCGAAGACTTAAGACGCTTAAAAGGTTGAACCGCACCCTCTCCGCACACCGGGAGCACAGAAAAGGAGGAGATATGCGGGCGTCAGAGAGAGATTCGAGGTCGACGGAGAGAGGCTCAGGTTTCAAGCGGGTAAAATTATTTGTCTGCATGTTGCAGGGATGTGACGGTGCAAAAACCGCCATTTTCGCGCCACCGAGATTCACGGAACGATCTTGATGAGCAGATTCCCCCACTCATCGACCGTGACTTCGTCCCCAATGCCAACCACGGTAGTCGAAGCTGCCTCTTCGACCACCGCAGGGCCGATCAACTCATTGCCGCGCAACAGTTTGGCTCGATCATAAATAGGAGTCGGGCGGAACGAGCCCGCTGCACGCCAGTAAACCAGACGTTCTCCCTTGATTGCCGGTCTCGAATCGGGGCCGCCTGCCGGCAGCTTGTTAAGTGCCGGCTTATCTACCAACCCAATTCCGCGCAAGCGAAAGTTCACAATTTCGACGGGATCGTCGAGCCGATGTCCATAGGTGCTTTCGTGCAGATCGTGAAATCTCGCTTCCAGCGATCTGCAAGCCTCTCCATCCATCGCGGTAGAAGGTACAGACACGGTGATGGAATGTCCGCCTTGTCCCAGGTAGCGCATATCCACGCTGCGCAGAAGTCGTCTGCGGGATTCTGCAACTCCATCGCTTTCGAGCGCGCGATTGGCCTGGAGCTCAAGTTCCTCAAAGATTCGCTCGAAAAACCCGAGATCAACCTCTGCAAGTCCAACAACCATCGTGCGCGAGAGATCATGAACCAGGTCGGAGACCAGCATTCCCCACGCAGAAAAGTTGCCCGGGGCTACCGGCACCACCACCCGATTCACGCTGCTGAGACGTGCAATGTTGCAGGCAAACAGAGGTCCGGAACCACCAAAGGCAAGCAACGCAAAATCCCGGGGATCAAATCCCTTCTCGACGGAGATCGCCCGGATTGCGCCGGCCATCTTTACTTCGGCAATCTCAATCATTCCGCTGGCGGCTTCAGCCGCGTCCATGCCCAGTGGTTCGGCAACCAGCTCTTGAATGCCGGCCCGTGCCCCTTCCAGGTCGAGTGGCATCTGTCCGCCGAGAAAGTGGTTTGGATCCAGAATTCCCAACACCAGAGCGGCATCGGTGACCGCGGGCTGTGTGCCACCACGGCGGTAGCAGATAGGACCGGGAAAAGCGCCTGCGCTCTCGGGGCCTACTTGGAGCGCCCCTCCACTATCAATCCATCCCAGGCTTCCCCCGCCGGCCCCAATTGATCGGATGTCGAGCACAGGCATGCGCAGCTTATAGCCCTCGACCAGCATCTCGGTCGTGATACGAGGGTGCTTCTGCCAGAGCATGGAAACATCGAAGCTGGTCCCCCCGGCATCCGCGGTGATGATGTTTTCAATGCCGGTCAGCTGGGCAAGGTATTGGGCACCGAGCACGCCCCCGGCCGGGCCTGACATAATCGAATGAATAGGAGCTTCCCGCATCTCGCGCAGCGTCATCGCTCCACCACTGGAGCGAAGCAACAGGATCGGGCCGCGAAAGTCATTCTCTCCCAGCGATCGTTGCACGTCGACCAGGTAAGAATCCATGATCGGCTGAATATAGCCGTTCAACACCGTCGAGCTTGTCCGTTCGTATTCGTGATATTCGCGCGAGATTTGATGAGACAGCGTAATATGCACGCCAGGCAGCTGTTCGCTCAACACCGCGCCCACCATCTCTTCGTGCTCCGGGTTTGCATATGCGTGCAGCAGGCACACCGCGACAGCATCGATACCGTAATGGCGGAATAGCTCCGCTGCGTTCACCACATCGTCCGTATTGAGTGGCGTTAGCACCTCGCCTTTTGCATTCAGGCGTTCCCCGACCTCAAGGCGCAGGTGGCGAGGAACGATCACCGGCGGCTTGTGGTAAAGCATGTCGTACATGTTCGGCCGATCGAGCCGCCCGATTTCAAGTACGTCGCGAAAGCCTCGGGTGGTGATCAGGCCGGTGCGTGCGCCTTTTTTCTGGATGATGGCATTCAGGCCAAGTGTGGTCCCGTGAATAAACATCTCCGCTGTCTCAAGATCAAGCCCTTCCTTCTTCAAGACGTCGATCACGCCGCGGCTGGGGTCAGGTGTAGTGGACGACTTATTAGTGCGGATGGTTCCTGTTGCGGTGTCCCATACGATCAGATCGGTGAAGGTTCCACCAATATCCACGGAGAATCGGCATTTGGCGCTGGATGAGATCATCAGGTTACTTCTCTCCGTTGAGCGAGGAAGAAAGCAGCTCTTTCCGGAGTTGCGAGGTTGCGTCGAAATCAATGGAGTAGCCGGGACCCTTTGCCACAATCACCACTCCATAATCAGATCTCGCCCCTTCGACGGATACGTATCCTCCATGGACGTCCTGCAGCGTCAACTCCGGGTCACGCTCATAAGGATTGCCCCAGCCACAGCCCCCGGCGGTCAGAATAGTCAGCTCGTCGCCTGGGTGCATCTCCCGCAGGCATTTGCCGCGGCGCACCTCCTTTGCCGTGTCAGGGAAGAAAATGACCGTATTCAGTAGCCCCGCCTTGCCGCCATCGACGCCGGCGACCTTGCTGGCCTCAGTTCGCTCGACGACCGAGATTGCAGTCGAAGGAGCGAGGGTGCGGTACTCCTTGCGGATGCCGACGCCTCCCCTGAACTTCCCCGCACCGCCGGAGTCGGTGCGCAGGCTGTAGGACTTGATCATGATGGGAACGCGCCACTCCTGGACCTCTACCGGGATGTTGCAGAAGCCGGCGCCCGTGTGGTGCATCAAGGCGCTCTCGCCGTCTGCGTCGTAGGTAGCCCCCATGCCTATACCGTCGTCACTGCCCCCGTAATCGCCGCGGCCGGTCGCGCTGTCGAAATAGGTAAACATCAAAGCCGCAAGATCGCCGCCGGAGTGTGCAGGAACGCGATCGGGCATCGCTTTGGCGAGCGCCATGGGAATCAGATCCAGCAGGCGATCTTCCGGCCAGCCATAGAGGAAAGTTGCCGCGGGCGGTAGCGGGTGGAAGAGATTGCCCGGAGGAGCGATTACTTCGAGCGGAGCAAAGTGCCCATCATTGGCGGGCGCGAGTGGACTGGTAAGCGCTTTGAAAGCGTAACGGCAGGCGGAGAACGTTCCCGGGAAAGGAGAGTTAACCGGCCCCCGCTGTTGAGGAGCGCTGTCGGAGAGATCGACAATGAACCTGCCGTCCTTGATCGTTATCTTGACCGAGATGCGGACCGGCTCCTCGTCCACTCCGTTATTATCCATCCAGTCGAGCGCCTCCCAGGTCCCTTCCGGCAGCTGCTGCAGCGCAGCCGCGGCGACGCGCGCGCCGTGGGCAATCATTTCATCGATAGCCGCTTTGAAGGTTGCAACGCCATACTTCCTCACCAATGCCGCGACTCTCTGGCCGCCGCTACGAACGGCCGAGGCAGCCGCTAAGAAGCTATTTGCGGTCGTCTTTGGAATGCGTGAGTTGAACTGGATGAGACGCACCACTTCTTCCTGAAGCACGCCGGCACGATACAAGTACATCGCGGGCATGATGAGCCCCTCCTGGTAGATATCGGTCGAGGCCGTAGGGTAGGGATCGATGGCGCCTACGTCTCCCACGTGCGCCTTGATGCTCGTATACGCAACGATCTCATCATCCACGAATACGGGCGCCAGGATCGCAGCGTCCGCGGGATGCGTGCCGATGTCGAACGGCATGGTCGTTGTAAATACATCCCCGTCGCGGAGCCGTTCTAATCCAATCTGCCTTACCGTCGAGCGCACGCAGTAATCGAGCGAACCGGAGAAACTGGGCGCGCCCGGCACATCGGCGACCAGGCGAATTCCCGAATCATAGATCGAGATGCCGAAGTCATTCATCTCATGCAGAATCGCCAGCGTGGTACTGCTCTTAAAGACTCGCCGGATCTGCTCTGCTGCCGAGATCAGCTCGTGCCGGATCACTTCCGTGGTAATCGGGGAGATCTTCGCAGTTTCAAGCGTCGCCATAGACCGTCCTAAAGAAATGTCGTTGCTACAACTGTTCCAGTAACGCCGGCTGTTTTAAGCGGAAGAGAAGGTAATAGGCGCCAAAGGCCCCGGCCAGACTGCTGATCGAAACCGGTATGTGCGGAGAGCAGAGGTATCCAATCCCCATTCCAACAGCAATACTGATCACCGCTGGGAGCGCCGCGCTCGCCGGCGTTCGTTCTGCGGAGTTCTCAATGGGCAACCGGCACCGGCGTACCAGGAAGTAATCGCTCAGGGAGACGCCAACGATGGGAGAAAAAATATAAGCCAGCGTGTCCAGAAACGCTCCGAAGTGCTGCGTCACGCGCAGCGCAGCGATTAGAATCCCGATACCCCCAACGATCACCGTGTTGACCCACCGTGGGCTGCCGGGGAAGAGATTCGTCGCCACCAGGCCCCCCGAGTAAATGGATGTTTCACAGCTGGGGACGGTCGAGACGATCACCAGCAGAAGCCCCGGAATTCCCAGGCCCAGGGCGCGAATCGCATCCACCGGGTCCTGCTTGGCCGTGGCCAGCTTGGCGAACACTCCGGCCGCGGTGAGCAGAATGGACGGAGGTGCAACACCCAACATTGCCCCCCACCAGTTTCCCGCACGGCTGCTGATGTGCCGGGAGTAATCGGAGGCCAGAAAGACGCCGACCACGAAGCTGCTGATGATCCAGTCGATACTGGTGCTGATACCGGGCTCACCAGAGGGGACAAAATGCGTGATCTGTGCGTAGCCTTGTTTGCTCCAGGCGGCCACGATGATCCACACGCTCAGATAGACCAGCGCCAGCGACGCGATCAGGCTCGTGAGCTTGAGATTCTCAAACCCCAGCAATGCTGGAACAAGATTGGCAACGCCCACAAGAAGAATTATGAGAATCGGAGAAGAGAATCCAGTCGCGCTTTGTATCACCCCGTCGAGGGCGACGCCGGCAAGCTCGTTGGTGACCGCGTACCAGCCGATGATCGAAACCAGCAGAAGAATGGAGCAGAGCTGCGAGCCGAGCGGATAGCCAAAAGTGAAACGGGCGCTCACCCCGGCGGGGATGCCGTGATCAACTCCGTAGTACCCCATCACCGCGACCAATGAAGCAAGAATTACGTTCGCCAGCAGATTTACCAGAATCGACTCTCGCCAACTCAACCCGGGTACAAGCATCAAGCCAATGACAAGTGTGGGGAAGCTGAATGCCATGCCCGTCTGCACGATCCAGAGATCGCGCCCCGTCCCTCTTCGTTCAGCCCGGGGAATCGGTTCGATTCCATACTTCTCAACCTCAATCATTCGCCCTGCTCTCGAGCTCGCGGGTTGCGCATCAATAAGCTATTTCCCATGGAGCTCTTCGATCGGCACATAGGGAATGTCGTAGCCAAAGCGAGCAGGCCCAAACAGCTTCAGTCCTGACGGGGTTCGCCATGCAGGCACGGAGGGAAAGCCGGCAACGATAACTTCGGCGCCCTTATCATAGTGGGGATTGCTTAGCCCCCGTCCGCTCTTCACGTCAATCATGGTGACGGCATCGGGACACAGGACAGAGGGCTTGTCATTCAACCAGCCAATCAGGTTCTCATTGCGATAAACGATGCGGTAGATACTCCCGTGATCGTTGCCCGCACCAGCCAGATGAACATCGCCCATAAGATAACCGCCCGTGTTCTTCCACTGTATGTTCTGTACCGTCCCGCGAAATAGGCGGTAGCCCTTGCCGGCCTGAATGACGGGGTCGACCGGATCTTGTTTCCTGCTGACCGCATCTCGAAAAGCGATGCCTAGCGATTCGGCATGGCTGATTGACTTAAGCGCCAGCACATTGGGCGTGCGCAATTGTTTGCCGGAGATGGCTGAATCCGTAACCCCGATGCCGCCCATGCTGACCGTCGAGATCGTGCGAAAGATATCTTCCTCGCGGGAAACCGCGGCCAATTTCGTCAACAGAACCTCATCCCCGAACCGCGTGACGCCTGCGGCCGGAGCAATGGTTAGCCCCGCCGCCAAAATCGTATTGATATCCAGGTCCGGCGCGGCGCGCCCCACCGTGTCGGCGTCCATTTGCGGGATATTCAATCGGGCAGCGATGGAAAGGGCAAGCGGCGTGTTTCCCGGCCCAATCTCGCCGGCGATGGTCGCGACAAATTTCTTGCCCATGTATTTCTCGAGCAGGCGAAACGCTGCGCCCGTCGGTTCTTCTTTGAGCACCGGCAGAGAGGAATAGCGTTTCTTTTCCTCTTCTGACAGGGGTGCAGTGCTCCCCACGCCATAGGGAGCAGCCACATACTCGTCGTCGCCAATCTCGTCTGGAGACATCAGGCGAAATGTCAATCCCTCATCAAGAGCGGAATAGATCCGATGGAGACCCTCATCGAAGGAGCCGCCTCCCCCAGCACCGAGAAAAGTGCAACCCACGATGATGTCTTCGAGATTTGTTTTTGACAGCGTTCGCATGCTTGAGAGTCTCCGTCAGGCCGCCGTGACACGGCAGAATACAGCCCGCTGTTGAGCGTCCGCTAGATAGGGATGGAAGAAGGCGCGATCCAGGCTGATGTCGAGACGCACATCGCCAGAGTGTCGCGGCAGCTCTCGGAGAAGCCCCGCCATCAGTTTCTGCTCCACCACTTTGCGATCAATCTCGTTCATGTAACTGGAGTTTTCCAGCGCCGCCGCTGGCAAGCGAAGCCCCACCTCAAATTGCCTGGTGCCGCGCTCCACCAGAGCGAAGCTGAGCCACGGCTCCTCTTGCATGCGACGGATCAACGAGAGAGACGGGAAAAATATACCGATCTCCGCGGAGAGAAAGAGAGTATCGCTGGGGATTACGGAACCAAGGCCTGCCATACGAGGAAGTCCAGGAAACACGGCACTGGCGGCTGCCAGCTTTATGAACTCACGTCTGATCATTTGATACTTTCACCCTTTGTGCCAACAAAAACTCCATTAGGGTAACTCGCTATTTCTCTAACAAACTTGTCATCCCGACCGAAGCGAAGCGTGGTGGAGGGACCTGCTGTTTTCTCCCACGTAATCAAAATCGGGTGAAGGGGACGGCCTTCAGGCCGTCCATCAACCATAACTACCACCGCGGCTTTAGCCGCTGAGGCTCCCCTCTAGAAATCGTACCGTACGGCAACCTGGACTTCACGAGCTCCGCCCCGCGGCCCCGCAGTTTGTAAGAGCTGACCAAACGTGGTCGTCTGAGAAACGTCGAACTCATCCACCGGTTGCAACGCCCCGGCGTAGGTTGAGCCATACTGTCCGGCAGTACTGTCGAAATTCACATTGTTAAAGGCGTTGAAGGCCTCAAAACGTAGCTGCAGCTTCTGCGTGCTCTCCCACGGCATGGTGAAAGTCTTCGCAAGGCCGAGATCCGTGCTGAAGTAGGCAGGTCCGAACACGTCGTTGCGGCTGCCGGGATCGCCTGGCAACGTGAAGCGAAGGCTGTTTGCGAGTACCGCCGTCGGATCTTTAAACAGGTTTGGAAATCCCCCTACGTTTCTGGTCAGGGAAGTGTTTAGCTTGCCAATGATCGTACCGGGCCCAGGTTGGAACTCGTTGGTGGCGTAATTGAATCCGTTGCGCGGTGTAATCGGGAAGCCCGACCTCCAGCGCGCGGTGCCTGCCAATTGCCAGCCGCCAACCGCGGCATCGAGCAGCTTCGGCATATTGCCGCCCAACTTCTTGCCTCGACCAAAGGGAAACTCCACCACGAAAGTTCCGTTGAAGTTATGTTTGAGGTTGAAGTCCGAAACGGCTCGGCTTGCCTCAGGATCGAATGCATTTGCGATCTGGCCGTTCACCTGCCCCTCCGACAGGAACAGGTCAGCGTTCTCGGCCGCGGAGCTTATATCAATCGACTTGCTAAAGACATAATTTGCAGCAAACGTGGTTGCACCGGTTTTTTTGCGGACGGAAAGTTGAAACGAGTTGAAGTTGGAGCTGGTGCTCGAGCTCCAGCCCGGCAGGCTGATAAATTGTGGTCCGAAGATGACGCGGCCGTCTCCTTGCGGATCGACCGTTGCGGACCATGGGCTCAAGTTGCCGTAGGGAACATCGAGAGCCAGCAGGGCATCGCTCCAGTCGGGAGCATAGCTTTCCGCGATCGCGTAAAAGGCCTGCGTCGGCGTCATGTTGGCAATATCGGGATTGCCGAGATACCCGGCGACATAGGTTGGCAGATTGGGCATCAGATCCTGGAAAAAGGCGATCGGAGCCACTTGGGAGATCGGCGTCTGCGGAGCATACGGATCGGGGCCAATCAAATTCGCAATCTGTTTGTATGCCCCCCAAAGGGTCTGGCCAGACTGGTTATCCTTGAAGTACCCCAAATGTTGTCCATAGTCTTTCTTGATGATCATGTGCTGGCCTATATTCCCAACATAAGCAGCTTCCACGGTGACACCGTGGCTAAGCTGACGCTCGAAGCTCAGATCCATGTCGTAGGAGTACGGCGTCCTCAGGTTCTGGCTCACAATGAAATCAAAGTTATCCACTCCCGTGTCTGGCACATAGGGGAACGTAACCTTGGAGGAGACAGAAGGGAAGAAAGGAGCGGGGTTTGGTAAGCCTGTGCACCCACCCGCCAGTGTGCATGATCCCGAAAAGCGGGGAGCCGTTGCCAGGCTGAACTGTCCAATCGGGGTAATCTCAGAATTTGTCAGCCCCGGATCACCACCGTTGAGCACCTGGTCCGTCGCGATGGCGCCGCCCATCCGCTCGTAGAACATGCCGAAGCCCGCGCGAATAGCGCTTTGGCCGCTGCTACCGAACAGCTTGTGCAGCAGCCCGCTATCCACATTGGGGGAGTAGGCGACCGACAGACGAGGGGCGAAGTTATAAGGAGTGGGGTGATACCACGATGCCTGATGATTTGCTTTGCCGGCAGGGATGAAGCTGATAAGCGGGCTGGCATCCGCCGGGATGCCCTGACCCATGTTGGAAACTCTTTGCGCAAACCATTGGTCGATGTTGACTGTGGAAACAGTTTGCAAACCATTCTGTTCCCAGGGCACGCCGAAATAGCTGTAACGCAGCCCATAGCTAAGAGTCAGGTTCGGCAGCGCCCGCCAGGTATCCTGCACATACGTTTCGAAGTCGTTCTCTGCGTAGTGACGCAATGTAGGTGCGCCGCTGGGAGCGCTCACATTGCCATTCGACGGATCCACTGTAAACGTGCCACTGGCAAAAGGAATGCTTCCCGTCAACTCCATATAGGCTTCAAGAAAGGCATTCGTGTTTGCCGGCGTCACGCTCTGCTGGCCGCTGCTCTCCAGTGCGTCGATGGGGTCGCGGCAGTCGTTCGAGCAATAGCCATAATCGCCCAGGTTGTAAACCAAAAAAGAATTCTGGTAGGTAGTGAAGTGATTTCTCGGCAACTGGAGATCGGCGCCAAACCGCACCGTGTGCAGGCTATGCGTCCATGAGACGTCATCGCGAATCTCCTGGGTCGGGACTGTACGGCCCACCGCGCGGGTAAAGTTCGAAGGGTCGGAGAACGATTCAGCCGAAAGCGCCGGCCCTGATCCGCCAGTCTGAAAAATACCCTGCCGTATAAATCCGTAGGTCGTGGTATTAACCAGATTCGGCGTGAGGATCCCCGTGTAACCAACCGCGATACTCCGGCTGTTGTTCAGCAGCTTGCTGTCGGGAGGAACACCGGGGAATTGAGCCGGCAATAGATCGGTATTGATATCCGCCAGGTTGCCGCGAACGAATATGGAATGTCGCCCATTGGCTGTCAGCATGTAGTCCAGGCGAGCGGTATAGATGTTGTTATTCGTGTTGAGGGGGGCATTGAAGCGGTACCCGGTGCTGGTCAGGCCGTCATCCAGACCCAGCGACGGGCTGTTGCCCACCGGGTAGAGGCTCATGAGCTGCAGCATGGCAGGGTTTTCGCCGCAGCCCGCGGACCCGGGCGTTGTGCAGCCGGGATCGATGTTTGCCACCTCGGTGGGCGTGAGTTCGCGGCAATACCCGCTCCCATTGGGGCAGGGAATGACTCCGGGGGCACTCGGGTTGAAATTGTTTGTCGTATCCAGCTGATAGATCAAGTCGCCTTGCTTGAGTGATTCCGAGGGAATAACCCGCGAAGTCGGCGATTCGCTGCGATCGGTACGTCCTTCGTAATCAAGAAAGAGGAACAGGCGATCCTTCTTGACCGGTCCTCCGAGCGACGCTCCAAAGATATTGCGGATTAGTTTTGGATTGCTGATGTCGTTGGCGTTGTTGAAGTAGGAATTCGCCGCCAGAAAAGTGTCGCGGTTAAACCACCGGGCATTTCCGTGGAACTGGTTGGTGCCCGACTTGGTAATCATGTCGACCTGAGCCCCGCCGGCCGCGCCACTTGCGGCCGTGGCGTTGGTCGTGACTACCCGAAACTCCTGCAGAGAATCCAGAGTTACCGGCACCGCGCTGGTGAACGCCGACTGGTTTTGGTAGTCGTTTGCTTCAATGCCATCGAGGGTGACGTTGCTTTGATTGCCCCGGACGCCATTCACCGCCCCTTCGCGCGGATCAAGGTCCTGGGCAGAGCCCATGGACAACAGGTCTGTATCAGAGCTGCCGGTAAAGACGATACCCGGTTCAAAGGTCAGCAGGTTAACCGGGTTGCGCGCGGCAAACGGCAATTGCTTGATCTCGTTCTCGCCAAACGCCGAACCCATAGTGGCGTCTTCGGTATTGACCGCCGTCGCTTCTCCCTGCACGGATACCGTTTGACCCACTTGCCCGATCGTCAGCTTGAAATCGACTCTCGTTGGTGTAGCGATCAAAGCCTGGAGATGCGCTCGAGTCGAGGTTTCAAACCCGGCGGCAGTCACTGTCAGCGAATAGCCCCCCGGCGGAACCTGTTCGAACGTGTACCCGCCCTGTGCACCCGTAACCGTCTCGCGAGACAGGCCGGTCCCTTCACCCACCAGCGACACACGAGCGCCGGCGATCGCTGCACCCTGCGGATCCAGCACAACACCGTTTACGCTCGACGAGGCCTGCCCCCAAGCGGTTTGCGAGGAAGGCCAGCATAGCAGAGTAGACAGCAGAGTATTGCTCGAATGTGGAAAGACAGGCGCGGAACTGATTTATATGACAAGACAACCCTCCGAATCCTGGATGCGGCGGCAACATACCTCGGTTGCGAATGCTCGGCGGGGAGCAAACAGGACTCGGACGTGGAGTCAGGTTATGGATGTATGTCTTACTGCGTGTTGACGTGAGTCACGAAACGAAAAGGGCAGAACAGGTTCCCGGGATCCCAGGGTCTACGACAACAGCAGTAGAAGTCTAATGTAAGCACCTTTCCTGCAAACGTAAAGCCATATTCGTCATTTTTTTGGACTCTGGCTGATCCGCTACTTGCCGACGCTCGCCTCCGCCATGTTGAGAAAGACGTTGGTCATGCTCTCGGCTCCGCTGTCGGAGCGCTGAATCAGCATGATCGAGATCAGATCATTGTTGGGATCGATCCAGCCCTGGGTCCCGAAGGCTCCGCCGTGCCCGTAGGAACCGACTGTGTGCCCAGCCAGCTCCCCCAGCGGCTCAGTCACCACCTCCCAGGCGAGGCCATAATCGGAGCCCCGCATCCACCCCACTGGACGAATATCGGTGGTCTGCGGCTCGGTCATCACGTGAACCGAGAAGGGCGACAGGTAGCGGTGCCCTTCGTAAACACCATCATTGAGCATCATGCGGTAGAGGTGCAGCAGGTCCTCGGCAGTGGAGTAAAGGCCCCATCCCGGCGCCGGAAAGACGGATCCCTGCGGTACTTGGCCGGGTCGCCGCCCAGAATGCTGCAGGGGCGCGCACAGTTTCCGTCTTGCTTTGCGTAAACCATGGCAATGCGTGCGATCTTGTCGGCTGGAGGGTAGAAAAAGCTGTCCTTCATCCCCAGCGGTTGAAGGATGTGCTCCGTGATGAAGTCCACATACTTCTGACCAGAGCAAACCTCGATGATGCGGCCGAGAATCTCGATGCCGGGGCTGGAGTAGCTCCATTGCGTCCCCGGCTGAAACAGCAGCGGCTGTTTGGCGAGCTGCCTCACCACCTCATCCAGCGGGACGCTCATGGTCTGCGCGTAGTCGCGGATGGCGGGAGGGCCGGGGTAGTCCTGAATGCCCGCGGTATGGGTAAGCAGGTCACGGATAGTGATTGCATGATTCGGGATGCTCAGGTGCGCGGCGTCGGGGCCTATGGTGGTTGCGACCCGCAGGCCGTGAAACTCCGGCAGGTACTGTTCGAGCGGGTCGCGCAGGGCGAGCTTGCCTTCTTCGGCCAGCATCATGATGCCGATTGCCGTGACCGGCTTGGTCATGGACATGATCTGGAAAATCGTGTCCTTCTGCATCGGATGGTTGGCTTCGATATCGGCCATGCCCGTCGCGTCGAACTCAACAATGTCGCTGCCGTGGGCCACCAGCGTGACGGCGCCGGCAACCGTCTGCTGGTCGATGAACGACTTCATCCGTTGCGGAATTTGCTGGAGAACATCCTGGTCCACGCCAGCCGCCTTGGGGTTGGACTGGGCGATGGCGGAAGAAAGTCGTCGCGACAAACAGCAGGGAGAAGAGTAGTATTCGCACGCAGAACAGCTTAGAGCATTTTCTCATTTTGTTGAGTAAGCCAAGCGCAGGGGTGTAACGGGGGTTTCCCCTTGCTCATTTGAAAAATTCCAGCTTGATTTCATCTCGCACAACTGGCGGGTGGCCCAGCTCTCGCTCTTGAGACCTGGGGGTCATGCAGAGGGACCCTAGCTAGGGCGATTCTGAAACGCGACTGATGGCAAAGTGATATTTTCGGAACTGATCATGCTCGAAACACGCCGTGAATTCATGAAGTCCTTGTTGGGCAGCGCCTTGTTGAGCAGGCCCTCCTCGTTGCTTGCGCTCCAGGCCTCCTCCACCGCGCCGGCGCCCGATCCTGGAGTGAAGCGCGTCCTGGTGATGTTCAAATGTCATTTCGACGCCGGTTTTATCGATACCCAGGCGGCTGTTGTTCACCGCTATTTCAAGGAATATTTCCCCCAGGCCATCGATCTTGCCGGCCAGCTCCGCCAATCCGGCAATTATCGCTATGTTTGGACCACCGGATCATGGTTGCTTTACGAATACCTCGAGCAGGCCACGCCCGAGGAGCGCACACGCATGGAAAAAGCCATCTCCAGGGGCGACATCGCATGGCATGCCCTTCCATTCAGCTGGCAGACGGAATTAATGGAAGCATCGATGATCTCCGGGAGCATCGGCCTCTCGCAGGCATTGGACCGGCGTTTTGGCCGCACCACAACCGGCGCTAAGATGACGGACGTGCCGGGCCACACGCGCGGCCTGATCGCACCGCTCGCCGCGCAGGGCGTGAAGTTTCTGGATATCGGCGTGAACGACGCCAGTACCGTGCCGCGAGTTTCTCCCTTATTTCTCTGGAAGGCTCCTGGTGGATCGACGCTCGTGGTTATGTATCACCACGGTTATGGTGGTGTGTTGCAAGTGCCGGGTTCCGATCTGGCCATCGCCATCGTTGTGCGCGACGATAATATGGGTCCGCACACGTTGGAGGAAATTCACGATACCTACTCCACCTTGAGCAAGCGGTTCCCCAGCGCTCAAATCACTCCGACAAACCTGACCGAAATTGCCAATGCAGTCGAGCCCTACCGCGGTTCGCTGCCGGTGTTCACAGAAGAAATTGGGGACACGTGGATTCACGGTGTCTCCAGTGACCCTCTTAAGCTTGCCCGGTACCGTGAGGTCAGCCGGCTGCGCCAGGCTTGGCTTGCCCAGGGAACCTTTGCCGTGGGTGATGCAACCGATGTTGCCTTGCTCCGCCATCTGCTTTTGGAGGTTGAGCACACCTGGGGCACGGATACCAAAACCTGGTTGGATTTCGACCACTACACCCCGAGCGATCTGGCCACGATGCTTGATACAAAGAACTACAAGGTGGTTGAGTTCAGCTGGGAGGAGAAGCGACAAGACCTCTTCGCCGGGATCGCCGCGCTTCCCGCTCCGCTGCGCGAGCAGGCGCAAACCGCGGTTCGCAATCTTGCTGCCATGCCGCCGAAGCTGCCAGAATCCCAGCCCTCACCCCGCCTTGAGCGACATCGAGACGCCCCATTTCATCGTAGGCATCGATCCAAAGACCGGAGCCATCCGGAGGCTTCGAAATAAGAAGACAAAGCGGGAATGGGCCTCAAGTGACCAACCTCTGGCGCTTTTCTCGTATCAGACACTGTCGCAAAATGACTACGCTCGATTCTTTGCCAGTTACGTTGTCAGCGAGGAAGACTGGGCTAAGAAGGATTTCGGAAAGCCCAACATCGAACGCTTTGGGGCGAAGAGCCAGGTGTGGCTGCTCTTCGCTCGGGGAGTTGCAGGTACAGGAAGACAAGCATGGCCATCGGCTGCTGGCCCATCTTGAGATCCATGATCCTGAAGCGTTACGAGGCGGGCCGTGCGGCGTTTCCGCGGAAGGTATATCTGGAATTGCAATTACCCCATGACGAGCCAGTTATCCATCTGAATCTCTCCTGGTTCGAAAAGCCGGCAACCCGCCTTCCCGAGGCTCTTTGGTTGAGCTTCCATCCCATCGCACCCCAGCCCGCGGGATGGGCGTTGGAAAAATCAGGCGAGCAGGTTTCCCCCATGGATGTGGTCTTATCCGGCAATCGTCACATGCACGCAGTCTCCAGGGGTTTCGGCTACAAGGATGAAAGCGGGGACTTCTTTGTCGAGACTCTGGACGCGCCGGTTGTCACACTAGGAACCAAGTCTCCCTTGTGCTTTTCCAATGAGCAGCCGGTTCTTTCCGCTGGCATTCACTGCAACTTATTCAACAATGCCTGGGGAACCAACTACATCATGTGGTTCGGTGAGGATATGCGCTTCCGCTTTTTGCTGCGCGCGTAGCCGAGTATCTAACTACACCACTGTCCTTCTGGGGGGCTCAGCCGCGCCAAACCTCGGCCACGGCCCGCACATGTGCCGGCCCGGTACGGCAACATCCACCGATCCATTGCGCGCCGTTTGCCCGCCACCTTCGCGCCAGTTCTCCAAACTGCTGAATCTGTCCGTCACCTTCCCAGCAGCGATGCACCGCACTCCACTGCTCCCCGGAGTTGGGATAGACGATGATGGTTTGCTCGTGACCTCTGCCGGTTCGCGGATGAGGCTGCCGATCAGTTCGGGACGCGTGCAATTGACGCCGATGCCGATGACCTGGTCCCGAATATCGAGCAACTCCGCACATTCCCGGAGCGTCTCTCCGTTGGAGACGTGCGATTCATCCTGACACGTAAAGCTGATGTAAACCGGCAAATCCGGATATGGCTGTAGTGCGGCCAGGATAGCTTCGGCCTCTTCGAGCGAGGGGATGCTTTCAAAAGCCAGGAAGTCGGCATCGGTTTCGGCAAGCACCGCAATGCGCCGGCGGTGGAACCCAACCAGCTCATCGAACCCGCAATCGTAGTTGCCGTGGTACTCCGCCCCATTGTGCAGCATCGCGCCGTAGGCTCCGAGAGAAGCTGCGATCCAGATCCTGCGCGCCGAGCCGGCCTGGTATTCGCTCCGAACCTTCTCAGCGATGGCCACTGAGGCACGAAGTGCATGGGCAGCGTCGTCAGCGCCGAGACCAATCTGCTGAAAGCCTTCCGCCGAGACCTGGTAGCTGGCCGTCAGCAGGCAATCTGCGCCGGCCTCGAGATAATCACGATGCACGGCGGCGATGACTTCCGGCGAGCTAACCAGCACGTGCGCCGACCACAAGGGACCGTCCAGGTCGAAGCCTCTTCGCTCCAGCTCGGTAGCCATGGCTCCATCGAGCACATGCAAGCCTGTCAATCGAGCTGTTGCACCGGTTTCATTTGCGTGGCGAGCCTAAGAATGTGCTCCTTCGCAGTGTAAGGGGAACCAGCATTGCCTGGCGCCCCGGCCGTTCCCCTTCTGATACACTTTGAGGTAGTTCGCGGGGCGCTTAGAAGGAACCAGCCAGGAGCCTTTCGGCCGTGAACGTCCTTCCAAACACAAGTTCGGGGAGTGGCTCAGCCTGGTAGAGCACCTGGTTCGGGACCAGGGGGTCGGAGGTTCGAATCCTCTCTCCCCGACCAAATTTAAAATCAATAGCTTAGCGTCAGTTTTGACGTCGAAAAGACCTGCTTCGGGCATCAGGTTGCCTTAACAAACCCGCAACTAGAATCAATTAAGTTACGGTCTAGGGTGATCACCTGGGCGTATCAGGTCAGGATAGCCCGCCTTTAAACACCGGGTACACCATCATTCGAGCGCGCGACGTCACCCGATGATGGTGTTGAGGAATGCCCAAGTGGTGACATCGTAGGGGAGATTGCTGGCATAGGACAGGTCTCGCTGCGGATTGATGAGGACACGACCGGTGAAGACATTGCTCATGACGGCGAGTTCGGCCTGTTGAACGGGAAAATCATCGAGTACGAAGCAGGCGCCGAAGTCGTCTTCGATGGTGCCGGTGGTGAGCATGTTGGAAGTGACGACGCAGCGGCTCACCTGGAGTATTTCAACAAGGTAGGTGAACTCATTGCCGGTGACAATGGAGAGGTCCTGAGGGAAGATGGTGTTCCTGGCAGGCATCGAAAGCTTGTTCTGGGCGGCGGCAGCAGTTCCCCGTTGCGCAGCCAGCTTCGGCTTTACGGCGGTCTTCGTGTTTGTTCGCGTAGAAGCTGTCTTTTTCTGCGCCCGGGTCAGATCGAGCTTGCCAGAGAGATTGGTTTTTGCCGTATCCCTGGCGGCCTGATCGGCAACGAAATATAAGTCTCCCGCGAGATTGTCTAGGCGGTTGCCGATCATCATGAGCGAGCCGGAGTTCTGGTTGTAGAGACTGTCGTCGTCCAGGATGAACAGGGCTCCTCCGCCGAGGTAATGCATCTCGTTGTTATCGATGCGGAGTTGCGCGGCGGAAAAATCCAGGGTGGCGTAGGCCTGTTGCGCAACCTGGACGAGCTGATCGTAGAAGTTGAGCAGTTCGCTCTCGCTCGAGCCGAGAGAGGGGTTGCCGCTCCATTGCGGATCGATTTCGGTGGCGTCGATTTTGGCGTTCTGGTCGGAATAGAGATCAGTTCCAGTGAATTGGATAACAATCTCGCCACCTGTCGCAGGGATATTGGCGAATGTCTTGTCGTCGGCGGTGTCGGGGCTGCCGACGTCGGCAACGATATCGAACTCCGTGAGCACCTGGTTGCCGTTGATGGAGACATTGAAGGCGCGTTTCTGCGCCTGCTGATAGAAGATTTCCGCGAACTTGAGAGTGACCGTATAGAAACCAGCAGGCAGATTGGTGAAGGTGTAGCTGAAGCTGGTGCCGGCGCGCTCGGACTGATAGAGCGCAGGATCTTCTGTGCCGTTGATCGAGGCGGTGGTGGTGTAGGTCCCTGTGAGTGGGCTCGTGGAGATGGTGACGCCGGTGGCGCTGGCGTCGGGCGTCCATACATTGCTGTTGGAGTCGGTGTAGTCGGAGCTCCCAGCGTAGATGCGGATGGAGTTGGGGGCGGCGGAGATGGTGACCATGTCAGAGCTTGACGTGTCGCCCTGGGGCAGTGGATAACCCATGGCAATGGCGGCTCCGATGATGGTCTGGTTTTGCGCTGCGCGTAGGAGGTACTGCGCCTGCGTGAGATTGATTAGCCAGAAGCCGGCCTCACAGGTCAGAACTTGGTTTGAAGAAAGATCTAAGTCGCCGGATTCGCCGAGCACAAGAACAGCGATGGTGAGGCCGCGGAAGCTGTTGTTCCTGACCGTGGTTTCGTCGAGGGTCCCGGCGAGAACGCTGCCTCCGTTCGAGGCCAGGTTGGAGACAGAGGTGCCGGTGCCAAAGATATTTTTGAGAATTCCGGACGAGAGACTCGAGCCAAGTTTGGAGACATCGCTGCTCGGGCGCTGCGCGGCCTCTTCTGTGCGTGACTGAAGGGTTGGGAATTTGGCCGAAGCCGTTTTCGCGGAGGTGCTTTTTGGCGTGGCTTTGGATGCGGTTACAGCGGTGGCCTGGGATGTGGGCTGGCCCGCCCTCTTAGACTCCTGAGTTGTGCCGGTGAGGCCGGTAGGAGCAGCGGGCTGCTCCTGAATGGTAATTGTTGTGAAGTCCACCGCAGGCGCGAAGAGAAGCCCGGCCATGAAGTCGCCGTAACCGTTGATATCGTTGCCGGTGAAGGTGAAGCCTTCGTTCTGACCGGAGCCAAATACTGCGGCTCCAAAAGAAAAGGTGTTTTCGTTACCACCACCGTCAGGATTCTGAGTGAAGCGGAATCCGAGCCTGAAGGCGCAGTTCTCGATCGTGACGTCGGTGGCTTCGACAACGCGAATGCCGACGGCGGCGCTAAAGTTCTGAATGACGGATGCGACATCGGGGTCAAGCGAGTTTGCGGAAATCCGGCGAAGGTCGTCCCGCTGAAGGGCGCCGCAGGCACGATGAAGTCGATGCCGGAAAACGCGATGGTATAAGAGTTGTCGAGAACAAACAGGCCGTCGGTGAAGTTGCCCTCGTTGCCGGGACGGCCTGGATGATGACGGTCCCCGGCTGGCAGGCCTTAAGGGTGATGTTGCTGTGCGCCGAGCTAAGACGTAGCGGAGCGCTCAGGGAATATGTGCCCGGAGCCAGGCAGATTTCCGTCGCCGTCTGCTGGTTCTTGAATTGATCGACGATGTTCTGCAGCGGTTGGTAGAGGTGATGTCGGAAGGCTGTACGTTGACGGTGCAGCAGCAACTGGTGCTGCTGGACTTGGGCGGCCATGGAACGCGGCAGTCGGTGGCCGGGTTCGGAAAGGTGACGACGGAGAGGCCGGTGTAGTGGTGGTGGATGCCGCGCGGCGGAGCGTCCTTGAGCTGCTCGATGCTGCCATCGGCGGTGCGCGCGGCGAAGGTCCAGAAGTCGCCGGTGTTGAAGGTGCCGGTGGTGCTGAAGGAGACGGTGATCCCGTTCTCGAGGATGATTGCGGTGCCCGGAGGCAGGGATGGGGATTTGGCCGTTGCTGCCGGCGGCGCCGAGGTCGGTGATGAGCGTGGTGCCGTCGCTGGCGAAGACTTTGCCGGCCTGGTCCCAGCGGCGGATGCGGGTGTGGCGGCTGGGCGTGGTCTGGTTGGAGCCGTCGACGCGGGAAGCTGGCGGCGCTGACTTTGGCGTCGAGGGTGATGGTCTTGGCGGCGAAGTCGATGGTGTCGATGAGGTGCAGTTCGCCGGGCAGGCCGGCTAGTTCGATGGTCGTCGTCGATGATCTCGATCCAGTTGCCGGGAGCGAAGCCGAGCACGTGGTCGCGGCCCATGCTGAGCACGGTGAGCTGGCTGGCTGCGGCTCCGACGGAGTTGGTTACGCCGAGGATGCCGGTGACGCCGGTTTCGACGGAGGCGTTGTCGCGCGACCACTTGAAGGTGGCGGTGCCGATGGGGCCGGGGGTGTGGATCTCGACGCGGTAGTGCTGGTTCTCCATGCCGGTGTAGCCGGTGTTGGTGGTGAGGCAGCAGGGGCCGGAGGGGGTGTTGGCGAATGGGCGCGGTGGTCAACCGGCCGGTGGAGTTCGCGGGCCACGGGCTGCCGGCGGTGGCGCAGGTGACGCCGGCGTTGACGGCGACGAGCTTGACTTGCCAGATGGTCTGGAGGCGGCCGGTGGTGTCGATGCCGACGGCGGGGTCGATGAGGTTTGGGTCTTCGAGATAGGTGACTTCGCGCGGTCCACACGTCGAGATAGGCGAGAAGGTGCCGTTGGCCGGGGAGCGTGAGCGCCGGGCAGCCAGGGCTGGCTGGTGAAGTCGATGGCGCCGGTCTCGGTAGCGGGCGGGGGCTGGGGCGAGCCGGAGAGTTCGGCTAACGCGGGGTCCCAGGTTCCGGCGGCGGGGTCGCCGTGATTTTCTGCGAGCAGGCCGTCGACGTACATGCGGCCGGGGCCGATAGTGAGCTGTTGCCGCCGATGAAGCTGATGAGAGGAAGGCATAGGGGGTGTGTCGGCGGGTAGGCGGCGCGGCCGAGTATGTCGAGCGTTCCGGCCTGAATGCGGCGCGAGAGCTCGGCGAGCCATTCGTTCCAGTCGGAGTCGAGCTGGACGCGGCCCTGTTCCATGACGACGCCGGGGTAGTCCTTCCAGGGATCGAAGGTAAAACGGCTGGTGTCGAAGCTCATGGCTGCGTTCCTCTCAGTTCTCGTAGAAGATCTCCAAATTCCATGCCGACCGGGAGATATTCCTGCATCCGGATGCGCAGGTCGGTCTCGCGCAGCGGGGCTAGCAGGAAGTGGAAGACGCCCATCTCGCCGCCGTCGTCGGCTCCGCGGCGGATGCGGTCGTCGGTGGTGGCGAAGAAGTTTGCAGTAGCCGGGGTCGCCGTAACGCAGCGAAAAAGAGCGGCTGCGGTGTGCCGGGGGCCTGTTCGACGCATTGGAATTGCCGCGGCGTGATGGCTCCGGTGGGCAGATAGCTGAAGCGGACGCAGCCCTGCTGCTTGCGGTCGGCTCAGAGCGCGGCGTCCAAGGGGGCGTCGCCGTCTGATCGGCAGCGGGAGCCCGGCCCAGAAGATGCTGTCGGAGATGAGGCGTGAGGAGGGTGGCGTGAACTTTGCCGATGACGGTGCAGCCGACGAGGGTGAGTGCGCCGCCGGCTGAGGGCCGTTGGTTGCGGCGTCGCGGCGCGCGACGTAGGCGACGCCGGTGGGGATGGTGGCGTCGATGATGGTGTCGGTGAGGCTGGTGGTGGCTTCGACGTTGTTCCGCAAACGCGCCGAGGATGGAGCGGGCGATCGTTGACGCGCAGACCGCCGGTTCCGACTAGCAACGTGGGCAGGCTGGCGAGGCGGTTCGGCTCGCCTTGAGGTTGCACTGACCAGCCGGGAACGAGGGTGCAGTGGGTGAGGTTGAGATGCGGTGAGCTGAGTTGCCGTCGGCGAGTTGGCGCGTGCAGCAGAGCTGCGGGCGAGGACGGCAGCCGGTGGCAGGGGCGGCGGCGATCAGCAGGCCGTTGAGGACGGCGGTGCTGGGCGCCTCCGGTGATGACGATTTCGTCGCCGAGGAGAGGGTGGGGCGGGCGCCGTCGGCGGCGCGGAGCTCGATGTGGCCGCCGGCGGGCAGGTTGATGATGAGCGCCGGCGGGCTCGGATGTAGGATCCGGACTGTTCTGACCTCGATGACGCCGTCGCGGCGCGCGTGGCGAAGCGCCGCGCTGCATGTGTGGGCATGGTCGCCGGGGACGCGATCGATGCGGCTTGGTGCGACGAGCGGTGAAGGTTGCGGATGCGCGGGCGTATTCTCCGCCGCCCATGTCGGCGTTGAAGCCGTAGTAGTAGGAGACTTGACGGTGGTGCGCGTGTCGGCGTGCGGCGGGCGGCAGCGCGAGGCGGCCGAGCTGGGGATCGACGGCGATGCGACGTCCGGCCGGAGGGGATGTTGGCCCAGGACGCCATCGGCGCCGGACGAGGTCGCATACCTGAATCTGGTAGGGGTTGCAGGTGGCTCTCGCTGTCGATATAGATGACGAGGCTGTTGCCGGGGCCGTAGTAGACTGGGTCGCCTTCGCTGCGCTGGATGTCCTCGCAGAGGACGCGGCGGCGCAGACGGTCGGGGACATTGTTCGGGCTGCGGCCGGGGTCGGTGATGTCGGCGCCCTGCGAGAGGGCATTGTTGAACAGCGGAATGTCCAGCCGAGCGGGCTGAAGCGGAAGCACTGCGGGTTGCCGGGGCATGGCGGTCGCAGCGGCGAGAATGCGTGATGCTGTAGGCGTCAGCGACCAGAGGAAGATGCCGATGTTCTGGATGTTGTAGCGGCCGCGCTCGGATCGGCGATGCGGCGGACGTCGACTTTGTGCGCGGTGCGGTCGAAGCCGGTGTTCATGTAGACGCCTGGCTGCCAGCGCCGCAGGTCGGGAGCGTAGTGGTTGAACAGGCGGAGGTGGTTCATGTACTGGGTGTCGCCAGGACCGGAAGAACTCGACGGCGTGCGCGCCCCAGCCGGTGACGTCGCGCGCGAGCTGTTCCATCACCAGGACGGTGCCTTTGCGGCGGCGGAAGGAGATGGTGTTGGCGACTTCGGCGCGCGGGCTTGTCGACGGCGGGGGCGATTCCATTGACTGGCCTGATAGCCGATGAGGTCGCCGATGTAGGGGATGACCCAGGGCGCGCAGGTTTCGATGAACTGGTCGTCGTAGAGCTGGTCGAGGTCTTCGGCGACGATGGCCAGCTGCTCTGCGATCACCATGAGCAGAGATTGGAGCGGGCCGCGCGCGGCTTTGGCGGTGAGCTGGTCGAAGCTGCGCCTGCTGCGTCCGGTGGCAGCGGCGGCATGAGCGGCCTGCAAGTTGCAGCGCAGCTGGGCCTGCTTCTGCGGCGGTGAGCAGAGTTCTGCGACTGCGCGAGCTGCGCGTCGCGCAGGCGATAGAGCGCGGGAAGAAGATGGAAGAGCTCGAGTCCTGAGTGCTCATGACATCACCCCCAGAGCATGCTTGTTGGGATCGGGATCGAGGACCAGAATTTCGGCCGGTTGCGGCAGCGCGTCAGGACTGGCTACCGGAATATACGGGCAGATGCGCGTAGGTCGAACCGGACGATGGGCGCGGCAGCGGTCGACCGGATTTGCGAGATCCAGTTGTTGCAAGTTGGAGACGGAAGCCAGCCTTGCGCTGGCGAGATCGCCGCGGCGCTGGTGGCTACGACGGTGAGAGCTGTGACGTTGACCGCGATGACGCCGGGGACGGCCTGGATGAACGCGGCGATCTCGTCGGCGGAGACGCCCTGGCCGAAGGTGCGCGCGGCGAAGCTGTAGGCTGCGCAGGGTCTGCATGATCTGCGCCTGCACCGCCGGTTGGTCGTAAGCGGGGTCGTAGGCGAGGTCGGCCGAGAAGCCGAAGAGCGTCTCGAGGAAGGATGACGGCGATGATGGGGATCAGCGGATTGCCGTAGTTCTGGAGCGAGGTCACGAGATTGGCGAGGGTTGGATTGCCCGGCGGCAGAGCTGCGCCGCCAGCGCCGGCGACGGTGAGGAAGACGCCGCGGCTGGGGCCGCTGGGAATCCAGATCGCGTAGGCCTTGGCGATGCCGGCGAAGGTGGCGGCGTAGTTCTGATAGTCGGTGATGGAGACGGCGCGGCCTAGCGTGAGAACGGAGAGCGGGGCGTTGGCGCGGACGTCGTCGACCGATTGCGGGTCCTGCCCGCCGGTGGCGGCTCGGGATTGATGACGCCGCTGACGCCAAGCGGGCGGTCGACGAGCGTGGTGATGGTGCCGGCGCCGACATTGCCGGCCGATCCCGAACCAACGCGGTAGTTGGCCTGGATATTGTTCTGGCCGGTGGGCAGGGTGCGCGCCTTCCACGCCGTCGCCGAAGAGGACGTCGGTGGTGCCGTCGGACTGGTTCAGGGTGGCGAAGACCGTGCGCGGACGGGCTTTGCTGGTAGAGCGTGGGGACTTCGGTCCAGGCGACTCCGTTGGCCGCACCTGCAGCGTGCTCTGCCTGCCGGTTGGGGTGGGGGCCTGGATGTAGGTCAGCGGTGACTGCTTCAGGGTGAAGCTTTGATTGGGCGTGGCGGCTGAGCCGTTGCCCATGATCTCGCTGACCGAGCGGCCGGCGGTGGCGAGGACGACGTTGGCGTTGACGGTGGTCATGGTGCGGTCGTAGCAGTTGCGTCAGCGGCGACTGTGAGCAGGATCTGCGTGTGCGGGAAAGGGTCGTGTCGACGGCCAGGACGGAAGAGACGAGGGCGAATTCCTGAATGACGGGGTCGTGCTTGCTGGAGGGCGCGAGTGAGAAGGCTGAGATCAGAGCTTGCGGCGCTGCACGCGTGCCCGGCCGGCCAGTCGGAGACGCGACGTTTGCGTGAGCGGTGGTCGAGCCATCCAGTCGGGGATCGAGCCGTCGGTGTTGATGGGCAGTGGCGCGGGATCGGTGAGAGTGACGAATCGCCGGGATTAGAGTTTGAGCGCGAGCCGGTACCGTCGTCGGGACGAAACTGAGAGTCGTGCGACGGCGGAGGTTGACGCTGAGTTTTCTGGCTCTTGCCGGTGATGGCTACGCCGTGCGCGCCGACCAGGTCGGGACGGAGGGCTTCGAGGTCGAGGACGGCGCCGTAGAGTGGATGGTCGAGCGGCTGCTCGGCGACGGCGAGTTGTTCGCTCTGGGCAGGACGGAGGTTGTCGGCGGAGGTGGAAGTTGCTGAGCCGGGATCGCTGTCAGATCGCGGCGAGACGCGCGTGATCTTTGCGCTGATACCGAAAGTCTGAACGCGCGATCGGGCTGACCGAGCGTCGCTTTGTAGAGGCTGAGTAACCGCCGGAGTCCGCGAGCGTACCATGTGTCGGGACGACCATGGCGAGCCAGCTGTCGATGATCGATCTTCGGATACGCTGGATCGAGATCGATCGAAGTTCGCGTCCGAGTGTCAGCACGGCTTCAGTCGTGGCTGTTGATCAGCAGGGAGGCTGATGGCTGTGTGATCTTGGTGTCGCAAGATGATTGGGGTTGGCGGCGTTATAGCCGAAGAGCGCGGCCTTCTGCCGGAAGGCGAAGAACTTGGGGTGGTCCTGTCGCCGGCGTGACGTTGCCCGATCCGGTTCTGCCGAGCCGCGTGATCCCAGCGTCGACCTAGGTGCGGTTGTTCTGCGTGTCGACGATCACCTGGTTGACCAGCGCACGTCCCAGCTGCTCGTTGGAGTGGTAGCTGGGGTCCATCCTCCGCTCATCGCCGACGATCAGGAGGAGTCGCCGGGGTTGCAGCTGAGTGGCGGTGCCCGCCAGATAGACGCTCGTTGTCGCCGGTGCGGCGTCCACGGGACGCGCCGGTCTGCACGGGAAGCGCATTCCAGTCGGCTTTGGCCGGAATGGCGGCGGAGGTTTCGAAGGTCTGCGGAGTTTGTCCCTGCGCGGGTACGCTCTGCGCCTGCGTGCCTGCGGGAATGGTGATGGCCGGGGTGGAGGGATCGGGCGGCAGGCCGGGTGCGGCTTTCAGCGTGAAGGCGAGATAGGTGGTCGGCTGCGATGCCCGGGGCCGGCTGGTAGCCGATGAGGCGCGAGAGTTCGGTGAGCGAGCGAAGTTGGGTGGCGGTGCGCAGGTAGCTCTCGTTGGCCAGGCGCTCCTGATAGAAGGTGAGGATGTCGAGCACGACGGAGGTGGCGTCGAGCAGGGCGATGGTGAAGTCGTCGTTGTCGCGGGTCTTGAGGAGGCGAGCGCGGGATAGTCGGAGCTGGAAAGCCGCGCGAGCATCGACTCCTTGAACGTGGCCCAGGTGCCGGCGCGATAGGAGATGGACGGAGAGGCCGGGGAGATTGTTCTCGCCTGCGGCGTCTGCGACGCTGGTGCCGGCGCAGCAGCCGCAGGTGCAGTCCGCAGTCACGGTGTCCTTCGGTGCAGCTCATAGGCTCCTCATTTTCCGCCCTTGCAGGACCAGGGTCAGTTGCCCGTGGTCGGGAAAGCTGGGATCGTTGTCCAGCTGGGCGATCTGGAACGGGCCGAGCGGAATCTCTCCCGTTGCGAGATAGTGCGTGGTGTTCACGCCCTGCGGCTGGAAGACGTCGCGGTGACGGCGGTGACTCCGGCGACGGTGCGCGCCGCGGCGTAGATGGGGCTGAGATAGACGGTTTGGCCGAAGGTGAAGGTGTCGGGCAGAACAGGCCTTTGTGCCATTGGGTAGAGCCGGCTGCCCAGCACCTGCAGCAGCGCTTGCTCGCACGTCGGCCTGGAAGTAGCTGGGGTCGACGCAGACGGTCGAGCTCGATCTCCAGGGGAACATATTGCGGCGAATCGAGCTCGAGATCCTGCCCGGCGAGGCGGTAGCGGTTACATGCTGCGGTGAGCGTCTTGCGCAGGGCGGGAGTCAGGTTGCCTCCGCCTTGCGGCTCGGCGGCGATGAAGACGGTGTACCAGCTGCCGGTCCAGCGCAGGGTGGCAACGGCCTGATCGATTTGGGGTTTCGCTCGGCGATGGCCACGTAGTCGGCCATGGTGATGGCGCGCTCCTGGGTCATGAAAGGCTTGCGGGGCGCGGCGGCGAATCTGGTCGGTGGTCTCCGGGTCGATGCCTCCGGTGGCGGGCAGCGGGTTGGTGCAGGAGCGGATGCGTGCGTCGCCGGCGGCGAGGAAGACGAGGCTCTCGGCGCCGACGTTGCCGGCGGTGCCGTTGCCGATGCGATAGGTGGCGACGAAGATCGTGCCGGCTGTCGGGAATCATGCCGTTGGTGTTGTCGCCGAAGCGCAGGTGGCCGCGCCGTCGAATTCGACTTCCACGACGAAGTTCGTGTCGGCAGTCGCCGCTTTCCAGCAGGTCCTGGCTGCGGGAGTCCACGTGGTGGTGTTGCCTTCGAAGGTGCCGGAGAGCGTGATCTCGGGGACGGCCTCGTCTGGCGTCGAAGTGCATCAGGTCGCAGGCGGAGAGGCTGGGGTTCGGTTGCTTCGGCGAAGCTGCGGACGTTGATCAGGTCGGACGCGGCGGCGAAGGTGGCGGCGACGTTGTGCAGCGAGAGGTTGTTGAATTGCTCGACGAGGACGGGGAGATGGACGCCGACGCCGCCGGAGGAGGGGTTGTAGACGACGAGCGAGATTGAAGAGGTCGGGCTCGCGACTGGTTGCCCTGGGCGAGCACGCCGAAGATGCGGCGGCCACGCCAGCGGATTGGTGGCTTGCGACGGTGAGATAGGGGGTGCCGCCGGAGTCGTCGCAGATCGACTGGGCCGGTGATGGGCAGCATGATCGGCGTCTGCGGGAAAGGCGGTTGGCGATGTTCCGGGCGGACGTAGCTGGAGGGCACGTGGATGAATTTGAGAAGCGAGTTGATCTGGGTGACGGCGTAGTTGGGGTCGGCTGGTGGTGAGGGAGAGGTCGGTGAAGTTTTCGAGCACGACGGGGCTGGTGACTCCGGCGGCGCCGTCCGGGCGGGTTGTAGACGACGGCGAGATCGAAGTTGCCGGGGTGCATGGCGTTGGCGTTGCCGTCACGCCGAAGAATTGCGGCCAGCTCGATGGGTCGTCGGCCTGGAGCGTGAGGCAGGTGAAGCCGTTCGCGTCGTTCAGGGTGACGAAGCCGATGGAGACGAGAGGCACGATGCCGGGGGTGACCGGGCTCGCCGGCCAGCGGGAGCGGAACGGCCTGGGTGAGAGGGCTGTCGGGGACGACGGGCCGGAAGCGGACGGGGACGGGCGTGGGCGCGGATGGGTGTGCAGCGGTCTGCGTGCCGGGTCGGGCGGGAGGAAGATGGATGGCGCGGGCACGGTGCCGAGAGAGACTGGCCGAGAGAGTGAGGCCCTGGTCGGCGAGCACGATGTTGCCGAGGACGACGCTGACATTGGTGAGCGTCTGCGGCTTGCCGGTTGCGTCGAGAAAGCTGGAGGAGAGGCAGACGGCGAAGGGCAGGGCGTCGTCGCTGGACCATTGAATTTCGGTGACTGGCGTCGGCGTCTGCGAGGCGGAGATGATGGGATCGCCGTCCGGTTGTCGAAGAGAGGATCGACGAGCGGCTGGCCCTGGCTGTTCTGCGTGGCGACCTGGGTGAGGCGCACGGCGCAGCGGTGGCGGATGTCGGCGTCGGCGGGATTGCCGGTCTGCGGGCCGAGGACTTCCTGGAAGATGAGGACGTCGCCGGGCTGGAGATTGGGAAAGCTGCCGAGCAGCGTGGCTTCGGTCGCGCCCGCGGGCAGGCAGCAGTTGGTGTCGCCCCAGGTGTAGAAGTCATCTGGTTGTGCTCGGGGTAGAGCACGGCGTCCTGCATGGGCTCGAAGACGACTACGCCGGCGTTGAGCGCGGCTTCTTCGTTGCCGGCGCCGACGGCGAGGGAGGAGGGCATGCCGGGCGCGAAGGTGTAGAAGCGGGTGAGCGTGCGATCGAGGAAGACCTGCGCGATTCGACTTCGAGCTGAATCCAGGCGCGGGCGTTGCAGCCGTCGTGGACGGAGTAATCGACCAGCAGTGCGTGGCGGCGCAGCGAGATGCGGCTGCGCGCGGTTTCGATGTAGGCTTCGGTGGCGACGGCGTCCTGCTGGTAGCTGAGGTGGTCGCCGACGTAGGCGATCAGTTCGGCGAGCACGATGCCCATGTCGGCTTCGCTGGTGGCGCCCCAGTAGGGCAGCAGCTGGTTCATGCGGTCGAGCAGGATCGGTGCGGAAGGTGCCGTAGTCCTTGGCGAGATAGTTGATGGGCGGCGGCGTGGGCAGATCGGGCGGGCAGTCGGGGGCTGCGGAGCGCAGTCGAAGTCGGGGCCGCACTCGACCTTGAAGGAGAAGTCGACTTCGGCCAGCTGCGGGATCGAAGCCGGCGAGCGCTTCGGTAGCTCGAAGGAGTCTTCGCGCGGCCTGGCGGCGTCGTTGACCAGACGCAGCGTGTAGGGGGAGAAGTCGCCCGCCTCGTTGGTGCGCACGACGAGGACATTGCTGCGTCGGGCAGCGCGGTGAAGTAGGCCTGCTCTCGGCTGAGCGTTCGCAGGGGCGGCGGCGCGGGATGCCGGCGAGTGCGACCCAATGCGCGGTGATATCGGTGATGCTTTCGCCGCCGGTGATCAGGATGTTGGTGGCGTCAGATTCGTCGGAACCGGCTTGAGGCAATGGATGAGCAGGGTGCTGCTGGCGCGGCTGCCGAGGGGATGGCGTCGTTGTCCAGCACCTCGAGATAGTCGATGCCGTTGAGCGTCAGGATTGCCGAGGACCGCGGCCTTGCGGTTTTCGTTGCAGCAGCGTAATGATCATTGCAGCGCCTCCGTAGACGAAGGTCTGCACCTGGGTGACATCGGTGTTCAGCGGCGAGTAGGTGACGGTGACGGTCAGCGTGGCTTCCTGCGCGGCGGCGACCACGGACTGCACCTTGACGTAGCTGCTGAGCCACTTCTGCAGCGCGCCCTGCACGGTGAACTGCGTGGCCGCGGCCATCTCCACGCTGTTGGGCGCGAAGGGAAGCTGCAGCAGGCCGCTGCCGAAGTCGGGCAGGTTGACGCGCTCGCCGGGCGAGGTGAACAGCACCTGCTCGACCATCTGGCGCACGTAATCCTGCGGCGGCGTCCGCGGGTGCGTCCGCGTCCATCGAATTGATAGGGAAAATTCACGTTCATGGCATCGTTCCTCATCCGCTTTCTTCACGACCGGCTTCAGGTTGCCAGCACCAGCGTTTGCGCCGCGACCGGCAGCAGCGGTGTGCCGGTGGGAACGCAGATCGCCACGCCGGTCATGATGGCGACCGGCTGCCCCTGCGACAGCACCTGATTGCGCCCACGACCCACTGCCCGGTCACGCAGGGGCCATTGCCGGCCGGAGGAACGAAGGCGCATCCGGCGACCGCATAGGGAGCGGCGATGGTGGCGATGGGCATGCCGGAGACCAAGACCACGCGGGCTGGGCACGGTCGGCATGGCCTGGCCGCCGTGCGCGCAGATGCACGGTGGCGCCCATGTGCAGAATCGGTCCAGGCATTGCGTCTAGTCATCACCGTCGAGATGGCAGCGCGGTTTCGTTGATGGCACCGCGGGACCGATCAGGGTGATGGTCGCGCCCTGGCCGTTGCTGATGTAAATGCCGGTCTCGTTGACGACGATCATGGCTCCGCTGACGCTCTTGAGCACGATGCCGCCGGTGGCCGGCGTTGGCGGTGCGTCGCTGAGCATGAGCATGTTCTGGCCGGTGGTCTGAAGCACGATGTTCTGGCCGGGCGGAATCGCCGGCGGCGCGGTGGCGAAGACGGCACATCGGCCACCAGTCCCCAGAAGCCGCCGGTCCAGATGGGATAATCGGGATCGCCCTGCTCGAACTCCACCCAGACCTGCGAGCCGATCGGCGGAACGATGAAGCATGCCGGCCTGAATGCCCGCCGCGGGCACGCAGGGCATAGCCCAGCTGGACGGGATTTCGCCCAGCACGTCCGGCACCTGCACCATGACGCGGCCGATCTGCAGCGGATCGATGTTGTTGATCACCAGGCCGCGATACTTGCCGTAGAAGCGCTTCGGGTTGCCGCCTGCGGTGGGATCCTGTGGGCTCATGGGTTCACCGTGGGTACTGTGGAGACCAGACCGTTGCGGGTGAGGGTGAAGTTCTGCTTGTACTCGCCGCGCTTGATCTTGTGGGTGACGCTCTTGACGTAATAGAGGCCGTCGAAGGCCGGCCCGACGCCGCGCACGCCCACCAGTGCCGCGCCTTCAGCACTCCGCCATAGCGGGTGACGTCGAGGCTGCCCTCGCAGGTGACGGCTTCGGCTTCTGCGCCGCCGCGGCCAGGCCCATCATGATGGCCTGCGGAATCGGCAGCTTCGACAAGGTCGTCGCGGAACGGCGTCAGGTCGGGCGGAAGGAGATTGGTGGGCAGCGGAGGAATGAGCCCAGCGGCGGATTCAGCGGGGTGATCGGCGGAATCGGAATGGGAATGCTGACGCCGGTTTCCTGGTTGTAGATGTAGACGATGCGGGATGCGGTTCTTCTCCTGATCGAAGTTGAAGTGCATGCTCTCGACGTTGGTGTAGGCGTCCATGTCGGCGTTGAGCGCGGGCTGCACGGGTGCCGACTTTGATCTGCGGACCCCAGTAGGCTTTGCTGATGCCGGGCGACGGGCCCGGGATCGATGTAGAAGACGTAGCCGACCTGGTCGGCGAGCATAGCGAATGTATTGCAGGTCGGTGCCCTGCTGGCTGGGGATCTGGTCGATGGGCAGCGGGACAGTCGATCAGGACGCTGGGAATGATCGAGCGGGATGACGCCGAAGAGCGCGTACTTGGCCAGCATCAGCGCGACGCGCGCCTCCGGCGGGCAGGCGGGGAAAGGAAAGCCGCTCCAGTCGGACTGATCCATCAGCGCGGTGAGGTCTTTGCCGGTGATGGTCAGGGTGGAGTTCGAGCCTTTGTCGCCGGGCGCGATCTGGTTGTTGGTGATGACGCCGTCGATCAGCACGTTGGCCACGCCGTTGACGGTGGCGACGAGAACGACGCGCATGAAGAGCAGCGGCATGCCGCCGGTGAGCAGGAAGAGGATCTGCAGCGGCGACTGCTTGTCGATGCTGAAGATGAGCTGGAAGCCGCTGGTGGCCGACGTCCTCGACCTTGACCTCGACCTCGGCGAGGGAGTCGAGCACGACGCGCGGCACCGTGAGCGGGATGACGGGCCGATCATCAGCGTGAGCTGAACGCTCTCAAGCATTCGACCCTCCGGGCACGCCCTGCGGCGTGGTGATGTTGAGACACCGTGCCCGGGCGTCTCGACCAGGTCGTCGGGACGGATGGCGCCGTTGGCATCGCAGATCAGCCAGAACATCAGCGGATCGCCGAGATACTTGGCGGCGATCAGGTCGAGCCGGTCGCCCTGCGTCACGGTGTGCTGGGCGATGGTGGCGAAGTTGGGCGCGCCGGGCTGCGGCACGAAGCGCCGCGCCAGATAGGTGATGATCTGGCCCGTCGGGCGCGGTGTACTGCAAGCGTGGCCGAAGCCGTAGTAGCGGCTGTCGGTGGGGAAGGTGACCGGCGGCACAACGCCCAGCTGAATGAGGGCCTGCAGCGGATAGTTCATGGCAGGCCTCCCAGTCCGAGAACGGTGAGGGCGACGGATTTGGCCTGCGCCGCCAGCTGTTTCTTTGTTGCTCAGATAGGTCATGAACATGCGGCCGCCGGGATGCTCGAAGCCGAGGTCGTCGACGTTGAGCACGCGCATGCCGAGGCTGACCTTGGCGCGGATGGGATTGAGGTTGGGATCGAAGGCTTCTTCGGTGATGGAGAAGTCGGTGAGGCGCACGGGCACGACGCGGCTCTTGCTCCAGACGAAGAGCGTGAGCGGCTGTTCCAGCGGAATGATTTCGAGCGTGCCGGCGTTGGCCATGTCGTCGTCGGCGATGCAGGGTTTCGACCGTGGGATTGACGAGCATCTCCAGCTGCGCGAGTTGCGGATGCAGGCCGTACTGCACGGCTAGTTCGGATATTGCGTCGGAAATTCGAGCTGGTCGGTCGCGTCGAGCTCGGCTTCGAGCTTGATGGTTTCGATCGCCGGCCCGCGCAGGCGCAGGGCATCGACGCGCACGCCGTCCTGGCCGCCGGGCACGGCCTGGATTTGCAGCGTGCGGGTGAGCGAGTCGGGGTTGTACTGCAGCGCGATGACGCTCTGCACCGCGGACGTGTCCGGGTCCATGGTGACGATGCCGCCTTTGACGAGGCGGGGCGAAATAGGGGAACCGCTGCTCATTGCATCCTTCCTCTCTGGTGGCCAGCGCCCAGTACGGTTAGCTGAGGCCGCTGCTTTTGTATCCGAATCGCCTGATCCTGCGGGACCGCGGTTTCGCGAAGATCCAGAACGCGAAGATTGTGTAGTTCGCCGAGGGGCGTGAGATCGCGGACCCGCGTGCCGGTGAGAACGAGGTTTTCCAGGTTCGCTAGTCCACGCAACGGCTCCAGATCGTGGACTGTTGTGTGCGCAAGATCGATATCAGCGAGCCGCACCAGCCCCCGCAAGGGGGATAGATCGCTCACCGCTGTTCCGGCGAGCGCCAGCCGCTCTAAGAGCGACAGATTTTCCAGTGGACTTAGGTCGTCGATTGGGGTGTTATCCAGCCGCAGACGCTCCAGTTTTGTCATGAAGCGGATGGGCGCCAGATCACATACGCGCGTGTTGTAGAGAAACAACTCCTTCACGTGTATGGCGTGCTGCAGCGGCGATAGGTCCGCAATCCGTGTGTTCCCGAAGTCCAGTCGTGAGCCCTCTGTGATAAGCCGAAGGCCGGCGATCGGCGTGAGGTCCTCGACCGCAGTTGCGTAAATCGCCAAGTCTTGCAGTTTGTTCATGTGCCGCAGAGGTTCGAGGCTCGCAACCGCGGTGCCGTTCACACGCAGCGTGGCCAGCTCCGACAACCCCTGCAGCGCACTCAAGTCCTGGATCCTGGTATTGGACAGAATGAGGCGCCGGAGATTTCTCAGGTCGCCGAGCGGCCCGAGGTCATGTACGGGAGTCGAGTGCAAATCGAGGGTGGTCAGACTCTTCAGGCCTCTGAGCGGGTCGATGTCGCTTACTTCTGATTCGGGGATTTCGAGAATCTCCAGGCTCTCGAGATTCCGGAGCGGGCTCAAGTCGGAGAGGGGGTGCACCTGCGCGGTGTGAGGATCGGTGAACCAAAGCCGCAGCAGCCGCACGCTCCTCATACCGTTGAGGGGGGCGAGGCTGTCGATGCACTCGTTCACGCAATCGATTTCTTGGGTATCCGCCGGGAAATCCTGTCCGCAGAAATGCACGGTGTATCTCCTGTTCTTTGCGCCGTGCCGTTTGATCTTCAGCGCGGATTTAATTGCCTACAACGGCTTCTTGTATTCGGAAACCAGCCAGGTAACCAGCGCTTTGTCATCGATCAGGCTGCCTGTCAGGTTTCCGATGGCGACGAGCGTTTTGTCGATGACGCCGTCAGCGGCGGCATCAACGGTCTGAACAACGGGAGCAGCCGGCGGCAAGCTGAGTCCAGGAACCGGCTTGAGTTGCAAGGTCTGCGGGAGAATCGGCGGTGGACTTGGCTGCGAGCCCTTGTTCACCGCCGGCGGCGTTAACTGGAAGGGATTGGGCAGGGGCTGGGAAGGGGCAAGCCTCACCATCTTGCCCATGGCGCGGGCTACTCCCTCCGCGATTATCAGATCCACCTGGTTGAGCGAAGCGGTCGCCGGCGGTTGTTCGTGCACGGTCAAATGCATCAGTTTGGAAAGCTGTAGAATGCGTGTTTGGTTTGCGTGGAAGGAACGGTTGTCGCCTGCCTGTTCGTCCTTGCGAATGTCGCGAATAAAGACATTGACGTCGACCGCTTTGTCCCACGCCTTGCGGAAGAATTCGACAGCTTTCTCTTTGACTTTTTCTTCAAAGGTCTGCGGTGCTCCGGCTGCGGACGTACCTGGTTTGAAGTCGATGAAATGACCGCTCGGATCTGTGTACTTGCTCTTGCCGATTTTCCGTCGTGGTATCTCCTCATAGTGAGCCGCGTTCGTCACCTTGTCCTGTTCCGGTTTGGCCTCGAAGCCAGGACTGCCATAGTACCCCTTATCTTTTACCGATCCGTCGCCCAGATGGCTTGCCTCGTGAATGATGGTGATCTTTGCCGCGGCCTCATCTGTAACTTTTGCGATTGCGGATTGGAAATGCACTTGCTGGGTCGAGAAAGCAGCCCACCCGCCCAGACCTGTCTCTGGATCGTCGAGGTTGTAGTCGGTGGTGATGTTCGTATCAATGTGTGTAATTGCATTCAGCAGCGCCGCCTTGGCCTTGACGTAGTTCGCCTTCGCGACGTTTTTTTGGGTGCCGAAAACCGACTGCAGATTCGCGTCGTCGGCAACGCAGTCGTCGATCAGTTTTGCCGAGTCCTGCATGACCGCGGTCAGTTTCGGCTTGTCCGCGCCAGTGACCCGAGCCTCAGCATCCAGCACGTTTTGATAGACTCTGCTGCGATCGGTGACATCGACCGCCGCGGCGTAGGCTGCCTCATCGAACGTTCCGGGAGAGGGAAAGATTTTCTTAATGATGTCCGGCACCGGATCGGAAGACTCAGCCGCTTTTCCGCGGCCATCCGCTTCAGTGCCAGCTCAATACGGTCTTTGAGGACGTCCTGCGGCACCTTGCCGGAAGTGAACAAATTTCTCAAGTCTGCAGTGGTCGGCACCCGAAACCGGACCGATCCACTCGCGAGCACTTTGGCCGTCCGTCCGTCCTCGCCCGCCGTAGGTTCTCAGCTGCTTCTCCGAGAGGAATCATGCCTACGGCTCCTGTCGTCGCTGCCCCCGGCGCCGGCAAAACGTCCTGGTCTGGGTTCGGGTTCTTGACTTTATGAGGAAACGGCGGCGGATACGAGACATGCAAAGGGGCGCTTGTCTGCTGTTGCACGGTGTGCGTCAGTTCGTGCGCCAGGAGACGCCGGCCTTCGGTCCTGTTTGGCGTATATCGGCCGTCACTAAAGACAATGTCGTCGCCGACGGTGTATGCCAGGGCATGGACGGCCTTCGCCGATTCAGCTGCGCGGGCGTCGGTATGGATGCGCACTTTGCTGAAGTCGAACCCCAAGCGGGACTCCATGAAGCGGCGTGTCGACTCATCGAGAGGGCGGCTCGACGAGTGCAGCGCGTCATCGACCTCCGTCGCGTTGTCGGGCACAGGGGCGTTGCTCTCTGCTTTGCGCTGCACGGGTAGTTCATCCTTCTTCTGCGCGTCCGCGGCCTGCGTGGCTCCTGGTTCTGAGGTGATCGGTTTCAACTCGAGTTGCTTGTCCAGCAGCGTGGGCGTCTTCGGCGCGAACGGCGACTGATACTTCGGCAGGCGCAGTCCCGTGTTGGGCAGTTGCTGCTGCAGCAACCCCGGAGCCGCCACATCACCGGGGGGCTGCTGAAAAATACCGCCAGGCTTGAGCGGGACGCCGCCGGTGCCGGGAAGCATGCCACCGCGATGCATGGTGACGTCTTCGATCGCCTTCTGCATGGCTTTCTGCTCGAGGTCCTCCGGCGAACCGGGCTGGTATGTGGTGTGGGCACGAATCTGCTCCCGTTCGGCGTTGAGGCGCGCCGTGTCTGCGCGAATCCGGTCCGTATCCGACTGACCCGGCTTCTTCTTGTCGCCGCCCGGGGTGTAGCTGAAGGTGATCATCCCTTTCGTCGGGCGATCGACGGGGCCCTCGTAGGTGATCTTTACCTTTAAGCCTTTTGCGACCTTATCCAGTGGAATTTCGGGAATCTGCACCGGCAGCGCCTTGTGCTCGGCAGCCAGGCCGGCGATGGCTCCCGTGGCCGCTGCGCCGGCGATGATTTTCCCTGGCAGCGTTCCGATGAAATCGCTCGCGCCCTTCACCAGAGGATCCTGGGTGGCGGCATCCTGCAGCTTTTTCCCGACGTCTGTTTTGAGAAACGCTTCGCCCAGCTTTTCCGCGCCTTCCTTATAGTTGTTGGGCTGCGGACTAGGCTGCGTGGTGGGGTCCGGGGGTGGCGGCGTTTGCCGCTGGATATGCTCCGATGAGAGTTTCGAAAACGACCACGCGGGAACTCTGTTGCCCGCAGACACTTTGTCGGCTACACGATCGGCTTCCTGCTCGAAGGTGTCGCCCGGCTGGCCGACCTTCAATCGACCCGGCAGAGCATTTGACGCGGTACGCGCGCTGCGCGAAGGCTCGGCATCGCTTTTTCTCGCCAGCATTGCACGGCTCATGGCTTCATCTTCTTTCCAATGGCGCGGGCCAATTTGTTACCAAAGGTGCGTCCGCCGGCGGCCCCACGCGTGAGAGGCATGCGTCCCAGCCGCACGACCGGAGTGCGCCGCGAGGATGCCAACGCCGATCGTAGGGCGGGATCGGCCAGCATGCGTGTTAACTCGGTCTGCAAACCCTCGACGAGTGCGGCCCGCTCTGCGGGATCAAACCCCGCCAGCGCCACGCGGTCGATGGTCACGTGAATGCGGCTCATACCCACCCCCGAATCTCGGCTTCGGAGAGCGGGCGCTCCATCTTCTGCGCCTCCATGCGCGCGGCTTCCAGCAGGTGAGCCATCCCGACCGGCGTCTTCGCTTCGGCGGCAAGAAAAGCGGCGTTCAACGCGATGTTGCGGATGTTGCCGCCGGCGACATTGAGCTGCGCCAGCTGCTTCGGTTCAGACTCTGGTCGGCGTGCTTGCGGGAAACACGCGGCTCCAGATCGCCTCCGCTGGGCGCATCGGGGAAAGGAAAATTCACGGTGAAGCGCAGCCGGCGCTGGAAAGACTTGTCCAGCGACGACTTCATATTGGTGGTCAGGATCGCCAGTCCCTGATAAGACTCCATGCGCTGCAGCAGATAGCCGACTTCGATGTTGGCGTAGCGGTCATGGCTGTCTTTCACTTCGCCGCGCTTGCCGAAGAGCGCGTCGGCCTCGTCGAAGAGCAGCAGCACGCCGCCGTCCTCCGCCGCGTCGAACACCTGGTTGAGATTCTTTTCCGTTTCGCCGATGTACTTGCTGACCACGGCGGAAAGATCGATGCGGTAGAGATCGAGTCAAGGTCGCGCGGCCAGCACCTCCGCTGCCAGCGTCTTGCCGGTTCCGCTTTCTCCGCAGAAGAGCGCGCTCACGCCAAGGCCGCGGCGTCCGTGCGCGAGAATCCCCAGTCTCGTAGACCTTCATGCGGTGGCGCACCTGCGCGGCCAACTGGTGCAGCATTGCATCTGCGCTCGGGCAGAACAAGGTCGTCCCATCCGGCGCGCGGGAACGATGCGCTGCGCGAGATCTTCGAGGCGCGGGCGCGCGAGCGAGCGGCAGGTGTTCCACAGACGGTCGGCATCGGCAGCAATCTCTTCGGCAGTGGCGAGGAGCCGATGGAGTGAATCATCTTCGCGCTGAAGCGGAACTGCTCGGCGAGATTGTCGAGCAGTGCCGTTCAGACTGGCGGCCGGCGCACCGAGCCGATTTGCCAGAGCCGCTTCTTCCTGGGGCTGCGGCTTGCTCACTTCGAAGCGAAGCCGGGCCGATTCAGACGAAAGGCTCGCGGCTCGCCAGGATCAGCCAGCCGGGTAGCCGCTCTACCGCGTGGCTGGCTGCCGTGCGAGAGCCCGCCGTGCCGCACTGCACCAGCAACACGGCGGGAGCAATAACGCTTCGCGCGTCCCATAACAGAGAGGAACTGGTCGAGTTCCGCGCCGGGCGCGGGCAGATCTTCCGCGCGCAGTCGGAAGAGCTGGCGCCCGGTTTGCGCCGCTGCATCGTGGCGATATCTTCCTGGCCCTGGGATCGTCGCCGCAGAGATGCAGCGGGTGTGACGAAGCCGCATCCATATCAGCAACGCGCACAATCTCATGCCGGCGATTGGTTTGTGTTCCGTCGGCGATCCACGAAGGGCAACGGGCAGAGCTCGACGCGTTTCGCAGACGCCGTCCGCAAGATTCACGCCCGCCAGATAATGCAAAATTCGTTCGTCGATGCGCAGCGGCGCGGAGGTGACGCCATGGCTCGATTCCATCTCAACGAGCCGAAAACGGCGCAGCGGTCGCGCCGGCGTCAACGCGCTCCAGTGCGGGTCGGGCAGCGTTGCCATGGCGAGAGCGAAGGTCACAGCTGGCCACCGGGCGCTACCGGTTGCTTCGCCACAAACAGCGGCCAGCGCGGAATCCATTTCTACGCCAGCGCACAGCAGCAGAATGTCACGTTCGAAGGGGCTTAGGTCGAAGATTGAGCTGAGGCGATCGATCGCCGGTGGCGATGCGAGCTGGCCGCGGGCATCGAGCACCGCGGCCTCTGCGCGCGCATCATGCTTCGACGTCAGCCGATCATGCAGGCGCGCGAATTCGGCCACCAGATAGCGCTGGTTGGCCTCGGTCCAGGAAAGACCGGAAGCACTCGGGCTGGTCGCGTAGGCTGCGGTCTTCATGGGACGGTCACCATGGGTCCGATGATGGCCGGAGGCGCGGGCGGTACGCTCAGCGTCACCGGACCAACGACCCCGTCGACCTGCAGGCGCGCGACGTAACTGCCGGGGGCCAGTGCCGGAGTGAACTGGAAGGTGAGGGAAGAGCTGGGGGCTGTGAGCGGCTGCGCCGGAGTCGTGCTGCCGCCGAAAATCAGGGAGACGCTCTGGCTAACCTGTATATCGGGGTCACAGCTGAGCGTCACCGTGGTTTGCGTCGCGCTGTTGGTGACCGTCGGCGGTGTTGGCGTCATCAGAATCTTCGCGGCGATGGGCATGGTCACGCCGTTCGAGCTTTGCAGGATGTTACCGCTGCCGTCTGTCACCAGTGCGGTGAGAATGATGGGCCGGCGGGGACGGTCGCGGGAGCTTCCGGAATCGTGAAGGTAATCGACGTGTCGGTCACAGTCCCCGGCGCGAAGGGCCCATACTGCACCAGTTGCTGCGGATATTGCAGCATCAGGTTGTTGACTGCCGAGAGCGCCACGCCGGTGATGGTGACAGAATCGCTGGGACCGGCCGTGACTCCCGTGGGCGCGTTGATCATCATGGTTTGCGGCAGGGAGGGCTGCACGGTGATGACCCGCGTGATGACGGGCAGCGCGCTGCTGGCCGGTTGCGGCGTCTGGATCAGCACAACCGAAACCTGAAACGGGAAGGTCGGGCGATAGTCCGCCTTCAGCGCGGTCCACAGCCAGGCCATCTCCTCGCGTCCCAGCGTGGCCGGAGAATCTTGATCATTTCGATTGCGAGCCGAGGCCGGAACTGCTCAGGATTGAACGGCGGATTGGATTGGGAAGTTTACCGAGGCTGTGTTGGATATCGTTTCGCGAAAGAATCGGATAGTCGTGGAGAATGAGAATGGCATAGCCCAGAAGCGCTTCGGCCTCGGTGTCCGCGTTGGCATAAGCGGTGAGCAGGTAGTGCAGGTCCAGTGCCAGCGGCGGGTTCTTCAGGCGCGTGACGCCGTCGGCGCCCAGCGAGGGGAGCCCCATATTTCGCCAGGCCGCGTTGGGCGTCACCTGATGCAGGAAAAAATTCAGCTGGAGTTGTAGTCGCCGTTGCCGCTCGGCGCGTTCTGCACGATATCGGGCGCAACCGCCGACACCGTCACGCTGCCCAGCCCGGTCGAGGGATCGTTGAAGACCAGATTGAGGAGGTACTGCAGGACTGCCGGTGACCGCGGCGATGGCGAGGGCGTGCTCATCGGGCTTCTCCCGTTGCGCCGCCGCAGATATTCGTCGAGTTGAATTTCGCGATTCTCTCGGAGCGGGACGCGGCGCTACGGGCGGCTGCACCGCCGTCACCTCGATGCGGCCGATATGGATTTGAATTTCGTCGGGCTCGCGTGGTGGCTGCAGGCTGGGTGTGCTCGTCGGCTGTTGCCCTGCGTCGCTGCGGGCGCGGCGCAGCGGCCGCGCGAACGTGGAGATCGTGCGATGCGGCCGAATGTCAGTGTCTCTGGCGGCAGCGCCTCGGAGATACTGCCAGCGGATGGTGATTCGGTGCCGGCCGACGCATTCCCCGGTGCGTAGCTCGTGGCGGTCTTCAGGCGACGCGACCGGATTAGCATCAGAGCCCGGTGGGTCTGCTGGTCAGGATCGCGGGAGAGTGCAGACGCCTGCAGGTTTGCGGGCCCGTCCCGGGCTCGGTTGAATCCGCGAGGGAAAATCGTCGGGACTCGCCTCGTTTTCGCGTCGGAGAACCGGCGCCAACGCTGCATCGGTGGAGTTCAGCGGAGGGCGCTCGGACGAGCCTCGCTGGGTCGCGACTACTGGTTGCGCGTGCGCAGCCGACGATTCCACGGGATCTCTTCCAGCGAATCATGCGGTTCTGGCTCGGCGTTGGGCGAAAACCAGGATCCCAGCACCGGCTATATCGATCGCGCGGGCGGATCGCGCTTGCGCCAGTCGTTGGAGGTAGCCGCTCATGCCTGCACCATCTCCAGGTAAACGCCGCGCCGCGGTTCGCTCAGCGCGAGGATTTCGACTTCGGTCCATCCATAGGCGGATGCGAGCGTATGAATCTCCAGCAGGAGCCGTGGGCGCGCGACTCAATTTCGGTCCAGAAGAACTGGCAATGTCGAGCGACTCCTGCCATCCGTAGCCGCAGCCGGGGCAGCGGAGCGCAAGGGCGATCTCGGCCAGGGGATCGGCAAGCGCGAGCTGGTCGCCGATCTGCCTCAATGTCCTCCTCGGACCAGCGTGCCGCCTCGATCCGGCTCGACGAGCAGCTCTCGAGGAGCCGAACGCGCCGCTTGTTGCGGATCGGCCTCGTCGGCACCGCGCGCAAGATCGCGGCTGGTGGGCAGTCGGAACGTGTGCCCCTTCACCATGACCGTCAGGGCTTGCCGGCGCTTTCCTTCCGCCAGATTGCGGCCGTCCAGTTCGAACTCCAGCTTCTCGCCGCACTGCGGCGCACGCCGTCCAGCCACGAGCGCGGCCCGAAGCACGCAGCGCAAGCTCTGCCAGCGAAGGTTGCGCCGGCCCAGCGGCCAGTCGGCAAGGCTGTCACAGGACGTTCCGGGAAGAGCTGCGCCAAGGCCAGGAGCGCCCGGTCGAGTGGATGCAGCCGAGAGCCGCTTTCCCACAGTCGAGCAAGTCGGTGTTGCTGAGGGTCCGCATCTCATGTGGCATGACCGCGCTCAGCGTGGGTTCCTGTCGGTTCGGTCACGCTGGTGTCGCGCTCCCAGCCTTCGTTTTCGAGCTTGATGTGCTCAATGGCGATGGCATTGGCGTTGGCATCGAGATCGGGCAGGCCTGGTATTCCGAAACCCAGCAGCGATAGATCTTGTAGGCGATCACCAGCTGCCCGGCTTCGTTGTAGAACTCCAGGTAGAGATCTTTGCGGAAATTGGCCAGCGACACTTCGGAGCCTAGCGCGGAGCCGAAGTTCCAGACCAGGCCGGCCCAGTCGTGAAATGCCAGGTCCTGGGTGAGCCCGCGTTCCAGAGTAATAGCTTCGTATTTGGTGCGGCCCGGCGATTTGTGCGAGGTGGACGGATCGCCGCCGTCCCGGTGCTCCACCACTTCCGTGGTGCGCTTGAGCGCAGTCAGCTTGCTGCCGCCGGCGACATACTGGCCGTCCCATTTCACGCGAAACTTGAAGTTCTTGTAGGGATCAGACGCTCGTGGTATTGACTGGAAACTGAGCCATGAAGTCCCCCTCTAGGATTGGCTTTGCCCTGCCATTTGTTGGATCTGGATGACAACGAACTCCGCCGGATAGAGCGGCGCGAAGCCTACCAGGATGTTGACGATTCCCTGATCGATGCTGGACTGAGGATTGTTCTCCCCGTCGCACTTGACGAAGTAGGCCTGCTGCGGCGTCGTGCCCTGGAAGGCGCCCTGCAAGAAGAGACCTTGCAGGAACGAGCCCACGTTGAGCCGGAGCTGGCCCCACAGCGTGGCATCGTTCGGCTCGAAGACCACCCATTGCGTGCCGTCATAGAGACTCGACTCCAGAAACAGAGCAAAGCGCCGGATGGGCACATACTTCCACTGCGAAGCGGCTGCATCGGCGCCCTGCATGCGTGCGCGCACCCCACACCACATCGCCGTAGACCCGGAACTGGCGCAGGCAATTCATGGCCTAGGGATTGAGGCTTCCGTTCTGCAGATCAGTGAGCACATACTGCAGGCCCGCTCACGCCGGTGAGGCCCGCGTCGATACCAGCCGGAGCCTTCCAGACTCCGCGCGACGCATCGGTGGCGGCATAGATGCCAGCCACAAATCCGCAGGGCGGGAAATAGCGTGCTCGGCCTCCGGCCAATGGATCCGGCGCCGAAACCCAGGGGAAGTAATACGCGGCGTTGGCTGAGCTCGCGCCGCTGATCGAAGTGAGATCGCTGCCGACAGGGCCCGGATTGGTAACGGTCATGGCGGTAATTTGATTGTTCAGCGCCGAGGTATTGGCCGCGACCGGACTATCCACGATGTAAAAGGCGCGGTTGTTCGCGCAGAAGCCCTGCAGACTGGAAACCGTGGCCTCGTCCGCTTCGCCGGGAACGCAGAGCAGATTGAAGATGGGAACCGAGTCCAGCAACTGGATGCCGCCGGTACCCGGGCCGCCGCTGGCGTTCAACGCGGTCTTGAACAGGCCGCCTGACGAGTTGTCCAGGGTAGGATCGAGAACAATCCCGTCATACCCGCCCGTCAGAAACGCACCGGTGACCGGCGTCGGAGACGAAGTCGACAGAGCAGCGGGCGCCGCTTGGTTCAGTGCCTGCGTAGCCGTGCCGACGGCAGCGACGGTAACGTAATTCGAGTCTGAATTCAGGACCGTCACGACGTAATACGGATCGGAAGCGGTGACGCACAGGTTGTTGTAGCTTTCCGCGATGGTCGTCGCGCCGGTCGGCCCGGTGGTCACGATGTTCAGACTGAAGCGTGTACCGGTGGGATCCATCGCGGCGGTTTGCGGCGTGGCGTTGATCGCCACCAGGTTTCCCCATGCGCCGGGATTGCTGGCCGTAAACGTGAATCCGTTCGTCGTGCTGGACGGCTGATAGAGCGTCAGCGCAGCCGGTGTAGCCGCCGGCACATTCACTCCGTCGCCATCGCTGCCGCCGGTGAGGATCGAGAAGCCGGGACTGGGAATCCCTGTCGGCGTAGTTGGCTCGGTGGGAACGATGAGCGTGGAAACGCCGACGTTGGCCACGAAATTGGCGATATCCAGGTTATCGTAGGTTTCCATCACCGCCAGCGACGCTCCTGCCGGCGCGTAAACCACCAAAACTTTAAAGGTGCCCGCACCGCTCCCCGGGGCGATCTGGATGCCGAAGGAGTTCGACCATGCGCCCGGGCTTTTCGCTGTGAATGCCAGCGTCCCGCCCGGCGCGGTGATCGTCACCGATCCTGTGGTGGGCGCGGTGCCGGAGCTACTGGTGATGGCGGTGGACTGCACCACCCGCACGATATAGGCCTGGTTTCCGCCGTTGCCGAAGAACTGGTTGACCGAGTAGCCCAGCAGGCTGCGCAAATCGAGCCCGCCAAACAAATTCTGAAAATCGAACCAGCTCTCCACGAGGACGGCCTGATCCGTGGGACCCTGATCGGCCCATCCGACAAACGCGGCGATCGACGTGGCTACGCCTGTGATCGTGTGGACGCCGCTCGGCAACTCCTCGATGTAGACACCGGGGTAGGTGAATGCGGACATGCTTTTTCCTCCTTCTCACGCGTGAACCTGGGGCAGAGGTAGTGACGTATACAAAAACGAGCAATTGACTTCTGGAAAGATCGAGCAGAGGGACGTCGTGAGCGCTGCAGCCGTCTCGCACTACCGGGACCGGGATAACACAGAAGGCGCAACGCAGTCAGGTTCCCACGCACTACATGCAACCGCACAGCGAACGGGGATCAGCCGGTTCGAGTGCAAACCACACTACGCCCACCGCTGGAAGTTGTAAATAAATTTCGCAAGAAAATGAATCGCAACAGTGAAAGCAACGCGCGCCACATTCCAGCGCAAGACGAAATGCAAATAGTTGTTCGCATCATAAAAAACAAATCACGCGCTTGTGCGTCGAAACTGCCCCCGCTTATAGGGGATTGCCATTCACCATGCGCCAGCCAGATCGCGGAGCTCTGATCGGAGGCTCGCGGGCATCTCCTGCAGCTCGGCGCTTTCTTGCACCAGCAGATCTATGGTGCGACCCAGCGCTCTGAGCAGTGAGGGCCGGTCCAGTGAGGTCACCAAAGCTTCACTTAGCAAATCTCGCAAATCGGCGGGGAGATCGTCAAAGCCTCGACCGTGATGAGCGGGAAGTCCACGGCGAACGCAAGCCAGGCTAAGGCCGTAGTCGCGAGCCGCGCTCATCCAGTATTCAGCTTGGCAATGGCGATTGCGCTCAATGCAAAGACGTGCACGCAGAGCGTGGTGTACGCCATAACCCAACAGATCTCGTACGGCAGGTGGCGGAATGTGAGGCTTCTCCAAAGCCTTTCCAAAGAGCAGTCTGAACTTTGGCCCGATCGCTCCAAAATCAGGTGCGGGGCTGAAGGAGAGGTCGAACTGAAGCCATCCTGGGAGCACAAATACTCGATAGATCGAATTGCCGCTGGGCAGATCGAAAAGGCGAACGGCGCCGAACTCGGCGGCGAGCTTTTCGGTCCAATCCTCCAGCACCTCGGCGATCTTCGCCTTATCCGCTACCGCGAAGGTTAGGTCCAGGTCGGACCAGCGATCGCCTGGCCCAAGTGCCAGCGATCCGATGGTTGCCCCGGCAACGATCCGGCGATCGGTTTCCGCCCAATCGATCACCCGGTCCGAGACCCGCTGCCTATATTCAACGCTGAACATGGCTACCCTCCAGTCATGCTCAAATCTCAGCGGAACACGAACGCTCTTGATTGTCTCAGCTGCCCCTGGGGACTTGCGTCGACCTCACGCAGGGCGATACGACTTTCGCGATACGACTTTAATGTTACCTTGACCGGTACAGACTCTGCCAACGCCTTCCTGCGAGCATCAACAAGGCTTACTCCTGCGGTGGATTACTACGAGGACGAGAGATGAGCAAAACTCGCTTGCAAATCCCTCCCATCCATCGTAAAAAGGGCCAAACAAATTCCCCCGGGCAGCTTAGTTGCTGCTGCAGTCACTATTCACTCGCATGAGGAGCTCCTCGTGGTTGCAGCATTGGTCCGGTTTCTCTCTTTGGTCATTGTCATTGTCTCGTTCAATGCGCCGGCTTGGGCAGACTCGTGGGTCAAGCCGACCCAGGAAGAGCTGCAGATGGCCGCGGAGCCGGAGGCTCCGGGAGCAGCGGCAATTTTTCTCCTGCGCGATGAGCGTGCAGACGACAAAATACACATACACACCACTTATGTGCGCCTCAAGATCCTCGGCGAAAAAGGGAAGCAATACGCTGACCAGGAAATTAACTATGAAGGTGGCCAATTTCGTATCGCCGAAGTGGAAGGCCGCACGATTCATAGTGACGGCACGGTCATTCCCTTTACCGGCAAGCCCTACCAGAAGCTGGTGGAGAAGAGCGGCAAGGAGAAATACAAGGCTACCGTCTTTACCCTGCCGGACGTGCAGGTGGGCAGCATTATCGAATATCGCTATGTTCTGGAGTACGAGAGCAACCGGGTGGTCGCGCCACGCTGGTATCTACAGGGTCCGCTGTATACGCGCAAGGCGCACTTCTTTTTCCTGCCGAGTGAGCATCTTCTTGAAGACGGCCATGGCGGGGTAATGCCGGCTCGTGTGGCGTATACGGCTGTTCTGCCGGCGGGGGCGTCGGTGGTTTACTCCCCAGCCGGCAAGAGCTATAGCCTCGATGTGGAGAAGATCCCCGCCTATCCCCAGGAGGCCTACATGCCTCCTATGCACAACTACACCTTTCGCACGCTCTTCTATTACACAATTGCCAGGACCACGGATGAATACTGGTCTACCGAGGGGAAATACTGGTCGAAAAATGTAGAGCGCTTTATCGACGCGGGTAAACTGCCGGGTGTCGTAAACCAGATCGTCAGTCCGTCGGATACGCCGGCGCAAAAGCTGCAAAAGATTTATGGCGCGGTGATGACGATTGAAAATACGACTTTCACGCGAGAACACAGCGGAGCCGAAGATAAGGCGCTCGGCATCCGGATCAGAACGGCCGCGGATCTCTGGGCACAGAAGCGGGGCGATCGGGACGAGATCACCCGCCTGTTCGTGGGGCTGGCGCGGGCGGCTGGCTTCAAGGCCTATGTCGGGTATGTCACCAACCGCGACAGCAACCTCTTTGTCGCTGATTACCTGGATATGAGCCAGCTGGATGACGAGATTGCGATCGTCGAGGTTGACGGGAAAGAGAAGTTCTTCGACCCCGGTGAACGATATGCGGGCTTTGGCGATCTGCATTGGAAACACGCCGCCACCGCGGGTATCCGCCAGACGGATAGAGGAGCGGCTCTGCTTTTGACGCCTACTCCCACGTACCAGGCGACGACCGAATTGCGTACCGCCTATGTCGATATCGCGCCTGACGGCAAAGTAAAGGGGAGCATTCGCCTGGTGCTTACCGGCGCCTTCGCCCTTCGCTGGCGCGAGTTTGCCCTGAATAACGACGACGATGCCCTCAAGCAGCAATTTACCGCGCTGGTGCAGCAAGAGATGCCGGCCGGCATCGAGGTGAAAACCGAGCACTTTCTCGGGCTGACTGACTGGACTACGAATCTGCAGGCAGTGCTCAGCGTGGCGGGCTCCATCGGCACATCCGCGGGCAAGCGGGTATTTTTGCCCGCTACGTTCTTTGCGGCGACTAGTCATCCATTCTTTGTTCTCGATAAGAGAAGTCAGCCCATCGACTTGAACTACCCATACGCCATGCAAGATACGGTCACCATCAAGCTGCCGGCGGCGTTGGACATAGAGAGTCTCCCCAAAGACACAGAGTTTATGTATCCCCAAAACACCTTGTACCGGGCGAAGTTTACGCGGGAGCCCGGCACGATAACAACGCAGCGTATTCTGGTGATCGGTAATGTGCTCTATAAAGCGGAGGAATATCCCCAGCTGAAGGACTTTTACCAGAAAGTGAATGCGAAAGATAAGGAGCCGGCTGTCCTGCAGTTGGCCTCCGTACCGCCGGCCGTTGCGCCCGGTAATTCCAAATGAAGCTGCCGCTGTTACTTATGTTTCTTGGCTTGGGTGCGCCGGCGGCCCGCGCGGCCACTCCATTTCCCGACTGGGTGGTGCAGGCGGCAGCGGCCAAGCTGCCGAGCTATCCGGCAAATACCGGGGCAGTAGTCCTGTTGGATGACCGGCTGGTAAGTGTTGGTCCGGATGGCCGGGCCAGGGAACGGCAGCGCCGAGTGGTGAAGATTTTGCGTCCCCAAGGGCGCGAGTATGGAGAGATTGTCGCCAGCTATTCCAAAGACGAAAAGCTGGATTACTTTCATGCCTGGAGCATTGCGCCCGGTGGCCACCAATATAGCGTCAAAGATCAGGACGTGCACGACCAGGCGCTGGGCCAATGGGGCATTCTCTACGATGACCTGCGCGCCCGCACGGTGGCTCCTCCGGGAGCTGATCCCGGCGGCGTAATCGCGTACGAGGTTGAGCGGCGGGTGGCGGACTACGGCACCGAGGAGGAGAGTTGGCACTTTCAGCAGGAAATCCCAGGGGTTCGCTGGGTTCTGGAAATGGATTTGCCGCCGAACTGGAGTCACTATGATGCGTGGCTGCATCATGCACCCGTTGCCCCGGCCGAAGTTGCGCCCAACCACTGGCGTTGGGAGTTGACCGATGTGCCTGGGATCGATCTGACAGATGTGCCCATGGCGCCCTCGCCGCTTGCCCTGGCCGCCCGTATGGTGGTTCACTACGGAGCACGGCCGCTGCCTACAGGCGACCAGCGGTGGACGGAGATCGGCAACTACTATGACACCCTGGCGGCGAACCGCACAGAAGGACCGAACGAGATCGCAGCCAAATCGCGCGAAGTCGGCGGCAGCGGGGACTTCAAAGCCAGGATTCAGGGTGTCGCGGGATTTATGCAGCGGGAGATCCGCTACGTCGGGATCGAGATCGGCATCGGCGGATTGCAGCCACATCCGGCCGCCGATGTATTTCGCTATCGCTACGGTGACTGCAAAGATAAGGCGACGCTGCTGATTACCATGCTGAATGCGGTGGGGGTGCGGGCGACCTGGGTCCTGGTGGATACCCACCGCGGCTTTATCGATCCGGTGCTGCCGTCGATCGAGGGCAACCACGCGATCGCGGCGATTGAAATGCCTGCCGGGTATAGCGACCCCGATCTGAAGGCGGTGGTAACCGCACGCGGGGGCAAGCGCTATCTCATCTTCGATCCCACCGATACCTACACGCCGGTTGGTTTGCTACGCTTTGATCTGCAAGGTAGCTACGGCATTCTGGTAGCAGGCAATGATAGCCAGGTGATCCAGTTGCCCATGCTTGCGCCGGAAGCGGACACCCTGGAGCGCGCGGCTTCCTTTGCCTTGAATGCAGACGGCACGTTGCAAGGAACAGTGACGGAGACGCGTTCTGGAGAAGCGGCGCATGGCTTTCGCCGGCTCTATTACGAAGAGGGCGAGAAGGAACAGCATGATGCGATCGAGCGGCGGCTGCAGAACGACCTTACGAGCTTCACCATCGACTCCAGCAGCGCGCAGAATGCGCGCGAGATAAACAAGAGCATGGTGCTGCAATACAGCTTTACGGCCAACGGCTATGCGCAGTCGACTGGAGATTTACTGCTGCTTCGCCCGAGGGTAGTGGGCCGCCATGCGCGGCCCTACAACGATAAGCCGCGCACCTACCCGATTGACCTGGGCGAGTCCGGAACCTGGCGCGACCACATCGACGTGGTTTTACCCGCCGGGTACACGGTCGATGATCTCCCTGCGTCTGTGAACCTGGATGTGGGCTTTGCCTCGTACAAGAGCGACATCAAGGTGGATGGGGGCGTGCTGCATTATTCGCGGGAGTACGTGGTGAGGCAGCTTGACCTTGCTCCGCAGAAGTCCGCCGATTTCAGCAAGCTGATGGCGGTGATCAACGCTGACGAGAACAGCAGTGCTGTGCTGAAGAAGAAGTGAACCCGGCTATTTTGGCGCATCCTTTGAAATATCTTTTACGCTCTTTCCGGCTCCGCAGCCGTGAGCAGGAAGGTCACTCGCTGTTCGCCCAGCCGCGGGTGTTTGGCGGTTAACTGCACTGTTCCTGGCTGCTGCTGGGACCGGATCCATACGGCTCCCGTGCCGCCCACCAGGCCAAAGGGATTGTCCCCGATGATCTCTGCAGGACCTTCCAGCGTAAAGACAATCGGATCGCTGGCGTAGGGCCGAATGTTGTCGAACTCATCCGTAACCCGCAGGACTACCCGGGTCGTATCGGCCCCGTCGGCCACCAGCGAAGTGTCATCCGGTAGCAGGTGGAACTTCTTATCAACGCCTCTCCCGGAGAAGTTGCGCGAGATGACCTGCTTGCCGCCAATGTAACCGTCGATGCGCAGATCGCCCCACAGCTCGTCCAGCGGCTGTTTGCCCAGGTCGGGGAAGAAGGGCGCATATTTCAGATGCGCGAACTGCTCGCGGTCCGGTTGTGCGTCGGCGATCAGTTTGCCCCCCAGGTAAAACTTCAAATTGTCGCAGTTGGAGCAGACCAGGGCCTTGGTGAAGCCGATGGACTCATCGTTCCTCGCCCAGTGAAAGGCGGGCTCGAGAACCACTTCTTCTTCCGGATCGCACTGTGACTTGTAGAAGCCGCCGGCCGGCTTGCGTTCGCGGAACATGTCCGCCACCCCGTGATAGCAGACACGGTCGCCAGAACCAAAGTCGGCGTGCGTATTGTAGTCGAAGGCGCACCACCCAATGCCGCCGGCGTATTGCGGATTGGAAGCAAGCTGGTCGTGAACGCGCGCGTGGCGGATTGTGTGCTCCGTGAGCCGCTCCATGTTGTCGATGGATTTGGCCGGATAGGTATGGCCGACGAACTCGGTGTTCAGATAGGCGGGGTGATTGGGCGGCAGGAGTGGCCATCCAAAATCATTCATGGTGAAAACATCTTCCAGAAATTCGGAGGATTGAAAATAACGGATGCCGCACGTGGGACGGCTGGGATCGAGCTTGTGCGCCATCGCGTTGGTACGGGTGTAGAAGTCGTGGTTATCCCGGCTCTCGTTGATGCGCACGCCCCAAAGAATGATCGATGGGCGATTCCAGTCGCGGCGAACCATGCGGCTGACGTTGTCAACGGCGAGGTCCTGCCACGGGAGCGGCCCGATGTGCTGCCAGCCGGGAATCTCTTCCAGCACCAGCAAACCCAGTTCATCGCAGGCGTCGAGAAAATGCCGCGAGTGCGGATAGTGGGCCGTGCGGACGATGTTGCAATGCAGCGTGTCGCGCACGATCTGCACGTCGCGCCGCTGCACCCGGCCAGGCATCGCTTGCCCCACGAACGGAAATGTCTGGCCGTGGTCGAGTCCGCGCAACTTTACCACCTTGCCGTTCAGATGGAAGCCATCTTGGTTGAAGACAGCTTCGCGAAAGCCGAAACGTCGAGTGTCCTGATCGAGCGCCACACGCCCTTGCTCAAGGGTGACGCGGGCATGGTAAAGCTTGGGGTTCTTCAAATCCCAGAGAACGATTTCTCCCAGCTTCTCCAGATGAACCGTCAACTCGACGGGTTCGTCTCCAGCGGCGGCGTTGGTTATCCGCTCCCGGCCCTGGGCAATCACCTTGTGTCCGTCGAGCAGCTCCACGGACACGGTGAGTGGCTGCTTCGGCGACTCCCCGATCTGCAGGTAGCAGTGGACATCGACCACCGGCGTGCCGCTCAGCACGTCTTTGGGCTGGGCAAAAATGTTCTCGATGAAATTATGGGGTACGACCCGCAGCGCGACTTCACGGTAGATGCCGCCGAAGGTGAGGTAGTCAATCTGGTAGCCGAAGGGAGGGATATCGGCGCGCTCGGTCGAGTCCACGTCCACTACAAGCAGGTTCTCTCCATCGAAATCGATGTGCGGCGTCAGCTCGAAGCTGAAGGGTGTGTAGCCCCCTTTGTACTCGCCCAGGCGTGTGCCGTTGATCCACACCGTTGAAGCCGTCATCACGCCTTCAAAATCGACAAAGACGCGCTTGCCGGCTGCTTCCTGGGGCAGCTTGAAACGGCGCCGGTAGAGCGAGATAAATTCGTACGTCTTGTCGTCGAAGCTATGCCAGGGCAGCCTGGTGTTGCTATGCGGAAGGACGATCTGGGCGAATTGCGAGTCGTCGAAGTCCTTGTTGTGCGCGGCTTCGGTATTGGCCGGGCTATAGCGCCAGTTACGGTTGATGGGCAGGAGGACGCGGCCCGCAGCCGGGCTGCTTTGGCCGAATGACTTAGGCGCGAGCACGCCCGCAGCGGCGGCGCTGCCGGTTATGAGAAAATCACGACGATCCATGGACTCTCCAGGTTGATCACCTAGGGTACATGATTTTCTGATCTGGTTAGTGCTCGCGACCATTTCGGGACCAACGGGTCGAAGGCCCGAATCCGCTCTCCATTCTCCAGAACATGCTGTAACAAAACGAGTCGCACTGCCGATGAAGTCATCAGTCTACGTCAGGATGAATCGCTGTTCGTGATTCATCCGCGCCGGACCATGCAAAAAGGAGGGCCCCAAGTGCCTTCATACATCGGATCGATCCGCCTATGCGCGACTCTCCCCTACAGATTCCTGGCCGCTAGCCTCGTGCTTGCCTTGGGCGTTGCCCTGCATGCGCAGACCGCGCAAGCCCACTTCAGCGGCGCCCAGAGTACGGTGCCAACCAGCAAACTGGTCTACCCCGGCGGGGTGGCGGTGGATGCCCGTGACAACCTCTACATCGCCGATACCGGTGATGGCCGGGTATTGAAGGAGACGCTCGCGGGCAGCCTCTATACCGAGAGCACAATTGCAGACCGGGCGGGCTACGTCCTCGAGTCCCCGCGCGGGGTTGCGGTCGATGCCGCCGGCAATGTCTACATCTCCGATATCGGCAACGACTACGTATTGAAGGAAACGCTGGCCTACGGGAGCTACAACGTGAGCACGATCGCAGGCCCGGAGACCGGCCTGGACTTTCCATTTAGCGTTGCGGTCGATGCCGCCGGCAACATCTTCATCGCAGACTACGATCACAATCGCATTGTGATGGAGACACCCTTTGCCAACAGGTACAGCCAAAGCATTGTACCGAGCAGCCCCCTGGCACTCCCCACCGGGGTAGCGGTCGACATCAGTGGCAACGTCTACATCGCGGATACCTATAATCACCGGGTATTAAAAGAGACGCGGTTGGCTACCACCTGGGTCGAGAGCACAGTCGTGGACCTTTCCACCAGCAGCAAGGAATTGCCTTTTGGAATAACGCTGGATGCCGTGGGCAACGTCTATATTGCCGCTTACGAAGACGTCTACCCGAACACCGGCAGTCAGGCTAACGACGTGTTGAAGGAGACATTGGCGGGGGATAGCTATACCCAGAGCACCGTCGCATCGAGCGGCGCGAACGATCCTACCGGGGTAGCGGTGGATGCCGCCGGCAACGTCTACCTTGCCGATACCCAGAATTTTCGGATATTGAAATTGCAGCCGGCCAACGTGGGCTTCGGCGGGGTCAATATAGGCAGCAAGAGCGCCGCTCTTTCTGTGATCTTCACCTTTGATCTCGCAGGCACCCTGGGTGGCACGTCAGTGCTGACACAGGGTGCGATCGGGTTGGACTTTACCGATGCCGGAACGGGAACCTGCACCACCAATGGAACCCACCACGTCTACGCTGTGGGCGATATCTGCACGATCGATGTAACCTTCAGGCCACAGCTTTCGGGCGCCAGGTATGGCGCGGCGGTATTGCAGGATGCTCTCGGCAACCCGCTCGCCACCGGCTATGTCTATGGCATAGGATTGGGCCCGCAAGCAGCTTTCCTGCCGGGAACCCGGCTCCCCATCGACAGTGGCCTGGCGAACCCGTCTGGCTTAGCGGTCGATGCCGGCGGAGCTGTTTATTTCGCCGAAAGCGGGACCGGCGCCGTGTATAAGGAGGTGCGCTCCGGAGGTGCCTGGTCCAGAATTCTGATCGCCCGCGGTCTCAGCGATCCTACCGGTGTGGCTGTGGATGGCGCCGGCAACGTGTATATCGCGGCGCCTGACTCCGTATTCAAAGAGACACTGGCGCACGGCAGCTACTCCCAGAGCGAGATTGTCAGCGATCTCAACGATCTCGTTGGCATTGCCGTGGATGGCGGCGGCAACCTCTATCTCACCGCTTCCGCAACCGGGGATGTGCACAAGGAGACGCTGCAAGAGAACGGCAGTTATACCGAGACAGCGATCGGTAGCGGCATCACCCACCCAACGGGCGTGGCGGTAGATGGAACCGGGAATCTCTACATCGTCGATACCGAAAACGGTGACATATATAAGGAGATGCTTCAAACGAATGGTACTTACCTTCAGGCCACGCTGGCCAGTGGGCTCGTCGCTCCTGAAAGCGTGACGGTCGATGGAACCGGGAACCTCTATATCACTGCTCCCAGCCAAGGCCAGGTATACAAGGAGACGCTGCAAGCGAACGGCACCTACCTCCAGGCCATAGCTGCCAGTGGTCTGAATAACCCAGGGTCGATCGCGGTGGATGGGCGGGGAAACCTCTATCTCTTACAGGACACCGCCAAGGGCGACCTGGCCATGATCGATGTCGCCGATCCGCCGCCACTCAGTTTCGCGCGCACCCCGGTGGGATCAACTAGTCCAGACAGTCCGCAGTTAGTAACAGTTTCGAACATCGGCAACGCCGCGCTGCAGGTTCCGGTTCCAGTCTCGGGTACGAACCCCAGTATCAGCACCAGCTTTAACCTGGCTGGAGCAACGACTTGTCCCGTAGTCGGCCCTTCGGGTCCAGCCGGCAGTATGGATGCCGGCATCTCTTGCGTTTTCGCCATCAACTTCGCCCCGGTTGCCAGTGGACCTATCCGTGGTTCGCTGCTGCTGACCGATAACAACCTGAACGAAGCTGCTCCAAACTACGCAAGACAGAGCATCGCGCTGAGGTCAGGAATAACCTCCGATGAGACGCGCACCACGCTGCGCGTCGCTCCCAATCCGGTCACGGCCAGTCATTGGGTGACCCTTACCGCCACAGTAATTGATACGACCTTCCTGGCCACCGTGCCGCAAGGTGGTACCGTCAGCTTCACTGACACTTTCGCAGGCAAGGCCGTCGCTTTGAATGGCGGAGTGCCGGTACTGCTCAGCGGCGGAAAGGCGATTCTGAACTGGATTCCAGGCAAAGGCGGCACTCATGCCATAACCGCCCACTACGCCGGCGTCGACGGAAGCTTTACCGGCAGCACCGGCCAGGCGACCCTCTCCGCGCTTCACTGAACTCATATGAGAACCGCACGAAAGCTTGCGTTTTTCGCAACAGAATTGTCATCCCGGCCGGAGTCGTCATTGGCCTGCGGCCTACCCAAGATGATGAAAAATCAGTTGAAGGGGACGGCCTGGCTCGCTGCAGCGAGCATTAGGCCGTCCATAAGCAAACAGGACTTGTGTGGCTTTAGGCGCTGAGGGCAATGATTTTCGCCGAGATCGTCAGGTAATTTTTAAGTTGTCGACCGATGCATCGTGTCGAGTGTAGAGTTCAGCCTGGAACGGAACTGCGAGGAAAGGAAATCATGCAAACGAAGAGAGTCATCCAGGCAACAGGAGGGATTGTTTTGGCAATCCTTATCGTCGCTGGAGCAGTTCCCGGATTTTCAGCCAGCCCGGGCGAGAGAATCGACGCAAGGGCCTATGGGACCAACACACAGGCGTCCCAGCAATTCAATGTTCAATTCTCAATCTCTCGCCTTTCGACCCCCGAGGAAAGGCAAGTCCTGGTAGACGCGTTCGCCAAGGGACAGACGGACGGCCTGGTCAAGGCGCTCTCGAAGATGAAGCCGGTTGGGCGCGTTTCGGTTCCCGGGAAAACCGGATACGACATCGACTATGCAGTCCAGGTTCAAACACCCACCGGGCGGAAGATTCGAATTATCACCAATCGGTGGATCTTGTTCGTCGAGAGCTACCACATGACCCGCTCAAGAGACTACCCGTTGACCGTGGCCGAGATCGATATCAATGAGCAGGACAAAGCCAAAAGCTCAGGAGTGCTGGCGCCTGCGTCAAAATTCACCATCAATAAGGAAGGTGAGGTCCAGTTCGAGCTTTACCAAAGCCCGTGGAGGCTGGGAAATATCATCGACTGGAACAATAAGAGCGAAAAGTAGTACCTGGAATTTTGCGCAAAGCGTATACTCCGCCCTGCCCTTGGAGGGCACATAAATGCGCATGATCATGACGGTTTCGATCCCGGTGGAAGCGGGAAATGCAGCAGTTTTAAATGGCAGCTTGGGACCGACAATCCAACAAATCCTGGCGGACTTGAAGCCCGAGGCCGCTTACTTCGCGGAAGAGGATGGCAAACGAACCGGCTACATATTTTTCGATATGAAGGATTCGTCTCAATTAACCGCGATCGCAGAGCCATGGTTCCTGGCATTCAACGCCCGTCTGAGTGTTCGCCCGGCCATGAACGTACAGGATCTCCAGGCAGGGGCGGCAGGCATGAATCAGGCGGCTCAGAAGTTCGGCAAGGCCGTGAAAGCCTAAAAAACTATCCTGGCCGCTCCGGCCAGGGGTGCCTTGGATATCTGCGCATCAGTTCGCGTCGGACTTGCGGATAGAGCCGCTCCCAGAATCCCGCAAGATCCGCTGTTGTCTGTACAGCCCGTTGATTGGGCGCCAGCAGGTGGACCACCACCGGGGTCTGCTCCCGTCCGATCCGCGGCGTCTCGCGCATACCGAAAAAATCTTGCAGGCGGGATGCGATCCAGGGCGGCTTGCCCGGCTCGTAGTGAACCTTTGTTTGGCGCCCGTTGGGCAACCGGATGCGCGCGGGAGCGATCTCCTCGAGTTTTCGCGCATCCATCTTCTGCTCCAGCGTCGGGATGATGTTTGCCGCCGCGCTTTTCAGCTCCGCGAAGCCACGTAGTCCGAGGCACAGGTCGTGCAGCGTCTGCTGCAGATCGGGCGGATCGAAGCCGGCGAACTCAACCCGCGCCAGGAATTCATCCAAAGCGTCCCTGTCGACGAAACGATCGATCCCGGTCTCCAGCGCTTTCTGCGCCAGCAGTTCGGCTGCGGCTTCCGCATTGGGTGCTCCGCTTCGCGATTCCTGAATCACCAGCTCGTCGTAGAGCAGTGCACTGACTTCCTCCACGCGCTCCGTCAAGCGGTTCCACTCCACGCCGGATTGCTCCCGCACACGATCCGGAAACAGTTCAATCAACCATTCCGGCTCGACGCGTGCCGTCATCCGAATTAGCGGGAGCGGCTTGTCTTTGCGGTCCTCGGCATCGACGGCAACCATGAACTCATACCGGGCAGCTGGGCCGGCCACTTCTGCCGAGCCGCCGGCTGACAGCAGCACCTGGCTGTCTGTACGCCGCCGCGCTACGCGATCGGGAAATCCCGCCAGCACCGACATCAGCAAAGCATCGTCGTTGTGTTGCGTCTGTCTCGCAGGGCGGGCAATCCTACGAAGCTGCTGTATTTGCTGCATAGTGCGCGGATCCTGCGCGGAATCGATGGCTGCGAGCAGGTCGCTTTTCTCCGAGCGGGCGCCTGAGCCCAGCAGCGCAGCCGCAATACAGCCGTCTTCGCCTACTCCCCGTTCCATGGCCGCGGTGAGAATACGCGCCAACCGAGGATGCAGGGGATAACGCGCCAGCTGGCTCACCATGGCTCCGGTGGCGCCCAGGCGATCGAGCAGCGACTCAGCACTTTGCACTGCTGCCGCTGGCGGCGCATCCAGCCAATCGATACCCTCGATGGGGTCAATCTCCATCGCTCGCAAAAACAGGCAGAGCTCCGATAGCTCGCTGCGCGTAATCTCCGGGGCGTCGTGTTCCGGCCGGTGCTGGTAATCCTCCACGGAGTAGAGGCGCAGCACCCGGCCCGGTCCAGTGCGCCCGGCCCGCCCCCCTCTTTGCTTTGCCGAGGCCTTGCTCACCCGGCCGACCTGGAGTGTCGGCAAGCCGGTCCACTGCGAATGGGTCGCGATGCGTGCCAGGCCGCTATCGATGACCGCGGTTATGCCTTCCACGGTCACTGAGCTTTCTGCGACATTTGTGGCCAGGATAACTTTTCGCTGCTGCGCGGGCGCGATCGCACGGTCTTGTTCCGCGAGCGGTAGATCGCCATGCAGTGGCAGCGCGAGCAATCCGGCCCGGCTCGCCACTGCCTGGCTCTGCCGCATGGCGCGTCTTATCTCTGCGGCTCCCGGCAAAAAGACCAGCACGTCTCCTGTGGGTTCCTCGCCGATCAGCAGTTCGAGTGCGTCCGTCACCTGTGCTTCAAGTGGTTTTGCAGAGTAGGGCAGATGCCGGATCGACAATGCGAACTGTCGGCCCTCTGAGCGCAACACTGGGCAGGTGAGGTAATCGGCCACGTGAGCGGTATCGAGTGTCGCGGACATGACGACGATGCGTAGATCAGGCCGTGTCCGCTGCAGGCGTTTCAACAATGCCAGTGCCAGGTCGCTGTCGAGGTGGCGCTCATGGAACTCGTCCAGCACTACAGCGGCCACGCCCTTAAGCTTCGGATCGGAGAGCAGGCGCCGGGTCAGCACCCCTTCGGTGACAAATCGCAACCGTGTTCCTGGGCCGATGGCTTCCTCAAACCTCACCTGGTAGCCGGCGGTTTGCCCGACCTGTTCACCCATCTCCCAGGCGACTCGGCGCGCCGCCAAACGGGCTGCAATCCGGCGCGGTTCCAGGACAATGACGTCGCCTCTGACAATCTCCAGCAGTGCCGGCGGAACGCGGGTTGTCTTGCCGGCGCCTGGGGGCGCTTCAATCACAAGGTTAGGACAACGCTTGAGCGAATCGATAATCTCCGGTAGGATCGCGTCCACCGGAAGCGGAGATCTGTGTTTCACCAATTTTCATCGGAACACGCCCCCCGGTATGCGTCAACGGTCTGAGTCCTCTCGAGCGGGAACCGATGCAAATGCAAGCGCTCACTCCCCTTCGTCATCGGGATGACAAAGGCATAGAGACGATCGGTTTAGTACCGCGCCTACGGCGCTCGGATCCTCTTCTAAATTGATTTTCCAGCCCTTCCCCGGATTTCCTGTGGAACTTGGTGGCTTTGGCAAACTTCATGCGCCTTTCCTTACTGAAAGGCGCACGCGGGGCCTCGTCCAGCGCTGCGCGGCAGGAATTCCGGGTTCCGGGCTGACGTTTTGCGGTCGGCCCTCCGGGCCTTGCATCCAGGTGACCTGCTTCGTGCAAAGAGGCTCCGCTAACGTTTTAAGCGTCTTAAGTCGCCGCTTTTTCACTGCGGAAGGTGCGCGATAAGCGCGATAAGCGCGATAAGTCCCCCGGCATCGGGGGGAAAAGCACTTTTGGTGCGTGGTATGCGTGCTAATTCCCGCATCAGCGCGCAGAGAGGGTGTGCTAACGCCTTGAGTCCCCGCAGAGCAGGGAGGCGCGCCTCAAGCGCCAGAAGTAACGGCCGGAGCCTCTCGAACGCGAAGAGGAGCAAACTATTGGCTCGCGGCGTGCCTTAACAGCTATATAGATGTTAATCGGGGATGGCGAGTTTCAGCCCCAAAAGCAAATCTCGCCGAACGACCCCAATCTATCTACCTTCTCTATCCCGCGACCAACTTGCGACACGTGCACCGCGGTGGCTAAACTCCTCCGCATGATATTAACCATGCCACGCGCCCTCAAACCCGCCGCCGCTGCTGTGCTTCTTTCTCTCGCGGCCGCTCCTGTCCTGGCGCAGGATTGGGCGAAGACTCGTCTTGAAGCGTCGCCCCGCCACCACGAGTACGTTGCTCTTAAGCATGGCAATCGTAACGTCCAGGCCTTTGTGGTCTATCCCGAAGTCAAGACGAAAGTTCCGGTGATCATCCTGATTCACGAGATCTTCGGCCTCACCGACTGGGCCAAGGAGATGGCCGATGAACTGGCCGCACAGGGCTACATCGTCGTTGCTCCCGACCTGCTCTCCGGCTTCGGGCCTAACGGCGGTGGCACCAGCGAATTCTCTGGGCAGGACGCAGCCGTCAAAGCCGTTTCCGGCCTCGAGCCGGAGGTCGTTGACGCCGACCTGGACGCCGCAGCGGACTATGGCAAGCATCTTTCTGCGGGCAGCGGCAAGATCGCCTCAATCGGCTTCTGCTGGGGTGGAGGCAAGTCCTTCGCATTTGCCGCGCATCGCAAAGACCTCTCCGCCGCCTTCGTGTTCTACGGTCCGCCGCCCGCCGAGGTGGCCAGCATCACCGCTCCGGTCTACGGTTTCTATGCCGGCGACGACGCCCGTATCGGCGCCACCGTGCCGGGCACGGTTGCCGCTATGAAGGCAGCCGGCAAGACCTACGAGCCGGTTACCTACGAAGGCGCAGGCCATGGCTTTATGCGCGCCGGCGAAGACCCCACCAACACCGTGCCAGCAAACAAAACCGCACGAGGCCAGGCTCTCGTGCGGCTTCTGAAGTTGCTCAAAGGCATGTAGAGTCTGATCGAAAAGGAAAACAAAATGGCCAGGGTCGTTTCCGTTGAGGCGCGCACCGTTCATATTCCACTGCAGCAGGCGACTGCCTTCGCCCGCCGGCAGGTAACCGCGCGCGATTACAGCCTGGTAAAGATCCGTACCGACGACGGAATCGAAGGCATTGGGCATTGCTATGCCGGGCATTCCGGTGGAAACGTGGTGACGACGGCGGTGCGCGAGCTGCTGGCGCCGATGCTTATCGGCGCGGATCCGACGGCGACCGAATTGCTCTGGAAAGAGATGTATCAGGCAGTGTTACTGCATGGCCGCGCCGGCTCCGTGATGCGCGCCCTCAGTATTCTCGACACCGCCTTATGGGATAGAAACGCCAGAGCCGCCCGGCTGCCCCTGTACAAGTATCTTGGCGCCGCTTACGAGGATACGGTTCCCGCCTATGCCAGTGGCGGCTATTATCTCGAGGGTAAGACGCCCGAAATGCTGGGCGAAGAAATGGCGAGCTATGTAGCGCTTGGCCTTGACGCCGTAAAAATGAAGGTGGGCCGCGGCGACCCAAGGTCAGAAGAGGCAAGGATCGCGGCCGCGCGCAAGGCGATCGGGCCCGATGTCCTGCTCATGCTGGACGCCAACAATGCCTGGTCCGATGTTCCGACTGCCCTGCGCTATATGGAGCGTTTCTCGCCCTATGATCCGTATTGGATTGAAGAGCCGTTCAGCCCCGATCAGATCGACAACCATGCCAAACTGGCGGCCGCGATCCGTATTCCCGTGGCCACCGGCGAAATCGAGGCCGGGCGCTGGCGGTTCAAGGAGCTGCTGGATAAACGAGCAGCGTCGATCCTGCAACCGGATGCCGTGGTGTGCGGTGGCATCACAGAATTCCGGCGTATCGCTGCGCTTGCCGACTGCTACGGTGTCGCCGTTTGCCCCCACTGGTTCCATGATCTGCACGTACACCTGGTTGCCGCCTCGCCCAACGGCCAGTTCGTCGAATATTTCCCCGACGGCAAGGTATTCAATTTCTGCGAGATCATCGACCGCCAATTGCAAGTGCGCCGTGGCGGTCTGGCGCTGCCCTCCGAGCCCGGTCTCGGCTATCTCTTCGAGGAAAGGGCGATCGCGAGATTCCAGGCAGATGTTTGGAAGTAGACGCGCCTTATACCCTTACCAGGCCCTTGGAAATCGCCCAGATACCAATGGCCAGCTTGCTCTCGGCGCCCGTCTTTCGACTGATATGCTCAACATGCTTGGCGACTGTCTTCGTCGAGCATCCCAGCGCTCGGGCCATGGCCTTATTCTTCAGCCCCAGCAGCGCGATTACCTGTACTTCTCGAGGCGTGAGCTGATAGCGGTGAGCAATCCGGCAGACGGCGCAATGCAGGTTCGGACACTTTTCCAGGGCCATCCGAAACCTCCAAAGAGCCCAAAACAAGCTACGTAGAGGTCATCGGCGAATTTAGCCCGTCGTCTTAGTCGGAATCAGAGGAAGGTGGTAGTGAGCGGGGACACTTTTCCAATATTTGAGACCAGCCGCTTGCGCGCGCGTTGCGTCCAGCAGAAGCGTGGAAAGATTCGCCAGTGTTTGAGTGCCGGAAGCAGCAGACCGCTACAACAACCTTTGCCAAAACTAATACCTGTGAAAATTACTAGCTTTTTGTAACGTTTGACCGCTCCAAACCACTACTCGATGCGGGTTGAAAGGGCGGCCCGCGACGAGTGCCGATTCTCTGCCTTGGTTCGCTCGTCCGACCGACCGGAAAGCAAGACCGGAGAAAAGCATGCCTGCAACCATGGCCACCGAAATGACTCGTATGATAGGGATGCATCGTTAACCCCGCGGTTTGCCGGTAACCGGAGGGGACATTCCGGGCGGCCGGGTAGGTTCGGTCAAATGCGAGCCCAGCATGATCCGAACAGTGTCCATAGCGGGTTCACACGGCGGTGTACACTTGAACGCGCTCGCTGTCGCCGTGGAGGAACAGGGCTTGGAATTCTTTGCGTTCGATGCGTCTTACATCGAAAAACTTCGATCGGGAGATGCGCATATAGAGGGACACTTCGTGAGCTACTTCAGCGAACTGATCCGTCTCAAGCTTCGCTCGCGCTTGAATTCCAAGGAAGCAATCGAAGATGTCAGGCAGGAAACCTTCATGCGCGTGCTGTCGCTGTTGCGTGGAGAAGGAGGCCTGCGCCAGCCGGATCGACTTGGGACCCTTTGTCAATTCGGTTTGCAACCATGTCTTGCTGGAGCATTATCGTTCGCAAAAAAGAATGGAGGCGACGATCGACGACGAAATGGAGGCTACCGTTGCCGGCCGCGAACCAAGCGCGCTCAGCCTTATTGAAGCCAAGGATACTGAGCGGGTGGTTCGCCAGATTCTCAACCAATTGCCTGAACGTGACCGGCGCCTGCTTCAGTCCGTGCTGCTGGAAGAGCGCAACAAAGATGAGGTTTGTGCCGAGTTCGGCATCACCCGCGAATATTTAAGAGTGTTGTTACACCGTGCCAAGCAGTCGTTCAAGTCGTTTTATATTAGCCGTTTAGGTGCGAACTAGGTGCATCGGCGAATCCCAATATGAGGCCGTGAAAATGGAACATCAACAGGCCACACAACTCATGGCAGTCGAGAAATATCTTCTGCAGGAACTGGGGCCAGAAGTGCGCGACCAGTTCGAGGAGCATTTCTTCGATTGCCAGGAATGCGCCACCGATCTCGGCGCGACTGCCGCCTTCATGGAAGCGGCCAAGAAGGGAATTTCGTCTGCATCCTGTCCCGAAGCCAGGCGGTTGCCCCTAAGGGCAAATTGGGCCTGGCCTTGCTGCGGCCTGTCATTGCCTGGTCAGCACTTGCCGCGTCCCTGCTGGTGATCGCCTATCAGAACGTGGTTGTTTACCCGCACTTCGAGAGCGAAATTGCGGAGTTAAAAGCCCCGGAGATTTTGCCCTCTCTCTCGTTGGTGAACGGCAATAGTCGCGGCGGGCAGGTTCCCGAAGTTACCGTCGGGGCCGGCCGACCCTTTCTGTTGCTCCTGGATATTCCAACGCAAGACCGCTTTTCGAGCTACACTTGCTTGCTGTATTCGCCTTCTGGTTCGCTTTCGTGGCGAGTGGATGTTTCCCCCAGTTGGCGAAAGACACTGTTTCCGTCCGCGTGCCCTCGGCCGACAGGCCGCCGGGAGATTACACGCTGGTCGTGCAAGGAAATGTGGATCGATCTGCGGTCGAACTGCAGCGCTATCAGTTCACTTTAAAACAGCCGTGACTACTATTTCTGCATAGCTAGGAGCCCCATGCGCTCAGATGCCAAGAAGGTCTTTTACTTCAATGCAGATGCGAATTCGCTCGGCGGGTTCATTGAAACGCCGTTTCAGAAAATAGTTCCTTCCCAGGCGTCCGTATCACTGCCTCCTGTCGGTGGCCACGCCACAACACGGACTGAAGCCTTCAATTTCGAAGGAATCCTCTCCTGCCGTGTCCGCATACACCCGCGTTACAGGCACGCAAGTCGCCCCAGATGGGCCATGGTCGACCACTGTGACTTCGGTGGTCGAAGGGTTGAACATTTTGGAAGTCGTTACGGCGGAAAGACTCGTAGCCCAGCTCTCGGTTGTATATCCCAGGGATGGCAGGTATCTTGAGATTTCACTCGCCGGTTCTCATTTCGACCGGCTCCGGCTGGGTGGTTGCGACGCTTTTCCCAAGCTGAACCCCACGCTGCTTTGCGCAGCCAAGGCGCGTATTAAGTTTTCCGTTTTTCAGCAAACAGGCCGCGAGCAAGCTCGCAAGATAATCGAAAATCCTGAAGCCGACCGGGACGGCTTCCAGTGGGTACTCAATCGATTTGGATGGATGGCCCGAGAGCCAGAGGAAGACCGATGTGTTCTCTGTTCCCTGATAGATGGTCTCGATGGTTCCGTCCCCGGCACAAGTTTCGGCCACGCCGTGGAGATTCCAGATTTCGGCAGGATATTTCTCGGGGAGTTGTTGGTCTGCCCAAGTTCGATTCAGTTCGCGTGGATCCGCGCCGAGCTCGGGTGCTCCGTGTCGGGAGGAGTGACCGCCGCCAGCGGCAAGGCCAACGGCGGTACTGTTCCGCCACATTGATCGGCAACAACCTGGCAAAATATCCGCCGTGATTTCCTCCATGGCAATCTCAAGGTGGCTGGCCAGAAGGCAGACGAGGCTCTTAGGGAGTATTCCGTCAGCAATCCGGATTGGGCAATGAGGCCGCCGCCGGGAAGTGATCGCTCTACTCAACAACCCCGGTGACTTGGTTCGCTATCCGTTTATTGTGAACAGTCATAATTGAAACTTTTCGCGTAACGAGGAGAACTATGCGCTCCAATGCCCAGAAAACCCATTACTTCCACGCCGAGGCACATCCGCTCGGCGGGTTCATCGAAAAGCCGTTTCAAAAACATATTCCTTCGCAGGCATCGGGGTCGCTGCCGGCAGTGGGCGGCCACGTGACAACGCGGACAGATGCGTTCAATTTCGAAGAAATCGTCTCCTGCCGATCGGCATATAGTCGCGTCTCGGGCTCGCGCGACGAGGATGGATCATGGTGGACACTGGCCACCTCGGTGGTTGAGGGATTGAACATTTTGGAAGTCGTTACGGCGGAGCGGATCGTGGCTCAGATCTCCGTCCAACATCCGGCAGATGGCGGATCCCCTCAGATCTCCTTCGCTGGTTCGCATTTCGAGCGACTCCGGATAGCCGGTTCCAATGCTTCTCCAGCCATGAATTCCGGCTTTCAGGCGCCTGGGCGCGGCGCAGGCGGCTCTGGCAACCCGATTGACTGGACACTTTTTCAGGAGACTGCGAGCCAACAAGCTGCCAAACTGGTCAAGGGCATTGAGGGTGATGACGACCGGGATGCGTTCCGCTCGTTAACTGAGCGATACGGTTGGTTGGCTTCCAAGCGCAAACCAGGGGCGCACGAATGTGTTCTATGTTCGTTGGTGGATGGCGTGGATCGGGCAATCCCTGGCAAATCTTTCTGCCACGTCGTGCACATTCCACATTTCGGAAAGATCATACTCGGGGAGATTGTAGCCTTTCCGGCCTCGGTACAGCTCTCCATGATTCGGGCGGAGCTGGGCTGCGCGACGCACGGGGCGATGACCATGGCCAGTGCCAAGGCCAACGGCGGCACCGTACCGCCACATTGATGGTGCTGTTGGCAGCTGCCATCCTGGCCGGATGCCGTTCTTCGGAAATCGTGGATCCGGCAACGACCTGGCAAAATATCCGCACTGATTTTCTCCATGGCAATCTCAAGGTGGCCGGCCAGAAGGCAGACGAGGCCCTTAGGGAGTATTCCGTCAGCAATCCGGATTGGGCAATGAGGTTTCGTTTACTCGAAGCCGAAATACTCATGTACCAAGGTTACCGCCCGGAGGTGATCGCTCTACTCAACAGCCCCGGAGTTTCCTATCCCGCTTCGGGCGATGCCGCGATCAAGAGAGACTATCTCTGCGGTTTGGCGCACGCGGGGCTCGGTCAGGCGCAGCAAGCGGATTTGGAGTTACAGCAAGCGCGGCGTTTGTCCGACGCGAGCAACTCGCAGTTGAACGGCGAAGTCCTACAAACCGAAGCTTTGGTGCAGATCGATCGCGGCCACTTGACCGAGGCCGAGGACCTCTCCAGGCAGAGTTTGAAGATCGCGCGCGCGCAGCGAGATTCATTCCTGGAGGCCACCGATCTTACGAATCTTGGCTTTTTGGCTTCAACGCAGCAACATTACGACGAAGCGGTGGCCCTGCTGAATCAAGCTGCGGATTCAGCCACAACGATTCAGGCGCGGTTGATCACACAAATCTCCCTGGAAAACATGGGTAAGGCCTATTACGACCTGGGAGATTTTGAAAAGGCTCTCTCCGGCTTTAAACAGGCCGAAGAGGTAGGGATGCAGATCGGCCTTACGAGCGCGCAGGTCGACTCGGTGTGGGGTGCCGGATCGGCTTATTACAAACTCGGCAATCTGGAAGCAGCTGCAAAGTGCTTCCAGGAAGCGCTGAAAGGCGCACTGAGCCTGCATTCTCTCAATGAGATAGCGGGTATCAACATGGAGCTGGCCTATCTGCTCTATCAAGAGCGTCAATTCGACGCTGCCAGGACGCATAGCGAGGAAGCGGTTCGGGCATCTCGCATTTCTGGAGACAAAGAAGCAGAGTTGGACGCATTGTTCGTGCAAGCCCTACTTGCTGCGCAGCAGACAAATGTGCAGGACGCAGAACGGATGCTTGTGCAGGTACACGGGCAAGCAACAGAGAGCCCTTCACTGCGATGGGAGATCGAGGATGCCCTGGCAAATCTTTATGCAGGCAAAAAACAAACGAGGCAAGCGGATCTCTGGTATCGAAAATCCATCCGCACCTTCGAGGACCAGCGGGAGGCGGTCAAGGATGTAGAGCTGAGGCTGCCCTTTTTCGCTAACGGCGATACGCTCTACCGGGATTACGCGGACTTCCTGATCGCGTCGCAAAAGCAGCAGCAAGCTTTGCAGCTGCTTGATGTCGGCCGAGCGAGAACACTAGCGGAAGCCCTCGGGCAGGCAAACGAGGAGTCGCCCCCACGGCCGGAACCAGCAGTCGATGTGCAGGCGGTGGCTCGCAGGCTCAATGCCACAATCCTCTTCTACTCGCTGGGATCAGAAAAATCGTATTTGTGGGCGATCACCACCCATGGCGTGCGTCTTTTTCCGCTGCCGGCAAGGGCAGAAATCGAAGCCCACGTTCAGGCATATAAAAAAGCCATTCTACGATCGAGCGACCCGCTGCGAGAAGCGAACGAAACTGCGCAAGGTCTCTATGAGACCCTCGTGTCGCCGGCCGCCTCAATGATTCCCAGAGGTTCCAAAGTATTTATCATTCCCGACGGCGTCTTGAACGAGTTGAACTTCGAGACCCTTCTTGCCTCGGGAACCAACAGTCCTCACTACTGGATTGAAGACGTCACGGTTAGCAATGCGAACTCAATTCGGATGATCTCCCGGCTTGACTCGGATTCTTCCCCAGAGGGCACAAAGCAACTCCTGCTTATCGGTAATCCCACCGCGGCCGGAACCGGGTATGACAGCCTGGTGAACGCCTTCGCCGAGATCCGGGGAATTGAAAAGCATTTTCCCGCGAACAGCATGACCGTGGTCACGCAGTCTGGGGCGGTGCCCGCAGCGTATGCGGAAAATAAGCCGGATCAATTCTCCTACATTCACTTTGTGGCTCACGGCACGGCAAGCCGATTGGATCCGCTGGATTCGGCAGTGGTGCTTTCGCCGCCGCCACAGGATCCAGACAACTTCAAGCTCTATGCCCGGGATATTATGCGTTATCCCTTGCACGCCAGGCTGGTCACCATCTCGGCCTGCTATGGATCCGGTCTTCGCGCCTATGCGGGTGAAGGGCTGGTAGGTCTTGCCTGGGCATTTCTTCGCGCAGGATCGCACAACGTGATTGGTGCATTGTGGGAGATCAACGATGCTTACACCCCGCTGCTGATGGATCGCCTCTACGCCGAGCTCCAAGCCGGCAGCAGTCCTGACGCCGCTCTGCGAGCCGCAAAGTTATCGCTGATCAATTCCCCGGGCGTATATCGCAAGCCCCTGTACTGGGGCGGTTTCCAGCTTTATACCGGTTCGTGAAACCGGGCATCAAGGCGACGGGAGATTTCCACATGCCCCGAATCACGGGTGCTTAATTTCACTGCTTGTCGAGGCAGAAATAAATCGCAAAGAATTTGATACGAAGATTACCCTCCCGCCACTACATCTTGTAGTCGCAAACACGCACCTGGGCATCCAATGAATAGGAGAAAACTCGTGGCAACTCTGGCGAAGTCAAAGCCCGAAGCATCCCCGGAACAGGTTCAACGATTTGAGCGGAAGCTCCGGGAAGTAAAACTTGCAATTGCCAACCTTCCTGGCGATGAGTACCACGCAGAGCTGGTCAAAATCATTCGCCGTGGCGGTTGGACGACTCTTGCTGAGGGGATTTTCTTTGAAGCTGTAGTGGAGTCTATGCTGGCCCACACGCGTGATCTAGCGCAGCTTCACCAACGGCTCAAGGCTGCGTTTGAGGCGGTCCAGGGAGACTAGCAGAAGCCATATGAAATAGTATGGCGGGATGAATGATTCCCGGGAACGGGGTCTACGCAAGGGGCTCACCAGCTATGGTGACGCCGGTTTTTCATTGTTCCTGCGCAAAGCCTTCATCAAGGCCAGCGGCTATTCCGAGGATGCGCTCGACCGCCCCATCGTCGGCGTAACCAATACCTTCAGTGACTACAATCCATGCCACGGCAATGTGCCGGACCTGATCGAGAGCGTCAAGCGTGGCGTCATGCTTGCCGGCGGATTGCCGATGGTGTTCCCCACCATTTCTATCGGCGAGAGTTTCGCCCACCCCACCTCGATGTTCCTTCGCAACCTGATGGCCATGGATACGGAGGAAATGATTCGTGCACAGCCGATGGACGCGGTGGTGCTGATCGGTGGTTGCGATAAAACGCTGCCAGCTCAGGTCATGGCTGCGGCCAGCACGGATCTGCCGGCCATCGTCGTGCCCACTGGCCCCATGGTCGTGGGCCATCACCAGGGCGAGGTCCTGGGTGCTTGCACGGATTGCCGGCGCCTATGGGGGCAGCACCGCGCCGGCGCCATCGATGTTGCTGAGATGGAGTTGATCAGCGGCCGTCTCGCCCCTTCTGTCGGCACCTGCATGGTGATGGGCACGGCGAGTACCATGGCCTGCCTCATCGAGGCGCTTGGCCTCGCGCTGCCTATGAGCGCCACCGCGCCCGCGACCCACGCCGACCGTCGCCGCATTGCCGAGGCAAGCGGCAAGCGCGCCGCCGAGATGGCAATCTGCAACGCTCCCAAACCCAGCGAACTGATTACCCAAGCCTCCGTCCGCAACGCGATGATTGTGTTGCAGGCCATCGGCGGATCTACCAACGCTTTGATTCACTTGACCGCCATCGCCGGCCGCGCCGGCGTGAAGATTGACCTGGAAGCCTTCGATCAGTTGGGTCGGGAGACTCCGGTACTGCTCAACCTCAAGCCCTCCGGAACACATTACATGGAGCATTTCCATCACGCAGGCGGCATGCCCGCGCTCATGCGCGAGCTTGCCGGGCTGCTCGATCTCCGATGCGCCCAGCGTCTCCGGGGGCAGCCTAGGCGATGCGATCGCGTGCGCGGAAGAGGTATCAGGCACCGGATGTGATCCGCAACTTCGCCGCGCCGCTCAAGAGGGAAGGAGCGATAGCGGTGCTGTATGGCAATCTGGCGCCGAGAGGCGCTGTCATCAAACAGTCTGCAGCTTCGCCGAACCTGATGCGCCATACCGGGCGCGCGGTAGTATTCGACTCCGTCGAAGATATGGTCACGCGTATCGACCTGCCGGATCTGGATGTGCATGCCGAGGACGTTTTGGTTCTACGCAATGCAGGCCCTAAGGGCGCTCCGGGCATGCCGGAGGCAGGTTATCTCCCGATCCCGCTGAAGTTGGCGCGCCAGGGCGTGAAAGATATGGTGCGGATTTCCGACGCGAGGATGAGCGGCACTGCCTTCGGCACCGTCGTGTTGCACATCACGCCCGAATCGGCCGTGGGTGGCCCGCTCGCGATCATTGAGACCGGCGACCGCATTCTGCTCGACGTGGAAGCGCGCCGCATCGAACTGCTGATCGCTGACGCGGAAATGCAAAGCCGCCTCGCCGGCTTGAAAGGTTTACCAAAACGCAAAATCGCACTACGCGGCTACGCCAAACTATTCGAGGACTGCGTGCTGCAGGCAGACGAGGGCTGCGATTTCAATTTTCTGTTACGCGAAGGTTGACGTCGTCGCAAGCGAGGTCCTTGTTTTCCTTAGACGGGGGATACGTCACTGCTGTTCGCTTACAAAACGTCCCAAACCGGGTCAAAGCCTCACGCCTTTTACCACCAATGGGCGGGCTCGACACCGCTTTGTAGTATTTCTGCAGGCTTCGGCGCGATGCATCATGAAGCTGTGAAACAAACCAACCCCGACTTCGATGCATTGCTGGTCTTCCTGGCTAACTGGGAAGCGATTGAACGATCCGCCTTGGGCAGAATCCTAACCGCAGGCCAGCTGGCCGATGTGCAGGAATTGGAGCGGCTCTTCGCGCTCCCAGCGGGAGTGCTGGAAGAGCTTCCTCGCGCCTGATGGCTTAACATTACGCGGGCGTAGAGCGGTGACGTCTTTCCGTCTCACATGGCCACAAGGGCCTGAGGCTAATGCTTGCCCAGATATTCCGCCAGCTTGGCATCTACAGGAAGTGGCCGGCCGGCCTCTGCTGCTTCATCGATCCGTAGAAAAGCGCTCTGCATATAACGAACAACCAGCCAACGCAAGTGGTTCCATCTCCCAGTTCGCTGAGCGTCTCTGTGCCAGGGGGAGCCTCTCAAGACCTGTTTGCCGCTGTGTGATCAAACCGGCAAGCAATCGTCCGGCGAGGTTGCTGGTAGAAACACCCTGCCCCGTGTAGCCCATAATCGAACCAATCCGCGAGCGCGCGTCAAAGCTGACGGCGGGCATCCAGTCACGCGGCATTCCCACCGCTCCACCCCACGCATGGGTGAAGCGAATGCCTGCCAGCGCCGGAAACCACTCCGCAAACGAACGCTGGATCATTTTCATCGTCGCTTCATGCGTATCCTGTTCGTCCGTGATCTTCGAGCCGAAGGCGTAAGGCGCGCCGCGGCTGCCGAAAAGGATGCGTCCGTCCGAAGTCTTGGTCAGATATACGACGGTGTTTCTCATAGAAGAGACGCTTTCTCCGCCCTGCCATCCGATCTGCGACCACTGACTCGGGAGTCAATGGTGCAGTCAACGAGATCAGCGAATAGACCGGCAGAAGTGCCCGGTGCAGACGCGAGAAGCGCGTAAGGTAGGACTCTCCCGCGAGCACGATGGCATGTTGCGCGCGCAGCTCGCCACCAGGAGTGATCAGGCTTCCGGGCTTGAACTCGGTCACCGGCGTCCGCTCATAAATCACACCGCCGCGCGCCTCGACCGCCCGTGCCAGGCCTCGCACCAGCCGCGCCGGATGCAGGCTTGCCCCGTCAGGGGTATACAGCCCACCGTGCACATCGGTTACACGTATCCGCTCTGCAACTTGTTCGCCGCTGAGTATCTGGTAACGATCCGCAAGCCCGAGCCGCTCATGGGCCGCATAGCTTGCGCGAATGCCCGGTAGCTGGTGTTGTCCGCGCGCCAGGGTTAGAACGCCGCCCTTATGGAACCGCGCATCGATCTTTTCTTCTGCACAGACGCGCCCGACCTCATCCACTGAGGCGCGCATCGCCAGCAGCAACTCACGCGCGGCCTCAGCCCCGAAGCGTTTCTCCAGCGTCGCAGCCGTCACCGGAAAATTTGGAGAACACCAACCTCCGTTGCGTCCGGATGCGCCAAAGCCGGCGATCTCCTTCTCCACCACCGCAACCCGTAGTTGTGGCGCATGCTGAAGCAGGTAGTAAGCCGTCCACAGTCCGGAGTAACCGGCGCCAAGAATAGCTACGTCGACATCCGTCGAATGCGCAAGCGAAGGCCGCGGCGTCAACGGCTCACCTGCGTCCTCGAGCCAGAAGCTGTAGCTGGAATAGTCTCGCATCAGCCTGCCAGCAGAAAACCAGCCAGCAAAGCGCAGGCAATGCCGAGTCCCTCGCGCGAAGAAATCTTCTCCTGGAGAAACAGGACACTCAGCACGATGGTGATCACCGGGTAGAGTGACGACATCGCAATCACGGTCGAAACTTTGCCCTTTTCAATCGCTGCGAAGAAGCTGAGAAAGCCGATGAAATTGACGAAACCCGCCGCGGCCGACCAACCGAAAGCTTGCGGAGACCACTCGATGTGGAAGCGCTCCATGGTCAGCACCACCAGGCCAAAGGCCATCACGCCGACTGCCTGGAAAAGCAGCGTCTGCCTCGGGCGGGCGTAGCCGGATGCCAGCTTGCTGAAGACTCCCCACACGCCCCACGCCAGTAGGGTCATCACTGCATATAAAATCCAGGGCTTCATCAATACCACCTTCAACTTTAGTGTTGGCTCAATCCCCAGACATATGCTGCAAGCGCTGACACCTGGTCAGGCGTGAGTTGTGCTCCTCCCATGGGTGGCATCGGGCTGCGATATTCTTTTGGCTGCATCACGCCGTCGGTGATTGTCTTGGCGATTCCGGCATAGCTGCCATCGCTCCACAACCACTTCTTGTCGGTTAAATCCGGACCCAGCGGGCTTCCTTTCCCGCTCGAGCCATGGCAACCCGCGCATGAGGCTCCGCCCACTTCACCGTGGTAGATGCGATCGCCAAGTGCAACCATCTCTTTTGTCGCTCCTGCAGGAACGGGAAGACCGGCATCCGGATGCGTGCCCTCTGGCGGTTTTGCTTCGGCTCTCTCGATGGCCCCGGCCGGAGCCGATGGGCCCGGACATGGAGTGAACTTCGCGCCGCCGCCGGCCGACCCGCCGACATAGGCAACCTTGTAGATCCGTCCAGTTATATCGTCGGCGATGTAGAGCGATCCATCGGGTCCGACCGCGAGGCCGCTCGGGCGATGCTCAGCTTTCTCCGGGGTCATGACCGGACCCGCAAAACCGTCGGCGAATATCTCGCACGGTCCCGATGCGCGGTCGCCGGCCAGCGGCTGAAAGACCACGTTGTAGCCGCCTTGCGGGTACGGCGCACGATCCCAGGATCCGTGGAAGGCAATGAATACGCCGTTGCGGTAATGCGCCGGAAACTGCTTCTGGTCGTAGAACACCGCGCCATTCGGGCCCCAATGCGCAGGGAAGGCGGCAACCGGAGGGATCTTGTTGGCGCAGACGCCCACCGTCTTGCCCCCGTCTCCGCCGTATTCCGGCGCCAGAACCAGCTTCTTCTGCTCCGCGTCGTAGTAGCACTCGGGCCAGCCATAGTCGCCGCCTGCTTTCAACAGCAGCAACTCTTCCGCCGGCTGCGTGGCTTCCTGCTCAGGCTTGTACAGATCCGGCCAATTCGCATGCAGCTGGTCTCGCCCATGCTGGGTCACAAATAAGTGCTTGCCGGTAGCATCGAGGGCAAAGCCTTCGCCATTGCGTATTCCGGTGGCGTAGCGATCGCCCGGGGTAAACGGCTGGTTTGTCTTGTTTGCGTCATAGCGCCAGGTACCGCCCCGCGTCTCAAGCTCCGTGCAAGGCACCGCGCCCGGCGATTGCAGCGTGCGATTTTTCAACTGGCAGGAGTTGGTCGCCGTGCCCACATCCACGTACATTGCCCCGTCGGCGGTGATGAGGAACGGATGCATGGGGTGATCGCCGCCAAGCGGCAAACCGGAGACGATGGTGGTGGAAGGGCCCTGGGGCACGATGGACCCCGCAGGCAGCGAATAGCGCACGATTCGATCGTTGATCTCCGCGTAAACCGAGCCCTTGTAGAGGGCAATGCCTGTGCCGCCGGCTCCCCCAGTCTGCACGGTTTCGCCAAAGCGCTCCTTCACGTCGGCCGTTCCGGTCCCCGTCTTATCCTGCAGGGCTACCAGAAACCCGCCGGCGGGCGGCTTGTCGTTGGGAGGGTAATAGTCGCCAGACCACGTGTTGACATAAACTACGCCGCTCGGCGCCACCACCAGGTGTCGCGCGTGGCCAATATTGTCGGCGAATATGGTCGCGCAAAATCCCGCGGGTAACTTCAAGCCACTATCACTGTTCGGGCATACCTGGCTCTTGGTCTGCGCAGCAGATTGGTCCGGCGCCATTGAGCTGCCTACACAAAATGCGCCGAGCGCCGCCATCGCAGGCAGCAGAGTTTTCAAGAAACGGGAAATTCTCATGGCTTTCCTCCCTGGATCCCCAGGCCGTGCTTACAGCCGGCCAAACCTCTTTACTGCTTCCCGGATGGATTTCGTGTTTTCGATGTACGCGTACATGCTGTGTTCTTTAAAGTCCAGCTGCTGTGCCAATACCAAAACCTTAGGAGCAATTTCCCGGGGCACGGCCACCACCCCATCGCTATCCGCCGCGACGATGTCGCCGGCATTCACTTTTACGCCGTCGCACACGATTGGTATGCCTGTGCCGGCAACGCGATAGTGTCCCGCGGAGGTGGAAGGCACGATGCCGCTTGCGTAGACAGGAAATCCGATCTTGCGCAGATAGGCAACATCCCGCACGCCCCCGTCGATCACCGCACCCGCGAACTCGCGCGCAGACATGGCTGTTCCCATTAAGCCGCCCATTCCGGCGATATCTCCCCCATCCTCCAGGGACATCACGTAAACCGAATCCTTCGCGCCCTGGTCGATCGCGGCAAGCATGGGGGTCAGCGCATTCGGATCGTGGTTCTCTTCCTTTACCATCTTCACGGTTACGGCATAGCCCGCAAATTTGGTGGTGAAGATCGGTTGCATATGGTGCGTCATGTACTGGCGCTGCCCGGTGAGTTGCTCAATCGCGTCGGAGACCGAAGATACCTCGACGTGGCGGTATCCTGCAAGCATAGCTCCAGGGTCATTGGCATACACCGATGCGTCGGGAAATGTTTGCGCCCGCACCAGCAGGGCGACGATCAGGCAGCTAACGACAAGACCCGCTGCCACAAACAATTTTGCGTGGGTTATCAGCTTCAAGGTGTCCCTCCTGGCTTATTCATAATCCACCACCGAACCATCCTGGGGATGCTACGTGGCAGGAGTCCGAGTACGCTCTGTCGAAAACACATTTCCAGGAATGGTCCGCAGATCTGCAGATCCCTCGGCTGCGCTCGGGATGACAAAGGAGAGAGGAGCGCTACCATGGAGAGCGGTTGCTGGACTGAAGGAGTTTTCCATCCCTTGGGTGGGCCGCAGGCCCATGATCACTCTGTCGAAAATACATTAGCCAGGAATGGCCGCGGGTCATTCCTGGTAACGCGAATTAGCTAGTGCGCTTTGACCGGATGCTTCGCCGTAACCACCGGACGCTCCGGCAGCGCCCACGCGAACAGCACACTGCCGCTGCTCGTCAGCAGGTATTGGCGGCCGTCGAGTTCGTAGGTAATCGGAGAACTTACGATCTGCGATCCGGAACCGGCATGCCAGAGAGTCTTGCCGTTGCTTGTATCCAGTGCCAGGAAGTTCCCGTGCGCATCGCCGGTAAAGGTAAGTCCGGAATCGGTGGTCAGCACTCCGGCCCCCGACGCCTCTTGGGCCAAGTTCGTGCGTCCAGCGAATCTTGCCCGTTTGGTAATCAATCGCTTCCAGCACACCCTTGCCCCAGAGCCCGTAATCCGCGCCTGCCCAACCATACGAGCCATCCGCCGGCTTGTTGAAGTAGATGCTGTAGGCCGGGTGAGCATCCACGATGAACAGGCCCGTCTTAGGGTCAAAGCTGGGGGAGCGGTAGTTGGTCAGGCCGCCCTCGTCCGGTGCAATCAGGCGGCCGTCCGGCGCCGGTTCCTTGGCCGGGTTGGGAATCGGCCGGCCTTGCTTGTCAACACCCAGCGTCCAGTTCACTGGTCCGAAGGGAACAGTGAGCAGGCTCTTGCCGTTGGTGCGATCCAGCACAAAAAAATAGCCGTTCCGGGAGGCCTGCATGAGCATTTTCCTCGGCTGTCCATGGAACGTCCCGTCCACCAGCACCGGTATCTCAACCGCGTCCCAGTCATGGGTATCGTGCGGTGAAGGTTGAAACGCCCACACCAGCTTGCCCGTATCGGGGTTCAAAGCCACAATGCTGCAGGTATAAAGGTCGTCGCCCGGCCGCGCGTTGCCGTCGAGCACCGGAGTAGGATTCCCCGTTCCCCAGTAGATCAGGTTGAGATCGGGATCATAGGTTCCTGCCATCCATGTCGTGCCACCCGTGGTAACCCCCGGAGCCGGCGGAGGCGTGACATTCCACTGCCATTGCAGTTGCCCGGTCTCCGGATCAATCGACTTCAGGAAGATCGGCAGATTATCCAGGTCGCCGCCCACCCCAACGAGGACATGGTTGCCGACGACGAAAGGTGCTTCGGTTGCCCAGTAGCCTTTTTCAACATCGGCAAGCTCGATGATCCAGCGCACTGTCCCGTCTTTGGCGTTCAGAGAGACCAGGTGCGCGTCCGGGGAGACGAAGAATATCCAATCCTTGTAAATGGCAACGCCGCGCTGGCCGATGTGATCCCCTTTATTTGGAGGATACCGATAGTGCCACAGCTGTTGCGCCGAGCGGGCGTCGATCGCCCAGATATTGTCGGGGACGGTAAAGTACAACACGCCATCGACCAGGATCGGAGTGGACTTGATGGCTGCAGGCTGATCGGTCTGAAACGCCCACGCCAGGCTAAGATTGGCGACATTTTGTGGGGTAATCTGCGTGAGCTTGCTGTGGCGTCTTCCGGAGTAGTCCCCGTGGAACCCGGGCCAGCTATCGGCGGGTGGATGCAGAAGCATGGCCGAATCCACGTTCTGCGCCCCGAGCAACGGTGCAAACCCAAGCGCCAGCACCGGGGTCAAGGCAAGAAGGAATACACCTTTCGAAAGCTTCATATTGATTTGGAACCTTCCCAAAGCAGCGTCCTAACGCAGTGTTTGCAGATAAGCCATCAGGTTATGGATATCGTCGTCGGTATATTTGCTGAACAGTGCCACGTGGGCTTCCACCGGCGAATCCACTGCATACTTCACGTCGCTCACCCGCCACGACCGATAGGTTCCCGCTTCATCCCGCAACGCCACCGTGAATTCATCCAGATACGCCAGAGTCCCGGCGACCTTTTCTCCTGAAGGAAGTGTCACCGTCACCTTGCTCTTCACGTCTCTGGGGTACAGCATCCGCTCCTCGAGTTGCAGGCCCTCAAAGCGCGAGGCGATGCCGGCCAGGTCACCGGTCGGCGAATGGCAGGTGGCGCAGCCTCCCGCACCGTTGAAATACGCCTTTCCTGCTTCGACGTTTCCGGTTTGCAGGTCCGACACATCTACCCCTTTCCTCTTGCCGCTTTGCGCCATGGCTTTAGTCTGCTGCGCATGGATGAAGGCGGCGAGGCCGGCGACCTGGTCGCTGGAGAAACTGAAAGCAGGCATTCCCTTGTCGGGTCGCCCATGCAGCACCACATCGCCGATCTTGTCTCCCCCAACATCCGCGGTGACCAGCTTGGACCGCGTAAGATCCGGACCGGTTTCTCCACCGCCGGCATCACGGCCGTGGCAGAAGGCGCAGTTTTGCTGGAAGAGAGAACCGCCGGCGGTAATTAATGCCGAAGCAGCGGTAGGAGAGGCATCGCCACCGTGGCTTGGTCCCGCATTTTGCGTCGTGGGTGTGGCCGGCGCCTGGCCGGATGCTGCATAGATGTGTAACTGCCTGCCCTGGTAGGCAGCGAGCGCTGCGATCGCCGCCAGGAATGCCAGATCCCGAAATCTCTTCATCCTTGTGACACCACTTTCATCAATTCCATTTCAATTACCTGGTGCGGGGCTCGCAGCCGCCGGCGCTGGATGCGATGTCGTGCTCCCCTCGGTCATGCCCAGCGTCCACTTGATCGCCTCAAAATACATCTTCCGGATATCCGGATCGTCCCATGCCTCTTCCGTGTGGCCCAGGGTCGAATAGAAAACCCTGCCTTTACCATAGAGCTTGCTCCACGCAACCGCAAAATCGTGGTCCGTGCGATGAATACGCGGATTGTCCGCATAGTTCAGCTTGCTTGCATCCAGGCTAAGCAGGACGTTCACATTGCTCCGGGACCAAGCCTTAGGTTGATAGATCTCGTCATATTTTACGAATGCCTTGGGAAAGTGGCGGACCGCCGGAAAATCGGGCGCTTCATTGATAATCGGCGCATTGAAGGTCATCCATGGGTGCTGGTCGAACCATCCTCCAATCATCTCGCCGTACTCAGGCCAGGTGTAGTTGGTATCCAGCGCAGCGTGGATGCCCACAAAGCCTTTTCCGTCTTCCTTGATGAACGACATTAAATCCTGTTTCTGGCCTGCGTCCATGTCCAGTTCGCCCGTCGTGCTGGCGAAAATGACAACGTCAAAGTAGTTGAGGTTTTTTGCATTATTCTTGAGCTCTTTCTTGGTGAGCAGCTCCGTGTCGGTGCGCAACATCGTGTCCCAAAGCCCGCTCTCTTTGCCCATGTTGTAAATGGCGGCCATTGCGGGTGAGACCGAGTTGTGTTCGAAGCCCTTGGTCTGACCAATCACCAGAACGTGTTTGAGGTAAATTTCCTTGGCGTGAGGCGGTGGCGCCACCAGGTCGCTCGGTTGCTGCTGCGCTTCAGCGGCCATGTTCAGAACCAGGGGACGAGGGTACCGCAAACCAGAAGGAACATCCGAAAAAGGCGCACGTAATCTCCTTACAATCTTAGGAAAGGCTTGTGGTTCGTGAGCAGTAGTCTCGTCGGCGGCCGGATTCTTGCCCGGAGAGAAGTTTATTGGGGATTGCACACGGACGCAATTATTTACCCATTTTGCCAGGCAAACCGTTTTGACCGGAGCTGCCAAATCCACTAATGTTATCGGTTTATGAGACGAGCCCCGAAACAAGCACTGTTGCTGGCGTTGGCCATAACGGCTCTTACCCCGTTGTGGGCCCAGACGGCCCAGCGGCCCGCGATCACCGGAATCGCCTTTGCGCGCTTCTATACGACGGATCCGCCGGGCGCCCAAAAATTCTATGGCGACACCTTGGGCTTCAAGCGCCTGGAGGCGAACGGCATATGGATCTATCCGGTCAACCGTTCGCAATGGATCGAGATCTTGACCTCGCCGCCCCCCAAGGCTGACGTTCGCATGGCTGCAGTTGCGTTCACCACCCGCAATGCGGCGGGGCTCGAGCGTTACCTGGCGGCACACGGCGTCAAGGCGGAGTTACCCCTGAAGGCAGGTGAGTTCGGGGTGCGCGATCCTGAGGGCAACCTGGTCATTTTCGTCCAGCGCGGCTCAAATAAGCTGGTCGCGCACGCACCGCCCTCTCCGGACGCGACCAGCCGGCGCATCATCCACGTCGGTTTCATCGTCCGGGATGCTGCCAAAGAGGATGCCTTCTGGCGAGACCTGCTGGGCTTCCGCCCATACTGGCATGGGGGCAAGACCGACACCAGCACCGATTACCAAAGCATCCAGGTGCCGGATGGCACCGACTGGCTGGAATACATGCTGAACGTGTCTCCGACCCCGACCCTGCAACAGACGGGCGTTATGGACCACTTCTCGCTCGGTGTGGCGCACATGACCGATGCCGTTGCCGCCCTGGAGAAAAACAAGTGTGAGGGAGCCAACTGCACCAAGACCCAGATCGGCCGCGACGGCAAGGTGCAGTTAAATCTCTTCGATCCGGATCATACCCGGGTGGAGTTCATGGAATTCACTCCCACCAGGGAACCCTGCTGCTCTCCCTTCGTGGGCAAGCACCCCGGCCCGGAAGAAGACAAATAGGCAGGAAATGCGTGGCCCATTCAAGCCTTGTTTTGGCTTGAGTGGGGTTGTTGCGGACCCAACCTCTCCGCTCTGCGCCTCCTAGTATATGTGTATGCGCATCGGGTCTCGGATACAGCCGTGGCAGTCCCGCCCCGGCGGGGACGCTCGCCAGGTCTCAACCCAAAAGAGCTTCCGGAGACCAGGAATATTCACTTCTCTCGGAGAGATCCGCCTCATCTCCGCCTATCCCGCACCTATAGCCTGAGTCTCCTGTCCCACTCGGCGGCTGTTATGAAAATGCGGAGGACAGCAAAGTTTCGTCCCAAATTCCATAAATTTTGATATTCCCTTAATAGGCCGGCAAGGGCAGGGAGCTGTCCTTCGGCTCTTTTTTCGGTCTCCAGCCTTTTATTCCATACAGTTGTGAACGAATCAAATCACGGTTAACGGGATCAAAATCGTCAATACAACTTTGGCGGCCTGCGTGCATAAGTCCGCATTAGCAAGGAAGCACTGCAGAGTGGCCCAATAAATGCTATGGGGCCTGATAGTTGCTCACTCGGTCGCCATTTATCGCGTTGCAGCACGCCGCGCATCAGGACAGATAGATTCGATTGACTATCAGCTGCGGCAGATCTACCGGGCCCGCCATTGATTGCATTCCAACAACTACATCAATTGCTGGAGGATTTAGGTTTGAAGACATTTTCGCAGGACCTCACGAGCAACGCATCCTCCCGTCGCTGGCACAGGAAAATGCCGGTCGGCAATTCGCATTTCGCGCTCAATTCCAGGTCTCTAGGATGCATGGAACCAATGAAGAGGCTAGCCAGGCTCCTCGGCTGCATTTTCGCGATGCTCGTTTTGACATCGCTGTCCGTCTGCTACGGGCAAGACGTCTCCGGTATGACTGGCGAGGTAACGGACTCTTCCGGCGCCGCTATCACGGGTGCCACAGTCACCCTCAAGAACGGTGCCACCGGATCGCAATTCACCGCAACGACGAACTCCATCGGTGAGTACCGTTTCTCCGAGGTTCCTCCCGGTCAGGGATATGAGGCGACCTTTACCGCCCCCGGGTTCTCTCCCGTCGATATCCAGAGCATCTACCTGACCGTTGCCACAATCCGCACGCAGAATGCAACTTTGAAGGTGGGCGCGCAAGCCCAGGCGGTTGAGGTGACTGCCTCAAACTCTGAGGTCACCATCAATACCACCGCTGCGACCATCGGCAATACGTTCGACGTGCAACAGCTCAACAACCTTCCCGTGCAGCAGAGAAATGACCCTATCGCGCTCTTCACGATGCAGCCTGGCGTGACCGACACCGGCGCCGTAACCGGTGCCCGCGTCGACCAGAATAACGTCACCTCGATGGCCTGGACGTGAACGACTTCGCGACCGGCGGCGCGGCGCAGGAGCAACTCTGGCACCGGAATCAGCGACGGATTTGACCATCGTTGGCCACGCGCCAGTCGATTCCGTGGAGGAGTTCCACGGCAAAGTCGCCGTGGCAACCAGTCCTCCACCGGCCCATCCAGCGGCGGCCAGTTCCAGCTTGTGACCAAGAGCGGCACCAACAAGTTTCACGGAAACATCAATGAGTATCATCGCGATCCGTCCCTGGTGGCCAATAGCTGGTTCAGCAACAATGCGACTCCCATCGTTCCCCGCAATCATCTGATCCAGAATCAGTTTGGCGGCGCCATCGGCGGACCGATCCTGCGCGAACAAGCTCTTTTTCTTCTTCGACTTCAATGATTATCGCATCATCAGCTGCGCCACTGGTTCAGAGGACCGTACCCCTCGACAGCTTGCGCAACGGCATCATCGGCTACTCAACAACGCCGGCGGCACCTCCTATCTCACCCCTGCTCAGATACAAGCAATTGACCCAGCCGGCATTGGCAATAGCGCAACCTGGCTGACCGGCTTCACGCTCCCGCTTTCCCCATTCCAACAACACCGTCACCGGGGATGGCGTCAACTCCGGCGGCTACAGCTTCAACGCCCCGGACGACGACTTCGAAACCAACTACGTCGCCAGGATCGATTACAACCTGAACCAGCACATGAAAATCTTCGGTCGGTTTACCATCGCTCGCGAAAATGCCGTCGAGAACCCGAACCAGTTTGCCGGCGACCCGCCGACCAGCCCCTTCATCGATCGCTCGTACGCCTTCGTTCTCGGCCACAACTGGGTGATCGGCGCCAACAAGACCAACCGGATCTTCGCCGGCGAGACCGTCCAGAAATACTCACTTCCCCAATAACTACAATCCGGATGGATCGACCTTCTTCACCTTTGGGGACGGCACTGGGACCGCGCTCTTGCCTCTTCTCTCTATCTGAATCCCAGCTCGCAGGCCCGCCGCATCCCCATTCCCGTGGTGGGAGACGACTTCTCCTGGACCAAGGGAAGCCACACCTGGCAGTTCGGCGGCACCTTTAAGGACATTCTGGCCCACAATACGACTGTTGCCGATTACAACCCGACGGAGATCGGGCTGGGCGGCTACACGCTTGGCCTGTGCGGCCCCAGCCCCGGCGCTTGCGGAACTGGAAATCCCAGCCTGCGCCCCGCCGATATCGGACATCGCAACAACCGCATACGATTAGGACCAGACGTTCCCTTCTATGCTGGGCCGCATCGCCAAGGTGCAACCGACTACAACTACACCGCCAGGCCGGTACTGCCTCAGTTACCGGCGATCAACGCTACTACCGGTACTACCAGACCCAGGTCTATGCTGCGGATACGTGGAAGGTGATTCCCAGCCTGACCCTCTCCTATGGCGTCAACTATCAGAACTTTTCCGTGCCCTATGAGACGCGTGGCCTTGAGAGCACCATCAACACCTACTTCGACCAGTATTTCGACGCTCGCATCAAGCAGAGCAATGCTTCCCAGACGGGTCCCACGCCGTTCCGCTGATCAGCTACTTCCTGGGCGGAAAGGCCAATAACGGGCCGCCGCTGTATCAGCCCGAGCACCATCGCTTCGCTCCGCGTTTTGGCTTTGCTTGCAACCCCAGCTTCGACAAGAAGACCGTCTTCAACGGCAGCGCGGGCATCGTCTACGACCGCAGCATCATCAGTGCGGTTCAGTCCACTTCAGGATGCGGATTCGTATCTCTTCCAGCAGACCATGCCCACCTCCCTGGGAATCTCGGGTGACCCATACAATTCGATCAAGGGCTGGCCCGCGGCTCGACGCCAAGAACGGCATCTCCAACGTTCCCATCACGCCGCCCGCTACGCCCAAGCCTCCTTACCAGCCTTTCGTAGCCGACGGTGTACCCTACGGTCTGCAGATTGGCTTGGCCTTCAATGCCACCATCGACCCTCGCTTGAAGACCCCGTACTCCATCGCTTTCAATGCCGGCATGGCAACAGCCTTCGCCGCCGACATGGTTTTGAAGCTTAGCTGGGCCGGCCGCTTCGGACGCCGTCTTCTGGCCCAGACCGACGCCAACCAGGTTCTCGAGTTCGCCGATCCCGTGTCCGGCCAGACTCTCTCCCAGGCCATGGCAACAGTCACCCATGCAGCTCAGGAACGGAGCCAATTCCGCAACCGTCATTCCCCAGCCATGGTTTGAAAATGTCATCGGTCCGCCAAAACGGCCAGAGCTACACCGTCGTTCCTGGTCGCTAACTTCGGCTCGTTCGTGGAGCGGGCGATTTCGGTGACACGGTCCAGTTCATCTCCGACACCGGTGCTCCGCTCAACGTAGGATCGGCTGCCCAGTTCTCGGAGAACACGTTCTACAGCAACAAAGGATTTTCCAGCTACAACGGCTTGCTGCTGACCCTGCAGAAGAACATCTCCCACGGTCTGAACTTCGACTTGAACTACACCTGGTCCCACTCCATCGATAACATCTCGTTCTTCGCCAACTCCTCGGGCGATACCGGGCATCGGCGGCGTCGGCCTGGTCTGCGACGCCATCCGCCCCCGCGAGTGCCGCGCTAACTCCGACTTCGATCTGAGCACATCATCACCGCGGACGCTGTCTACCAGCTGCCCTTCGGCAGAGGCAAAATGTTCCTGAGTCCTCGGTTCCGACCTGGATGAATGAAGTGATCGGCGGCTGGAGCGTCAGCGGCGTCACCGCCTGGCATACCGGATATGCCTGGGGAACCAACTCCAATGCCTTCGTCGCCAGCTACTCTAACGATGCTCCTGCCATCCTGATCGGCCCCAAGCGCGGCCACGGCAACAAACTGCCAAAAGCTGCGAGGCGGGGGCGTCAACATCTTCCAGAGCGAATCGGGCCTGGGAGCCAGCCAGCAGCTATGCGGGTCCGATAGGATTCCAGATCGGAACTCGTAACGGCTTGCGTGGACCTAAGTACTTCAACGCCGATCTGGGCCTGGCGAAGACCTTCCCCCTCTACTGGGAGCGGGTCAAAGCAAAGTTCCGCGCAGACGCATTCAACGCACTCAACCATCCGAACTTCACCTTACCGGTGAGAATGTCTTCAACGGCCTGGATCAACAGGACATACACCAGCAGCCAATTCGGCAACATCAGCTACACCGTCGAACCCTAATGGAAACTTGAACAGCGGAGCCCGCGTGCTACAGCTCTCGCTGCGCATCGAGTTCTAAAAGCGCGACCAAGGCAACCACCAGAAAAGGGATCGCCTCGGCGGTCCCTTTTCTGCTGAACAACGGTAAGCCCAATTAGGCGCAAAGTAGACCTTCCTTCACGAAGTTTCGCTGTCTCAGCCGTGGAGTCGAACAGAATGATTGGTTAGGTCGCCAAGCGGTGCCTGGGCAACTCGTTGATCAGGCGGGGATGGCGGTTCCAAACTCGCAGTCACGCCGACCGAATCGGCAGGAAAGCCCCTGCCGCCTTGATCGATGCCGACTGCTATCATCGTGGTTACCAATCGTCCGGTCTGGCAGCTCGCGTGCTGGCAAGTCTCCAAATCCCGCAGTGAGTTTTGTTTGGCTTCTCCAACCTGCTGATCAAAACAGGTCGCGGAACCTCACACCGGAGGAACTGAAGGATGCCGAATCCTATCAAGTGGGTTCTCGCGGTCATACTTTTGAGTTGTTGTGGCCAGTCCTTTGGCGCAGACGAGTAAAGGTACGTTGGCGGGCGAAGTCCGTGATTCGCGCGGAGCGGTCGTCGCGAATGCATCGGTGACGGTCGTGAGCCAGGAGACGCAGGAGACTCGCGTGACCACCACCGACTCGGCGGGTTCCTTCCGCATTGCAGGCGATCAACCCGGGAAGGTACAGCATTCATGTGGATGCGCCAGGGTTTAAGTCATTCGATATCAAAGGCTTGAGTGTTCCTGCCTCGATTGTTACGACCTACAATCCTGTGATGGCAGTCGGCCCGGTGAGCCAAACGGTCAACGTGGTCGCCAATTCAAATGGCGTGAATACCGACAACGGTCATCTGTCGGCCTCGCTCGGCGAGACAGAGCTGGCCCAACTGCCAATCTTTTCACTGAACCCTGTCGAGTTGACAGCCACCCTGCCCGGAGCCCAGTACATCAACGATGCGGCTACAAATGCAGGGGCAACTACGGCCAGTACGAGCATGTGGAGTTTAATGGAGCCCGCCCGCGAGCCAACAACTTCATGCTCGACGGTCAGGATATCAACGATGTCGGGTTGGGAGGGCAGGCTTTCCAACCGCAAATTCCCGATATGTTTCAGGAGGTGACTGCGCTCACCAACTCCGCTTCCGCGGAATACGGACGAGCCGGCGGGGCAGTCGTGAACCTGATCTCCAAGGCGGGAACAAATCAGTTCCACGGAACAGCTTTCGAGCTTTATTCGGGGTCTGGCTTGAACGCCGTCGACGGCGTGACCCGGGTGGGCTCAACCAGCAGGGCGAATAAAGCACGCTACGACCAGCACCAATATGGGTTTACCGCGGGTGGTCCGATCTTGAAGAATAAGCTCTTCGCCTTCGGGGGCACGCAATTCACCCGATACTATGGCAACGCAACATCCGGTCAGATAGAGCTGCCCGATGCCAACGGCTACGCAACGCTTACTTCGATCGGCGGACCCCAGGTAGCGCTGCTGCAAACCCTGTTGAGTAACGGCTCTTACCTGACTCGATATCAGTACAAAGCTTCCCTGGGTGTGGTCGAAGAGATCAATGTGGGCCAGCCGGCATCGGGAACGGAGCCGCTTGCCCGGCCAGCGGATGTGTCATCACAACGGGTTTTTATCAGCGGCCCCCGGTACCGCAGCAATCGCCCGACACCCAATGGCTCTACCGGATTGATTACATTCCGCACGAGAAAGATACGTTCACTTTTCGTTACCTGCACGACCGCAACAACTTCGTCCCCGATCTGGGCCTCAACACTTCGGGTCTTCCCGGATTTGATGGGGAGGTCGGCGGCCCTTCGGAGCTTGCCTCAGGAAACTGGACCCACGTCTTTTCGCCAAAATTGTTGAATGAGTTGCGGGCGTCTGAAACGCGTATCAAGTTCCTCTTCCAGGCTGTGCCGTCCGCCCTGGCCAATCCGGCGTCGAAGATCTACAACGTGAACTTTTCAGACGACGGAATTCCTGAATTGGGCTTATCGCAGAACATTCCGCAAGGCACCGGGGAAGATGGCTACCAGTTTCAGGACACGGTGGGCTGGGTAGTTGGACGCCAGTCGTTCCGCATTGGGGCTGACGTGGGTCGCATTCTGGAAACCGACATCGTTGCGCAAGAGGCGATTGGTGAGCTCAACTTCACTGCCGGCGGCGGTCCTTCCGGCCTGGGAAATTTCCTCAACAACAACCTGGGCGCCGCTGGATATGCGACCAAAACCTTCGGTCCGACCCGCTTCGATCCTCATATTTGGAGGACCGCTTTCTTTGTTCAGGACGATATCAAGATCAGCCCTGAGTTCACCCTGAACCTGGGATTGCGGTGGGACTATCTGACCGATCCGGGAAATGCTCTCCCGTTTCCCGCGATTGATGTTGAGGATCTAACTGCTCCGATTGACTCGGTATTCCGAATCCATACTGACAACAGGAACTTCGGACCGCGGGTCGGCTTCGCGTATGCGCCCAACGGCCCGCGGCTTGCTCGGTGCCGGAAAAACCGTCGTTCACGGCGGATTCGGTATTTTCTATGACACCAGCTTCAGCAACATCGCGACCAACAGCGCCCAGTATTCTCCGAACGCGCCCACGGGTACGCTTATCTCGACCGAGGGGGCGGGGCTGGGAAATGCGACCGGGCTACTGGCCACGATCCAGCCGCAATTGACGCCCGCTGGATGAGCGTTCTCAGCGTAGACAAGGATCTTGTTAATCCCCGGACGTACCAGTGGAATCTCGGGATCGAACGTGCCCTCCCTGCGCAACTCAAACTGGCAGTGAATTATGTTGGCAGCCGCGGACGAGCGCTGTATGGAAACCAGCAGTACAACTACTTTGACGCCAACACGGGAAATCGTTTGAACCCCGATCGTGGTGCGATCAACGCTCGCGCTAACTCGGCTGCTTCGCAGTATGACAGCATCCAGGTGGACGTAACCCGGCAGTTTGCAAAGGGCTTGTTCTTTCGTGCGGCGTACACCTACGGAAAGAATTTCGACGACGGATCGGAAGTGTTTGCTCTCTTCAGCGGGCCGACGTCTTACCCGGCCAATTTTGCTCCGGGCGGCCGTGCACAGGACTGGGGGCCCGCGGCCTTCGACTATCGTCAATACTTCACCGTTTCGTATGTCTGGTCGCCGGCCGGCTTTCACGCCCAGAGTCATGCAGCCGACCTTCTGCTTGGCGGCGTGACGCGGAATTTCACCATTTCCGGCGTGACCCAGCTGCAGTCGGGGCCGCCGTGCACATTCAATATCGACGGTCTCGACACCAACGGCGACGGAGACGCGCGTAAACGATCGACCTTTGGTAGGCAATCCACGCGCTCCGCTGAACACTGCTGGGGTTGATGGTGTATATGTTAGGCGCAACCCAGGGTGCATATTATGACTTGGCTTCGGTTAACTCCCCCGCCGGGACGCTGGTTCCCGTTACCCCTCAGCAGGTGCATTGGTTAGTCCCTTACGGGGGGGCCGAGATCACTCCGCTGGAGATCGGGCGCAACAGCTACACCAACCCTGGATCGACAGTCTGGAATATTGCCGCGGAAAAGGATATTCCGGCACCCTGGACCCATTTGGAAAGCGCCAGGTTCGAGATTCGCGCCGAAGCTGAGGACGTAGGAAACCACAATGATGTTGGTCCTCTGGACACCAACATTCTCCACATCGGGAGCGGAAATACTTACCTGAATCCCGGGAATACGCGCATCAACACCGCCAGGAACGTTCGCTTCTGGGCGAAATTCAGCTTTTGAGTCGGAGGCGGATGCTGCCAGCTTCCATACCAACGGTCGGACGGTATGGTCGTGCCGGCGATAGCAGTTGGATCGTCCGGTCAAGCTCCTCACTCCCGCGGCCACCGCATGTCAGGGCCGCCGTTACGGAAATCTGTAGACCTCCCTCAAGAGTCGTCCGAAATCTGAGAGATTTTGTCTCCCAATCGCGGGGATTTCACCGGCTCAGCGGGAGAGGTAGATAATCAGCCGCTCTCCAAATCATCTCCACTGAGTCTCCGCATGCTCTCCGCCGGTTAAGCAACTTTCAATTCGTTCAATTCCATCGCAACTCTGTTAACCACATCAAAACCGCCCCAAACTTTGGCGTTCCACTTGCGAACTGCGGGAGCAAGAGTTGGGCTCGGAGCTTGGGGAGCGTTGTATCCGCGACGGTCACTTTAACGTGTGGGTCGAGTGGTCACTACGCAATCGGGTCGAGTGGTTATTGCTGTCTGGCATTTTCCCGGTGAACATGATCGAAGTTGACAAGCCGCTTCCAGGTCACTGGGCTCAACAGCCTGGCGCTCATGATCGGGATCAAGCCAAAACTCAAGAACGAGATCAGCTAAGAACAACACCTCAAGGAGGAGCCATGCGATTTCTTAAGGGATGCGACCAGAAGAGTAGTGATCTTCGCAACGATTTCCGGTCTTGCAGCGACAATTCAAGTTCTGCAGCCATCGGCCAGCGCCCAGAACGCGACCACGGGCAGCATCAACGGCACCGTGGCGGACTCGAGCGGAGCAATCGTTCCCGATGCCATCAGTCACATTACAGATATGGCCACCGGAGACTGCGCTGAATCTAATCACCAATGCAGAAGGCCGCTTTACTGCTCCCTTCCTAAAGCCGGACAATATTCCAGGTATCGGCTACAGCTCCGGGCCTGCAGTTCCGTCACCACCACGGTGCAGGTTTTGACCGGCCAGCAATCAGCCGTCAATCTGACATTAACTCCGAACGCAACCAGCGCCAGGAGATCGAGGTCAACGCGAACAATGCGCAATTGATCGATACCCAGACCTCTAACACGACAACCACGTTTACCACCGAACAATTCCAGAACCTGCCGGCGCCGGGCGGCGACATTACCACCATTGCGTATACCGTGCCTGGAGTGGTCATGGGTGCCGGTACCCAGGGCTTCGGCTCTATCGTTTCCGACGGACTTCCCGGTCTTTCGAACCTGGTCGTCATCAACGGCGCCGACTATTCCGTTTCGCTTTACAACATCGCCAACTCCGGTTCTTCCAATCTGACGCTTGGCCAGCAGGAGATTGCCCAGGCAGCCGTGGTGCAAAATGGCTACAGCACGCAGTACGGACGCCAGGCCGGCATCATCGAAACCTACGCCACCAAATCCGGAGCCAACCGGATTCATGGCCTGGCGCAGTGGAACTATAACAGCGATGGCCTGAACGCCAATGACTTCTTCAATAATCAGTCAGGCATTCCCCGTTCCAAGGCTGTGTCCAATCAATACGCCGCGCAGATCGGCGGACCCATCAAGCGCGACAAACTCTTCTTTTTCGCAGACACGGAAGGGATTCGATACGTTCAACCCAGCACCGGTTTTGTCAATCTGCCTTCCAAGGCGATGCAAGCCAGTATTTTAGCCAATCCCAACCTCTCCGCCGCCAGCAAAGCTTTGTACGGTGGGATGTTCGCGGGAACGAACTCATCGCCGGCTTACGCGACGGCGGTTCCGGTGGTAACCGGCCCCGGGTCGCAGCAGGATGCCTCGGGTAACTACGGCTGCGGAAGCCTGGCTGGGACACCGGACTATGCGACCGGTGGAACATTGGGCACGAGCGCCGCTGAAAGCTGCATCGATTCAGCTTTCGTGAATGTCGGAGCACTCAACCGGGAGTGGCTGGCGGCAGGACGGCTTGATTGGAATATCAGTGACAGGCATAGAATCTTCTTTCGCGTAACCGACGACCAGGGCGAACAGCCCTCTTTCGTAAGCCTGATCAATCCGGCCTGGGACATGGTCAGCATTCAGCCAAATTACACCGGACAACTCAACGACACCTACAGCTTCAGTCCAAACCTGACCAATCAATTTATCGCGTCCTCGCTTTACACTGCCGGGGTTTTCGGACCGGCAAATCTACCGGCCGCACTTGCAGCTTCGCCCACAGAATTCAACGAAAGCAATGACGGTGGAACCAATTCACTGGCGGGTGTCGGACAGTTCTCCTTTTTCGCGGACGCCACCACGCTGGGAGCGGTCTGGGATGATTTCCCGGGAGGAACCAACACTTCGCAATACCAAATCGTCGACGGTCTTTCATGGATAAAAGGGAACCATAATATTAGAGTCGGATTCGACTTCAAGAGGTATAACTTTACCGACATCAGCCTGCAGACAGCCGCTTATGGCGGTTACTATAGCTTCGGTAGTATCGCGGATGAAGCTGGGGGGTCCCTGCCCGGAAACACCGGTTCCACCTTTACCCAGGGCTTTCCGCGGTTTGCCAACATTCACAACGCCGTCTATAACCTTGGAATTTATGCCCAGGACGAGTGGCGGGCACTCCCAAACCTCGCCATCGACTACGGCATCCGTATCGATCGCAACGGCAATCCCATTTGCCACGATGGTTGCTATTCGCAATATCTTGGAGGGTTTCCTAACTCTTCCGCAACTCTGGACACTCCCTACAACGCAACCCTTTCCGCCGGGCACGACAGCTTTTCCCCGGCGATAGAATGGGCAATCCTGCAACCGCGCGTGGGGTTCAATTTGGACATTCGTGGAAACGGAAAAACCGTCGTGCGAGGCGGCGTAGGATTGTTTTCCGACAGTTTTCCGGGCCTTGTCCTCGAGCAAACCTTCCTTTCCTTCCCCAACCGGTATTTTGCGGTCGTGAACTCGGGAACAGTTGCACAGGGGGCAGGCAGTGCACAAGCCGTCGCAGCCGGTTCGGCCAACGCCGTGCTGAACGGATTTTCGCAGGGAGCTACCTACAACCAGATCTCTGACGCCCTGGCGGCGCAGGGGATAGCGTTCTCGCCGCCAAATTATGTGACCACTCCGCATACCTTCCACAGCGCGCGATATACGGAATTCAGCTTGCAACTTCAGCGGCAGATCACCCCAACCGACGCTTTGATTCTTTCGTATGCCGGCAATCATGGTTATAACCTGTTCATCGCCAACAACCACCTGAATCAGAATGTCGGCACCTCGCTCTACGGCAGTTATGGAAACGGAACCTTTGACGATGTTCCAATCAATTCGCCGGATCCGCGCTTCGCGCAGGTTCAAAGCTTCACCAACAATGCAATCTCTAACTACAGCGGGGTTTCCGTGCAATACAAACATTTCGACCGGCGAGGTCTGACGGCCAACGTTTCGTACACCTACGCTCATTCACTGGATGACATCTCCAATGGAGGCAACTCACAGCTCCCTTACAACGGCAACACATCCATTGGTTTTCAGATCACGCCGGATCTCCCGTCCAGACTGATGTATTCAAACTCCGACTACGACATCCGTAACAACTTCTTGCTCGACCTCGTCTATGTGGAACCATACCACTTCAGCAATAAATTCGTTGCTGCTAGCGGCTGCGGGATGGACTGTGGGCAGCAAGGCATACTGGCGTTCCGGGCAACCCTTCAGCGTGCTCAATGTCAATGCAGAGGCTGCTCTGGGGTCCAATGGGACAGGGGGAGCCAGCACGGTGCTTGCTCAGGTGCTGAATAACAATTTCAACCACAAATGCAACTCCTATTCCAGTCCGTGCTTCCAGGCTCCAGGTATCTTCAATGGCCAGGCTGTGACCACCACAAGTGCCGATGGACGGTCGTGCCGTTCGGACCGGGGCCTTACCCGCAAACAAACTATGGCAACGTGCCGCGGAATGCTTTCTATGGCCCGCATTATGCGGATCTCGACCTGAATGTCTATAAAGATGTCTTCAAGCATGAATCGATGACTTTCCAGATCGGCGCGCAGGCCTACAACGCATTGAACCATGTGAACTTCGGGTCGCCGCAAACCAATGCGTCCAACCTGAGTACCCTGGGCCAACATTGCGTCGGATATTAACGCACCCACCAGCCCCTACGGGTCAAGTCAAGAGTCGACGGTCTCTGGCCGTGTGCTAGTGGTGCAGGGACGATTCCTCTTTTAGGACCTGCACCGCACCGGGCGAGGCCCTTAGAGCCACAGCCCCCCCAACAATGCGCGCTATCGGATACGATCGATAGGCGTGCAGCGGATCGCGGGGGACTGTCGGATATGAACAGGTGGGGCGGGGAGCTTTCACGACGAGACTTTCTTATTCGGGGGAGCGCATCGCTGGCAGCGATTGCTGCCCCTCCGGCGTTTGCTGGGAACAGGAAAGTCATCCACATCATCGGCCACTCCCACATCGACGCGGCGTGGCTATGGCCGTGGCGGGATGGATCCGACACCGTGCTCACTACCTTTCGCAGCGCCTTGAACCGGATGATCGAGACCCCGGGCTTCTGCTACAGCCATTCCTCGTCGGCTCACTACCGTTGGGTGGAACGCGCCGATCCCGGGATGTTCGCCGAGATTCAGCAGCGAATTCGCGAAGGCCGATGGGAGGTCGTAGGCGGCTGGCCCGTCGAGCCGGACTGCAATATTCCATCAACCGAAAGCTTTGTTCGCCACTCGCTTTACGGCAAAGCTTACTGCCAGCGGCTCTCGGAGTCGACGTCAAGATCGGCTTCAATCCCGATTCCTTCGGCCACGCTGCGGGCCTGCCGACGATCCTCAAGCGCGCCGGTTACGGCTATTACGTCTTCATGCGCCCCCAGGAGACACGAGGTGGCAATTGCCGCTTCTGTTCTGGTGGGAGGGCGCCGACGGGTCGCGCGTTCTTACCCTGAGAATCTGGCATGGCTACGATGCGTGAACCAGAGCTCATTCCACGGCGGCAACCGAAGGTTCGCACCCGGCATAGATCATGCGGCCTTTTTCCTGGGCGTTGGCGATCATGGCGGCGCAGTCACCAAGGAGCAGATTCGGCAGGTCGTCGAATTGCAGAAAGACCCGAATCTGCCGGAGCTTCGCTTCAGCACGCTTCGCGACTTTTTTCTTGCGGTCGAAAACTCCCCGGCATTCGCTTCCCTGCCCGTAATCAGGGGAGAACTGCAGCACCACGCGCGTGGCTGCTATTCGGCGAACGGAGAAGGCAAGTTCCTCAACCGCCGCGCCGAGCGATGGCTCGGCGAGGCCGAAACCATTCGCTGGTGGCCAATCTCAGCGCGGGCAGGCCTTATCCAGACGGAGCAATATGCCGAGGCCTGGTGGAAGGTCCTGTTTTGCCAATTCCACGACATGATGGCGGGAACATCGCTCTACTCCGATTACCAGGATGTGCGCGACAGTGTCGGTTATGCCTGCGAGGTGGCGCAGAGTTCCAAAGTCGAGGCTCTTGAAATCATGGCCAAGCGAGTGGATCTGAGCGCGGTTGAGGAGAGGCGCGGTCTTCCTTTTCAATCCGCTCCCTTGGAGACGAAAGGCGCTGGTCGAGTACTTCACACCGGGCAAAATCCTTCCGGCAAGGCCCCCATCACCCATCTCGCATCGAAGGATGGCGACAAGATACCGGTGCAGTGGAGGCCCTCGGCGAGCATGACCAACTTCTTCCCGCGTTTGTCGGCGTGGGTGGAGCTGCCGCCCTGCGGTTACAAAGTCTTCGACCCTGGCCCATGGCGAGGCGCCTGCTGCTGAAGCTTATCAGAGATTTCGTCACCGTGTCAGACTCCGGCTTCGGTATTTCTTCCTTGAAGGCCGCAGGATGGCACAGAGCTCTTGGCGGCTCCCTTGGGCTGGTCGTGGTCAGCGATACCAGCGACACATGGGCGCACGGCATCAAACAATTTCGCCAGGAGATGGGCCGGCCTACGCTGGTTTCATCTACGGTGGTTGAGAACGGGCCGGTCACGCGCGTCACTCGTCACCGTGCCGCGCTGGCAGGACTCCGAGATCGTTCTCGACATCGCGCAATTCGCCGGACTCGATTTCGTCGAGCTTCGTTTTGTGATCGACTGGCATGAGCACGAGCAGATGCTCAAGCTTGAAATTCCGACTGCCCTGCGCAGCCAAAGATCTACGCCGAAAGTGCCGGGGGAGGTAATCGAACGCCAGACCAACGGCGAGGAAGAGCCCTATCAGGATTGGGGGGCCGTGCAAGGCAAGATCGGCAGCGCCGACTACACCGTGGCGTTGCTGAACAACTCGACCTACAGCTACGACTGCCTGAACGGGCTCTTTCGCACTGTCCTGATCCGCTCGCTCCGTTCGCCCGCCATAACTCCAAGCCAGGTTCCCCACAACGACAACAATGCATGGCAGGACCAGGGCCGGCAGGAGCGCAGATTCTGGCTGATGGCCGGCCGTGGCGCTTACACGGAGCTTGCCCTCGATCGGCGCGCCGAGGAACTGCAGACCCGGCCGAGTATGTGATGGACTCCGCCCACCATGGAACTGAACCATGGGAGCAGTCATTTCTTGAGATCATGCCGGGCAACGTCTGGGTGTTGGCGATAAAGCAAGCCGAGCGCTCGCCGGAGCAGACCATCATTCGCATACAGGAGCGATCGGGGAAAGCAACCCAGGCAACACTCAAGAGTGAGCCTCTTGGTCTTAATCAGACTGTGGATCTCAAGCCGTGGGAGCTAAAGACGCTGTTGATTGCGCCGGTAAAGGGGGAGCCCAGCCAGGTCCGCGAGGTAACCCTCCTCGAGTCATAGGCACTTGCTGTTTCTGGGCTCAAAACCGTATGGAAGCGCCGCCGCCCTCCAGGCTTTGTCATCCGAGCGAACGAGGGCTGTGCATGTTCCCCAGACCGTATCCGATCCAAACGAAAACGCCGCGTTAACCTTTGTCACGAGAACAGAGCATAACCGGATTTGCTTCCCCTGACAGCACTGGAAAGGACCGCTGGGGATGCCGTTATCGTTTCACCGGCCCTGCGCTCATAGCTTTCCGCAGCTGCGCTTCCGCATCGTCGTTCCAGTAATTGCAATTCGCTGCAGGAAGACGGAAGTATAAGGAACCGTCATGGTCGTTTTAAGCACCAGGATGTGGAATGTCTTCCCCACTTCATCTACCTTGGCGATGATCTGCTCGTGTGGCAGTGACGTGATCGCCCGTCCATTCAGCACGGACTTTACCCCTGCACGGTAAGCAGTCACCCCGGGAGCGTCTTTCTCGGTGACGTACGGAAGCTCGTATCCATAAAGACAATCGGTCTCACCTGGATCGAGTTATCGATCGCGCCCAACACCTTGCGAAGCACCTCCAACTGGTCAGCGTTCGTTTCCAGCGTTTCCACACCCGCGGAGCTTTGCAGAGGGTATGCCGAGTCCACGATCATGATCCAGTTGCGATGTCCGAGCAATGGCATAACCTGGGCCACCCTTGTCTCCCAATCTGGGCGGCTGTTGCGCGAAGGCCGCCACGCTGGTCATCAGCAGCGTCCGGCCGCCAAAAAACCGCACCCATCAGAGGTTTTTTCACGCCGAAGCCTCTCTTCGTTTCATGCGCACCCCAACAAACGAGTAAAGCGCGATTCCGCAGTAGCGAATAGCGGAACCATGTACGCTCTCGCGATGCTGTGCTGTGTCTGCGAAATCCAGCCCATAAGCGGAGTGAGCACGGCGCCCCCAACGATTGCCATCACAATAAGCGATCCGCCGATCTTTGTATTCTGATCCAGCCCATCGATGCCCAGGGCGAAAATCGTGGGGAACATCACCGACATGAAAAAGCTCGTAATGAAGATCGCCCAAAGCCCCACCCACCCTGGAAAAGCAACCCCCAC
>CAWJAB010000009.1:0-21711 GCA_963840675.1 uncultured Acidobacteriaceae bacterium
GTTGAGTTTGCTTGCACAAGAGGAGGGGCCTGCTGTTCACTCGATTTTGGCGATCAGGCCCAGGTCGGTCAGGCCGTTGATGAAGAATTGCACCGCGAGGGCTACCAGCAGCAGGCCCATGATGCGCACCAGGATGCGGATCCCCGTCTCTCCCATGAAGCCGCGCACCCGGTTGGCGCCGGTCAGAATCAGGTAGCTAAGGCCGGCGGTCAAGACGATCGCGCCGATCACCACCATCTGCTCCCAGGGCTTTAATGCCTGGCCGACCAGGATCATCACGCTGGAGATCGCACCCGGGCCGGCCAGCATCGGGATGCCAAGAGGCACGATGCCGGCATCATCCTTGGATGTCGCCTCGGCGGTCTCATCGCTCGACTCCTGCGTGGGGGAGCGGCGGGCTTCAATCATGTCGATACCGATAAGCAGCAGGATTACACCGCCGGCAATTTCAAAGGCGGGCAGCGTGATGCCGAACATGCGGAAGATCAGCTTGCCGGCAAGGGCAAAAGTCAGCAACACGATCAGGCAGGTCAATGCGCCGCGACGAGCCATCCTCTGTTGGCGCTTTCGATCGGCACCCGCGGTGATGGCGAGGAAGGCTGGTATCGCAGCGAAGGGGTCGACGAGGAAAAAGATGGAGCTGACCGCCAAGACCGAGAAGCGAACATAGTTCGAGTGCAGGGTGTTGAACGCTATACTCGCCGGTCCATACATCCACTCAACTTAAACCATGCGATGGCTAGGGCGACCAATCTCTTCGCCGCAGGTTTGTAGATATAATCGAAGCTTCAATCGAAGGGAGCGGTTGTCGATGCCAATTCAGCCCACCGCCAAGATCTGGCACAACGGAAATCTAGTCCCCTGGGATAAAGCCCAGATCCATGTGATGAGCCACGTCGTGCACTACGGCTCGTCGGTTTTTGAGGGGATTCGCTGCTATGCACAACCCCAAGGAGCGGCCATTTTTCGCCTCACGGAACACATGCAGCGACTGCTGGATTCAGCCAAGATCTACCGCATGCCACTGCCTTACTCGCTGGACCAACTCACCAGCGCAGTGGTCGGCCTGGTGGAAAGCAACGGTGTCGCACCTTGCTACATCCGGCCTATTGCACTGCGCGGCTACGGAGAGATGGGCGTAAGCCCCAAGGGCACTCCCATCGAAGTGTTCATCGCTAATTATTCCTGGGGCAAGTATGTCGCCGGCGACGACGGCGCGGATGTGTGCATCTCCTCCTGGAACCGCATGGCTCCCAATACCCTTCCCGCACTGGCCAAAGCCGGTGGCAATTACCTGAACTCCCAGCTGATCCGCATGGAGGCCGACGCCAACGGCTACTCGGAAGGCATCGCGCTCGATGTTTTCGGCAACCTGTCGGAAGGCTCGGGCGAGAACCTATTCGTGGTGCGGAATGGCGTGATCTACACCACGCCTCTGGCCAACTCGGTGCTCTCCGGGATCACCCGCGACTCCGTGCTCACCATTGCCCGCCACCTTGGCATGCCGGTGGTGGAGCAGGCTATGCCGCGCGAACTGCTGTACATTGCCGACGAAGCGTTCTTCACCGGGACCGCGGCCGAGGTGCACGCCATCCGCTCGGTGGATCGCATCCCGATCGGCGACGGCACCATTGGACCGATCAGCAAGCAGATCGCAGAGGAGTACCTGGGGATCGCCCACGGGCTCGGCCGGATCGCTTTGGCTGGCTGACCCACGTCAACGTAAATGCCAACCAGCCTGTGCCTGCTTAAGGCGCAACGATAAAGAAAAAAAGAGCAGCCTTGGCTGCTCTTTTTCTTTGCGCTCTACCTCTGGGCCGCGGCCTTTGGCTCTTCTGCCGGCAACGCGCCAACAAACGGTGAGGTGGAATCCATGGGCGGGGTCGTCACTGGGGACGAATGCCTTGCTGCGAGCCCCAGCCAGGAAGCAGCGGGCTGCCGGTGATCAGGCGCGCGCCCCGGTTGAAGGTGAGATAGGTCCACGCCCAGGAAAAGAAGACAGCAAGCCGGTTACGAAAGCCCACCAGGAAGAAAAGATGGACCGAGACCCAGGAGAGCCACGCCAGGGTTCCCGACCAGTGCGCCTTTAACGGCCAGCGCACGTTGGCGACCGCAGCATGGCGGCCGATGGTGGCCATGTCTCCTTTGTCCCAATAGTGGAACTTGGTTCGCGGCTTGCCAGCCATATCCTGGCCGATCATCTGGGCGGCGTGGCGGCCCATCTGCATGGCCGGCTGGGCCACTCCAGGGATCTGCCGCCCATCCTCTTCCACGTGCGCCAGATCGCCGCATACGAAGATTTCAGGATGCCCCGGCGGATTGAGGTAGATGTCGACGATGGTGCAGCCGCGCTTGTCCGTGGGTACACCCAACATCTTGCCCAGAGGCGAGGCCTGCACCCCGGCCGCCCACAAGGTCACCACGGCGTCCAGGCGTTTTCCGCCGACCACGACATAGCCGGGCTTGACATCCATCACGCTTTGCCCGGTATGCACTTCCACGCCCAGCTGGGTTAGCTGCTCCACTGCTTTCTTCGACAGATCCTCGGGATACGCCGCCAGAATGCGAGGCGAACCCTCGATCAGGATGACCTGCGCCTTCGGAGTATCGATGTGGCGGAAATCGTGCCGCATGTAGAGCTTGGAGATGTCGCTGATGGCGCCGGCCAGCTCCACCCCGGTGGGGCCGCCGCCGATGATGACGAAGTTCAGCATGGGGTGGGCGCCGGTCTCAACCATCTCCCGCTCCGCCAGCTCAAAGGCCAGGAGCACCCGGCGCCGGATCTCGGTTGCATCTTCAATGGTCTTCAGGCCGGGCGCCCATTGCGCCCAATCATCCTTGCCGAAGTAAGAATGGGTGGAGCCGGTGCCCAGGATCAGGTAGTCGTACTCGATCTCGGCGCCGCTACGTAGCTGCAAGCGGTGGTGATCGGGTTCGATGGCCTCCACTTCATCCATCAGGACTTCGATATTCTTCTTTTTCGACAGGATGGAGCGAATAGGCTGCGCAATGTCTGCCGGGGAGAGCACTGCCATGCGCGACCTGGTAGAGCAAAGGTTGAAAGGTATGGTGGTTGCGGCGGTCGATCAGGGTCACATCCACCGCCATATCGGCCAGCGCCTGCGCAGCGCTCAGGCCGGCGAAACCACCGCCGACCACGACCACCCGCGGGCGCGGAGGCAGGTGCTTGACCGAGGGCGGGGTTAGCAGGGATCTCAGCCATTCAGACACTCTCCACTGTTTGAGATGCTCACTCTGTTCGATACGGAGCGCAGGGAAAAGTTTCCGGCTGCGGCTAGATTTCCGGGTAGAAGTCGAAAAAGGCCTCGATGCTCTGCCGCAGCTGATTTTCGATCTGCTCCCTGCTCCCCTCCAGCACGTGCATGGTCACGTGTGCTTGCTTGCCGTTCTTGAGCGTCACCGTGGCGTCGCCCACCTCGACCGCCTCCTCGGAGGGAAGCAGCCTCATGCCGTAGATCAGTGTCAGGTTTGCCATGAGGCCATCTTACGCGGCCACTTGCCCGGCAACTCGGTCGCATCGTTCCGGGCCGCGTAGAATCAAATGGTCCACGTCTATGTCAGATCACATCCGCGATACCGTCATCCTCGGCACCGGCTGCGCCGGTCTCACCGCCGCCATCTACGCCGCCCGCGCCAACCTTAAACCGCTGGTGCTGGAAGGGCATGAGCCGGGCGGCCAGCTCTCCATTACCACCCTGGTGGAAAACTTTCCCGGTTGGCCGGAAGGGATCCAGGGCCCGGAGCTGATCGAGAGGATGAAGCTGCAGGCGACCCGTTTTGGCGCCGATTTGCTGATGGGCCACCTGGTCGTCGGTGGATTTTTCCAAGCGGCCCTTTAGCCTCAACCTGGGCAAGGAAACGGTGCACACGCGCACCCTGATCATCGCCAGCGGCGCCTCCGCACGCTGGCTCGGGCTGCCCAGCGAACATGCCCTGATCGGCCACGGCGTGAGCTCCTGCGCCACCTGTGACGGCTTCTTCTTCTCGGGCAAGGAGATCGCGGTGATCGGCGGCGGCGACTCGGCTATGGAGGAGGCGCTTTTCCTGACGCGCTTTGCTACCAAGGTCACGCTGATTCATCGCCGCGAGCAGTTTCGCTCTTCGCGCATCATGCTCGATCGCGCCATGGCTCACGAGAAGATCAAGTTCATGACCAATACGGCGGTGGAAGAGGTGCTGGGCGTGGAGCAGAAGGAAGTGACCGGCCTGCGCCTGCGGAATACGGTCACCCACGCAGAGTCGACCCTGCCGGTGAGCGCCATGTTTCTGGGCATTGGCCACGATCCCAATGCCAGGATGTTCAAGGGGCTGCTCGATCTGGATGACGATGGGTACATCCGCACCACGGACCAGGTCTTTACCCGGGTTCCCGGGGTCTTCGCCTGCGGCGATGTGCAGGATCGGCGGTACCGCCAGGCGATTACTGCTGCCGGCTCCGGCTGCATGGCCGCCCTGGAAGTGGAGAAATACCTTGAAGAACACGGCCATTGAGCCGGAGCCTGTGACGCGGCTTGCTGGCAGGAGAATCTGGCCCGCATCGAGGCGCAGATCGCGGCGGCCTGCCGCGAAGCTGGGCGGCCGCGCAGCGAGGTTGCCCTGATGGCGGTGTCGAAGATGCATCCTGTCTCGGCGATCGTTGCGGCCGAGGCGCTGGGCATCAGGCTCTTCGGGGAAAACAAGGTGCAGGAATTTCAGGAGAAGAGCGCTCAGCTCACGCTGCCGGGGGCTGAGTTCCACATGATTGGCCACCTGCAGTCGAATAAGGCGGCCCGCGCCGCCGAGCTGTTTTCTTCGGTGGACACGGTCGATTCTGTTGCGCTCGCTGAGCGCCTGAACCAGGCCGCGACCGGATCGGGACGGCGGCTGGGGGTTTTGATCGAGATCAAGCTGAGCCCTGAAGAGTCGAAGGCGGGCCTGGAGCCGGCGTCTGCCGAGCTGGGCTTGCTGCTCGATCGCTTGCCTGACCTGGCCGCGCTCGAATTCCGCGGGCTGATGACGGTGCCGCCGTTTCTCGAGGATATGTCCGCGGTTCGGCCTTACTTCAAGCAGCTGCGGGTGCTGCGCGATCAGCTGGCGGCGGCGCATCCCCGGCTCTCGTTTGCCGAGCTTTCCATGGGCATGTCCCATGACTTCCCCGTCGCCATCGCCGAGGGGGCGACCCAGGTGCGCATCGGCACTGCGCTGTTCGGAGCGCGGAATTACCCCAAGTAGGGCCAGTTCGGTGTACACCTAGAGGAAATCTGCTCAAGGAAAACCATGTCCAGTCATGCTTTGTATGCCGGGGTGCTCGGCGTTATCGTTCTCTCCCTGCTCACCGTTTCCCTTTCGCGGCTCAACAAGACCAAAACCAAGGCGGATTACCTGCTGGCTGGGCGTTCCCTGCCGACCTTCGTTCTGGTCTTCACGCTGCTGTCGTCGTGGATCGGCTCCGGATCGCTGCTGGGCGGCGCGGAAAATGCCTACAACCATGGCTTCGCCGCGCTTTGGCAGTCGGGCGGTGGATGGGCCGGGCTGCTGCTGATTTATTTCATCGCGCCGCGGGCACGCAAGTTTGCCCAGTTCACCATCCCTGACCTGCTCGAGGCTCGCTACAACCAGACGGCTCGCGTGCTGGGAGTGATCGCCATTCTCTTTGCCTACACGGCGATCACCAGCTACCAGCTCATCGGCGGTGGAGACATCCTGCACCTGGTCTTCCCCACCGTGATCAGCGCGGACCTGGGGAAATACATCATCGCCGCCTTCGTGATCGTGTTCACGGCTATTGCCGGGATGGCTTCTGTGGCGTACATGGATGTGGTGATCGGCCTGCTGGCGACGGTTACGCTGGGCCTGGCCTTGCCGTTTGTGCTGCATGCGGCCGGAGGCTGGGGGGTCGTCACCCACGCTCTGCCGGCGACCCACTTCCAGGTGCTGGGAGACTTTAGCCTGGTCCAGGCACTCGAGCTTGCTCTGCCTACGATGCTGCTGATGCTGGGCAATCAATCCATGTACCAGAAATTCTTCTCGGCAAAATCGGAGAAGGATGCGCGCAATGCGGTTGTGGGATGGATTATCGGCACCGTGATACTGGAAACTATCATCGTTGCACTTGCCGTGTTTGGGTCGGTGCTTTTTCCTTCGGGCGAGGTCCACCAGCGCCCGCGGGAGATCATCGCCTATACCGCGCTGCACGGATTGCCGGCATGGCTGGGCGCTCTGCTGATGGGCGCGGTCTTCGCCAAGATTATCTCCACCGCCAACAACTACCTTTTCTCGCCCGCGACCAACCTGGTGAATGATGTCTTTACTCGATACCTCGCGCCCAAGGCTTCTAACAAGAGGGTCATCATTGTGTCTCGCCTGGTGGTGGTCATGCTTGGGATCTGGGCGCTCTACCAGGCGGTCAACACGCATTCGGTGCTGGCCAAGACTCTCTACGCCTACACGATTTATTCTGCTGCGCTCACGCCGGTGATTCTGGCCGCGTTTTATAGCCGCCGGGCGAATGCCCAGGGCGCGGTGAGCGCTATCGCTGCGGGTACGCTGGTTACTTTCTTTTGGGATTTTGAGGCGGTCAAACGGCACATGCCGGCTATGTTGGCGCAACGGGATGCTATTTTCCCGGCGCTGATCGTCGCTGTTGTGTGTCTCGTCGTGGTGAGCGCGTTGACACCGCCTCCACGGAGGGAGCAGGTGGCTCTGTTTTTCCCGGGGGAGTGAAGCAATTGTGGGGGCTTCAAAGCCTCAGTCTTATTCGGCGCTCACGTACTTGCCGGGGCCGAACGATGAGTGGGCACCCATCCGTGGTACGTCGATCTCCTGCGTGGGCATCGAGGATTATTCCGACGTCGACAGGTGAGCGGCTTGCGGACGATTTCCTCCAGATCAGCGGCAAATCCAGGCATCCATACCGGCTGAGCATTTCTCATGCTTCCCAGCAGAGATCGATGAAGGCTCGACGGTCGTACCGCTGCTCGCGAAGGATACCGCAGCGATGATATCTGGGCACGCCATCTGAGCTCGTCTCGGAAAGCATCGTGCCAGAATCTAGCGCGTGGTAACGGCTTCCAGTTGCGGACGCGCCGACTCGTAGGTCAGCGCGATGCCTTCGCCCAGGCTGGTCCTGGGCTTCCAGCCCAGCTTCAGGATGCGGCTCACGTCGAGCAGCTTCTGTGGAGTTCCATCGGGCCGGGAGGTGTCGAAGACTAACTCGCCCTCGAAGCCCAACACGGCACAGACCTGCTCGGCGAGCTCTCGTATCGTCACATCCGTGCCGGTGCCGATGTTGATCAACGGCACGCCCTCCAACAAGGAGGAATAATCGGCTTCATCGAGGTTCATGAGAAAGACACAGGCATCGGCCAGGTCTTCACTGAACAGAAGCTCACGGCGCGGCGTGCCCGTTCCCCACACCACAATTTGCTTCCGCCCTGAGGCCTTCGCCTCCGCGACCTTGCGGATCAGCGCCGGCAGCACGTGCGAGTTTTGCAGATCGAAGTTGTCTCCCGGACCATAAAGATTAGCGGGCATCGCCGCCAGATACCGGGTGTGGAATTGACGGTTGTAAGACCAGCACATCTCGATTCCGGCGATCTTGGCCAGCGCGTAGGGGCGGTTGGTGGGCTCCAGAGGCCCGGTGAGCAGATACTCTTCCTTGATCGGCTGCGGGCTCAGCTTGGGATAGATGCAGGAAGATCCCAGGAATAACAGCCGGTCGACGCCGCTCCGGTAGCAGGCGTCGATCACGTTGGTTTGAATGATCAGGTTTTCGCGAATAAAGTCGGCCGGATAAAGATCGTTGGCCAAAATGCCGCCAACCTTCGCGGCTGCCAGAAACACATGCGCCGGACGTTCCTGCTCGAAGAAATGCCGCACCGCTACCGAGTCGGTAAGGTCGAGCTCTGCGTGGGTGCGCAGCAGGAGCCGCTCAAAGCCCTGCCGGCGCAGGCTGCGGCAGATCGCCGAGCCAACCAGGCCGCGGTGCCCGGCAACGTAAATGAGGCTGTCTTTGTCCACGGCGGCTGCTCCCTTACGATTCGTGAAAGTTGTAAGCGGCGTAGCCGTGCTGGGTTACCAGCGCGTCGCGTTCGGCGGCCTTCATGTCCTCGATAGCCATTTCTTCCACCAGCGAGCGAAAGTCGATCTTAGGCGACCAGCCCAGTTCTTTACGCGCCTTGCTGGCATCGCCCAGCAGGGTCTCAACCTCCGCCGGCCGGAAGTAACGCGGGTCGACCGCAACCACGGCGGTTCCGTGCTGATCGTAGGCCTGCTCTTCGACGCCCTTGCCCTTCCATTCAAGATGGATGTCGAGGCACGCAGCAGCCATGGTGACAAAATCACGAACGCTGTACTGCACGCCGGTGGCAATCACGTAATCGGTAGCCCGCGGCTGCTGCAGCATCAGCCACTGCATCTCGATGTAGTCCTTGGCGTGCCCCCAGTCGCGCCGCGAATCCAGGTTGCCCAGGTAGAGCTTCTGCTGCAGGCCCAGCTTGATGCGCGCCATGGCGCGGGTAATCTTGCGGGTGACAAAGGTCTCGCCACGCATGGGCGATTCGTGGTTGAACATGATGCCATTGCAGGCAAACATGCCGTAGGACTCGCGATAATTGACCGTGATCCAGTAGGCGTACAGCTTGGCAACGCCGTAGGGCGAGCGGGGATAGAAAGGAGTTTTTTCCGACTGGGGCGTCTGCTGCACCAGGCCGTACATCTCCGAGGTGGAAGCCTGGTAGAAGCGCGCTTTGTCGGTCAGCGAGAGGATGCGGATGGCCTCGAGCAGGCGAAGCGTGCCCAGCGCATCGGAGTTCGCGGTGTACTCAGGCTCTTCAAACGAGACTTTGACATGGCTCTGGGCGGCCAGATTGTAGATCTCGTCGGGCTGCACTTTCTCCACTACGTGGATCAGGCTGCTGGAATCCGTCATGTCGCCGTAGTGCAGCACCAGGCGGCGCTTTTCGTTGTGGGGATCCTCGTACAGGTGATCGATGCGATTGGTGTTCAGCAAAGAAGTGCGGCGCTTGATGCCGTGCACTTCATACCCCTTCTTGAGAAGGAACTCTGCGAGATAGGCGCCATCCTGACCGGTGATGCCGGTGATCAAAGCTCGTTTCAAGTAGGAGTGCTCCTCTGGGCTAAACGGTGGTGTCTTCATTTTATGCGATGCCGGCTGATACCTTGGCAGAGACCATGGCTGCACACGTATCCCTTTCGATCCCCAAGCGGCTGCTGCACGTGGTTGCGTCGTTCGCGCCGGCGGCAGGAGGGACGACCGAGGGCATCCGCAAACTTGTCGAGAGCGGCCCCGGTGGGTCCGCGGTGGTATGCCTGGATGACCCAGCGGAAGCCTTTGTGCACGGGCAGAGCTTTCCGGTGCACGCCCTGGGTCCGGTGCGAGGCCACTATGGCTACACACCTCGGCTACCCGAGTGGCTGGGGCAGAATGTTGCCCGCTTCGATGGCGTGGTGATTCATGGCTTATGGCAGTACCACAGCTATGGCAGCTATCGCGTGGTTCGTGGCCGCACTCCTTATGTCGTGTTCCCCCACGGCATGCTGGACCCCTGGTTCAAACGGACGTTTCCCCTCAAGCACCTGAAGAAGCAGGTCTATTGGCTGGCCCGGGAGTATCGCGTTTTACGCGATGCCAGGGCGGTGTGCTTCACCACACCGATCGAGCGCGACGACGCCGCGAAGACGCTTTGGCCACAGCGATGGAATCCCGCAGTGGTTTCGTTCGGCACCTCAGCGCCTCCGGGGGATGGAGCGCGGCAGCGGGAGGTCTTTCTTGCCCGGTATCCGGCGTTGCGCCAGCGCAGGTTTTTTCTCTTCCTCTCGCGCATCCACCGCAAGAAAGGATGCGATCTGCTGCTGGAGGCGCTTGGCCGGCTGGCGCCGGCGCATCCGGATCTGGACCTGGTGATGGCCGGGCCCGACGAAGAGGGGCTGCGGCCGGATCTGGAGGCGCAGGCAAGGCGGCTGCACATCGAGCATCGCGTGCATTGGACCGGGATGCTGGAGGGCGACCTGAAATGGGGCGCTTTCCACGCTGCCGAAGCGTTTGTGCTCCCCTCCCACCAGGAAAACTTCGGCGTCGCCGTGGTGGAAGCGCTGGCTTGTGGAGTGCCGGTGCTGATCTCCGACAAGGTCAACATCTGGCCGGACATTGCGCACGATGAGGCCGGCATCGTGAACCCCGACACCGCCGAGGGGACGTACCGCTCCATGGAGACGCTGCTGGCGATGCGGCCCGAAGAACGGCAGCGCATGGTGAGCAATGGGCAGGCGTGTTTTCGCGCGCGCTACGAGATGAAAAGGACGGCGCAGGCGCTGAATGACCTTTTCTAGGAAGTTTCAGCAACTCTGGTACGACGGTCTCACGGGTACGGCCGACGCACTCATGAACGACTGGCCGGCATCGGATGACCCAACTCCTTCGGTACGACCGTGACGCTCCTGCTTCCAGGGTGAGGCCGGCCAGATCTTTCTCTGAGAGAATTGGCTTGCCGGTGTGCGGCCAATCAATGTGAATGGCCGGGTCGTTCCATAGAATGGTCCGCTCATGCTGGGGCGCATAGAAATCGGTGGCCTTGTAGAGCACCTCGGCGGCTTCCGACAGCACCATGAAACCGTGCGCAAAGCCGGGAGGAATCCACAGCAGACGGCGATTGGCGGCGCTGAGCGTTTCCCCCACCCACTGGCCGAAGGTGGGCGATTGCCGGCGCAGATCGACCGCGACGTCGAAGATCTCGCCGCTGATGCAGCGAATCAGCTTTCCCTGGGGCTGCTGAACCTGGTAGTGAAGACCGCGGATTACGTCCCGCCGCGACAACGACTGGTTGTCCTGCACGAAGGGCCCGGGGATACCAAAACCCGCCAGAACCCGTTCGTTGTAGCTTTCGAAAAAGAGCCCACGGCTATCTTCAAAGACTCTGGGCTCAAGGACCTGCACATCAGCAATCCTGGTCGCTACTGCCTTCATCGTTTCACTCCGTTCATTTCTGCCAGGTCCATCCCGGCTAGTACCTCTTCTAATTGCTGCTTCCAGTGGGGCAAACGAAAGCCAAAAGTATGCGCGAACTTATCATTGGAAAGCACTGAATTGGCAGGCCTTTTGGCTGGGGTTGGATATTCGGACGAGGGGATCGCCTGCACCTGCGGCGGGTTCGCCAGCACACCCGAACTGAAGATCTCGCGGGCAAAGCCGCACCACGAGGTCGAACCGCCCGCCGTCATGTGGTAAATGCCCGAAGGCAGGGTCGGGGTGTTGCTCCACCAGCTGTGCGGTCGCGGCGGCGATCGCGGCCGCCGAGGTCGGGGCGCCGATCTGGTCGTCGACCACGCGCAGCTCAGGGCGCTCGGCGCCAAGCCTGAGCATGGTGCGCAGGAAGTTCTTTCCTTGCGCGCGATAGACCCAACTGGTGCGGAGCACCAGGTAGCGGCATGCAGTCTCGGCGATCGCCGCCTCCCCTGCCGCCTTCGAGGCTCCGTACACGCTCACCGGGTGGATCGGATCGCTCTCGAGATAAGGCTCTGGCTTTTCCCCGTCAAAGACGTAATCGGTCGAGTAGTGGACCAGCAGGGCGCCAAGGCGAGCCGCCTCCTCCGCCAGCACCCGGGGTGCTGCGGCGTTGATGGCAAAGCAGAGGTCGGGTTCCCGTTCTGCCTGATCGACAGCGGTGTAGGCCGCCGGGTTGATAATGACATTGGGCTTCACCCGGCGAACCAGGTCGCGGATCGATTGCTCGCTGGCGAGATCACATTCATCCCGGCCGGCCAGGACCACATCGCTACGAGAGCGGTACAGGAGGGCGAACTCACCCCCGACTTGCCCGTTTTTTCCGGTGATGAGAATTCGCATGCTCGCCCTGGTTAGTTTAGAGGACCGGCCGGCCATTTCGTAAAAACATCAGTGCCCATGGCGCGGGGGTCTCTTTAGTAACTTATGCCCGCCATGACGATGGACTAGAATTCCCCACAGTGAGCGAATCGACTGATATTTCGGAAGTCGTCGGGCCGACGCCCCATCTGGAGCAGGTCGATCCGCCGCACCCCTTCAAGAGCATTTTGAAGACCCTGGTGATCGCCGCCATCCTGGTGACCATTGCCCTCGGCCTGTATGTTTACCTGGCGCAGAAACCCCCAGTCGCTTCGGGTGAGGTATTAACGACGACCGTCTATCCGATCCACACCGTCATCAGTAATGGGGGAGGAACCCAGGAAGGAATGGCGGGCTCCGCTGAGTCCTACGATCAGCTGCTGGTGCTGTCGAAGATCAGGATACGGAACCAGACGGACATTCCCCTCTTCCTGCAGGATATTCGGTCAGCGATCAAGCTGCCGGACGGCACGGAGCAGGAGAATGTAGCCGCCAGCGACAACGATATGAACCGGGTCTTCCAGGCCTACCCGTCCTTAAGCTACCTGCGCTCTCCTACGATCGGTCGCGACATCACCCTCACACCGGGCCAATTTGCCGAGGGGCTGGTCATCTTCAACTATCCGATTACCAAGGAACAATGGGATAAGCTGCAGACGGCCAAGGTGGTGGTGTCGTTCATGCACCAAAAGAATCTGGAGCTGAATATTTCCCGCTGATTGTTTGCTCGGCTTCGCTCCTCATGACACAGACGTGGGTTAAGGTCCGCAACGACTTCACTCAGCCGACAGAACGGCTGATCCGCTCGATTTCCTCGGGATGACAAAGGTGGGGGCAGCGGCGTCATTTCTCTCCAACTTGCCGCAGGCAAGTTGCTCGGGAAGGGGAGAGCGGTGCTTTCATTTAGTTGGTACCGGATTGAACGAACAGCAGGTCCCTCCACTACGCTTCGCTCCGGTCGGGATGACAATTTGTTGCGAACGTAGTGGAGGACCTGCTGTTCCGGTTATTGTGATCGGCCGAGGGACTCCCTTCGTCATCCCGAGCGAGCCGAGGATCTGCAGTTCACCCAACCGGCAGCAAAGCCGTACCCTAGGGCTGCAAGGGCACGGGGGCGTTCTTCGGTGTCGCCAGGTAGCCGATTACCTGATTTTTGTTGACGGTGTTAATCACCAGCTCGTAGAGGAGCTTGTCTTTGCCGGTGTAGAACTGGACCGGCTCGTCCACGTTCTTGTCCTTTTTCTCAATCTTCTTGTCGTCCGATTCCACCACCAGGGTGTACTTCGAATGCTTGGTGTCTGCCTTCTTCAGCTCCAGGCTGATGCCCGAGATGGGATACGGCTTGGCTCCCTTGGTCAGGTTCAAATCGTAATAGTTACGATCGCCTTTGTGCTTGAGGATCTCAAGCTCTTTGGCATTGGTCGCGACCAGCCCGCTGGTGACGCCCAGGTCGCCAGTAACCCTTTTCAACTGGCTCTCGGCGTTTGCCAGTTCAGTTTTCGTCGCAGCGACGTCGGTTTTTACCCCGCCTACATCGGTCTTGACCGTGGTGAGATCGCCCGAAACCGCACCGATCTGCTTCTGGGATTCAGCCTGCGCGGCTTGCTGCTCCTTCTCCAGGCGGGCGGTTTCCGCCTGCTGCCGCTTGAGGAATTCGCTGGCACGCGCTTCCAATTGGCGCTGGGTCAAACCCACGCTCTGGCCTAACGTCTCCGAAGTTACGCGGAGCTTGGCGTTGGTCTCGTTGAGACTCTCGGCCAGTTTGTCATTCTGCTGCTGGGCGTTGGTCAGGGCTATCTGCGCTTTTTCCAGGCGGTTCTCCAGCGTGTAGCTCCAGATCAGCCCGGCAAGGGACGCCAAGGCAGCGAAGCCAAGAATGGCGATAAAAACTCCGGATTGGGTACGTTCGGCTGTTTCGTAGTTGTCGTCGCTCATGCGATCGGCCTCTTTCGGCTACGGCCCCGGTTACTTTTGGCCACCGGGTCCGCGGTATTTCCTCATCCTACAATGGACGAGTGGAGACTGTGGATGTCATCGTCGCGGGTGCAGGCATTATTGGCCTCACCATAGCGCTTGAATTGGCGCGAAGCGGATACCGCGTGCGCGTCCTGGAGCGGGGACGGGCCATGTCTGAGGCCTCCTGGGCCGCAGCCGGTATGCTGTCGGCCGAAGACCCCGACCACCCTACGGAGCTGACCGAGCTGGCTGCGCTAAGCATTCGGCTTTACCCGGAATTTCTCAGCGTGGTTGAGGGGCTTTCGGGGCATAGCGTCCGCCTGCGCACACGGGCCACACTGATGGCGACGATGGCAAGCCAGCGGTAAGTTTCATCGCAACGACACGCCCACCTGCTACGCCATCAGCGCGGATGAGGCCGAACGGCGGGTACCGGGGCTGGCGGCGGATGGCCGCTCCTTTCTGTGGCTGGAGGAGACGAGCCTCGACCCGCGGGACCTGTGCGTGGCTCTTCCCCTGGCCGTGACTGCGGCGGGGGCCGCTCTGCAGCAGGAAACAGAAGTGCTCGCCGTTACCAGCCATAGCGGCGCAGTGGAGGTGAGAACACAACGCGGAACTGTAGACCGCGGGCGCCTTCGTGAACTGTTGTGGAGCGTGGGCGGCCAAGGTGCAGCCGCTCGCGGCAGAAGTGGAACCCAGGAAAGGACAGATGCTCACGGTGCGTTTGGCGCCGCCGATGGACCTCGCGTACGTTTTGCGCGCGCCCGACGTCTATATGGTACCGAGAGGCGCGGGCCAGATTGTGATTGGGGCCACGGTGGAGCGGGTGGGATTCGATCGCCGGGTCGAGCCTAGGGTGGTGGAGAGGCTCCACGCCCAGGCGGCAGAGCTGTGGCCTCCCATTGCTTCCGCCCAGGTGGTCGAGAGCTGGAGCGGGCTGCGGCCGGGGACAGCAGACGGGCTGCCGCTGATTGGGAGCGCCGGACAGCCGCATTGCTGGGTCGCGACGGGACACTTTCGTAACGGGATTCTGCTGGCGCCGGCCACCGGCTTGGTCGTTCGCCAACTACTCCAAGGCAGCCCGCCCGCGGTCAGGCTCGACGCGTTCGTACCGGGACGTGTAAGTGACAAGGTTCGGAGCGCTGCGCTATAAAACATGTTGGAGGAGAGAGTATGTCTACGGCTGTGGCGGGCAAGGGACTTGCAGGGGTAGTTGCAGCCAACTCAGGCGTCTGCTGGATCGACGGCGATGCCGGCGTGCTGGCATACCGCGGGATTGACATCCATGAACTGGCCGAGAAATCCACCTTCGAAGAAACCAGCTACCTGTTGTGGTTTGGACAGCTTCCTACCAAGGCGGAACTCGATCACTTCAGCCAACGGCTGAAAGATGCCCGCCACCTGGATCCCAAAATTATCGATTTACTGCGCTCCTTCCCCAAGAGCGCCAACTCGATGGAAGTGCTGCGCACCGCCGTCTCCGCTCTGAGCCTTTACGATCCGGACGAGAACGATAATGAGCACGACGCCAATGTGAGCAAGAGTTTTCGCCTGACCTCGCAGATCGCCATGCTGGTGGCGGCCTACGACCGGCTGCGCAAAGGCAAGCCGGTGGTGGAAGCGGACAAATCCCTGAGCCACGCGGCCAACTTTTTGTGGATGCTGAATGGCGAAAAGCCATCCGAGACTGCGACAAAAACCTTCGACCTGGCGCTGATCCTGCACGCGGACCACGAGCTGAATGCTTCCACCTTTGCCGCGCGGGTGATCGCGGCAACCCTCTCCGATATTCACTCCGCCATTACCGGCGCCATTGGCGCGCTCAAGGGCCCGCTGCATGGAGGCGCCAACGAGGCGGTGATGCGCATGCTGTTCGCCATCGACAAAGAGGGCGCCGACCCGGTGGACTATGTGGCCAAGCTGCTGGCGCAGAAGAAGAAGATCTCCGGCTTCGGCCATCGCGTCTACCACACAGAAGACCCACGAGCGACCCATCTGCGCAAGATGTCGGAGGAGCTGGGCGAGTCCTCGGGGAACGCAAAGTGGTTCAAGATGTCGCGCGCCATCGAGAAGTACATTCTTGCGGAAAAGAAACTCAACGCGAATGTCGATTTTTACTCGGCTTCGACTTACACCATGCTGGGCATCGACCTGGACCTGTTTACCCCGATCTTTGCGGTGAGCAGGATTTCCGGGTGGGCGGCCCACGTGATCGAACAACTGGACGACAATCGCCTGATTCGGCCGCGCGCCGAGTACATTGGCCCGGAATACCCGGCGAGGTACTCCTCGATAGAGAGCCGGTAGACCGGTTTCGCAATTACTGTGCCCCAAAGAAGTTCGCGAGGAGTGGTTTTCCTTGAGAGAAAACCACGGAAAGCCTCTTCGCTTTCCGGATTTGCTGCAGCGCGGCACTAGTTGAGAGAAGTGATGTGCGGCTTTCTTCGCGGAAAGCCGCATGCAGCTCGGTGGCCCAACAAAGATCCACAGGAAATCCGGGTTCGGTCTACATCGATTGCGAAACCGATAGCCGCTTACTTGCGGCTGGCCGGGGGCACGATGCCGTTCAACCGCAGATACACCACCATTTGCCCGTAGTGGTCGTTGGTGTGAGCCAACGCAAAGGCGGCGATGCTGGCGCGTGTATCCGTACCGTCCACTGGGGCCATCTTGTCGAATGCATTTTCCGCTGTGATGGTGGCAACAGCCTGTTGGGCGAACGAATAGGAATCTTTCAGGGCCTTAACGACGTCGTCCTTGCTGGTCAATTTCGCAATGGCTTCCGGGTCAATGCCTGGCTTGATACCGAATCCTTTGAAAAAGAAATACTGCGCTTCCGCAACGTGCGTGATTTGCTGAGCGAAGGTTCGAACTCCCTTAAACTCGCCGCTGGTGGGCGCGAAATCGTATTTATCGGCGGGCATGGCTTCGGCGGCAGCCACTACTTCCTCCGCCTGACTGCTAAAGAGCTTTCCAAAGACCTGGGCCGGCGATGGATGGGGGGTGGCGAGGCGGACGGGACCGCCCGAGGGCGCCGGTAGTTGCGCGACCGACAAAGACGGCGAAATGCTACACAGGGTGAGTACGAGGGAAGCGGTGAGCCATAGTCTGGTTTTCATGAATGACCTTTCCTAAGCGCGGGCGCGCTTTGCAGAAGAAAGCCTAGCAGGTTTAGGAATTCTAAGGGGAAGGCTGGCCTCAGACAGTAAGACCACTTGGGAACGAGTGCGAAACCGCAGGTCCCTGTTTGCTGGGAACCCGGTCCCGTAGAATAGAAGGGTGCCGAGAATTTACCTGGACGCGAATGCCACTACGCCTCTGCTGCCCGAGGTGCTGGAGGCGATGCGCCCATTTTTGCTGGAACACTTCGGCAACGCTTCTTCGATCCACCAGGAAGGACAGCGCGCACGATCAGCCGTCGAGCGGGCCCGGGCAAGCGTTGCCCGGCTCCTCAGTTGCCGCCCGTCAGAAATTGTCTTCACCAGCGGCGGTACCGAGGGCGATAATCTCGCCATTTTTGGCTCCGTAAGACCCGGGGACCACGTCATCACCACCTCCGTTGAACACCATGCCGTGCTCCATGCGGTGCAACGATTAGGCGACCGGGGAGTTGACGTGGAGTTCCTCCCGGTCAATCGCCAGGGTGTCGTCGCGCCCGCCGATGTCCGCAAGGCGCTGCGGCCCAACACCACGCTGATTAGCGTGATGATGGCCAACAATGAGACCGGGGTCCTACAGCCGGTTAAGGAGATTGGCCAAATCGCCGCCGAGGCCGGGGTCCGTTTCCATGTCGACGCGGTGCAGGCCGCGGGCAAGCTGCCGCTGGAGGTAGATGCCATCGGATGCCATCTGCTGACCATCTCCGGGCACAAAATGCATGCGCCGCAGGGAACAGGAGCGCTCTTCGTGCGCCGCGGCACCCGATTGGAACCGCTCTTTGCCGGCGGCGCCCACGAACGGCAGCGGCGGGCCGGCACCGAGAACGTAGCCGGGATCGTTGGCCTGGGCAAGGCGGCGGAGTGCGCCCTGGAAGGGCTGGGGAACGGAGTGCCGGAGCGGATGCGCGTCTTGCGGGACCGGTTAGAGGCCGGCCTGGTGCAGCATGCTGCCGGCGTCAACGGCGGCCAGGCGGCCCGGGTGGCGAACACGACCAATCTCTGCTTCGACGGCTTGGATGGAGAGGCGCTGGTGATCGCGCTGGACCTTAAGGGTCTGGCGGTATCGAGCGGCGCTGCGTGTTCCTCCGGCGCCAGTGAGCCTTCCCACGTATTGGAAGCAATGGGTCTGTCCACAGATCAGGCACGCAGCAGCCTTCGCTTTAGCCTGCACCGGCAGACGACAGAAGAGGAGATCGATCGGGCGATCGAGCTGGTCTCATCGCAAGTGGCCAGACTGCGCGAGCTTTCCGCAGTGACGGTACGGTAATTCCATGATCAACCAGACGAACACAATCGCAGTGGCCATGTCGGGCGGGGTGGACTCGTCCACCGTTGCGGCCATGCTCAAGGCGGAAGGACACGATCTCGTCGGCCTGACCATGCAGCTATGGAACCAGCGCCGCCTGGCGGGCAAGGACGGGATGCCGGAGCAGGTGCAGGGACGCTGCTGCTCCATCGACGACGTCTACGACGCACGGCGCGTGGCCGAGATGCTGTCGATTCCCTACTACGTGGTCAACCACCAGGAGCGCTTTGAGCGGGATGTGATTCGCCCCTTCGTCGACGAGTATCTCGCCGGGCGTACGCCCATTCCCTGCAGCCTGTGCAACAACCATTTGAAGTTTGACCAGTTGCTGCTGACTGCCCGGCAAATCGGGGCGGAGCGGATCGCTACCGGGCACTACGCCCGCAATGAATACGATCCCGAGCGCGGGCGCTGGATCCTGAAGCGGCCGGCGGATGCAAGCAAGGACCAGACCTATTTTCTGTTCGGTCTGACCCAGGAGCAGCTGGCGCGCACCCTCTTCCCGCTCGGGGGTTTCACCAAGCCGGAAGTGCGCGAGCTGGCGCGGGGTTACGGGCTCGCGCTGGCGAACAAGCCTGACTCTCAGGAGATTTGCTTCATTCCGGGGGGCGACTATAAGCGCTTCATCGATGCCTATCTCGAGGAGCAGGGCGAAGCCCCTCCCGAAACCGCGGGGGAGCTGGTCACGGCGGGCGGGGAGTTTCCGGGGAAAGCACGACGGGGTGCACAACTTTACCGTCGGACAGCGCAAGGGTCTCGGCTTAGCCTCTGCCTCTCCGCTGTATGTCATCTCCATTGACCGGGACAGCAAGCAGGTAACCGTAGGCGCGGAGCAGGAGCTGCTGCGCGATTCGCTGCGGGCGCAGGGGCTGAACTGGATCTCGATTGCGGGGCTGGCGGGCGAGATGCGGGCCCAGGTAAAGATCCGCCACCGGCACGAGCCCGCCTGGGCGACATTGCGGCAAACCGGGGACGACGAGGTGGAAGTGCGATTCGACGCGCCAGTACGCGCGGTGACCCCGGGGCAGGCCGCTGTCTTCTACTCCGCCGATGAGGTGATCGGCGGCGGCTGGATCGTTTAGAGCGATGTTTAAACGAAAAGATCGTCTTCGGGGTTGAGGTTGTCGCTGGGGGTCTTTTTCCGCAGTACCTCGACCCCAGCGCGAATACCGTTGAGGATACCGCTCACCTGGCGGACGGGCGCGGCAATTCCCGCTTCAACCGCGTGAACAGCATAGGTGACCTGGTCGAGGGTGCCCTTGACCATACCATCCACCCTTGCAGCCTGAGCCTGGGCGCGGGTGGTCACGTCTCCCACCAGGCCGCTCACCTGCTCCGACTTGCTGCGCAAGACGGTACTGGTGACCTCAAGGTTGGCGGTAATGGTTTTCAGCCTGGGTCCAGATGTCCTGGAGAACTTCGCGGGACGACATGATCACGGGCAGGGCGTGCAGGCGCACGTCGTCGGCGAGCGCCATGATCTTCTTCTGCGCCTTGCGCGCGCCGACGGCCACGGCAAGCATAGAGGCGGCCTGCAGCAACAGACTGAGCGCAGCCACGGCAATAAAGACGATCAATAAAGTCTGGACTGTTTATCCATTTGTTTTTACCCGTTCGCCGGAACCGGGGCCCTGACCCTCTAGATTTGCTCGTCGACGGGTGATGTGGTCGCCGCATATGCGTTTTTGCCCGCATCCACTGCAGCTGACACCTTTTCGGCATGCTTTGCCACTACCTTACGCCCACGGTCAACGTACGTCTCAACCTGGGAGCGGCCGCCGCGACTGCCTGCTTACCCCGCTCCACGTAATCGCCGAATTGCTCTTTGCCGGCGTCTACGTAGCTGTTGACCTGGGCCGCCGCAGCCTTCGATTTTTGCTTCAGGTATTCCGCTCGTTCGCGGGCGCTTTCAGAGAGGCTATCCCGCATCTCGCTCCCCGCCTTCGGGGCATAGAGCACACCGATGGCCGCGCCAATTCCGAGACCAACCAGGAACCAACCGAATCCACTACCGCTTCCGCTCTCTTCAGTTTCGTCTGTCATCACTTTTCCCCTTACGTTGTTTGTACTGTCTCAATATACTGCTTTCGTCTGCTGCGCCGGTTTAGAACCCGGATACCAGCAGAAGATACTTTGCCAAGCTATCGATTCCACGTTAACAATGATGGGATGCACGATTTCCCTCTGGCGCCGCCATTGGGGAGCAGACAGAGCGACGCCCAGGTGACCGCCTGCGTGCGAATTTGCTGTCAGCCTGTTTCATTTTTCCTACGTCAAAAGGGTAAACAGGCCTTGCGACGCGATGGTTGATCGGCAATAGGAATCAAAACCGAGGATTTCCCCATGAAGACTGATTCTGTGATTCGACGCAGCATTCCGCTGGCAGTAATGACCGGTTTGCTGGTTCTGGGCGCAGGCTGCAAGAATCCCTTCGTCCACGAGGATCAACCCGCACCTGCCGCACAGCAGGCCGCGCGCCGACGCCCGGCAGCACAGCCGGCGCCTCCTGCCGCGCGCGACGACCAGCAGATAGCCAGCGACATTCAAGCCAAGATCAGTGCGGAGTCCGCATTGAACGGCCAGAACATCCAGGTGAACATGGCCAACGGAGTGGCTACCCTGACGGGCAAGGTGGACAACGACGCCTCCCGTGCGCTGGCGGCTGCCGACAGCGCTTCGATCGACGGGGTGAGGACGGTGGTCAATAACCTGGTGGTCGCGCCGCCGCAGACAGCGAAGGCGCCGCCACCGATGCGGAAGCACAAGGAAGTGGCCGCAGGTTGCTCCGCCTCCCACCACCGCCTCCTCCGGCCGCGGCGCCTGCTCCGCAGCCGGCCAGTGCAATGTACGTGCCTCCACCGCCGCCTCCGCCGCCTCCGGTGGCGAAGACGGTGACGCTCCCTGCCGGTACGGTGATTCCGATTCGTATGACCGATACGCTGGATAGCGCGACCACCCAGCCCAACACGCCGTTTCATGCTTCGCTGGGCGGGGACTTGATCGTCGACGGCATGGTCGTCGCGCGTTCCGGCGCAAATGTCGTGGGACGCGTGGTGACCGCCAAGGATGCAACCCACTTCTCCGGCAGCTCGGAATTATCCATCGAGTTGACCAGGATCGACACGGTTCAGGGGCCGGTGAACGTGGTTACCGACTCCTATAGCAAGCAAGGCAATGGCCGAGGCAAGAACACGGCCGCTAAGACGGGAGGCGGCGCCGCGCTTGGGGCGATTGTGGGCGCCCTCGCCGGAGGCGGCAAAGGCGCGGCCATCGGCGCGGTGGCCGGCGGTGGCGTGGGGGCCGGCGTCAACGGGGTCACCCGCGGACAGCAGGTGCAGATTCCCACCGAGACGCTGGTCACCTTTCACCTGCAGTCGCCGATTAGCGTAACGACGTCGAGGACCGTAGGC
>CAWJAB010000010.1:0-29909 GCA_963840675.1 uncultured Acidobacteriaceae bacterium
ACTACTCCGTATCCGGCCGTTTATAAGGCTTTTCCAAATACCTGCGCGCTTCGTTGACGGCTCCCTGGGTGTTGTCGTTGGTCTGCACTGCCTGACGATATTCGTTCACCGCCCGATCGCGCTGCCCGGTAACGTCGAATATTTTTCCCAACGCGATGTGACTCCACACCTCGGTCCACTTCGGCTCATCGTCCCCGCGGAGCGCATCACGATAAGCGTTCGCGGCCGCCTGGTAATTGCGTTGGTTGAATAGCACTTCGCCGATGCGGTAGCTGGCCAGCGAGCTGTTGGGGTTAGCGGTGAGGGCTTTCTGGTACTCCGCCAGCGCGCCCGTGGTGTCGCCCTCAGCGACCAGTTGCTGGCCACGCAGGATGGACACTCTGACCTGCAAATCCGGACTATTCTTCAGCACCCAATTATCCGGATCGATGGCAATATGACGCGGGCGGCCAAAGGTATCCACCACGTATTGTGAGTCGGTCCCCACCACGTCCACGCGCTTCATCTCCGTCTTGCCTTCGGTCTCCACCCGCAGCTCGACGGGCATATTGAACAGATCGAGATCCTGCCCGATCTCACCGATGGTGCGGAAGCCCTTGTTATTGCCCAGGCGGTAGACGGTGTATTTATCGAGGAATTGCGGCGCCCCGGTTCCATCCAGCCATTGCGCGAAGAATGGCGGTGAGTTGCAGTTGAGACTGCTCCTCGGCGACCTTTTCCACGTCCCTGGTGCGGATCGGTTTGTCCGCGTACTGCGTGACTGATGGCCCGCAGCGTCTTGAGAAAGTTGTCTTCGCCCAACTCCCAGCGAAGCATGTGGAAGACCATGGCGCCCTTCTCCAGGGTCATGGACTGGAATTGAGGGGAAAACGGATCCAGGCGTCCGGCCGAGGTGAGCGGGATGGTGTCGTAGGCCAGGGCGCCGGCAGAGATATCCAGCACGCGCGGCCTGCAATGCCGCCTGCCCGGAAATCCTCTCCACATACATCAGCTCGCCATACCGCGACATGCCGTTGGTGATCCAGGCGTCATTGAGTGTCGCTGGGGTGACCATGCAGCCCCACCACTGGTGGGCCATGGTGTTGGCCAGCAGGCGGAAGTGGTTGCGGTCGGCGATGCGGGCGCCGGCGATAGCGGCGATCTCCGGAGCCCAGTAGGCGGGCAAGGTGTCGTCCGGCAGTTCGACGACATTCAGCAGACGGGTCGAGGATTCCCCGAAGGTCTCACCAAAGAACTCAAATTCCTTGTTGGCCGTCTGGGCGTACTCCGGGCCGCTCTGCTTGTGCGCATCGGTCAGGTACACGCGCGCGTTGGGGAACCCCGCCACCGCGACCGGCTCATTGAACTTGCCGGCGATGATTGTGCCCGGGAAGCTGGACCTGGTCGAAATTGAACTCGTACTGCTGCATGCCGCCCGCGTCGTGCGGGCTGCCGGTGCTGCCGCTGCCAATCACCCGGTAACGAGCCGGAATCTGAACATGGATGTTCGCGGTAAACCGATCGGTCAGATAGCCGACCATGGGGAACCAGCGGCCTGCATACAGGAGATAGCTGATAGGATCGCCGATCGACGCCACCTTCAGCCCTTCCACCGGGCTCTCTTCGCTGCCGCTTGAGTGTGCCATCGTAGACAAAGGTAAAGGTAGCGCTCGCCCCCTTGCTCATGGGGCTTGCCAGGGCAATGCTGATCGTGGCGTTAGGGCCGCGCTCCCCGCTCAGCACGTGGTTTTGTGCGTCCTTTACACTCTCTACCTTGAGCGCGTTGTGCAGTTCAAAAACCGCAGCGCTGATATTGTCAGTCGCGGTAAAGGTGACCTTCGCTGTGGCTTTCAACGTGTGCTCTGCCGGGTCCAGCTGGGCATCGATCACGTACCCGGTAATGTTGATCGTGGACCGTTCGGCGGCGAACAGATGGGTGCCCACAAATGTGGCCAGCAGCGACAGGATCAGCAGCTTTGTCGAAGCGCGTGCGTGCGGGAAACAGAGGGGCCATCGGAGTCATTCAACGGGCCATCATGACAGAAAAGCAAACTGCAACCGCCGCTCCCGCGCCGGCCGGGATCAATTGCAACGCAATACTGGCAGCACGCGCAATCGCGGTCTGGCCCTCGCTACCGGCGCGGAGCGCAGTCCCAACCACGTGCAGCTCTGACTGCATTGTTGCACGACGCTGTTCGTTTTCGAGCAGCGGGCGCAGCTGCTCTACCACCTTCGATGCGGTGAAATCATGCTGGATCAACTCCGGCACAATACGGCGTCCGGCAATCAGGTTCACCATCGCCACATGGGCCACGCGGATCACGCTCTGCGCCACCGCATAGCTGATCCGCGAAAGCCGGTAAACCACCACGAAGGGATTGCCGATCAGGGCGGCTTCGATGGTAGCCGTGCCGCTGGCTACGACGCTGGCCCGGGCGTGCTGTAACACCGCGCGGGCGTCGTGGACTACCCGCACCGCAACCCCTTTCGCTTGCCCGGCCATGGCCTCCACCTGCGACTCCTTCAGCGTGGGGGCCACGGGCAAGAGATATTCGTACTCCGGGCCCAGCAGTCGAGCGGCTTCTAGCATTGGCGGCAAATTGGCGTGCAACTCTCTGGTGCGGCTTCCAGGCAGCAAGCCAACCCAAAATTTTGACGCATCCAGCCCATTTTCGCTAGCAAACCTCTCCCGGGTTACTGTGGGCGGATCAAGATCGGCCAGCGGATGGCCCACAAACTCCGCGGCCACCCCGTGGGCGCGGTAGAACGCCTCTTCAAAGGGGAAGATCACCAGCATCCGGCTCACATTGCGTCGTACGCCTCTTACCCTCCACTTTTTCCACGCCCAGAGCTGAGGGCTTACGAAATACACAACAGGTATCTTCAGACGGCGAAGCTCGGCGGCCAGACGCAGGTTAACGTCAGGGAAGTCGATCAGGATGGCGAGGTCGGGCTGTTCCGCGCGCAGGCTGGCTTTCAGCTTGCGGTATTCACCATAGATATGCGGCATGTGCAGAATCACTTCCGTGATGCCCATCACGGCCACGTCTTCGGCCCGCACCACCTGGCGTAGTCCCAGGCTTGCCATACGCGTGCCTCCCAGGCCAAAAAACTCAGCCTGAGGCGCTTGGCGGCGTATCTCCGACATCAGCAGCGCGCCGTAGTGTTCGCCGCTGGCCTCGCCGGCAGAGAGAAAAATCCTGGGCCTCGCCAATGCCGCCATGTTAGTCGGTGCCTACAACCAGGTTGGCATCGAGAATGCTCCTGGATGCCGCCTGCACTTCCTGGTCTTTATATTGCAGCTGGTAAAGCTTCCAGTAGATGCCGCGCAGCCCCAGCAGCTCCTGATGCGTGCCCATCTCGCGCAGCTGGCCCTTGTGCATCACCAGGATTCTGTCCGCCTGCTGCACCGTGGAGAGGCGATGCGCGATGATGACCGAGGTGCGCCCCTGGACCATGCGTTCCAGGGCGGACTGCACCCGCATCTCCGTGTCGGTATCTACACTCGAGGTGGCCTCGTCGAGCACCAGGATGCGTGGATCGTGCGCCAGCGCACGGGCAAAATTGATCAGCTGCTTCTGCCCCGTGGAAAGGCTGTTGCCCCGTTCGCGCAGTGGCTCGTCGAAACCCTGCGGCAGCCCCCGGATAAAGTCGCCCACGTTCACTTCGTCCGCCGCGGCCTTCATGCGTTCGTCGGTGATCCAGTCGGAGCCCAGGCGGATGTTCTCCGCGATGGTCCCGGTAAACAAGAAGGGGTCCTGCAGGACCACACCGAAGTTGCGCCGCAACTCCGGGACATCTTGTTCGCGTACATCCACACCATTGATCAAAACACTGCCGCTTTGAATCTCGTAAAAGCGCATCATCAGCCCGATGATGGTGGTTTTGCCGGCGCCGGTGTGGCCGACGATCGCCGCGGTCTGATCGGGCTCGATCACAAAAGACACATCTTTCAGAATCCACTCCACATCCTGAGAAGCTTCCTTAATCTGCTCCGCGTTTTGCGCCTGCTGAATGCGCGTCAGTTGCTCTGCGTCCAGCGTTTGATACGTGAACCAGACGTGGCGGAACTCAATGCTGCCGGAGCCGTCGCAGGCGTGCGGCATGGCTGGGCTTTGCAGCTCTGGCGTGGTATCCAGCAGCTTGAAGACGCGTTCGCTGGCCGCCATTGCCGCTTGCAGGATGTTGTATTTTTCGCTCAGGTCCATGATCGGGCGGAAGAAGCGCTGGGAGTACTGGATAAAGGCGACCAGCACGCCGATCGAGACCGCATTGCGCAGCACCCCATTCCCACCCAGCCAGATCACCAGCGCAATGGCCACGGAACTCAGCAGCTCCACCGCCGGGTAGTAGAGCGCATAGGCCATGATGGCGTCTTTGAAGGCGACCATGTGCTGCTTGTTGACCGCCTCGAACTCCTCGTAGGAGCGCTGTTCGCGGTTGAACAGCTGCACCACGCTCATTCCGCTTACGTGTTCCTGGGTGGAGGCGTTAATGCGGGCGATCGCCGACCGGATACGCCGGTAGGAGTCGCGGACGTGTTTGCGAAAGACCCGAGTCACCGCCAGGATCAGGGGCAGCACGGCAAATGCAATCAGGGCCAGCCACCAGTTCATGCGCAGCATGATGATCACGATCAGCACCAGGACGAACACGTCCTCGAAGATGGCAAAGACGCCTGACGTAAACATCTCATTCAGCGCGTCCACATCGCTGGTAAGCCGGGTGACCAGTCGGCCGACCGGATGGCGATCGAAGAAACTGACGTGCATGCGCTGGATGTGCCGGAAAATCTGGCTGCGCATGTCGAACATGACTTTCTGTCCGGTCCACTGCATCAGGTAGGTTTGCACGAACTCCAGCAAGTAGCTGAGCACAAGTGTGCCCAGGTAGATACAGGCGATCTGGGTGACGCCAACCATCGGGTTGGGATTGAGCCAACGGGACAGGGCAGATTGATGGGGAGCCGGCCGTGCCGTCATGTAGCGATCCACGGCGACCTTTGTCAGATATGGGCCGAGCACATCTGAGCCGGCCTTGAGCAGGATTGCAGCCAGCGAGATCCCCGCCTGCAGTTTGTAAGGCCGCAGGTAGGTAATCAATCGACGCATCAGCCGGCTGTCATAAGCCTTGCCGACAACATCGTCATCCTGCTGCTGGTTTTTTTGCACGGCCATAGGGCTTCCCTCACATTCTACCGGGAGGACGACCCCCTTCTCTGACCCTACCCGGCTAACCCATGCCGGGAAAATGGGACAATAGAACCGGATGGACTCTCTCGGCATTTACATCTCGGTCCCTTTTTGCCGTGCCAAATGCACCTACTGCAACTTTGCCTCGGGCGTTTCATCGACCGGCGCTCACCAGCAATATGTAGAGCGCGTGTGTGCTGAAATCCGTAGCGTGCGGCAACGCCTGGGCGGGTGGGACGCCGTCATTCCCGGGCAGGTGGATAGCATCTACCTGGGCGGAGGCACCCCTGGTGTCCTCTCCCCGGCCTTGGTGCAGGAGCTCGCTCTCACTCTGCGCCAGGAGTTCGCCATTGCACCCGGGGCAGAGATCACGCTGGAATCGGCCCCAGGCCAGCTGGACGACACTGCCTTGGAAGCGATGCTCGCCTTCGGTGTCAACCGGATCAGCTTCGGCGTCCAGTCCCTAGTCGATCGCGAAGCCTCCGCCACGGGAAGATCACATACCCGGAACGTAGTGTTACGAGACCTGGAACGGGTCCGCTCTGCTGGACTGCACAATCTCAGTATCGACCTGATAGCCGGTCTGCCTCACCAGACGACGGCGAGCTGGCAGGAATCCCTTGAGGTTCTGGCGGCTACCGGCGTCAGCCACTCCAGCATCTACATGCTGGAAATCGACGAGGATTCCCGCCTCGGCCGGGAGCTGCTTGCCGGTGGCTCACGCTATCATGCCGGAACGGTGCCCAGCGAAGAGCTGACGGCCGATCTCTACGAAACCGCCATCGCTTCTCTTGCGGCTCACGGCCTGCGGCAATACGAGATTTCCAACTTCGCGTGCGCCGGGAGCCAGTCCCGGCATAACTTGAAGTATTGGCAGCGCAAGCCCTACATCGGTTTTGGCCTGGACGCGCACTCCATGGTCCGCACCCTTCACGGCTCCGCGCTGCGCCTCTGCAACCCCGCCGAGCTGGCCGAGTATCAAAACGGGGTACAAGAAGATGCGGGGCAGCTTGGACTATCCGAAGAGCTGGAAGAGGCCTGGTTCCTCGGCCTGCGTCTGAATCAAGGAGTGGCGTGGCGCGCTCTCGCTGAGGAATTTGGCCATGACCAGGTGGCAGCCTTTGAGCCTGTGGTCTGCGACCTGTGCGAGCAAGGCTTGCTTCACGATCAGGAAGGCGTTGTGTGTCTTACCCGGCGCGGCGTGCTCTTTTCGAACGAAGTCTTTGCCCGCTTCCTTGCCGAGCAACAAGAGTTGATCGAGATTCAGTAGCCCTGGAGAAACCTTGTCTACAGAGACGTTGTCCTGGCCGCAAACCAATACCCCGCAATCGACCGCGACCATCGATCTGCGCAGCGATACTGTCACCCGTCCCACGCCCGCAATGCGGGCCGCCATGGCCGGGGCTGAGGTAGGGGACGACGTCTACGGCGAAGATCCCACGATAAACCGTCTGGAAGCGCGAGCGGCCGAGATCTTTGGCCGCGAGGCCGGGTTGTTCGTGCCTACCGGCACTATGGGCAACCAGATTGCCATCCGCATGCACACCGAGCATGGCCAGGAGGTCATCTGCGAAGCCCGCGGTCACCTGGTGGATTGGGAGATGTCAATGGTCTCGGCCTTCTCCGGATGCCAATTGCGCACCGTGGCGGCCGATCGAGGCATCCTCACCTGGCCGCTGATCCAGAAGCTTGTCTCTTCCGGTCTTCACTATCGCTCGCGGACGGGGCTGATCTCGCTTGAGAATACCCACAACCTGGCCGGCGGTACGGTGATGCCCCTCGAAGTGACCCAGGAAATCTGGGCCGGGGCCGCCGACGCCGGCCTGCCGGTCCATCTGGATGGCGCGCGAATCTTCAATGTCGCCACCGCGCTGGCCACTCCGGTCGATCGCCTGACCAGCGGCTTCGCTTCCGTAATGTTCTGCCTCTCCAAGGGTTTGTGTGCTCCGGTCGGCTCCATGCTGGTGAGCAGCCGGCGCAACATCGAGCGCGCGCGTAACTTTCGTAAAGCGCTCGGCGGAGGGATGCGCCAGGCCGGTGTCTTGGCCGCCGCCGGGCTGATCGCCCTGAACGAGATGACCGGCCGGTTGCAGGAGGATCATGACAATGCCAAGCTCCTCGCGGAGGTCCTGAGCCAGCTTCCTCAGGTAGTGCTCGATCCCCCGCGGGTCGAGACTAACATCCTCATCTTCGCTCTCCGCGGCAGACGGACCTGTAGACGCGCTGGTCACCGCTCTCGCCAGGCGTGGTGTCCTTGCCGGAACAGTGGGCCCCCATTCCGTGCGCCTGGTCACGCACCACGATGTGGATCGAGCCGCGTGCGAGCGAGCCGGCGAGATTCTGGCCGAGGAGATACACAAGGCAGTGTCCTGAACTGGAAAAAGCGCGAAACCGATCCAGCGCTGGCTTGGTTCGGATTTATACTATCTAGATGCCGAAATATTCGATTGTCGTGCCCTTCCATAACGAGGAAGAGAACGTTACGGCTCTGTACGATCGCCTCAAGGCGGTAATGGAGCAGATTGGCGACAGCTTCGAACTGGTGCTTGTGGATGACGGCTCAAGCGACCGCACCTACAAGCTGCTGGAAGAGATTGCAGCCGTGGACAGCCGGGTTCTGGTGGTCAAGCTGCGACGCAATTTCGGCCAGACCTCCGCGCTTGCCGCGGGCTTTGATCACTCCCAGGGCGACTACATTCTCGCCATGGACGGCGACCTGCAGCACGACCCCTCTGAGATTCCCGAGTTTGTCGCCAAGCTGGAAGAGGGCTATGACGTAGTCAGCGGTTGGCGTAAGGAACGCATCGACAATTTCGTCATGCGCCGCATCCCTTCCCGTTGCGCCAACTGGTTGATGGCCAAGCTTTCCGGCGTCGACATTCACGACTTTGGCACCACATTCAAGGCGTATCGTCGTGAGGTAATTCACAACATCCCGCTTTATGGCGAGATGCATCGTTTTATCCCGGCGCTCGCCTCCTGGTATGGCGCCAGCATCTGCGAGATTCCGATCAGGAATGTGAATCGCGAGCGGGGCAAGTCTCACTATGGGATTTCGCGCACCGTGCGCGTCTTTTTCGACCTGCTGACCATCCGCTTCCTGTTGAAGTACATGACGCGCCCGTTGCATTTCTTTGGCACCTTTGGCGCGCTCAGCATTTTTCTCGGCGGCGGAATTTCGATCATGCTTGCCGGCCTCAAAGTCTTTACTCATCAGGCCGTGATGGATACGCATGGCCCGCTTTTCGTGGTGGCCGGCGTTTTGATTCTGGCCGGCATTCAGATGCTAGCCATTGGCCTGTTGGGCGAACTGCAGGTCCGGCATTATCACACTTCCTCGCATCGAGCCCCCTACGCCATCGATCGTCTGGTCCGGCTGCGCACCCCTGAGGAACCGAGCATGCTGCAGGAAGGCTAGGATCCCCATTCGCACTCCTTTCGCATCTAAGGGAACCTGAGGCTATCCGTTTCCGATTCTTTCAAAAGTTCTGCGTGAGAACATTCCATAAATCCAAAACCATGAGTGTGTGGCCTAGGTCTCGCTTTTGAGACCTGGGGGTGATGCAGAGGGACCCGCCGGGCCGTAAACGATAGAGAATATGTCGGGCTACCTCGCCGCAGTTAGTATAGCCCGCAGGCCGATGCTCTAGGCCTACCGCCCGCCGGAAGGATTAGCCGACCCGGACATATTCAAGTCAACGAACGTCTGTGCGTTGTGCGGCACACCCGGCGGGTAGCAATTGTTATCCGCGGCGTAATCGGCACACTGGCGGGCAAATTCCGTGCGGGGTGACCGCGCGTACTGCCAAACCAGGGCTTGCGGAATTCCGCTCGAATGAGATTTTCCGGATATCCTGCACCCCGGAGCGGGCGGGCATTCGTCGTTGACCACCCAGAGAGCCACGGGCCGTTTGCCCTCATGGTCCAGAATCTGTTCCGCCGTAGTGATCCTGGTTGCGCCCTCGGCGACGGGGATACCCGAGCAGTAGACACCCGGGCGATACTGCGACCCGCGTATCGCTTCGATCCACGCGAAAAGATACGCGCTCTGTTCGGGCAGCAGGCGGCCGCCCTCTTCCTGATCGAGAAATATGATCGCGCCGGGAGCAAACCCCTCCGCCTTGGCCGCGGAGACGGCGGCTGCGGCATCCGATCGGCCGAGCGCCGCCGCATCCTTGCCGGTAAGCTGCGCATCCAGCCGCCCGTTGTACAGGAGCATGAAACCGAAACCGTTGGCTTTCAGCGTGGCGCGCTTGCCCACCCAGGGATTGTGGTCGTCTCCAGGGGGATTGCTGAGCCAATAGCCCGCATACGAAAAGCTACGATGCAGAGCAGGCAGCAGGTCATCCCCGGGATACTCGTTCTTGTCGAAGCCGAAGTAGGTTTGCCCCAATGAAGTTGCCGTGCAACCCAGCATCGCCAGGCAGAACCACAGCAGTTGTGTGGCCCGGGGGAAGCTCGTCTTTATTCGGCGCCGCCGCTGGCGATGGTAGGCGTGGGCGTGGATGGGGTGCTCGCTAGTTGCCGCTGCGGCGGCATGCAGATACTTATAGGGATTGACCGGGGTGTCGTGAATACGGACCTCGTAGTGCAGGTGCGGGCCCGTACTGTGCCCCGAAGAGCCGACATAGCCCAGGATGTCTCCGCGGTGGACGTCTTGTCCCGCAATCACTGCGAATCCGGAAAGGTGGGCATACAGGGTTTCGATGCCATGGCCGTGGTCGATGATGACTTCGCGTCCGTACCCGGTACCGAAGCCGGCCTTAACGACGGTTCCATCCGCCGGTGCGCGCACAGCGTCGCCCTTGTTGGTGGCGATGTCTATGCCGGTGTGGAACGCGCCTTCCCCGTTAAATGGGTCCAGGCGGGCGCCAAAGGAACTGGTTACGACCCCCTGCACCGGCCATTGCGACGGCGCGTCGGCAAGATTCACCATCCCGCTGAAAACCGCCGGGAACCGCCTGCGAGAAGTCGAGCCCGTGCGTGATCTCGCCCGACATCGCCCCGACATCGCTGACGACCGCAGGGCTAAAAGCTGATCGAGCGATTGAGTGTACTGTTGATCGCTGATGCCGTCCGACGCCACGGGGATAACCTCTGTCGTCGTCCGCCGGGCCTTGCTCAACCTGTTTTGCTGCAGACCGTAAAGCGCGCTTACTTCGTTCGCCAGGGAGCCCGAGCGACGCCGCCTGCACATCTTTCTCGTGGGCGACCTGCTCCATTTGCAGATAGTCGTGCCGTATGGTTTCACGCTCGGTGCGAATCTGATTAAAGCGCGCCGTCTTCAGCAGCATGCGGCTGTAGGAGCCCGCCAAGCCTGTGATGGTAAAGAGGCCGATGACCGCGGCTGCGACAAAAACGTAAGCGTAGTGGAGGGGTATCGGGATCTTGCGCAAATCGCCATCTTCTTGCCGGGCGACGAAAATAATGTAGTAGCGTTTGCGCACGCACTCACTCAAAAGGGGGGATGTAGGTTTGCACTCATTACGGTAATCAGGCCAAACGTCTCGGCTACCCGGTACCTGGTTTGTGTCAAACCCGAACCTTGACCCTAACAGAGTGAATCTATTGGGTCAAACGCAGAAAGCGACACAAACTACTCCACGGTCACCATCGTCCGTCCGCCGCTGAGACACCCTCGGCAGGGTATGCTGGCGCCATGGCAGGCGAGCCCTCCAAGAATCGAGCAAAGAATCGAGCAAAAGCGCCGGGCGAACGTGAGCTGATTGCAGCCATTCGACTTCGCGCGGACCAGCTGGCGGCGAGCGGGCCTAGGGACGGAATTCTGACCTTCGGCATTGGTGACGACTGCGCCGTGATACGCCCCCGGCGGGGTGAGGAGCTGGTCGTCACCACCGACCTCTCGCTCGAAAATGTCCATTTTCGCCGGGATTGGCACCCACCGCAGAGTGTAGGCCACCGCTGCCTGGCACGGGGCCTGAGCGACTTGGCGGCCATGGGGGCCCGCCCTGAAGCAGCCTTTCTCTCGCTCGCTTTGCCTTCGGAACTGACCGGATCCTGGCTACAAGGCTTTCTGGATGGCTTTATGGCGCTGGCGGAGCGCCACCGGGTGCCCTTGGCGGGCGGGGACACGGCAAAGTCACCGGCCGGGATGCACAAAAGGCGGGGCCTGGTGGTGGCCGACATCGTGCTGCTGGGAAGCGTGCCCAGGGGCAAATCGCTTCTGCGCTCCGGCGCTCGCCCGGAGGATGTGATTTATGTAACCGGCTCCCTTGGGGGATCCGCGGCTGAACTTCGCGAACTCGAGCGCCGGCCGGCCCGCTATCGGGGAGCTGCCGAAGAGGGGCATCCGCATTTGTATCCGCAGCCGAGGCTGGCTGCCGGTCGTAAGCTGATGCGGCGCGGCTTCGCAACCGCAGCCATCGACCTGAGCGACGGGCTATCGACCGATCTCGCGCACCTGTGCGAAGAGAGCCGTGTCTCCGCGGAGATCGATGCTGAAGCCCTGCCTGTCGATGCCCGTGCCAGCCTGGAGCAGGCACTGCACGGCGGAGAAGACTACGAGTTGTTGTTCACGGCTCGACCCAAAACCGTAGTGCCTCGCCAGCTGGGAGGAGTACTGGTGCATGCCATCGGCCGCGTCAAGAAGCAGGGAAGAAAGCCGCTGGTCGAGATCTCGCGCGACGGTAAGCGTACGGTGCTGGCGGCCGCTGGATGGGAACACTTTCGGCAGGCCTTGATAACATCGGAAGACAGCATCAGAACAGACCTATGCCATCATCCCCCCGGGTACGCTTTGCCCCCTCACCTACCGGACTCCTGCATGTGGGCAATGCCCGCACCGCACTCTACAACTGGCTCTTTGCCCGGCACAACCGGGGAGACTTCCTGCTGCGCATCGAAGACACCGATGTCGAGCGGAGTGAGGTCCGCTTTGAAGCCCAGCTGATCGAGGATCTGCGCTGGCTCGGTCTGGACTGGACCGAGGGACCGTTGATCGGCGGTCCTTACGCACCTTACCGGCAAAGCGAGCGCATGGAGATCTACCAGCAGCATACGGAGCAGCTGCTGGCCGAAGGCAAAGCCTACCGCTGTTTCTGCACCACCGAGGAGTTGGAGCAGGAGCGGCAGCTCGCACTGCAGCAGCATCGGACGCAGGTGTACTCCGGCAAATGCAGAAACCTGGCGGCGAGCGAAGCCACCAGCCGGGCCGCTGCGGGTGAAACCTTTGCCGTGCGGTTGGCTGTTCCCGACGCCCCGTTGCGCTTCCACGACATTGTGCGCGGCGATGTGGAGTTTGCCAGCGAAGCGGTCGGCGACTTTATCCTGGTCCGCTCCTCCGGCATCCCGGTTTACAACTACGTGGTCACCATCGACGATGCCCTCATGCGGATCACGCCATGTCATCCGCGGCGATGACCACATCTCCAACACTCCCCGGCAGGTTGCCATTTATCAGGCATTTGGCTGGAGCCTGCCGGAGTTTGCCCACCTTTCCACCATTCTGGGCAGCGATCGTGAGCGGCTCTCCAAGCGCCACGGAGCCACCTCGGTAGCCAGCTTCCGCGAGATGGGAATCCTGCCCCAGGCGCTGACCAACTATCTTGCCCTGCTCGGCTGGGGGGCAGAGGGAGGGACGCGCGAGACCTTCACCATGGACGAGCTGATCGCGGAGTTCAAATTGGAGCGGGTGACCCCCTCCCCTGCGGTCTTCGACTGGGATAAGCTGCATTGGCTGAACCGGCACGCCATCAAGCAGGCCCCGTTGCCCGAGATCAGGGCCCTGGCCTGGCCCTATTTCGCGACTCTGCACTGGCTGCCAGTCCAGCGAAAGCGGTCCTGTCGTGCAATGGTTCGACCGCGTGCTGGATCTGTTTCTTCCGGCCGTCGATCAGTTGCAGCAGTTGCCGGAAAAGGCAGCCACTCTCTGGCGTAATCCTGAGCCTTCCCAGGAAGATGCCGCCCTCCTCTCATCGGAAACCGGCCAGCGCGTGGCGCGCGCCTTTACCGCAAAAATCAGGCAGGAAGCGGGCCCGTTGACGCCACCGCGCTTCAAGGAGCTGATGAACGAGGTCAAGGCAGAGACTGGCGCTAAAGGCAAGGATCTCTTCCACCCGGTACGGATCATCCTCACCGGAGCGCACTCCGGTCCGGAGTTCGACAAGCTCATTCCCCTGCTCGAAGAGGGCAGCCTGCTCGATCTACCGATCCATGTGTTGAGCGTGCGGGAGCGGGTCGAAGCTTTTTCGGCAAATGATTGACCTGACCTTTGCCCATGAGTGGCGGGCCGAGATCCTCCCCTCCAGGCCGCTGATCCTGCCCTCGCGGCAATTTGTCTACCCGGCGCAGGTGGAGGAAGTGGAGCGAGGAGCCCTGGAGATCATGATCCGGCCGGCCGCTGGTCTTCCGTTCCTGGCCACCTGTGCCCTCGGTTTTTCCGGCACCGGCGTTCCCACAGGTGTGTGGGCGTGTCCCGATCCAGCCTGGATCTGCGCAGTGGCGGGCGGGTACGCCTACCTTATCGACATCCGGGAGCCAACCTACTGGGAGCAGTTGGAGTATCGCCCCGTAACCGAAGTACGCCCCTTAGCGCAACAGGATCTGTTGCTTTTTTCGAGCTTCCATTCGCTGCTGGCCTGGGGCCGGGAAGGGAAGGCGTGGCAGACCGCCCGCCTGAGTTGGGATGGGGTGCGTATTATCGAGGTTCGCGGCGACACGCTCCTGGGGCTAGGCTGGGAGATGAGCACCGATCGGGAGTTGGAGTTTGCGGTCAACCTGAAAACCGGCGAGCACCGCGGCGGCGGCTACTTGCCCTTGTAGAAGCTCAAGCCCGCGTCACCTTGCTCGAGCACGCGGTAGCGCTGCAGCGGGCCGTAGCTTTCACCGAGCGGCGTTTTCCGGCTGTGTTCGGCGATCACCATGCCGTCGGGTGAAAGCAGGGAATCCGCCAGCTGGCCGATATAGGTAAGGGTGCGGGCATAGTCTTCGCCAGCCGCGTACGGTGGATCCAGAAAAACGATGCCCCAGCGTTCTGGCGAATCGGATAAGCGGCGCAGCGCTGAGGAGACGCTGCTGGACTCAATCCGAAACCCGGAGCGGATCCCCAGCGCAGCGAGATTGTCGCGAATTGCTTTAACGGCGGGAGTGGCATGATCCACGAAGTAGACCAGGGAAGCGCCGCGGCTGAGAGCTTCGATGCCCACCGCTCCCGAGCCGGCGAAGAGATCGGCGAAGACAACGCCCTCGATACGCGGAGCCAGGACATTGAAGAGGGTCTCCCGCAGGCGATCGCTGGTGGGCCGGGTGGCCAGCCCGCCGGGCGCGATCAGCCGCCGCGAACGGTATGTGCCGCCGATCACCCGCATCGGCTTTGATGGTAAATGAATGGTTTGCTGGCAGATGAATCCTCAGCTTGGCGTGCGAAGGAAAGCTCTACAATGCAGGAAGCAGGAAAAGAAGGACGGATGTAATGCGTGGATGGTCATTCCCGTTAGGGCGATGGATGGGTGTCGAAATACGCATTCACACTTTCTTTGTCCTGCTGCTGGGCATTTGCATGGCCTACACCGAGAGCGTTCATCTTTCCATGTTCCGCGGTGTGGGCTTGTGGCTGGTGTTGCTGGGCACGGTGGCGGTGCGCGAAGTGGCGCGCATGATCGTGGCTGCCTATCACGGTTTGCAGCTGAGAAATATCCTGCTGCTGCCGATTGGCGGTCTGGTTGCCTATGCCAACGCGGAGAGCGCGGAGAATGCGGGCATCCGCAAAGTGCAATGGCGCATGGCGGTTACCGGGCCGGCGGCTAACCTGAGTTTTGCCGCGGTCGTGGCCATGCTGGTGATCGGCATGTCGCCCACGCTGAACCTGCTGCAACAGCCCTGGATAACCCCCGCCCATCTGATCCGCAGCATTGTGTGGCTGAATGTCTTTCTCGCCGTTCTGAATCTGTTGCCCGCCTATCCGCTGGACGGGGGCAGGGTGGTGCGGGGAGGCGTTGCCCGCGCCCACGGCAGGGCGCAGGGATCACGCGTAGCCACTGGGCTGGGTCAGGTCCTCGCCATGGCCGTCATCATCGCCGGGTTGGTGCTGATGAACGCCTGGTTGTTGATGGCCGGATGTTTTATCCTCATCGGCGCCCAGTTGGAAGATCAGGGTGTCCTCTTTCAGAGCGTAGTGGATACGGTCAACATGCAGGACATTATGCTGACTGAGTTCTCCATGCTGGCTCCCTCGGACACGCTGGAAGACGCCTTGCATAAGTCCATTCACAGCCTGCAGGACGACTTTCCGGTGGTGCGCGGCGACAGCCTGGTCGGGATTATCTCTCGCCAGAGCATCCTTTCCGCGCTGCGCAGCGAGGGCAACGGCTATGTGCAGGCGGTGATGTCCCGCAGCTTTCATGTGGCCCAACCGGAAGACTCCCTGGGGACCACGATCAGCCGCTTTGCCGGGCGCGGGCTCTCCCTGGTGCCCGTGACTGAGGGGGAACGCATTGTTGGCATCGTAACCCTGCAGAACCTGATGCACTCCATGAGCCTGCTGGCAGAGAGCCGGAAACTGCGTCGCCAGAGCCAGGAATAATCGTTGCAGCAGCTGCTCGATCCCGGGCTGTATCTGGTCGCGACGCCGATTGGCAATCTCGAAGACATCACCCTGCGTGCGCTGCGCGTGCTGAAAGGGGTCGACCGCATTGCCTGTGAGGACACGCGCCAGACCCAGAAGCTTCTCAACCACTTCGACATCTCCACTTCGACGATTAGCTACCACCAGCACAATGAACAGGCCCGAACGGCGGAGCTGCTGGCATTTCTGCAGCAGGGTGGACGGGTTGCCGTGGTCAGCGATGCGGGCACGCCGGCGTTTTCCGATCCCGGGTTGGAGTTGGTGCGCGCCGCGGTGGCTGGTGGGGTGCGCATCATCCCAATCCCTGGGGCAAACGCCGCGCTCAGTGCGCTCACCGCCTCCGGCCTAGACACGGATCGGTTCCTTTATGTGGGTTTTCTGGCTGCCAAGCCGGGTGCGCGGCGGGCCGAGCTGGAGGCCCTGGCGCGGAATATCTCAGAACCTCTCACTGTGGTCCTCTATGAAGCTCCCCATCGCATTCTGGAGACCCTGGCTGATCTGGAAGCGGTGTGGGGCGGGTCGGTACCTGTGGTCGTCGCTCGCGAGCTGACCAAACTTCACGAGGAGTTCCTGCGCGGCACGGCCGAGCAGGTTCGCCTTGAGCTAGCGAGCCGGGAGCGCATACGGGGAGAGATCGTTCTCCTGGTAAAGGCCGCACCGCCCTCCCACGAGGCCAGAGTGGGTACCACCGTAGGGCAGCAGGTGTCGGAGCTCATGGCATCGGAAGGTTTGGACGAAAAAGACGCGCTCAAGCGTGTAGCCCGTGATCGAGGCGTCTCCAAAAGCGACGTCTACCGCGAACTACAGCGCGAGCGCGCCAGGAAATAGGCGAAACTGCAGATCCCTCGGCTTCGCTCAGGATGACAAAGGGGAGGGCAAAGCCTCCATGCGGAGCGGCTGTCGGACACAAGGTGATGGGCTCTCTGCACTAGCCACAAAGGACAGGGTGGCCCATTCAAGCCTTCTTTTGGCTTGAGTGGGGTTGTTGCCGACCAAGCAATCGCTCTCTGTGCCTGCGGCAAGTTGGGAAGGGAATGACGAGGTCTGTGAGGTTGTCATTACTACCTCACACCAAATGGAAGCGCCACCCTCCCCTTTGTCATCCCGAGCGCAGCCGAGGGATCTGCAGTTCAATCTTTCGGGTGCAAAGAATTTGTCATCCCGACCGGAGCGTAGCGGAGTGGAGGGACCTGCTGTTCCATCTGATAACGCCGGAACTTAGCTCTTAGTAGGCAACTGCCAGGCCGGGACAGGCCGCTCGGCCAGAGGCAATTCGCGGCCTTTGAGCCGGTCGTACAGGTAACTGTCGCTGGTAGTGCCGAGCGACTCGTTGTACAGGCTGGGCTCTCCGACGACCTCACGCAACTCCTCAGCGAACCGGTGTACGGCTTGCAGCGACTCCGCCATAGCCGGAACCTCTAAGCTGCCGGTCTTCCAGAATTTCTGGAATCCACGATCGAGCAAAGTGGCCACTTCGCCGCGCACCAGGTACCCTGGACGTTCTTTCCACGTCACGGCAATGTGGGGAAGCTTCTTCTCAGCCCGGGCAGGTTCCGCAGCCTCTGCCAGAATCGCTCCAGCACCGTATTTGCGCACCAGAATCTGGTTTGCGACCCCAGGCACCTGCGTGACATCGAATGTTAATGTGCGCAGGGCGCTCAATACTTCGTCGAAGTTCAAAAAGTGTACTTTTGTGCGCATAGCTTACGACCGACTGTGGGATTGGCCCGGTTTTCCAGAGAACGCTACACTATAGGATGTTGCACCTTAACTTTCGCACACCGGCGCTCATGGCTGCAACGAGCGCGAGTGAAACAGGGATCCATGCAAACCGAAGTGCAAACTGATGTGAGGTCGACGCCGCAAACCCTGGGCAGCAGCATCCTGGAACGGATTGGGAATACTCCGCTCCTGCGCCTCGGTCGTCTAACCGCCCATCTGCCAGGCATCGTTCTCCTGGGCAAGGCCGAATGGGCAAACCCGGGCGGCTCGGTCAAGGATCGGGCGGCTTCCGCGATTGTGGCCGCGGCGGAACGCCAGGGGTTGCTGGCGGGAAAGCACTTGCTGGATGCGACCAGCGGAAATACCGGTATAGCGTATGCCATGTTAGGCGCGGCTGCGGGCTTTCCGGTCACCCTGTGCGTGCCGTCGAATGTCTCCCCCGAACGGAAGCGAATACTCACCGCCTATGGGGCGAACATTGTCTGGACGGACCCGGCCGATGGCTCCGATGGAGCGATCTTGAAGGCGCGCGAGCTGGCGCAGGACAAGAGCCGGTATTATTACGCAGACCAGTACGGCAACGAGGCCAACTGGAAGGCCCATTACCACACTACGGCGAACGAGATCTGGCGGCAGACAGAGGGACAAATTACACACTTCCTGGCCGGCCTGGGCACCAGCGGCACATTTATGGGAACCACCCGCCGCCTCAAGGAGCTGAACCCCGCCATCGAGTGCATTGCCATGCAGCCCGATTCACCTTTTAATGGGCTGGAAGGTTTGAAGTATATGGCGACCGCCATTGTGCCTCCGATCTATGACGCTCGCGTGGCCGACCGCCACCTGGAGCAATCGACTGAGGGTGCCTACGAGATGGCCAAGCACGTGGCGCGGGCCGAGGGGTTGTTGTTAGGTATCTCCGCGGCGGCGGCGGTGGCGGCAAGTCTCAGGGTCGCGGAAGAAGAACACCGGGCAGGCAGGAGTGCAGTGATCGTCACCATCCTGTGTGACTCGGCCGACAAGTATCTGAGTGAGCGGTTTTGGGAGCAATAATGGGCAGCACGGGCACAGAGCAGAAACTGATGCTGAAGATCGCGGAGCCGGTCTACGGCCAGGTCCGCAAACATGGCGAGGAGACCTATCCCCATGAGTGCTGCGGCGTCCTGCTCGGTAAAGCGCTCGAAGAAGGCAACGAAGTGGAGGAAGCGATTCGCGCCGGCAATACCCGGACCGATTCCGCCCACAACCGGTACCACATTGCGCCGCAGGAGCTGATCAGCATCCAACGCCAGGCCCGGGAACGCGATCTGGATATCGTGGGCTTTTATCATTCGCATCCGGACCACCCGGCGCGCTGGTCGCCCACCGATTTCAACGAAGCCCATTGGCTGGGCTGCTCCTACGTGATCACCAGCGTCGAAGCAGGAGTGGCCGCACAGACCAGCGCGTTTTTTCTCGCCGGCACGGGCGAAGAAGACAAGCGGTTTGAAGACCAGGCAATCCACGTGCGGCCCGAGCGTTGTTGACCGCCGGCCCCCTGCGCCCCCAGCACCATCAAATGACCAGATGCGAAAGAGAGAGATGCACGCATGAAGATTCACATTCCTACGCCGCTTCGTCAGTTCGCCGCCAAGCAAGCTACGGTGACCGTGGCGGCGTCGACCGTGGGCGAGGCGCTCGATGAACTCACCAGTACTCATCCGGAGCTGAAGAAGCACCTCTATTCGGAGGAAGGCAAGCTGCGCGCTTTTGTGAACGTTTATCTCAACGATGAAGACATTCGCTACCTGAGCGACAAAGAAAACACGGCGGTTAAGGACAGCGACAGCCTGTCGATTATCCCTTCCATCGCCGGCGGAAAAGAGGATGAAACATGGCGACTCTGACTGAAGTACCGGCGGTGGCATTGCCGTCGCTCAACAACGAAGAAATCGCGCGCTACTCCCGCCACCTGATTTTGCCCGAGGTCGGCATGGAGGGGCAGCAGAAGCTGAAAGCCGCCCGCGTGCTCTGCGTGGGCACAGGCGGCCTGGGTTCGCCCCTGGCCTATTACCTCGCCGCGGCAGGCGTCGGCACCCTGGGGCTGGTCGACTTCGATGTCGTGGACGCGAGCAATCTGCAGCGGCAGATTATTCACAGCACCAAGGACATCGGCCGGCTCAAGCTCGACTCCGCGGAAGAGAAACTCAAGGCCCTGAACCCCTTCATGAAGATCGTGAAGTTCAACACCATGTTGTCGAGCTCCAACGCCATGGAGATCTTCAAGGATTTCGATATCGTGGCCGACGGCACCGATAACTTTCCCACCCGTTACCTGGTCAACGACGCCTGCGTCCTGAGCCGCAAACCCAATGTCTACGGGTCGATTTTCCGCTTCGAAGGCCAAGCCAGCATCTTTGCCACCGAGCAGGGACCCTGCTACCGGTGCCTCTACCCCGAGCCCCCGCCGCCGGGCCTGGTTCCTTCGTGTGCCGAAGGCGGAGTGCTTGGCATCCTGCCCGGGTTGGTGGGCGTGATCCAGGCGACCGAGGTCATTAAGCTGATTTTGGGCCAGGGCGATCCGTTGATCGGTCGCCTGCTGCTGGTGGATTCGTTGGGCATGCGCTTCCGCGAGCTGAAGCTGCGAAAAAACCCCGACTGCCCGGTATGCGGCACGCATCCCACGGTCACCAAGCTGATCGACTATGAGCAGTTTTGTGGCATCCAACCGGCGCCTGCCGCCGATGCCCCGCTGGTCAACGGCATCCGCCAGATTGGGGTGACCGAGTTCAAGCAGCAAAGGGACGCCGGCAAGGACTTCTTTCTGCTTGATGTGCGCGAACCCCATGAATTCAAAATCGCCCAGATCGGGGGCTACCTGATTCCCCTGGGTGACCTGCAAAAGCGCGTCGGCGAGCTGGATAAGAGCCGCGAAATTGTCGTGCAATGCAAGTCGGGTGGCCGCAGCCAGAAGGCGGCGGAGTTCCTGCAGCAGTCAGGCTTCAAAGTAAGAAACCTGGCCGGAGGGATTCTGGCCTGGAGCGAGAAGATCGATCCGAAGGTACCAAAATACTAGAACGCTGAATTTGTCATCTCATCCCGAAGCCGCCGGAGCGGCTTCGGGATTCTTTTTGCCCGGAGGCCCAGGCCGTCGGTATACTCCGGTGGCAGCAGGCAGGGAGGCTCATGGATCTCGTTGTAATTCGCGTTCTTTTTATCGTCGTGCTTACTGCTGCCTGCTATTTTCTCCAGCCCTTCGCGCTGCAGCCGTGGACCGCGGCTGCTCTGGGGGCCGCCGCTGCTGCCGCTGTGATCATCTTCGAGTTGCGCGTTCGTGCGTTGAGCATCAAGCGGCTTCTGGGCGCAGTGCTAGGTAGCGTGCTGGGGATCGCGGGAGCGGCGCTGTTCGGCATGGTTCTAGGCGGCAGCCTGCCTGCTGGGGGAACACGCGCGCTGCTCCAGCTTTTCGTCCTGATGCTCATGTCCTACATTGGGCTGATGGTGGGGGCCAGCAAGGGCGACCTCCTGAACTTTACCGGAGGCTTGGCCGAGCTCTTTGCCGGCGAACGCGCGGGGAAGTCCAATCTCAAAATCCTGCGATACCAGTGCCATCATCGATGGCCGCATTGCGGACGTAGTCGAAACCGGCTTCCTGGAAGGAAACCTGCTGGTGCCGGAGTTCGTGTTGCGCGAGCTGCAGATCGTAGCCGATTCCTCTGACAGCTCCAGGCGGCAGCGCGGCCGACGCGGACTGGATATCCTGCAGAAGATGCAGGCCAATCCGGCGCTTGGCGTGCGCATCATTGAGGATGACTTTCCCCAGCTCCGCGAAGTGGATCTTAAGCTGATTGAGCTGGCCAAGAAGATGGGTGCGCCCATCGTGACCAACGATTTCAACCTGAGCAAGGTGGCCCGGCTGCACCAGGTGCGGGTGCTCAATCTGAACGACCTGGCTAATTCATTGAAGCCACTGGTGTTGCCCGGCGAAAAGATGAACATTGTGGTTCTCAAAGAGGGCAAAGAGTACAACCAGGGCGTGGGCTACCTGGACGATGGAACCATGGTGGTGGTCGACCACGCCCGGCGCATGATTGGCCGCGCCGTCGAGATCACGGTCACTAGCGTGTTGCAGACCGCCTCGGGCAAGATGATCTTCGGCAAGCTGGAGGAACCCGCCGTCAAGCCGGAGCAAGTGCGCGCCATCAGCGAGCTCTAGCAGGGTGCGGAAAACTCAACTTCAGGTGTGCCGGGGATTTATCCCCGGCACACCTGAAACCGCTTAAGTTTCGATGAAATTCCGGAAACCGGCGCGGTAAGCACAGAAACAGATTTGACAGGCGGAATCCGCCGGGTACAATCTTGCCGAGAAGAACACTGTTGCACACTCAACTCTCCCAATGGACACCGCCTGCAAACACCCTAAGGTACGCGTGGTAGCGCGTGAAGAGGACGTCGAATACGTCGAATGTCTGGATTGTGGCCAGGTATTCGACTCCAACGAGTTCCGGGACATGGAAATCGAAGAAGAAGTGGAGCGAGAGCCGGAAGAAGATAGATATTAGATAGCGCCGCCCCCAAACTGCATTCCACGCTGCGGCGTGACCAGGCGGGTCATGCCCCGTAAATATTTGTGTCCATGAAGCGATTGCGGAATTTTCCGTGTGGGTCGTAGTGTGCCAGCAACCCCTGGTAGCTGGACATTTCGGTGTACAGGGGCTTTATCCGTGAGGGCGCCATGGTAAACAGCTTTCCCCAGTGAGGGCGAGCATCGAAGGGCGCCAGCTTCTCTTCGATCATCGGCAGCACGCTCTTCACCGCCGGCCATTCCGGCTTCCAGGTAAAGTGGATCGCCATGGAAGGCCGTTGGTAAGCGGTGCTCATCCACAGATCGTCCGCCTCAATGGTCCGCAACTCCGAGATAAACAGATGCGGAGTTACGTGGTCGCGAAGCGTTTCAATCGCCAGAATGGCTTCGTATCCCCGCTCCCGGGGGACCAGATACTCCGACTGCAATTCATCCCCGCTGCTGGGGGTGAAGTTTATGCGGAAGTGGGGCAGCCGCTCATACCAGGGACCGGGGATACCCAGCTGTTCCGTGCAGCTCTCTGCCGAATGTCCTGCGAGCGGGTGGAGTCTCTTGGTCGCCGGCTTCGCCCCCAATAATTCCGGGGCGAACTGGGGTGTGCTCCCGCTTTCAACTTTGCGCTTCACCCAGACCTGGGTGATACGGTGATTCTGCCAGTCGGTGAACAGACTGACGCTGTAGCCGCTGGCAAAGATCTCGTCCAGGTGCTGCTTCAGCTGGTCCATGCCCAGGTTCTCGTAAACCACCTGGCTCACCTGGAAGGTGGGTTGCACATCCAGCGTAACCTTGGTGACCACACCCAGCCCGCCCAGGTTCACCACGGCCCCCCGGAATCGCTCCCCATCCCGCTTGCGGGAGAGAACCACCACCTCGCCATCAGCCGTGACCACCTCCAGCGCTGAGACCGCGGTGGCCAGATTGCCATTCTTGTTGCCCGATCCGTGGGTGGCGGTGGCAATGGCGCCGGCAACCGAAATGTGAGGTAACGAGGCCAGGTTATGCAATGCGTAACCGTTACTGTCAAGATACGGAGCTAGCTGGCTATAGGTGACGCCCCCGCCTACCGTGACGGTGCTTGCCTCACGGTCCAGAACCATCTCGTTCAGGTGGGTCACCGAGATCTGGTTCTCCGTGCTGTCGGCGATCCCGTTGAAGGAGTGGCGAGCACCCAGCGCCCTCAGCTTGCTGCAGCTCTTCACCACCTGCCGCACCTGCTCGATAGTCTCTGGCTGGTACAAGTGGTCGGTGCTGTAGGTGTAGTTTCCAGACCAATTGGTGCGTGCCGACCCGGGCTGCTCGCCTGGGGCTAGCGGAGACAGCATTGTACCCGCAAGGAAAGCACCGGATGTCTTAAGAAATTCTCTCTTGTCCATACCTGGGGAAGAATACAGCAGCGGGAGAAATAACGGCATTTTCTGTCGTAAGTTCTTTTGCTTCTGCCTTCAGGCCTGCCGCGGAACCCCCTCCGAACCTGGAACTAGACCCTAATCACCCATAAGAGTAATAACAATGTGCAAAAACGGGCGGTATTCTCCAGCAGTTGACGCAAGCTGACGCGGAGTAATTACCTCAGTGCGCCAACCGGACAACTGCGAATGAATGAATCACTGCCTTCTGTGCCAGGCGTTTATTTCCCACAGGTCAACGCTTGCCAAACAACCGTATCAACCGGAGCTCTGAACCAAATGACGGACTCAACCCACGTTGCTGTTAGGCGCCGTCTGATTTCAAGACAGGTATCTTTTAGTCGATTGATGCCACTATTGTTGAGCGCTCTCGCATTGGTGACTGCTGTACCGGCGGCATGGGCGTCCAACGCCACCACTACGTCTCTGTTCGTAACCCCCGAGAGTCCGACGAGCGGGACTGTCATGACCATGACAGCGCAGGTATCGTCCACCGAAGTTGCCGTTGCGGGCGGTACTGTGACATTCGTTGATACTTATAACGGCGTGAGCGAAACCCTGGGTACCGTCCAGGTTCAATCCAACAACGGGGCTCCGGGCCTGGCGATCCTCGAGACCGAAGTGGGCGGAGTGGGAAACCATCAATTCGTGGCCACCTATAACGGCACCGCAACCTTGGCGACCAGTGCGTCCACGCCTCAAGCCGTAACTTTTGTGGCGCCCTACTTGTCGGCAACGGCGCTCGCAGACACGGGTTCGGCTCCCAACTATACATTTACCGCCACCGTCTCCGCATTTGGCCCGTTAGCGCCCACCGGAAACGTCACATTCACGGACACAACTTCGAATGTGACACTAGGTACCGCGCGCGCTCAACGCCGGCACGCTGCTGACTGGCTTTGCTCCCTATCAGTCGTATCCCATCGCGAATATGAATAATGGCCAAACGGGCGGCACCAACGGGCCCGCGATTGGCGATTTCAACAGCGACGGCCGCCCCGACTATGCCGTTCCCACCAATGGCGGCCCCATCGTCATTTTGTTAGGCAAGGGTGATGGCACATTCACCACCGGCACGCCCATTAACACCACGGGGTTCACGCCAACCTCGGTAGTCGTGGCCGATTTCAACGGAGACGGAAAGCAGGATCTCGCCGTGCTCGGCGCCGCGGGTACCGGCTCCGTGAACATCTATCTCGGCAATGGAGATGGAACCTTCGCAGCGGCCAAGAACTACCCGGTAGCGACTTCCACTTCAGCGTCAAGGCTCCTCGCCGAAGGCGACTTCAACCGGGACGGCATCCCGGATCTGGTCGCCAGCAATTCTGGTCTGAACCAGGTCGCGATTCTAATGGGAACGGCGATGGATCGTTTCAAGCGCCGACACCTTACGGAGTTGGCCCTGGACCGTGGAATGTCGTCGTTGGCGATATCAACCAGGACGGTTTTCTGGATCTGGCAGTAGCATCGGACGGCGGCAACAATATCAGTCTCCTTCTGGGTAATGGCGACGGCACGTTCCAGGCGGCTACCTATGTCCCGACCCCAGGTGCCCAGGTAGGGTCGGTAGCGATCGGTGATTTTAACGCGGATGGATACCCGGATCTGGCGACCACCAGTGCTCCTGACAACTCCATCTATGTCCTGATAAACAAAGGCACCTCAACGCCCAGCTTCCAGGCGCCGGTGACCTATAACATGCCGAACACCGGCCCGTACTACCTGACGATCGGGGACTTCAATCGCGACGGCAAGCTCGATATCATCTCCGCCAACAACGGCAATAACACAGTGGGTGTTCTGCTGGGCACAGGCACTGGCACGTTTGGCACGCCTGCCTATTACCAGGTAGGCGGGGCTGCAATCTTCGCCAATGCAGGAGACATCAATGGCGATGATCAAGTCGATCTCACTGCGGTAACCGGCACTGGCCTTAGCGTACTGCTTTCCGGCGAGTCCGAGACGGCTTCGATCTCGAACATTGCTATCAACGGATGCAGCACACAATCCGTGACCGCCACCTACAACGGTGATGGGAACTATGGATTAAGCACTTCTGCGCCGGTGAGCCTGGCTGCCTCCAAGCAGACCACTGCTCTGACGCTCGCCGCCAACCCGGCGGCAATCAACCAAGGCCAGCAGACCACTTTGACCGCCACCCTCTCTCCATACAGCTACGGTTCGACCACCACCAACGGAGAAAAGGTCACCTTTACAAACAACGGAGCCACCATCGGCACAGGAACATTGTCGAACGGTGTTGCGGTCCTGGTTTGGACTCCTGCGGCAACGGGCGCTTACTCTATCCAGGCAACCTACGCGACCGACTGCGCTTTTGCTGCCAGCGCCAGCAACAAGATTACTGGCAATATCTTGCTATCGCCCGGCCTCTCTTGGGCGACACCTGCGGCGATCAACTACGGTACCCCGCTGGGCGCCACGCAATTGGACGCAACCGCTATTACCCCCGGAACCTTCGTCTATTCTCCGGCAGCGCCTACCGTCCTTCCCGCCGGAACCAGTACTCTTAACGTAACCTTCACCCCGACCAGCGCGCTCTACGGATAGGAGACGGCGTCGGTACAACTCGTCGTGAACCAGGATCCAACGGTAATTACCTGGCCGATACCCACACCGATCAGCTACGGAACGCCGTTGAGCGGCTTCCAGCTGGATGCCACAGCGTCGGGCGGCGTCGTATCCGTACCCCTCTCCACCTACTTCAACGTCTACGGCATCTATCCCCCGGGTTCCCATTACGCCCAGGCCAATTCCTTCGATAACGATGGGTACTCTTATTCCACCAGCACACTCGGCTCAACCATCAATTGGAACGGCATGACCTTCAACATAGGTCCGCCCAATGCAAAAGACGCCGTGGCCAACACGACCATTACCCTGCCGGCCGGCAAGTATACCAACCTCTACATGCTGGGGGCGATGGTGAATAACATCAAACCATCAGGGGTTTACTACACGGAGCCCTTCACGGTGACTTACACCGATGGTTCGACCACCGTGCTGAATCAGACTCTGAGCGACTGGGTCTATGCCGCTGGCTGGCCGGGCGAATCCGTTATCAGTTGCGCTGAGGATCGAAACTTCCACAACGGTACCACGCAGGCAGACTCAGTCTGCGTCTACGGGTATCAGATCGTCCTTGACCCCACCAAGACGGTGAAGACCCTTCAGCTGCCCGCTACCCGGAACATTGTGATGCTGGCATTTGACCTCACCACCCCATCGATACCGGGTACGTTTGTCTACACTCCACCCGCGGGCACCATCGAACCTGTCGGTACGGATACGCTGTCGGTCGCGTTCACGCCTACCGACACTACGGATTACAAGCCGTCTACGGCGACCGTACAGTTGGTGGTCGCAAATCCTGTCACGCCCATAGTCACGCCAACCATCTCGTGGCCAACGCCGGCAAATATCACCTATGGCACGGCGCTGGGCGCGGTGCAACTTGATGCGGTAGCCATGGGCGCGCCTCGGCCCACGCCGGTTACCCCCACCAGCCAACTGTCCGTACTTTCCACGTCCAACGATGGTACGGCCTATGTTCTGTCGGGCTTCGATGGGGCGAACGGAGCATATTCTTACAAGCAGTTAAACAACGGCTCGGTCGACTATGCGGGCGCAACCTTTACCCTGGGGAAGCCCGGCGTTCCCAACGCGATTACTCAGGGAGCGGTCTACACGCTCCCTACACCGGGCAACTATTCCTCTGTCTACCTGATTGGGGCTGCGACCACAACCGGGCAAACCAACGTACCCTTCATATTGACCTATAGCGATGGCACGACTTCGACCCAGACCCTCGCAGGCATGAGCTCATGGGCGTCGAGTGCGGGCTATGCAGGCGAATCCATCGTCGCGACAACCACGTACAAGAACACCCAGAGCGGCGGTAAGGTAGCGGGAACCTATGATCTCTACGGGTATCAGATTACCGCCGACTCCACCAAAACATTGGTAAGCGTCACTCTTCCGAATACCCGGAACGTGGTGATCCTGGCGCTTGGCTTCGGCACCAACACTCAAGTCGTCGTACCAGGCACCTATGTGTACACGATTCCACCCAATCCACCAGTCACTCCGGCGCCAGGCGCTGTATTGCCAGTCGGAACCCGCCCGCTGGCGGTAGCGTTTACTCCGACCAATACCGCCGCCTATGCCGGCGCAAATGGGAGCACAACCATTACCGTGACCAAGGCGACGCCGGTCATCACCTGGCCAACACCGGCAGCCATTACGGTCGGCACGGCTCTGAGCGGCACGCAACTCGATGCCACTGCATCGTTCCAGGGCGTCTCACTGCCCGGGACGTTCACCTATACTCCGGGGTCGGTACGGTGCTCTCGGCCGGTACGCACACCTTGAGTGTGCTCTTTACCCCGACCGATACCCTCGACTTCACTACGGCGACCGCAACAGTACAAATCGTGGTCGGTAACACAGGTTCCTCTGGCGTAAGCGGAGCGCCCGTGTATTCCAGCGGCGACTGCTGCTTCTTCAGCCAGCCAACCCCGTACGCCATAACGGTGTCAGGCTCTACCGCGGCTCCGACTGGGGACGTGAACGTGGTCTTCAATGGCCAGACGATCGGCACCGGCACGCTCACACCCGGAACGGGTACGAGTTCGTCCGTGACCTTGATGTTGACCAGCAGCTACTTCGTTCCCGGCAACAACACCGTAACGCTGAACTACCTCGGAGACCTAACTACGTCCCCAACAACAACACGGCAACCATTCCCTTGCGCAATCCGGCAATCGAGGCGAATCCCGCGGCTGTGAGGGGGGGTAATCAACCATCGAGTGCCCTACACGTACGTTGTGGCAGGGTCCATGACCTTCAACTTCACCCCGTCGGGCAAGCACGCCTCCGACTTCAGCAACAAGACCAGCGGGACCAACTGCTCGTCTGGTACGCGGAACCCGCAGGCTTCGTTTGCACCTTTGAAATTTCCTTCAACCCAGCCTTGCCGGGGGTGCGCAAGGGAGTGGTTGAAGTCGACTTTACTTCCTCCACCAACCAGGCCGAACCTAAGCTCTACCTGTTCCTTTCCGGGTTGGGCAGTGCGGCTCAAATTGCTCTCAGCAACGCCACGCAAGCGACCCTGAACTCCGACTTGAACCAGCCTCAGAGCGTGACCTTTAACCGACGGATACCGCAACGCCACGCTGTACGTGGCCAACAGCGGCGCGGCACGGCTCGATACACTTTCCTCCACCGGTGGCGCGTTGACACAAAAAACCAACACCAACCTGGTCTATCCCAGCGACCTCAGCTTTGACTCCTTCGGCAACCTGGTGGTGTCGGATGCCACCGCCGCCAAGGTCTTCAGCTTCAGCCCCGCATCGGCCGAAACCACGGTGAATACGGGCACCTTCACTCTCGGAACGCCACCGCGGCCAGGATTGACTTTGCCGGCAACATCTACATCGCCGATGGAGGCGGTACCCCGCGCATCATCGAGATTCCTGGGGAAACCTTCGCATCGTATACCCCCAGCTTGTTGAACATCGGCAGCCAGAGCGTGAGCTTCCCGCAAGCCCTCGCTGTCGATAACACCGGCGCCAATCTTTATGTCGGCGACGGAAATCTCAACAAGTCCTGGAGGTCGCTCTCGACGGCTCGGGCGCTACCCTATCTCCCTTGCCCCATGCGACCCGACCGTCACCTCATGTGTGCTCAACTCGCCTGCGGGCTTTGCGTTTGATCCCAACGGAGATATGTTCATCACCGATAGCAACCTCGCGTCCTCATGGTGCCTAGCACCCATTCCTCCGGCGCTCCCACCGCGCAGTTGCCGCTGACCGGCCTGCTCAACCCAACGGGCGTCACTCTAGACGGTCAGGGAATGTTTACGTGACTGATCTGAACGGAACGGTCACAAGCTGCTGTGAACACCGGAGCTTCGAAATTCCCGACCTCGGAGCCCTCAGACCACCAAGGTCACCAAACCGGCAACCTGCCATTGAAAATCACGGCGCGACGTTCGCCGTAACCAGGCACGTTCACAGAAACCGACACATGCAAATATCCCAGCCGGTGGCACGTGCACCATAACCATCAAATACGCCAGGAATACCGGGGCCGGCGAGCGACACGCTGACCATCAACAGCAATGCATTCGCTGCCGGCGGGGTCACGATCGGCTCAGCCACTAAACAAGCCCATAACCCTGTCGAGATGTGGTGCGCGTGAGCGCACCACATATTTGCAGTATCTGACTGGAGCACTGAATAAACAGAGAATCAGGGCAGTAGTAAGTGATTCTGGGCCATACCCGTTACATTCGTTTCCAGGGCGAAGAGGCCACCACCAAAGCGCTCCCAACGCCCGGCTTCGGGCAATGCCGAGGTAACGTAGAGCACGTTGCCATGTTGGCCGCCCAAGGTGCAGTTGGTGGGTCTGCTCACCGGCATCTCAATCACTCGATCGACCTTTCC
>CAWJAB010000011.1:0-25142 GCA_963840675.1 uncultured Acidobacteriaceae bacterium
TTCATTCCCGGCCGCGCAAACGGCGGCAGGTTGGCGGTGACAAAGACGGCGGCTACATTTTTTACCACCACGACGCCGGGCGCGATATTGTACACCGATCCCGGTGAGTGCGTACGGCCAGGGTCTGCACAGTAAATACATGTATACAGGCTGTCGCCAGTGCGGTTGAGACCATTCACCAGGCCGTATCCGAGCAGCTGATTGTCGCGCGCACGCCTTCAATATGGGTTGTGTCGCGAAGCAGTACCTTGTGCACGCAGTGTCGGCGGGGAGGGCGAGGCGCAGTGCGACGGCACACGCGGCAGCCAACCGGAGCGACCGCTTCTGCGTTTTGCGATTTGCGCGCTGCAGGGCTTGAAAAGTCCAGTACCATAGCAGTGCCCGGGTGATCGATTTCGGGGGACGGACGCCATCCGAGATGATCCTTGCCCTTCATCTCGATCTCGAGATTGCTGAGAGCGGCCGAGGGCACGGTGTTGCCGGGGCCGATGTCGCCCGGCCGGACCATGCCGCGAAAAATTATGTTTTCGTGCTGATTGTTCATGGAAATCTGGCGCTCTGCCTGGACCACCAGTTCCGTTGGCGAACACTGCATCACCTGGCCGGTAAGGCTCGTGGGGAAGGTCGTATTGGACGCCGTCGATCCCTGACCCTTAAGCACCGATACGAGTTCCCGGACAGAAGGATCGGTTGCCAAAGGGGTCCTGCCCAGGACGCCGGTGATGGCCGAGCTGGAGGTGAAGGCTTCGCTCACTGTCGACGGTGCCGGACTGCGCTGCGGTTGTCTGAACCGCGACAGAATCGTGATGGTGTCGTTCAGGTTGTGTGCCTTGTAGTCACGGAGAAGTCGCCCAGGGAGTTTGCGGCCGACCATCGGCTGCACGGTTGCTTGTCGGTCGCGGGAACATACTGCTGCTGCAAGCGAGCGATATACTTCGCCCGCAACTCCTCGGGAGACTTTGGCAATTTCTTCGGCTTGTCCAGGGGGTGGAGGCGTAGAGTGAGCTAGCGGCAAGCAACGCGGGGCGACAGATCATCTCATGAGACTCAAAGGCAGTTGCATACTGGAAGCTCCTTTACAGCAGACGCGCTGACCACTTCCCCGGAATAGACTTGTTGCTTTCCAATTGGAACGCGAATCCGGTGCCCAGCCATACGATCTCGAGACTTATGACGTCGACCTGGATATGTGAGCGATCGTTATCGATCTTCAGCGTGGCATTCATACCCGCCCTCATGATGATTCTTTTTCGGGATGAACGTCATGTTCCTGGTGACCGGGGGGGCGGCCTGGACGGATTCGCCCCGGGCCCCTCTGTGGATTGTGGACCAGCTCGCGATGGCGAAAGGGCAAACACCGCCTGGCGGATGGCAGGCCAGCTTGACCTGCGAGCGGGCCCGGGAGTGCTGCGCCGGCTGCCCGGAGCCGCGGGGCTCAACGGACAAGATATCCAGCGCAGGGATCGGCGGGGTCGTTACCACCCTGGTGAGGAGAGAGACCTGTCTTCGGGTGGTCTGAATCCCGCCGTCGGAGAGGGCCCGCGCGACTTGCGCCGCGGTAAGCGCAAAGCGATCCTGGAGTGGGATTCCCCGCATCCCGGCATACCCATCGCCGCAATCAACAAAAGCGATACCCATGTGGCCCTCATATATCCTCTCTGCCCGCAGCTTCTTTCTGTCTACGTGGAAAGCTGGTTAAGTTGCTGCAACATCTCGTCCGCTGCTTTCACTACCCGGGAGTTCGATTCGTAGGAGCGCTGGGCCAGGATCATAGCCACGAACTGGTTGACGACGCTGACATTGACTGCTCCAGCATGCCTTGCTGCAGGCTTCCCAATCCTTCCGCGCCGCCCGGCGTTCGACCACCGGCTGGCCGGAAGCGGTGGTAGCCAGATAAATGTTGTTTCCCACGCTATTCAGGCCGCCTGGATTGACGAACAGCGCGGTTTGAATGGCACCCACCTGGGTGGCTGCGGTCTGGCCCGGCTGGGTGACGCTGACTGTGCCGTCGCTGCCAACGGTCACGCTGATTGCGTCCGCCGGGATGGTCACCGCGGGTTGCAGCGGATTGCCATCGGCGGTGACCATCGCTCCCTGCGCATCGGGATGGAAGGAACCGTCACGGTGTAGCCTATTTGCCCGTTGGGCAAGAGGATCTGAAAAAATCCCTGGCCCTGGATGGCCAAATCGAGCGGGTTGCCGGTGGTGGCGAAGTCGCCCTGGGTCTGAATGATTTCGGTTTCCGCGGGCCGGGTACCAGACCTATCTGCAGACCCGCCGCACCGTGGTCTGCTGCGTTGCGCGGCGCCGGGCATGATTTCGTTCTGATACAGAAGGTCAGTGAAATTGACCTGGCGCTGCTGGAACCCGGTGGTACTGGAGTGGCGAGATTGTTGGCGATGTTGTCCAAATTCAGCTGCTGAGCGGTCATCCCGCTGGCGGCCGTGTAGAGAGCACGAAACATATAGGTTCCTTTCAGACTGGTTCAGCTGGTAATTTCGAAACTGCATCAGCTGGTGCGTGGCAACTCCTGGGCTGCAGTCTTATCGAGCTCGCCGTTGAACATGGTAAGTACATGGCGCATGGTTTCGACTTCGCGTTGTGCAGTAATTAACTCGACCACCTGGTCATCGGATTGACGTTTGAGCTCTCGAGCATTCCCTGACGCACCTGGGACTTCTGGGCAGGAACCGCGGTGCCGGCGGGCGCGTTGTAATAGGTGCCGCCCGCACTCTTTATATTCACCGTGGGCGCGAATTCGACCATCTTCAGCCGTCCTGAGATAGCGCCATTGGTCGAGATTGTTCCGTCCGTGCTGATCGTAATGGGCGCTCCGATAATGGTGATCGGGCGGTTATTGTCGCCCATGACAGGATCGCCGGCAGCGGTGATCAATTGCCCGGCGGGCGAGACACGGAAATTTCCTCCTCGGGTGTAGACAGGGCCGGCCGCGGTCTGTACTGCGAAGTAGCCAGGTCCTTCCATGGCCAGGTCAAGATCGTTGCCCATCCGCACCAAGCGCCTTGCGAAGTATCCAGCTGCGTGCCGCTCAATACTCCATAGTCATTGGCGTCCTGGTTGAGAACAGAGAGAGGAGAGTTACCGGTAGTTGCCAGAAGCGAGCTGAAAACGTTATGGCTGGCGCGAAATCCCGTAGTACTCACGTTGGCCAGGTTGTTGGCTATGGTCTCGAGCGCTTGGGTTCGGGCCATCAGCCCGGTACAGGCTGCGTAGTATCCACTGTTCATTGCGTGCCCTCGGGCGGTAATATGCACGCCGAAGGCCAATCAGCTTATACCGGCTTATCTCTTTTGTTTTCGCAGGGAAGAAGAATAGCGCGCAGCTTAGGTTGTGGCGCGGATGAGGAGTCAATGAGAAATGGGTGAGGCGGAAGCAAACATCAAGAACCGGCCAGCACGCAATCTGCGGCAGTCGGAACGAATGGCCGCCAACGTGAACTGACGCCTAAGGAGCCGGAGCCGCGGGGAGTGGATGGATCGAAGCCCGTCCTGACTCCGGCCAGTTCGTGGGCTGCGGTCAGGACGAGTCTCCAGCGAGAAGAGGAACATGAATCATTCATGCTGCGAAGTGCAGAGAGAACGAACAGCGGCAGCGAGCCCTCCATGGCCAACAAGGCAGCCGATTCCCTGGAGCCCGGACCTTGGTTTGGCCAACCCAGTACATTCGGAATTGCTCCAATCTCATGCAGCAGCCCAACCAGGTACGCCTCTTCCGGGGAGATGCCATCGAGGGATTCAGCAACCAGTTGTGCATACCGGGCGACCAGGCGGGAGTGATTCCAGAGCGAGCTGGTTGCCGCATGTTCGCGGTCGCAGGCGAACGTTCGCGCCGAGATTGCATCGAACCAGGTACCCGCGTCCAGACTGGCCAGGCAGTCACCCATCCGGCAGGGATGTTCCGTCGCGAATTCATATTCTCTTCCCACCAATCGCAGAATCTGGATGGTCGCTCCGACATCACTCAGAACCAGTTCCGAAATCATTCGCAAATCGATACAAGGCTCATGCAAAAGTATTTCTAAACCGAGAACTGTTGCAGACATGACCGGTATGTCATCCAGGAGATCGACTTTCTTGCGCGCGAACTTCTTCTGCTGCGGTGAGCCGAGACGGCGCCAGGCAGATGATGGAATCCAGCTATGGTCTGTGACCGCGTCGATCGCCTGATTGAGCATTCTTTCTCACCTGCTGTGGCTCTATCGGCAGGTGGAGAAGATCTTTCCAACAAAAGTTGCTTTTTTTTGACCTACAGTGCGGGTTCATCCCGTTCTAAAGAGAATATCCACGGCTTGGGTCTCACTCTTCAGCCGCGCCCATAGGTATTCCTTGCACCTTTCGATCAAGGCCTCATCTGCCTCGATCTCGACGCCAGAAGCGCACAGAGTATGGGCTATCTCCGCTGGAGTCTGAATCCTTTCGAACCTCAGCTCTCTGGCTGGGTTATATCCGGGCTGCTCTTGCTCTTTTTCTTGTTGCTGCATCTGCATCCGGAAGTCGCTGGGGGTTACAAAACAGGGTTTTGTCTCACATCCGGTAATCTGCTCGATAGCGTAGAGCAGCCCATACTCAATGCTATGAACGAAGCCGACCAACAGTAAATTAGTACTGACGACGTAATGGACTGGAATCATGGAATAGATCCGCATAAGAGTGGATGGAAGGTTAATCCCAATTCTGAACGCATGCTTCGGTACGGCAAATACGGGACACCCCCATTCCGTGGCACGGACGGCAGTTACCTGCTTTTCGCTGACTGAGCTTTGACGCACGAGGAGTTCGCCCATATCCCCCCCAACCTCTTTCTGTTCGTCGGTCGCTTTCTTCAATTGCTCAATGGTCAGAAAACCGTGGCTGATCAAACTCAGGCCCAGCGGCATGCGCTCGACACGAGCCGGCTGCTCCGTTCCCGGCTTCAAGAGCCGCAAGACCTCCTGCTCCGTAGCTGATTGGAAACAGCGCGAGCTGCAATACCAGTTGCCGTGCATCCTGATGCCGGCTTTGCGCGCAGACAGATGGCGTAGCGCCAACGATTTGTGGCAGCTTTCGCACCTGGATGTGATGACCTTTAACCCCGCAACCCAGGCCGGCATCGCGATCGAAGAGATCAACTTCATGGGTTTGTCTGCTCCTCTCGTACGCTCAACGGAGCACCTGGGCAGAGATCGGTTGCGGTACCTCGGTTACGCGAAGCCCATAGTTGCCATCGATTACGACTGCTTCGCCCCTGGCAATCACCTTGCCTTCGAGAAGCAGCTCGACTGGTTCCTCCACCTGGCGATCGAGTTCGATGACCGATCCGCTGGTCAATTCCAGCACTTCGCGAAGCGCAAGCTGGCGCTGCCCAAAACGCAGGGTCACATTTAGTTCGACGTCCATAACCAGCTGCAGGTTTACCTGCTCCGGGTTTGGCTGCCCTTCCTTTTCGCCAAGCAGCATTTGTCGACTTCCCATTGCGTCGCGCCGGTCTTCTCTGCCTGAAGGGATAACGCTTCGGCCAGCGCCGGGTTCAGGTACATCAGAAGCGAAACGCGATCGCCGCCATCGTCGACCGCAGTGACTTCAGCAACGTTGGCGCTGTCGGATGCTGGTTCGGAAGCGATGGAGGCCTGGCTGGTGAAGGTGCCGTACTCCTCCGCAACCGCGGAACAGAACTTACTCATTGCTGCTTCGACGCATTTCAGCAGGGCTTCGGACTGTTCTGTTCCGAATTCACCGGCGGCTTGTTGCAGGCACTTCGCCGCCAGTAGGGCCGCGTCGGTGCGGCGAAACTCCAGCAGGAACTCCCCTCGCAGGTCCCCCTCGAGCGTCAGGTTTATGCGGACTGGCTCGGATTCATCCGCAGTCGATTGCTCATCCGGCACGGCAGAGACTAGCCAGGGTGATCCGCTGGCATCGCTGATGGCCGCCACCAAAGCACTGAAGAATGCGTCCGAAAAAGGCCGGTATGTCTTTCCGGCTAAATTGTTGGTCGTCATGCTACTCCTTCGTCGCCGCCGGTTCCTGTGATCGGCCCAAGAGTTGCCCTGCTTTCAGCGTACCGTTGCGAACTGGCAATGCCTCAAAGATGTCGACCCCTTCCACGGTAAGCCGGCCGGGATTCTTCACCGGCGCTTTCATCTTTAAGATCATTCCCGGTTTGAGATCAATCAATTCTTTCACCAGCACTCGCATCTGGGTTATATCTACAGACACGTTAAAGTCGCAATCGAGAATCCGTTCGCGAAGGCTGGGATTGGGGAGATGGCGAAGACTCGATGTCTTCTTCGACTGCGCCGCTTTCAGGTGCCTCAGCAGAAAGCCCACGAAGGACGTTGGCAGCACGATTTTGAAAGAACCGGTTGTAGCCCCAACGGTCATCTCGAACATCAAGAGCACCAGCTTTTCGTTGGCCGGGTAGATCTGCGTGATCAGAGCCGGCTTGATGCAATGGCCGGGCGTCAGTGACAGATTCAGGGCGCGCCAGGAGCGGTCCACCTCCTTTACGATGAGGGCGGTGATACTCTCCATAATCTCTTCATCGATCTCTGTAAGCTCGCGTACCTGATCCGATGCCGTGGTGCCGGCGCCGCCGAGGAGCAGGTCGATGATGGGGAAGATCAGCCTGATGTCCATCTCCATAAGGAAACTACTCTCCATCACGTTAAGGGCGCAGGGCAACAGGTAGGTGTTCGGCGCTACGCCGCTGATGTAGTCCCGGAGAGCCAGCTGTTCCAGCGACACCATTTTCAACCGGATAGAGGTGCCCAGATAGACCTCCAGCGAATTGGTAACGCTAAGAGCAAATTTCTCGTGGAGGGAGGTCAATGCGCGGGCATTTTCGTTCGACAATCGCCCCGCATAGCGAAAGTTGCAGGAATGAATGGTGCGTGCCTTGGGCTAGCACGCCGCTGTTCGTGGTCATTGTTTCCTCAGATCCGGACGCTTCGGTCATGACTGGGTTCTAGGCTGAGGAGGATTGGTGCGCTGAGAGGCTGCGGGTAAAGCGCCCGCGGGCGACGCGCGGCTGCTTCGCGGAGATGGCCGAGTGAGACCCGCAGTTTCAGCATAGCGGCGGCGTGGATTTGCGAGACTCGTGATACCGCAATACCTACAACTTCCGAGACTTCCTTCATGGTCAATTCTTCGTAGTAATACAACGAGAGAATCAGCTGCTCTCTCTCTGACATGCGCGATACCGCCGCGGCAAGCTGAGCTTTCATTTCGCCTTCCAGGCAAAGCTCAAAAGGATTGTCTTTGCCCGCACTGGGCGCCGATTCAATCAGATCGAATGACTCGTCGCTGTCGCCGGCGACATTGGCCAGCTGGCCCACCAGGAATAGGCCGTCCAGTTGCGCCAATGCGCTTTGCAATTCGTCGACACGCATCTTCAGGTCGGCTGCTATCTCTTCCTCGAGCGCGTGCCTTCCGAGCTGGGATTCAAGCTTGGCGGCGGATGCGGCGATCTCACGCCCTTTCCGCCGCAAGGTACGAGACCCCCAATCCAGTTTGCGCAGATTGTCCAGGATCGCTCCGCGGATACGATGTTTCGCAAAGGTAGAGAACTGCGCATCCTTCGCGCTATCGTAATTACGACAGGCATCGAGCAGGCCAAGAACTCCCGCCTGCACCAGATCATCCATCTCCACCTGTTTCGGCAGGCGCTCACGGATTCTCGCCGCCACGTAATAGACTTGCGGTAGTTCCCGCAACACGAGTTCGTTTCGTTCTTCGATGGCTTTGCTGCTCGCGCGGTAAGCTACTTCTGCATTCGTCATTCTGTCACTCTGTTGGTTAGGCACTGACTCACTCCTGCTGTGGAATTTGGGAAACTTGCATCCTGCTTCAGACTTCCGCCTATCTGCCCCTAAGGGGCGCGCGCCGGCTTTCTCAATGGAGAACTCCCACAGACTGCACCGGCGTCAAGGGTGGAATCTCCCCGGGAGAGATGACCACGATCCTGGGGATGAAAGGTTCCAGCAGGCGGCGAAGGTAGTACCGGCCAGGAGAGGAGCAGAGCAGGACGGGAGGCGCCGCGCTGATCTCTTTGCCGAAGTTCGTTCGTAGTCCGTCGAGTACCCGGCGGGCGAGGGTTAATTGTTGTGGAATGGCGGTTGCCTGGTTCGGTTGCAGGTTCGACCCGCGTATGCACTCTTCTTCGATCGCCGAGTCGAGAGTGACGACCTTGAGTTCGCCCTTATCGTTCAGCAAGGGCCGGATCAGCGCGCGGCCCAGCGCGTGGCGCACGGCTTCGACCAATGCAATCGGGTTCTTGTTGAACGACGCCGCGTCGACTAAAGTTTCGAGGATCGTTCCCAGGTCACGGATGGACACTTGCTCGCGGAGCAGCTGCTGTAACACCTTCTGTACTTCACCCAGGCTCAGCAGCTTAGGAATCAATTCGTCGGCCAGCTTGGGGTGAGACTCACTCAGCCGGTCGATCAGTCTCCTGGTTTCGTGCCGCGACAAGAGTTCATGGGCATTTTGCCTGATCACTTCCGCCAGATGAGCAGCCAGCACGGAGGTTGGGTCCACCACAGCATACCCAGCGGCAATCGCCTGGCCCTGGGTTTGCGGAGAGATCCACTTTGCTGCCACATCAAAGGCCGGCTCGCGAGTATCCTGGCCGGGCAGATCGGCGGCATCCGCATTGGAGCTGATCGCCAGCAGGCAGTCACGGCGCAGCTCCCAGCGCGCGATCTCGATCCCTCGCAGGTAAATCACATATTCCCGGTCCTTCAGCGAAAGGTTGTCGGTAATGTGGATGGAGGGAACCAGGAAACCGAGCTGCTGGGCGAGGTTCTTGCGCATCGACTTTACCCGGGCCAACAGTTGGCCTCCCTGCTTGGCATCGACCAGGGGCACCAGGCCCATACCGACTTCGAGCATGAGTTCATCGAGCTTGAGGATTGCATCCATAGGATCCGCCGTGGGCGACGCCGGCCCACCAGCCGGGGCGGCCTTGGAAAGCAAGTCCAGCTCTTCGACCTCATCTTTGATGACTTGCGGTTTCATCTTCCACGCCGCGTACATCAGCACCGCGGCCAGGCTGAAGAATGAGACTTTCGGCAAGCCCGGAATCAGCCCCAGGGCGGTTAATGCGCCGCCCGCGATCCACAGCAGGCGCGGGCTATTGAAGAGCTGCTTGCCCACATTCACGCCCAGGGATTCCTTCGATGCCGCCCGGGTGACGACAATGCCGCCTGCGACCGAGACCAGCAAGGAAGGCAGGATGGTCACCAATCCATCGCCCACGGTAAGGATGGTGTAGGTCTTCAGCGCCTCCTGGAAGGGGACACCTTGTTGAAACACACCGATCAGGAAGCCGGCGATGATGTTGATGGCCATGATCAGAATGGTGGCTAAGGAATCGCGTTGACTGAAGCGCGCCGCGCCATCCATGGCGCCGCAGAATTCCGCTTCGCGCGCCACTCGCTCCCGGCGTGCTTTGGCCTGCTGCTCATTGATGATGCCGGCGTTCAGATCGGCATCGATCGCCATCTGCTTGCCTGGCATGGCATCGAGAGTAAAGCGGGCTGTGACCTCCGCCGTACGCACGGCGCCATGACTGATGACCAGGAACTGAATGGCGATCAGGGCCAGGAAGAGGACAAAGCCAACGATGTAGTTGCCACCAACCACGAACTGACCAAACGCTTCGATCACCTTGCCTGCCGCCGCGGTGCCCTCATTGCCATGCAGCAGAATGCGCCGCGTGCTGGCCAGGTCGAGCGACAGGCGAAGCAGGGTGAGTAGCAACAGCAGACTGGGAAAAACAGAGAATTGCACCGGACGCAGAATCTGGATCGCGGTAAGCAGCACCAGCATCGAAGCGGTGATGCTGATGGTCAGCAGCAGATCGAGGATGAAGCTGGGCAACGGAACCAGCATCACAAAGACCATAGAGACGGCAGCTATGGGCGCGATCCACTCACCGGACTTACGCAGCAAGGCCACCAGGCGTGCCATCATCGCGTCGCCCCCGTGGCCGGAATCGATGGACTATTCTCGGTCTTCTGACCAGAAGCATTCCTTGAGCCCCGCGCCGCTTCCGCCTTGCGCACTTCGGCCTCTGCACGGAAGACCAGGGCGAGAATCTCGGCGACTGCCTGGTACAACTTAGCCGGTATCGAATCGCCAACTTCCACGCTCTTGTAAAGCGCCTGCGCCAGCGATTTGTTTTCCACCAGCATGATGCCGCTGTCGCGTGCCAGTTGCTTAATCTTCTCCGCCAGCAGGTTCTGTCCTTTGGCGACCACGACCGGCGCCGGCATCTCCGTTTCGTAGCGGAGAGCGATTGCATAGTGAGTCGGATTGGTCACAACTACGGTGGCCGTAGCGGCGGCCTTCAAAGACTTGCCGCCTGCGCATTGCCCTGCGCAGCCGGTGGATACGCGATTTGATGACCGGGTTGCCATCCGATTCCTTGTGTTCCTCACGCACCTCCTGCTTGGTCATCTTCATGTCGCTGTTCATCTTCATCAAGGTGAATACGTAATCCACCGCGGACCAGAGCAGCAAGACCAGCCCGGCCTTCCAGGTCAAGGCGAACACCATGCTGCCCACAAAGCCGCGAAGACCCTCAATCCGAGGCTGGAGGCGTGCACCATGGTTTCCCAATTGGCGCGAATTGCATTGATTGCCAGCCAAAGAATGGCGCCGAACGGCAGCAGCGACTTCAACAGATTGCTGAGACCTACGGGGGAGAAGATCTGGCCCAGTTTGCTGGCCGGGTTGAATCGATCGAACTTCAAAGCCAGTGCCTCGGGGGCAAAGTTGATGCCGCCCTGAGCCACTCCGGAGAGCGCCGAGAGCATCACGGCCGCCAGCAGGATGGGGACAATCCAGCGCATCACTTCAACCGAGCTCCAGAAGAACAGCGGCCCATTGCTCTCGAAATTGCCGGTGGAGGCGACATAAAGCGCGTTGCGGTAGAACGTCGTCCAGTGAGTGATGGAAGTGGACGCCATCACCATCAGCGACCCAGCTACGCCGGCAAGCGCAAAGACACCGGGGAGTTCGCGGGAACGGGCTACCTGGCCCTTTTCCCGCGCCTTACTCCGCCGCTTCGGTGTCGCCTGTTCTGTCTTGCTGCTATCAGCCATGTATTCCTATCGCGTGAATTGCTACCGAGCCAGGTGGAGAAGGTGGTCGGCGGTGACGATGGAGCGGAGAAAGAAGGTTTCAAACAGATCCGGCCAGTATTTGAGCGCGGAGATCAGGACTAATATTCCGAGAACGCTCTTGACCGCCGGCCCCAGTAACATGAGCGGCAGTTGCGGAGATGCCTTGCCGAGCAGACCGAGCGCGATGTCGGTAAACAGTGTGGCGGAGAGCACCGGTGCGGCAATCTGAACGCCGATGGTAAATACACCTGCCCCTGCCTGCAGCGCAGCCGCAGCGAACGGCCCTGCGAAATGGCCTGAGGCAGGAGGAAGATAATCGAAGCTGCCTGCCAGTGCGCGCAAAATCCAGAGGTGGACGTTGAGACGCAGAAAGATCAGCATGGCGATCGTCTGATGAAACGTGGCCACTACCGTCGATTCCGCCAGTGTCTGCGGGTCGAGGATGCTAACCAGCGAGTAGCCCATCTGCACGCTCAATACCTGTCCGGCCATTTGCACGCCGTCGAAGACAATGTTGGTCGCCACGCCAAGAGCGATCCCGATCAGCAACTCGCTGAACACCATCATCGGCCACTGGCTGATACTCAAGTGCGGGTATTTTGGCGGAAAGCATGGGATAGAGCAGCGCGGTCAAAGTGATCACCAGCATGGCCTTCACCCGGGCCGGAACCACGCCGCTGCCGAAGAACGGCGCGAAGAGCATGATGCCGGTAAGCCGGACGCCGATGGTTAACAATGCGCCGAAGATCTGAACCAGAGATATGTTCACTATTGCAGGACCTGGTGAAAGTCGGTTAACAGGTTGATGGTGTAGTGCGCGAGGTGGCGCCACATCCAGGGCATCAGCAGGAAAAGGGCCGTGCCCGTGACCAGCAGCCGGGGCACTTGTGACAGGGTCTGGTCCTGCAGGGATGTCAGCACCTGCAGAATGTTGACCACCAGGCTGACGACGATGGCAACAGCCAGAACCGGCCCAACCAGAATGATCACCTCCTGCAGCATCAGACGGGCCAGCAGAACTACTTGATCGACGCCCATTAGGTGAAACTCCTCATCAAAGCGCCGATAAGCAGGTGCCAGCCGTCAACCATGAGAAACAGCAGCAGCTTCAGCGGAGTAGAAATGACCACGGGCGGCAGCTGCATCATGCCGACAGAGGTGGTAATCGACGCCACGACCATGTCCACGACGAGGAAAGGCAAAAAGAGGACGGCGCCAATCTGAAAGCCCGCTTTCAATTCGGACAGGATGTACGCGGGCAGCAGGACGCGGAACGAAACATCGCCGATGTTCTGCGGGCGGGGCTCCTTTGCCATCTCGAGAAACAATGCGACATCTTTTTCCCGAACGAAATGCGACATGAACTGGCGCATGGGTATGGCCCCGCGGGCGACCGCGTCGATGGCGGTGATCTTGCCCTGTTGCAGAGGGATGATCGAGTCGCGATAAATGACCTCACCCACCGGCTGCATGAGGAAGAAGGTCATGATCACCGACAAGCCAATAAGGGTTTGGTTCGACGGCGTAGTTTGCAGGCCGAGCGCCTGCCTAAGGAAATGAAAGACAATCAGTAGCCTGGCGAATGGCGTCATGCAGATGAGCATGGAAGGAATGAGGGTCAGGAAAGTCATCAGGATGACGATGGTCCATTGCGAAGACCCTCCGCCTAACCCGGTAATTCGCAATTCATTCGGATTCGAAGGCGGCGCCCAGTTGGATGGGTGCGGCGGCTAACAGCATGGGCAGCGATGGCGAGAGTACTACTAGCCAAGGCTCTCTGCGGCGCCTGCGCGGTCCGGCCTTGCCACGGCCTCTGCCCAATTCGCGCTCAGGCAGAGTATGATGCAAAGCATCGCTCGCGCGATCACGGGCTTCCTCAAGCGAAGTACCCCTGTTCTGTTGTCGATTTGGAATTCTGCTTCCCGGCATGATTCTTCGGCTGCCTGCTGGCAGCCATCGTCTTCTGCAGCACATCACCGAAGTTTTCCGTTCCATTCAAGTGCGTTATCGGGGGCACGCTTGCCGGCCCTTGCGCGAACGGGTTCTGCCTGCTGGTCTGTTTCGCCGGTGCTTGCTGCGAGCAGCGGTCGCTTTCTGCGGAACATCTTCGCGGCTGTTCGTTCTATTCGCCTGCGCTTGCATGGCGAAGTTTGCCGGCCGCTTACGTTTTGCCACCTGCTTCGCGGGAACGGTCAGGGTCTTCTTGAGTACGTCTTCGAAGGCTTCTTTTGCATCCAATTGCGCCAACAGTACGATGTTTGTGGGGCCGCCTGCTAACAGGAAATGACGTCCATCTACCTGGACCACGGCGACGAAGCGCTTTTCACCAAGCGAAACTGTCTCCGCCACACGCAATCGCCTGATACTGGATCGCACCACGCTGCCGTGCTTGTAGCCATCCCCATGCGCGGGAGAGTAGGCCTGTATGGCTACGAAGAGTGCTCAACGCGGCCTCAGCGGCGAGGGCGGGAACCGGCGAGGCGTCGCCTTTTATGGGATTAGATTTGCTCGAATGAGTCGTCTTCATGACAGGTCTGTGAGTCGCACGGCAAGGCGTTCCCCAACGACCTCGAATTCTGTCCATCCAACCAGTTGCCCGTTTACGCGCAGAGGCAGGTCGCTGCTTTGGTGATACGCGGTCTCGACGATTGAGCCGTTGGTAAGGCTCAGCAGATCGCCAACCGTAAAGTGCACCACCGGAATGTCTAACGCCAGCGTGCAGGGGAGCCAAGGCAGAAATTCGCCCGGATCCCGCTCTTGAGGCCGGTCCGGCAAATGCGGAACCATTGGCGACTTCGCTTCGATGATCGGTATCGCGCTCGTGGTTGATGTTTTCATTTGGTTTCTCTTCCCTGTGTGTGTCCCGTTTCCATACATCACCCTCGACGCGAGAGTCTCGCTACGGAAGATTGTGCATGTGGATTGCTGCCTGCAGGGACACGCGCATCCGCCCTTTGATAGGGGTTTAGCAATCGGGGGACCGTTGCCGAAAGGGGAGCGGGTGAGTGTAGCTTTACGGCACAGGATGAGAGAGGAGGTTGCCGTGCGATAAGGAAAATAGCTTTCCCACGGCGGCCATTCATTTACTGGCGGCCAGTGACAAAGGAAGGGCTGCAGTGACTTCGTGAGGCAGATATGAGAAAAGCTCTCAAAAAAGGAGCTCCGCCGCTCCGCGGAGACGCAGAGCGGCCGGTCCTTAATGCAATGCTAAGAAAGCAAAAGCAATCTTGCTTACTGCAGCATTGCGATGGTCGCCTGGGAGACCTGGTTGAACGTAGTAATCGACTTGGCATTTGCCGAGTACGCTTGCTGCGCCACGATCAGCTTGGCGAACTCGGTAGCGATATTTACGTTTGACTGCTCCACGGAGCCGCCAATTACGGTGCCCCGTCCGCCAGTTCCAGCGAGGCCAACCACGGCCGCACCAGAGGCAGCGCTCGCCTGATAATTGTTGTTGCCAACTGCGACAAGTCCCTGATTGTTGGAAAAGGAAGCGACGGCAACCTGCCCCAAAGCAAGGGTCTGCCCGCTGGAGAAAGTGCCATCGATGGTTCCGTCGGGCTGCACGGCGTAGGTGGAGAGCGTGCCGCTGGCGAAGCCATTGGTGCTGGTGGCACTGGTCGCGCTTGCCGTAGCGGTCTGGGTGATGGTGGGAGTGCCAGCGGTCTCCAGGTTCCAAGTGAGTGGCAACGCGGCGGCTCCATCGGCAAGGGTGAAGCGCTGCGGGCGGGATGGTGAGTGGGATGCCTGCCGCCACGGCCGCTGGAGTAGTAACTCCATTAACCGCATCCAACACGCCAGAAGTACTAAAGCCCAGAGTGCCTGTCGCGATGGTTTCGGTGGGAGGGACGGGAGCCGCGGGCGTGGGAGTTAAATCGGCTGTAGGCATGGTAACGGTATAACTCCACGTATTGGCTGATGTCATGGCATAGGTAACAGTCAGAGGTATGCGAGGCGCCCAGCGAGTCGAAGACCGGAAGTGTACTGGTCGTCGTGGAAGTGGGTCCGACCGTGGCGCCTGCATTAAGATTGGCGGAAATGTTCATGGTGGTGCTGGCCACCGCTGGGCTGGTCACACCGGTCCCCACCTGCAACGGCTGTAAAGTCGTCGCGGTGTTCACCACTCCGTTGACTGCCGGATATCCCAGCAACAATTCCCCGCTGGGTGTGGTGATTTGTCCGGCATTGTTGGTGGTAAAGTCGCCGGCGCGTGTGTAATCGGGCAAACCGCTCGAACTCTGCGTGACAAAGAACCCATTTCCCGACAAGGCCATGTTCGATGAAGTGCCTGTCGCATTCAGACTTCCCTCGGTGAAGTCAGAGTCGGTTGAGGAAATCGCGACGCCAGACCCCGTCTGTATCGGGTCGCCACTGCCATTGGTGACGCCGGTCTGTGAAAATACGTCGGCGAAGGTTAGAGTCTGGTCCTTGTAGCCATCGGTATTAATATTGGCCAGATTATTGGAGACAGATTGCAGCTGGCCTTGAGCAGCCGTGAGCCCGGACAGTGGTGTTGAGAAAGAACCCATTACTTACCTCCTGAGGTATTGTTGCTGGTACTGGAAGAGCCCATAGATGCTGGATTAATGGCAGAGTTGATGGAGGCCCCAAGCGCGCCGGCATTGCCGGAGTTCAGGGGCATCATCGTATTGGGGTCGAACGGCAGTTGGTTGGCCACAGCACCTGCCACCGAAGGCGAAAGTGTTGCTGGCGAGGCCGCCATTCACTGAAGAGAGCGCAGCATCGCTGGCCGTCGCAGCCGCTGGTTGTGCCGACCCCGTCGTTGCTGTGCCTGTGGACCCGGTGAGCGACTGATTGATGCTGATGAGCTGATCCAGCTGGTTGAGTGAGATCATCTGGCCGACCATCGCTGTCGAATCCACGGGAGCCGTGGGATCCTGATTCTGCAATTCCGTCGCCAAAAGGTTCAGGAAGGTGCTGCTCAGGCTACTGGACGTGCTGCTGCTGGAAGTCGTTGCCGTGGTAGGGGCGGTGGTCGCTTTGCCGCTGACAGCTTTTCTAAGTCCGCTTGTGGCGGCCGGCTGGAGTGTTTTTAGAACCGTCGGCAAAGTGTAGTTCGCTGAAACCGAATGCATGATCGCTCCTCCTGAGGTGCGTAATGCGTTGAAACTTTAGCTAAGCCCTGATGTCGAGGCGGGCGTCGGCCTCACCCGGCGGCAACCCCGCGGCGGCGATGGCACTCCCCTGCCCGGCAAAACCGTCGGCTGACTGGCTCGATGTCGCGCTGCCCTTTTGCTGCCGGTCGCCGCGTGATCCGTCCGCCGATCCATTTGACATACCGGGCGACGTTCCCGTGCCCTGCCCGGTTGCCTGCCCATTCATGTCAATGCGCACATCCATCGCTTGATTGCCGCCCAACCTTGCCTGCATCTCCGGCAGGTGCGTGGCAAGGGTCCTGGCGAGTTCGCCGTGATCGAGCGAAATCTGCGCTGAGATCAAGTCCCGGGTTGCAGAGGTGCTGATCGAGATGTTGCCAAAGTCGTCTGACCGCATACCCACTCGCATCTCGGACTGGCCCATACTCTGGATCAGCTTGGCGGTGTTGATGACGGGCACAGCCTGCGGCAAAGCGATCGTAGCCGAAGCGGCGATGTCCGGGGTCTTCGCGGTGTGACCAGTGACGCCGGCGAGCGTTGGAGCGGTTTGGGGTGGGGCAGCAAGGCCCGCGCTCTGAGCGTGATCAAGGGCGGCGACGGTATGGTTTGCGAAGTTGATCTGGGCCGGGGCTGCGCTTTGCCCCTGCTGGGAGGCGCCACCCTGGCTCTGATCGCCAAATGGGGCCGTCCCTTGAGAGCCTGTCTGCGATCCGGTCTGATCCGATGAGGCCGGTGCATGCTGCTTTAGTCCTGTGGCGTCGTTGATGGCGCTTGCTCCATCCTTGCCATTGGCAACGGCTGTGACCGAAGGTTGCGCCACCGCGGCTGGGCTCGCGCCCGATGTACTTGCCTGAGCGGGTACGAGCAATCCGCCGTTCGGCTGGATCAATGCGACAAGCTGATCGGCTGTCGCGCCCGGAACGCTGAGGCCCGTTGCCAATCCGCTGGGATCGGGTGTTGCGGCCGGCGGGTTAGCCTGGCTGGTTGATACAGAGTTCGATTTCGGAGCAACGTCTCCCCTTGGGGCCCGTTGCCAATCCGCTGGGATCGAGTATTGCGACGGGCGGGCTAGCCTGGCTGGTCGATACGGAGTTCGATTTCGGAGCAACCTGCAGAGGGGTTCACGGCGCAATGCGGGATTGACGCCGCATTGGAAGAGGCGTCCGGGATTGCCTTGGGGACGACCGGCGAAGCCGAATTCTGGCCGGCGCTTGGAGATGCACTTGGAAGTTCGGTTGCGACCCCGCTGGGAATGGCGCCCGGGACGGCTTTTGCAAGCGTACTTGAGACTACGCCAGGGAGGGCACCTGGAAGCGGCTTTTGGATGGCATTGGAAACGACACTCGGTACAGCATTCGGAGCGGCACTGGAAACTGGACTGGGAACTGCTTCTTGGACAACATCTGGGAGCACGCCTGGAATGGCCTTCGCGACACCGCTCGCGCTCTGCGTTCGGGACTGCATTTGGAGCGGGGTGCGGGAGCGTACTCGAAAGCGTGTTCGAGAGCTACATTCGCTACTGTGTTAGATAGACTAGCCGCGGGCTGGGACACAAGCGAGACCGGCGGCAATATCGATGCAGCCTGCGGGGGATCGTTTTCCTTCTGGACGTGACTCGGTGGGACGCTGTCAGGTTTAGCGCCGGCTGGCTGAGAAATGTTCGATTCGATCGACCAGGACCTTACCGCTGCGCCATCGCGCTTTGGCTGGCCAGCCGCAACGGCCGAAGCCATAAGAGAAACACCCGGCCCCCCGGAGGGCAGCTGCATCGCAATGAGGGCTGGATGAATCAACTGTGGTTGCTGAGTCACGAGGACTCGCTGCTGCACCAACTCCTGAGAACGAGGCGGCGGCACGGCAGCACGGATATAGGGCATAGTGGGCGGCAGTTTCGGATCCTCCGAAACAGGTTTCTGCCGATGCTCGGTACAAGGGCGGCCTGGTACGCGGCGCCAGCTGAAGGCGCGGAGGCTGCAAGCAGCGATTCCTTGAATGTCGGCGGGGACTGATCGGAGACTTGCGCCAGCGAAGCCTTGCTCGTCGCCGGGGAGACTCACTGAACATTTCGACGATGGATGCGACCTTCACGCCGATACAGTAGCATTTGCCGGGCCAAACAAATTTTCGTCACGCGGATCCATCGAGATCGCTTTTCTCATTAGAGTCAATGGCCTGGACATGACCCAGCATTGCGTCTTGTGACCCTTGAAGCCGACCCGGCAAAGTTTGCCGGATAACACATAGGCAAAGGCTGCCGAGTTGAACCGAACATGCGAAAAATACGGGACTGGCGCCTGCAGGCGCTCTGAGCAGGATCCGCGATACGCACCAAGATCAGCTGCGGCCGCGCCGGGCAATGTAATTGTCATCCAGAGTGCTTTGCTCACGCTTACTCATATCGGATTCATACGCAGTGCGTTTCTTTTCGCGCATATCGGTGAGCATTTCGCGATCCCGGCGAGCCGCGTCGTAAACGATGAGTTGCTCATCTCGCGCCTGTTCGAGTTTCTCGATCTGCCTTTCGAGGTCTTTCCTGCGCTCCTTGAGCTGTCTCACCTTCCCGTAGGAGTCGTGAACTTGAAGCCCGATACAGGATTGGGAGACGTCTGCGTGACGCGATGCGTCTGATTCCGCGAGCTCGGCGTCGTTGCGTTCGAGATGATCGAAGATGGTCGAGATGTCGAAAAGGATTTTTTGCAGTATGCCTTCTTCGCGCTCCTCAATAATTTTGCGCACGCGAAGTACGGTAGCCAGTGAAAACTGAAACGCCATATCAGCTCGGGAGCTCAAGAAGCGATTTGACAACTGTCTCAAAGGGGATGATCTGATCCGGACGCTGCTGCAGGAAGGCGTTCAGCTGGGGCAGTATTTCGACCGCCCGGTCAAGCGTCGGATCGGCGCCTTTCTGATACGCGCCGATGCGAATCAAGTCTTCAGAACGATTGTAGGAAGCCAACAAGAGACGAAGCGCCTTGGCTTTTTGCATGTGCTCTTCGGAAGCAACATTCGGCATCAAACGGCTCAGGCTCTCAAGCATGGAGATGGGAGGGTAATGATTCCGCATGGCCAGGTTTCTGTCGAGAATCACGTGTCCGTCGAGCAACGAACGAACGGTATCGGCGACCGGATCCTGCTGATCGTCGCCTTCCATCAGAACCGTATAAAATGCGGTGATGCTGCCGCTCTTGAAGCAGCCCGCCCGCTCCACCAATCGAGCCAGCATATTGAGCACGGAGGGCGTATAACCTTTTGCCGTGGGCGGCTCGCCGGCCGACAAACCGATCTCGCGTTGCGCCATGGCGAATCGGGTGAGCGAGTCGACCACCAGCAACACGTTCTTTCCCGAGCTGGCGAAATACTCCGCGATGGCGGTTGCCGATAAGGCTGCACGCAATCGCAGCAGAGGAGATTGATCGGAAGTAGAAACAACCACCACGCATCGCCTTCGACCCTCTTCGCCGATCACCTCAAGGAACTCTCCAACCTCACGTCCGCGCTCGCCCACCAGGGCCAACACCGTCATGTCAGCGCCGGTGCCGCGCGCCATCATGCCCAGCAGCGTGCTTTTGCCCACACCACTGCCGCCAAAGATACCGATGCGCTGGCCACGTCCGCAGGTCACAAAAGCATCGAGCGCACGGATGCCGCAGCCCAGCGGCTCGCGGATAGGCACACGATCAAGCGGTAGCGGTCCCGACCCATCGACCCACACCGACCGTTGTGCCCGATATTCGCCTTTCGAGTCGATGGGCGCGCCGGTAGCGTCAATCACCCGGCCCAGCAGGTCACTGCCAACCCGAATCGACGACCGGGTTCCCCAAGCGACGATCCGGTCTCCAAAGCGGATGCCCTGCGGATTCTCCACCGCCATGGACAGCATGGTGGATCCGCGAAAACCAATCACTTCGCCGGAATACTTCTTGCCGATCGCGCTGGTGATCTCACAAGACTCCCCGATGGAACAGAAAGGTCCTTCGGACTCAATCAGGTTGCCCACCACTTGCAACACCCGTCCTCGCCAACGAAGGGTCGACCCTCTATCCAGGCGGTCGAAATATGGAGCAAGTACGCGCAAAGGACTCATTTGATCACAGGCCTCTGCGCCAGCAGATCGAAGAATCCCTGCTCAACTTCCTTCATCTGCGCTTCGATGCTGAAGTTTGCCGATCCCAGTTCCGTTTCGAGAATGCAATCCGCGGCGCCCAGATGAGCATCCTCTACGATCTCAATGGTGGAACCATTGAGAGGATCGGCCAGGAACGCGCGCCACTTCCCTGCCTCCGCGGGCGAAACGCGCACGGACACGCTCGAGCCGTCATGCAGCTTATCGATCGCTACCCGCACTAACGCCGCGACCAACATGGGATCAACCTGGGCCTCGCGATGCAGGATCTTGGTCGAGATGGCCAGGGCGAGTTGAACCACATCGGACTCAACCCGGGAAAAGTAATCCTTCCGTTCGACCTGAAAAAGTGCGAGCGCCTGGCGGATCTTACTCGCCTCTTCCGCTGACCTGGCTTCATACTCCATCTTGAGACGCCCCTCGGTCTCGGCCACAGCCTCAAGCCGGGCAACACTCAGAAGAGCTTTCACCTCTTTCTCCGAAACCCCCGGCGCCGCGGGTTGCTCACGTTCCTGTTCTGCGCCGGCCTGCCTTGTTTCGTTCACCTGAAAGGGCGCAGGAGCACCCATATCCCGGTACGAGAATGATTTAATCGGGGCGGGGAATTCCTGGCTGCCTAATCCATTAGACGACGTACTCATCATTTGCCTCGCCCTTCAGTACAATCTTGCCCTCAGCCTCAAGCTGGCGGGCAATCGCAACAATTTCAGACTGCGCTTTAAGTACCTCTTTATTACGCACCGGGCCGAGCGATTCGATATCTTCTTTGAGCATTTCGATGGCCCTTGACGACATGGTCCGGAAGAAGTGGTTTTTTAGCTCCTCGTTGGCTCCCTTGAGCGCTGTTGCCAAGACTCTCTTGTCAATCGCTCCCGTAAGCTCACGAACTTGCGACTCGCCCACCTGAAGAAAATCTTCAAAAGTAAACATCAGATCGCGAATGCTGATGGCCAGCGTCGGTTCCTCGTTTTCAATATCCGCGAGAATCTCCTGGGCTACGGTCGTATCGATGCAGTTCATGATGTCGGCCACGCTCTGGAAGCCTGAATAGGCCCGCTTGCCCTGCTCTCCGACCGTCTTCAATCGTTGGGCCAGTACGATCGAGACTTTCTCCGCCATCTCCGGCGAGAAGCGCCGTAGGTTCGCTAATCTTTTCACTGCTTCGGCACGAATGTCGTTAGGAAGATTCATGAGAAGGGCCGAAGCCTGGCGATCGCCGAGTTGGCCAAGGATGAGCGCAATGGTCTGGGGATGTTCGGCTTCCAGAAATCTTGCGAGTTTCTGGGGATCGGCCCGCTGTAGCGACTCCAGGGGGTTGAGCTCGCGGGCCTTGGTCAGCCGCTGCATGATGCCCTCGGCGTCGGCTTCCCCAAAAGCCTTAACCAACAGACGCCGGGCCAGGTCATGTCCGCCCTGGATGATGTAATCCTGCGCCTGGGTGAGCCGCTGGTACTCCTCAAACACCTGAAGCGAGATTTCCACCGGTACTGTTCCCAGACCTGCGACCTCGTCGGCAACTCGCTGCAAGTCTTTTTCGTCCAAATTGCGGAACACGGTCGCGGCAGAATCCTCGCCCAGAACCGTCAACAGGATGGCAGCCTTTCGTGCGCCGCTGATCGTGAGTTTTCCGGCGGCGTTGTCATGGGGTCTCTTCCCGCAGCCATGCACGCACGGCGTTGGTGCTGCTCTCAGGCTCAGCCTTGACGAACTCGGCCAGCTGCTTTCTCAAGACCTGGGAACGCAGGGCGAGACTGGCAGCGGATTCACCCGTCGCTCCAACTTCAGCTTCGGCAATGACCGGAACACGACTGTTCGCCAGCAGTGGATTAGGAGCTGCCAGAGCGCGCTTCTGGATGGGCCGAAGCATCAGCAGGTAGACGAGAAGAAAGAGGACCAACAGTCCGGCGTAACGAAGGATTGACGAATAGTCATTGATTCCCTTCCGGGCCTTATCGGCAAGAGTAATGGGAGGAATTTCCGCCGCCACGGGGTGGTCAAAACTAAGGTTCTGGACGCTGATCACGTCGCCGCGAGCGCTGTTGAATCCGATGGCTGCCTGGGCGATTTCGCTAATGGTCTTCAGCTCATCGGGCGTTCTCTTATGATGAGTCTCAACCCACTTACCCTTTTCCTGCTTGCGCTCGATAGCGTCGTCGAGCAGCACCGCTGCGGTGACACGACGGATACTCCCGGCGGGTTCAATGAGGTGGCGCGTGGTTCGATTGACACCGTAGGTGGCGCTTTCCGTCTTCGACGATTGACCCAGGTCCCTGATGATGGTCGGGGGGAGGGGTGGTGGGCGCACCTGGCGTTGTGGCAGCAACCGGCTTGGCAGCAGCTACATTGCTCGAGGTTCCAGGCACTCCACCCACTCCAGCGCCCGGAGCTGTGGTCTCTTCGGAGCGCTGCATATTCAGTGTGACGCTCACCGCGGGATCGTACTTGTCCTGGCTCTCTTCACTGCTGCCGGTTTCGTATTCCACGTTGACCGACGCGCGCATACGATCGGCTCCGACGACGGGTGCAAGCGTCGAGATCAGCCGTTGTGTCAGTTCGTGCTCGATGCCGTCACTTGCGTCGGGGGAACCGGAACTCAATCCGAGGGTCTTATTCGAATCCGCGTCAATGATCACAACATCCGCCGGCTTCAGTTCGTCAACCGCGGCGGCCACCAGTCGTGATATTTCCGAGATCTCGGCTCGCGTTAGACTTCCACCTTTAAGCCGCAAGGTGACCGAAGCCTTTGCGCCGCGCTCCCGGTCCATGAACACCGAGTCGGTCGCCATGACCAGGTGGACCCGAGCGCTCTTGACATTGCTCATGGTCTGAATGGTTCGCTCAAGTTCACCTTCGAGCGCCCGCTGATAGTTCACCTTCTCATCAAACTCAGTCTGTCCCCAGGAGACCTTGTCGAAAATCTCGAAGCCGATGCGGCCGCTGTGGGGTGCATCATGGGACGCCACCTCGAGCCGGGCGGCGTCGACCTGATCCGCCGGAACAGTGATGGACGTGCCGTCGGGGCCGATAAGATAGGGTATCTTTTTCGCTGTCAGTTCGGCCGTGATCGCTTGCGCATCTGCTGGTTCGAGCCCCGACATCAGTGGCTTGTACTCGGGCGTTGCCATCATCTTCACAAAGAAAGCTGCGACGCCCAAAGTGATGGCGAGACCCAAACCGAGATAAACGCGCTGCTGCGGGCTGCGGCCCGCCCAGAACAGCTTGACGCGATCGATCGCGGCGCCTCCGCTCGCTGTTTTTTTGGAAACTGCTATCGGGTTCTTGGCCGCCATGAGTCCTTAATCTCGCCGCGTTCCTGGATCTGAGAAAGGGATTTGCTAGAACTGCATTTTCTCGATGTCCTGGTAAGCGTTCACAATCTTATTGCGAACCTGCATCATCATCTGGAAGGCTACATCTGCCTTCTCGACCGCGATCATCACCGTGCTCACGTCGCCGCTGGCGCCTTTCAGCAAGTTACCAACCTGTTGTTCCGCGCCACCGCTCAGTTGATTCAGATGTTGCAGCGCGCTCGATAAAACGGCGCCAAACCCACCCTGCCCCTCCGCCGGCTGCAGCGAAGACAATTTAGGGAGTGGACTGATAGTGCCGATGCTGCCCAGACCTGTAACTACACTGCTCATGGTTTACCCTTCCGCCTAGCTCTTAAGGATGCCGATCGCCTGCTGGATCATCTGCTTGGCAGCAGCCACTGCGGAGGCATTCAGTTGATAGGCGCGCACAGAATCCATCAGGTCCACCATTTCCGCGGTCGGATTGATGGCCGGATAGGCGACGTAGCCCTGCTTGTTGGCATCTGGATGTCCTGGTTCATAGCGCATCACCGCGGGCGATGGATCGTCGACGACTTGAGAGATTTGCACGCTGCCGGGGGTCGGCCCATGAAAGTCGCCGGCGTTGGCAAGGGCTAGCCGGAAAGAGGACGCGCCGCGGGTTTCAAAGACTACCTCCCTGCGTCGAAATGGGCCACCGGCCTCGGTGTGAGTGGTTTGCGCATTGGCCATGTTTGCGGCGATGACCTCGGATCGTTGCCTCTCCGCCAGCAATGCAGAACCGCTGATCGATAATGCGTCGAAGAGATTCATAATTAGCTTCCTCCGCTGATGGCGCTCAGTTGTTGGTGAAAGTGATTCTGTATCAGCTGGATGGCAAGCTGATACTGCAATTGGGTCCTGGCCAGCATAAGCCCCTCGTGGTCAAGGCTCACGTTATTGCCATCCGGGCGCTCCATCAGGCCCTGAACTTCGTGAACCACGGACTCAGTTGCACGGCTTCGGCGCCGTCTTCGGGGTGACGCACGCCCGCAGTCATGACCTTGTTAAACTCGCTCTCGAAGTTAATGTCACGAGTGCGGTAACCGGGTGTGTCGACGTTGGCCATGTTGGCCGAAATTGATTGTTCGCGGCTAGAGGCTAGCTTCAGATAGTTCTCCAACATGGACATCATCGGTAGAGCGGTTGTCATGCGTATCTCCTTGGAGGTAATCCGTATTCCTTGATCCTGTTGCGCATGGTGCGTACACTGATCCCCAACATCTCAGCGGCGTGGGTCCGGTTTCCATGGGCCAGGGCGAGGGTGTTTTCGAGATGCATTTTCTCTAGCACAGAGATGGGTGTTCCAGCAGCCGGCAGAACGGCGAACCTCGTGAAAATCCCAGGGGCCGAAACTCCTTAAAAAAACATGCCGCGTCGATGGTGGTGCCCTGGTTGAGGGAGAGCACACGGCGCATAAAATTGCCCAGCTCGCGTATGTTGCCGGGCCA
>CAWJAB010000012.1:0-212183 GCA_963840675.1 uncultured Acidobacteriaceae bacterium
GCGATGATGACGGCAGCGCTTATTACCGGCTGGCCCGCATCTACAGCCGGCTGGGAAACAAGGCTGCGGCCGATGCAGCGATCGAACACGTAAGGGCCATCGAGCAAAGCAGACGCCAGCGCGCCGTAGTTGCAGTTCAAGACTCCAGTGCAGCGATGCAAGACGATATCCAGTGACGACCGGGGCTTCGTGGTACGACGTCCTTTCTGCAGTAGGCGATCACTCTAAACCGAATGAGAGTTCAAGAGGCAGAGAAACGGAATGACCGCTATCTCTAGACGTGATGTTCTAGCTGGGCTGGCCGCTTCAAGTGCCGCCTCCATCGTGACCGCGCGCAGCGAACCGCGCCCAAGCTCCGCCGCCGCCAACGCGGCGCTGTTCTCCGGCGACGAGCGCGGTCAACACGCAGACGCACTGCTCCGCTATTTCGCAGCGATTGCCCCGCAGCTACTGCGGGCTCCCGATGGAATCCTCAAGCACCCTAGCGTCGCACCCGCGCTCCCGGGCAAGACGTATTCAACGAACCTTTGGGATTGGGACACACTTTGGACCAGCCAGGGACTTTGTCGACTCGCGGCGTTGCTTCATGACGATCAGCTTAAACAGAAGCTGTGCGAACACGTTTCCGGAAGTCTCCTGAACTTTCTCGAGCATGCTTCACCAAGTGGGGAGATTCCAATGATGATGACCGCAGACGACCCGGACCCCTTTCGAGTCCTGGGCAAGAACCCGACGACGAGAAACCAGGCCAAGCCTGTTTTCGGTCAGCTCGGGCTGCTCGCCTGCGATCAACTTGGGAGTGCGACTTGGTTGGAGCCGCATTTCGATGCGATTCTGCGTTTCTACGATTCCTGGGTAAGGCACAACTCCTCCCCGATTGGCCTGCTGGTGTGGGGCGACGATGTCGCGATCGGTGAGGACAATGACCCAACCACATTCGGGCGGCCTTTCTTTTCCTCGGCAAACCTGCTTCTCAATTGCCTGTTCTATCAGGATCTTTTAGCGTCGGCGGAACTGGCACGACGACTCGGACGCGCGGCGGATCAAACTCGGCTTGCAAGCCAGGCGCAGGAGTTGGCGCAACGGATTCAGAGGTTCTGCTGGGATCCCAGGGATAGCTACTACTACACCGTCGACGTTCAATGTGTCGATCGGCGAGCTGAGCTCATCCCATCCGTGGCGCGAGGAATGGACATGTCCTGGAAATGCCTCCCGATGAGGATCCAGATGTTTACCGGCTTCCTGCCGCTGTGGTGCGGCATCGCGCCGCAACAGAACGCAGAGAAACTGGTTAACACAAATTATTTGGCGGACGACCGCCTCTGTGCACGATGGGGCGCGAGGTCGCTTTCGGACCGCGAGACCATGTACTCTCTGGAGTTTAGTTCCAACCCGAGCAACTGGCTCGGGCCGGTGTGGATCATGGTGAACTACTTCGTATGGAAAGCTTTGCAGCGATATGGATACAAGAAAGAAGCAGATGCGCTGGCCGAAAAGACGCTCCTTCTGCTGTCGAGGGACCTTGAGGCAAACGGCTCACTGAATGAGTACTACCATCCAGATACCGGGACAGCACTGAGTCACAAGGGATTCATAGACTGGAATCTTCTTGTTCTGGAGATGATCTGAGAGATGAGATCGGGCAAGAAAGACGTACCTCAGGGGCTAAAGAGGGTGTGTGAGAACTCGCTGTCTCCGAGAAAAACAGCAGGTCGCTCCACTACGCTGCGCTTCGGTCGGGATGACAATTCTGTTTCGGTATCAGAATCTCGACCTCAAAATCAATTTGTCATCCCGACCGAAGCGTACCCGGATTTCCTGGCACGCAGCCCTGTAGAGGGCCAAGTATGCGCCTTTCCGTAGAGAAAGGCGCATGAAATTCGCCGAAGCCACCAACTTCCACAGGAAATCCGGGGGAGCGTAGTGGAGGGACCTGCTGTTTCTTTCCCTTCCGCGAGTGCTCACGCAGACTCTAAAGCTTGACCTAATTTCAATCCTTTACGGCCCGACTAAAAGTCGTGCCCTGATACAAAACAAGAGTTTTTCCGCAGCCTGCTAGTGATGAACCGGACCGAGCTTGCCCTTCGCTAGTCCAGATTGTTGCACTTGTAACTGATCCGAGGGCACAGACCAGCCTGATACGACTAGAAGTAATGCGCGCGCTAGACAGGCGAGGAATACAACGCACGCCAGCCACGCGAACCAGTCGCCCAGCAGGATGTACAGCGTGCCGGAGTGCCCGGCAGGTACGCTGGCCAGCAAAGTCGTAAACGGCAGTTGCGCATCGCTGCGGCTTTCGGCCAGCACACGGCCGCGACTGTCGGCGACCGTCAGATAACCGTTCTTCGCTGCGCGCACCAGGCTGAATCCGTCTTCCACCGCTCGCATGATCGCGATGTGTCCATGCCAGAACCGGTCCATCTTGAAGTCCCACGCCGGCGCCAGCATGAGTCCTACATGGGCTCGCCCGTAGTCGCGGGATAGCGGAGTGAAATCCATGTCCTTGCAGATTTCAACGCCGTAAGTTCCAGCGGCGTCTGCAAAGGTCAGCTCCGTGGTCCCGATCGTGAGAGGACTTTCAAAGGGCGGCAGCATGTGATGCTTGTCGTAGCTCAGCGCACCCTTCCCGGGACGGAACACACGCGCCCGGTTGTAGTGCGCACCACCATCAACGTAAACTTCGCCGGCGACAATAACGGCCCCTGTCTCATCGGCTACTTGTTGCAGTAGTTGGTTGCCGCCCCCGCCGGCAGCGTCTTGGAGAACGACGCCAAGCTTCTCCGGCAGGACCACGATGCGCGCGCCGCGTTCGGCCAGTTGCCGAGCTTCTGCCGCGTATTGCGCGAATAACTTGCCCGTCTCAGCGCCGGGTCCAGCCACATCTGCATTCCCAGCCTCATCGGAAGCGATCAGTCCCACGCGCACCTGCTGGCCCGGGTCAGAAATCGCCAGCCGCAGCACACCGAAGAGCAGCACCACCGCAACCGCACCCAAAGCGGCGGCAAAGACGCGAAAGGCCTGCTTAGGCGCCGTGCGGCGAAGGTGGACGGCGATCGCAAGCGCAGCCGGGAAGAGCATCAACAGGAAGGTCATGCCCCAGGGCCCAGTGATCGAAGCGAGTTGCAAAAACGGAAGGAAATCCAACTGGCTATACGCCAGACTACCCGCCGTTCCATGTGGAGTCGTCAGATTGCGCAGGTACTCGGCTGTAACCACGGTCGCGGGAAAGGCCAGCAGACCGCTCCAAATAGCGCCGCTCCTCACCAATGCCCGGAACAGGATGCCTGCAAAAGCCATCACCGCGGCAAAGGTTCCAAAAATGCCGATGAAACCGATTAGCGGGAATGCCAGCCGATGAAGGTAGCCCCAAAGCGAGAAGCTGCCAATCAACCACGGAAGTCCGACCGCGAGACCAGCTTGCAGGGCGGAGCCGCGCAATGCAATGACAAGTACGGGCAGGGGTGCCAGCCACAGCAGCGGCCAATAGGGTTCCAGGCCGTAGCCAAACCACACAAGGACCGCCGATACGCCCACCGCAAGGATGGCCGCGAGAACCGCTCCACGCTTATTTACGAATTCCATTGAGATATCTCCGGAATGAACGATGACAGTAACCGCGAAAACGCGATCGCGAGAGACCGACGCGGCCTCCCAGGAACAACATGATGAGGCCCTGCAGCAATGCGCCCATCTCGAACGTGATTTCCCACGGGTCGTCCTCCCGCAGGTAGCCCGCCTCCATGCCACGTCGCAGCGATATCGGCCATCACATTGGCTGTCGGCGACTTGCGCGCCTGGAAATCTTTTGGAAACTGACGAGCGCCCACGCGCGGCCGCAGGAACATGAGCTCGAACAGGCGTGGATTCTCAAACGCGAAAGCCAGGTTGGCATCCAGAATTTTGCTGAGCGCGTCTTCAAAGTCTGGGGAAAGAGGAAGCGCTGCAAGGCGAGCCGAAAGCTCTGCAAACCCCGCGTCCGCCAGGGCGTTCAGAAGACCCTGATGATCGGGATAGTGCCGGTACACCGCCATTGGCGTAATGCCAACTGCAGCGGCCACTCGCCGGACGCTGACAGCGGCATGGCCCTCCTGGTCGAGGATAGTCCGCGCCGCACTGGAAATCTTTTCCGCGGTCCCGCCGTCTCTCATGTATACACTGTATACCAAGAGACGTTTTGCGACAAGCTGTTGTCAACTCCCCGGTTAAAGCGGTGTCAGATCAAGCCACGTGTTGGGCGAGGTAGCTCTGGATTTCGGAGTACTCCTGTTCCGATAGGCGGAAAGTGGCCGCGGGGATCACGCCCTCGACCTGCTTTGCGTTGCGGCCGCCGACGATGGCAGCGGTGATGGCGGGCTGGTGCAGAGTCCAGGCAATGGCCACGACCCCTGCGCTCACCCCGTGCTTCTTGCCGATTTGCCCGATAAAATCCGCTACTGCCAGGTTGCGCGAGAGCAGCGGCTCCTGGTAGTTCTTCGCATTGCGGCGGAAGTCGTCGTCAGGGAAAGCGGCGACGCGCTGCTTGCTCATGGCCCCGGTCAGCAGGCCGGAGTGCATCGGGGCATAGTTGATCACACCAATGTTGTGGCTTTCGCAAAAGGGGAGAATCTCCGCCTCCACGGCGCGGTTCAACATGGAGTAGGGCGGCTGGTTCGAAGTGATGGGGGCGATCTTGCCGAGTCGGTGCAACTGCTCCACGCTGAAGTTGGAACCGCCGATCCAACGGACCTTGCCCTCCTTTTGCAGGCTGGCCATCACGCCCCAGGCCTCTTCGATTTCCTCCTCCGGCTTGGGCCAATGCATCTGGTAAAGATCGATTGTCTCGAGGTTAAGGCGGCGGAGGCTGTCCTCGGCTTCGCAGCGAATCTGCTTCAGGTCATTGGTGACCTGGCGTTTCTCATCCCAGACGAGGCCGCACTTGGTGAAGATGTAGGGCTTGTGAGAGGAGGTCCTCAGGGCGCGGGCGACCACTTCTTCGGAGTGGCCGAGGCCATAGACGGCCGCGGTATCAATCCAATTCATGCCCAGTTCCAGCGCCTTGTGAATCGCGGCGATCGAATCGTTGTCATCCTGCGGGCCCCAGGAGAATTGCCAGTCGCCACCGCCAATGGCCCAGGAACCGAACCCGATGGGGGTCAGTTCCATGTCTGAGTTGCCAAGCTTCTTTTTGTCCATACCCTATTTTGCCACCAGGCCGAGTGCTCAGGGGGTGCGCGTTACAATCGCGTTCATGCGGGTCGCAGCCATCTACGATATTCACGGGAATCTGCCCGCACTGGAAGCCGTGCTCGAAGAGATTGGCAAAGTGGGTGTGGACCGGGTGGTGGTCGGGGGCGACGTGGTTCCTGGGCCAATGCCTAAAGAGACGTTGCGGTGCCTGCTCGACCTCCATGTGCCCACAGAATTCATTTACGGCAACGGCGAAGTTGCGCTGCTCGAACAGATGGCGGGGAGGGATCCATCAGCAGTTCCTCCAAAGTACCGCCCGATTATTCGCTGGACTGCGGAACAGCTTTCTGAGCATAGGCAGATGTTTGCCAGTTGGCCGAAAACCAACAGCGTCGAGATTCCGGGCCTGGGTCGTGTGCTGTTTTGCCACGCAACCCCGCGAAGTGAAAATGAGATTTTCACCCGGCTGACAGCAGAAGATCGTCTCTCGCCGATATTCGAGGGACTACAACGTAACCGTGGTAGTCTGCGGCCACACCCACATGCAGTTTGAACGAATGATCGGAAACATCCGTGTAGTCAATGCGGGCAGTATCGGTATGCCGTTTGGCGAGCCTGGCGCCGATTGGCTGCTGCTGGATGAGGGTATTCAACATAGACATACGTCCTATGATCTCAATAAGGCCGCAGATCGCATTCGGCAGAGTGGCTATCCCGAGGCCGACGACTTCGTGGCACGCTACCTGTTCAATCCGCCAACCGAGAAGGAAATGCTCGAAGCTTTCTCCCATGCTGAAATCAGATAGCCGCCGCGGCTTGACAAGGTGAGGCGTATAGATGCCTTGGCAATGTACACAGTGTCATCGGATCTTTCGCCAAATCAATAAACTCACGCGTGCGGCGTAGGCGGCCACGCCACCTTACTGAGCAGAGGAGAGTAGTCCTAAGATCACCGAGTCGGAGCTACACCAGATCATCCATAGCGACCTTCAGAGCCTCAGCTATTGCGCGGATCGTCGCGATACAACCGACCTTTAAACCAGATTCGATGTTGCTGACCATGCTTTTTGATATCCCGACCTGGGGGGCAAGGACTTCCTGCGTCATCTTTCGATGCTCGCGGAAAACACGAATGGGATTTTCGCCGGCGATAAGGCTCTTGGCGATCGCGGCGGGAAAGCCTTCCTCCTGCGACTCCAAAGCACAGTCGAAAGCAACGATGTCCTCCAGTTCCTCCATGCGCTCCAACATGGCTTCGAAAGCCTTCTTGCGAAGGATGACCCTGTCTTCCTTTATTGTGTGCGGCGCCGCCATCGTTCGCTCCTGTGTTTTTGCTTTGTATCAGGGCACGACTTAAAGTCGGGCCATAAAGGAGTGAAAGAGACCTGGGCTTTAGCCCCTGAGGTACGCTCTTCCATCTCTCGCCGAAAAAAGCGATTGATTGCATCCGAAATATCTCAAAAGCGTACCTCAGGGCCTAAAGGCCCGATGATTGGCCTGCATTTATGCGGGGATAAATCCCCGGCATACACTGAAATCGAGTTTTTCCGCAGCCTCTGAAGTCCGGGCTGGCAAGAAATAAAAGTCAATTCCGGTGAGCTAAACCGCCGCGAATTGTATCTATATCTGCGGTGCCGCAAATTGGGCGCCTTTGCTGAAACAAAGGACTTATCAGCCCCAGGGCTGGCCCACCTTGATCTTTGAAAATTCAATAGTAGGCTTGAGCAGCCCCCTCTATCCGCATGAAACTTGGAAGTGGGAGGCCGCAGCGCCCCTCTCTGCGCTGCCTGGGGCCCATAGAAGGCGCTCTTCGCGACCTTTAACCGGCCAAAAAACGATGGCCAAACCGAATTACTACGTTAGTGCGTACTTTTTAGCCATTTCCCGGGAAGCGCAACCTCTGCCAGGGCATCGCCAGGAGTCCCATGGACATAGAACAATGCTCCGGCAGGAGAACTTACCACGCTTACACGCTTATCACGCACCATTTTGTCATTTCGCGAGAACCGTGCCTGCGGAAAGACCTCAGCAGCATCCCTCTGTGGGGGCTTTTAGCGCTTTTCGCGCATCTTTTTTTTTGGGCTGACCGACTGGGACTCTCAGGCCTCCGCACCTTTGAATAAATGTACAAACTCCAGGGCACGGCTGAAAGCCGTGCCCTTAGTACAAAGCGTTTTTCCGCAAGGTGTTCAGCCGTGCCGAATGACCCCCAGGTCTCAAAGGCGAGACCTGGGCCACCCACTTATAGTTTTGATTCATGGAGGTGGTTCTCACGCAGACTCTTAAGCCCCTTTTCAAGCCAACGGGCCTATTCCTCACGCAGGGCTACGATTGGGTCCACGCTGGTGGCCCGCCACGCTGGAATGGCCGTGGCGGCGAATGCAACCGCGGCGAGCAACGCAGGGACACCCACGAAGGTCGCAAGGTCCATGGTGCTCACACCGAACAACAGGCTGGCGATTACGCGAGTCAGGAGGGCCGCTCCCGCAACTCCCGCGAGGATGCCGATCAATGTCAATTGCATCGCCTGGCGGACAACCAGGCCGATAATATTGCCGGGCCGCGCACCTAACGCCACCAGAATGCCGATATCGTGCGTGCTCTGCGTGACCAGGTACGACATCACCCCGTAGAGGCCCACCGCCGCCAGCAGCAAAGCGAAGACCGCAAAGGCTCCCAACATGGTGCTGGAGAAGCGCTGGCGCGCCAGCGAATCGTACAACCGGGCCTGCATGGTGCGAATGCCGTAGACAACAACCGTGGGATCGACCGCGTGGATTTCGTTGACCACTGCGCTGGAGAGTCCCGCATCCTGCGGATGAGGAACGGGCCACCAGGAACATGCCTCGATCAGTCTCCTGTTGCAGCGGGCGATAGAGCGCGATCTTGCCGTCGGTCTCCAGACCGTATTGCTTGACCACTCCCACCACGCCGACGATGGTGATAGGTTTCTTCGCATCGTGCCACAGATGTTTTCCGATGGCGTCATTGTGCGGCCAGAAGCGCTGCGCGAATTTTTGGTCGATGATCACCACCGGCGGCATATCCGCGTTGTCCTGCTCGGAGAAGAAGCGGCCTGCGACCAGAGGAATCTGCATTGCCCGGAAATAGTCGGCGCTTGCGGTCCGTTGATCGACTTGCAACTCCTGGCCCGGCGGCGGAGTGTATCCCTCGACGTGGATCCCTCCCCATCCCACCGTTCCGGTCAGCGGGAGTGCCGAAACCGCGCCTTCGGCCGCGACGCCCGGCAAGTGGGCGATGCGGGTCTCGATTTCACGCCAGAAACTGGCGAGGACCTTATCCTCGTGGTACTTGGGGTCGTTGGTGGCCACCTGCATGGTCAATACGTGCTCCGTGGTAAAGCCCGGCGGTACGTTCTGCAAGCGGATGAAGCTTCGGATCAACAGCCCGGCGCCGATCAACAGGATGAGTGAAAACGCGAGTTCAGAGGCCACCAGCAAGCCGCGCAAATGGTGACGCTTCAGATACAGGCCGCCGTGGGACTGTCCACTGCGCCCGCCGGCCTTCAGCGAGGAATTCAGATCCAGCTTGATGGCCCGCCACGCCGGCGCGAGGCCGAAGAGGATGCCGGTCGCCAGCGAAAGGCCGAAGGTGAAGGCCAGGACTGTGCCGTTGATTCCAATGTCTTCGAGCCGGGGAATATTGCCCGGATTCATCGCGCGCACGATGGCCAGGCTCAGTCGAGCTACCAGAAGTCCGGCGGCTCCGCCGATCAGCCCCAGGAGAATGCTCTCGGTCAGCAATTGCCGCACCAGCCGCTGCCAGCCCGCTCCTAAAGCGCGGCGGATGGCGACTTCCTTTTCCCGGCCCGCTGCGCGCGCAAGCAGAAGGTTGGCAACGTTGGCGCAGGCGATCAGCAGGACCAGCGCGACTGAGCCCAGCAGCACCAGCAGAGCGCGTCGCACATCGCCGACCACCTGCTCCTGCAGCCCGACGACATCCATACCGAAGCTGGCGCCGCGCTTGTCTTTCTCCCGGATGCGGCCGGCGATGATGTCGATGTCGGCCTGGGCCTGTTGCACAGAGACACCGGGTTTCAGGCGCACGACGATATTATAGTTTTCGTCGCCTCGGCGTTGTGCGGCATCGGCTCCCAAGGGCAAGGGAAGAATCATGTCCACCTTGTCCATCGGCCCTTCCGAGGGCATCACTTCCGCATTCAGCAGGAAGCCGCGTTGCAGTACACCTGCAACGGTATATGGATTCCCGTCGAGGGTAATGCCTTTGCCGATGATGGCGGGATCTGAGTTGAACAGGCGCTCCCAGGCGCGGTTGGTCAGAATGGCTACAGGCGGTTTGCCTGGTCTGTCCTCATCCGGCAAGAGCGTGCGTCCCAACAGAGCCTTTGCGCCGAACATGGTCAGCAGGCTCGATTGCGTTTTCAGCACATCGACCCTCTGCGGCTGACCGCGACCCGTGAGGGTTAGGGTGCGGCTCTGCGCCAGGGCCATCTGCTCGAACGAATGATTCTGGCTCTGAATGTCGATGTACTGGCCGGGAGACGGCCAATCGCGCAGAATGCCGATTGCCGGAGAATGCAGCCACACGGCCGCCAGCCGGTCTGGATGCGGATACGGGAGCGGACGCAAGAGCAGCGCATCCACCACGCTGAAGATTGCCGAATTGGCGCCGATCCCGATGGCCAGAGAGGCCAAAATCACGCCGGTCAACACCGCGTTCTTGCGCAGCATGCGAAGGGCGTAGCGAAAATCCTGTAACCAGAACTGCATCGTATCCTCCGCGTGACTTAAAACAGAACAACCTGGCGGATGGCTTCCGCTCGCGCGAGACGATCGAAGCCGGGGTTGATCTCTTCCAGCCGCAGCCGGTGGGTGAGCAAACGGTCCACCGGCAAAAGACCGGCGCGATAGAGAGCAATGAAACGAGGCACATCTCGTGATGGAACCGACGAACCCATAAACGATCCTTTGATGGTGCGCTCTTCCACCACCAGATTAAAGGCAGGCACAGTCAACATGCGATCGGGAGCGGGCAGGCCGACGGTGACGGTGGTTCCGCCGCGGCGCGTGGCCGCATACGCCTGGGCGAGCACTTGCTCATTGCCAACGGACTCGATGGCATATTGCACGCCGCCATGCGAGAGCTCGCGCACAGAGTCGATGGCATCCGCATCGCGGGCGTCGACACAATGGGTGGCGCCCAGTTCACGGGCCAGCTCGAACTTGTGCGCGGCCACATCGACGGCAATCAGTGGGTTGGCCCCGGCAGCCCGAGCTCCCAGCAGAGCAGCCAATCCGACGCCGCCGAGCCCGAATATGGCGACGCTCTCGCCGGCGGAGACCTTTGCCGAATTGACTACAGCGCCGACTCCGGTCATGACAGCACATCCGAATAAGGCTGCGGCCTCGGGAGCAAGATCGTGATCGATGCGAACCGCCGAGTGCGCCGACACCACGGTAAATTCGGCAAATCCGGAGACGCCGAGATGATGCTGCAGGGTCACACCCTGGGCATCGTGCCAGCGCCTTCCCCCGCCGAGCAGGGTGCCTGCGGCATTGGCCACAGAGCCCGGTTCGCACAGCGATGCGCGGCCGCTCGCACAAGGTGGGCAACGGCCGCAGTTGGGCACGAAAGAGAAGACTACGCGATCGCCGACACGAAAGCCTTGTACCTCGGCGCCGAGCTCGACGATCTCGCCCGTGGCTTCGTGGCCCAGCACCATGGGCACAGGCCGGGGACGAGATCCATTGATGACCGACAGATCGGAGTGGCATAAACCCGCCGCGAGCACGCGTACACAAAGCTCCCCAGTGCCCGGAGGTGCGAGCTCCACCGTTTCTATGACCAGGGGCTGCGATTCAGCGTAGGGGATCGATTGTCCTACCTGGCGCAGAACCGCGGCTTTCACTTTCATCTTTAACCTCGCTATTTACCATCACGCCAGATCGGGTTGGTGAACGCGCCGTCTCCTGCCACGTCCCAGACTGCAAACCGCGCCCACGTCCACCCCGGCGTGTCGACCAGCCAGGAGTACGCGTGGTCGTCGAATGCCGGCGTCGATTGCAGGTCGATGATTTGCCGGCGGGTGTGCACGCCGTCACCCCACACCAGTTCAGCGATTCTCAAAGGAAATGTCGAGGATATTCTTGCTTTGACTCGAATGCTCCGATCACCTTCCGCGGACATTGAGGCAGACGGCAGAAGGATTTCGCCGGTGGTGATAAACCCATCCCCCTTCTCGATCGAGTTCAGGATGCGGTCATAGTGATCGAACGAAGGCAGCTCAGGCAAGCGAAGATAGTTGATGTTCATATGCCCGTAGAGTTCATCCGCCGAGCTGATCTGAAATACATCCACTTCTCCGATCATGCGCTTGTGCAAGCCGAGGTTGTTCAGGTCATCGAGCGTCTTGAATGCTCTCTCCCCTAACCTTGGCGAAGACAGATCCGACGGCATTGCCTTCCAACCGGTGCCCAGGTAACTGCTGTCTCGAAAGTAAGCAGTGTTCAGAATCTTATCGGGGTAGCCCGTCGATCCTTTGGTGCGCGGATGCGTCTGATAGGCGAAGCCACCTTCTGCCTTGATCATCTTCCACATGTCGTCGGCATCATGGATGCGATAGATCTTGCCGTATTTGGTATCCGCGGTTTCGAAGCTCTGACCAGGCTTGCGATCCTGCTGCCAATACACCGGATGAGGAAATACCAGCCCCCAGTGGCCACCCAGATAGATATCCGCTTCTTCCGCAGGGATCAGCAGGAAGTCGCGGCCAGACTGCGCGCGGCAGGCCTTGTAGTACTGGTCCAGTTCGTGGAGCCTGAGGTCCGTCAAATCGGCGGGGTGTCCGTCGCCGTGGAAATCCATGATCATGGCGGAGTCAATCCCTATGGCCTTCATCACCGGCTTGAACGGGGGCTGCCAGTCGATTCCCTTCTCCATGGCCTGCACCGTGTAGGCAAGGTGCCAATGCGAGGTAAAGGTGACAAAACCATCCAAATGCACAAAGTGATCGTCGTGGGTGAAGGCAAGAACGTCCTTGAGCGCTACGCTCGCGTCCTGGGCGCTGGGCAGCAGAAACAAGCCCATTTCCTGGACGGAATCCGGCGGCGCGTTCATCCATGGATCGATGGTGGTATCGTCGTCGGGATACTGGTGCACTCCCAGTCCAACTCTGCCCCGCCAGGAGCTGTACCAGAGGTATCCCTGATTGGTGGTGTAGTCGCGGGCAAAGAAATAGCGGTGCGGAGGGGGAAAGACGGCAATGCTGCCCGCGCCCATCTTCGCCGCCACCGTGCGATAGTGCGCGGTGAGCGAGTGACGATCGGAACCGTAAGGGGGCGTAATTTCCTGCAGCTTGCCCTCGGCGTCGTAGTAGGAGATGTGCGACTCCATCGTTCCGCCGGCCCGGCGATCCTGCTCCGCGGTCATCTCCAATCCGGCGTCATAATAAAAGGATGTGTCAGGTTCATGAGTGCTGACGAGCGCGGCCTGCTGCATGAGCGGAGTGCCTGGGTAGAACGTATAGCGGAGAGAGCCGGTGAAGATTCCGACCCTCATCCCATTGAAGGTTACTTCCACGCGATCCCCCACCGTCTGGGCAGTGACGGTGGTTGGGTGAAACTCAGCAAGGAATTGCCGTGTTCCCTCCGGGGCGGCCGGAGGGAAGTCAAAGAAGGCGTCCCATCCGCCGCGGCGCTTTCCGGTGGAGCAGCGATAGTATGGGTTCGCCCGCGCGACGATATTGCGGCCATCCGCGGAGATCGCGGTGATCAGAGGTTTGGTCGAGTCCAGGGAGAAGATGGTTTGCCAGTGATGCTTTGCGCTGTCGTCCCAGGCTATGGTGAGCGACTGCGCCGAGGACACGACGGAGATGGGGCCGTTCTTGACCGCGGACACGTCGGGGTGATCGGTGCGCCGTAGGCAAGGGCCGATGAGCAGCCAAGCAGGAATAAAATGACAAGCCGTTTCATCGGAACTCCTGTTCATGGCTCTTTGAGCGATCCATTGGCTGCAGCCGGGGGACACGCCGGGATCATCTTATCGATTTCGCCTTCCCCTGATTCAAAGCCGTGTGCAGAAGAGGGTGCGCTTTAACGTTTTAAGTCCCTGTTTTTCTTTAAGGAAGGTGCGAGTTAAGCGAGTTATGCAAGTTAAGCCCCCGCATGGGGGGGAAGTGTGAACATTATGCGCCATATGGGTCCCACATCGGGTGCATCGCAGCCGCGAGCGGGAAGCCGGCGATGCCCAGCCTGCGGTGGATCGCAACCTTTTCGTCGACACCAGGAGCGTCTGCACCAGCAACAGGACCATCCAAGCGGTGTTCAGGGCGCCGTGGATGTAGAGGATGGGTGCGGGCAAACCCGACAAACACGGTAACCAGGAAGATCAAGATCATGCCGGCGAAGAAGAACCGGTCATAGCGTCGGCCAGGAAGCTGGACACGTGGGACCGCCGCTGTAGCAGAGAGGGTGGTCATCGGAAGCCCTTGCATGGACAAATCGGAATTTGCTACCCGGGGCCGGAGGGATGCCCAAGTAAGATCTGGCGCCGGCCATCGAGATCGTGCTGGTTGGCCATGGGACGGGCAAGAGCAATGCCGCCGAGGTCCTGATGAGTTACCTCAAGACGCATCATTCCGAGATCGCTCAACGCGTGAGGGGAATCGAGACTGCAGACCTCTCGGCGTTAACTGAACCTGAAATCGAGGCAATCGCGAAGAAACACATGATCGCAGTTGTTTAAGAGTTTCATTGGCAGAAAACAGATTAGAGAAACTCGTGACAATGATCATTCGCAGATGACATCGACAATCAGGCCGGTGACAACCTTACCGCCGTTCGCCAGGTTCTCATACTTGAAATGGCGCCTGACGACTGTACGCAGACCAAAGCGACTAACTATGATTTCGTCGCCGACGCCAGGCAACACGAGCGGCACATTCTCAGGCCAAAGATATTCATCGGGTACATGCTCATCTTGTCTCGACGCCACACGCACCATGGTTTGCATGATGTGAAGAGACTACCATACCGCCCCTCGACCCTGGCGGTTCGCCAGCGTCTCCAGGTCGTCCCAAAGTGGGATGCGCAGTATGAGGTGTTCGGGCGGCGCCGGAAAAAGCCTAGGCTGTATGAAAATGCGAAGTTCCCCTGATCGCTTTCTCGCCGACCGCCGATAGAGCATGTATCTTTGCGTGTTCGAAGCTTACTGGCTGAAAGGGTTACCTTGTCCATCGCAGATATCTCATCCCCCTCGCTGTTTGATACCTCGCTCGCTACCGAATTGACGAGCGTAACTCCGATCACCGCGATCACGTCCAGCCTGGAGAGAAACAACTCTGGCAACTCGCGTGATACCCCGCCGCAGAAGGTGCTGCCTGCTGCAGATGTTTCCGAAACAAATACCGACCTTGATAGGTTCAACGCAGATCTGCAGGCTCAGACTGCTCCCTTGTCTAGCGACCTGGGTAACGATTTGACCTCTCTGCTCAAAGACCTGTCGTCTGGAAATACCTCTGCAGCAAAGGCGGACGTCAGCAAGCTCAAGGTGGATCTGCAGACGCAGGACGCCTCTTCCGTTGGCGGCGCTCCGGCCGGAAACCCTCTCGATACCCTGATTGGCAAAATATCAGACTCGCTCAATTCAGGCAGCGTGCAGGGCGCGCCGCAAGATGGCGCACAGCACGATCTAGCCAACTTTCTGTTGGAGAACGGACAGGGTACGGGGAGTCTGATCAACACTTCAGCGTAGAAGAGGCAACCAGGCGTGGTGAATCATCCCTCGCGGCGGTCGGTGGGTTCTGCTTCAATTACATCGAGTTCTACGACACCATTGTTAATCGATACCCCAATTTTCTCCGGACAAACGCTGGGATCCCACTGCACGCGAGAGCGCGTACTGCCAATCATCTCCGCAAGGGTTTCCTAAGTGATCCGCGGAATGAATTTCAGGACGAGCTCCGAAAACGATTGCTCCTGGTTCATCACGCGGACCATCTCTTGGCGTTCGATCTTGAGGGCTGAGCAGTCACGACAAATTTGCCCAGAATCCGGATCGTTCATTTCCGTTTTGTGACCAGAGCCATTTCCACCCTGGACCCTACTAGAATTGGGCCATCGCCTGCTCTGTGTTGGTTGTTCCGTCTGTTTGATGTCCCGTAAACCAGAGCGCGGATTTAAGCAGAACGGGGTGAGCCGGATGGCGCAGGGAGTTTATGGGACCTGTCCCAAGCCCCCCAGGTTCCAACTAAGGAGAGCAATGAAGACTGCGAAGCTGTATTCGACGGCGGTGCTGGGGATGGCCGTCTTACTCGGGCCCATGCTACGGGCGCAGGTGCAAACGATCGTGCCTGCACCAGTTGCGGCCGCGAAGCCGGTGACGGTGGAGCACATCAAAATACACGGCACGGCTCTTGAAGGCAATTTGGAAGGAGATGCGGTTGATCGGGATGTGATCGTTTTTCTGCCGCCCAGCTACGACAAAGAGAAGCATCACCGCTATCCCGTCGTGTATGCGCTGCACGGCTATTCGATCGGCGCGGAGCAGTGGACGCATGAGATCCATGTTCCGCAGACCATAGAAGGCGCCTTCGCCCAGGGCGCCAAAGAGATGATCGTGGTGTTGCCGGATTCGAAGACAGTCCACAACGGGTCAATGTACTCGAGTTCTGTGACTACCGGCGATTTCGAAAAGTTCATCTCTCATGACGTGGTTGCCTATATCGATGCGCATTACCGGACGATCCCGGATCGGATGAGCCGCGGCCTGGTGGGACATTCGATGGGCGGCTACGGCGCCAGCCGCATTGCATGAAGCACCGGACGTGTTCGGAAGCCTGTACATCATGAGCCCGTGTTGCATGTCGGCACGGGCGGCCGGTGCAGCGAATCCTGAGCTCGAAAAGGCAGTGGCGGCGGCGAAGACCCCGGCAGACACATGCCGGGCTGCCGTTCTTCCTCGGCGCTCAGCTGGCGAGCGCGGCGGCCTGGTCGCCGGATCCGAAGAATCCTCCTCTCTACCTCGATCTGCCGGTGAAGGATGGCGTTGCTCAACCGGAGGTCGTCGCGAAGTGGGCGGCGAATGCACCGCTGGCGTTTGTCGACCAGTACATCGGAAATCTGAAGCAGTATCGCGCCATCTCCATGGATGTGGGCGACAAGGACGGCTTGCGCGTCGATGCCGGCAAGCTGCACGATGTTCTGGACAACTATGGAGTCGCGAACAGCTTTGAGATTTATCCCGGCACGCATACCAGCGCCGTCGCTGACCGGTTTCAGAATCACGTGATGCCGTTCTTCAGCAAGAACCTGTGCTTCCAGGCAGGCTGCAAGTAGGTTTGATGTGAGCGAGGAGTGAAGCCTGGCCCCGCGCAGCAAGGTCATTGATCGTTTTGCGGTATCTAATGCCGTTTCGTCATTAAGGCCAATTCCATGACCGCTCTTGCGAGTAATTCCAGGTTGCCACCCAGTTCTTGTGCGGCGTGGGTTCTGCATAGAAACTGGTCATCGCCGTGCTCATCGCGCAGGACTATCTCAGCATCGCATTTTGCGCTTGATGAAAAAACGGCATGTTGGCAAAGTCGCGGTTCTTCTTCGCCATCCGCGCTATACGGTTCGATAATTTGCAAAATCACCTCCACAGCGATCCCACCGACCCGGACGCCCCCACGCGAAGGTTCCTGCCATCACCGGACCGTTTTCCCCCCGGATTTCCTGTGGAAGTTGGTCGCTTCGGCGGACTTCATGCGCCTCTCTTCACGGACAGGCGCACACACTGCCTCTTCTAGCGCCGGGTGGCAGGAAATCCGGGTACACTTCACATCCTTTGACCTACCGAGGATTTGTTCAAGTTGCCTGATGACCGCGGCATTGCAGACCGGTTTTCCGGCAATGATGGACTTGTACGAACTCAGAACGATACCTAACGTAGCCACTAGATCTTTGTTGTTTTTCAGGATTCGGCCAACGGAGTTGTTAGCGCCTTGCTTACGGAGTTTATCGTGCACCGGGGAGGCGATAAGGTTAGCGGAAGTCAGGTTTGATCTCACCATGATCTGCTCCTAAGGCGCCGTTCCGTTCAACCGGGAGTGGTAAGCTGAATGCGCGTAGCCAGTTAGCACCCGTACGCCGACATTCACACATCCACGCCGTAGGTCTGCTTCCATTCCTTTACCGCGCCCAGAGCATCGTGGGTCGGACGGCCGTTCATAATATCTCGCTGGTAGACGTGAATGAAACCCTGTCCAACTAAATACGTGCGCTGCTCGTCATATATGCGCCTTGCCTCGACTTCGGCGGTAGGTTCCCCTGCGGTGGTTAGGGAGGTAGTTTTGAGCCGAGCTTTATTTGTCACGTTATCCCACCACCCGTGGTGCTCGGTAACGATGAAGAACGAACCCGTAAGGTGTATCAGGGCCAGCGTGTAGTACTCAGCCGACTCGGCGACTTTCTCTTCGGTAACTTCGGTCTTATAAAGCGTCTCCACCATTGGTGTGCCTCGGCTCACGATGAACGCACAAATTCCTCGGCCGTCGCGAGCATAAAGGCTTCCGGGCCACATAAAAGCTCTTGGCCACCGCTGGGCGTAAAGTCAAGAACAATGCGAGATGCCACGTCGCCATGCATCTTGCTAAAGCATGGCGTTCGCCCCAGCGATCGTCTGGCCTGTTTTGCTCATCTGAACAAAATCGTCCCGAAATGAAGCACAAAATCCGTCGGACGACAGATTTGAGCCGTTCAGACTCCGGGCGCTACCCAAGTCATATTGCTGGGATGAAGAAAAAACAGGATCGCATAGAGCTCGCAAGGAAGATCATTTCCGACGTGAAAAGGGAGATGCGGAGGCCGCGCTTGACAGAGTCAGTCCGCTCCTGTTCTCGGGCTTCGGTGGTCGAAGCGGTCCGAACAGCATGGGCATGATAAGCACCGTCGGGGTCCTTCGACCAGGCCCATGACCACTCCGGTTGCGGCGTGGTTACTCCATCAACTCTCCGGAAGCACTAATGCAGGAGGTCTTCTAGACGGGAGCGATAGGTTCGGCTCACGCGCAACGTCTTGCCATTACGGAGCGTCAGAATCGCATCTCGATTTGCCAAAGGTTCGACGCGGAGAGTGCGTTCCACTTGAACAATGGTTGAGCGGTGAATTCGTACGAACCGCCCGCGGTCGAGACGCGCCTCCAATGAAGTGAGAGGTTCTCGTATCAAGTGCGTTCTATCGCCGACGTGCAATCCAGCATAATCTCCCAATCCCTCGATCCAATCCACGTCTTCGACTTGGACGAAGGTAAATTCATTACCCCGGCGAACCGGAAACCGCTTGATCATACCGCCATTGCTCTCTGCGTTCTCTAGAAGTCCATAAAGCCGTTCGAAGTTGGCCTCCTGCCGGTGAAGAGCTAACATTCGCCGTGCACGGTCGATACAAGCCCCGAACCGGACATCGTCAATTGGCTTGAGGAGATAGTCGAGCGCTTCAACATTAAACGCATCCAAGGCGTACTCCTCGTGCGCAGTGAGAAACACTATGCATCGGGCCTGGTCTCTAGGCAACTCTCGCAGGAGATCTAATCCGGAAATACCAGGCATTTCAACGTCGACAAAAATCAGATCAGGCAAGACCTGCGGAATCTTCGCGCGCGCCTCCTCCCCGGTAGAGCACTCCCCAACGACCAGCAAGTCGGAATAAGCACTTAACCGCGTAGTGATGCCAACTCTGGCTAGCGGCTCATCATCGACAACCAGAACGCGAATGTTCATTGTCCGGCCCCTTAAGAAACTATAGAAGACGCCGTGGTCAGAGGAAATTGAATCGAGACTAAGAACCGATTGTTCTGCGCAGTGGACTGTAACGCGCCCTTGTTCTCCGTAGAGTTTTTCCAGTCGCGTCCTGGTGTTCGCCAGGCCAAGCCCATTTCCTTCGTCACCGGACTGCAGCAGGCCTTCCGTGCGGTCATTTTCTATATCGATTCGAAGCTGTCCTTCGATTGACAGAAGCTGTGATCGAGACCTCGCCCCCATTCGGACAACGTGCGATGCCATGCCGGATCGCATTCTCCACAATCGGTTGCAAGAGAAACCTGGGGACCTGTGCCTCGGAAGCTTCGGGGCTAACGCTCAGCGAGACAACAAGACGAGGTCCAAAACGGACCTGTTCGATGGAAAGATATTCCTCGGTGACGGCCAGCTCTTCCTGGAAAGTCACAAGATGAGCTTCTGGGAAGCTGAGGGTATTTCGTAGCAGGGCGGCGAGCTTTGCGATCATCTCGGTAGCCCGTTCGGGCTGTTTGCTTACGACCAGCGACGAGATGGCGTTCAGGGTATTAAACAGGAAGTGAGGCTGCAGTTGGTAACGGAGCGCCTGAAGTTGAGCTTCACGCGCCGTCGCTTCTGATTCCAACAACCTCTCCCTCTGCTCCTCGACGGTACCGTAATGCTTGATCCCGAAGTAAAGTGCGCTCCATGCAATGAAAATGATCGCAGCTTCGAATGCTTGGGAGGCGACCATACTCCAGCTGACGGGTGTCCGGGGCTCAGCCAGGTGGAGCGCAATGATAGCAGATACGGCGGTGCATAGAAAGCCCAGAATGTACGAGAGTCCCCCGGATAGAAACAAGGCAGAAGCTAACGGGGTAGACCGGCGCCAGAGGAAATGACAAGAGGCATACAGGATGAAGCTGGCCAAAAACGTGGAACATAGGAAGGCGACCCGGTAATCCACCGTTTGCCGCATGTGACGAAATGGGATGTATTCGACGGCGGTTACCAGCGCATAAAGCGTCCATCCGCCGATCTGGAGCGGCCAAAAAGAAGGTGCGCGACGCTGAATGGCAATCTGGGGCACCCATCCATTCTAACGACCGGGCTCTTCCGCTGAAACCGGCTGGGCGCATGAGACGCACGACTTACCGCAGAATTGCGGAGGTTCACCACCTGTGACTTTCAGTCCGAGTCGATTGACGTTAGGTTTTTGGCTGAAGTTCAGGCGGAAGGTGGCGGAATGAGTGTACGAACAGGGATGGTAAAGACGGTTGTGGGTTTTGTGGTTCTGACGCTGTGCGGAATTGCCGTAGTTACGATGGGCCCGCCAAAGGGGCTTGCTTCATCTTCGAGTATCGATACTCTTCCGGCAGCGGGAACTTACAACATCGATCCGGCCCATACTTTTGCCTACTTTGGCGCGATGCACCATATTGTCGGCCTGGTCCGGGGCAGGTTCGACAAAGTCACCGGGACGATCTCAGCCGCAAAGGAGCCGGCGGACTGCGCCGTTGGATATTTCGATTGACACGGCGAGTATCGATACGCAGGTCGCCAAGCGAGACGAGGACTTACGTGGCCCCGATTTCTTTGATGTGAAGAACTTTCCGGCGATGACCTATCGCGGCCGCGGCATTCGGCAGACCGCAGATGGCGCCTGGGTAATGGATGGCTCACTCACCATTCGTGGCGTGACAAAAGAGGTGCCGTTGACATTCCGGTTCAAGGGAATGTTCCCTGACATGCCGGCAGGACAGCCAGCGCGCGCTTCGTTTCACGCAACGGCCGCAGTGAAGCGCGGCGATTTCGGAATGACGCGGGACAACCTGATGGAACTCGGGCCAAACCCGAAGGGACCGGACGTGGAGATCGAAATCGCCGTGGAGGCCAACGCAAGTACGCCGGCGAAGTGATTTATTAAGGAGGGCAGCGCGAGATGCCCCGAATTTCCTGTACGCAGCTCTGGAGAGGACCGCGCGTGCGCCTTTCTTCAAGGAAAGGCGCATGAGGTTCATGGAATCCACGAAACTTCACAGGAAATCGGGGATGTGGCACCGGAGTTGGTTAGAGATTTTGGGGCAGGATATTCGCCAAGCCGTCCGCACCCTGCGCAACAATCCAGGGTTCACCTTGGTCGCGCTTGCCGCCCTCACCATTGGAATTGGCGCAAACACCAGCATCTTCAGCGTCGTCGACAAGGTCCTCCTGCGACCCCTCCCCTACCGGGACCCGGACAGCATCGTGCAACTCGGCCGGAGGTTTCCCGTGGGCGACTCCTACGCAGCCTCCATTCCGGAGTACATGGTCTGGCGGGATAACAACGTCTTCTCGTCAATGGCGCTGTACGATCTGGAGGGTCCGGCCTTCAACATCGACACCGGCGACTTTCCCGAGCAGGTCAAGGGCGCTCATGTGTCAGCCGACTACTTCACGGTGTTCGGCATCTCACCCGTGATCGGCCGCGCCTTTAACCAGGCGGAAGATCTTCCCGACGGCCCCAAAGCCGCTCTGATCTCAGAAAATCTCTGGCGATCCCACTTCGGTTCCGATGCGCAGATCCTCACCCGCACCATCAATCTCAACTCTTCGCCCTACCCGGTCGTCGGCGTTATACCATCGCGGTTCGCCGCAAACCCAGAGGCCGAAGTATGGATACCGCTGCAGGCTGATCCGCACAGCATCAACCACGCCCATTTCCTGCAGGTCGCCGCGCGCCTGAGACCTGGTGTTTCCATCTCGCAGGCGCAAGCCGAAATGCTTGCGGTGGGCGAGCGCTTCCGCCGGCTTTTTCCGAAGTATATGGACAAGAGCGAGAGCGTCGCGGTGGCGCCTATGCGCGAGGCCATTGTCGGTGAGATCAGGAAGACGCTTTACGTTCTGTTCGGTGCGGTCGCCCTGGTGCTGCTGATCGCTTGCGCCAATGTTGCCAATCTGCTGCTCGCACGTTCCGCCGGACGCCACCGTGAACTGGCGATTCGCGCCGCCCTGGGCGCCAGCCGCTGGCGAGTCATCCGCCAATTGCTCACCGAGAACGTGCTGCTCTCCACGGTGGGTGGTTTTCTCGGCCTCATTCTCGGAGTTCTGGGCGTTCGCACGCTCCTGCTTCTCATCCCGGGCGATATCCCGCGGGTCGATCCGGCGCAACTCAGGGAACCCATTCGAGTTGCTCGACTGGCGAATTCTTGTCTTCACCATCGGCGTCTCGCTCCTCACCGGCATCCTGTTCGGCCTTATCCCGGCGCTGCAGATTTCAAAGCCAGACGTCGCTTCGACCTTGAATGAGGCGGGCACACGATCCTCCACCAGCCGGCATCAGAGCTTCACCAGCAAGACCCTGGTCGCCCTCGAGATGGGGCTCGCGCTTATGCTTCTCGTCTCCGCCGCCCTGCTCATCCGCACCTTCGCCAGCCTCAGTTCTGCCGAATCCGGCATCGACCCCCATCACGTCTATACGATGCTTACGTCCCTGGCCGGCGATCGTTATCAAACTACAGAGGCCACGGCGCGCTTTGCTCGCCAAGCCCTGCAGAACATCGAGTCGATTGCAGGTGTGGAGAGCGCTTCCACTTCTCTGGTTATCCCCGCAACGAACTCCATCGGGCAACTCGCCTTTGACATTCCCGGGAAAGTTATTCCTTCCGGCCAGGAGCATTATGGACCCGAGCAATGGCGCACAGGGTCGCCTCACTTCTTCAAAGTGTTCCGCATCCCCCTGTTGAGCGGCCGGGTCTTCACCGAACATGACGACATGGGAGGAGCCCCAGTGGTCATCGTGAGCGCGGCGTTTGCCAGGAAGTACTTTGCAAATGAGAATCCGATCGGCAGGACGCTGGACATTGGGAAAGGTATCGGCCCTATCTACGCCGATTACGCGCGGCGAGAGATCGTAGGGGTTGTAGGTGATACCTGTGAGACCGGACTGGTTGGCGGCAAAGTCCCCGTCATGTACATACCTCAGGCCCAACAACCGCAGGGCATGACGAAAATATTCAATAGCTCCGTTCCAATGGCCTGGGAAGTGCGGTCCAGGCTTGACGAAAAGACGCTGATCACCGCCGTGGCCAAAGCAATTCATGAAGTGGATGGCCGGTTGCCCCTGGGGCAGGTACGCCCCATGGACAAAGTCCTTGCTGACAGCATCTCGCGGCAGAATTTCAATATGCTTCTACTCTCCATTTTCGCCGGCTCGGCTCTGCTGCTCGCCGCGATTGGTATCTACGGCGTAATGTCCTACTCGGTCCAGCAACAAACCAAGGACATCGGAGTTCGCATGGCTCTCGGAGCAGGCAAAAACAGGATCCTCGGAATGATCTTACGGCAGGGCCTCACGCCCGCGTTCATCGGCGTCGCCGCTGGCCTTGCCGGAGCTTTCGGATTGACGAGACTCATGGAAAGTCTGCTTTATGGTGTGAAATCGGTGGATCCCGTCAGCTTCTTCGGTGTAGCCGGAATTCTATTAATGGTCGCGTTCCTCGCGGTTTTCATTCCGGCACGGCGTGCCATTTCCTTAGATCCTGTCGCGGCCCTGCGCAGCGAATGATAGCTGCGCTTGCGGAACACACCCCATTCCGTCACCCGTCAAAATCGGCGGAAACTTTCTAGGGCCTTACGCTCAATTTGTTTCGTTACCGGCGCAGGAGTCTTGTCATGGAGGTAGGGTCCAGCGAAGTCGATCGAGAACGTTCGGCCTCGCAAACCAAAATAATAACTATCTGGATAAGCTACGCCGCCGCCGCCGGCCCCGTAGTGGTAGAACGTTTGGTTCGCAGCGATTATGGGTTCGGGCGGCAAATCCTGTGCGCCTGTCGGAGCAAATTTGGTAAGAAGAGCCGGGCGAAACGGCCCGTCGTAGTACCAGATGTCGATCGTGGCATCCGCGTCATCATAGGTAGGACCGTCCGGCGAAGGGGGCGGCACTTTATCTTCCAGTTTTCCCAAATATTCAGTTCCAAGGCCGTGTGATAGACCCGGCGCAATCACAGGCGGAACGGGTAGATATCTGGATGGGTACTCAAAGCAAAAGTGGTATTTCTGGCTGACAAAGACCCGCCAACCAGGCTGCGTCTGATGCGTATCGCAAGGACTTTGACCTCGTACAAAAGATGCCGAGGGGTAGCACACGGCAAAAAGCAAAATTCTGGCCACGAAACCAGAGTTCATGCATCCTTCCGCCTGTTCTGACTCTGCGCCATACCTGGAGTATACAAATTGGTTTTTCCTCAGTAGGGCCAATTTTGATGCAGCGAAGCATTGCCGCCACTTCTTCGCAGCCTCAGGCGCGTTCGTCCTATCCAAGGATGTTTGCGTAGAATAAATCCTGAACCAGGAGCTCTGTTGCAGAAGCCATCCGAGACAGCCGCTCCATTGCTTTCGTTTGACCACGCGGGTAAGGACTACAGCAACGCAGGCGAACGAGTGCGAGCGCTCGACGATGTTTCGCTCGAGATCGGCTCTGGCCGATTTGTTGCCGTGATGGGCCGCAGCGGATGCGGCAAGTCAACGCTCCTTCATCTGGCGGGCGCTCTTGATTTTCCTACCACCGGGCATGTGCGGCTGGATGGCGTTGCGACCGATCAGTTGACGGAAGCCGGCCTCACCAGGCTGCGCCGGGAGAAGATCGGGTTCGTTTTCCAATCGTTTCAACTGCTGAATACCCTCAGCGTGGTCGAGAATGTTGAGGTCCCGCTGCTGCTGGCAAGCGAAGGGAACGCTCGTTCCAGGGCCCTGGAACGGCTTGCCGATGTTGGTTTAGCCCCACTTGCGCACCGCATGACGCACCAGCTCTCCGGTGGACAATTGCAACGCGTGGCGATTGCGCGGGCGCTGGTGCACAGCCCTCGCCTGATCCTGGCCGACGAGCCGACGGGTAACCTGGACACGGCAACCGGCAACGCGATTCTCGAGCTGTTGCAGCGCGTGTGCGCAGAACAGCAGGTGACCATCCTGATGGCCACGCACAGTGAAGAGGCATCTGCCGTGGCCGACACCATCGTGCGCATGCGCGACGGGCGGATCGCCGAAGAGCGGGTCTGAAATGGGCCGCCTGGCTCTCCTCTACCGGCTCATCCTACGGCCCTTGTTCCGCCAGCCCGGACGTGCTCTGGTGATCCTCTTTTCCGTGGCGCTGGGCGATGCGGCCGTGGTTGCCATCGATCTGGCGGGCGATGCTGCGGCAGGCTCCTTCCATTCGTCTGTGGAAACGCTGGCGGGGAAAGATGATTTCGAAGTCACCGCGGCAGGCGGGCTGCCCGAGGAAATCGTTGGCCACCTTGCCAGGCTGCCCTACGCATTGCGCGTGAGCTCCCGCATCGAAGATCACGCGATGGTTGCCGCCACCGGCCAGACCGTGCCCCAGACCGTCCCTTTGATCGGGGTCGATGTGGTTGCCGAGGCAAACAACGCGGGCACGATCGTCGGCGATGCAACTGCAGGCGAAGGCCTTGAGCACATCAACGATGCTGATGCGGTATGGGTGACACGCGGACTGGGAAAAGCTGTTGGAGACAGCATCCAACTGCTGATCAACGACCAGGCCCGGCAATACGTGGTGCGCGGCTTGATTCCAAACTCGGCGCAGATCGGTACGGACGCCATCCTGATGGACATCGCGGCTGCGCAACTGGCGACGGGGAAAGCCGGGCGTGTCGACCGCATACTCATCAAGGCTCCTGACGCGAACAATTATGACCTGTGGCAGCGCAAGCTGCAGCAGGCGCTGCCTGCGGGCATCCTGCTGAATGCCCAGGGGACGGAGACTGCTGCCAATCGGCGAATGCTGGCGGCTTTCCGCTGGAACCTTCACATGCTCAGCGGCATCGCGCTGCTGGTGGGAGCCTTCCTTATTTACAACGCCGTGTCGGTTTCCGTGGTGCGCCGGCGTGCTGATATCGGCATCATGCGCGCCCTGGGCGCAAGCCGCGCTGCCGTGATGGTTGCATTTCTGTTTGAGGCTGCGCTGTTTGGCATAGCAGGTTCCCTGGCTGCGTTACCCCTTGGCCGCATGCTCGCCGCCGGAGCCGTGGGCATGCTTTCGACCACAGTCAATGCGCTTTATGTCTCCAGCAGACCAGGCGCCATGACGCTTTCCGCGGGCTCGGTGATGCTTGCCCTTGTGGCCGGCATTGGCGTGGCGGTAGGCTCTGCGTTGGCCCCCGCGCGGGAAGCCAGCATGGTTCCGCCGACAGAAGCAATGGCGCGCGGCCGGCGCGAATTCGAGGTGCGCGTCGATCGCAAGCGCGATGCCTTGATTGCGCTGGTCCTGGCGGTGTTGGGCACCCTTGCCGCACTGGGCCCGGCGATTGCGGGAAAGCCTTTGCTGGGGTACCTGGCGGCCCTGCTGTTTGTCTCTTCCGCCGCGTTGCTCGCTCCGTTGCTGGTGTACCGCGCCACCTTGGCGGGGTCGATGGGGCTTCGCCGCCTGCTCGGAGTCGAGGCATTGCTAGCGTCGCGCAGCCTGGGCGGATCGTTGCGCAGAACGTCGGTGCTGGTGGCGGCGCTGGCCACGGCCATCGCCATGATGACGTCGGTGGGCATCATGGTGGGCAGCTTCCGGCAGACGGTGTTGACCTGGTTGGACAGTGAGCTGCCCGCCGACCTGTACCTGGCTCCCGCCGGCGCCATGGGTGGCGACCTGCATCCCACCATTGCGCCGGGGGTGGCTGACCGTATCGCGGCGACGCCCGGCGTGGAGAGCGTGAGCCGGCTTCGCGCCTACGAGATTCAGTACCTGGGCCTGCCCGCCACGCTGGCCGGCGCAAGCCAGGGCCGCCATGCACCTCGCCAGAACCTGATCTTTTTTTCGAGAAGGCCAAGGGCGGACATCCTTCGAGAGCTGGCCGCAGGCAACAATGCGGTGGTCAGTGAGCCCTTTGCCAATAAGCATCATGTCAAGGCCGGCGACACCATCACACTCCCGCTGGGCGAAAAACGGGTCACCTTCCGGGTGATCGATATCTTTTACGACTATGGTCACGAGGCAGGGTACATTGTGCTGGATTGGGGCATTCTGCGACGGTATCTCCCCGATAGCGCACCGACCAATCTCGCTGTCTACCTTGCGCCTGGAGCAGACCTCGGACGAACCCGCGCCGCGATTCAAAAGGCAATTGCGAACGAGAGGCTGATGATGCTTTCCAATGGCCAGATACGGCAGCAGGCCATACGAGTCTTCGACCAGACATTTGCTATTACCTATGCAGTGGAGGCCATCTCGATCCTGGTGGCGATTGGCGGAGTTGCCGGCGCGCTGATATCCATTGTGATGGACCGCAGGCGGGAGTTCGGAGTGCTGCGGTATCTCGGGGGCACGAGCGCGCAGATTCGCAAGCTGATCCTGGTCGAGGCGGGCCTGATGGGCATCCTTGCCAATGTGCTGGGCTTGGCGCTCGGCTATGTGCTGTCGCTGGTCCTGGTGTACGTGATCAATAAGCAGTCCTTCGGATGGACGATTCAATTCCATTGGCCGGTTGCGGTGCTGCTGGGTTCGTTGAGCATCATGTATGTTGCCACGGTGCTGGCCGGGCTGTTTCCGGCGCGGCTCGCGGTCCGGCTGGATCCCATGGAGGTGGTGCATGAGGAATAAGTGGCTTGCACTGCTGCTCCTAACCCTCACCCTCAACGTCTCGTGCGCCCCGGCACAGGATTACCACATCGCGCAGCCTGGTTACACGTTCGCGTTTCCCCGAGACTACTTCAATCATGAGGACTATCAGACCGAGTGGTGGTACTACACCGGGAATGTGAAGGCAGCGGACGGTCACCGGTTCGGCTTTGAACTGACCTTTTTTCGGCAGGGCGTTTCGCGCGCCGAGGACAGCCGCCCCTGGTTTGTGCACGACCTGTGGATGGCACACATCGCGCTGAGCGATATCACCGGGCAGCGCTTTTATAGCGAGGAACGGCTGAATCGATCCGGACCCGGCGTTGCCGGTGTCGATGCCCAGACCGGGCTGGTGTGGAACGGCAACTGGCAGGCGCATATATCCGAGCAAAGGGAAGAGCTGCGCGGCGTTGCTGACAAGTTCAGCCTTGCCTTGCAGCTCAGGCCCGTCAAGCAGCCCGTGATTCAGGGTCAGGACGGCATAAGCCGGAAGGCTGAGGGCGCCGGCCATGCTTCTCACTACTTTTCGCTGCCTCGCCTGTTGACCACAGGATCCATCGCACTCAACGGCAAAACCTACCGGGTGGAGGGAACGTCCTGGATCGATCACGAGTTCTTTACCGGGTCAATGGCCGCGAATGAAACGGGCTGGGACTGGTTGAGTGTGCAACTTGCAGACGGGGCTGAACTCATGCTCTACCGGCTGCGACGCAAGGATGGCAGCATCGATCCGTCTTCTTCGGGCAGCTACGTGGATGCTGCCGGGAAGTCTCAATTATTGTCTGCCGAGGATTTCGCAATGACGCCGGCGGCAGATACCTGGACCAGCCCGGCGACCAAGGCGACGTATCCAGTGCGCTGGCAGGTCTCCATTCCGCACCTGAACCTGCGGCTGGATGTAACCACGCCACTGAGGAGCCAGGAACTGGCTAGCAGATTCGGAACCAGCTATTGGGAGGGAGCCATCGACGTGGTTGGCGCCAGCGCTCAGTCACCGTTACGAGGAGTTGGGTATCTCGAGATGACCGGATACGCGAAAACGGGCAGGCCTGTCATCCCCAACTGAATCTTATCGGGACGGACTGGCGCTTCCCCGCTGGGAAATCAGTCCCGCGGATGATCCGAGCGCCGTAGGCGGGCACTAAACTGCTCGTCCGCCCCGCCTGTGTCACTAGCAGCAATTTGACTTGCCTACGGCAAGTTGAGTGAGAAATGATTAGGAAACAAATCGAAGGGTGTCGCAGGTCTCGCGTTTGAGGCCTGGAATGCGCGCAACCGATATCGATTGGAAACCACACCGTGGGCCAATCCGAGCGAGGTACGGGTTTGAGAACGCAGAGAGCTATTCTGCCGGGTTTTCTACTTTGCCTTTTGGCCGTCGTCCGTTTGCCCTGTGCTGATGGTCAATTTGAAACCTCGCAAGTTCCAGTACAGGCCACGGTTTCGTCTGAGCCTGTCAAAATGCAGGCGAACGGACATCCGGAGGGCATAATCCACCTCGACGTTGCTGCGACAGACCGCGAGGGTAAGCCGTTTTCAGGTCTTGCTGCGAAGGATTTCACGCTGACGGACAACGGCGTGCCACAAAAGATCGTTTCCTTTGCAGCATCGAACCAACACCACAAATGAAAATGAGCGACTTACTGAAGTGGTGCTGGTTCTCGATGAGGTCGACCTTTCGCTCGCGCAGTTGGAACTTGTGAAGGATGAATCGATAAAGTTTCTGCGGCAGAATGGTGGACATCTCGGTGAACCCACATCTGTTTACTGGTTCACAACCTCCGGACTGTACGCAACGGCAAGTCCCTACGACCGACGGCAACGCCCTGGCCGAGGATGTTGCTCACCACGGTTCACGCCGCACGGTCTGGGCAATTTCGCGAAGTTATGATCCGTTCGTGACAGCGGAATCAGGACCCGGAAGGTATGCCAGCCTTGCCAGCCACAGAGCTACGCACGGTGGGTTCGAAGCTTGCGAGCGGTTTACTCCATCGCCATCGAGCGAAGAGGCGCGCCTGGCCGAAAGCTTTTGCTGTGGATGGGCTTCGGGTGGCTGCCAGTTCACGGACCAGAGTGCAATACAAGGACGCTGCTTTTCCCTGGCTGGTGGAGCTTTCCACGCGCATACGTGAGGCGCGGATGGTCATCTCCGAGGTCACAGCCCGGACCGAACCGAGGGCTTTCAACTTCAAATTCTCCACGGCCACAGACCCGGACCGAACCGACGGCTTCCGACTTTAAAGACACTTATAAGGACTATCTTGCGGGGGTTCGCACGCCGTCGGAGCTGGAAGAGCGGGGCTTTGGTCCGTACTCACATTTTGCGCTTCCGGTATTGGCCATTCAGAGCGGTGGCCTTGTTGTGGATGAATTGTCAGAGATCTCGCGCTCTATCGAACATTGCGTTGAGGATGCGCGGGTGTTCTATACCATGTCTTTTGACCCGCCGTATGCAGCCCAGCCGGATGAATATCACGACCTCAAGGTACAAATCGAGGCGCCTGGATTATCTGCACGCACGAACACCGGCTATTACGATCAGCCGGTTTTCTACGATCAGCCTTCCTTCGCGGCCAGGCGAGTCAGTGTTCACGAACTGGAGCAGATCCTGGACACAGCCAACGCTCAGCAAGACGGCGAGTTGGCAAAGCAACTGGCGGGTCTGGAGCTGAGCGAACGTCTTAACAGTAACCTGCTCTCACTCTGGAAGAATCGTCTGCGCGGCAAGAAGTCGATCGCGGCACTGGTAACTCTGGCCGATGAGTCTGCTTTCCTGGACCCTCCCGCAGCCGAGATTCTCTCCGACCCAGCACCCGATCTTGACCTGCAGCGCCAGATGATCTTAGGAACAGCGAAGTATCTGAAGGAAGTGATTCCTAAACTGCCGGATTTTTTCGCAATACGCACTACAACCGAGTATGAGCAACCGTCGCCCCAAAAAGCGGATACCTGGAAGACCGCCCCGGCCGATCAGTTGTTGCGCGAGGCGGTCACCAAGAAGGCAACTCTCCTCTATCGGAACGGCCATGAGGAACAGCATACAGAGAAGAGGCAGGCTAGCCCGAGCGCCAGGAAAAGGGACCTCAATCTGATCGGTGTTTTCAGCCCGATTCTTGGCTCCGTGCTCGGAGATGCCACGCGCGGCGATAGCATACTGATCTGGAGCCATTGGGTACAGGGCGAACGAGGAAGGGAGGCAGTCTTTCGCTACTTGGTGCGCGCCGAGAATCCTCATTACAACGTTACGTACTGCTGCCTTGTGGGTGGGCGTACCTTTCTGACGTCGCCCAGATACCTCGGAGAATTGACGATTGATCCTGGAACCGGAGCGATTCTTCGACTGACGATGGAGGCCGAACTGGGATGGATTCTTGAGCCGAATCTGAATCCGGTACAGCCCGCAAAGGGAGCGGCGGCGATGATCGAATACGGGCCCGTCGAGATCGGTGGAAAAGAATATATCTGCCCGCACCGCAGCGTCGTGATTATGCGAGTCCGAACCGTGAGCACTCTGACCGTCTGGGGTCAGACATTTGATGTCTATGCGCCGTACGAGACGCGATTGAACGATATTGTGTACACGGATTACCACAAGTTCGGGGCGGAGGCTCGCATGCTTCCGGGATTCGACGTTGTACCGGACGCGACAGCATCTCCGGCAGTCAACGGCCAGTCTCCCACGAAGCCGCCGCCAAACCACTGAACTAGAGTCAGGCAAGTATTCCGCCAAGATTTCTTGCCGAGTAGCACGACGAACTTCCCTGAAAACGTTAGGACTCTATCGGGACTGCCCCGAGCCAAAAGCGGTAGCCAGAGTATCTCTGGTGGGCAGTTTCGATAGAGCCGTTTCAAGTGGGTCGCTCGCGTTTGCGACGGATGCGGTTTGCTATGGGAATTCAATCGTACTTTTTCTGTTTGATGGCTTCACGACTGCCTGGGAGCGGTATCGTTGAGAGAAGCAGCAGGTCACAATGGCTCCCATTATGCTCCAGCAATGAAGGTTCTACACATAAGAAAATGCCTGATTGTCAGCACGCGTAGCGTCCGCCGCGCGAGCGGCTTACTTGAAACGGGGTTCTCGGTGCTGCTAGTGGCCCTCCGGCTTAGGTGAACTTACTGAAATCCGACCTTTCAGGCAGGATCGACGGCTAAAATCAACGGATGGGGATTCGGGCACAATCGGAATCATTGCGCTGGCATGCGTCCCGGCGTGTGGCTTGATAACAACGTTTGGAAACTTTCAGATGGTGGAGAAGGTAAACGACAAGCTCTCGAAAGAAGAACAGTTCGTAGCGCCGGGCTGGTATTATCCAAAACCCTACGGCTTCATCGTGAATACAGAAGGCTCTACCCGGATTGGCACCTTCTTTTAATGGTCCGCCTGCTTGTGGCGCCGATGATTATGTGTTTGCTCATCTGTGCCTGGGACTTTGGATTTTTCGACCTCCAGAGAGTTTGAGGTTAGATTGCTGCTTAGAGTGGTTCAACTAGGTTCGTGACATTTGGCTTCGCGGCAATCATCATTGCGGTCAAGTTTCTGGTCGGTGGGGTGATCGGCCTCAGAGTAGCTGCGGTCATCTTCCGGTCGCGTCTGAGGCTGCGGAGTGTACTCAGAAGTGGGCTCTTCGCGGGTGTCACCTATTTACTCGCTTCAGGGCTAGCAGGTTGGGCTGACTCGCACGCGGCATTTCAGGATGGCCATCGGTTGAATGTGCGCCTTGGGAAGAGGATCTTCGCCTGCGCAACTTCATCGCCGAGAACGAACTCGCCATCTGTGTATCGACCAGTATTATTGCTGCAGCTCTCGCGAACCTACGCTCCGTAACGCGAGGCAACGAGCAGTAGTTCCCGAGAAACGGGGCGATAGCTTGCATGTTTCCGAGTTAGGCCAAGGGGAATCAGCCAATATCGGCTGCCGATTCGGAGCCAATTTACTCAAAACCCGAATTTTCCGGCTTAGACAGAGGATCACTCCAGGATTGCCCGTGGCTCGGGGGTAATCCTGTGAAATCAGATCGCGCGGCCACTTACCGCAACAGGATCCGACCGTTCGCGAGCTTCACGCATTAAGAGTTCATTGCAGGAACCTCACGCGGCCAGAGGAGATCTCATACACGGCGCCCACCAGTTTCCCGCGTCCTTCCTGCACTGTCCTCCTCGCCTCAGGTATTTCCAGCAGTTGGTGCATTGACCATCTCACGTTGGCTTCGACAGCTTGTGCAAGCTGGTCTTCTGGTGTAGCCCGCGGATCGAATTCGGGCAGACCCGGAAGAATATTGTCTACGAGGATCTGAATGCGTGATTGGTGCCCGACGGCATCCAATTTGCTGTCCATCGCCGCTTTCACCGCACCGCATCCCTCATGGCCCAGAACCACGAAAAGGGGAGTGTGCAGTTCGGCGCCCGCATATTGCATGCTGCCCATGACCTCGGGCGAAATCACGTTTCCGGCGACGCGAATGATGAACAGTTCGCCGAAATCGGCATCGAAGATCAGTTCAGGTGGAACGCGCGAATCGCTACACCCGAGAATGGTCGCGTACGGTTGTTGCCCTCTCGCCAGGTCAGCGAGAGTCTCCTTGCAGACAATGGGAAAACGCGCGCTGCCCTGAAGAAATCTGTTGTTACCTTCGATAAGCCGCTGCATTGCCTCGTCGGCGGAAATGCCGGGCATAGACCAGCTCAAGAAGGTCCCGGTCACAATCACGGCGGCCAGGACCCCAATATTTGTAAAGGTAGCCCTAGCGTGACTAGACGGACTCGCAATCGCACAATGATTCCCTCTGATTCCACTCAATTCTCGGCCTGCCCGCACCTCCAGCCAACTAGGGAAATCCCTACTAGTAGCAAGGAGAGGTGTACAATCGGTGCGTTGCCTGGCGCGGCAAGTTTAGGTATGAATTTCTCATGTAGGCGGTTCGACGATGCAGGCTTCTGATGAACACCTTCGAGGACGAACAGTAATTGCGGCTGACGGGCAGGCGATCGGCGAAGTGGCTGCGCTGTTTATCGACACCTCCACATGGACTATCATCGCGCTCCAGATCAAATTGAGTAAGTCGGCCGCCGATCAGCTCGGTGCAGCACGGGGCCTGCTCCGCGCTGCCACATTCGAGTTACCTGTCCGATTGATCCAATCGGTGGGGGATACTGTCCTCTTATCCGTTCCGACGCTGGAACTGCGGCAGATTCCGGACGCCGCCGACGGGCACGAGGAAAAGTCTTAACTCCTGATGGAGACGCGCCGCACTCTCGGAGGAAACTCTTGACCGTGTGTTTACTGTCGGGAGAAGTGAAAGCTTTCTGCTCGGTATCGGTGCAATTCCCCTTCAGCGAAGTTCCTGAATACAAAGTAAAACAGGCCCGAAACGATTGCGCCGAAAATGGCTATCGCTCCTATCCCAGCTAGACCGATCACGAACCGACGAAGTTCTGTTCCATACGTTGCGAGTGTAGCAATCGCGTTTGTCGATGAATTGATCGAATACACACTCGCCAATACCCACAAAACAGTGGACGTGGCAATCCAGCTTTGCCGAGCGGCCTTTCTTCAGAAAACTAAAGACGATGCGAGAGAGCGACAGGATACGCCATAGCGTCTCGGCCTGTCAGGCGAGACCAGAGCAAACCGAAGCCCAATCTCCGGATGCCCCGCGTTCCGACTGCTTCCTGTTATTCCATCTTGGCGGCCAGACTATCGCTGCTGTTAAATCTAAGAAGGTCGCAATTTTCGGGGAAATATTTGCTTGACTCGAAAGGAATGCGAGCGTGGACATGGTTAGCCGGGTGAGGTGCCTGGCCAGTCTTCAGGAAGCTCCTTTAGGGGACTGCAGAGTTTCAGAAGGAATCGTGATCAGGTAGTGCTTGAGGGCAAACAGCACCAGCTGAGCATTGCTCTTCAGATCGAACGACTGCATGATGTGATGCTTGTGGAATTCGACTGTCTTTTGGCTCAGGTTCAGCTGATCGGCGATTTGCTTGATGTAATGGCCCTCCGCGAACAATTGGATAACATCACCCTGCCGGGGCGTTAATGCCTTGGAGAATTGCTGCGCTCGCGCCTTGCGCGCTACCCAATCCTCAGTTCTAGGCTGGGGCACTAAGTAAGACTCATTGCGCAGCACATGATCGATCGCTTCTGCAGCTCTCGCACCCCCGAATTCTTGAGGACAAATCCTACCCTTCCCAATTCTAAGACCTGCGGGTCATGGTCATACTTGACGTCACCTGTGGACGACTGCAGCCAACCTGAAGCCAGGTGGCAGTAACAGACTTCAGCCAGGGAAAGTGAGAGAGGGCCAATATGGCGCCGATCTGCAGCCGTCATCGGTGAGCGTGTCCACAACCCGGGATCGAGACCGTGTTCGCCGCGCGGTGAAATTGTCTGTCTGCCTGACGTTAGCGTGAGTCTTCGGGAGATCCTGGGTGTAAAACAAAGGGGCGGGGGAAGCCCCCGGCCTGACTGGAGCGGCTAGGCGAGCCTAGCAAACGAAACGAAGGTCAAGAAATCTGACTTCCAAAATTTTTTAAAAATCTGCGACTGGCCTGATAGAAGTGTAGAGTGCCTTTGAGATGTCCATTTTCACACCCATGAGGACACATGAACGAGCCTTTGATACAGGTCTCTGAAACAATGCGTCGGCTGTACACCACGGCGAAGGAATACTTCGACAAAATAGAGGGTGATGAGAAATTTTGCCGCTCTGCTGAACATATCTTCGGGCCAGGTGCGCGACGATGGGGGGCATGGCGTCCGAAAAAGGTAGTCCTCGTCCTCTTAGCGTCCTATCTCCTATTCCAACCTAAAGCCAATTCTGAGCTCAAGCAAGTCCGGCGAGTTCTTGTTTTCTACGAGCTGGGTACTTCTTCTCCCGCCGTCGCGCTCATTGATCGCGAGCTGCGCGCCACGCTCGACGATTCACGCTACCAAATCGAGTTATATGCCGAGTACTTGGAGACTACCCTTTTCGATACTCCAGCGGAGCAGCAGGAGTTTCGTAAGTCGTATATTCATAAATATCAAAACCGTAAACCAGACCTGATCATCACCCTCGGACCCTCCCCGCTCCAATTCATTGTCAACTCGCATGAGAAGTTTTTTGCAGGAATTCCGATTGTCTTTGGCGGCACCAGCGAGCCGCAGGCGGATAAACCTACGCTCGATTCTCACTTTACTGGTTGCTGGGAAATGTTTGAGCCGACGAAGACTCTGGATGTGGCCTTACGACTCCAACCTGGCAGCAGGAACGTAGTTGTGGTGGGTGGCGTGTCGTCTTTCGACAGACACTTGGAAGCAATTTTTCAAGAAAGTCTCCATGGCTACGAAGCCAGCCTGCACTTTACCTACCTCACCGATCTCGAGATGCCCAATCTGCTCGAACGCTTGAAACACCTGCCAGATCACACGATTGTTCTTTACACTCACATTGGAATGGACGCAAAAGGAACTCGGTACGTCGGTTCATTGCAGGCAGGGCCGATGGTTGCCAGCGTCGCGAATGCACCCGTTTTCGGTCCATCTGACGTGGACTTGGGTCACGGGGATGTAGGAGGCTATCTGCAAAGCTTCGCTAAGGAAGGCAAGATTGTTGGCAGGATTGCTGTAAGGATACTCAATGGGGAAAGGCCGCAAGATATCTCGATTGTGCGAGGCGCAAACGCCTATATGTTTGATTCGCGTGCGCTGAGACGCTGGGGATTTAGCGAGAACGAGCTTCCGCCCGGTAGCGCGGTGCTGTTCCGGCCGCCTGCTTTGTGGCAGCGCGCCAAATCGATATGGAAAGCTGGATTGCTCGTGATTCTGTGTCTAGGTGTTTACTTATACGTTCGGTTCAGGCGGCCGAAAAACCGGCAACTGGGACTCAGCGGCATGTTGATCCAAGCACAGGAAAGAGAACGCAGTCGCCTGGCGTCGGAGATCCATGACGATTTCAGCCAGCGTCTGGCGCTAATTGCGTTCGAATTAGAGAATGCAGAAGAAGCAATACGCTCGTCGCCGGATGAGGCAGTCCGGCAAGTTCACGATATATGGAATTCTGCCAGCGAACTTGGCAGTGATCTCCACACCCTTTCGCACCGGCTGCATTCCTCTACACTAAAGAGCTTGGGGCTTGTTCCAGCGGTCACTGCTTTATGTAATGAGTTTGCGGCCCAACAGGGCATTGAAATTGATTTCCTCTCCGACAATGTTCCTGGTTCGGTTCATCCGGATGTGGCTTTGTGTTTATTCCGCATCGTGCAGGAAGGACTTCGCAATTTGAAGAAACACAGTGGCGCCTCCAAGGGACAAGTACGATTGCGTAAGGCCGGCGAAAAACTGCTTGTTTCTGTGTACGACGAAGGCATCGGATTCGATGAACGGGATCTGGGCAAAAAAGAGGGCCTGGGCGTACGCAGCATGGAAGAACGCACGTACTTGTTGGGCGGGCGGTTCGAGATTCATTCGAGACCTGGGAGGGGGACAAGAATCGAAGCCTCCCTCCCTCTCCGGCCGAAATCCAATCTGGCGACGGGATGACCTTGAATCAAATGCAGGTCGGCTAGAAGCGGAGGGCCGCCTGAGGCTACCAGCCACCCCGACCGGTGAGGTTGAAGTCTTCGTGATCATAGATTGCCATCGAGGAAAACTCTGGCTCGCGCGCTGCCAGTCGAGAAAATTAAGGTAGCTGACGGGCGCCTGGTCCATGCCCGAATGGGGATACACCAGCGGGTTGAGAAGCACTCCGTTGACTGCCGAAAACAGGGCAGTATTGGCCCCTCTTGACAGTCGATGGTCGTCTGTCTACCATCGTTTGCTGTTGAGGGTCGAGCGTCTTCCATGGCCTCCGGCCGAGGAGAGCTGAAATGAAATGGTGGCAGATCAGGAAGCGGGACGGGGATTTGGAGCGAGAGCTGCGGTCCGATCTCGAATTGGAAGAAGAAGAGCAGCGCGATAACGGGAAGTCGCCAGAAGAGGCACGCTACGCAGCCCAGCGCGCCTTCGGCAACACAACGTTGATCCGCGAACAGATCCACGAAGCCTGGGGGTGGGCTCCTATCGAGCAATTTTGGCAGGACATTCGATACGGATTACGCCAACTATTTCACAATCCAGGATTCGCGATTGTCGCGGTCGTCACTTTGGCGCTTGGAGTTGCGCTCAGTACAACGATCTTCAGCGTCGTCAGCGAAACACTTCTGAGAAAGCCGCCCGGGAAAAATCCAGACAGGTTATGCACAATCTTTTCCAAGAACCTGAGCAAAGGCTATGACCTGGAGCATGTTTCCGTACCCGACTTCGCGTCGTGGCGCGAACAGAACAGCGTTTTTGAATCCATGGCAGCCGAGACGGGCAGCTCCGTCACCTTAACCAGTGGCGGCGAGCCGGAAATGGTGAATGGCGGCCGAGTGACGCCGGGCTATTTCGATGTGATCGGCATTTTGCCGGCGCTGGGGCGGGGATTTCTGCCCGATGAAGGGCAAACCGGCAATCATCATGTTGTGGTTTTGAGCAACGCGCTCTGGCGCCGGCGCTTTGCATCAGACCCCAGGACAATCGGAAAAGATCTCGAAATCGATGGCGAGCCATACACCGTCGTCGGCGTGATGCCGCAACTGGACGGTTCTTTTCCCCGCCTGTGGGTGCCGCTCGTCATTCAGGCGAAAGACCTCACTCCGGATGCGCGCGGTCATTATGACCTGGATTTGGTTCTCGGCCGGCTGAAGCCAAGCGTAACAGTCACAGAAGCTCAAGCGGAAATGACCTCAATCGCGGAGAACCTCGCGCGAGCTTACCCGGTAACGAACAACGGCCAGGGCATCACGGTACTGACCCTGCAGGACTACACCGTACGATCTCAGAACTCCCGCAATGCCGTGATTGTGCTCATGACCGTGGTGAGTTTCGTGCTGTTGATTGCCTGTGCGAATATCGCGGGAATGCTGCTGGCGCGCAGCGCGGCGCGCGTGCATGAGATGGCGGTAAGGGCCGCAGTGGGGGCTGCGCGTTTTCGTCTGATCCGGCAAATGCTAGCGGAGAGTTTGCTCATCGGCGCTGCGGGCGGCGGAGCAGGCCTGCTGGGGTCTATTTTCGGGATCAAGTTACTGCGGGCTGCTTTCGCCTTCAACGATTTCGGCAAGAGGGTCGGCGAAGGTCTCCGTTTGGACCTGCCCACCCTGTTTTTCACTCTGACGGCTTCATTGCTGACCACGCTTCTATTTGGCTTGATGCCTGCCATCGGCGCCTCAAAGGTGAACCCGCGCGATGCGTTGAGCGACAGCAGCCCGACAACTTCGGCGGGCTTTGGACGGATCCGTTGGCGCAGCCTGCTGGTCGCCGGGGAGATTGCGTTGGCATTTGTTCTCCTCGCGGGCGCGGGCGTCATGATGCGTGAAGTTATTCGCGAATTTACCGAGCCGAATGGCTTCAATCCAGACCATGTTCTCGTGGCGCAGATCTCCCTGACCAGCCAGGATGATCAAGATTCCGCTACGCAAGCCGCCTTTTTCCAGCAACTTATCGAAAAAGTGCGCGCGATTCCAGGAGTTGCATACGCCGATGCGAATACCTGCTTACCGCTAGGGTGCCGATTGAGCACTCCCTTCAGCGTAGCCGGCGGGGCGCCCCTACCGGATTCGCAGCGTCCATCGGCCGATTACTTTGCCGTAGGGTCCGAATATTTCCGTACTATGCAGATTCCATTGATGAGGGGCCGCGTTTTTTTGGGTTCTGACGATGGGAACTCGCCGATTGTCGCTGTTATCAGCGCAGAGTTCGCGAGGCGTTTCTTCCCCCGAGGAGATGCGATCGGCCACGAGATCGAGGTTGGTCAAGAACAGCGCAAGCGAGCGCGGATCGTGGGCATCGTGGGGAACGTGAACGAATTTCAAGGCCAGTTGAGCCCGCGGCCGCAAATCTACGAGCACTATCTCCAGGCTCCTTCCGCGGGCATGGCGGTGGTGGTGAGGTCGCGCATTCAACCGAAGGCGCTTGCGCCCATGTTGCAGCGCGCAGCATGGGCGGTGAACAGGCGCCAGCCTGTGGGCAGAATCTGGACCATGCAGGATCTGGTCGACGATAACGTGGGTGGCGACAGAATGATGGTTGAGCTTCTCGGCGTGTTCGCCTGCCTGGCTCTCCTGCTGGCGGCAGTGGGGATTTATGGCGTTATCGCATATTCGGTAACCCAGAGAACGCGCGAAATCGGCATCCGTGTGGCGATGGGCGCGCACAAATGGAATGTTCTGAGCCTGGTGCTGCGGCAAGGGGCAAAGCTATGCGCGATAGGCTGCACGATTGGTCTGCTCCTCGCGTTCCCACTGCCGCGAGTGTTCTCCACAATATTTAACGCGTTTGCGCCCCAAGGGCCGATGGTTGCCATTGCGGTGGGATTGATCGTTGCGGCTGTCTCGATGCTGGCTACTTTCATTCCTGCTCGACGCGCCGCATCCCTTGATCCCATGCAGGCCCTGAGAACTGAATAACACGAACCCGGAAACCTCTAGGATTCCCTAGCTAGGCGGAATCAATCCTTTCACTAGATACCGGCCACTGGAGGGGGGACAGGCCAAGGGGGAACAGACGAAAAGTACCCTCAGCTAATTCAGAGGCGGGTGAGTGGTTGCGGTCGTTGGGGCGGGAGCTGGTTGCGTGGTGCCGGGTACCCCGCCCTGTCGAGCCAGCTTCTCGGCCTGTTTTCGCTTGTGGTGACGCACGATGTCGGGCCAGAATTCGATCACCTCCGAGCCGATGATGCCTTGTGCCGTCACGGAGAATCCGCGTCCGATGGTTGCGCCAACGGTTCGCTCGGACTGCGGATAGTAGACGTTGGCGATGGCTGCTCCCGCCAGATTGCCAGTAACGTTGGCATAATTCGGTCCCCAGGTACCGTTATCTCGCTTGCACCACACCGTACCGGTTGCTGCCCACAGAGCGCGCCTGAGGTAAGTTCCGTGGCCCCTCTGATAGTAGCGGGGATCTTCACGCATCAGGCTTGCGAACACTGCGTTCCCAAGGAGATTGCCGATGAAGTAGTCTCCGTACGAGGCGCCGAAACGCTTCGCATAACCCTGCACGCCCTGGCCGTATTCGGTGGGACTGTTTTCGGCCTGGTTCACGCCGGCCAGCACAGACGCGAGCAGAAAAGGCCACGGATCACTCGCACTCTTGAAGAAGAGCTGGTACTTCTGCCCGGTACTCAAAGGAATTGCCTCTTGATTGGCGGTGGTATTAAAGGTTGCCACCACCGCCCAAACCCGCTGGTGCTCTTCCTGCTCCAACTGCTCTTGTGCTAATTTCCGTTGTTCTTCCGGGGTCATCGGGGGTGCCGGGTTTGCGGCCGGCGAGGTCTGTGTACCCGATTGGCCGGTTGCCGCCGCAGGGGCATTCTGAGATGTGGTTTGGTCTACGACCGCTGCCTGCGCATCCGGCAAGTACAGTGCGGTCTCAGCCGAGACAGACTTCGCGGTTGGGTCCGCGAGGAGCACGACCACGCTCATAGACGCCGCTGCAAACCATCGATTCATTGCCGATCGAATGCCTCAATTCTGCGCGTAGCCGCTCGGCCCCTAATTACGTTCCCTTTTTGATGCATCCACCGCTTTCGGGGATCTGTAATAACTTTCAACCGATAATAAACCCTCAGGGAACTGAAAATGAAGCACCTGAGCTCCTACACGTTCAGAAGTATGGTAAACCGTCAGATCCTGCGTCTAAGGGTTGTCTGACCGGGACGATCATCCATTGGCCCAGACCGCAGAGGCAGCATCCAATCAGGCGGGGGTGTGTATGTGCGAAGCGACACCGCTGATCGATTTGATGCAGAGGGCCACGCAGCTCTCCGGTGGATACAGGAATGTGATTCTGACCCGGTTCGATGATCATGTTGTCCGCATGAGCCGCATGGAAAAGCCGTATTTCTGGCACCTCCACCCGAATTCCGATGAGATATTTCTGGGCCTTGAGGGAGTTGTCATTGTGGAGTTGGAGAATCGAAGAATCGAAGTAGGGCCGGGACAACTTTGTACCGTGCCGCGGGGTGTTCGGCATCGTACCGCTCCTGCCGGCTGCTACTCTGTCAACCTGACTTTCGAGCGCGAGAATATCGAAACTGTGCTGCTCGATGAGCCTCAGACAGCACCCTTAGTACAACCAATAGACTCACCATCGAGACGGACGTAGTGGGTGCCGATTCCGTCATCGAACGGGTAACTTGATAAAGGGCAAAAATCCTGGCACGCGTTGCTGGTATTCCACGAACGCTGCGCCGAACTGCGCCCTCAGCAAGGTATCCTCGATTTTCATCCGGATTAAAGCGCCAGCAGTAAACACGGTGATGGATGCCAACAGCAGTTTGAGCGGCGAAACGACTATGCCCGTTGCCAGGATGACGCACAACATCGATGTGTAAATTGGATGGCGGACTATGCGATAGGGCCCAGAGCGCACCAGTATGTGCGCCGAATCGACGGCCGCGTCGAACCTGAACTGGCGTCCTAATGAGCGCGCCGCGGTCCACGAAAGGAGGCAGGCGAGAACAAAAATGCAAAACGCGACGGTTGTCCGCCAATATTCGGGCGGCTTCTTCCAGAGATCGCTCTGCCAGAGGATGGAATATGCCAAGCATTGAAGGAGCACGCCCCACCGAGCGCGTTTCTCAATCCTTATCAGAACCTGGCCTTTGTTCCGGTTCAGAAAAAATGGAGCTGCCCAGAGAGCCGACCCAAACGCGAGCAGAACATACGGGGATGCATTCATTGAGGGACGGTCTCGGGTTCGCGGATCGCTTCAACATGTTCGACAAATCTGTTCCATTGCTTGATGTCGCCCGGCACAGCCCAGGCACGCCAAACTTCTTCGATTGGCGCAGAAGCAGTGGCTTCAAACGGTGATCTTCAAGCCATCTTTCTCCTGGTTGTGATTTCGTTGGTATCCATCGAATCCGAATGGGAGGCGGAGCCAGGTCCAGCTAAACCCGTGTCGTTCTGATCTACCTGGCGGCGGCTTGCGACAAACTCGGCGAATATCCAGCACGCTCCGATTGCAGTGAGATTATACACAGCCCCGCCCCACGCCCCTTGGTCGTGCGGGTGCATAAAGACAGGGGGTAATTCGACAGCAGCCTCAAACACTAACAGCATCAACGCAAGAAGCCTGGCGGCGAGGACGTCTCGAATTCCCGAAACGATTGCACAACCTGCAAGCAAGAAAGCGATGCCGGTGAGCACTATCCAAAAAGTTCCGAACGGCACCCAATGCGGGACGAAGGGTGCGTAACCGTGGTGATTGATCAGGTGCCCTAAGCCGAAGGTGATTGGAGGCACTCCCAACAGCCAACGAGCGGCGGTGGCTGCTCTCTCTCGCCATACCGGATCGGGCGATGCATTCGTGGCGTAAATGAGTGCTGCCGGGGCGGCCAGGAGCCACTGTGCAGCGACTCCGCCCAGGACGAAAATCAAGACACCGATGCGAAAACCAAACACATGCGTCGTCGTATAGAACCGGGGCAGCCAGAGCAGGCCAAAGATCAGGTAGATCATGGCTGACCCCGCCGCCCCGATCCGTGCGGTGCGTCGCCACAGGATCGCCACGCCGGCCGCGACCAGCCACACACCGGCGATGTACGCGAGTACCTGCTGGCCAGGAAAATGCGGGGCGAAGGATTGTACCGGTTGATGGGAGGCCTCGAATTTTCCCCAAACAATATCCAGGATCCCGGTGACGACTGTTGCCAAGCCGTAGAACCAAACTCCGACTCTCATTTGTTCGATCTCCTTTTGACTCCCTCAACTAGAAGCCTGGCAAGAAGGGGCAACAGGCATTTTCTAATTTCAGAACTGATAGTATGGTCGGCAATGGCTCATTGAACAGATCCATTTTTAACTAATATCATTGGACCAATCAGGAACCCGATGCCGAAAACCGTCAGCTCGTTCGAGCTCACTCTCAATAGCCGCCCGCAGCATCAGACTCTAACCAGCTGGTTGTACGGAGAACTGCGCCGTGCCATTCTTGAAGGCCGGCTTGGGCCCCGCACCAGGCTGCCCGCCTCCAGAGACTTCGCCAGCCAGTATGGGCTCTCGCGGGGAACAGTTGTTAGCGTTCTCGAACGTTTGCAAGCCGAGGGCTTCGTATCCTGCCGTGTTGGATTTGGTACGTGGGTGAATCAGGTAGCGGCGCCTGCAACAACCCGGCAGGTGACTTCCTCTCCTCCGGCTTACGTTCGTCGTGTCGTTTCGGCATACCGGCGGCCAAAGCCTTACGTCGGCTTGGCTTTTACAGGGGGCAATCGCCCGTTTCACGTAGGGAGTCCGGCCACCACTGAATTCCCAGCCGAGCTTTGGGGACGCATTGCGGCAGATCGCGCAAGAAAATTCAGGTCATGGTTGAAGACAGAGGAGGATGGGCGCGGGTATCGCCCGCTGCGCGATGCGATAGCCGAGTACTTGCGCGCTTCACGCGGCGTGCGATGCAGTTCGGAACAAATCATCATCGTTTCCGGAATACAGCAGGCGCTGGACCTGTTGGCACGCCTTCTCCTGAAACGGCACGATCCAATATGGATGGAGGACCCTGGATATTTCGGAGCCAGCATCGCGTTTGGCAACGCTGGAGCCAAGATCATCGCTGTGCCAGTCGACGAAGAAGGCCTGTCCGTCTCCGCCGGAAAGAAAATTTGTCCGCACGCCAAGGGAGTATACCTGACGCCGGCTCACCAGTTTCCGCTGGGAGTAACAATGTCCGTGGGGCGGCGGATTGCGGTTCTGAACTGGGCCTCTCGCACCGGCGCTTTTGTGATCGAAGATGACTATGACAGCGAGTACCGGTTCGAGGGACAGCCTGTGCCTGCCCTGCAAAGCCTTGACAATCATTCAAACGTGATCTTCATCGGATCCTTTAGCAAGACATTGTTCCCATCCTTACGCGTGGGCTACGTGGTATTACCTCCGTCATTAGCAGACTGTTTCGTATCCTTCCGCTATCGAACTGATTTGCGGAATTCGACTTTCGATCAGGCGGTGCTCTGCGACTTTATCGTGGATGGGCATTTGGCACGGCATCTGCGGCGGATGCGTAATCTGTACGCCGGCCGCCTCGCCGCATTGATCGAAGGCAGTAAGCAACATCTCAGTGGTTTGCTTGAACTTTCCAACGTCAGGGCCGGTCTCTACACCATTGGGTTCCTCAAGAATGGCATGAGTTCACGGAGAGCGGAGAAGCTGGCCGCGGACCAGGGAATTGAAGTTCTCGCCGTTGACCGATTTACCCTCAGACGTCCTGACCCGAAAGGATTGCTCCTCGGCTTTGCCGCCTACGATGAGACTGTGATTCGGCAAGAACTGCTTCGACTCGCGAGGGCGCTGAGCTAGCGAGCGCCTTTCGCTCTCTGAGCACCTACACGTTTAGAAGTATGAGTAAACCCTCAGATCCTTCGAGCATGACGGAATCTTTGATCTGCTCTCCAGTGCGGTTCAGGCTGGTATTCAGGAGGATCGTGCCGGCTTCGGTGGCCGCCCGCATCGGGTCGTTTCCAAGATTGAGGACCACCAGGAGTCGCTCCGTGGCGCTCCTACGCTCATAACAAAGAAGACCTCCCTGGAAAACGACAGAATCGATCTGGCTACTCGCCAAAACCGGGTGGACGCGACGAATAGCAATCAAATTGCGGTAGAGCTGAAGAATTGAGTCTCTTTTTTCTCGCAATGCCTCGACGTTGTGGACTGCATGATCGGAGTTGAGCGGAAGCCAAGGGCTCCCCGTAGTGAATCCGGCGAGGGGGGATCCGTCCCAGGGCATCGGCGTTCGCTCGGGATCGCGCCCCATGCCAATGCCGGGTTGTCGTTTTTCCGCGGGGTCACGGACCTCCCACGCTGAGATTGTTCCATTCGTCATGCCGATCTCCTCTCCGTAATAGAGGGTCACCGTTCCTGGAAGCGTGAGCAGAAGCATGGCGGCTACACGAGCCTGTCCGGCGCCCACCCTGGAGGCGACGCGAGAGTTGTCATGATTACCGAGGACCCAGTTCGGCCACGCACCTCGGGGCAGAGCGTCCATATAATCCGTAATTACGCGCGCGACGGCCTCCGCGGTCCAGGGAGCCTGGAGCAGGAGAAAGTTGAACGGCAGATCGGCTCCATCCAGGTTAGGCCCGTAGTACGCCATCAGCTCGCTGGTGGGGAGATAGATTTCACCAATGAGTACGCGATTCGGATAACCGTCGATGACAGATCGCATCTCGGCAACCACCGCATGAACTTCCGGTCGATTGGCATTGTAGACAGGAAGAAAGCTGTGGTCCGAGGATTGCCCTGGCTGGTACTGAGGATTGGGTGGGTTGTCGCGATATTGGTCGTCTTTGATCATGAGCCACATCACATCGACGCGGAAGCCATCTACGCCTTTGTCAAGCCAGAAGCGGAGGACGTCGTACATGGCAGCTCGCACGCCCGGGTTACGCCAATTCAAATCCGGCTGCTCTTTGAGGAATGAATGGTAGTAAAACTGCGCAGTTCGCTCGTCCCATTCCCAACCGGACCCGCCGAAGTTGCTCATCCAATTGTTGGGCTGATCTCGCCACAGGTACCAGTCTCGTTTTGCGTTTTCGCGCGACGACCGGCTCTCCACAAACCAGGGGTGGAGGTTGGAAGTGTGATTTGGGACAAAGTCTAATATCACCTTCAGGCCACAGCGGTGGGCTTGCTCTAAAACGCAATCGAAGTTGTGCATGGTTCCGAACACGGGATCGATGCCGCAGTAATCGGCAACGTCATAGCCAAAGTCCGCCATGGGGGAGGGAAAGATGGGGGCAATCCAGATTGCACCGACCCCGAGTTCAACCAGGTATTGGAGCCGGGTTAAGATGCCGGGCAGATCACCAACGCCGTCTCCGTTGCTGTCTTGAAAAGAGCGTGGATATATTTCGTAGACGACAGCAGTTTTCCACCACCCCGGATCGTGCATCTAAACCTACTCCTCTAGAAGAATTGAGAGTCTGAAAGGGATCGCCGTGATCAATGACCTGTGGTACAAGAACGCAGTCATCTACTGCCTTTCGGTCTCCACCTACATGGATGCAGACGGGGACGGTATCGGTGACTTTCAGGGCCTTATGCGGCGGTTGGACTATCTGAATGGTATGGGCGTGACGGCAATCTGGCTCATGCCTTTTCAGCCGTCTCCGCGGAGAGATGATGGCTATGACGTCGCCGACTACTACGGAGTCGATCCACGCTATGGTACGCTTGGCGACTTCGTCGAATTCACTCATGGGTGCGAGCAACGCGGCATCCGGGTGCTCATCGATCTGGTGGTCAATCACACCTCCAACGAGCATCCCTGGTTTCAGGAAGCACGGAAGGATCCGCAATCCAAGTATCGCGACTGGTATGTATGGTCGAAGAAAAGGCCGCGCAACGCGAAATCGGGCGTGGTTTTCCCAGGTGTACAAAAGTCGACATGGGATTACGACGCCGAAGCAAAAGCATACTACTTCCACCGGTTTTATGACTTCCAACCTGATCTGAACACCTCAAATCCCGAGGTTCAGGCTGAAATTCTCAAGATCATGGGGTTCTGGCTGCAATTGGGGGTTTCCGGCTTTCGTATGGACGCCGTGCCTTTCGTGATCGCGCAAAAGGGCGCTGCTATCACCAAACCGCAGGAACAATATGAGATGCTTCGCAGCTTTAGCCAATTCCTTACGTGGCGAGAGGGAGAGGCAATCATTTTGGCAGAAGCAAACGTTCTGCCCGGAACCGATATGAAGTATTTCGGTGTGGCCGGAGAGCGTTTGCAAATGATGTTCAATTTTGAAGTGAACCAGCACCTCTTTTACGGCCTTGCTACCGGAGATTCACGTCCGCTGGTAAAGGCGATGCGGGCGACCAAGGCCCGGCCGGCGACGGCGCAATGGGGACAGTTTCTTCGCAATCACGACGAGCTCGACCTTGGGCGCCTCGAAAAGAAGCAAAGAGATGAGGTATTTGCTGCCTTCGGCCCGGATCCCGATATGCAACTCTATCGACGGGGAATTCGACGCCGTCTTGCACCCATGTTGCAAGGGGATCGCCGCCGCCTGGAACTTGCTTACAGCTTGATGATGACGCTGCCCGGCACGCCTGTGATTCGCTATGGGGATGAAATCGGTATGGGGGACAATTTGAAACTGCCGGAGCGGAATTGCGCCCGCACTCCCATGCAATGGTCGACCGAACCGCACGCCGGCTTTACCAAAAATGACAAACCTGTATTGCCCGTCATCACCGCGGGGCCTTACAGCTTTGAACATGTAAACGTGGCTGACCAGCGCCGAGAGCCCAACTCGATGCTCAATTGGATGGAGAGGATCATCCGCATGCGCAAAGAAGTTCCGGAGATTGGATGGGGCGATTTCTCCTTCCTCCCTACGGGCACAAAGGAGGTCATGGCAATGCAGTATGACTGGCGCAACAATGCGGTGGCTTTTGTCCACAACTTCAGTGGCGAACCGAGAGAGATACGCCTTAGCGTAATGCTGGGCGAAGAGAACTGCGCGCTGATCAATCTATTGTCGGCTGACCATAGTCAACCTGACGCAAATGGCCGCCACTATATTTTGCTGGAACCCTATGGTTATCGTTGGTTTCGGGTTTGCGGTCTCGACTACCTGCTCAAACGAAGTGAGTCCTGACTTCGGATCATGATACCAAGACATCACTTACCCTTGGCTTGAGTAGTGCGGTCACAGCATACTCATCGGAGAGTCCATGGACCCGTCGCCCGGCAATCGTGCATCGCGGGAGGTCCTTCACGGGATCCGTTGAACCGGTTGCGTAACCGCAAGGGTTGCTCTTGATGACGAAGATTACGCGGGGATAGATTTACACGAACTTAACGCTGGACAGCCGCTCTTTCGCGGTATATATCTTTCAGCATTATCACTGTTACAGAACGTAGACATCACTGAAAAGGATGGGGCCCCCCGCTATGTTCTTGAAAAATCTAGGTCCGGTTTTATGTTTGTTATTTGCCACTATATCCATTGCAGAAAATGTTCCGCACTCCTCCCACGTTTGGGTGATTGCCGAAGAGAATCACAGCCTGGAACAAGTGGTCGGCAACTCCAAAATGCCTTACTACAATAAGCTCATTCATGAATATGGGCTTGCCACCCAGTTCTACGCGAATCAGCATAGTTCTCTTCCCGCATTGATGTGGTTTGTCGCCGGAGCGGCGGTTACGGGGAATAACAACACGACTTCATGCACCCATGACAATGACAATGTCGTCCGTGAACTCCTGAAGCAGGGTTACACCTGGAGGTCTTACCAGCAGAACCTGCCCTCCGCGGGCTATCAGGGACTTTACGGCGGCACAAACGATGACTACTACCGCCGGCACAATCCGCTCATTGACTTCACCGATGTCTGTCCCGGAACAGGACAGGAGAAGAACAGTGTGCCCTACTCCCAAATGAAGAAGGACTTCGCGGAAGGCAATATGGTCAACTACGCCTACATCACCCCGGATGTGGACGAGGATGCTCATAACGGCACCCTCGAGGCGGCGGATCAGTGGCTTCAGGACAACCTTCCCGCGATTCTCGCACGGCCTGAGTTCGGTCCCGGCGGCGATGGGATTCTTTTCATCGTCTGGGATGAGGGCGACCTTGTGAAAGAAGACAACCGTTGTTCTTCCACTGTTGACAAGGGATGCGGTGGGCGCACAGCGACTCTTGTGATTGGCCCGCAGGTGAAGGCCGGCTACAAGTCGTCGATCCACTACCACAACCAGAGCGTGCTCAAGACGGTGTGTGTCGCCATGGGTCTGTCGCCTTGTCCCGGCGCCGCGCAGGATGCCGCGCCTATGGCGGACTTCTTCAAGTCGGAAAACGGGTCTGATAGTCCATCGGACAGCATCGTCATATCGACTCCCGGAAGCGGAGCCACGGTGGCCGGCGCAGTCCATCTGATGGCCAGTGCTTCCGAGAGCCAGTATGTGAGCCAGACACAAGTCTGGGATAACGGCGCAAAGCTCGGCGTGTATGGCGCTGAGATCGATGCCACCTACAATATGGCGCCCGGGAAGCACACAACCACGGTGCTCGACCTGGACTCCTCCTACAAAACCCTCCATCAATCCTCTGTGACCTACACCGTGCAAGCCGTAGTCGACGGGATGCAGGTCATATCGCCCACACCGGAACAAACCTTCAACACGGCCACGGTTCACGTGGTTGCACACGCCACGGAACCTGTACCGGTAGGCATGATCGAGGTTTGGGACAATGACGTAGAGCTTGGCCGGTATCCCGCAACAGACGTAAACCAATACTTCAGCCTGGCACCCGGATCTCATACCATCATGGTTCGTGACCTTGACGAGAATTTCGACTTCCTTCATCAATCCAGCGTTTCTTATTCTGTGCAATAGACGAACTTATCAACTGTACTTTAGCCAACGCAACATCTCTGGCAGCGTCGGCCTCTTGCCATACATCAGGATGCCGACGCGATAGATTCGCGTAGCCACCCACACCATCCCATAGATGGACAACAGCATCAGCACCAGGGAAAGAGCGAGTTGCCACGCCGGCACCGCCATCGCCGCCATGCGCAAACACATCACAATCGGCGTGCACGGGCGGAAACAGCGACAACAACACCACCGGCCACGCACCAGGGTTGCCCAGGATGTACACAGTCAGCACCAGCCCAATCACCTGGGGCAACACGATGATCATGCTGAACTGCTGTACCTCCGACTCCTGGCTTACGGTGGCGCCCAGACCTGCGCTCAGCGCGCTGTATAAGAAAAACCCCAGGATGAAATAGAGCACGAAGAAAATGAGTCGCAGCGGCGTCACTCCATAGGCTGCCAGGCCGCCGAGGCCGAGCGTCATCCAGAGGGATGACGCGCTCAGCATAAAAAGGAAGGCGATCCATATCGCCATTTGGGTCAGCCCCACTGCGGCTACTCCCAACAGCTTGCCCAGCATGAGCGACTCCGGTTTGGCCGAAGCCAGCATCACTTCAAATACCCGCGAAGTCTTTTCCGCTACTACCGAGTGGGCCACATTCACGCCGTAAAATACCACCGCGAAATACAGCAGAAAGGTCATGAGATACGCGCCCCAAAAACCCTTGCTCGCGTCTGACGCCACGGCTGTGCCGTTCTTCACCTGCTGCGTCTTCAGGTCTACATCTTTGAGCAATGCCTGTATTTCTTCGCTGGTCGCGCCGCGCTTCTACCAGCTCTTCCCGGACTAAGGCATGGCCGATTGCATCCTGCATCCTGTCCTTTCCCACAAAATCCGCCGATCCGCCGGAAGTGTAGGTAGCCTCGAGGCGGGTCGTTCCCGGCCTTCGATCGAGCCACAAGTAGCCATCAATCTGCTTGCTCTCCACCTCCGCGTTCAGGGGCGCCAGCTCGCTCTCGGTAAGCGGAGCCTTCACATCTACCGTCAGTCGCGATGACGGGTCCTTTCGAGCCGCAGACGCGGCGTTTTCCGCGGCGATCAACTCCGCTCGCTCGCTCTCAGCCAACAGCGGATCGTTCGAAGCCACCACGATATGCCGCGGGCCCCTGCTAAGTTTGCCGGAAAGGGCGCCCGCGCCGAAAATCAGCGCAATAAACAGCGGAATGAGCACCGTGCTGATGCGGAAGGCTTTACTGCGGATCCGCTCCAGATACTCGCGCCGCGCGATCAGCCATGCCTCACGCATCCACTTTCTCTCCTACCGTGCGTATGAAAATCTCTTCCAGCGAAGGCTCTACCAGCTCAAAGCGGTAGATCTGCGCGTGCTGTTGGGCTGCGCGTAGCAATGCCTGCGCGTCGCCATGCTGCTTCAGGCTGATCTCGACGTGGCCCGGATACTGCCTGCATTCGGCAATCGCCTCGTGGCTCAGAAACCCGTCGTCCCCTTCGAAATCGATGATCACCCGGTTACGCTCGTAGCGCGATTTCACCTCGCGCATCCCGCCGGAAAGCACCGCTTCTCCACGATGAATAAGGCAAATCTCGTCGCACAGTTTCTCCACCTGGTCCATGCGATGGGTGGAGAACAGAATGGCCCGCCCAGCCTTCTTTAGATCCAACAGGGTGTCCTGCAGCAGGGTCGCGTTGACTGGATCAAGCCCGGAAAAGGGCTCGTCCATAATGATCAGTTCGGGCTCGTGCAACAGGGTCACAATAAACTGGATCTTCTGTTGCATTCCCTTGGAAAGCTCTTCTGTCTTGTTCTGTGCCGCATCGACGATTTGCAGCCGTTCACACCATGTTTGCGCGCGCTTCGCGGCGAGCTCCGCGGTTAGCCCATGGAGCTGGCCCATGAAGATGAGCTGGTCCATCACCTTCATCTTTCGGTAGAGCCCGCGCTCTTCCGGAAGGTACCCAACTTTCTTTAGGCTCTCGCGTGTAAACGGCCGGCCGAATAGGCTTACTGTGCCGGAATCCGGCACAGTAATTCCCACCATCATGCGAATGCTCGACGTCTTCCCTGCCCCGTTCGGCCCCAACAGGCCAAACATGGTTCCCGGCTCTATCCGCAGATTCAGATCGCGTACCGCCACCTTCTGTTCGTACGCTTTCGACACATGATCGAGCTCCACCAGGGGCGCCATCCCGAAACCTCTCGCGAGGAGTGTAACAAAGCCTCGTTCCTAAGGTCCCGTGGGCGGCTCAGGAATCAAAAATGTAAGTACAACAAGACTATGAAACTTACGGCAAAACCGCTCATCTCATAGCTGGAACAGAGGAGCGGGGAAGGAGTCGTTATGAGGGCATGGCAGCTATTTGGTTTTGGTAGAGAGAATCTGAAATGCGTCGAAGTACCTGTTCCTAAACCCGGACCGTCGGAGATCCTGATCCGCGTGCATGCAGTCTCATTGAACTACCGGGACAAGCTTGTGGCCGAAGGGCTTTACAACCCGCATGTTGCTTTTCCGATGACGCAGGTAGCCGACACGGCGGGCGAGGTAGTCGAGGTGGGAAGCGAGGTAAGCCGGATCACCGTTGGGGATCGGGTGCTTACCCAGTACGCGACGACGTGGATTGATGGTCCTCCCAAAGGCGATGAAATTGTCCACACTTTGGGAAGCACGATTCCTGGAGGATTGGCGGAGTACCTCCTGATGAAAGAGAGTGCCGTGGTCAAGGCTCCACGCTACCTCACCGATGAAGAAGCCTCGACACTCCCGGTGGCGGCGATTACCGCGTGGTTCTCGCTGGTCGAGACCGGACAGCTCTCCTCTGGGCAGACCGTGCTTCTGCAGGGTACCGGAGGGGTTTCATTGTTTGGCCTGCAGATCGCGGCCGCTTATGGAGCGCGCCCTCTCATCCTCTCCAGCAGCGACGAAAAGCTGGAACGAGCAAGGGCCCTTGGAGCACAAGGGGGGATCAACTATCTGCGCAAACCCGAGTGGGCAAAGGAAGTGCTTGCGCTGACTGACATGCAGGGAGTTGACCATGTGCTCGAAGTCGCCGGCGGCAAAAGCCTGGCACAGTCCCTCAAGGCATTGAAGGCCGGTGGCAGGATATCGGTCATCGGCATTCTGGATGGTTTCGAATCCGCGGTTCCCATCTTTCCGCTGCTGGCGAAGCAGGCCACGATTCGCGGGATAGTGACGGGGCCACGCCGCGCATTCGAGAGGATGAACGAGAAGCTCGAAGAAATCCAGATTCACCCGGTTATCGATAAGGTCTACTCGTTCCCGGATGCTCTTGCGGCGTACGACCATCTCTATCGCGGCGCATTCGGCAAGATTGTGATTCGCGTCCGCGAATAGCAGCGATCTAAACTCGAACGCAAATCACCGGGTTTTGGCCACGGACCTTCGCGTGGGCCGGCGGACCGTTCTAACCTTACCGCTCGTTCCTCCTCCGCAGAAGAACCGATCGCCCCCGTCGGACTCAAGGCCTGAAACGTAGACCCCATTCGGCATCTCCAGCCTCTCCAAGACCTCTCCGCTTGTGGGATCGATTCGCCGCAGATCGCTCTCGTCGCTCTCCAAGGTAGCGTGCCAGAGTTCTCCGTCGACCCAAGTGACTCCGGTTACGAAGCGGTTGGACTCGATGGTACGAAGAATCTGCCCTGTATCCGGGTCGACTTGATGGATCTTCCGGTCCCGATATTGGCCCACCCAGAGCATCCCCTCAGCCCACGCGAGCCCCGAGTCACGGCCTCCGCCGGGAGCCGGGATCGTGGCAAGCACACTGCCGCTCTTCGGATCAATCTTCTGGATGCGGTCTTCGGCGATCTGAAACAGGTGCCGGCCATCGAAGGCTGTTCCAGCATGCGCAGCGACATCGATAGAACGTACTGCCTTGCCGCTCGCAGGATCGAAGGCGTTCAACTTGTCTCCGGAGGCAAACCAGACGTGCCGGCCGTCGTAGGTGACTCCATTCACTCTTTCGGCGCCCGGAAAGGGTCCGTACTCACTCACGATTTCGGCTTTTGATCGTTTCATACTTCCACCTTAATCAATCGGCAGCGGAGCGGGGAGTAACAAAGTCGTCGTGAATCCCGGCACGGGCGGGGTTATCCAACGACGGGCTCGCGCGCGGCCAAACGACTGCACCTTGCCGGCTGCAGCAAGCGAGTCAAGCGCCCGCTGTACGGTGCGTTGGCTGGTTCCGAGCGCAATCGCCAGAGCTGAACTCGACCACGACTCACCGTCGGCGAGAAAAGCGAGAACGGCACCATTTTCATCCTCAACGGGCCGCGCCAGCACAACGACTTCGCGTCCACCACGAGGCACCAGTGCAAATCCTCGCTTGGTCGCAATGAGATCGGCCAGCGACCGAAGCATCTTGCGAAGACGTCCGATTTCAACTCGCAGCCGAATGCGATGCGATTCATCGACGAATCTGGCTCCGAATGCCCGGGCAAGAAGCCGGTCCCTCGAGACGTCGCCGGGCCACGCCTCGCCCAGCGCGCGGGCGAGCGCGAACAATACCGGACGTGTTACGAGCGAAACCACTGAGCGTTCATCGCGCACGACATTCCGGCACGCATCCACGACGAGCGCTCTCGACGCCAACAACGATTCGACTTCTTCCAGCAGCAGGGGCCGCTCCTCGCCACGTGCAATCAGGCGTGCCGCCGGCGTATTTAGAACGTGGGATGCGCTTTCCACCTCCGCCATTAAAGCAGGGATGCCTGCTTGCCGCGCGGCGCGTTCGGCCCGAGCGAGCGCAGCGCGCGCCGCTTTCGTCCGCAAGCGGCGCAGCGCAATCCCTGCAACTACGAGTTCGTGGGCGGCTCTCGATGCGGGCGGAAACGGAGCCGGGTCGAGCTCGGCAAGCATTCGCTCCGCCTCGTCCAGGCGTCCAATCAGGAGGAGGCGCCGGATCTCCAGGTACCGCGCAAGCGCGGCGTTCAACCGGTCTCCGTGTTCCTCGAGCGTCGCCCGCGCTGCATCGAGTGCCTTCGCAGGCCAGCCCAGGTCGCGCGAGGCAAGCGCGATCTCGGCTTCGGCTACGACGCACCTCGCACGCGCTACGGATTCCTTTGGACTGAAGGTGCGTGCGGCTCTTCGCAGGAGTTCTTTTGCGCGCTCGAACTCGCCGAGCTGCGCCAACGCGATGGCGCGAAGAGCGAGTGCCGGCGCATCGTCGCGCAGCGCGACTCTCTTCAATGCGCCGAGGGGATCACCCGCCGCAAGCGCACGTGCTGCTGCCGTGATCAGGGAATCCATCGAAATCCCGCCACACTTGTCACTCCCACCTTATGCAGGCCCCGCGGTACATATATCGAGTGACCACAAACCATAAGGCCCATCGATAGCAGCACGTAACGAACGAACAAGGACAGTTATGAAGATGATGCAGGAATCGACAGTGCCCGGCCCGATCTTTATCGGCAAGTGGACGCCGAAAGTCTTGTTTTCTTTGAAAGATAGGCCTTTTCGCCGCGGGGAATTGCGCCGCCACCTCGGTAGTGTCTCACAGCGTATGCTCACCAGAACTCTTCGCAATCTCGAATCGACAGGATTGATCCACAGGCGGGTGACGAAACCGAAGGCTATTGCCATCGAGTATTCGTTGACTCGGCTCGGGAAGACGAAGATTGCGCCACTCAGAAGTGGTAGTCGCCAAACGGAGGACCGTATGAACATCGCGGAGAAGACAGTCTATGAACGAGTGACCCCGTTGAGGCGTGATGTGACCGGCATGGTGCAGACACGGCGGGCGGTCGACGGGTCGGCACCCTCGACGTCCTGGCTCCCGGAGCCCGATTTTAGCCGATCAATTTACTCTGAAACTTACCGGAATTTCGATTCCGCGGAGTTGATCGAATGGGCGAAAGCACTTGAGGATGAGAAGCTTCGCCTGCAAGCGCTGGTCTGCCATCTATTACGTGAGAACGAACAATTGCGAAACCGGAATCCCTATTCCGGCGGATGACGAAGCTCGTACCGACCGATGAATTGAACCACCTCGCCGGTTCTACACAGTAGAAGGACAATCAAAGGAGAAAAGACGATGACGACACAGAGGGGAACAAGCAAGGAGAGAGACAAGGAACACGGGAAAGGGCATCTCGCGATGAAGACACCACCGATCGTGTCGCAGCAGGAGTGGGAGGCTGCGCGCCAGCAGCTCCTGGTGAAGGAGAAGGCATTTACCCGCTCCCGTGACGCGCTGGCCGCCGAACGCCGGCGGATGCCTTGGCTGGCTGTGGACAAGAAGTACGAGTTCGACGGCCCCAAGGGCAAGGTAAGCCTGCTCGATTTGTTCGAGGGCCGCCGTCAGTTGATCGTCTATCGCGCCTTCTTCGAGCCCGGGGTGTTGGGCTGGCCCGAGCACGCCTGCCGCGGCTGCTCCCTGGGCGCCGATCAGGTCGCGCACCTGGCCCATCTGAACGCCCGCGACACCACCCTCGCGTACGCCTCGCGCGCGCCACAGAAGGACATCGAGCGCCTGAAGGCACGAATGGGCTGGAAGATGCCGTGGTACACCATCACAGACGGCTTCGACACCGACTTCGGCGTGGCCGAGTGGCACGGCCACAATGCATTCATCCGCGACGGCGACAAGGTGTTCCGCACATATTTCATCAACAGCCGCGGCGACGAGGCGATGGGGACCACCTGGAGCTACCTCGATATGACAGCACTCGGGCGCCAGGAGACTTGGGAGGACTCGCCAGAGGGTTACCCCCAGACCCCGACATACAAGTGGTGGAACTGGCACGACAACTACGACGCCGAAGCGTCGCCTAGCCCGAAGTGGGTCGAGTGGTGACCGACGCAGGCGCCGCCTTCCGAAAGCGGGCCGCAGAGGCGAAAGAGAGCTAAAGAGGGGCGATGCGTCTTTGCATCCATATATAACTGAAGGATCGACAGGAGAGCCGATGAAGCCCTGGAAAGCCGTGGTTCTGATGACGTTGCCGGTGTTGCTGTTTGCCGCCTGGCGCATCTGGTCCATTTATCAGGAACGCCATGAGCCGGTTATGGTCAAACAGGGGCCCCCGGAACGCAAGATCACCCAGGACGACCTGGTGATTCCGCGCAAAATGTATATCGACGACCTGAAGTCCGCCAAAGAGCTCCGCGGGAAGACTGTGTGGATGCAGGCTGGGTATCAGTTGGACTATTACCCCTATCGGGACCATTCTGCTGTGTTCCGCGATAAGGAAGGTCCGCTGCCAACGGCGCAGGCCTTGAACGTGGTGGACGTGGTCGAACTAGCCACACCCGCCAACTGGGTGAGCCGAATCCCCCGCGGCTCGAAAAACATCTTCCTGATCTTCCGTAAGCCGGGCGACCCCCAGGAGTTCGCTGTGCCGATGGGAGAGGTGGAAGGGGGCAACGAGACGTTCCGCCTGGATGACCTTTTGTATTACGACGACCCGCACAAACTGTATAGCTACTGGCCAAGCAATGTATGGCAAGCCATTGACCAGCACCAGGTGAAGCCGGGGATGAGCGAGCTACAAACGATGATGGCGGTCGGCCAGGTGGCCCAATCGGACTCCAGCGACTACGGGAATCGGACCGTGACGTACACCGCGGGCGATCGCAAGATTACGGTGACCTTCGCGCACGACCAAGCCACACAAGTTCAAGAAGCAAGTGGACACGCATAACACGCCGGACACCATCAATGTGACAACGACGGCTACAATCCCCTTCCGCCGCATATCCTGCTGGTTGAGTGAACAGCAGGTCCCTCCACTACGCTGCGCTCCGGCTCGGGATGACAAAGAAGAGGGTGGCGCTTAACTCCGCATCTCGAAGGTCAGGTGCTCCGGAGCGAGGGCGCGTAGGAAGCTCGGCGCATCGAACATCTCACCCGGTGCAAGAACTCCGACTCCCTCAGCGGCGCCATCGAGGATGCGTTGAGCGGCTTCGACGACAAGCGGCGCGGTGAAGGCATAGATGTCGCGCCCCCGCGCGATCGCGCGGCGTGTATCCATCCCATTGCGAACGATCACGTCTACCAGGAAGATCTGCGCGGAACGTCCCGTCTCGTCAGCCGCTGCGGGCGGAGGCGTGGTGGAATCGCGAAGATCGCGCAGCGGCGCAAGGTTGAGGTAGGTATGGAGATGAGACACCCGCAGATGGCGGCCGATCAGGACAGTCTCTGTCAACGGTAGTTCCGTGACATCCTGGACGCCGAATGGTTCAGGGAACGTCCACGATGATGCCGGTGGCGGATTGCCTAGCGGCGCCAGCTTGCCGCCGGTGATGACAAGCCGTGCGGCCGTGTTCCGTTGCCCGGTGAGCCGCGTGCCCAACGTCGGCCGCCAGCTGTCCAGAGCGATGCCAATACGGATTTCGTCGGCCGACGCCCAGTCTCCCATGGCGGCCGTGGCCAGGAGGTCGCCGAGACCGCCATAGAAGCCCATCGCGGGGACAACAACGATTTTGGCGTCCCGCGCAAGTGCGGCAAAGCGCTCGAAGGTAGCAAGCGCGCTGGACTGTTCGGCGGTTACATCCAGATAGTGCACTCGTGCCCGCAGCGCCGCCGCGACCAGTGGCTCGGCCGTGTCGAGAAACGGGCCCGCGCAATTGATGACCGCAGCCGCGCCCGGCGAGGGCCCGATCGAGTGAGGCTGGGTCTTCAACATTTGCGGTCCTGTGCTCCATGCCGCGGTCTTGAAAACCAGACGCACGCGAGGCATCGCGACCAATGGGGATTGGCCTAAATCCGCGCCGCAGCAGCTCCGCCACGACGAACCGTCCGGTGTGGCCCGAAGCCCCAAAAACAGCGACTGATCGCCCCGATCCCGGGGATATTGCATTTTGAGCGTTCATCCATCCTCCAATGATACAGACCTGTCTGTTTTGTGTATGATACGAACAGGTCTGTAGCGTGTCAAGAGATACATGCTGCGGTTATCTGATCCGGAGGTCTTGAGTGCGAAAAAGTGCAATGGCCAACGCGGGCAGTCCGCCCCACGGCGCAGTGGATGTGAGAGAGCGCATCCTCGAAACAGCATCCTCCCTCTTCTACCGCCGAGGGGTGCGGGCTGTGGGCGTGGACCTTGTGGTGGAAGAAGCCGGGGTTGCCAAAACCAGCCTCTATCGCCATTTTCGAACCAAGGATGATCTGATTGCCGCGTTTCTTCATCGAGAAGACGAAGACTTCTGGAAGTGCTGGGACAACACCACGCAGCGCCATCACTCCAACGCCGAGGCCGAACTCGAGGCGCAACTAAAATGGATCGGAGAACGCGTCAGCCGGGCAAACTATCGCGGGTGCCCGCAGCTGAATGTCGCCGCGGAGTTCCCTGACCTGGATCATCCCGCCCGCGCGGTCGCAACGGCGCACAAGAGAGAGTTGCGGCGACGGCTGAGAGACCTTGCCGTGCGTCTGCGCGCGAAGCGCCCCGATGAGCTGGCAGCGCAATTGTCGCTGCTGATCAACGGCGCCTTCGTCAGTTCCCAGATGTTTTCGGCGGATGAAGCGACCCCCATCCTTCTGGCAACGTCGCGCGCATTGATCGCGTCTGCCCGAGCGCGATAGCAACGAATTCTGTAACCCTCGTCCTCTTCTCGCCGTAAGCAGATATAGAGGGAGAAAATGCCAGTGCTGGAGCAGCCATCCGACGTACTGCGGCGGTTCTGTCACGGCGACCTTGACGCCTTCGAGTCGCTGTTTCGCCGGCACCAGAGCGAGGTGTACGGGTGGATCGTTCGCATCGTCCGCGATCCCGCCGCCGCCGAAGACCTCACCGTCGAGACCTTCTGGCGCATTTATCGAATGCACGCCCGCTTCGACCCCGCGCGAAGCTTCGAGCCGTGGGCGCGACGCTTCGCCACCAACGCCGCGCTGGATCACCTGAGGACGGTGCGGCCTGAAACGGAACTCCCTGAAGATCTGCCCTCGCCGGCGTTGCCGGACCCCAGCATTTCCGAAGAGCTTCGCCGGAAAATGGCGGGTGCGTTCCGCCGGCTTCCGCCGAAACTGCAAGTCACGGCCACGCTGGCGCTCATCGAAGAGCAACCCTACAAGGAAATCGCCGAGGCGCTGGGCATTTCCACGGGAGCCGTTAAGCTGCGCGTCTTTCGAGCCCTGCGCCTTTTGAGAAAAGAATTGAAGCGACAAGGAGTCGAACCGTGAATGAACAAGACCAGGAACGCATCAAGCAACTGCTTAGGGAGACGATGCAACCGATCACCGGCCAGGTTGGCGCCCCACTGCGACGCGACCTCTGGCCCGCGATGCTGAAGCGGCTCGAAGCGAGGCCCACCCAGGTTCCATGGTTTGACTGGGCTCTGCTCGCGGCATTGTCCGCGCTGCTCGTATTATTCCCGGGAGCAATTCCGGTGCTTCTCTATCACCTGTAGTCGGAGGACGTTATGAACACGCACCCCTATCTTCGCGCCTACATGGCGGGAACCTTCGTGCCCAGCCTGGCTTTGCTGGTCACGCTCACTGTAATCAGCTTGACGCGGCTGGTCTGGCCGGGTCACCTCCCGCTGGAACGCGTCATCATTTTCCCGATGGCGGTGGTACCCAATGCCTTCGGCCTGTGGAACATGCTCTATGTATGGTCCCGGCCGCACCGCCATTTGCCCATCGGTCTCCATGGCGCGCTGCTGCCGGTGATTTTGTTGTCCGCCGGAGCCTTCTCAGCCGTATGTGGCGGGTTCCTGGTGATCGGCGCGCACGGCGTCACCTTGTTCCAGACCATCCGTGTTCCTTACTTGCTGGTTGCACTCTGGTTTCTCGGCGTGCTGGTGCTCTATTACCTGGTATGGAAGTATGTGGTGGGATTTCTAAACCAGGTATTGGGAATCGCGTAACGGCAGCTTCAGTTTTCCCCAGGTCTCAAAGCGAGCGGTAAGATTGCAAGCGTGAAGCCCAATTTTTGGGAAAGATCATGACCGATCTGAATTCGCTTGTCGTGTTCGCACATGTGGTCGAGGCAAACAGCTTCTCAGGGGCAGCCCGCATTCTCAAAATGCCGACCTCGACCGTGAGCCGCCGCATCGCCGAGCTGGAAGATCAACTTGGAATACGTCTGATCGAGCGTTCCACGCGGAAACTGCGGCTGACGGACGCTGGATCAGAGGTCCTCGAACACGCGCGGCGCATGGTTGAACTCAGCGATACCATCGAAAATGCAGCCTCCAATCTCTTGTCGCATGTCTCCGGCAATTTGCGGCTTGCGTCTCCGCCCAGCATCTCCGACACCTTGCTGGCGCCGATCATAGGGGCCTTTCAGAAAACTTATCCCGACGTTCGCGTTCAAATTTTCATCACCGATCGAATCGTAGACCATGTTTCCGAAGGGGTCGACCTGACCTTCAGAGTCGGGGATCTTGAAGATTCCTCCCTTGTCGCCCGGAGGATTCTGAAATATCGGCATCAGCTTGTCGCGAGTCCGTCATATATGAAGAAACACAAAGCGCCAGCGAATCCCCGGGATCTGCTGCAACACAGGCTGCTGGCCTTCTCCTTCTGGAAGCCAAGATGCCATTGGAACTTCGTTCATGTAAACGGAAAAGACAAAGAGAGGCTGACGTTTCAGCCTTATTTTTCAATGAACGATTATGCCGGGCTTGCGGCGGCACTGCTTGCCGGCGTCGGCATCGGCGATCTTCCGCCGCTGGTGCAACCAGAGCTGCTGCACGATGGCCGACTGGTGGAGATTATGCCAAAGTGGAAATTTCGGAACTTTGACCTTTCGCTGGTCCATGCGGGGACTCGCCATGTACCGCGAGTGGTGCGAGTGTTCAAGGAATTCGCAGCCAGAATGGCACCGCAGCTCTTTCCGGAGCTGCCGGCCTAGTGGTTGTATCGAACGAGACTATCCCATATTTGGAAAATACATTCTTATTGATCCGCCTAGTTGAAGCATGCGGGAAAGTCTATATTCGTGGGCAACGAAAGTCCCCGGAGTTGAGGACACACGGATGAGCGACGCGAAGGAAGGGGTTACCGCCCTGCTGGCGAAGTACAATGACGCATTGAACGCATCGAGCACCGATGCAGTGATGCCCCTCTATGCTGAAGACGGCGTCTTCATGGCTCCATACAGTCCGTCCGCCGTTGGCTCAGAGGCCCTCAGGAAAGCCTACAATGATGTTTTCAAGGCGATCACGCTGAATGTGAAGTTCGCTATCGCTGAAATCATCGAGTTAACGCCCGAGTGGGCTTTTGCGCGCACCAACTCCGCGGGAACAACGCTGGAGCACGCGACTGGAACCAGAAGCGCTGAGAGGAATCAGGAACTCTTCCTTCTCAGGAAGGACAGGGATGGTTCCTGGAGGATCGCGCGATACAGCTTTTCTCCCACGAATCCGCCGCGACATTAGTCCTGGAAGGAGCCGACTCATGGGCGAAATGAAGGCAGTCGTGATCTACGAGGCGAGTGGGCCAGAGGTCCTGAAGGTGGAGAGCCGTCCCATACCTACCCCGAACACCGGAGAGGTGCTGATTCGTGTCAAAGCATTCGGGGTGAACCGTTCCGAGATCTTCACTCGGCAGGGCCATTCGCCGGGCGTGAGATTCCCGCGAGTGCTGGGCATAGAGGCGGTGGGCGTGGTGGAGGAGGCTCCCGGCGGCGAGTTCCAGAAGGGCGACGTGGTGGCGACCGCCATGGGCGGCCTGGGCCGCCAGTTCGACGGTGGGTATGCGGAGTACACCTGCCCGCCGGCGAGCCAGGTGCAGAAGATCGAAGTGAAGTTGCCATGGGAGACCCTGGGCGCGATGCCGGAGATGCTGGAGACCGCATGGGGTTCACTGTTCCGGGCGCTGCGTCTGACCAATAACGAGCGGCTTCTGATCCGCGGCGGCACGACCTCGGTGGGGCTTGCCGCAGCGGCCATCGCCAAAAACTGCGGGGCCTTGGTCGTATCCACTACGCGCAATCCCGGCCGCGCCGAACTGCTTCGCTCAAGCGGCGCCGACGATGTCATCGTGGACACCGGTTCCATTGTCAGCGAAACGCAACGCAAATACCCTGGAGGCGTAGACAAAGTACTGGAAATGATCGGCACGTCGACCCTTGAGGACTCGCTGCACTGTGCCAGGGAGGGTGGCGTTGTCTGCATGACAGGCATCGTCGGAAACAAGTGGTCCTTCGATCAGTTCGCGCCTATGGACGTTATCCCCACAACGGTTTCTCTCACGGTCTACGCCGGCGAATCGCAAGACTTCATGCGGACGCCTCTCAACGATCTCGCCAAGCAGATTGAGGCGGGCACGCTGCGCATTCAGGTAGGCAAGACTTTCCACATAGACGAAATCGTAGAGGCCCATCGTTTGATGGAGGAAAACAAAGCGGGCGGAAAAATTGTAGTCCTTACCTGAGATCCTCAGCGAACCCGTTGGAACGGAGGGAAGGAGCCCAAATATGAATCTCGGGTATAACGGGGAATCGACCACACACGAAGGCATTGCCGGGAACGATTTGATCCCGCGGAGGGACTTCTTCAAGCTCGGGGTTGCCGTTACTGGCGCGGTGGCGGCTGGACTCAACCCGGTTGCTGCTGCCGCCCCGCCGCCGGATAGGGCTTCGGGCCCTCTTGATGCGACGAGCGAAGCAAAAAAGATCGCGTTCGACCGAATCGGTAACGGAGAAAAGGTTCTCTTGATATCGGGCTTTCCGCAGACGCGCAGGTCGTGGAACAGGATAATTCCGTTGCTGTCCGCAAAGTTTCAGACGATACCGACCGACTTGCCAAGCTTCGGCGACTCGGGATTCCTTACGGCGCCCGCGACGACGGAAAATGTCGCGAGGGTCTTTCATGAGTTCGTCGCGAATCTCGGTGCGCCCTTGCATGTGGTTGCTCACGATTTTGGCGCATGGTGTGCGTACAGCTGGGCGCTTCTCTACCCGGACGATTTCAAGTCTCTCACTCTCATTCAGGCCGGGATTCCGGGCGTTACCTGCTAAACGATATTGAGTTCTCTGACTACAAGAGGAAGTGGAACTTCATATTCCAGATGCTTCCCGATTTGCCGGCCGAACTCACCAAAGGAAAGGAGGACATCTACGTCGGATGGTGGTTCAAAAATAAAGTATACCGACCGGAAGCGGTCCCTCCGCGCGATGTAGCTGCGTATGTGGCGGCCTACGCGCGAGAAGGGCGAATGGATGCGGCGTTCGATTATTGCCGCAAGATTGTCGACGACATGGAATTCAACAAAAAACTGTTCACCAGCAAACTCTCCATTCCGATGCTTGCAGTCGGGGGGCAATACTCAATTCCAACGATGGGAGAAGCACTGCAACCCTATTTCCAAAACGTCACATCCGTTGTGATTCCCGACGCGGGCCATTTTGTTCCTGAAGAACAGCCCGAAGCGCTTGCCAAGGCTCTTACGGCTTTTCTCGGAACTGCAGCATAATCGGGCAAACCCCGGGGTCATCGCCCCGAATTCAACCTCTGCAACAAGAATCGCCCACCGAAAGGAGAGCGTCGTGCCAACTTTGCTGAGTCAAGAGCTGCCCGAGGCCCTGATGAGTCTGCGGACCAGACCGTTGTTTGTACTACGAGAGCAAGTTCCGTCGTTATTGGTGGTCGGTCAAACTCCTAACGCATTCCGTCGAATTGGCGTGATTCAGGGGGGATCGTTTGAAGGCGACCGGGTCTCCGGCGAGGTTGTCACTGGCAATGACTGGCAATCGGTTCGCACTGACTCTTGCGTTAAGTTGGATGTGCGGCTCATGCTAAAGACAACAGACGGTGCCCTGATTGTCATGACATATCAATGCTTGCGCGCTGGTCCGCCGGATGTCATCGAGAAATTGGACAAAGGCGAGGACGTCGGTCCCACAAGCTACTACTTCCGAATAAACCCGATATTCGAGACCAGTTCCCGAAATACGATTGGATGAATCGCATCATCGCGGTTGGCGCCGGACACCGCCTTCCAGATGGCCCGCTTTACAGCATCTTTGAGGTTCTCTGATTCTCGGCGCATCGCCTCTCTCGATTTATCATCGGGACATGCGGCGCCTCGACTGGCAAGTTTTTTGCAAGCAATAAGTGTTGTGCATTCGCAGGAATGTTTACGGTGAGGATAATGACAAAAGTGACGGGGTTTCAAGAGGACATTCGACCGCTCTTCACGGAGCAAGACATTCATGCCATGAGTAAGGCCTTCGATCTGGCGAGTTATGACGACGTCAAGGCACACGCGACCGCGATCTACGACCGTATTCGAGGCATCGGTGGCGCCGTTATGCCGCCGCCACCGCCAAGAGGAGAAGGTCCCTGGCCCCAAGCTCGCATTGAACTATTCGCTCAGTGGATAGCGGACGGGTACCAACCTTAAATTGCTTCAAGCCGAGAAACTCTGCCTTCGGCACTTTTGAATTTTGCTCTGGAGAAGAGCCGAGGGACGTCGCTCGGACAGGGGGCTGCTATCGTGTCGATTCGACCGGATCAGAGTGCTGAACCTAACTTTGTCGTGACGAATACTCTTATCGTGGGAGAAATACAGCCCAAGCGCGATAGACCATCCGGGTCTGCGATTTGGTCGACCCGCAGCAGGCCTCACAGCGGAGATTGTCCGGCACTTCCCGCAGTTCCGTGCTAGTGCGGTACGATTGTTGGGAAGGTTTTCCATGCCGAAACCCCTGGCGATCTACAAGAGAGAGGCCGAGAAGGCCCTGGATCTGTATTCGCGAGCGTTAGAAGACCTTGAGCTCAAGAACATCGAGGGTTATGAGGATTACATATCACTCGCCCTCAAGCAGCTGGTAAAGGCGATGGAGCTCAGTTTACGTACGTACATATTCCCCGAACTGTCGGATGAACAAAAGCGACAGATTCTGGATCAGAAGAGTAAGCTTTCGGGTCTCGTTGAATGGTTTGAGATATATGCCAAGCCGAAACCGAGCAAGGCGTTCATTCAGTGCCTGCACTCGGCGAGAATCGCGCGCAATAGCGCCACCCACGATGATGCCATTCCCAAGAAGGAGCTGGTAGAAAACACGATCGAGGTAGTCAAAGAGTTATTCAGCACCTATTTCTCGATGACTCTCGAGCTGCCGCCAAAGCCGTCGCCTAAACCTCGACAGGAACTTCGGATCGTGGAAATGAAGGGCGCGCCGGGAAAGACAGAATCATTGGTAGAAGTTACCACCGTATCGAATCCGCCCACCAAGCCTAAAGATTACCCCGTCCTGAAAATCGAGCGTCCACCCTTTCGTGGGAATCGAATTGCAAGAGGTCAAGTGGTTGAGATCGCGAAGCCTCAGCCACAACCCAGCGCATTCTGGTACGACCCGTATTGCTTCATAGCCGGAATCATGCAAGACGACGGCAAAATTGACCGGCCTACCTCCTACCGGATACGGGTTGGCAGCGAAGATCAGGAGAAGCCAACTCTGGGGGGACTTTGCATTCCCAGCTACGACGTTCCGGTCGAATTCCGTGAGCTCTCATACGTGAGAAGTGAATTGTGGGGGCCGATAAAGAAGTATGTAGTACGCAACGTCTTTGCTGTGAACCTCAGTAAACAACCCGCAAACGCGGTGGTCTCCCGCTTAATCCCCAAACCTAAGCCGGGTGCAGAATCAGGCGTGCGGTTGCTTCTGCAATCACAACGTTACGATGATGTTCTGAAAACCGAGTGGCGCGGTTACAAGGCGTTAGAGAACGCGTTGAGCATCAACGCTCTGTTCCGCAACAAGCGTGAGAATGAAGTCACAGAGTACACACCCCGTGAGCTGCGTGAATACGTGGACGAAGAGCTGGTCAAGACCGAACTCATCCGGAAACTGGTTAAATACACTTCCGGAGGCTCCATTGAGGACAGGTTTTACGAAGTGGACTACGTCTATAGAGTATTTCGGGGAATCATCGCTCGCAGCAATGAGGTAAGAAGATCTCTCAGCGACGAGCAGCGGTCAGAATAGGCGGCCCTTTCACCGGACATCGTGGAGAAGGACGGCCTCTGAGGTGGGCGCCTCAAGGATGAGGCCCAGCTTTTTGCCGTCCGGTGATGGCCGAATCCAATTCACCGTCCTCCCTGGCAGGCTTGCCACCTTCACCGGAGTCGCTGTCTCCAGTGGCTGCCGCCAGATGGTTGCGTCCGCGCCTTTCTCGGTGACGTAGAAGATGCTCCTGCTGTCGGCCGAAAATGCGAAGCGGGCAAAATCATCAAAATCACGGGTGGCGAAGCTTCGAATCGTTCGCAGAGAAGCGAGCGAAACGATCTGCAGGGGCGCACCTTTGTCGACCGCGGCAGTTGCGAGCAATTTGCCATCCGAAGAAACGTCAAACCATATACGCCCTTGCGCTAGCTTCTGCGGAGCTCCACCCCGGAGCGACTGCCGGAACAGAATCGGATTGTTCTGGTCGGCGTCATCGGCATAGAAGACCCATTCGCCATCCGCCGTGCACTCGGGAAAGTAATCCATCGGTCCCTTGGTCACCTGTGTCAATCCGCTGCCATCGAAATGGAGTGTATAGACGCGACGAACATCCTCCTGGAGAGCGGCGCCGACCAGCACCATCGTGTCCGGCCCGCAGCGAGACGGCTGGCCGAACAAATATCCATTCTTTACATTCACCGCAGTGGTTTCGTTTTTGAGAAGATCGACCACCCTCAGATTTCCGGCGCCGTTGGCCACAATGGTGTTGTTATCCAGCCAGGTGAACCATACCAGTTCGCCGGTTTGGCCTTCCTGCAGCGAGGCGCCTTCCGCCAGAGGGAGTTCTGCGAATCTTGCGTTCAAGTCGTTTTGCGTGGTCGCGATGGTCCGCGCATCGGCGGTGAGACTGATGCCCGAATAGACGCTCAGGTCGTTGGTGATCTGTCGCACCTTTCCCGAGGGATAGGAAAGAAAGCTGATGGGGGCAAAGTCGATCTTTTCCCACAGGGTTATGAAGAGACCTTTGCCGTTTGGGATCCACTGCATGTCATTCAGGGATCCGCCCAGCGCGGCGGAGGAAGCCACGGTCCGCCTCGCCCCCGAGCCGAACTCGAGGCTCTCGACATTGCCCAGCGAGTCTTCCAGAACAGCGAATCTGCCGTTCGGAGAACAAGCGGCTAGCTGGGGAAATGGCTTTTGCCGGCTCGCCAGAACCTGCTGGTCGCTGCCGTCCGCGTTGGCGCTGAGGAATTGGTAAGAGCCCGCGGTGTGGTCCTGCCGATAGAAACACACTCTCTGGCCCCCATCGAGGAAGGTGAGAGGGAAATCTACCCCGGCAATCACCCGGGTGGGCTGACCGCCGAGAACCGGTATTCGGTAATCGTCCCACCGATTGGGCCTGGGCTGCCCCAGGGCATCGATGCGGAAATAGATGTAGCTGCCATCAGGAGAAAACGTGACGCGATCATATTTGTAGGCCGGATCCTGGACAATGGTTCGCTGGCTGTTGGTCGGAATGTGGTGAAGCAAGAGGGACTGCGCACCATTCGCGTCATGCAAGACGGCCGCCAGATAGATACCGTCCGGCGAGATGGCAACACTCCCTACGTGTTTGCTGTCGATCACTCTTTGCAGGGAGTAATGCGCAAACGGCGCTTGCCCACGATTCGCCACGAAGTAGTATGTGGCGATGGATGCGAGCAACGATCGCGGCCAGTCCGGCAGTCCGATCCACCAGACCAGCGCTTTTCGTTGCCGGCGCGGTTCCGGCCATTGAACGGCAGCCGACGACGAAATACCCGACTCCGATATGGCTTCCAGGGCAAAGGCCAGGTCCGAGGCGGACTGGAAGCGCCGCTCGGGGTTCTTCTCCAGACAGCGATGGACAACGCGCTGCAGCCCGGGAGGCGCGTTGCGCGCGATTTGCGAAACGGCCGGTGGATCGTCTCGCAAGATGGCCGTCATCGTCTCGGCTGACGTCGAATGCTGAAAAGCGCGCTTGCCGGCCAACATCTCGTACAGTACGGCGCCAAAGGCGAAGATATCGGTCCGATGGTCGACCAACTCGCCTCGCACCATTTCCGGAGACATATAGCCGGCGGTGCCCATCACCGCGCCAGGATCGGTTTGGTAAGTCTGAGTCGGCGCGCTGTCGTCTTTGTCTGCCTGCGGCGGTTGCGGCTGCATTAATTTCGCCAGGCCGAAGTCCAGAATCTTGATCCGGCCCTCTTTGGTGACGAACAGGTTGTCCGGTTTCAGGTCCCGATGAACGATGCCTTTGTCGTGCGCTGCCGCCAGCCCATGAGCGATCTGAACGCCCATGTCGATCGCCCGGCGAAGCGACATGGGGCCATGCCTCAACTGCTGTTTCAGAGTGTCTCCCACCAGCAGCTCAGAAACCAGGTAGGGCGCTCCCTCGAAGACGCCGAAGCGATAAACCGCAAGGATGTTTGGATGGTTCAGAGCCGCGGCCGCCTGTGCCTCCTGCTCAAAGCGCCACAGCCGGTCGGGATCTTTGGCAACGAAGGACGGAAGAACCTTAATCGCCACGTCTCGCTTCAAAACCGGGTCGCGGGCACGATAAACCTCGCCCATCCCACCCGCGCCCAGCAAGCCCAGAACTTCGTAGCCATCAACGTTTGCGCCCGCGGCCAGTGCCATGTTGAGGCGGATTATACCTGCACTCCGCGGCCGGTGGCAGAACCCCGACTCATCCAGTCAATGCGCGATAGCAATTGATGGCAACGATGCGTTCCTGTCCGGGAGAGGTGGGAGCAACTTCATGGGGCACAATGCCACCAAGCAGAATCATGGTGTGCCCGCGATCGAGCGGTACCGATGTTCCCGCGCTTCTGCCCGCCGCACGAGCCGTGGACAACGGCTCGCGAATCAAATCGGGATAGACGACCAACTCGCCGGCTGGGCAATCCATGGTGCAGGTGGTGAGCGAGGTGATGACGGCGATGTCGCAATTGAGGACATCCCGATGGACGGCGAGAAAGTCTCCCGTCTGCTCGTAATACGAATAAGTCCCACCGCCCGCCGCGGAAACGCTAAGCCCACAAACGCCGGCCAGCCTCTCGGCCATCTGCTGGCACCCGTGCAGGCCCCAATGAAGGTCGCCGCCAGGGCCTGATCGATAGGCCCGTGCGGGAAAGCCGCCCCGGCCCTCGGTTCCGTCCGAGTCCGTCACAAGCATTCGTTCCGCCTCGATCCGCACACGGTCCGCTTCCTCTCGCAAGGCCTGCAGCGTCTCTTCGTCAAATAATCCGCGAACCACGAGATATCCGCCGGCAGCAAACAGGCGGGATTGCAAAACCTCTGCCGGCGGGTCGAATTGCCAGTCGAGACCAGTCACGGATCGCTGATGGAGCAGTTGAGTCGTCACACGGAGGAAAGAAGCGGTCTGCGTGGCGGTTCAGCCGGGCCGTTTTATCGGCGGTGGCGGCGCCAGTGGCGGCGAGTTGGAGGTTAGCGGCGGCGTCAGTGGCGGATGGTCGGACGATGTACCGGCGGCGTCAGTGGCGGATGAGTTGGGCGAGGTGCCGGCGGTGTCAGTGGCGGATGAGTCGGGCGTTGTGCCGGCGGTTCATTCGAGAGCTTGACGAGCGGTTTGATCGGTTGAACTGTTTCGATGGGATGACTAGGCGAGGACATTGGATCAATCTCCGTTCACGAGACCCGGAAAAACTTGGAGGCGAATTTGGGATGAACCCGCGGGCGTGGCCATTATATACGGATCTTGGAAATTGGAAACTGTCTCGATTCCGTCGCAGATGTTGGCTCTCCCAGGGTTCGCTCCGACCGCGTCTGTCTGAACGTGAGTCCCATGATCCGGGCTTGTCGTTGCTAACAACGTCCTCTACACTGGCCCGGTGCGGGTAGTTTTCAGCTGTGAAAATACGACATACCATTGGTGGCAAGCGGAGTTCCTCCGCTACACCTATGTGCAAGCGGGCATGACACGCGGAATTAACCGCCCTGGTTGCCGCCACCGAGGAACCGGAGATCAAATTCACCTGCAACAGCGTCCGCGTCGCAAACTACAAAGATTCCGTTCCCAACGCACCCCTTCTTGTCCTGAACAAGCCAGGTGGAATCGCGGAGTGGGCTGCGCTGGACGGGCCTGGAGATGAAACGGTCCTGATCGTCGACCCTGATTCCATGTTTGTCCGTCCGGTAGTCGATCCCGGCCCATTGACAGCGGGCCACGCTTATTCCGAAGAGCACGGGTATATGTGTGTCGATATTCCAGGGAACCGTACAGTGATTGACCGTCACTGCAGGCAGGAAGTCCGCGCCAAGGTTCAGCCAGTGGGAATCTATATCTGTATCAATCGGGCCTGCCTCGCTGAGTTGGCCGTTTGCTGGCTGCAGAAATCGATCGAGATCGCGTCCGATCCTGTCTGCTGGGAAGCGCTCAGCGGCAATGGCTGGCTGAGTGATATGTGGGGATACGCAATTGCCGCGGCAGAATTGGGAATTCATCATCACCTGATGGGTTTTTCTCAGATGACCGGCTCTAATTCCCTGGAGAATCCCATCACGCACTATTGCTTTCCCTTAATGGAAGACCGCAATGACTTCTGGGAGCCGGATACTCAGAAACCAATCTTGTGGAGTAAATGGACCTACAGGCCATGGGAGAATCCGCCGGATTTCCTGGGTACCACGGTTGAAGGCGAATTATTGCTTGAGCGCCTACGGGAATTCGTGAACACACGGGACTGACCTTTTGGAAATGAGAGCGGTTAGAGGTTGTGTGGATGTCCGGGGCTAAAGGGAGAAAGTACGACTGCGCCTTGAACCCGGCAACATCCGTCGATTGTCGATACAAGGTCAGACCCAGAAAATGGTCAGCACATGACAAATGCGAAAGACAAAAACATCTATCTGGTCCGAACGTATTTGAATGCCCTTCAAAGCGGTGAGGCAGGAGACGCTCTTCGTAGATTCTTCACGGAGGATGTTCAACAGTGGAGATGCCGAATCAACTCAACAGCCGCGGGCAGGAAAGCAACCTTGAGCATATCCTTCAACGTAGTCAGCAGGGTTTAAAGATCCTCCAACGGCAGCAATACGAGATCGTTTCAGAGATAGCTCAAGACGACCGCGTAGCAGTCGAAGCTCGTTGGACTGGAGTCCTCGCTATAGCGTTTGGAACGCTCGCCGCCGGCACAGAGATGAAGGCCTCATTTGCGATCTTCTTTCATTTTCGCGATGGCCGAATTGCCGTGCAGCGCAACTATGACTGCTTCGACCCGTGGTAGCAGATCTGATGTTGATGCGCCTTTCCACTCGCGATTTTGGCAGATCGGGCGTGATGTGGAACAGGAGACAGATCCTCCCCACGGGCTGGGTTCTATCCGTATCCTGTCTATTGAACGCCTGCACTGCTAAAAAATGAACGGGGCAAGCGCTTTAACTTTGTGGCGATACTGCAGGTATTCCTCGCCGAAGCTCTGCACCATAAAACGTTCTTCAACCCGAGTCTTCAGCCAAAAGGAAAACCCGCAAATCAGGACGCCGACAAAACAACGAATCCCGCCTCGCTGGAGCGCGGAGCCGAGCATCCCCAACAGGATGCCGCTGTAGATGGGGTGGCGGACAATGCGATAGGGACCCCTTCGAGCGAGCGTGTGATTTTCCTTCACTGTGACACGGTTGCTCCAATTGTCGCCGAGCATGAGGCGGGCCCAGACGCTGAAGGCAACACCCATCAGCACGGCCAGAAGGCCCGCGAGCGCGATGGGTACAGTTACCGAGAATAACTGGCGGTCAAGCGACGATTTCCGGAGAGCCAGACGTTGTCGTTCTGGTCGACATAAATGCCGTGCTCACTGCTGGGCCAGATGCACCCCGCTTCCGCCTTACATTTACCGCCGATAAACCCGGGGTCGGCCGGGCCGCCCCAAGCAACCAGCAGCTTTCCGTCAGAATCGAACTCCAGCACGGATGGAGCAGCGTTGCAGCAGTCTGCGATGGAGCCATAGGTGCGCACCTGGCCAAGTCCGTTGACCGGCTGACCCTTTTGATCGACGGCGCCCGGTACCACACCCTCCAACCCGGCCTCTTCATTGGTCATGGTGCGAGGCCGGTTGTAGACCCAGACATGGTCATGCCGGTCGACATAGAGGCCGCCTATCTGGCCGAGAAGCCAATTGTTTGGCAGCGGCCGCGGCCATGCGGGATCTGACCACGAAGCCCGGCGTCTGGCCGGTGCTCGATGCGTGATACACGCCGGCCTGCCTGGAGAGCCGGTCGAGAGCGCCAGTGTCCTGCAGGATATTGCTATCCGTGTCGGCGGCCATGACCAGAGCTGGTCATGGCCAACACCATGATTGGCAGCGTGGCCGTTCGTTTGCCCTGCCGTAACTCTCCGCACGGCTACCTACTTCACCAAACAATCCTTCCGTCCCGTGTCTGCAACACTCGCGATCAACCACTTCCCGTCGTCGCGCACAAGATTAAACAGATCCGTCCCGCAGTGGTCCACCTTGCCATCCACCAAAAACTCGAAGCGAGCCCACACCATCGCCAGATCGTGATCGATCCGCACCAGCGGATCATGGATGCGCTCCTCGATGTGCGTGGTTCCCGGTCTTCCCACCCGGTCGGCAAAGGCTTCGAATGTCATTTGGGTTGGCTTACCGTCGCGCATCAGCACCATCGTGCCACCCGGCAGCAGCGGTTGCTTAATTGCCTCCGGGTCACGCCTCGCCATGCCGTCAAACATCGCCTTCACCGGAGCAAGGACGGCCTGCTCCTCCGAGGTTGCGGCGTGCACCGATGGAGTCTGGAGACCAGCAGCCGTTACGATGGCCGCGAACGAAACGCAGCGCAGGCAAAGAAAGATCTTCATGGCTCACGATTCTAATCCTAGGGATTCATCTTAGCTGCTAAGGATCGAACTTGCGACGGTTAGCAACGGAGTTGAACAGTACACATAAGCGTGAGATTCTTACACATCGGGGGTGGTCAAGTGCGGACGAATATCGAAATCGACGATCAGTTGATGAGCCAGGCTATGCGGACCAGCGGTGTTCGCACTAAGAAGGCAGTTGTAGAAGCCGGCCTTCGATTGCTGGTAATGACTCATGCGCAGACTGCAATCCGCAAACTCCGCGGCAGGGTGCAATGGGAAGGAGACTTGAATGAGTCTCGTATGGGCCGGGTTCGCAAGTAGGATCCCACAATGACCGTGGTGGATACGACTGTCTGGATTGATTACCTCGGAGGAAACGTCAATCCGCATACAGATTGGCTCGACCGAGAGCTGAACCAGCAACGTCTTGCATTAACCGATCTCATCTTGTGTGAAATTCTGCAAGGAATCCGTACGGACTCGGATTTCAGGCGAGTACGGCGGGACTTATCCAGATTTGAGGTATTGGATACGGGAGGAGAGGCGCTGGCTGTTGCGTCGGCACAGAACTATCGCTTCCTCCGGTCACACGGCCATACCATTCGCAAGACGATCGACTGCCTGATCGCTACTTTTTGTCTGCTTGAGGGACATTCGCTCCTCCACCGCGACCATGATTTTGACCCCTTTGAGACACATCTCGGCCTTCGCGTTATTCACCCTTAAAACCTGGCTTATTCCGTTCGCAACGCTTGCATCGGATCCACGGAAGCGGCGCGGCGCGCGGGAATCAGCGCGGCTAGAACCCCGATTGCTGCGAGCGCAAGCACAATCACGGCGATTGCCCAGCCATCGCGTTGAGGTTGCATGACCAGTACAGAGTTCAGGGCGCGGCGAACCAACAGTACACCGCCCATTCCAATCGCCAGGCCGGTCCCCAGCAAAATGCCGGCACGGATCAAGATCAGCCGCGCCACCCCGCTGCGTGTTGAACCAAGAGCCATGCGCACGCCGATATCGCGCGTTCTGCCGGCGACCTCCTGGCTGAGCAATCCGTAGATGCCAATCGCTGTCAGCAGCACGGCTATCCCGGCAAAAAGGCCAAACAGCCAACTCAACATCCGAGGGGTGACTAACGCGTCCGAGACCACACTCTCCATGGTCTCCGGTGTGCGGAAGGCAACGTTCGGCGCGACGTCGTGCAATGCCTTTTGCAACTGCACAGTGATGCTGGCCGGCGGCACAGTTGTGCGCACGAAGAGATAGAACTGCGGCACGAAGGCTTTCCACGACTCCGGCATCTGCGTCATGGGAAAATCCGCTTCGGCCAAGGGCGGTTGCGTAATATCCTGACGGCCACTGCGCGCCACCGCTACGATCGCCGTGGGCGGCGTGCCGGCATCACTGGCAAAAGCCTGCGTGAGCGGATCTTCTTTCTCCTTCCAGGAACTCCTTAACCCACGTCTCATTCACAATGGCCACCGGCTGCGATTTAGCCGTATCCTGCGGGTTGAAATCGCGTCCCCGAATGATGGCCAAATGCATAGCGGCAAAATAGCCCGGTGTGACAAAACGCATCTCGGTCAGCCGTTGCTTGTCAATGGGATCGACCGGCTTTCCCACCAGCGCGAGATCGCTATTCGACCCATATTGAAAAATAGGCAGTAGATCATTGCTGCCGACGGCAGTTACCCCTGGAATAGCAGCAACGCGTGACTCGAGCGGTTGTACCAATGCCTGCACAAAATCCCTGCCTTTGTAATCGCCGGCGGGAATATCAACTTCGAGGGTAAGAAGATTCTTCGGGTTGAAGCCCAGATCGGTTTCGAGCATCGAACGCAAGCCCAGCAGAAACAGGCCTGAGCAAACCAGCAGTATCAACGACAGTGCCAGCTGCACCACGACGAACCCGGCGCGCAGCCGATGCTGGTTCCGCGTGGTTCCCGCATTGCCGCCGGACTTCAGCGCGTCGTTCGGGTTGATGCGCGCTGTCTTCCATGCCGGAGCCAATCCGGCAGCCACGCTGGCAAGCAGAGAGATAACCAACGTCGCACCCACGACGGGGAGATTTAAATGGACATCGCCGCCACGGGCAAAAGCCTTCTCCAGAAATTGCTGCACCGCTACCAGCAGCAAATAGCCGAGTGCCACGCCGCCGGCGCATCCGGCAAGCCCCAGCACAAGACTCTGCGTCAGCATTTGACTTAGCAGCCTCTTGCGCCCCGCCCCCAGCGCGGTGCGCACCGCCATCTCCCGTTCTCGCAACAGCCCACGCGCCAGCAGTAATCCGGCGACATTGGTGCAGGCGATCAGCAATACCGAAAATACCGCAGCCAGCAAAACCCATAACTCAGGCCGGTCGTTGTGGCCTTCGCGGTTGGTGTGCAGAACGTCAACGATGGACTGCACCTGCGCGGTCTTCCCCTTGTCTTCATCCGGGAACTGTTTGCCCATTTCACTGAAGACGTGATTCATGTCCGCGTTGGCTTGAGCAATGGTCACGCCCGGCTTTAGCAGTCCGAATGCCGGCAGCCAGTGACTGCCTCGGGACTTGATCTGGTCTTTGGATAAGTGCAGCGGCGTGTAGACCACATTCGGCGTATCGAGGAGTACCCGGAAACCGGCAGGCATTACTCCAATCACCGTGTACGGCGTGCCATCCAGGCGCACGGTTTGCCCCACGATACTCTTCCGGCCGCCAAAGTCCTGTTGCCAGACCTCGTAGCTCAGGACGGCAACATCGTTCTTTCCGTTCTGGTCTTCACCGGGCAGGTAGGTTCGACCTAATAACGGCCGCACTCCGTATAAGTCGAAGAAATTGTCAGTTCCCTGGACCGCGTGCAGATAAATCGCCTGGCTACCCTGGGTCAGGGTGACCCCACCTCCGTTTCCAACCCCGGCTACAACGCTGAAGGTCGAATTCAGGCGGCGCATATCCTGATACTCCGGCCATGATTCCGGCTGCTCGTAGTTGGCCGCAGCCCTGGTCCTGATACGGACGATGCGATCCACGTTCTTGTATGGCAGAGGACTTAGCACCACCGCGTCGAGCACGCTGAACACGGCTGCCGCCGCCCCAATGCCCAGCGCCAGGGTTAAGACCGCAGTCATGGTAAAGCCCGGGGACTTGCGCAACTGGCGAACGGCATAGTTCAGGTCGCGCCATCGATTTTCCCAGAACGTAAAGCTATTCATTCGCCAGATCTCCTCTTTCAGAATTATATTGATATCAACGTATTTTGCGGAATGTTGAGGGTAATCGATGAAGCCCGTGATTCTCAGGACAATCCCAATCATAAGCTTAGCGCTCGTCATCCTGCTTGGCGCAGCGCGGCGAGCGCAGGCGCTGGACGCCAAAGCATCGTATCCCACCATGGCCCCGCTGGAGCAATACCTGATTGCGGATCGGAATGCCGAGATAACCCTGGCGCGGAGCGCGGCCCCGGAATCGATCTCGCGCGATGCCGAGGTTTTAGTGCTTGCGCGGCGGGGCTACGAAACCGCCGTAAAAGGCAAGAACGGTTTCGTCTGCATGGTGGAACGGTCGTGGACCGCCGGAATCGACTTTCCGGAATTTTGGAATCCCAGGCTGCGTGGTCCCATCTGTTTCAACCCGGCGGCCGCACGAACCTATCTTCCGCTCACCATCAAGAAGACAGAGCTGGTATTGGCGGGACGATCCAAAGCGCAAATGTTCGAAGGCCTCAAAGCTGCTTTCGACAGCAAGGAACTGCCCACACTGGAACCTGGCGCCATGTGCTACATGCTGTCAAGGCAGCAGTACCTAAACGACACCGCCGTGCACTGGCATCCCCACTTAATGTTTTTCGTTCCGCAAACTGACGCTAAAACCTGGGGAGCAAATCTGCCGGGTTCCCCACTCATCGCAGATGAGCAGGCTACGGACCGGCTGACGATATTTATGGTTACGGTCGCGGAGTGGTCGGACGGTACGGCTGATCCCCCGGGTGAGCACTGATCGCAGGAACCCCGCTATCCCGTCCCCACTTGATTCCTTCACACCCGCACGATAGGCGTGTCGCGTTCGAGCCCCAGGCGCGCTTGACAAAAGTATTCAAAGCGAATGCCGAAGGTACGGCGCGTCTGGTTCCAGCAATTTCGGAACCGCTGGCTGCGGGCCCACCGCATAAAGATGATGGCCCACCCGCGATTGTCCGGGTGCTCCCAGAAGTCCTCGAGTTGCAGATCCAGGAACACGTCTTCCATCAGTTGGATCAGTTGCAGCGCCATGCAGAGCTCCTCCGTGGCCTGGTGAGCATTGCCTGGCGCCGGCGGAACGACGGCGATCGGCGGAGTGATGTGCATCAGCTCGTCCATGAAGGAATGCAGAGCGGGAGACTTGCGAAACTCTTCCCACAGCCGGGCGAGCGTCCTGCTGTGTTTCAGGAAGGCTTCGCCGGAAGTTCTGGCGGAAGCCGTCACATCCGCCAGTTTGACCGCGACCACCAGCGGATGCTCCCCGGGCTGAACGCCGCGAAAGGAGTGGCGAACCACATGCCGCCCCAGCTCCCGGTAGCTCTCGAATTGGTCTTCGGAAAAGAACTGGTTAGCTGTCGTCTCGTGAGGAAAGGAAGGATGCAGGGAACGGTATTGTGCGATGCCGATGTCTTCGTCTCCGGTGATCGAGGCCTTGAGATAGATTAGATAGCCGATGCTGCCGTTGCTGTACTTGATCTTGCCGACGGCACAATGCGCCAGGCTGTGACCTTCCTTCTGCCGTCGAATCGATCGCACGTCGAGATCGACGATCGCGCCGAAATCGGTGGCGCAGATGCGGACCAGGTTGCCCAGCCCGCCAAATTGAAGCGTCTCGTCACACTCAGCGTCGCAGGCAATGATGACTTTGCAGCGGCGGCGGATCAGCTCATAGACGCCCAGGTTTTCAAAATGGCCTCCGTCAGAAACGTTGAGGAAGTTCCGGGTCTCGTCGGCGATGCCCAGCAATTCTCTGGAGAGATAGTAAAGGCTGAAGCGAAGTCCCTTTGCCGTCCACGACGACCTCCCTGGATTGGGAAACCACCAGCCGAGCCGCACGTTGAACATGGTCAACAGCAGGGCAACCAGGGGCGATGTGTTGTAACCCATGTTGGGGCTGGCCGCCGCGCCCGAGATCGCAACCGCCTGACCCAACCTCACTCCTCCGGCGAAGCTGGATTTCGCGTCCTGCAGGGTGCTGTTACAGGTCGGGGCGTAACCCACCTTGGGCCGGTCCGAACCGCAGCGTAAGGGCGTAAGGGAGAAAGAGGCGCTGTGCCGGGTGTGCAACGTCAGGTCCGCGCTGCCGCTCAGGTTCAGGGTGCAGTTGAAGATGGGAAACGGACCCCGAAAATCATCCCTCAGCTGGCTGAGAGGCATGTCGTCGTTGAAGTCGAACTTGGTGAAGGAGTGCGGCTTTCTCACCCCGGGGGCCCAGCGGGTGGCGCCCAGATAACAGCGCACCAGGCGGTTGCGGTAGAACTGGCTGAGGCCGAAGATATTAATCTCAAAAAACCACGAGAAGAGCGTTCCGCATAGCACGACGACTACCAGCATCGCCCCGAACTTCCGGTAGTCGATGCCATGCAGAACCTGCCAGTAAGCAGCGCCGGCAGTGTGATCGCTGGCGATGTTCGAGAGCAGAAAGTACAACAGGGTGGCGGCGCCGAGGATGGCGCCCAGGATAAAGGTCAACCCACCCGCCTTAGCAAGCAATTCAAGGCCAAGCTTGGTGCCGGTGGAGCCGTCTCCCGCTGTCTTGCTGCTGTTGCCGGCGAAGAGTCCGCTGACGACCGTCCCTAACCAACCCAGAACTGCGCTCCAGCTGATCGCCCGCACCCACAGGTGGGCAGAGGTAAACAGCTTGATGACAAGGCGAGGTCCAAACACCGCAACTCCCGACAAAGCGAGGCCGGCGGCGGCGTAAATCAACAGCCACGCTCCAAACCGGGTCCACCATTCGCGCTGCGCTTCGTTCGAAGTTCGCCCGGAGAGCCCAATGAAGAGAACCACGCTCAGCGCAAACGCCGCCAGCACCAGCGCCGGCCCGAAAACGAACGCATAGGAGCCGAAACGATCCTCCGGATTAGCCCAGTTCAAGTTGAGGTAAAGAATGGCGCACAGGCCCAGGTAGAGTACTCCCAAACAAAGCGTGCCGATCCATAGAGAGCGCCAAACAGTAATGATCCACGACCGGGCGGAGCTCGCACCGGCCTTGGACGCTTTATCGACTGAGTCAGACGGCTGCAAAGCGAACAATCCGATCAGCAGCAGCGCGATCCAGTGAGCCGCAAGCAGCACGTCCAGCCATTGCCAGGCCCTGGCGAGGAGGAACGAGTAGTCATGGATGCCGGGAACACCTCCAGGCCCAGCTGTCTGCGGACCGGAGCAAAGAATCGACCGACAAGCGCTGAGCGGTGTCGATAGGAGCTTCGCAGGAGGAGAATGCAGCCAGGCGCGCGCGTCCGACCAGAGAATGCCGGCGACCGCGAATGCGCCCACCCAGCAAGGCAAGACAGCGAGCCATCGAATCACGCGATGCGCGCGGCGAATGCATGCCTGTCTCCACGCGGTTCGCGGCGAAGTTGTAGGCCAGGCTGGCGGCGACAAGAATCCCCATGACCATGGCAAGGATGCCTACATACGGCAGGTGGACGCCGGCGGGGCAAAGCGATGTCAGGGGGAGGTCAAATCCCCTGCGCGGGTAGGCTCGGCGAAAGCTAGAAACAGTATGCGGCCACCCAGCGCACCGAGCAGAAGAGCAAACAGCCAGGTGATTCCGGTGAGCTGAATCAAAAACGCATTGCGGGCCCAACTGGCGGCGAGCGTCCAGGTGTCGGCGCTCAAAAGCCCGGTGACCGGCGCAAGGTAGCTGGAGTATGAGCGAAGATGGGCGATTGACTCATCCCAGCTGGTGACTTTGCCCAGCCACTGCCTGGTTCGTTGCACATTGCCGACCAGCCACGATCCGATGAAGCCTCCGCCGGAGACCGTGGAAAGGTAATCCATATAGCGCAGCAGGTCGAGCTCTTGCAGGCCCTGTAGGACGCCGAGATTGAAGGTTGCGCTGCGGATGCCACCGCCGGAGAAGCATAGGCCGATACGGTTGTGGGGCTGCCTGCCGGTGATGAGCCGCTCGCTCCAGTAGGAGTCTGCGTCTTCCGCGTTCATGGCGAACGGTTCGTCTTTCTGAAATGTGGGAGCAGTATAGGTGCGGCGCGAGCGCTGCCGGTCGATCTCCCGCAATTCTTCATCGAACACCGCTCGCCACTCCTTGGTATGCTTTTCCCCCCAGTTGCACCTCCAGGGCTTGGGGTAATCCTCCGGGTTGAAGTGCTTACACTCCCTTTGTTCACTCAGCGCAACCGCGTTCTGCACCAGATCGCATACGAAGTTGAAGACCGAGCGGATCGTCTCTTCGTATTTGTTCAAGAACTTCTTGATAGAGATTGGTTTCGCCATCCAGGCCGGCCTTAAAGCAAAGCAGCTTCAACCACGAGACGCGCGCATAGCTGACGGAAGCGCCGGTTGAAACCTCCGCCCGCAGTATGCGCGCGAGCCAGTAGATATCGGCCAGCGCAAAGCGCGCGGTGAGCGGATTGGTCAGTACTCCCTTGTCGAGGGGCTGCGCTTGGCCCTTAACCAGCGCGCCGTCGCCCAACTGGAAGTCAGTCTTCTGCAGCAGCGCGAGATAGAACTCGGTTCGCGATTGAGCCCATGCCACAAGTCCATCACTGATCTCCTGGAACCGGTCAGCCTGTGTCCTTTCCGCATTTGGCAGCAGCCCACGCAGCCAGAGCTCGTACTGGACCGGGTCCTGGAACGGGGATTTGTCATAAGGTTCCTCCCCGGCCCTCTCCTCCTCGCGGCCAGCGCCCGGGTGAAAGCCATCCAGAAAGCGCAGCGCCACGTCCCACTTCGCGTCCGTCTGCCGGTTGAGAAAACTCTCGAAGATCCCGTCCCCCGCCTCCGGCTTGCCGGGGGGAACGAGAACCAGAGGAGGCGGGAAGGCGATGGGGAAAAGCCGCCGATTGGTCGACTCGCCCTTGGCGCCGCATGGCGGACGTGAATCCGTCCAGCCCGGCCCAAACCAGCGATAGGCCAGGAGGCGAACGCCAAAGTAAAGATATGCACTGGCATAGCGGAAGAAGGCTTCCGATTCCATGACCAGCTTGCGGAAGTTCACCCGGCCGGCGTGCTCCTCCGCCGGCCTATCGCCTTGCTGGAGAAGGCCCGTCTCATAACCAATCTCCACCAGGGTCAAACCCCGAGCGCCTGGTCCAACCTGTCGCGCTGTTCCATTGCCGCGCTATCGCGCGCCGCGATGAGACTGGCTTCGTCGTGTGGGCGAAGAATCGCGCTCAGTCTCAACTCATCTTGATCCGCGAGTTCCTTAAAGATCTCCCATGGCTTTCCGTCCCTGAGAAGTCCCAGCAGATATTCTCGTCCGCTCTGTTCGATCATGGGTTACCCCCACATTCATGCGCAGTTAGAGAATGGCTCGAACGGATTCGGAGGTACATGGTTACCCGGAACCATGGATCCAGGGTGTGGCAACGTTGTTAGAAGGAAACCTATTGCCACATAGTGCGCCGCGGCCCGAAAACGTTTCACAGAATATCTGAATTGGGAACAGCGAAATCACTATATCTCCCTTGAACGCGAACTACTTCGCCACCGTCTTATTCTCGAAAAGGAAAAGTCCGCTTTTGCCGCCTACCGCGAAATCGAGATCTCCGTCCCCGTCGTAGTCGGCGACGCCGATCTCGATACCGCCCCCAGTGCGGCCACCGTAATCAATCACATGCTTGGCCCAATCCACATTGTGGGTAGCCGGATCGAGTATCCGCTCGTACCAATAAACTCCCAGCGGCTCGCGTGCGCCCGGATCATGCCCGTTATGCGCCATGTAGCGCTTTCCGGTCAACAAGCCTAATATTTCCCGGTCTTTCGAAAATCCACAATCACCACAGCATGCGGCTGCGACCAGCTGTCGTCAATCACATGCTTGACCCATTTGCCATCACTCGTGTTCTCCAGCCAGAAAATGCCATATCCGTGGGCCTTCGAGGAGATGATATCGGGCCGGCCATCCCCGTTCACGTCCCGCACGTACATAAAGCCGAGGGCGTCTTCGAAGTTCCAATCCGGATGAAACGTCCAGTTCTTCTGCCGCGGATCGGGCGGAGCCTCCAACCAGCCCTTCGGCGTGAGGATATCGTTGCGGCCGTCGCCGTTTACATCGCCCACACCAATGCCATGACCGTAGCTGTGGTCGCTGACAACGTGCTCCACAATTCCGCCGTGCTTATCCCGTTCGTACCAGGCAAGCGGGATGATCGTCGCCGAATTGCGGCAGAATCTCGTCGGCCGTGCCGTCGTTATCAAGGTCCACCAGAAAGGAAAACTCGATCGGCGATCCGGTTGCGATGGGATACTCTTTCCACATTCCGCCCGCTTTCCCGGGGTTTCGCCACCACGCCAGCTTCCTGCTGAACCATCCTGAGGTGACCAGGTCCACATAGCCATCGCCATCCACATCAAGCGGCAGCGTCGACAGATCGTCGATGTAATAGTTCGTGTACTCAATCTCCCGGAAGCGGTGCTTGGTCCAGTGCGGCGCCTCATACCAGTACTCACCGGAGACCAGGTCGAGCTTGCCGTCGCGATTGATGTCGGCAAAGACCGCGGTTTCTGAAGATCCGAGGTCGATGGTGTGTTTCTCAAAAGCGATCTCGTCGGGGCGGCTGACAGACCGCGCACTCGCAGCCAGAAAAACCACCGCGCACAAAGCAGCCGTTTTGCCCACCGAATGCCAACTACCGAACATGCAAGCCCTCTCAGTGTTCCGGAATAGTGAATACAGGAAAAGCCGCAAGCACAGCGTCGCCGTTATATCCCAGCTCTTGCAGCAAGCCGATGCGGGAGGTGTAATAGCCATCCGCGGTGAGGCCCTTGATCGCGTCGGAAGAACTCGGCATCGCCCTCAGCTACGGTTTCTGTGGCAGGCTTTTTCTGTTCCGCGGCTTCACTGAGCGAGGTAAGAATTTCGACCTGCTGCGCTTCCGTCAACTGCAGGAACCCGCTGCCGGCAAACCTGGACTGGCTTATTTTGTCCAGGCTTTGCAACCCCTCACGAAAGGTGGCTTGCAGCTTTGGATCTTCGTTCACCACCAGATCGATATATTGCGGAACCCCGGCGGCCGCTGCGCCCGGCGTTTCGGTCGGTGGAATGATGAGATCCGACAAGCGCGAGACCACCAGAAACTGCTCCGGGGTAAAGAACTGCGGGACAAACGGGGCTCCGGGCTTGGCTTCCTGCGGGCTCCGGCGGCATCGGCTCATGGACGTGCTGGCCATAAAGTTCGTTGGCCGAAAAGGGAAACGCGCACGTCACACCGACGGCTCCAATAATTTTGAGGGCTTCGCGCCGGCTCTGTCATGACATCTCTCCTTTTTGAAAACGATCACTGATGTGATCGGCCGTACGCGCCGCCAGCGCCATGATGGTCAACGTCGGATTCTTTTCCGAAGACGAAGGGAAAACGCTGCCATCCACCACATAAAGATTAGGCACGTCGTGCGATCTGCAATACGAATTAAGCACCGAGGTGCGCGGATCGCTGCCCATGCGGCAACCGCCTAACTGGTGATTAAAGGTTGGCTCTTCAAAATTGGAAACAGAGAGAACTTCTCCGCCCGCCTTCTGCAGGATGTCGACGGAAGCCTTATTCATGGCCTCGTAGATCTTTCTTTCGTTTTCCTGTTGAACCGCGATCGCCATTCACCTTGTACAGCCCGAACTCGTCTTTCTCCGTCTTGTTAATTCGATAAAGCTCTGCGAGTTGGGGATCATTTCGCCAAAGCATTGGAAACTGGCGTAAGCCGGAAAGCGCTGCTTGACGCGATGTTTGTAGTCGGCGCCAAAGCCCGGGACTTCCCTTGTCCATCCCGCCGTACGGCGGATACCGGTGTAGATCTGCACCCCGAAGCTGCGCGCATAGTCTCGTTTTTGCGCGTGCATGTACGAGGGCAGGTAGGCATGATCGATGTAACCCTCGTCATTCACCACCTGGCCGGCCGATCATCTCCGTCAAAAAACCTTCCACCCCGGAGTTGAAGTGGGGAATAAAGTTGCGGCCCAGTTGGCCGCTGGAGTTTGCCAGCCCTTGCGGGTAGAGGCTGGACACAGACATGAGCAGCAGTCCTACGCTCTGGATACAGGCGCAGGCAACGGCGACGCAGCGCGCGCGTACCTCGCCTTCGCTGCCGGTCTCCCGATGAATGAAACGAACTCCCGTGGCCCGGTTTTCATTCGAGACCACGACCTCGCGCACCACCGAGTTGGGAAAGATGGCGAGTTTGCCTGTCTTCATCGCCGGCGCCATGTGGGCGTCAACCGAGTTGTACTTGGCCGCTACATCGCAGCCCCCCATGCAATTTCCGCAGTAGTGGCAGGCCGGCCGCGTTGCCGTCGCCTTGGTCAGCGTTGCTTTCCGCGTGTGAATAATGCGGATGCCTAACTCCTTAGCGCCGCGCTGCAGCAGAAGGTCTCCCGATTTCAGGGGCGGCGGGTCCAGGTATATTCCGTCAGGAAGATCTTCCAGGCCATCACGATTTCCGCAGACGCCCACTTCCCTTTCAATCCGTTCATAGTAAGGAGCCATGTCGGGGTAGTCGATCGGCCAATCTGCTCCTGCTCCGTCGATGGTGTAGCCTTTGAAATCGCGATGGCTGAAACGCAGGGCGACGGCGTTCCATAGCATCGTCTTGCCGCCGACGCCTCGAGCGCGCTCTGAGGCCATGCCGTATTTGCCCGCTCTCATGGTGGGGATGTGCCGGTTGGCAAAATTGAACGGGAGCGCATGGGTGTTGAAGTCAGTGCGGGTATTTACCGGTGGGCCGCCCTCCACCACCGCGACCTTGACCCCGCGTTGCGCCAGATGGGCAGCAAGCGTGCCTCCGCCGGCGCCCGAGCCAACAATGCATACATCAAAGACCGTGTTTGGCATTCACCCTCAAGAGACGCCCGGAAAAGCATCCTGCTAACAAGGTGAAAGCATACCTCGAAATAGGCATGAAAGCATACCTCGCAGCCTCGAGATGACCGTTGGACGAACGGCTTCTAAGGGTCTGGACGGGTGCCCCAGCGTACATGGGCCGAAAATGATTTCTTCGAATGCCCTTTATTTTCGCTTCGGACTGCTCGCTCGGATAAGGTGTCTTGCTTGAATAGCGAGGGCGTTCGAACGGGGCTACGCCCCGCCGTTTTCTTCCCACGTACGCTGGGGCGAACGTGGGAGCACCCGTCCAAAGGGGCGGGTTTGCTGCAAAGTGGATCCTGGCGATGCCCTGGGAAAGGTTGCGCTTCTCGGGAAATGACTAAAAGTTACGTACTAACGTACTAAGTCGGTTTCGCAGTCATTTTTGGCCGGTTAAAAGTCGCACGACGGCGCCTTCTATTGGCCCCGGTGTGCGCAGGTACCGCCGGCGCCTCCGGCTTCCAAGTTTCGAGCCTACTATTTAATTTTCAAAGAGCAAGGTGGACCAGCCCTGGGGCTGATAAGTCTTTGTTCAGCAGAGCCCAATTTGCGGGTTCCGCCCGCGCAACAGGTATATAGAGATATAGATACAATTCGCGGCGGTCTCGCTCACCGGAATTGACTGTTATTTTTGGCCGACCCAGGACTGCGGTCGTTCGGCTGACACATTCGCGGGCACAGCCGCCAGAAGCTTTCCCTTAACCTTAAGTGCCGGCATTCCATACGCAGTGCTCGCCTCGACCCCGGGCAATCCAAGTCCTATTTGGCGAACCGTGTCGAAGGTGATTTTGCTCGCGGGCATCTTGTAAGAATCGTACCTCGCGTCTTCGTTGTACTCTAGGGTGATCGTCCGGAGAAGAGATGCGAATATCTATAGGAAATTGGGCTGGTGCCGCTTTGATCGTGGCCTTGCTAGCTTTCAATGCTGCAGCTCAGCAGCTAACGCCGATGCCTGCCGGCATGACGATGACCTCGAGCGGCGTCACCCTGGAAGTGACCGCACTGCGCGACGACGTGCTCCGGGTGCGCATATGGAAGGGCGCCGACACGCCAGAAGATGCATCCTGGGCAGTACTGCCCGCGGCGCGTTCCAGCAGAGTTACGGTCGTGGCAGAGCCACACGGGTTCGCGACCAAAACACTTCGCGTGACGGTCGATGACCAACTGCTGCTGACCGTTGCCGACCTCGCCGGCAACGTCCTTCAGAAAGATGCTGCGCCCGTACAGTGGGACGGAGCGCAATTCAAAGTCAGCAAGCAAGGCTCGTGGAGCGATCACTTCTTTGGCCTCGGCGACAAACCAGGCCCGCTTGATCGAAAGGCGGAAACCTTCACCCTGTGGAACACAGACTCCTTCGGTTGGCAGGAGTCGACCGATCCTATTTATAAGAGCATTCCCTTCTTTATTGATATGAACCATGGGCGTGCTTTGGGCGTGTTTCTTGACAACACCTGGAGAACGAACTTCGACTTTGGCCGCGCCGACCCGAACCGCTACACCTTTGGCGCGCTCAACGGGCCAATCGATTACTACCTGCTCTACGGCCCGGAACCCAAGGCGGTAGTTTCCGGCTGGTCGTGGCTCACCGGAACTACGCCGCTGCCCCCGCTCTGGGCGCTCGGTTTCCAACAGTCTCGCTACACCTATTTCCCTGAGTCGCAGCTTCGAGAAGTTGCTACGAGACTGCGCAAAGATCACATCCCCGCCGATGTTCTCTGGCTCGATATCGATTTTCAGCATGAAAACTGGCCCTTCACGGTCAATGAAAAGGCGTTCCCCAACTTTGCCGGGATGGTCAAGGACCTCGCGCGGGAGCAGTTCAAAGTGGTGGTCATTACCGACCTGCACATCGCCAAACAGCCGAACCAAGGCTATGCACCCTACGATTCCGGAACCGCCGGCGACCACTTTGTCAAAAACCCTGACGGCTCTACCTTCGTGGGCAAAGTATGGCCCGGCCCCGCTGTCTTCCCGGACTTTACCCAGGCACAAACACGGCAATGGTGGGGGACGCTCTACAAGACCTTCGCCGATGAGGGTGTCGCCGGATTCTGGAACGATATGAATGAGCCTGCGGTCTTTGAGACGCCCACCAAGACCATGCCCGACGATGTTCAGCATCGCATCGACGAGCCCGGCTTCCGCAAACGCACCGCTCCTCATCTTGAGATCCACAACGTCTTTGGCATGGAAAACGCACGCGGCACCTACGAGGGCCTGCTCGCGCTTCGCCCGGATGAGCGGCCCTTCGTGATGTCTCGCGCCAGCTTCGCAGGAGGCCAGCGCTACAGCACCACCTGGACCGGCGACAACAGTTCCACCTGGAATCACCTGCGCATGACCGTGCCCCAGATCGTCAACCTGGGCCTGAGCGGTTTCTCCATGACCGGAGCAGACGTGGGCGGATTTGCCGGTTCTCCGCCACCCGATTTGCTCACCAAGTGGATTGAATATTCAGCCTTTCAGCCGATCGATCGTGATCACTCCGCCAAAGGCACGCGCATGCATGAAGTATGGGTGGACGGGCCGGAGCAGGAAGCGATTCGCCGGCGCTACATTGAAGAGCGCTATCGGCTGATGCCCTACCTATATACGGTGGCTGAGGAAACATCGCATGATGGGCTCCCCATCAACCGGCCGCTGTTTCTCGAGTTCCCCCACGCCATCGAAGACGGAACTCCCTTCGATCTGACCACGGGCGGCGCTGAATTTCTCGTGGGCAGCCGCGTTCTGGTTGCGCCCAATCCTTCTCCGGAAGAGGTTGCGGCTTACGTCGTGCGCCTTCCTCCTGGAACCTGGTACGACTACTGGACCGGCGAACGGTATGTACGGGCAGTCCCCGGCACTTCACTCGATGCGGAACAGCGCGACCTGGTGCTTGCGGAAAAACAGCTCAGCGTCACCCCGAAGCTGGACGAGATGCCAGTTTATGTGCGCGGTGGAACCATCCTTCCGATTGCGCCCCTGACGCAGAGCACGGTTGAAGTGCCCAAAGGTCCGCTGACTCTGCGTGTCTACCCGTCGGCTGGAGGCTCGAAGCTTGCAGCAGAAGGCTGCGATGGAGAAGTGTATAGCGACGATGGCGAAAGCTTCGCTTTCCGCCAGGGTGCGTACGCGCGCATTCACTTCACCTGCGTCGTGGCGTCAGATGGCTCGGTGAGCGTGACCATCGGAAACCAGGAAGGTTCCTGGAAACCCTGGTGGCATTCCTACCGGATCGAAGTGGTGGGATGGACGCCCAAACAGAAGCAGGGTGCTGTGGATGGCAGGAATCTTCCTCTCGCAGAAGTGGGCGGACGGTGGGGAGTTACGGCCGATGCCAGTGCAAAGCAGGTGGAGCTGCGTTAAGGCCCAGCAATTCACAGGACCACGGAGGCTAACACCATGAACTTAATGAAAACTTTTCTAGGACAGCCTTAGAGGAAGTTGAACAAGAGCGCGCGGATGAGAGGAAGAGAGCACAGATTTACCAGACCCGTACATCGATGGATTCATGACAGCCGTGATACTGGGAGGGTTCTGGTGGGTAATGCTGTGGTCGAATGGCAGCCTGAAGAAATAAGCGTGCGCTATATACTCAACCCAAATAGAAGAACCCCGCCTGCCAGGGCGAGGTCTCTGAATCTTTGCATTCGACAATCCAAAGATAAAGCCGGAGTGTGTCGCGTGCAAGATCATTCAACCAATTCCATCAAGCAGACGTTCCTAATCTCTTCCTCGCAGAGCGAAGGGAATGGCGGCGGGAATGTGATAATCAACGATGACGCATGCAGTTGTTCAACTGCCCAATCGGGAGAATCAATAAACTCTCTTGGCTCACCGAACCTGAAGGCTAACAACGGGTCCGACAGAGATCAATGACCAGCCTACCTCCGTCTCCGGTCAGTAATTTGACGTGCTCTTCTGTCAGCTCAACCACCTTGCACGATAAGAAAGCACCGAAGCCAAAGAGCGAACCAGAAAGGCAAGCTGGGACTGGTTATCCAGCCAACCCTTCATTACAAGACGCGCCTCTTCTGGGGTCATGACTATAGCTCCTCAATGTGTTCCATTGACATGCTAAAGCGGCTTATGGCATAATGGTCAATATGAACTGCCTAAACCTCACAGAAGCGCAGCACAAGTGATTAGCTGCCTGATAGAAGGCTGCTCGAATCAGGGCGACCGTTCGCATGACGGGAGTCGCCAAGAACACGGTCGTTAAGCTGCTGGAAGACATGGGTTGCGCGTGTGCCGCCTACCACAATTTTTACGTCCGCAACCTTCGACGTGCGTAGGCTGCAAGCCGATGAAATTTGGTGTTTCGTCGGCTGCAAAGAGAAGACAGCCACCCCAGAGAAAGAAGGCTGGAAGGCTGGGGCGACATCTGGACGTGGGTCGGCATTGATGCGGATACCAAACTGGTCGTTGGCTATCTGGTTGGTGGACGCGATGCCGGCTGGGCGATGGATTTCATGGAAGACTGCGCCAGCCGTATCCGTGGCCGCGTGCAAGTCACCACAGATGCCCACCGCGCCTATCTGGAGGCGGTAGAAGGCGCTTTTGGAATGGATGTGGACTACGCGATGCTCCAAAAGATTTACGGGGCACCATCAGACGCTGAACAACGCCGCTACAGCCCGGCAACCTGCATTGGTTGCGATATGAAGGTAGTCAGCGGAAATCCCGATCCGAAGCACGTCAGCACCAGCTACGTGGAGCGCCAGAACCTCACGATGCGGATGTCTATGCGGCGGTTTACGCGCCTGACGAACGGCTTTAGAAAGAAAGTGGACAACCACCGTCACGCGGTCGCCCTGCACTACATGTATTACAACTTCTGCCGCGTTCATCAGACCTTGAGCGTTACGCCAGCCATGCAAAGTGGACTCACAAACCACATCTGGACGATTGAAGAGCTGGTTGCCCTACTACCAAAGCCAATGTGCCTCCGCTTCAACAATTGACAGAGATTTATTTAGAAAAGCGCTCGGCGAAGGTGCCTAAGACTGCCGTTTGTTAGATCGTGCTCTACGCATCCGCTCTTGGCTTTCCTCCCGAATACGACGGCACTCCTCCGTAATCTCTGCAATACGCTCCTCAAAATCCGCATCGCAAAGCGCCGGATTCGATACCGCCATCAGAAGCGGTTTTAGCAGCATCGCAAATTCCCGAGAACGAAACTGTATATCAAGCAAGTTACTGGGGTTCACCCTGATTACCTGGCCATCTTTCGGCAATACAGCGACTTCGCTAAATTGGCCGCCACAGTTCGGAACGTTGGCCTTTACTTGGTCCAAAATTTGGACTGCCAACAGCGCAGCCTCTCACGGAAGTCTCATCCTGAGGGTTAGAGCCCTCGAAAGATAGTTCGCGAGGGTGTCACCAATGCCTATACAGGTAAACTCCGTAATGCGATTCACGGAAGTTCTCAGGGTTCTGAGCAACGTTAAACTTGCTTCGTCTCGAATGCCAACGATCAGATCAAAATATGGTTTGGCGTTGCCCTGGGTAAAAGCGGACATGGTTCCGGTGGACTTCAATCACCGTCTCTTCAACAATCTCCTCAATTTCGATGTGCTGAGGTTACAAATGCCGACTTCGTTCTGATCTTGTCTGACAGCCATCTTTACGAAATCCAGCCACCCGGACCCGGCAATTATGGCTGTCGGTGTGGCTGGGCTGGAATCACTATTGACGGTGAAAATCTTCGATTCCTCGTACTTCTCGAAATCGGTTGTAACCTCGCGGTCGGCACAGATGACAATGCCGTCCTCGCAAAGGAACCCCGCTGCAATCGTCATGGGAGGCTTGTTCCTCTCAGGCCGCTGAGGATAAGGAAGTGGTAGACTTGGGCGCGGCTTAGACGAAATCATACGCGCCCCCAATCATCTCGTGAATCACGTATCATGTTGCATTCTGGAGGGTTGCATGATTTTTCTTCCATTCCTCCGCTGCAAGACTTGCCCGAGCCATATTTGGCTCCCGCTACCCATCCAAGGCGAAACAGCTCCTCGTCAAATAGCGTGGCCTTGGGGTAAGCTCTCTGGAAATTTTCTATGTCCGTCATGCATGGCGTGTGAGTCTCTATTGGGCTGAAGATTGCCGCTGGAATCCCGTTGAAAGCACGGACCCACGTCAAACGTCCAAAGCTCTGGCAGTGCACCGAATCTCCGTTCCATGCGGCGTAGAGCGGTGCCCAAGTCTGCTGCACATCCTCGTAGCAATGCCTTTGGGGTCGCACGTAGAGGATGCGGCCAATCTTCTGGCAAGTAGAATCGGTTTGGACGGAATCTCGTGCGATAACGGACACCCAAATCACGGCTTAGCAACTGAAGGAGTAATCCAATACAGCGCCATATCCGTAACAAAACAGGGCGACCCGTTGGCGTGGGCGACAGAGGATTAGTCATGCCGTCCACCCCTCTGTGCAAAACCAAACTGACCCACTACCAGCGGTTCTGCTGGGTTTCCTTCTCGGCGTTATGCTGGACCGCCCGAAGCCAGCCAAAGCCGCCGGCAATGTATACGTTCAACAGGGAACGGTCGGGGTATATAACCCTATCCGAGGCACGAATGTAGTCGGCTTCTCATGCACAGGCTCCGGCGGAAACGCTGGGTGCTACATTGCCAGCCAGTAAGTCCTTCGAGCTTGGGAGGATCGAAATGAAAGATCAGGCTTTACAAGCGGCCAGGATGTCTCTGCTGATTGACACCTATGTGAAGGGCCCTGCGGGATGGAGGTATGTCCTCGGCCAGGCCGGGGCTCACCTGCCCCCAACACCGTGAGTCAACCGGTGTCGAGCAGACGGGAAGCAAGAATAAGGAGCGCAGTAGGATGTATCGGTTTTTCCAGAACGTCCAGGGAATAACCGCTTTGGCGGGCCGATGCAGCCAGGTCGCTGGTAGCAGCTTGTCCCGCGAACAGAGCGACTTTGCACTCCGGATACTTTTCTTTCAACTGGATCGCGAGATCGATCCCATTCATTCCAGGCAGCCGCACATCGATGATTGCCAAATGCGCGACCCACTCTGAAAAAAGCTGCAGGGCTTGCTCGGCCGAGTACACGGCTCGGGCTTCATATCCTTCATTCGAGAAAATAATCGCCAGGCTGTCGGCAATAACACTCTCATCGTCGACGATCAAGACGCGTTTTTTTTGCTGAGAGCCAGACATCCAAAGCTGCCCTTATTGCCGAACCTCCACCAGGACTCTCCGTACGGTGGTCGCGATACGGTCAACCATGTTTCTTGCATCCTTGACTAGTTTCAACGTGTCTTCCGACAGATCGGAACGGGTAGCGAGCAGGTGAAGTGAGAAGGTCAGCGCGGCCAATGGGTTGTTCAACTCGTGTGCCAGCTCATTGATGAGGGCATACCTGGTTTCCCAGGCCCTGACCTTCTGCTCGGCCGCGTGCAGCTTTCGTTGCTCTCTCAGATCGACCATGTAGGCTGACCACTGCAGCGGCGCTACATCCAGGCGCACCGCTCCGGAAAGAAACGGCAGAGAAGAACCATCGGGCAGGATGAATTCCTTCTCAAAAGGGACCCAGGTACCGAACTCGCGAAGTTGCTCGATGGCGCTGGAGTCGAGTGGGCGGAACCTCTCCGGGGTCATTGCGCGCCAATCGATTCCTCCCGCCAGTAGCTGGTCGCGCGTATGTCCGATCATGCGCAGCAGGGCATCATTGGCATCGATGATGCGCTCCTCATCGGCGATCGCCACGCCCAGATAGGGAGACTGGTACAACATCGAGAATGAGGTTTGCAAAGAGCGTGGAATTTGCGCCTGATAAACACGAATCGATACCTCGACCTCGGCCTGGAGGCACTCCCCGATCTGCAGGATATCGGGAACCAGGGTGCTCAAATCGAGTCCCAGGAGGTTTTCCTGGAAGGTCGCCGTTAGCACCTGTTGCAGGATACGAGTCTCAAACAAGATCTGGGGGATGGTGTAGCCTTGCTGATAACGGGTTCGGCCGTGCTTGCGGGCTGCTTCGGTCGCAACCGGGCTCAGTTCGTCTAACGGGCCTTCCAGACGCCGGATCAGCTCCTCCATCATTTCCGGAACGTGATCGCTCCGCTCAGCGAGGGTCAGCGGAATCGCGGCCAGGTCGGGATCTTTGAGCACTTCACGCAGCCAGACTTCGCAGATGGTGGGTACCAGGTCGCGCAGAATCTGCGCAGCCTTGCGCAGAGGAACCGCTCTTCCCATCGGCCGTTTTCCGCTTCGCAGGGAAGAAATTGCTTCCACTAACTGATCCACCCGCAGGGGTTTCGAGAAGTAATCATCAACCTGGCTGCGAACCGCCTGAATCGCCGTTTCAAGGTCGGGATAGCCGGTCAAAATGAAGGTGTGGGCATCGGGCTGTACACGGCGCATGGCGCTCACCACCGTGAAACCGTCACCCGGCTCGCCGATGTTCAAATCAGCCAGCAAGACATCAAACTGTTGCCCGCTGATCAGCTCCAGGGCCTCGGGAACAGTTCCAACCGCTGTGACCAGAAAGTCGTGGAGTCCTAATGTGGCTCCAAGCACGGTTCGCAGTGCAGCATCATCGTCCACGAATAGTAGCCTGATAGGCGACATCGGCGATGGGATGCGGGATCTGCAGCAAGGGATGTATACCGGATGGTAGGGACCGGCCGCTCAGCCGGCCGGGCTGAGCGCGTGCACCATCGGCGCGCCTTGAAGCATGGGAGTCAATTTATGAAGCTAGGCACACCGGGGTCGCGACAAGGATGCTTTTAAGGGGGGACATACTTCAATTGTTACATTAGTCTCTTCCTGCGCTCTTACTGCTCACGCAACAGCACCGCGGGATCGATCGCGAGAGCGCGCCGGGCTGGCGCGTAGCCGGCCAGCAGGCCCAGCAGGAGCATGGTCAGGATGACCCCGGCGAGCACCGCCGGATCCCGCGGCGTGGCCTGATAGACAATGTAGGAGAGCACCCGCGTGGCCGCCATGCCCAGCAACAGGCCAGCCACCGCACCGGCTGCCAACAGGCGGAATGTTCTTCCCAGTGCGGCCTGCAATACCTCCTTACGCCGGCGCTCCCAGGGCGACGCGGATGCCGAGTTCACGCAGCCGCTTGCTCACCGAGTACGAGGCCATGCCGAAGATACCGGTAACCGCCAGCATGGCGCCGAGCACGCCCAGAACGCCCAAAGAGACGGTCGCCATGCGTGCGGCAAACAGCGCGCTGTCCAGCTGCTTTTGCCAGGTGACAATGGTGAGCGGCAGCCCGGCGTCAAGCCCGCGTAAGGTGTCGTGCAGCGACGCGGCCAGCTGCGGCGAATCGCCGTTCGACCTGACTACCAACCAGACCGCGGTGGCGGGAGATTGCAGCATGGGAAGAAAATAGGCCGGCCGTGGATCTTCGGTCAGGGTTTCGTACTTTCCATCCTCCACCACTCCGGCCACCTCGATCCGCTGACCCTCGCTATTCTTGAAATGATCACCGATCGCCCGGGCTACCGAGCCAAATACCATGCGGGCAAACTCCCTATTCACTACCGCCACTTTCGGCGCGTTCTTATCGTCACGCCAATTGGTCATCCTTCCGGCAAGCAAGGTCGTACCCGCTGCCTGAAAGTATTCGGGAGAAACTGCATAGGTCATAGCCTCGGCAATCTCGTTGGACTGCCGGAAGTCGGTGGTGGTGTTGGCGTAGATCGAGTTTTCGTTCCAGCCGAGGCCGAGCGGCACAAAGTCGATCGAGTCCTACGGAAGCGACCCCGGGGAGGTTGGTGACAGCGTCGAGCATGCGCCGCTGCATCACCGGTACCTGGTCGCCATGGTAGCCGGCCATGGTGAGATCGGTGTTAACCAGCAGTGCGTTCTGTGGCTCGAAGCCCAGGTTGCTGTGCAGCGACCGCACCAGGCCGCGCACCGCGACCAGCGAAGCGGTGATCAGCACGGCGCATAACGCAATCTGCACCACCAGCAGCACATCGCGGGTGCTAAACCACCGGCCGCCCGTCGCGGTAGTGGAGCCGGTCTTCACCACTTGCCAAGGGTCGGCCCTGAGAATCTGCCGCACCGGAACCAGCCCAAAGAGAAGGCCGCTAGCCAGCGCCAGCAGCAGCGCCACTGCATAGGTCAGCGCATCGGGGTGGACCGGCAGGTTGATGGGGATATTCGGCAGCGGCTGCCAGGCGCTTAATCCGCGTAACAGAGCCACGCTGCCGGCAATACCCACGATACCGCCAACCAGGGCAACCAGAATAGCCTCGGTGAGCAACTGGCGCAGAATGTGGCGGCGGGTCGAGCCCGAGCGCCAGACGCAAAGCAATCTCCCGGGAACGGTCCGCGGCGCGGGCAGCAAACAGGCTGCCCAGGTTGGCGCAGGCCGCGAGCAGGATCAGCCCCGCCAACAGCATCAGGCCCGCCACAAACGCGCGGACCGGGCGGCCCAGCAGGTTGCCCAGGAGTCCTGGACGCGACAGCGAGAAGGTCAACCCGTCGTCATCCTTTGGGTATGTGCTTTTGAGAAATGTGGCGATCGCCTGCAGATCGCCAGACGCCTGGGCTGCAGTGACTCCCGGCTTCAGCCGGCCGATAACCCAGAGACTTCGCGACGTACGCTCTTTAAGATCGTTCCAGCCCTCGATCTGCTCCTGGTCCACCAACGGCACCCACAGAGCCGGAGACATGAACAGCTCGGTGCCGCGGAACCCGGGCGCGGCAACGCCAAGAATGGTGAAGGGATGCTTGTTCAATTGAACCGAGCGCCCTACCACCGCCGGATCGCCCGCGAAATGGCTGCGCCAGTATGCGTAGCTCAGCACAATGTATGGACTGCTGTTGAAGCCGTGCTCATCGGAGCTGTGAAAGAAACGGCCAAGATAAGGCTTGATACCCAACGTATCGAAGTAGTTTCCGCTGGCTTCATAGAGCCATATCTGGACGGTTCGCTGCCCGTGTCCAGCCCCGCCTCGGCAAAATTAAACGCGAGCACGCCATCAAAGCTCCGGTTCCGGTCGCGCACGTCCTGGTAATCGGGATACGAGTTAGAGGACTGGCCTCGCTCTTCAATGGAGTAGAAACTCTGCGCATTGGGCACATTCAGGGTGTGCAGAACCAACGCGTTCAACACGCTGAAGACCACAGCGTTGGCGCCGATTCCCAGCGCCAAAGTGAGAATGGCGGTGATGGCGAAGCTGGGTGATTTCAGCAAGCGCCTCCAGGCGAATTTCAGATCAGCCAGCATATGGGCAGCACCCTCTACTGATCGATAGATATGCATTCCATGAGCCGCAGTCGGAATAAGCGGCGCTTGAAAAGGCGCGACTTAGCTGGTGGGCGTTGGCTGGCCTTGTCCATAACTGAGGTTGTCTGTCCGAAATTGAACAGCGCAACGCGGTCTAACGATGATTGGAACGGTTGATGAGAGCTCAAGCGCTCGTTCTCGCGCACGACTGCTTTGCTTCGGCCTTTCAGCAGATCCTGAAGAGTGATGGTTCCGCTGATTCCGCTGGTCTTGCGGTCTACCACAGGGAGGCTTGCGAGGGCTTCGGTCGCCATTAACTCCGCTGCGCTGCGGCAGGTGCCATCGGCGTAGACAAAGACCTCGGGTAGCGGAGAGGCAGGGGTAATTGCCGGACAGGGGAGACATCAGATCTTTGAATGATGACGATCTCCAGGGGGTCGACGCCGTACTCGCGCGTGAGATGGTAACCGCGACGGCTGAGTTTCTCGGTAAGAATCGAACGCGGCATCAGCAGCGCCGTCACGAGATAGGAAGCAACGCAACCCAAGGTCAGAGGCAGCATGGCGGGCAGGCAATGCGTTACCTCGAGACTGAAGAGAATGGCCGTTATGGGAACACCGAGCGAGCCGGCCAGCATCGCTCCCATCCCGATGAGAGCCCAGAATGCCTGCATTTCGGTTGTGGCGTGGCCGAGGTGCGCCGCCAGCGCGCCGACCGCTCCCCCAATCATAAGCAGCGGCGCCAGGACTCCGCCCGACGTTCCGGAGCCCAGGGAGAACGCCCACATCAGCGATTTGACGAGGATGATGCCGAGAATGAGTGCGATGGGCGCATTGCCGCGTAGCAGGTGTGGCGATGTTGTCGTAGCCGACGCCCAGGCCCTGGGGAAAATGAGACCTCCGATACCGATGCCAATACCTCCCAGGGCGGGCCACCACATCCAGTGCAAGGGCAGCCGCTCGAATATGTCTTCAAAGGCGTACATCATGCGGCTCATGCCTGCTGCGACAAGACCCATCAGGGCGCCCAGGAGTAAGCAAGCCCGCGGCGATTGGAATCCGGTCCACACCGCCGATTGCGGGCATGGGGAAGAGAGGACCAGGGCCGAGGAGATATCCGCGCAGGATGGCAGCGGTCGCGCTGGCAATGGCAACGGGAACCAGGCTTCGCGGTCTCAACTCGAAGAGCAGAAGTTCTACGGCGAGAAGGATGGCAGCGACGGGAGTGGCAAAGGTGGCAGACATACCGGCTGCGGCTCCGGCCACCAGAAGAGTGGTGCGTTCCGCATCGGTGAGCTTGATCCATTGCGCGATGAGCGAGCCAAAGGCTCCGCCGGTCATGATGATGGGACCCTCTGCGCCGAACGGACCGCCGGAACCGATGGCGATTGCCGCCGAGATAGGTTTCAGGATGGCGACCTTAGGGTCGACCCGCGCGCGGTTCAACAGGATAGCTTCAATGGCTTCGGGAATACCGTGGCCCGCTGATCTTGTCCGAGCCGAAGCGAGCCATCCATCCAACCAATAGCCCTCCAACCACCGGAACGATCACCATCCAATAGACCCAGAGGACTGCCGGCGGGGTGAGACGGCGGCGCGCTGAGCCGGTGATAGTAGAAAAGGTTTGTGGCAACGGCAATCAACTTGAGCAGCAGGACCGCGAGGAAGGTGGCGCCGATGCCGATGATCAGGGCGACTGCGGACAAGCAGCCAGACCCTTCGGTCGACGGTGAAGTCGCGAAGGACAGAGGATTCAGCTTTCATTGGTTTGCCCCGGCGACTCGCTTCCCCGGTTTGCCCGATACGGTTCTGTAGCTCAGTCAGTGTTTGAATAAGCTGCGGAGCAAGCTGATTCAGCTCAAGTGCGTGATCGATGGAAAGAGAGTCCAGAAGCCGTTTGCCTTTGGGGGTTAGTTCCAGCAGTACACAGCGGCGGTCATCGCCGCCGTGTTTGCGCTTGATGAGGCCTGCCTCCTCGCTGCGATTGCATAACTCAACCGCTGTATTGTGGCGCAGGCCGAGACGCTCGGCTGCATAACCGACGGTGGTTGCGGTACCGTCGGGTGCTCCCGCGATCTGCAGCAGAAGTTGATGTTGCTGCGGCTGCAGCCCGAGCTTCTGGGCTGCATTCTCGCTGAATTGGAGAAACAGGCGGAGTTGATGACGAAACTCGGCGAGCGTTCTTGAGTTGCGGTGCTGTTGGTCGCTCGGCCTTCACTCTTCGATTCTATCGTATTACGATGTACTTTTCATTCGTGGCGCAAGGCATCGATGGGATCGACGGCGGCTGCCCTCCAGCTGGGAACCAGGCAGGCGACCGACGTGGCCAGGAACAACAGGATTGGAACCAATGAAAACGTGATGGGATCGATGAGGGGAATATCGTAGACGAAACCGGCCAATAGCCGTACACATGCGAGTGAGGCAGCCAACCCGATCAGGACACCTGTTGCCAGCAATCCAAAACCCTCTCGCAGAACCAGTCGGACGACGCGGCTCCGTGATGATCCCAACGCCATGCGGATGCCAATCTCCCCGGTCCTTTGCCTGACGGAATAGGCAAGCAACCCATAGACCCCACCACCGCCAGAAACATGGCCACGGCGGAAAATATCGTCAGCAGCATGGTCTGGAAGCGGCGCCGCGCGTAGGCCTTGGTCTCCATATCGCCCATGGTATGAATGTCGGCGATCGCCAGGTCTGGATCCACACTGCGCAAGGCCGCGCGAAGCTCAGAGGCCATGGCTTCTTGCGGCAGAGAGGAGCGGACAGCGACGTAGCCGCCGTTTATTGGCGTTTGGTCTGGAGCGCCCTGCCAGAAGGGAACATAAAATTCCGGAACAGCAGCAACCTCCAGACTCATGTTGCGAACATCCCCCACCACTCCAACAATCGTCATCCACTCACCGGAACCCTGGCGAAAACGGTGGAGCATTGGGTCGCCGGTTCGCAGATACTTTTTCGCAAAGGCCTGGTTGACGAGTGCAACCGGTGCTGGCCCATCATCCTCCTTGAAGCCCTCGCCCTGGAGGACGGGAATCTGCATCGCGGAGAGATAGCCTGGCGTGATTCTTCGCCTTTCTATCAGTTGATTCCTGCTATCGGCATTGCCCTCCACTTCGCCGGTGGCGAGGCTTTCTGATCTGCTCAAGGGCAGATGGTCCACTACGCCGGCGGCTTGCACCGCGGGGACACGCGCGATTCGGTCGAGAAGCTGCTGGCAAAAGGCTCGTTGCTTGGCCGCAGTGTTATAGCGCGGGTTGAGATCAAAGAGTTGTGGACCTAGCTGAATGCTTACCGTAACCGTTGAGCTCGAGAAGCCGGTTGGCACGGAGAGCACCTTCTCGTAGCTGCGCAAGAGCAAACCCGTGCCGGTGAGCAGCACGACGACGAGCGCGACCTGGGCTATCACCAGTCCGCCTCTCAATCGTCCGCGGGCGCCCATCACGCCACGCATCCCTGCGCTTTTCAGGAACTCTGCCACCTGGACACGTGAGGCCGAGAGTGCGGGCAGGGTGCTGAAGAGAACGCTGGTCAGCAAGGAGACAACAATCGCGAAGGCCATGACACCGGGATCTAGCGTTGACTCCTGCAGGCGGGGAATGTTCCCCGGGTCCAGCTTGAGGAGTGCGTGCAGAAACAAGAACGCAAGCCCGATGCCCAACGTTCCGGCAGCTAGGCTCAGCATCAGCGATTCGGTCAACATCTGCCGGAAAAGCCGGCCCCGCCCCGCGCCCAGCGTTGCCCGCATGCCCAATTCATGGCTGCGCCGGGCAGCGCGCGACAGAAGCAGGTTCGCCGCATTGCCGCAGGCAATCAACAAGACAAAAGCCACCGACCCCATCAGCAGCCACATCAGCGGCCGCACCGGCCCAAGCGCGGAATCGCGGAACGGTTTCAGAAACGCAGTGTTCCCTCGCTGGACCGCCCGATGCAGCCGGTCGAAGCGCGACACCAGGGTGCTGGTCTCGGCCTGCGCCTCGCGCAACGTGACGCGTGGCTTGAGGCGCGCAATGGCAAAGGAGCTGGACTCATCCCGATCCGCCTGCTGCGCCGGCGTTAGCGAAGAAGGCAACCATAGCTGCGTGGTTTCAATACGTCCGTTCCCATAGGCCAGATCGCTCTGGTGAGGAAAGCCAAACTCCGGCGGCATGACGCCGATGATTTGGTAAGGTGTACCGTCGAGCTGGAGCGTACGGCCCAGGACATGGCTGCTGCCGGCGAACATCTCCTGCCGCAGCGCATGGCTGATGACGACGACACGATCCTTCCCTGGTTGCTCGTCTTGTGTGCCGATGGTTCGGCCGGCCTCGGGAGACGCCTCAAGTGTGGTGAAGAAGTCGGAGTCGACCTTTGCCGCACTCACGCGGGCCACATCATTATCTGCTGCGAGGTTGTAGATCGCCTGGTCGAAGAGCGTCATCGCAGCAAAGGAATGGCTCTGCTTTTTCAGGTCGAGGAAATCCGCATTGCTCGGTCCAAAGACCTCCCTAGGCAGATCGAAGCGCGGGTTGGGCGTGAACAGCAGGACCAGCCTTTCCGAATTGCCATAGGGCAAGGAACGCAGAAGCACGGCGTTCACCAGGCTGAAGATCGCGGTACACGCTCCGATTCCCAGGGCGAGCGTCAGCACGGTCACCAGAGAAAAGGAAAGATCCTTGCGCAGCGTGCGCAGTCCGTAGCGAAGATCCTGTTTTAGATCGTCGAGCCAGGCGAGTCCTCGCGCGGAGTAACTCTGTTCGGTAGCCTCGGTAACACTGCCGAACGCGGCCCTGGCCGCTCTTAGTGCCTGCTCGGGAGCCATTCCGCGGGCAATTTTCTCCTCCGTTTCGCGCTCCAGGTGAAATTGCAGTTCTTCACGCAGCGCGACATTGGCCGCTTCCCTTTCGCGCAGCGACTGCCAGCGTCGCAGCACGCTATGCAGAAAACGCCATCCACTCATACTTCTTCTCGCAAGACGATGGCTGGATCGACACCCATCGCACGCTGCAGCGGCTGCCATCCCGCGACTGCCACCGTACAGGCGACGATCGCCAGGGCGGCGGCGAACGATGCGGGATCAAGGGGGCGGACTCCGTAAAGGACGGATCCAATCAGGCGCGAGGCTAGCAGGCAGACCAAAACGCCTGCCGCCAGACCAGGGACTACGATGCGAAGCAAATCATGCACAAGCAGTTCGGCCACATCGAGCTTTTGTGCTCCAACGGCCGCGCGGATGCCAAACTCACGTGTTCGTTGGGTGGTGTCGTACGAGAGCAGCCCATGTAATCCTACGACTGCCATGAATACAGCAATCAAGGCGAACAATAGGGAGAGGGTCGCCAGCAGCCGCTCCTGCCACAGTGATTGAGTAACTCGATCGCGCATCGTGACCACATCGAAGAATGGGAGTCGCGGATCCAGATCGGACTGGGCTCGCTTGACCGCGCCGATGATCGCGGCCGGAGAAGCCTGGGTGCTTACGTACAACAGGTACACGAACGACCCATCGGGGCTGGGGAGCAGGGGCGCGTAGAAAATGGGCAACAGCTCTTCCCTGAGGGAGCGATATTTCGAATCGCCGGCAATGCCGACCACAACATACTTGGCGGTCGCGACTTGGCCCGGGGGAGCATTGCCAAAGCTCTTGCCCATTGGGTTCTGGTCGTGAAAAATGCTTCGGGCAAAGGCTTCGTTCACCACCACCGGGATCGGCGATGTGCCTGGTTTGGCTTCCTGCTGGGGGTCGAAAACGTGGCCGGCCAGGATCGGAATTCGGAGCGTATCAAAATACGAACGCGATACTCGATTCATCGTGGTGTTAAGGAAGGACTGTTTGGCGATTCTCTGGCCGGGAATCGCCACCGATGTTTTTAGGCCAATCCTTCTCATGAGGGCGCCACTCGAAAGGCTTGCCCCGCGAACTCCGGAGATATTTCGTACCTGCTCTTCCAGCTGAAAGGGCAGCGTGGGCGAAAGCTTGTCGGCGGTTCCGGCGACTTGACCGTTTAGGGTAAATTCGACGAGATGACCTACATCAAAACCGGGACTGGTATTACGCAGCGCATAGTAGGTATGTATCAGCAGGCCGCCGGCAACAAGAAGCACAAATGTCAGGCTGATTTGCAGCATAAGCAGGCTTCTGCTGAGAAGGCCGGCGCGCCTGGTGGAAGCGCCGCGGCGAAGGGCCTGCTCCGGTGCGACGCCTGAGCCCACCCATGCCGGGAGAGCACCGAAGATAAGACTGACACCCAGCGCCAAGGCGACCGCGAGGCAGCAGGTAGCGAAGCCGGGAGTAAGCGACACGGGCGCGAGGCCAACAGGCAATAGCTTTTGCAGCAATGGCGCGAAGGCATATGAAAGCAATAGGCCTCCAGCAGCCCCGGCCAGACCCAGGCTGAGCGATTCGGTCAGTGCGCGCCTGACCAGGTGCGCTCGGCTGGCGCCCAGCGCTGCTCGCAGTGCTGTGTCTCGTTCGTGCCGCATGGCCAGGGCCAGCAGCAAGCCCGCGACGTTGGCACAGATCATCCCCAGGAATGCGGCTAATCCCCACGAGAGCAAAGACAAGGCCGATCGAAATGAATCGCGTTGCGCAAAGGAGCCTTGCTCAATCGGCTCCAGGATCGCCTGCCCTGAATTCACCTGCTTCTCCGCAGCCTCTTGCGCCTGGTACGCTGCGTCCAGCTCTGCCTCGGCATGAGCTATCGACACGCCGGCCGGCAGACGAGCGATCAGTCCAAAATAGCGGTCGGACTGCGGGTCGCTAAGCGGCGTTTTTGAGAGCAGCGGCTGGGCAGAGAACGGCAACCAAAGATCGGGACTCGAGTCGAGAGAAGTCCCAAGGAAACCTCGTGGCATGACGCCGGCAATCACGAAGGGCTGACCTTGCAAAGAGATGGGTGATCCTACAACCGAGGGCGATCCGCCGAATCGGTTGATCCACAATTGATGGCTGATCACGACCGCCGGGCCTGCGGGTTGCTCATCCGCCGGCCCAAGCACCCGGCCTAGTTGCGGAGCAACTCCGAGGACCTGGAAGTAGTTACCGGAGACCATGTTGGCAATGGCCAACTCCGAAGCGCCGCCGGTGGTGATAGTGGTGTCGAAGTCTGCCACGGCGGCAAGATCGTGCAAGCTGCTCATGTGCCGGATTGACAGATAGTGCTCGTAGGAGAAGCTGGTGCGGGTGACGATCGAAGGGCACTTGATCGCTGCCCGTACCAGGGTCTCGGGATGAGCAACATTGAGCGGACGGAGCACCCATCGATCCAATGCGGTGAACAGCAGCGTCGCCGCACTGAGCCCGAAGGAAAGGAGCAGTACGATAGTGAGGGTTGCTGCCAGGTCACGCCGCAGCGAGCGTAGTCCGTAGTGAAGATCTTGCGTTAGATCGTCGATCCAGGCCACTCCTCGCGCGGCGTAGGTTTCCTCGGTGGCCTGCGGTGAGGCTGCCGAAGCTGGCCCTGGCGGCATTTCGTGCCTGCTCGGGAGACATTCCGCGGGCGATGTTCTCTTCTGTCTCCCGCTCCAGGTGGAAGTGCAGTTCTTCACGGAGCGCGAGGTTGCTCGTATCCTTTGCGCGTATGGACCGCCAGCGTCGAAGCAGACTTTGAAGAAAACGCATCCGAGACTCACTCACACAGCTTCAGCACGCTTTGCACGGCAGTTGAGAGGCGATCCCATGATTCCTCTTCCGTGCCCAGACGTTTAATTCCCGCTTTTGACAGAGCGTAGTATTTCGCGCGCCGGTTGTTTTCAGATTCCCCCCAGGAAGCTTCAATCCACGCCTGGTGCTCCAGCCGGTGAAGGGCTGGATAAAGAGCGCCTTGATTGACGCGCAGAACATCAGCAGAGAGCTGGCGAATACGCTGCGCGATGGCCCAGCCATGCATTGGCTCAAGAGAGAGAACCTTCAGGATGAGAAGGTCGAGCGTACCCTGCAGTAGTTCATCGGATCGCGTCACAGGTTCGTCCCCTCAGTGATTGACAAGAGGGTACAGAAGAGGGGCCAGGCTCGTCAATTCCGAGGAAACTTTGGCCCGAAATTAGGCCTTCAGCCAAAAGGACGAATTGGGACTCCCCTGATTAGGTGCGCACAAATCGCTTCAACCGCAGGTCGCTCCACTACGCTGCGCTCCGGTCGGGATGACAATTTTGTTGCAAATATGGGAGCTGTCACGGCAAATCATCGATTTCAAAATGAATTGTCATCCCGACCGGAGCGAAGCGTAGGGACCTGCGGGTTGAACCTTAGTTTTCAATGGGTCCAAAGTTAAAAAATCGCCGCTGCACCAACCTTCACTAATGTGATCAGCATCCACCAGCCCCACACCGCCACTGCTGCCGTACTTCGCTTCGTTCTTGCTACAGTGGCACATCCGATGGTTAACAGAATCAGCACCCAAATGGTCAGAACGTCGATGGAGGTGGCGAAAGCAAGGAGCCACTTCGGCGAATCAAGGGGTAGATAATATCCGATATTCGTGCCGACCGGGTTCTTTAAATTGAATGAATCGGGGTCCAGCCCGACAAAAAGTGTAATGACGCCGAGAATCCCCTGAATCACGAACGGCAGGGTTCCGTACATCCACACAGCGAACAGTTGACCGAATTTCGCATGGCCACCCAGCCCGAAATTGAGGGTCGCGAGCAACACGCCCGCCGCGATAGTCGCAAAAAGCAGCCCCAGAACCGGCGTAGTCCAGAAAATGTATTTCACGAACGCCGCTCCAATCGCTTTCTGTCTTACCTGCTGATCCGGTGGAAGCTGCGACACTCTGTCCTGCTCCGCCTGCGAGCTCTGCAGGAGAATAGTGCCGTAGGTCTTGTCCCATCCGACCTTCTGCTGAATAGCCAAGCCAAAGCCCAGGGTTACCAGAACTCCCAGCAGCCAGGGCAGCCACCAGTTCGAGCTTCTCAGAATGTCGTTGAAGGTCTTCGAGGGAGCAATGAAGATATCGACCACCCGCTCCCATTGATTCAGCGGCGCGGATGCCTCGACGTTGGCGACGGTATCGGACATGAAAACCCTCCGTTTTCATTTGCCGAGGATATTACTCTCGCGGCCGGCGAAATCCAAGCTGGATCAAAATATCTGGTGCGGTGTCTAAGTAAGTGTAACTTCGGCTCTGTGGGAGTAAGTCGATGTTTGAAGATTCTTTGATGGAGTCCGGTAACCAGATCAAAGCCACCAGCAAGTACTGGTCAATTCTTCACCTTGCTATTGAATGGCGGAGTATTGATCGCACTGATCGTCTGGCCACTCTTACATCCTGAGGCGTTACCTAAACAGATGATGGCCGCACTTATGGTAGCACCGCCAGCACCAACGCCACCTCCGGCGATGCCTAAGGCTCACCTCAAGTCTGAAATGATTAACACGGAGTTACTGGCGCCGAGCAGAATCCCGAAAGCGATTAAGGTTGTGCAGGAATCGTCGAACCCACCATCGATGGAAGGTGTCGTGGAAGGCCTCAGCAGCGGTCCACCGGCCGGCTTAAGCAGCGTAATTGGTAGCACCGGCACCGGCCCTGCCATCGTCGTCAGACCCGCGCCTCCAAAGACAGTGTCTATCTCGTCCGGGGTGATGGCCGGGAATTTGCTTGAAAAGACTATGCCCCAATACCCCGCAATTGCTAAGGCGGCCCGCATCCAGGGCGTGGTAGTGCTGCAAGCAACGATCTCCACCACTGGTTTGATCGAGAACATCAGGGTCGTCAGCGGTCCCCCTATGTTGCAGCAGGCAGCCGTGGATGCGGTCCGTTCCTGGCGCTACAAACCTTATCTCCTCAACGGAGAGCCCATCGAAGTAGAAACCACGATCAACGTCGTCTTCAACCTGGGCGAATAATCTTAGTGGGGTGCGCTAGCCCAATAGCTCTTTCTGGCTGTTAATTCAAGATCTGCATAACCCGGCGCGCGCAACGCAATTACGTGAAAGCCGGGATGCGGCGCTTGCGGCTGGAAGCTCAACACATAGCGGTTGGGCACGTGGTTCGCAATTGTTAGCAGACTGCGATCAAGGCTCTTCTCGTCAGTGAGCTTAAAGTATTCACCCCCGGTAAGGTGAGCAACCGTCTCAGGAACATTGCGGCGCAAACCGTCCGTGGCCGCGATGGCCGCAGTTTTAGCCAGACCGAGCGGAGGGGCAAGCTGGCCGAGGCAGTCGTAGGCCTGCGCAAGCTTATGGTGAGTGCCATCGGGATCAGGCTCAGGATCCTTGCCCATGCACCCATGGGGCGGATTCGGGTACTTATTCGCAAAGACCCAGCCCGGTTGTATAGGCAGCTCGTGGTAAGCATAGTGCGTGGCCTCAGACTTTGCCGTTGAAAAGCCGATGCTGTAAATGGCCGTGTTGGTGTCGCTCAGCGCGCGCACCGCTTCTTCCAGGGTCAGGCTGCTGCTGCGGTCGAGGGTTTCGCTGACCAGCAGGATGGCGCGCCGGTATTCGGGTGGCTGATCGCGCAGCAGGTTAACCGCGAAACCCAGGCTGTCAAGAATCGCTGCATCGTTATCGCCCTGCTTGAGGGCAACGATGGCGCTCGCGGCTGCGTCGAGGTGCGTGGTAAAGTTCTCGACCAGCGACGGCCGGCTGTCAAAGGCGACCACAGCAATTTTGTGGGGCACGCCGCCCACCACCGATGTAAGCATCGGTCCCAGGTGCCCGAGCTTCTCGAGCTCGCGGGCCCCGGCGCCGCCGGTCTCCACGACCACGACCAGGGCAAGAGGCTCGCTGCCTGTATCTTCCTCAAGCGTCAGTTTTTGTGGGACCCCATCATCGGTGAGCTCAAAGTCATTGGCGGTAAGAGTAAACAAGAGATCACCGGCTTTGGTGCGGACAAGCGCGGGGACAACGACCAGAGGAGCCTGCGTGGTGAAGACGGAAGTTTGCCCAGGTGCGGCTTGGCCAAGGGCCAGCGCTGCATACATTGCGACAGCCAAACAGGCAAGCTCCAGAAGAACGCGGCGCTTCATCAGCGGGCCTCGCAGTTAGTGTAAATTGCGAGAGAGGTGAAACGGATGGTGCGAGCGTTCGCAGGAATGATCCTCATCGCCCTTCTCTGCGGCGCCGCGCTCGCCCAGTCGGCGAATGCGCCTCCCGCATTTGAGGCGGCGGATGTCCACACCAGCCCTCAACGCACGTTTCCAGACTTTGATGCCAACTTCTTTGGCAGCGACCGGTACATCGTGCGGCAGGCCACCATGGTGGACCTGATCGCCACCGCCTACGGATTGGACCAGAGCTACGTGCAGGGAGGGCCCACCTGGCTGGAAATGGACCGGTTCGACATTATCGCCAAAACCCCGGCCACAACCCGGCCGGCAACCGTAAAGCTGATGCTTCAGTCGCTCTTAGCAGATCGATTCAAGCTGGTGGTGCATAAGGGCGACAAGCCTCTGCCCGCCTTCCTGCTCACCGCCCCCAAAGGCAAGGTAAAGCTGAAGGAGTCGGATGGTTCGGGCGAGGCCGATTGCAAAGACCAGGAGCCGCCCCAGAAACCCGCGCCGGACGCGATTCGACAAATTGTAATCTCCTGTCACCACTCCACCATGGAGGAACTTGCCAGGAATCTCGGAGATTGGGCGGGAGGGTATTTGAACTACCCAGCGGTGGATTCCACCGGCTTGAAAGGAACCTATGACTTCGAGATCAAGTGGACACCGCGAGGCTTGCTGCAAAAAGCCGGCGCCGACGGCATCTCCATCTTCGACGCTGTCGACAAAGAGCTCGGGCTGAAGCTGGAACAGCAAACGGCCCCCCGGCCCGTGCTCATTGTCGACAGCGTGAACCAGAAGCCGACGGCCAATCTGCCCGGCCTGGAAAAAATTCTTCCTACGCCGCCTCCGCCCCAGTTTGATGTCGCGGTGATTAAACCCAGCAAATCGGACGAGGAGTTTCGCGGCGACATCAGCGGCGGCCAGGTCAAATTGCAGAACAGTCTGCTCAGGTTCCTGATTACCTTTGCCTGGGATCTGAACCCGAACGACAAGGAGATGCTGGTGGGCGCGCCCAAATGGCTGGATACGGACCACTTCGACATCCTCGCGAAGGTGGTGAATGATGCTCCAGCGGCCACTGCTCCCAACGCTCCCGGGTTCGACATTGAAGAGTTGCGACCGATGTTACAAGCGTTGCTGGCGGATCGCTTCAAAATGAAAGCCCACATGGAAGACCGGCCCATCTCCGCATATACCTTGATTGCGGTGAGCCCGAAACTCAGAAAGGCGGATCCGCTGAGCCGTACGCGATGCAAGGAGGGTCCAGGCCCCGACGGAAAGGATCCAAGAATCGCGAACCCGGTGCTCAACCGGCTGGTTTCGTGCCAGAACATGACCATGGCGGAGATCGGAGACGAGCTACAGAGAGTGGCGCCGGGGTATATCTATAGTCCCGTCCTGGATGCCACGGGCATCAAAGGTTCCTGGGACTTTACTCTGAGCTTTAGCTCAGCCGATCTGACTATGGGTGGCGGGGACGAGGGCAAGTCAGCCACAGCGGACCCCAATGGGGCCCTTAGCTTGATTGATGCGGTCAGCAAGCAGCTCGGACTGAAGCTGGAGAAGCAGAAGCGTCCCGTGTCTGTTTTGGTGATCGATCACATCGAAGAAAAGCCGATCGAAAATTGACGGTTGGGTCACTCGTGACGCAGGGCATCCATCGGTTCCAGGCGGGAGGCGCGGCGCGCCGGGATCCATCCCGAGCTGAGAGCTACCGCCAGCAACAAGAGGGACGCGCCCAGCACGGATAACGGGTCGGCCGGCTTTACTCCATAAAGCAGCGACGCGACCAAACGTCCCAGTCCTAATGCAACCGAGATTCCGGCGGCGACCCCGGCTAATGCGAGCCAACCGGACTCGCGCAGCACCATCCCGCGCACCTGCCCACGCCTCGCGCCCAAGGCCAGACGAATGCCGATTTCATTGGTCCTCTGGGCAACCGTGTACGCCATGACGCCGTAGATGCCGACGCAAGCCAGCATGAGCGCAAGCAAACCAAAGCCCGAGCTTAGGCTGGCAAATGTTCGCTCCTGCTGCAGGTCGGCATCAATCTGCTGCCGCTGGGTGCGGATATCCAACAGCGGCAGATCACGATCAATGCGCTGCACTGCCGCGCGTAGGGAGGGGACAATCGCCTCCGCTTTCATGGGTGTGCGAATGATGTAGGTCAGACCACCCCCTTCCGACTGCTGACGATAGAGACCAAAATGCAGTGGAGGAGAATTCGATCGCAGTGAGTCGTAACGAGTATTGGCACAGACGCCGACAATCTCTATCCAGACACGACCCTTCTCTTTCGGTCCCGGGCTGAAGCGTTTACCCACGGGATTCTGATGGGGGAAGAAGAGGTCTGCGAGCGCTTGATTGATGATCGCCACCTTGGGAGAGGTCTCGGTATCCTGGCTGGTGAAAGCCCTGCCGGCAACCATGGGAATCTTCATGACGGAAATAAAATCTGTTCCGACGTCCGCCGCGTATGGGAGATTGCTCATCTCTGCCGGAGAGAGTTCAGGCGTGCCCTCGACATGGAAGCCTGAGTTCATCTGCATGCCCACCAGCAGAGGAACATCCGATGTGCTCACTCCCTCGACCCCGGGTACCGAGCGCAATGTCTCTTCCAGCCGCGCGTGCAAGGCTACGTCTTTGGGGGCCGGATAGCGCAGGCTGGGCGCGTCTATCTCGAAGAGGACGAGATGATCGACAGCAAAGCTGGGATCGATTCTATTGAGGTTGACGAGTGTTCGTAGAAAGAGCCACGCCGCCATAACCAGCACGGTAGATACTGCGATCTGAAAGGCAACGATTGCCTTCCCACTCCAGGCGTGCCGGCGGCGGGTCGCAGTCTGTGCGCCCTGCTTGAGCGCAGCACCTATTTCGGCGCGCGTTGCCGCCCAGGCGGGCAAAATGCCGAACATGATTCCGGTACCAATGGTGATGGTTGCGGTGAAGGCAAATACCTTCCAGTTGAAAGGGACGTTTATATCGGAATAATCCCAACCGTTGGCCACCAGGCGCGGCAGTGCCCTCCGGCACAAATAGCCCAGGACAAGCCCGAACACGCCACCCATGAAAGAGAGCAGCAGGCTTTCGGTCAACACCTGGCACAGGACCCGCGAGCGGCCGGCGCCAAGCGCGAGCCTCACACTCATCTCCCGCTGTCTCGCCGACGCGCGCGCCAGCATCAGGCTGGCCATATTCGCACACGCCATCAGCAGTACCGCGCCGACCATGGCCAGCAACACATACAGCGGCCTGGCATATTGGCCCGCGGCGAAATTCAGCCCTCTGCTGCCATCGTCGATCATGATGTGCGGCAGCGTCTCGCCCTTCTTGATGGTCGTAGTGGCCCGTACAGCGGCACCCAGGGCTACATCGAGCGAGGCTCGCGCCTGCTCGGCAGATACACCGGGACGGACACGAGCCATCACTTGCAGCCAGTAAAGGTCGGTGCTGGCCAGGACCGGCCCCGACTGGCCAAAGGGCGCGCGAAATAACGGCATGGTCGAAAGCGGCAGGAAGAGATCGGGCGATTGCTGGACGCTCTCCGCCCCGGTGAAGCTACTGGGGTTTACGCCGACGATGGTCACGGGCGTCATATCGACGTCGATCACTTTGCCGAGAACCGCGGACGAGCGGCCGAAGGCCCGGCTCCAGAAGCCATCGCTGATCATGGCTACCGTACCGGTACCGGGTGCTCCATCATCCGAGGGAAGGATCATCCGGCCCAGAACCGGCTTCACTTGCATTTGCTGATAGAAGTTGCCGGAGACGAGTTGAGCATTCGCAGCTTCCGCTACGCTATCGACGGTTACGTTCACCCGGCCCAGGCTCTTGAAAGCGAAGAGGTCTTCGAGCACCTGATTGTTGGCGCGGATCTGCTGATAGATCGGATAAGTAAATATTTTGAATCGCACCATCTGGTTCTGGTGTTTGGGGTCGGGGAGCTCCTCCGGGCTATCACCCCAGATCATGTGGATCGGGACCTTCGGATCCCCGCTCATGGTCAGCAATCTCAGTTGCTCGGGATGGGGTACTCCGAGGTGCTCAAACAACATCTCGTTGGCGACGGAAAAGATGGTGGTATTGGCGCCGATGGCGAGGGCGAGGGAGGCTACGGCAATCGAAGTAAAGCCAGGGCTCTTGCGCAGGATTCTTATCCCGTAGCGCAGGTCTTCCCAAAACTCGTCCCACCAGCGCAAACCCAGTGAGCTCCGCATCGCGTCTTTGTGGGCCGCGACCGTCCCGAATTCCAGCCGCGCCTGGCGCATGGCGTCGCTCGGGCTCAGGCCTGCCCGTACCAGGTCTGCCGCGCGCGCCTCCAGATGGAAGCGAACTTCCGACTCCATGTCGGCTTCGAGACGCTTCCGCCCCAACACGGACCGCGTCCAGGATTTGAATCGTGACCAGGGAGACTTCATGGCTTATTCTCCGCCGTTGTGAGGCGCAGGATGGTGCCGATGATGCCGGCCATCCGGTTCCACTTCTCTGTTTCATCCGCGAGCTGCTTGCGGCCCGCGGCCGTGAGGCTGTAGTACTTGGCACGGCGATTATTTTCGCTTTCGCCCCACTCGCTTTTGATAGCGCCTTCATGCTCCAGGCGATAGAGTGCCGGGTAGAGCGACCCTTGCTGGATAACTAACTGCTCATCGCTGAACTGTTGAATGCGCAGCAGGACTCCATAGCCGTGCAGCTTGCCCAGCGACACTGCCTTAAGGATCAGCATCTCCAGCGTTCCCTGCATGAGGTCGACTTGCTTTGCCATCTTTGCAGCTCTCCTTGGCCCTCTAGGAGAGACTGCCGTAAACTCTCCTAGACTGTCAAGGGGTAAAATGGCTCGAGTATCACCGGAGAGAATTTTGCCGCGATCAGCCATGCTGACAGCATTGTTTCTGTTGGCCTATGCGGGCTTAGCACAGGAATCCGCCGTCCCGACCCTCAGGTCCGCCTCAACCTTGGTGGCCGTCCCGGCGTTGGTTCGACTTCCTACAGGGGAGTTGGTGAAAGACCTGGATGCGGATCGCTTCCACGTCTTCGATGACGGGGCACCGCAAAAGTTGACGCTGGAACGAACCGAGAAACAGCCGATTGCGGTAGTGATCCTGATGCAGACGGGTGGCCAGGCTCGTGCTCAGTTTGAGACCTACCGCATCCTCCCAACGTTGGTGGATTCCATCATCGGCGATTCCGTGCACGAGATCATGCTGGTGACTTTTGATAGCAAAATCAGGGCAACCTGGAGCTTCCCTCCCAGATCCGATGGCGTGACTTATGCCTTGACCCATCCCATCGCTGGCGACGACGGCGCAGCAGTTCTCGACGCGATCAATTATGTGATCGGCCTGTTTCAACAGGAGCCGGGGAATTTTCGACGCATCGTCCTTCTGCTCAGTCAATCTAGGGATGACGGGAGCACGACGTCTGCGGAAGAAGTGGTGCGGCATTTGGGGGAAAGCAGCACTTCTGTTTACTGCCTTACGTTTTTGCCGCGCAAAGCGGCGCCGCAATTCCGGTCGAAGACCCAAGCGGCCACTCCTCACCGGAAACAGCCTGTATCCGCAGACCGCCAGCATAGGGCGGTCGACTTATCGACGCCTCTTGGCCAGGCCTTGAAGGCTATGGAAACCAATACTGCGGAGACGATCGCAACGCTATCCGGTGGCGAACAGCTGAAGTTTCGCGATCAGCCGGATTTTGAACAGCAATGGTCGGTGATCGCGGACGATATTCACAACCGGTATCTGCTGAGCTTCCAGCCCATCGCGCATGAGCCTGGGTTCCACACCCTGGCGATTCGCATAGCCGGACAGCAAACTCTACGCGTCACGGCGCGTACGAGTTACTGGTTCGATGCGGGTGCAACAGGAAAATGATTGAAGGCTTTTAACCAAAGGGACGAATCGGGATTAGTCGTGGCTCAGGCACACAAATCGCATTAACCGGAGGTCCCTACGCTGCGCTCCGGTCGGGATGACAATTTTGTTGCAAAACGGGAGCTATCTCGAGAAATCATCGACTTCAAAATGAATTGTCATCCCGACCGGAGAATCATGGGCCTTTTGGCCCACCCAAGGTGATGAAAAACGCCTTCTGTCCAGCAACCGCTCTCCATGGAAGCTTCGCCCTACCCTTTGTCATCCCGAGCGAAGCCGAGGGATCTGCAGTTCCGCGGACCATTCCTGGAAATGTTTTCGACAGAGCGCAGCGTAGCGGAGGGACCTGCGGTTAATGCTTAGTTTTCAGTGCGTCCAAAACAGGCAACCTGATTTGATGTTGACCAAACGCTCCTTAATGGAATCAGCTGAATAACTGGTCCAACAAGCTGACTTTCTCGCTAATTTGGAGAGCTCTAATGAGGAATAGGCGCCCCGATTTGACTCAACAGCAACAGGGAGTCTGAGCAAGCCCACCGCTCAAAACATTGACCTCCTTTGAAGCGCAAGATGCTGATGCCCGGAAGCTCAATCCGCTGTCCAGCAGCGGCAACACCCATAAACGCCTGATGCAGTGTTCCTGTAATGACATAGCGGGCGACAAGAGTGTCGCCCTGCTCTATCAATTCTTGCACTGTCACACGTGAGTCTGGGAATATTGCCCAGAAACTGTTGTAGAACCTCTTCACGCTTTCCAGCCCGGGTTCAACACCCTGATATCCGTGCAAAACGATGTCGTCCGAATAGAGACGGAAATACTCACGTCGTCTGCTCGGGTCTACGAAGCACTCCAGCGCCTCTGCGAAGTTTTGCCGGTTGGACATGCTCCCCATTCTAGCGTCCCAGCCGGATCATCCGGCCGAGGTCAACCTTTTGGTGGATGCCTGCAACCCTTCCGCACGGTACACTCCCCGGCATGGCGATCTTAACCGAACCTATTGGCAGCATCCCCCGTCCGGCTACGCTGATTCAGGCCATAGCCGAGTTTCAGGCCGGAAACTTAAGTCGATCTTTGCTCGATGACGAATACGCCACGGCGCTTCGCGACACCATCGAGCGGTTTGAGAAGACTGGATCGCCGGTCATCACCGATGGCGAACAAACCAAGCCCAGCTTCGCTACCTATCCCCTTTCCGGACTCACCAATCTCGCTCCCGACGGAGTGACGATACCCTTTGCGGATGGACATGTGCGCCAGTTACCCTGCTTGACCAGCTCTCCCTTCCGCTACGGCGTTCACGCTGCCAGCTACCTCGCAGCGGCCCGTAGTTATACTCAATTGCCGGTGAAACAGGCGGTTATCTCCGCCTCCGCCTTGAGCCTGCTCTATCCTTCGACGGGTATAGCGGGCTATCCGCGCGAGGCATTCCTGGCCAACCTTATCGACGAAGCCGAGGCTGATATTCGAGGTGCCCTCGATGCGGGCGCAGCCAATGTCCAGGTAGACTTCACCGAAGCCCGGCTGTCACTTAAGCTCGATCCCTCCGGCAATCTGTTGCGCAGCTTCGTTGCCCTCAACAACCAGGTTCTCGACCGCTTTAGACCTGAGGAGCGGGTGCGCATCGGTGTGCATGTCTGCCCTGGAGGCGATCATGACTCGACGCACAGCGCGGATATCGATTACGCGGCGCTGCTGCCCGATCTCTTTCAGTTGAACGTAGGCCGCTTTTATCTGCAGATGGCCAGCGAGCCGGATCGGAAGCGCATCCTGCGCATCGTCGCCGGCCTACTGGGACCGAGTCACCTGGTTTTTATCGGTGTGATCGACCCTATTCATCCGGTGGTCGAGACGGCCGCCCAGGTACGGGACCGCGTTCTTGAAGCAGCTTCCCTTCTACCCATCCAGCAACTGGGAACTACGGATGACTGTGGATTCGCTCCTTTCGCGGACGACACGTCCACGGCCCGCGACATCGCATTCAGCAAGATCCAGGCAAGGGTCGAAGGCACGGAGTTAGCCGCCCGCGAACTTGGCGTGTGAATGATCGGTGATGAGTTCTTGTCGGCTCCCGAAGGCGACTTTGTTTCCCTCTTGAGATAATGGGTTGCAAAGGTTGGGAAGGTGGAGCGATGGAAGGTTCAGCAATCATTCGTCTGTTTGTGTCGTGCCTGATATTGATTACCGTCTCCGCGGGACGTGCCCAGGTGCCGGCGTCCGCTAGTGCCACGGCTCCCACAACTCCTTCTCTCGATCGCCGGATCGAAGTGCTCATCCGCTCCCAGTTTTCTGTGCCGCCTGAGTACGACATGACGTTGGGAGAGAAGACTAAAAGCGATACCACGGACTACGACAACCTGCCGGTTACTTTCACCCACGAAGACAAAAAGATCACAGTTAACTTTCTTATCTCCAAGGATGGCAGCTCGCTCGAACGGGTTCAGAAGTTCAACCTCAACACCAACCCGGCCCTCTCGATTGATGTAGACAAGCGACCGGTCCGCGGAACCCCTGCCGCCAAGGTGGAAATCATCAACTTCGACGATCTCCAGTGCCCCTATTGCGGAGTGCTCAACAACGAAATCCTGCCCCAAACCCTCAGCCGCTACCAGGGCTACATCAAGATCGTTTACAAGGATTACCCGCTCAAAGGTCATCCCTGGGCCATGCGCGCGGCAGTCGATGCCAACTGCCTGGCCAGTCTCAATGACTCAGCCTATTGGACCTATGTCGATTACGTGCACAGTCATGGACAAGACATCAGCGGCGCTCAGCCTGACGCCGCCAAGTCGTTCCTGGCCCTCGACAATATCGCCCGAACGATGGGCACGCAGAACAAAGTGAACCAGACCGAACTTGCGATGTGCCTCAGCAAACAGGACGAGTCGTTGGTGAACCAATCGCTCAAGCTCGGCACTTCGCTGGGAGTGAGCGGGACGCCCCAGGTGTTTGTGGATGGAGAGCGGCTTCCCAGCGGCGCGCCGCGGGTTTCGGAGTTGTGGCCGGCGATCGATCGGGCACTCAAGGCACAGGGAATTCAACCTCCGCCCCAGAAGGCGCCCGAAACAGCGCCTTCCTCCAAATAACCCGCGGAGAGCGCCGCAGCCCACGCTGTCATTGATATCGAGGATTGTCAGGAATCCGCTTGAATTCGAGCGGCACGCGCATCCTGGAAGCAGGGATCGTTTCCCTCCCCAAGACGATCGTGTTCCTCGACACACATGACCTCGATCTTCAGCTCGATCTTCAGGTCGCGAAGTTTTTCGCATGTGCCGTGCAACACAGTCTCGAATACCGGACTCAGCGCATCCCCCTTGAGCGCTATCGCTTCGGGCCGGAACTCGTTGGCGGTTGCGCCATCCACGCCGTGTTCTACCAGTTCGCTGACATCCATAGTCTGGCCATATCGGCTTCGGAACTGGTATTCCCATTTGGAGTCGCCGCCGGAGTTCGCGATGCACTTCGAGCAAAATGGAACCCCCGACCACAATTTTTGGTCATGCCAGGTGTATCGCCAGGGTCCCCATCCGTCTTTGCCAGAATCCTGATCTTTGCTGGAATTCTGACCGAAAACCGGTGGAGGCGCAATCAATATGCAGCAGGCTGCGAACCAGAGAAACTTTCGCATAAGTTCCTACCTCCTATACATAGGCTGCCTAACGCTCAAGCAGCGAGTAACCGGCGCTCTTAATGAGCACGAGAATAGTCACGATAGCCTTACAATGTCAATGAAGCGGGTGCCAAGCGTCATTAAAAATCACCCTGATAAGTGAGCGGATGGAATCGCAAACCCGTCATATTAGCGGAGGTAGACTACCATGGTTTTGAGACTTGGTTGGACGTTTCTTCTCCTCGCTACCGCTGTGCCCGCTCTTTCTCAGACTCCGGCATCAGTTCCAAATGTGGCAACCAATGCTGTCCCGGCTCAAGCTGAGATCATTCCGGAACGATCCCTGAAGTTCACCCCCGTCGATTCGGATTCCACCATTGCTTTATCGCCTGCGACACGGCCTGCGCAATGCGATACGGAAGGCTACCTGTTTCTGGATATGCAGGATCCGAAAAATCTGGACAAACATACCGTGGTCTCCATCCGGGGCAAAGAAAGTCAGACCTACTTACCATCGGCGATCTCAGACCTTCACGACATATTCATTTACGATTTCTTTCCCTCAAAATCGAAAGTCGGCTTCCTGGTGCGCGGGACGAAGGAGCCGCCGGGCTCCCCGGGGCCGGGTAAATCGCCAGCCGGGATCGCCTGGAGCAGTTACCACAACTACATCGCCGAATTTGACAGGAACGGCAGCTATAAGGAGTCGGTTGAACTCCCGGCCTCCTATCGTCTTTCTCATCTTGCAATCTTCCCTTCGGGCGAATTTCTTGTAACCGGCTACGACCAACTTAACTCCACAGTGCGGTTGCTCCTGCTTAACTCCTCGGGCCAGATTTCAAGAAACATTGACCTGCCTGGATCGAGAACACCGGCCGCCGGCGATGCGCCGAACCGTTCTGTCGAGGCGGCCAGGGCCACGAGAAACCTAATGGGTTCGATCATATTCACACCCTACAACGAGGACATTCTTGTGTGGCGCGCGAACACCAATGACCCGGTTTTGGATGTGAGCTCGGGAGGCGGTGTCCGTGAGGTTCCGCTGCAGGCGCCTTCAGGTTTTGCCTTCGCCGGTATGATTCCGTCGAATGATCGATGGGTTGGGCATTTCCGCATTCAAAGCGCCAGAGAAAACTCTCCATTCACCAGCGACACGTATTCCTATTTCGAGTTGCGTCCCCAGGACGCAAGCATTTCCTCGAAACTCTTGATAGTGGGCGATCGAGATCTTCCGCAAGGCCTGGCCTGCGAAAGCGACGGAAGCTACATCATGTACAAACCGGACAAAGACAATAAGCTGGTCTTGCTGCGATCGAACTAGCAAGAACTCCGCAACCAAAAGAAGGCTTGAACAACGACCCAGGAAATTGTCGCCTACATAGCGGCGACGACCTGTACCGCATGCGTAAGCTCCGGGCGCTGGCTGTGTGCGCCGGAATCGGTCTGCTGCGCGGCTGCTTTGTAGAAGGATCTCGCTTCGTCCGGCTTATTCGCCTTGGCAGCGGCCTCCCCGGCACTGAGCAAGCCGTTCAGCCGATTGGGACTCAGCTTGAGGGCGACGCGATACTCCGTCAGGGCTTCTTCGGGCTTGTGCTGCAGCAGCAATAGATCGCCCAGCATTTCGCGCGCCGGGATATCCACTTCCATCTGCCCCAGCTTGTCCTGTTGGTCAGCAGCCTTTTGCATGGCCGCCACCGCGGCCTCCGGACGATCGTCCGCGTACGCCTTCCAGGCGGCGATCTCGTCCCCCTTAATCTCCATCGCGGCGACGAACTCTGCGTAGGGAGACTTCTTCAACGCATCGAGGCCTTTATCAAAATTGGCTGTGGCCGCGGCAGCCAGCGTCGGATCGTGCAAATGTCCGGCGGCAATCCCCTGCCCCCAATAAGTAACCGCCGCTTCGTAAGCCTTCGATCCCGGCGCCGGCTCCTGGGTGGAGAGTGTCTTCCAATCATGCATCTCAGCGGCGTAGATCGTTCTCAGCTCATTGTCGAACAAACGTCCATCGTCCTTCATGTCGTCCATTCCCGGCATGGCGCTCATATGCTCGCTGATCGATCGCATCTTATAGGTCAGGACTCTCGCCTTTTCATCCTCACCCACCTGTAGATAGGCGTAGATCAGGAACTCGTCCGCGTGCATCTGGTGTGCGCTGCCAGGCAGCCCTGCAGCTTCGGCCTTCTCCGAGGCTGCTACCGACGCCAGGTTGGAATCGATGTCCTCAGGCCACATGCCCAGACGAGCAAAGATGTGGCCGGGCATATGCAGCGCATGCGGCGAGGAGGGCGCAATCCTGGCATACTCCTGCGCGGCCCCAAGGCCTTCTGCAGCCAATGCAGGAGTGTCGCAGGTATGAATGATGTAATGCGCCAGCCCGGGATGGTCGGGGTGAGACGCGTACAGCGGCACCAGGATCGCCAGCGCCTCATGCTGATGGGTCAGCGAAGTGTCGTCCGGCGCGACCGAAGCCAGGATCGACAAAGCGTCGAAGGCTGCCGCCTCGACATCGTCGGGAAAGTCGCGATGCAGCGCGTTCATCTTCCCCTCGTAGGCGTCGGCTCTCTGCTGAAACTTCGCGTCCTTAGGTTCAAAGAAGGCGCTCAGCGCAGCGATGTATGCCTGCTCGCGCGGTGTGATCGCGACCGGAGCCGCAGCCAGGCGCGCGCCTTGGCCATCTCCGCCGCGCCCAGCTTCAAACCCGCTACGTTGGGAGCACCCCACAGCTCCTGAAACTGCGTCATCGCAATACCCCAATGAGCCATGGCGCAGGCGGGATCGTCCGTTGCGATGGCGGTGAACTGCATCTGCGCTTCTGTATAGCCGAAAGAATGCAACAAGGCGACGCTCCGCTCCATCGGTCCCTGTGACCGCGCGGCACACGAGGTGGGAAACGATACCTGGCCCAGCTTCTCGCTCGCATCGGGGGCGTCGGAGTGATGGTGATGTTCCATGCCGGGCATGGGCGGCGTGGACTGGGCGTACGCACGACACGCCAGCATGGTGGCGCAGACAAGCAGAAGACGAATCTTTCGCATAGGCCTCCATTCTAGTTCCAAGCACAGGATAAAAGTTCAAATCCGTGACTTCGCGGCAATGGGGCATGGACGTGAGACGAGAAAACGAGCAGATAACTGAATGCGGCCGTAGGCGCCCAGGCGCTCGGATGATCGGGGGGCCTGTCCCTTCCGGGCTGAACTCACGTTTGGCGACCGGCTGTACATTCAGAATCGTTCCTACCCCGGATTTCCTGTGAAACATGGTGCTTCGCAACTTCGTGCGCCTTTCCTTACTGAAAGGCGCACGCGCGGCCTCGTCCGGCGTTGCGTAGTAGAAATCCGGGTTCGGGGCTGGAATTTTCTCTTCGGGAACATGTCACCATGAATGTGCTCTTTGCGTTCTGGCGCTGATTCCTTCAGACGGGCGCTGCAGGGAGTGGGGCCATTGCGCGCTCACTCGCAGTTCGTCGACCTTGCAATGCACCCTCCGGCGCGGTTACGTCAGAGTTACTGTACTCCCGCATAAGTGTTAGCCGCGGGCTGGTACTAAAGTCAGACCCGCGTAAGTGTTATTCAGCAACCATTACTAAAAGAGTTGAATACGTATTACCTACTGGTCATGGTTAAGCACCGGACCAATACACATATTGTGCGTTGACTAATAGAAGGTTTGTCGTGCGGAAAGCCTATCGCACGCAAGGGCAGACCTTCGTCTAGCGGCAAGCAAGTATCTCTACCCCCAAGAGGAGCTCTCCGCGGATGCCCCCGATCCATCGCTTCACTCGAGCTGTCACGCTCGCCTTTCCGTTCCTGTTCGCATTCAGCACACCTTTTGCGTGCTCAAGACACACGAAATGTTTCCGAACCCAAATTTCCATCAACCTGCACCAGCCTCGCCGCACAGCTCTCCATCAGCAACGGCGAACCCTCGTCCGAAACCGAGTTCGATACCTCCCGCATCCAGACCGCGCTCAATAACTGCGCTTCTGGCCAGGCTGTGGAATTGGCCGCTTCGGACAATAACAACGCCTTCCTTATTCAGCCCATCTCTATCCCCAGCGGGGTTACGCTACTGGTCGATGCCGGAGTTACCGTATTCGCCTCGCGCAACCCCGCCGATTATCAGCAGGGCAGCGGAGCGAAGTGCGGTGTGGTAAGCAACAACGGGGGCGGATGCTCCCCGCTCATCACATCCAAACGAACCACGGGCTCCGGAATCATGGGCTACGGCGTCATTGACGGGCGCGGTTGGGACGACCTGATCGTCAACGGCGTCACGCAGAGCTACTCGTGGTACTCCAACACACAGAAGGCCTATATTCCCAGGCCGGTGCTCAACCAGAATAATTTCGACATGGTTGACCTCAACCAGGCCAACAACTTCACGTTCTACAAAATCACCCTGAAGGACTCGCCCGAGTTCAACATTCACTGGTACGGCCAGAACGGTGGCGCGGTGACCAGCGGTCTCACGATCTGGGGCATCAAGATCATTTCCCCTAATAACATTTCCAATACAGACGGCATCGATCCTACTAACAATTCGCGAAAACGTCACAATTACAGACTCATTCATCTCCAACGGCGACGATAACGTGGCCATCAGCTCTACCGAGCCGGGCAATCCCGTCTCCAACGTCTCTATCACCAACACGCACACCTACTCCGGCTTTGGAATCTCCATCGGCAGCCGTACCGAGGGCGGCGTCAACAACGTACTGGTCGACACCGTAAACCAGGCCGGCTATTACCCCAACACCGGCAGCGCCGGTTTGAAAATCAAGTCCTCCTCTGATCGCGGAGGCGTGGTCAACAACGTCCCCTACCAGCACATCTGCCAGCAGAACGAGCGGTTCGCGATCCGCATCTATCCCTTCTACACAAACCCGTCCACGACCGCGAAAGTACCCACATACAGCAACATCACCGTCCGCGACGCCACCATCCTTGCCGGGTCCGGCGGAAGCTCTGGCCGCTTCGTCTTCCAGGGCTACGACGCCGAACAACATGACCACGCTGTACGCTCGACAATGTGAACGTTATGGGCACACCCGACGTCACTTCCAACCCTCCACAAGACGTTGCCATTACCCTGGCCCCGGGCCGGTCAACCCAGGTGCGCTGCAGCAACTTAACGGCAAGGACGTCAGCTATGCCGGTGCCGCATCCAGTTCGACTCAAGCGCCTTATCCGTGCTCCAGTGCGAACTTCCAGCAAATGACCGGTGAACTGCTGCTTTCGACGGCCAATGCTACGAATCTGCAAAGCCTCTCAGCAAACTCTACAGACACCTTCACCCTGAATGCAGTGGTCCAACCGGCCTCCGCCGAGTACGCCGCGCTCAGCAACCCCATCACCTTCTATGACGGCGGCACTGCCGTCGGCACGGCTGCCCTCGGCGGCAACGGCACTCTGGCCACGCTTAGCCTTTCCAACGTCTCCCCCGGAACCCACACCTATACGGCGAGATACCCGGCGGACACCAACTACTCCTCATTTTCCTTCGGCAAAGTCACTGTAAATGTCGGCGGCGAGCGTCGTTCCGCCACCCGTTACCACGGGTCCGGAGCTTCACGGTGGCCGCAACGCCTTCCTCCCTCCTGATCGACGCCGGCGCCAGCGGAACCACCACGCTCGCAATCACTCCCGTCTCGGGCTTCACTGGGGCGGTCAACGTCACCTGCTCCAGCCCCGTCGCATCCATAACCTGCAGTGTCACCCCACCTGCGGCTATCTCCGGCTCTTCCCCCACCATGGCAACCGCCACCATCTCTGTGGCCGCCGCCTCTCCGGCTGTTGCCGCAGGCCACCCGCGCACCTCGATCGTGATCGCGGCTGTCTTTCCGCTCGGCGCTCTTCTGCTTCTGCCGTTGGCCAACAGACGCCGCCGCTCCATGCTCGTTCTGTTAGCCATCGCAGGCGTCGCCCTTTGCTTTAGCGGTTGCAGCACACCCCAAGGGAACGCCCCAACGATCACTGGCCAGACCGTCACCTTCACCACAACGTCGGGCAGCATCGTGGTCACAACGCAGGTCAAAGTCACCTCAACTCAATGATGACGATTCATGGAGGGATGAAAGCGAAACTCAAAAGAAGGCGCGAGCAGGGTAAGCGTTGAGAACCAACCAACGCTCACCCTCTCGCTGAGTAACTAGAATGGTTTGCTGATGTTGCTATGTTAGACTGGCGGCCATGTCGTTAGAAGTAGCAATCGAAAAGCTCGACGGGAACACGGCTGTCGTTACTGTCAGCGGTCCTCTCTCACTCGGAACGAAACTTAAGGTTCTTGACGCGCAGCTTCAGCAGCTGGCTTCCGACGGTGTCAGTCGTATGGTCCTGGATCTTACCGACTGCCCCTATGTGGACAGCTCCGGGCTGGGAGTCCTGCTGTATACCCGGGGTTTGCTCCACAACAGCAATGGAGTTCTACGCCTTTGTGGCGTAAATGATCGCATTTCGACCCTGCTGAAGTTGACTAAAACGGATGCGTTGCTGGCATGGGATGGTGACCGTACCGCCAGCATCGCCGCCCTCGGGTAACGTCCAACGGACGCGTTGTCGCGCCAATATCAAGCCCGCCCGGCGAACTGCCGCGTTTCGGTATCCACCTTGATCTTCTCCCCTTCTTTAATGAAGAAGGGAACGCGAATTTCCAGGCCTGTCTCCAGTTTGGCGGGCTTGGTCACGCTGCCGCTCGCGGTGTCGCCACGGACGCCAGGTTCGGTATACGTGACCGCCAGTTCTACGTGCGCCGGCAATTGTAATCCGATGGGATTGCCGTTGAACTTGTCGATGTGGATCAGGCTCCCTTCCACCAGCAGGTCCAGCGCATCGCCTACCATCTGCTCGCCCAGCGTGAGCGTCTCAAAGCTCTCCTGGTCAAGGAAATAGGACCCATCGCCATCGCTGTAGAGGTACGAGGCCTCGACCGTCTGCAGGTCCGGCTCCTTGAACTTGTCACTGGCTTTGAAGGTCTTGTCGAACACCGCGCGGGTGAGCATGTTACGCATTTTCAAGCGCACCAGCGTCTGGCCGCCCCTGGCGGTAGGAGTGGAGATTTCCGCTTCCAGACACTGGAAAGGGACGTTCTCAAATTCGACAAACATCTTGCGCTTTACGTCAATGGCGTCGATCAATGCGGCCATGGTTTCCCTCAATTTTCAGCCATGATACCGGTGGCGCTCCCGTCCGGTCTTCAGGCGGGGATGACGCGAGATTCCCGATTCCGCTTTACCGCACCATCATCAGGACGTTCTTAATTGCAGGCAAAGTGTTTTTGGTTCGGTCGAGGAGATCGGGCAGGAAATAAAAAGAGCGGGAATTGCCGTTACGTATCGGCGCGAACTCAAGCTCTTTTGCTTTTTCGTCCATCTTCTCGTCCATCCCGACGATATCGACAGGGCTGAAGCTTGTACCCTTGTAACCCTTGGCCCAGAGCATTCGGCCGCCGGAAATATCGAAGATCCCGCTATAGGTGTCATCGCCCTTGTTAAAGAACACAGAGGCCAGGCACGCATTCCGATACACGCTGTAGAAAACGGGGTCGAGCCTTGCAGCATGGATTGAGGGGTCGGCTCGCTTCAGGGCTTCCAGCTGCTCTTGTCCCTCGTATCGCTTGCAGTTCGTTTGCGGCTGCAACTCAGCCTGACCGTTCGGTGCAGCGCAAGCCACTTTGGCGCCCAGGACGGCCAAAGCGAGCAACGCATACTTTATTGTGGAACCTGAAAACCGCGTGACGTCCCGCATGAGTTGGCCCCCAGTGCGGTTATAGCCGAAGGGTACTGGGTGGGTTAAGGGCAGACAATCCCACTTAGGTTTATCGGGGGGGCGGTGGGTCGCGGTACACCACCAGCCCACCTGCATCGAATCCTGCATCGTATCTTTGGCAGGTAACCAGGAAGAGCTACCACCGTAACCCGGAAAAAACGACGCGACCCCAACCCCCCACACCAGCAAAATCGATCGGACGGCGCCCGCGGGGAGCGAAAACTCCCTTGGCGCCGAAAGCGTCCGCGACGGCCGGCCCGTCTACTGACGACAGCGTAGTCGAGGCCATGGACGAAGAAGGCCGGATCACCGCTCCTCTCCCGACGAAGAAGAGCGGCAGTCGCCCGGATAATTCGAAATAAGCCCTAATGCTGCGGTGTGGCGGCGGGTCCGCCAGGACCACCGCCCTGACCACGCTGCTGCATGCGTTCCTGCATGCGCTGTTGATCCTGTTCAAACTGTTTCTTCTGGTCAGCGTTCAAAATGGCTTCAATCTTGCTGTTGGAGTCGCTGTGGATGCTCTGCATCTTGGCCATCCGGTCTTCGCGCGACATCGACGAATCCCCGTGCAACGCCTGCATTTGCTGCTGCTGGGATACCAGAATGGGCTTGATCTGGCTTTGCTGATCGGCGGATAGGTTGTAGCGTTTAGACATCCTCGTCAGCTGCTGATCCGGATCCATCATTCCGCGATGTCCACCACCCGGCCCTTGCACTGGGGGGGGAGCCGAGGTTTCAGGAGCGCCCCGTATCCTGGGCAAACTGCGAGCACCACAAACTACCAGGCCTGCGGCCAGGACACCACTCAGTAGAAAACATAACCGGTTCTTCATCGAAATTTCCCTCCTGCATGCTGTACGAGACACCGGAGGCACGTGAGGTTGCCCGGTGTTTCCGTTTTGGTGCAAATGCTGTTGGCCGTCCACACCGCCCTACCCGCAACGGCATCATGACTTATACCAATCAGACGAGCGACAGCGCGAAAAAGCTTACTTCAGGAAAAACGGCTCTTCGGCTCGGGTTCGCCGGCAGCCCAGGGTGCCCCCGTTGTGAGCCTAATTGACCGCGGCACAGGCCCGCGCCGCACTGCTGAAGAGCTTCACGGCGTTAGCAGCAAAGTCGGCGGATGCCATAGGGAGGACAATCGACGAGACTTTCGCGTCGATGTCCTGGATGCCGTTCACCGTTCTTTTTTCGCTGATTTCAGGGTCTTGCGATCTAAGTCGCACCCACGACAGGCTGCATGACTGGTCTTCCTGGCACTGAAAGTTTGTGCCGCTGAGGAATGCACAGGTCTTGCACGGGGATCAGTGATCTCGCCGGCATCGAGCTTAGCCAGGCTGAACCGATATTCATAAACCGTGTCGTCGGTTAGCTCCCCTGTCCGCTCGTACTGAACCCTACCTAATCCGCTTCTGTGCTCGATCGCTCCGGAGAATCGATCCTGCACCGCGACCTGAGCCACCACCTCGCATTCGCTCAACTTAAAAGAATGAATGCCTTCATAAAGGGTGCCGGTGTAGGAAACTCTTTCGTGCTGATCGTCCAGGTAGGACTGCGCATAGGTCAACACCGAGAAGCGCTGCTGCTCAGAAGCGATAAATTCGAGAAGCGCGCCGCCTTCCGGAAGCATCTGTGCGTGGAGGTTCGAACGAGTCATGATGACCAGGATGAGGGCCAGGCGCCTAACGATTCCCAGCGAATCGCGCATGTCGTCCATTGTATTGCCGGTCTTTCAAGGTAGATCCGGCGGCGTGTAGACACTCCGCCAGCGATGCTGTAGATTGTCTACATTGTGCCGCCGGAACGTGATCCATACAAAAATCGAGTTGAGCTCTTACAGGGAACGCTCGACATGCTCATTCTTCAGACGCTGCAGTGGGGTGCCCAGCATGGCTACGGCATCGGACAAGCTCTTCGTGCTCAGTCCGGAGAAGTTCTCCAGGTAGAGACGGGCTCTCTGTATCCTGCGTTGCACCGCATGGCGCGGCAGGGTTGGATTGCTTCCAAGTGGGGCCACACCGAACAGAATCAACGAGCCAAGTATTACCGCATCACTGCGGAGGGCAAGAAGCAACTTGCTCGCGATCGTTCCAGGTGGGAGACCATGGTCGCGGCAATCGGCAATATCATGAGTCCAACGCCGGAAGGCTGAAGACTGTGATTGGACCCTTCCTATGACACCAGAACGTGACATCACGCAATGTGGAGCGTCAAGAAGTCGACTGAGGCGGAGCTCTTAGTCAAGCCGTCTCTATTTCGGACAACAAACCTACCTGCTCCTTCTTAAGTACTAACTTAGCTTCTGATTGATGCGGCCTGCGACGTGATTCCAGGACCTATTCGGGATCGCTTTGGCGATTATGCACAACTTTTGCGAACCTGGGTGCAGGCCTAAGCGAATGGTTCCGGGAGGAATCAACGTAACTGGCGTCATACGTACAACCTGCCGTCCCTCAGTTGGAATCTAAGAGAGAGTTCTAGGAGGAATACATGAGTACGTTGAAAGCCCTTGCGTTTCTTGCTGTGGCTGTCGGCTTATCGAGTGGTCTTTCCAGTGCGCCTGCACAGGTATCCGTAAACATTGGGGTTGCGCCGGTGTGCCCGTATGGCTACTACGACTTTGCTCCCTATAACTGTTCACCGTATGGCTACTATGGGCCGGATTGGTTCGTTGGGGGCATATTCATCGGGGCTGGGCCTTGGTATCACGGCCATCACGGATTCTATGGCCATGTCGACAACCGCTACGATCCCCATCACGGCTACGTCGGACCCTACCCTCCGCGCGGGGCGAAGCCGTTCGAACATTTCGATGCAAACGAGGGCCGGGACGGACAAGGCCACACAGGCAATCCCAATCACAATGGGGCGAGCGAACATACTCCTGGATATCAGGGCGGAGGTCACCCTGGTGGAGGAGGTCACTCTGGTGGCGGAGGCCACCACTAGAGCGCGCTTCCAGTCAAGCAGCAGGGCCCGCTTCAGCAAGCGGGCCCTTTTAGCGAAATTCGAACCGGTCGCGTAATGGCAACCGGTCTACACCAATTGCGAAAATGCTTTAGTGCGCCGCCAATGCCATGGCATCGTTGAAGCGGTGAAGAAAGAATCGTAGCCGCCATTGCGCTCGGCGAAACGCAGCGGCTTAACCCGTTCCACACATATCTCGGTCGCATCCGGCGAGTCCTTCAGGATGCTCATTGTCTCGGCAATGAAGGCATCCAGGGGCATGGCATTAGGATCGTTCGCCTGCCTGTCTCCCAGCAACTGGGTTTGCACATAAGGAGGGATCAGCTCAAGAACCTGCACCGATGTCCCCTGGAGTTGATAGCGAAGCGATTGCGAGTACGAGTGAATGGCCGCCTTGGTGGCGCAATAGGTGGGTGTAATTGTCATGGGCACAAATGCCAGGCCTGACGAGACGGTCATAATTGTAGCCCGCGGCTGGGAGAGAAGCTGTGGGAGCAGCGCCGATGTCAGCCGGATCGGGCCAAGCAGATTCGTGGTTATCACCGCCTCCGCGTCGGCCACTTCGCCGCTCTTTAAGATCTTCTACGCGCATGATGCCGGCGTTATGGACGACTGCGTTCAGTTTTGGGTAGTCCCTGGTCAACTGGGATGCAAAGCTGCGGATCGCATCTGGGTTTTCGATGTCGAAGATCGAGGATTTCATTCCGGGATTGACGGCGATGGTTTCGTCCAGCAACTGTTTGCGGCGACCGGCGATGACCACTTGGTTGCCGAGCGCATGAAAGGCTTCCGCGAGCGCCCGCCCGATGCCAGAGCCTCCACCCGTGATCAGGTTCGTATTTCCACTCATTTGCATGTTGTTCTCTCCCTCATCTGAATCGTATGATGGCCACGAACTTCTGGAAAGTAGGCACCTGAAAGCTCCATACTTACCCAAAGGAGAGTGACGCAATGGCAAGCAACGCCGCAACTCATGCATCGCCGCCGGGGCAGAGTGATCCTGAACTGGAGGCGCTGGTTCGCGAGATCATCGGCCGGGTTGCCGTAGGCGCTTGGTCAGGTTGAAATATCCGGAAGGGCCGCCTCCAGACGAGAATGCAGCTGCTTGCGATAGCGCCGGCTCATGCGAAGGCTGGTTCCGTCTTCGAGCAGCACGGTGTAGTCGCCGTCTTCGTTTAGCTTGAGACCTCGTACGCGTTTAAGGTTGACAATGGTCGAACGATGAATGCGGCAAAATTCGGTTGGATCCATGTCCTGCTCCGGTTCAGACATGCTTCGTCCCAACAAGTGAGTTTTCGGCCCCGACATGCAGGGCCGCGTAGTAGTCGGCCGCCTCAACCCAATCGATCTCCGCCAGGCTCACGAAGGCCACGTGCCCGGCGCTCTTGATGGTCAGGAACTCCAGCTTTGCCGGATGATCCCGGTCGCGTGCAACCCTTGTGCTTGGCGCGGTCGAGAACCCGTTCGAAGCGGGCATTGTCGAAGGGCTTTAAGAGGTAATCGAGTGGCCTGCCTCGAAGGCTCGCAATGCGTACTGATCGTAGGCCGTCACAAAGACGAGGGCCGCGGGCACGTCTTTGCCCAGCAATTCCAACACGTCAAAGCCGTCGCACTCGGGCATCTGCACGTCAAGGAAGAGCAGGTCCGGTTTGGTCTGCGGATCTCGCCCGGCGCCTCCGCCCCGGAACCGCATTCGCTCACGATCTCAATCTCCGGATCCGGCCGCAGCAGCACGGACAGATTGCTCCGCGCCAGCGGCTCATCGTCCACAATGACGGTTCGGATTTTCCTGAGAGGCGCTTCCCCTGCCACGTCACTCCTTGAACGGCACAGAAACAGTTACTTCTACTCCGCCCGGCTCCCGGTCTTGCATGCTCAGCTCGAAGGCATCGCCGTAGAGGCTCTGCAGACGGGTTCTCATGTTCGACATTCCGATGCCGGAATGCGCTTTGTCCCAGTGGAGAGCGGGGCCGTCGTTGTAGACACTAACCCTGAGCCGGTCGTCGGAGCGAGAGGCTGCGATGCGGATCGCGCCGCCCTGCGCCCGCTTTGCGATGCCGTGCTTGATCGCGTTTTCTACCATGAGCTGCAAAATCAGTGTGGGAACCTGGGCGAGGAGCAAATCCCGGGGGACATCCACAGTGAACTGAAGGCGCTCCACGAAGCGGACTTTCTGGATGTCAAGATACTTTTGTGCAAACTCCACTTCCTCTCCCAGCGGCACCTGTTGCCGCGTCGAGTCCTCAAAGAGCCGGCGGAGAAAATCACTCAGCCCGGCAATCATGCTCACCGCGGCATCGTTCCGTCTCTCACGCACCAGCCCGGAGATCGCGTTGAGTGTGTTGAAGAGAAAGTGCGGCTCGATCTGCCGCCGCAGGGCGTCAAGTTGGGCCTTGGAGAGCTGCTCGTTCAGACGCGCGGTCTCGGTCTGTTGATGGGCTAGCCGCGCCCTGGAATCGAGCACATAGCTGACGGCGAGAATGGTGGCGTACAGTACCAGCGTCGAAAGAACCCCGTTATAGAACCGGTCGAGCCATACATGTACGAATGGTCCCGCGAGAAAACCGTTCGCGTATGGATTCAGTGCCGCATCCAGCCATACCATCCAGGCCGCAGAGAGCAGGCCGATGGCAGCGCAGCATGCGAGATGCACAAACCAGGTGCTAACGGACTTTAGATTTACCGGCGGAAAGCGAGTTCCCAGGTGCATCACAAACCCGGTTGCCAGGGCCCAAGGGAGAAAGGAAAGGGCCGAGGTTACAAACAGACGCGCCCAGGCATGATGCATGCCCTCTGACCGCATGACGAAGACCGTCTGGGTTGCGTCGATCAGCCCAAAGCCGGACCAGATGGATGCGATCCATAACCATCGGTGCGCCGGGGTTGGCCTCATGTCCATAGCTAGATCGTATTCCATGGCGGTTGCGAAGCAGCGCGGATGCAGTGAATCGCCGGAACTGTGCAGCCGGCGGTCTGGACCTCAACCTCCCATCACGAGGATACTGCCATCATGGTCACCACAGTGAAGATCGCCCTGTTGCTCGGCACCCTTTCATTTTCCCTCACCGCCCTGGTGCAAGAAGCGGGAGCGCCGGGCCAGGCTCCCGAATATACCAGCGACGCCCAGCTTCGGCTCCCGGAGCATTATCGCGATTGGATCTACCTGACCACAGGCTTCGATATGAGTTACAACCCGGCGATGCAGATGGGCGGGCATCACATGTTCGACAATGTTTTTGTTAATCCTGACGCCTACCAGGCATTTCTGAAGACGGGCACGTGGCCGGACAAGACGATGCTGGTGCTGGAAGTTCGCGGGGCCGAAGGGAAGGGCTCGATCAACCAGCACGGCAACTATCAGGGGGGCGACGTCATGGGACTCGAGGTGCATGTCAAGGACGAGGCGCGCTTCCCTGGTAAATGGGCCTTCTTTGGCTTCGACCAGGGCAAGACCGCCAAGATGCGCCCATTGTCACAGGACTGCTACAGCTGCCATGCTGACCACGCGGCCGTGGATACCACGTTTGTCCAGTTCTATCCAACACTGCTGCCAATCGCCACCAGCAAAGGCACTCTCTCCGCCGCGTACTTGAAAGAAACGGCAGCTCCAGCACAGAAGTAGCAACGTTCCCGCTGGTTATCTCATTACCGGGTAAGAGCCGCGCTGCATTCCTCTAACTGCAATGCGTCTCTAGCCTTGCGGCTCTCGGCGCTCTCCGGAACCAGAGCAGTGCCACGCCAGCTGTTCCCGTTATGACGCTCGATCAAGACATCTTGCGCGTTTGCCCTTTCGAACCATCCGGCGAATTCCGCCCGGCTGTGGTAGAAAGCGGTGGGCGCTACCAGCTGGTCGAAGACATTCCAGAAGTTCTCGGCGAAGGTGTAATCGGAAATGGAGCAAAGATAGTCGGAATAGGGCAAGAAGCGTTTCAGCCATGGCACACGTTTGGCAGGACGGTAGACAAGTTTCAACGCCCCATAGAGACAAAGTGCCGGGAAAAACGAAAGGACACGAGTGACGGGCTTGGGCAGCCGCGATGTTATATTTTTGCGGACAGGGTCTACCAGTTTGTCGATCCACAGGTTACCCTCTTTCCCGTAGACCCACGCAGAAATCCTTCCCCCTGGACGGACATGTTTCGTGAGCGCGCTGAAACCATCTCCAGGAACCGGCAAGTGATGAAGCACACCGATGCTGTAGACCAAATCAAAAGGGTTCGCAAACGGGAGACAGCCTATGTCTGCCTGCACGACATGGACGTTCGGAAGGTCACGCGTATTCTGATATGCAGCTTCGACGGCATTCGATAGGTCAACCCCTACCACCGTTCGAGCATTGAATTGAGCCGCCAGGAAAATGTGCCGGCCCTTGCCGCAACCCGCATCGAGCACAACCCGATCTTGAAAATCAGCCGGAACCAAGGGGGAGATCCAGGCAAGGAACTCCTGTCGATCTGCTTCTGTGAGCTTGGAGTAATGGGTCCACTCGTACCCGAACGCGTCTGCTGTAGCCTGCTCAGCCGCACTCAATACCTTCGGCAGGAAGCGCGGAATACCCCGGGTGACGGGATAGCTGGCACGGCATCCAGAGCAGATGAGACATCCTTCGATGATTTCACCTCCTTCAACAAAATCCGCATGGCTTTCAAGGCCGTACCGGCATTTAGGGCAGGACAAAAGCGACAGCAGCTCCTGTTTCACAAAAGCGACCCTCCTCAACAAACGCGCTCAACGATAGAGAGTGGGTGCTCCGACGAAATCTACCCTCACCAGAATGATCTTTTGTCGCGTTGCACAGATACCTCATTTGAGCTCGCAGACCTGCAGGGTGTCTCGTCTCCCTGTCGCCCGCAGTACCGACACCGATAACCTTGGCGATGCAACACGCGCATTCGCACCCAAGAACAACCGCGGGCATCTGGCCGCCTGAATGAACACCGCTTGGTCAGGACGGGTCCTACTTCCCGTGCAGCTTGGCAAAACATTTCAAAATTCTTTGGCAACTCCGGAGACAGGCAGCGGCTTTACGAGGCAAAGCTCTTCAACTCCACGTAATATCACGTAATATTTCGTCTTCTTGCCCAGGCTGAAGATGAAGACGGCGGTGACCCTCGCGTCGCGTCTCAATTGTTCGACCACGCATTTGCACCGTTCACATAGCCTGTTCACGTCTCCCATGCGAGTCCGGCTTTGCGGGGCCTGGCTCTGCTTCAGAGTGCGCCTGTTTTCCCCTTCCACCGCAGCCGCGGCAGCGATCATGTGTCAAGACCAAGAGAAACTCTCCTCATGCGGAAGGTTCACTACTAAGGAGGAAATTTCCTGTTCAATCTACCCCGGCAGTGGAAATTTGGAGGGGAGCACGGATTTGCCCGACAGCCCATCTTGCTCGGGATGAGCATGCCGTAGGAGATACTGGTCGCACGTTTAGGCAGGATGGGCGGCCCAGCCGCGGGGCACCGTGGGGATCCGCAAAAACATTTCGTGGCGCCAGGGTAGATTTGCAAGAGAATCTTCTCTTTACAGGTAAATGGAGCAGCGCAATCTAAAATGGCGGGAACCGGCGGAGACGTTCCAGTCTGACCAGCTCCTGGCCAGCCGTTACGGACGGCTCATGCAGTGGGCTACGGCGCTCACCCGCGGAGACACGGGCAAGGCCGAAGAGATTGTGCAGGAGTTCTGCCTCTACATCACCCTGGCTAAGCCAGATTTGAGTGGTGTCGCGAACCTCGACGGATATTTGTATACCTGTCTCCGTCACATTTATTTATCGAGTCTTGCCCGCGCTTCGCGTGAGGCCCTGCATTTTGTCAGCATTGAGGACTTTGATTCGTTTGCATTCGCAGTTGCTCAAGGCGATCCACTGCAAAGGCAAAACGACCTTCGCCGCATTTGCGCTTATGCTGTATGGCGCAAAGAGTCATCCAAGAGCGCCAGCTACTTTATCCTTCATTTCTTTCATGGGTATGGCCGGCTGGAGATTGCTGAGCTGGCGCGGTTGCCCATTTCCGCAATCTACAACAAGCTGAAGACAGCGCGCAGCGAAGTTAGGTCGCACCTGGAAGATCCGGGCAAACTTCGCATGGTGAACCGTAACCCGCCGCCTGAGCCGGCTCTCTCCTGGAGCCTGTTGTCTCCGGTGGGGCTTTTCGAGGAGCTGCGCCAGGCAATTCTGCGCGCACGGCATTCGGATTGTCTGCCTGAAGACTCGCTGCTCGCGCACTATCGCTCCCCTGCGGCAGGGCCGATCTCGTGCTCATTGCTGGCTCACATTGTGAGCTGTGAGCGATGCCTGTCGGTGGTTGATCGTCATCTGCGGCGGCCTACTCTTAAAGATCGCGAACCGTTGGATGCGCTTGGCTTTTCTTCCGACGGCAGCGATGATGCCACCACGCCCGGTGGCGCAGGCGCTGAGGCCATGCTGCGATCGGTCCACAAGAAGTGGGCCCGCATCCACGAACACCGCCCACGAACCCTGTCCATCGCCGTCAATGGGCGGGTCGTCGCCTATCATGACGTTCGCGCCGAACACAATAAGCTCTCCGCACGGCTCGACCACCCGGAGAAAGCTCAGTTCGTTGAAGTCTTCAGCGAACAACAGGTGCGCCTGGCGCTTCTCGCTGTCGGGGAAGCTCCGCCAGAAGGTCCCGCGGCGCAGACGCAACGGGTCGGGCTCAGCGACGCGCGATGGTTGGAGTTGAGCCTTACCTTCGACGGGCTGGGCCTACACAGCGAGGTTGCCTACTTCGATCCGGCGTTGGCGATTGTGGCCACAGAAGAGGATGAGGAAGAGGTGCCGCTTGTCTTTGAGACGAACGCACCTGGACTAGGGGTCTTCGTCCGTTTCCTCCGCGGACTCGGGAAAGCCCGTACGGAATTCAACCGTCATCCGGTTCCCTCTTCCGCTATGGCGTGGGCGCTGGGCCTCGTCATTCTGATAGGCGGCGTGAGCTACTTCGCCTATCGCCGGACGCACCTGCCGATGGATGCCGCGGAGATTCTGCACCAATCCCTCACGACAGAGAGTGCGGACTTGCAGGGACAAACAGAGCATCAGGTGTTGCATCTTGAGGAGAGCTCCGCGGACGGCCGCATTCTGCAGCAAGGCGTGGTTGAGTTGTGGAAAGATGGGAACGGGAGCAGATATATCCGGCGGCTGTATGACGCGCAACACCGCATGATCTCGGTCGAGTGGCGGGGTAAAGATGGCAAAGCGGGCTCACGCAGCGCTGGGCGTGCCCGCGGGTCATCTGTTGCGCAAAGTTCTGCGATCAGCCTACTTTGGGATCAGGACCTTTCTGCCCAGGCGTTTGCTGCTATGGGCGACAGGCCGCCGCAGCTTCGTGCGATCGACGGCGGGTATGAGTTGACAAGGGTAGGCTCAACAGCGGCGTACCCCCAATTGGTTTCGGCAACGCTGGTGCTCGATCGCCATCTTCAACCAGTTCGCCAGATCATGCGGGTGCGAACAGACGGCGAGACGCATGAGCTCCGTTTTGTGCAGGCAAATTACGAGCGCAAGCCCGCACGATCGGTTCCCGATGGAATCTTCAACCCGGATAGCGACGAGCTACCACCCCGTGGGGCGGATCGGCACTCCGGGCTGGCTCGCCCGCACAATCTTGTGGGGTATGGTGCTGTGCAGTTGGCGGAGCTGCAGATCGCTGTCCTGCATCAGCTGCATGCTCTCGGTGCCGATACAGGCGTACCGATCGAGGTAGTCAGAACACCGGAAGGCCATGTACGCGTTTCCGGCGCCGTTCCATCAGAGATGCTCAAGCAAGCGATCAACGCGCACCTGCGAGGACTCGCAAACCACCAGCTTCTCGATTTGAAGATTGTCTCCCCCCGGGACGTACGTATTCCGGCCTCCGGCTCCCGCCGGTCAGACGCGGTTGGCACAAGCGTCTACGAGGTGAACGAGACAAAATCTGCGGCGGATGCGACCATCCGTGGCTACCTGCAGAGCAAAGGTCTTTCCGGAGACCGCCTGGATGCGGAGGTTGCGAAATTCTCCAGAGATGCGCTCCAGCATGCCCAGCGGGCACTGCAACACGCCTACGCACTGGACCGGCTCGGCAGCGGCCTTTCGACTGAGGAGCTTCGCTCGGTCAGCATTACCGCGCAACAACAATGGACGGATATGGTGGAGAATCACGCGTCCGATCTGGCAGCTGAACTGCGTGCCCTGCATGGTCAATTAGCTGAAATCCTGCCTGTGGTTGCGGGGCCGGCCACCGTCGACACGGAGCACGGGCGAATAGACGATCCTGCGCAGCTTGATAAGACGGCTGGACTGCTCTTGCATCAGGTTCGGGACATAAACCAGAAGATCGGAGCATTTTTCGCTTCGGGTGGCACTCCCGAAAACCAGAAGAACCTTAATGCGGAGCTAACGACAATCATGGATACTATTCCGTTGCGGCAGGCAGAGGCGGTTGCGCGCCTTGCTGTACGATTGAGTAGCTCAGAAGATGGCAAGAGGATCGCGGCCCAAACCCAGTGAGTTGCAGGACCATGGTTCTCTATCAGCGAATACCCAAGGCCAAGTCTTTCTTTCTGCTCTTTCTCTGTTTCGCCTTCCACGCGCCAGCTCAGTTCAGCACCGCCACCGTCATGGGCATAGTGCAGGACTCCTCGAGAGCAAGCATCCCCGATGCCAGGCTCAAGCTCATCAACACACAGACAGGAACGGAAAACGACTCCACGACCAACAACCAGGGTGAATTCATGCTGCCTGGGGTTATCCCGGGAACCTACACCCTGCAGATTGAACGCGACGGCTTTGCAACCACACAGGTCAATGGAATCACTCTCAACCTTGGTGACACCAAGAATCTGCTGATCCGCATGAAGGTCGGTTCGGTCGCCGAGTCAGTAATCGTAGATGCAAGCGGCCTAACACTCAACACGACGGACGCATCCGTCAGCACAATCGTCGATCAGAAGTTCGTCGCAAATGTTCCCCTGAATGGACGAAGCTTTCAGGACCTGATCTCCCTTACGCCGGGGATCGTGACACAAAACCCGCAGGCAGCCGGTCAGGGCACCAGCACACTGGGGGAATTCAGTGTGAATGGGCAGCAGCCGGAATCCAATTCATTTTTCGTCGATGGCGTTTCCGCGAACGTCAATTCAGGGCTGGCATCCGGTAACTCCCGCATTGCGAGCACAGGTTCTGTTGCTGGTACGACAGCCCTCGGGACCACCCAGAGCCTGGTATCGGTAGATGCTCTGCAGGAGTTTCGAGTTTTGAGTTCTACCTATTCGGCTGAGTACGGCAGAACGCCGGGCGGCCAGTTTACTTTTTTGACCCGATCGGGAACGAGCGCTTTGCATGGAAGCCTTTATACCTACTTTCGAAATAACGTTCTCGACGCTGAAGATTGGTTTAGGAGTTCAGGCGAAGGACCGGCGACGGAGTTCAATCAGTATGATTTCGGAGGAACTTTAGGAGGGCCACTCATTTTGCCGCGCATCCACCGTCCCGATCAGACCTTCGTCTTTCTGTCGTATGAAGGCCTCTATCTGGATCAGCCCACACCACAAGCATTCCAATATGTTCCGTCCTACGAGGTAGAAGAGGAAGCTCCGGCGGCGCTTCAACCTATGCTGGCTACGTTTCCACCTGGAGGCAGCGAGGTAGTGGACGCCACAGGCAAGGCCACAGGCTTGGCCTACCTCTTCTTTTCAGACTATGCGCTACCGAGTCATGTGGATGCGACGAGTGTTCGTTTGGATCACACATTCTCTCCCAAACTCTCCGTGTTTTTCCGTTATGGAGACACACCAAGCTACGGCCAAACCAGGCAACTCTGGTCTCTCACCGCAAACCAGGTCAATAACCGCACATTCACCCTGGGAGCCAGCAGCCAATTAGCAGGGGCCAAGAGCAATGAATTCAGGCTGGGCTACGCCGGGACCAGCTCAAGCCTGGGCACGAGCATCGTGCCCCTCTTGGCGAATCTCGAGTTCCCACCGGATTTGAATGCCGCGCTTGGTATACCAGCCTCTTACCCTTCCGTGCGAGCACAAGCCTACATCCATGTGGCAGGCGCCGGCGATACCGAGAGCGATACCGATCAGGCAACGGGCTCTTTGCACCAGTGGAACGTTCGAGACGCCTTCAGCTTTCGGGCCGGTAATCACCTGATCAAGTTTGGCCTGGATGAGCGTCATATCGTCTCCACAGTCACCCCTGCTGCCCTCTCCGTGCAGGCAGATTTTTTTGATCGGCAATCTTTGGCTGCCAACCTGGCTTCGGACCTTGTGGTCACCAGGAGTAACCCGGCAAGCCCGGCGCTGATTCAGTTCTCTGCCTTCGCTGAGGATGAATGGAAGGTTTCCAAATCGTTGAACCTTTCTCTCGGGTTACGCTGGGAGGTCAACCCGCCGCCAAAGGGAAAAGATGGGGCTGACGCTTTCACCGTTCTGGGTGACGTTTCTGCTCCCACTGCCCTCGAGGTAGCGCCCCGCGGCACACCGCTCTGGCACACCACCTGGTTCAACCTTGCCCCCCGGCTTGGCGCGGCTTGGGTCGCAGATGCTCAACCGGGTAGAGAATTAATTCTACGAGCAGGTGGAGGAGTTTTCTTCGACACCGGGGATCAACCAGCCCTGAGAGCCTTCCACGGGCTTGGCTTCACGGCCTCTCAGTCATTCAGCAACGTGCCGATGCCGGCGATTCCATCGCAGCTCAACTTCTCGAACGCGATCGTTCCGCCCTACGGCAACACAACGCTGTTCGCATTTCCCACCCATCTTCAGCTTCCTTACAACCTTCAATGGAACATCGGCCTGGAAAAGGCGTTGGGCAAGAACGAGTCGTTCACGATTTCTTACGTGGGCGCAGAGGGGCGCAGGTTGTTGCAGGAACAGAGGAGAAATGTTGCGGACGCAAACCCGGTTTTTGGAGATGTGTCTTACTTTCCTGGCGGGTTGACCTCAAACTACCAGGCTATGCAGATCAAGCTCCAGCGTTCGCTCGCGCACGGCGTGGAGGCGCTCTGCTCCTACACTTGGGCGCATTCGTCCGATTTTGGATCGACCGACCCCGCCTTTCCACTGGTTTACGGAACATCCGATCTGGATGTGCGCCAGAATCTTGAAGCAGCCGCCTCATGGACTTTACCAAAATCGGGGAGAGGCCCCCGGACCAAGCGCCTGACGAGAAACTTGACAGTAGACGGACGGCTGATTGCCAGGACGGGTTTTCCGGTAAACCTTGCCGGGAATTTCTTCTTTGATCCGGTTACGGGAAACCCGTACTACAGCGGAGTCGACCTGATCCCGAACCGGGCGCTTTATCTGCGTGGACTTGGATATCCGGGGCGCCGCGTCTTCAACGGCGGCGCGAACGGTTCCAACCCGGCTTTTAGTCTGCCCGACGGTACAGAGCAGGGGAACGCGCCGCGGAATCTTCTTCGTGGCTTCGGCCTGGTGCAAACTAACCTTGCTGCCCGGAGAGAATTCCATCTCTATGACCGGTTGAATATGCAGGTTGCGGGGGAGATCTTTAACGTCCTGAATCATCCTAACTTCGGATATATCGATCCCTACCTAAGCGACGCACTCTTTGGACAGGCAACGAAGATTGCTGAACCAGAGTTTTGGCGGGTCAGGCGCGCTTTACCAACAAGGCGGACCTCGGTCGGCCCAATTCTCGGTCAAGCTGATTTTCTGACAGCGCTGACGGCAGTGCCGCAGCAATTCGCGCGATCCCGGTTTTTGTTGATAATGAAGATCTATGTCGAAGCGTGAATTTCAGACCGAAGTAAGCCAGTTACTGCAACTGATCGTCCACTCCCTCTACTCCCACCCCGAGATCTTTCTCCGCGAGCTGATTTCCAACTCCTCAGACGCGCTCGACAAGCTGCGCCACCTGACGCTGCTCGATGATGCGTATAAGAACCTTCCGTTCGATCCGCGCATTGACCTGGAGCTCGATGAGGAGAAAAAGACACTCACGGTCGCCGACACCGGCATCGGCATGAACGAGGAGGATCTGATCTCGAACCTGGGCACCGTCGCCCGCTCAGGCACAAAGAACTTTCTCTCCCAGCTCTCCGGCGATGCCAGGAAGGATTCCAACCTCATCGGCCAGTTTGGCGTTGGGTTCTACAGTGCCTTCATGGTGGCGGACCGGGTAGAGGTGGTCTCGCGCAAGGCCGGTGAAGAGCAGGCTTGGCGCTGGGTGAGCGATGGCCAGACCGGCTTTGAAATCGAGCCGGCGCAGCGCTCGGTCGCCGGCACAACTGTGCTTCTCCACCTCAACGAGGAAGGCCAGCAGTACGCCAACAGCTGGCGCCTGCAGGAGGTGGTAAAGAAGTACTCCAACCACATTGCGTTCCCCATCTTTCTCACCTACGACAAAAGCGAGTGGAACGAGGCCGAAAAGAAGTCGGTCAAACATCGGACCACCGAACAGGTCAACGCCGCCAGTGCTCTGTGGCGCCGCCCCAAGAACGAGCTCAAAGATGAGGACTACAAGGAGCTCTACAAATCGATCACAGGCGACTGGGAAGATCCACTTTTCTGGTTCCACACCAAGGCGGAAGGCAGCATGGAATACACCACGCTCTTCTACATACCGTCGAAGGCTCCGCTCGATCTGTACCAGGCGGAGTACAAGACGGGCGTAAAGCTGTACGTGAAGCGCGTTTTTATCATGGAAGATGCGAAGGAGCTTCTCCCGGCTTACCTGCGCTTCGTGCGCGGCATCATCGATAGCGAAGACCTTCCGCTGAATGTGAGCCGCGAGATCCTGCAGCAGAACCGCATCCTCACCAGTATCCGGACGGCGAGCGTGAAGAAGATCCTCTCGGAGCTGAAGAACATCGCGGCCACCCAGCCCGAGCAGTATCTCAAGTTCATAACCGAGTACAACCGCCCGCTCAAGGAGGGTCTATACGGCGACTACGCGAATCGCGAGACGTTGCTCGATCTGGTCCGATTTAAATCTACCAAGGTGGAGGGCCTGACCAGCCTCGCCGACGTTAAGTCGCGCATGAAACCGGAACAGAAGAGCATCTATTATCTGACCGGCGGCGCCGATTCCCTGCTCCGCACATCACCTCTTCTGGAGATTTATAAGAAGAAGGATCTTGAGGTTCTGATCCTGGATGATGAGATCGACGAGATCGTCTTCTCGGGCATTGAAAAGTACGGTGATGTCGATCTCAAGGCGGTGAATAAAGCCTCGACCAGCGAAGACCTGAAGGATGCGACTGAACCGGACAAGGGCGAAGCGCTGAAGCCACTGATCGACAAACTGAAGGCCACGCTGGGCGACCGGGTGAAAGATGTGCGCGCTTCGGTGCGGCTGGCAGATAGCCCGTCGTGCATTGTCTCTGATGAAGACGAGCCCTCGATGAAGATGCAGCAGATGCTGCGCGCCATGGGGCAGAAAGACCTGCCCGCGCTCAAACCCACGCTGGAGATCAATCCCGACCACGAGATCGTAAAGAAGCTGCTCGCGCGTTCCGACGACAAGGTCGCTGAGGACGCGGCGTGGCTGCTCTTCGATCAGGCTCTGCTCATGGAGGGCGTGCCGCTGCAGGATCCGGCTGCCTTTGTGCAACGGCTCAACCGCATCCTGAACCTGTCTATTTAGATCGGCTTGTCAAGCAGGAAGCAGGTATCAACCTTACTCGCATCGGAGTGCGGCCCGAGGATCGATCCTGGCCGCGCGCCAAGGACGGCTGCGCTCGACCCGGATTCGAGCGCGCTGCGGGCGCAATATGATGTAAACCGGGCAGCAGCAAGTGTGAGAGTCTACGCCATCAAGCCATCAAGTTAGCCCGGCTCAAACTGCCGCCGCTAGCTGGAAGGCAGCAGCGTTCTCGGCCGCCCACTGTTGCAACGCAATCGGCCGGCGCCCAAGGATGCGTTCGACGTTTCCAGTAACCTTTGCCAGGCGCCCCTCACGGATCGCTCGCCAGAGCGCAACGTGGGCTTCGGTCTCCAGCTCCGAGGCGCCGGTGGCCGAATACCGTTGACGGGCCTCCTCATCGGTGATCGGCTGGAAGCTTAGCGGCTTGCCGATCGCAGCTCCGATGATTGCCGTTGCCTCTGCAAAATTCAAAGCTTGCGGCCCGGTAATCGGCAACGACTCCCCGTCAAAGTCGCGTGTCGTAAGTGCCTTGGTTACGACCGCCGCAATGTCGTCGGAGTGGATGAACGCTCGCCTGCCGTCGCCGGTAGAGGCACGAACGATTCCCTCGGTTCGTATGGACGTCGACCACGCGAGCAGGTTCGACATGAACCCTGTCGGTTGGACAAAAGTGAATGGTATCCCGCTGGCGCGGATTGCGGCTTCTCCCCGCTCATGCCATGCACCGATGGCGAGCCCTTGCTCAACGTCCATGGACGAGAGCTTTACCAGATGTTCTACGCCGGCAGTCCTGGCAGCCTGGGCGGCCGCCCGGTCTCGCTCGGGAATTATAAAACCGCTATTGACCAGGAAGAGAGCATGAGCCCCCTCAAGGGCCGCACGCAATGACGCATTGTCAGCCAGATCGCCTACGCAGATATCGACTCTATCGGCGAAGCGCGCCCGCGCCCGACTCGCGTCTCTCACGAAAACCCGCGGCCGTTCGCCCAGTTGAATCAGCTGCTGCACAACCCTGGAGCCGACATCTCCCGTAGCGCCCGTAACAAGATAAGCCATGTTGTCTCCTATAGGAATGCTCACATATGAGAATAAGGTTATCGGTCTATTCTCTTCATTGCTACTCGCATATCGCATGCGGCGTTCGGCCAATTGCGGCTAGAGAACGTGAGCATTATTGGTGATTTGCTCACATTTATGTATGCTTACCCCGTGCCCCCTAAGGCAAAAGCGAAGCAGGTGCGCCGCCGCCCCCGGCAGCGCCGCGCGCGTGAAACGGTTGAGGCTGTGCTGGACGCGGTCATACGCATCCTCAAGCGCGGCGGCGTTCGCGCCATCACCACCAATCGGATTGCTGAGGTTGCCGGCGTAAGTATTGGCTCTGTCTACCAATACTTTCCCGACAAAGGCTCAATTTTCAATGCTCTGCACCAACGGCATATAGACCAGGTCGATCGCCTGATTCAACGCACGCTGGTGGAACATGCGTCGTCGCCGCTCGAGGACCTGATGCGGGGGATGATCGAGGCCATGATTGAGGCGCATGCGATCGACCCGGAGCTCTACCAGTTGCTGCTGGCGGAGGTTCCCCATAACGCGGATGGAACGAAGGGCTTCGCTGAGCGTCTGCATGGAGCCTTCCTCCTGGCGATCTCCTGCAGGGCGCACGAGTTGAAAAAGCGGCGCAACCTCGACACAGTTGCCTTCATTGTCGTGCAGATGGTTGAGGCTCTTTCCCATGGCGCAGTACTCCGCCGGCCTCCAGCGCTGTCACTCGAGGATGCGAAAGAAGAAGCGGTAAAGGCAGTCCTCGCTTATCTCCGCGCGTAAGGTGGCCGCCGCGAATCGTCAGCCCACGTAGTCTCATCCAATCCACGGGTAGTTCCAATCTCAACCCGCAAAGGTCGCCCAATGAAATACAACACACTAGGCCCCACGGGCCTCCTCGTATCGGAGATTTGCCTGGGCACCATGACCTTCTCTACCGGCGAAGGCATGTGGAAGGCCATTTCAGGCGTCGACCAGAAGCTGGCCGACGAAATCCTCAAGCGCTCCTTCGACGCCGGCGTGAACTTCGTCGATACCGCGGATGTTTATACCAATGGTGAATCGGAGAAGACACTGGCGAACGCCATCAGCAACCTTGGCATCCCTCGCAAAGACCTGGTGATCGCTACCAAGGTTTTTGGCCGAACCGGCAAAGGCCGGAATGACGCGGGCGCCTCGCGCGGCCACATCATGGACGGGGTGGAGCAGTCGCTCAAGCGCCTGCAAACCGACTACATCGATCTTTACCAAATTCACGCGGCCGACACCGTAACCCCGGTCGAAGAGACCCTCCGCGCTCTTGATACCCTGGTTTCGCAAGGCAAGGTACGGTACATCGGCTGCTCAAACTGGTACGGGTGGCAGCTGATGAAAGCGCTGGGCATCTCCGAAGCGAAAAACCTGGCCAAACTCGATACCCTGCAGGCTTATTACTCCATCGCAGGCCGCGATCTCGAGCGGGAGATCGTTCCCTTGCTCGAGGACCAGGGCACTGGCCTGCTGGTCTGGAGCCCACTGGCCGGAGGCCTTCTCTCGGGCAAATACTCACGCGAGAACCAGAAGCCCGAGGACTCTCGCCGCTCCTCCTTCGACTTTCCTATCGTGGACAAGGAGCGCACCTGGCGCATCCTGGATGTTCTGCGGCCGATCGCCAAGAGCCACAGCACGAATGTCGCGACCATCGCCCTGGGCTGGGTGCTGGCCAAGCCGTTCGTCACCTCGGTGATCATCGGCGCCAAACGCGTCGACCAGCTGCAGGAAAATCTGGCAGCCGTCGAGGTCCAACTGGCCGAAGAGGAGATCAAGCAACTGGATGAGGTAAGCGCCCTGCCGCCGGAGTACCCGGGCTGGATGATTCCCTTCCAGAATATGAACCGTCTCGCCGACGTTCCGCGGTTCTAAGCGCGGCCGTGTTCAGCCCCCACATCGCGTATCACACGAAATGTGGGGGTTAGCGGTCCCCACCTCCGGCGGCTGCCATCGATTCAAAGTTTGCCTCCAGGATTCCCCAGCGCTCGCGCGGGGCGATCATGCTGAAAGCCGTCTCCGCGAGGATATTGTGACCGCGGGTGGTGGGGTGCAGATCATCCCAAAAGAGATAGGTGTCTGGGTCGACCGTGTAGATGCCCTGCGAGCTGGTGGTCACGTCTGCCAGCAAGTACTTGAGAGGGCGTGGCGACGATCTTATTGAAAAGAGAAAAGACGTCGAGCTGAACGAAACGGAGGTGTTTGTCAAAATTGAAGTCGCGCACGATATCGAGCCCGGCGGCCAGAACCTGGTTATAGAGAACGCTTGCCTTGGTCCCGGGAATCGAGGTCGTGGGCGATCCATTGAGCCGGGGAACCAATCCAAGTGGAGGAAGGTTGGGGATGATGAACTGGGTCGCTCCCGCATCGATGAGGCGCTGGACGTTGATCGCCTGATTGATTCCTGCCTTGATGACGTCGTCCGCTGACGTGGCATAGAGAACGTCGATGGCGCCGCCCCACACGATGAACAGGGTCTTATCGCTGATGGTGGGGTGCGTGGCGAGATAGTCGTTAATCTGCAGGCCTATGTTGTTGACGTCGACGGACAGCGAATCGGACGGGCCGAACGTGAACACGCCGGTGCCGCTGCCGGTAGTGGCGAAGCCGTATGCGTAATCGGTGCCGCCGTTGAGCGAGTTACTGATAATTGGTTTGGCTGGCAGCATCGCCGCCAGCTGTTCAATCCACACGCCGAAGTATTTTTGTGCAGCGGGGATGGTGTCGTCGCCATCCGTGAAGCGGCCATCGGTGTAGTCGGCGTAGGGTCCGGGAATGCGCACGCCATACTTGGCGTATGTGAGATCCGCGACATTGCCGGTGTCGGAGAGCGAGTCACCAAAGACGACGATGGAGGTGTAATCCTGGGCGTGCGCCAGGGCCGCGGTGAAGGTGAACAGCAGCGCCGAGAAGACAGGAGCGGATGAGGGCAGGCTTGCTCAATCGCAGGGTTAGTCGCATAAGGTTCTCTCAAGCGTGAAAGGATCCGGCCCCACCCGGGCTGCAAACAAGCGCAACGCCGGTTTTGGCCGGTGAATGCCGAGCGCAAATGTAACACAATAGGACAGCGATGGGGAGTCGACGATTCGGTCACCGTCGGTTGCGGCAACAAGAGCTATACGAGTTTCAGTTCCGGGAAATACTGTTTGTATCGGACCGCATCGAGAGACATTAGCCGATCAGCCTGCAAGAGCGCATGAGAGCCGATGAGAAAATCCGCCAGCAAGCGTTTGCGGGCCCCGTGTCCCGCTGTGCGGCGCTGGTTTGCATAATGGGCAAAGCGTCTGCCGGCGTCCACCCATACCGAGCTTTCGATATCAAAATCCACAGTTATCCCGGTGTCGGATAAAAAGCCGTTGACGAACGATTCGGTCGCTTTGGGGTAGGCGAGTAGCTCAGCGTAGACAACCGGGGATACGAGCAAAGCTCCATAGTTTCTCGCGTTGCCAAGCTTTTGGGCAATGTTGATGGCCGCCGGCTCGTTTGACCACAGGGCAGAGAGGATATTTGTATCAATCGCCGTTCTCACTCGGTTTCTGTTTCTTCATCGCGCAGGCTGCTCACCCAGTTATCGATTTCTTCGCGGGAGTGAAAGGCAGGAAGCGCCCCGGCATACTTCTCAAAAGGATTTTTTGGTGGTTGAGCAGGACGCATGATGGTCCACTCACCTTCCACAACAAATTCCACGCGATCGCCTTCCTTCAAGCCGAGGCGGCGACGAATCTCCAGGGGAACCGTGATCTGGCCTTTGCTGCTGATGGTGCTGTTCGGGGGCATCTTTACTTTGATTCCTTACAGTAAAGACTAGCTGACTTACCTGCCGACTGGCAATCGCGACCCGAGTGTACGTTGGGCCTTCGCCTGCCTTCCCGACGGCGTAGAATGCGGGCATGACGATCGACGAATTCCGTGCTTCTCTGCGCGAGGGAGTGCCACCGGCAAGCCTGAGCCCCCTGCTGAAAGCGCTTTGGTGGGATGCCAAGGGGAATTTTGATCGCGCCCACGACATCGCCCAGGACGACGAATCCGGGCAGGAGGCAGCCTGGGTTCATGCCTATCTGCATCGCCGGGAAGGAGATGCGGAGAATGCCGGCTACTGGTACAAGCGCGCCCATCAGCCCCATCCCGGAAACCGCGCTCGATGAGGAATGGCGGCAGATTACAACCGTGCTCCTGCACCGCCACGGATAGAGTCTTTCCATTGTCATAGGGGGCATCGGGGTCGTATAGTTAGATATGCGACCTCAACGGTCGCATTTGAGGCCGACTGCTTACCTTTATGTCACGGACCCTGACATCGACTGCGCTGAGCGACCTCAGTATTGGATCCTGCGCGACCCTGGCTTCGCTGGAGCTGCCGGAGGAGATCCAGGGGCAGCTGATGCACCTGGGCTTTGTGCCGGAAAGCCGGGTGCTGGCGCTACGCCGCGCGCCGGCGGGCGACCCGACCGTGTACTGCGTGGACGGCGCCGAGGTGGCGCTCCGCAAGGAAACCGCCCAATACATCTCAGTCCATAGTGTTTGCAAGCCGGAGCGAAAGGCCGCGCGATGAGCCATTGCAGCCCCGGCGGCGGCGTGGCCGTCGAGCCTACCCGTCCCAGAATCACCGGCAAAATCAGCACGGTGGCGCTCATTGGGCCGCCCAATTCGGGCAAGTCGACCCTTTTTAATCGCCTTACCGGGTTGCGGCAAAAGGTGGCCAACTATCCCGGCGTGACGGTGGAACAGCACTCCGCCCGGATGGCCGGAATAGGCCATCGCGACTTGACCCTGATCGACCTGCCCGGCATTTACAGCCTGCAATCCTATTCAGAAGACGCCCGGGTGGCGGTGGATGTGCTGCAAGGTAATATGCCCGGCACCCCGGCGCCGGACGCGGTGCTGCTGGTGCTCGATGCCCTGCAGTTGAACCGCCAGCTCATGTTGGCCGCCCCCGTGCTGGCCATGGGTCTGCCGACGCTGGTGTTGCTGAACATGTCTGACCTGATGACCTCGCGCGGAGGGGAGATCGATCCCCTGGCTTTGGCGCGCGAGTTGGGAGCCCCGGTGGCGATGATCAGCGCGACCAAGGGCGCCGGCTTCGACGCCATCGGCCGGTTTTTGTGCCGCCTCTCAGATCCGGCGGAGGCCCGGCTGCAGCCGATGCAGCTGCCGGTGCTGCAGAATGCCGCCTCCTGCCACCAATGGGCAACCCAGGTAAGCTCGCGAACCAAATACAAGGCGCCGCTGTCGGGGGTTTGGACGCGCCGGCTCGATAGCGTGCTGCTGCACAAGATCTGGGGCCCGGTTATTTTTCTGGCAGTGGTGATCGGCGTCTTTCAGGTGGTGTTTGCCGCCGGCCTTCCGCTGAGCGATTGGCTCACCGATGATCTTCACCAAGGCGGGTGCGGCGGCGGTCCACGTTCTGCCCTGGACCTGGCTGCAGGTGCTGCTGCGCGATGGTTTATGGAATGGAGTGCAGGCGGTACTGGTTTTCCTGCCGCAGATCCTGCTGCTCTTCCTGGTCATCGGGGTGCTCGAAGACTCCGGCTACCTGGCGCGCGCGGCCCTGATCGCCGATCGCGTGATGCGCTCCATCGGCCTGAATGGCAAGGCGTTCATTCCGCTGCTGTCGGCCTACGCCTGCGCGGTGCCGGCGATCATGGCTACGCGGACGATCGAGAACAAGCGTGACCGGCTGGCGACGATCCTGGTAGCCCCATTCATGACCTGCGCGGCCCGGCTGCCTATCTACACCCTGATCATTGCCGCGTTTATTCCCAACCGGCCTATTCTGGGTGACTTTTTTGGCCTGCGCGCGGCAGTGATGTTGAGCCTGTACGTACTGGGCTTTCTGGCCGCGCTGGGAACGGCCCGGATGCTCAAGTCCTCGATTCTGAAGGCCAACTCGGCGCCGTTTATCCTGGAATTGCCACAGTATCGGTGGCCGACGCTGCGTTCGATCGGGTTGCGGCTGCTGGATCGCGGACGGGTCTTCGTGGAGCAGACCGGGACCGTAATCCTGGCTGTTACCTTTGGGCTGTGGCTGCTGAGCATTGTGCCCTTCCATGCCGGCGCCGCTGCCCCCTTGACCCAGAGCGTGATCGGCAGGCTGGGGCATTGGATCGAACCGGTGCTGCACCCGCTCGGCTTCAACTGGAAGATCGGCATCGGGCTTTTGAGCTCGATCATCGCCCGGGAAGTGATCGTGGGCACCCTGGGGACCTTGTATGGCGCCGACCCCGCGACTCAGTCCGTCGGGCTGCAGGCGGCATTGCGGCATGACATGACGATCGGCGGCGCCATCGCGCTGGTGGTTTTCTTCGCCTTCGCCATGCAGTGCACCTCCACGCTGGCCGTAGTCCGGCGGGAAACAAATAGCTGGAAGTGGCCGGCTGTGCAGTTTTTCTACATGACCGGACTGGCCTACGTGGCGGCGCTAGCGGCAAACCAAATACTGTCGCGCATCTTCTGAAGTATTGCCGGCCGGGTTTCTGCAATAAACCTGCGAAAATAGAAGTGAATCTAAGAAAACAAGAGAACTGAATCATGATTTCTGTCAGCGATGTAACTATGCGTTATGGAGCCAAGCTCCTGTTCGAAGAGGTTTCGGTGCAATTTATTGCCGGTCGCCGTTATGGCTTGACCGGGCCGAATGGTGCGGGCAAATCCACCTTCATGAAGATCCTGTCGGGTGAACTGGATCCGCAAAAAGGGACCGTGGTGCGGCCCAGGAAGGTCGGCGTCCTGCGCCAGGACCAGTACGCCTTCGACGCCTTTCGCGTGATCGATACCGTCATCATGGGCAACAAAGGCCTGTGGAAGGCGCTTGCGGAACGGGATGCGATTTATGAGAAGGCCGAGCTGACCGATGAAGATGGCATGCGGCTGGGCGAACTGGAAGGCATTGTGGGCGAAGAAGACGGCTACACGGCCGAGACCGATGCCGCCATCCTGCTGCAGGGGCTGGACATTCCCGACGACATGCACGAGCGCAAAATGAGCGAGCTGCAGGGCGGCCAAAAGGTGCGCGTGCTGCTCGCCCAGGCACTTTTCGGCAAGCCCCAGGCACTGCTGCTGGACGAACCGACCAACTCCCTCGACCTTGACTCGGTGCACTGGCTGCAGAACTTTCTGCTGGAGTTCGAAGGCACGCTCATCACCATCTCCCACGACCGGCATTTTCTCAACAGTGTTTGTACGCACATCGCCGATATCGATTACGAGACCATCATTACTTATAGCGGCGGATATGACGATATGGTGCTGGCCAAGACTCAGATCCGCTCCCGGCTGGAATCGCAAAACGCCCAGCGGGAGAAGAAGATCGCACAGTTGAACGAGTTTATCGCGCGATTTTCCGCCGGCACCCGTTCCAGCCAGGTGACGTCGCGCAAGAAAGAAGTGGAGCGGCTGCAAACCACTGAGCTGGCCCGCTCCAATATCCAACGCCCTTATATTCGCTTCGATCTGTTGCGTCCTTCAGGCAAGCACATCCTGGAGTTCGAGCACCTGAGCAAGTCATACGGGGATCAGCCGGTAATTCAGGACTTCAGCGCGGCCGTGATGCGCGGCGAGAAGGTCTGCCTGATGGGCCGCAACGGCTTGGGCAAGACCACTCTGTTGAAATCACTGCTGGTCAAGATGGATCAGGCCGAGCCTGGCTTCACACTTGACCAGGGGACGGTCAAGTGGGGACACGAAGCGCAGATCGGCTACTTCCCCCAGGACCATACCGGTTCCATTGAGAAAGGCATGACCGTCTCCGATTGGCTGCATCAGTTTGACCCCAAGGTGACCAAGGAAGATATCCGCGGCCTGCTGGGGCAGATGCTGTTCAGCGGCGAAGAAGGCTTGAAGAAGACCGATGCTCTCTCCGGAGGAGAAGCGGCGCGTCTGATCTTCTGCCGCCTGATGCTGCAGAAGCCGAACATCCTGATTCTCGACGAACCTACCAACCACCTCGACCTGGAGGCCATCAACGCGCTCAACGTCGCCATCCAGCGCTATGAAGGCACGGTGCTGCTGGTGACGCACGATCACGATCTGATTGATGAGGTAGCCACCCGCATCTGGCACTTCGATCAGGGCACGATCGAGGACTTCAAGGGACCGTACGAGGAATACATGACCGCAACCGCCGCGGCGCGGCGGTAGGTTGAGGTGGAGGCCGGCGGGATGCGCGAGTTTTCCGGTAGCCACCGCAGTGATGCTTTGTTGTGCGACTTTAGCCGGGCCGTTTGTGCATCTCCAACTCACCACAAAAACGTCATCCTGAGCGAAGCGCTCGGTAACCGGTGAGCGCAGTGAGGGACGAGGTCTTCTCGCCCTGCCGCTAAAACTATGTCAAGCAACTGAAGCGCCCGCTCAGGTGACTCTTCGGGATTGGACTCGAGACAAGGGTGACGCTGTTTCCAACAGCTTTGTTGGTTGCTTACGACGAAATGAAGGACCAATTTGCCTCCTATTCTCAATGCGCAGGGAATCTCGAAATCGTTCGGCGCTGACCCGCTGTTGCGCGATGTCAACTTCACGGTGGAAGAGCGCGCCCGCATCGGTTTGATTGGGCCCAATGGCTCGGGTAAATCGACGCTGCTGGGCATTCTCGCTGGTGAGATTGAGCCCGACAGCGGTGAAGTTGCGACCCGCAAGCGCACGCGGCTGAGCTATGTTGCGCAGCAATCTGAGTTTTCCCCGGGACCACGGTGCGCGCCGTTCTGGAAGCATCGCTCAAGCGCATCGCCGCTCCGGCCGCGGAGTGGGAAGGGCGCATCGGCGAAACGCTGGGGCGGACAGGCTTCGAAGACTTCGCCGCCGATGCATCTCGCCTTTCCGGCGGCTGGCGCAAGCGCCTGGCAATTGCCGAGGCCCTGGTGCAGCAGCCCGATGTGCTGCTGCTGGACGAGCCAACCAACCATCTGGATCTGAGTGGGATCGAGTGGCTGGAGGGCTTGCTCAACACCTCATTGTTCGCCTGCATCGTAGTTAGCCACGATCGATACTTCCTGGAAAATGTGGCCACGGAGACGGTGGAGCTGAACCGCGCTTATCCCGACGGTCTGCTGCGCGTCAACGGAAACTACAGCACCTTTCTGGTAAAGAAAGAGGCCTTCCTCGAGGCACAAGTCAAGCACCAGGATGCGCTTGCCAACCGCGTGCGCACAGAAATTGAATGGTTACGCCGCGGACCGAAGGCGCGCACGACCAAGTCCAAGGCCAGGATCGACCGGGCGCACGAGCTGATCGGCGAGCTAGCGGAGGTTTCTGGACGGAACCGCACGGCAACCGCCTCCATCGAGTTCTCGGCCACGGACCGGCAGACCAAGCGGCTGGTGGAGCTGGAAGACCTGCAATACGGCTTCGCCGGACGCACGCTGTTTAGCGGCCTTAATTTTGTACTTACCGCAGGGATGCGCATTGGACTGGTGGGCCCCAATGGCAGCGGGAAGACGACCCTGCTCCGCTTGCTGCGGGGCGAGATCGAACCGCTCGACGATTCCATCAAGCGTGCGACTGCGCTGCGCACGGTTTACTTCGACCAGAATCGCATTCTTGAACCAGACGTAACATTACGGCGGGCATTGGCGCCTGATAGCGATTCCGTGATCTATCAGGATCGGGTCATTCACGTCGCTTCCTGGGCGGCAAGATTTCTCTTTACCGGCGATCAGCTCAACCAACCTGTCGGACGGCTATCAGGGGGCGAGCGGGCACGCGTGCTGATTGCGCGATTGATGCTGGAACCGGCTGACCTGCTGCTGCTGGATGAGCCCACCAACGACCTCGACATCCCAACCCTGGAAATTCTGGAAGAAAGCCTGCTGGAATTTCGCGGAGCGCTGGTGCTGGTGACCCACGACCGCTACATGCTGGATCGAGTCTGCACCAGCGTGCTGGGGCTGGACGGGCGCGGTGGCGCGGAGCGTTTCGCCGATTACTCGCAATGGGAAGCGTGGCAGCGTCTGCCGCAGCAGGAGGCGAAGTCGCCTGGTCCGCAGGAGAAGCGAACCACAGCGCCCAAAAAGAAGCTCTCCTACCTCGAAGCGCGGGAATTTGCAGGCATTGAAGATCGCGTAATGGCAGCGGAAGAGCGGGTTGCGCGAGAACGCGAGGTCGTCGAAGACCCCGCGTTGGCCACCGACGCAGTGAGGCTGCAGGCAGCGCTGCACGCCATGGAGCAGGCGCAGAGCACGCTCGATGAGCTATACGCGCGTTGGGCCGAGCTCGAAGCCAAAAGTCGCGAACAAGCGGTTTAACTCGGCTTACGGACCGACTTCGGTCGCGCTGGCAAAGCTCAACTGGTGAATCGCCAGCCAGGTTTGGGCGTACGAATTCAGCGCGTTCAGGCTGGTGGTCCGGTCATCTTGCACCGCGCTTAGATAATCCAGCAGCGCGATCCCGCCGTGCTCGTAGGCAAATTGTGCAATCGATAAAACATCCTTCGCCTCGGCCAGATAGTGACCGTTGTACCTGTCGGAAAGCACTTTGGAGGTGGTGTACGAAATCCATGCCTGGTCCACATCCGAGTAAACCTGATTCTGCGCCGCGATCTCGCTGAACCGGCTAGACTGCGCCAGGAATTTCGTGGTGTCTTTGTTACCCTGGTTACGGTCGAAAATGCGGATGGGAATGGTGACGTAGAAGCCATAACTGTTCAAAGTGCCGCTGTGGTCGTACTCCCCTTCCAGAGTAGGGTCGGTCGTTCCATTGGCATAGGCCAGTTTTACATTCGCATCGGCCACACGCACTGCGGCCTGGGCTGCCCGGTAATCCGGTCTCGCCGCAATTGCTTTCTGCTCTAACTCCGTCAGGCTTGCCGAAACAGCCGGCGGCACGATATCTCCAGCAACATCGAACGTGCGGCTCGGCTGGGTGACGCCCATCAAGGTCTGCAACTGGTCGCCGGCCTGCACCAGGTTCATTTCGGCTGTCGTTTCATCGGACTCGAACTGCGCCAGTTGCAGATCGAGCCGCTCGTAATCCAGCTTGCCAATATCTCCCGCATCGTAGCGATCGTGATTGATCTGCAACACATGACGGTAGTCGCGCAGGTTATCCTGCGCCAGTTTCAACGTCGCTTTTGCCAAAAGCAGATTGGTGAAGCTTTGCTTGACCTGCAGGGTCGTCTGCCTTATTTGATCGTGATATTGACTATCGGTCTGCGCCGTCTGCGCCCGAGCACTGTCCAGCCGCCAACGGCGCTTTTGCCCGCGCTCAAAGAGCCGCGACAGTTGCAAACTGTAGGCGTAAGGAGTATCGGAAGTTGCTGGGTTAGAGAGATTTGAACCGTACAACGAGAAGTCCGGATTCTGACGCAGCCCAGCCTCAACCTCCTGCCCTTTCATGGAGAGCAGGTTCTGTTGTGCGGAAAGCAGGGCCGGGTTGTGCGCCAGCGTAAAGTCCACCGCTTGCTGCATAGTGACGGGCGCAGTGGGCGGAGGAAGCTGCGGCGGCGGGTTCTGTGCATAGCCCGCCTGCAGCGCAGCCAACGACAGCCACAACAACCATTGCAACGTGGTGCGTCTGGCGGAGTTCAATTCTCAAACTCCGTTTCCGGCGTTGGCAGCACGTCGCCATCGCCTGCGATCCACACGTAGAGGGTTGGCAGCAAAAAGACGCTCATCAACAGTGCGGCGATCAGGCCGCCGACAATGACGATGGCAAAAGGACGCTGCGAGTCGGAGCCGATACCATGCGACGTGGCCGCCGGCAAAAGCCCCAGAGTCGCCACCAGCATGGTCATCATGATCGGACGAAGTCGCAGCACGGCGCCTTCGACCGCGGACTCTTCAATCGAGTGCCCGCGCACCCGCAGCTGGTTGATGTACTCCAGCATGATGACCCCGGTCTGCACCGAGACGCCGAAGAGTGCGAGAAAGCCAACACCGGAAGAAACACTGAAGTTGGTGTGGGTGAACAACAGCGCCAGCATACCGCCAACCGGAGCCATGGCCACGTTGCAGAGAATGAGCAGCGCCCATTTCCCCGAACGGAACATGGTGTAGAGAATGATGAAGATGATCGTAATGGTGATAGGCAGCACCAGCATCAGGCGCTTATCCGCTCTCTTCTGGCTCTGGTATTCACCCGCCCAATCAAGATGGTAGCCCGGGGGTAGCTTTACCTGGGCGTTGACCTTGGCGATGGCTTCCTCCACCGTACTGCCCAGATCACGGCCGCGAACGCTGTACTTGATCGCGACATAGCGTTGGTTCGCTTCGCGGTAGATCTCCTCTGCGCCATCCTCCACGTGAAGCTGGGTCAACTGGGCTAGCGATACCCGTTCTCCCGAAGGAGCCAGCAGGCGAACGTCGTCAATCGCCTGCTGCGTATCACGATAGGGCTTCTGGTAGCGCACCACTACGTCGTAGCGCGCTTCACCCTGCAACACTTGGCTGACCGCGCCGCCGCCAACCGCGGTCTGAATGGCATCCTGCACGTCGGCCACATTAATACCGAAGCGCGCAGCGGCTTGCCGGTCGACCACATAATTCAGGTTGGGTTGACCGATTACGCGAAAGATTCCAAGGTCCTGGATGCCTCGGATCTTGCTCATAATGCTTTCAATCTGATCGCTCTTTTCCTCCAGCAATTTCAGATCGTCCCCGTAGAGCTTGACCGCCAGTTCGCCTTTGACACCACTGACCGCCTCTTCCACGTTGTCTGAGATCGGCTGGGAAAAGTTCCATATCACGCCCGGCATTTTCTCCAGCTCGCGATTCATGGCGCCAATCAACTCGTCTTTGTTCTGGTGAAAGGCTGCGCGCCACTTTTCTTTGGGAAGCAGGTCGACAAAATATTCGGTGTTGAAAAAGCCCGTTGTATCGGTGCCGTCGTCGGGCCGTCCCACCTGGCTGATCACCACGGTCACCTCGGGGAATGCGGCGAGAATGACACGCGCCTTATTCATGGTGGCCACGCCCGTGGTAGGGCCGGTGCTGGGAGCCAGCGTGCCACGCACCCAGATAGCCCCTTCATCCAGGTGGGGCAGGAACTCCGAACCAATCACTCCGCTCAATCCCAGAAACCCTGCCAGGAGCAGCGCGCACACAGCGACACCGATGGTCACGAAACGATGTTCGATGGCCCAGGTGGCGGCATGGCGGTAGCGATTCGTGATCCAGCTCATCACCGGGTTGTGCCATTCGCGCGCACCCTTATAGAAGAGAAAACTCGATAGCACCGGCGCGATCATCATGGAAAAGATCAACGCACCTAACAGGGCAAATGCCACCGTCCATGCCATCGGCTTGAACAACCGCCCTTCCACGGCCTGCAAGGTGAAGATAGGAAGGTACGCGGTAACAATGATGCCGATTGCGTAGAAGACCGGGCGCTGTACCTCATGAGCGGCCTCACGAATCTGCTCCGCGGGGCTGCTGCTATCGGCACGCCGGCGGCCGAGGTGACGGACAATGTTCTCCACCATGACCACTGCGCCATCTACCACCATGCCGAAGTCGAGCGCGCCCAGCGATAGCAGGTTGGCCGGAATATGACGCAGGCCAAGGCAGATGGAGGCAAAAAGCAGGGAGAAAGGAATGGTGAGCGAAACGATGATCGCGCCGCGAACATTCCCCAGGAAAAGAAAGAGAATGATCACCACGAGGATAATGCCCTCGGTCAGATTGTGCAGAACGGTGTGCGTGGTGTAGCGCAATAGATCGCTGCGATCGAGGAATGGAACGACCTTGACTCCCTTGGGCAGAATCAGGTTATTCAGCTCATCGACTTTGGCATGGATGCCCACCAGGGTCGAATCGGAGTCGTCGCCCTTCTGCAGCAGCACAATCCCCTCAATCGTGTCGTCATCGTCAATAATCTTTCCGTCGACACGATGGATGGCCTTGCCGATCTGGCCCAGTCGTATCTTCGGACCCTGCACCACCTCGGCAATATCCTTCACCCGCAGGGCGGTTCCGCTGCTGGTTTTGAGCACGGTCTCTTCAATGTCGTGGACGTTGCGAAAAAGGCCCACCTCCTGGACATTGACCTGCTGCTGCCCCTGCTCGATAAAGCTGCCGCCGCCGTTGGTGTTGTTGTTGGCCAGTTGTTGTTCCACCTGGCCAATGGTCAGCCCATAAGCGATAAGCTTGTTGGGGTCGACGCGGACCTGGTATTCGCGCGTCATACCTCCGAAGCTGGCAACGTCCACCACGCCGGGGACAGACTTGAATTGCTTCTCCAAAGTCCAGTCCTCGATCGACTTCAACTCCATGTTGTCGTATTCGGGATTGGTGCTGTGTAGCGTGTACCAGTAGATCTGCCCGACCGGGCTCCAGTCGGTACCGATCTGCGGCTGCAGGTTCGCCGGCAGCGTTACCTGGGAAAGCCTTTCCAGAACCTTCTCACGATTCCAGTCGTTGACGGATTCGTCGTCGAAGATCATCTTGATGTCGGAAAGACCGGCCAGTGAAAACGAGCGCAGATGCTGCATGTGAGGGATGCCGGCCATTGCGATTTCAATGGGGATGGTGACCTGCTGCTCCACCTCTTCGGCCGCGCGCCCCGGCCACTGGGTAATCACCTCGACGTAGTTGTTGGCTACGTCGGGATAGGCCTCCACCGGCAGATTATGGAAAGAGATGGCGCCCCAGACGAAGAGCAGAATGGCCATCGCCAGAATCATGAACCGGTTGTTGAGTGCAAAATCAACCAGACCACGAATCATTACTGGTCCACCGAATTTTCAAGCTCAAGCGCGCGGCTGACTATCTGCTGGCCGGCAGTGAGGCCGGAGACAACCTCCTGCATTCCGCCAGGAAGCATGGCGCCACCGACCACACCGACCCGCTTGAATTTTCCATTGCCCGCCGGCACGTAGACCCAGTCCCGATCATGCAGGTGGAGGATCGCGGCTGCCGGTACGGAGGTGTGGTCCTGCGGCCGCCGGCCGTGGAAGGTAGCGGTGGCGAACATGCCGATGCGCATAAAGTGGTCGGGGTTGGGCACCTGAATACGAACCTTGGCGGTGCGGATACTGGGGTCCATAACAGCGTCGATCTCGCTGATGGTGCCGGTAACAACCCGGTCAGGATAGGCGTTCAGCCGAATATCCGCAGTTTGGCCCACGTGAACTATGGGGAGATCGTTCTCATAAACGTCGCAGATGATCCACACCTGGGAAAGATCGGCGATGGTGAAGGCGGTGGCCGATCCCGCGAACGTGACCCCGGTCGCAGCCGCGTTGGTGACATTTTGCGCGATGACGACCCCGGTTGCCGGGAGCATAAACCTTGGCGGTCAACGACGGGATGGGCCGGGTCGACGCCCAGGAAATGCAACTGCTGCTCCGCCGCCGTCAGGTCGGTTTTGGCGTCTTGCTCGCTGTCGTCCGCGATCTCCAGTTGGCTCTTGGCAATCGCGCCCTTATCGTAAAGAATTTTAGCTCGCTCATCCTGGGTACGCGCGAGTCGCTCGTCGTTGACCGCCTTCAGGTACTGATCGAAGGCGTTGGAGATGTCGGTGCTCTGCACCTCCATGAGCAATTGGCCCTTTTTAACGAGGGCGCCGAGTTGGGTGTGGATGGCAACCACCCGGCCGGAGGCGATCGAGATGACCGGGATGGTGCGCGAGACGTCGGGGTTGACTGTCCCGGTTACATTCAGCGTAGAAGTCGAGGCATATTGCGTGGCCGCAGTAACCGCAAAGCGGTCTGGGTGATCGACGGTGATCAGGCTGACGCCGCCCTCACTCTCCACCTGCGCAGCAGGCGGCGCCTCGGCCGCCTTATCATGCTTCTCGCCGCCGCAACCACCCAACATCCCGAGGATGAGAGCCGTTGCGATGACCACCGTGTGTTTCATGAATAGACCTCACGACCCAATGCAAGAACTCCCATCTTTCCCGGGGCAAAGCTCCACTCGCCGAGATGAGTTGTTCGCATGTTGTGTAGAGCAATTGGATGGAGCAGAAGTCAAACGGCCACCGTCAAGGAAGCCTCGCGTTGCCCATGCCATGAACCACCCTGTCGAGAACCTCGAATTTCACAATACACACAATATTGCGGGCCCGGGTTATGGTCCGTTGCTTCCTGGACCCTTTATCCGGCCGGATCGGAATCCAGAAGCCTATTAAATGTTACTTCAGACAGATGGCCCAAATGGTGTCGATTCGGCCTATCTTTCGATCTTTGAGCCTAACGGTTAAGTTGCAAATTCAGCATAAAAGTTTCGTGAGGAATTCGTCAGCAGGAACATGCGCATACACCTGAGCGCAACCGAGATAGACCCTCCGAGCAATCCTCTGCTTCGGCCACGCAGAAGAGCAACTAAGACCAGCGTAACTTGCCCATGGTCCTGTTTTTGAGTACAGTCTTGACCCGTGCCATAAAGCGCTCACCTCAAGTTAAGAAGCGTTGGGGAGGCACACGGCAAGTAGAATGAGCACAGCACCGAAACCATCCCGAAGCAGCGAAGAAATGCCATTGTTTTCCATGTTCGTGTGGGGGTCGCGCAGGACGGCGCTGTTGATCGCCGCGCTGATGATCGGGTTGATCGCGCTGGTCGACGCGCGGGTGGCCGCGGATATCCCGCTTGGCTTTCTGTATCTGGCTCCCATGCTGGTGGTCGGCGCCTCCTTTAACCGCTGGCAGATCGGCGCGGTCGCGTGCGTCTGCGCCTGGTTGGCGGAGGCATTCGATGAGTTTCCCTGGGGCCCGAATACCGGGTTGCCACGCGACGTTCTCTATTTCGCAGCATTTTTGTGCATGGGGCTGTTCATGCACGAGGTCACGCGCAGCCGCAAACTTTCTCTGCAGCACATGCGACAGCTGGAAGGCGAGATGACGGCGCGAAGGGATGCCGAGGAGCAACTGAAGGTGCTGGTGGAGAGCAGCCCCGCGGCCATCATTACCACCAGCTCCGACGGCTGCATCCTGCTGGCCAACGACGCGGCGCACCGCCTGTTCGGGCTGAAAACTGGCGCCCTTCCCGGCCAGCCTATCCGCAATTACCTGCCGTCGCTGATCAACGTGCCTGCACTCGACAGCAGCCGTCAGGCTTTTCGCACGGCGATGCAGTGCCGCGGCCGCAGGGCCGACGGCGAGGTCTTTCAGGCCGACGTTTGGTTTTCCACCTACGTCACCAGCGCCGGACCGCGGCTGGCGGCCATGGTGCTGGATACCTCGGAGGACCTGAGGACACACGAGGAATCGAGCTTTCATCAAATGCTGGCCAGCTCGCGCATTATGGTGGCCGCTATTTCCCATGAGGTGCGCAACGTCTGCGGGGCCATTGCGTTGGTCCATGAAAATCTGGCCCGCAGCGGCAAGCTTGGGGAAAATAAGGACTTTGAGACCCTGGGTACGCTGGTGCTGGCGCTGGAGCGCATTGCCGCGATGGACCTGCGGCAGACCACGAGCCACGCGGTGGGGGTGGAGGTGCAGCCCCTGCTGGATGAGCTGCGTATCGTGATCGAGTCTTCTCTGCGGGATGCCGGGGTTACCATCAGCTGGGAGGTAGAAGACGATCTGCCTGCGGTGTGGGCGGACCGCCAAAGCCTCATGCAGGTCTTCCTCAACCTGACCAAAAACAGCGAGCGCGCCATGGAGGAACAAGAGCGTAAAGAACTGGCCGTGAGCGCCAGGCGCGAAGGCCTGGGAGTGGCCATCCGTTTTCGCGATACCGGAAGCGGGGTCGCACACCCGGAGCGGCTCTTCCACCCCTTCCAGGCGGATGCTCAGTCGACCGGGCTGGGCCTTTATCTGTCGCGTGCTTTTATGCGCAGTTTCAAAGGTGACTTGCACTACGAACCGGAGGCCGGGGGCTCGACGTTCGTCGTGGAGTTGTCACCCGCGCTGCGAGAGAGCAAGAATGATAACTATGAGCAGCGAGATTCGCATACTGCTGATCGACGATCACAGTCTGTTCCGCGAGAGCCTCAGCCGGCTTCTTCAGACCGAGTCTGACTTCCACATCGCGGCCACCTGCGCCTCCGCGACGGAGGCGCTCGCCCTGCCGCATCTGGCGGAGATCGACGTGGTTCTGCTGGATTACGATCTTGGCCACGAGCAGGGAACGCAATTTATCGACCGGGCGCGCAGCAGCGGTTTCCTCGGCCATATTCTCATGGTGACCGCCGGCATGAGCGACGCGATTATGCTGCGCGCGCTGGAAAACGGTTCTTCCGGCGTCTTTCTCAAGCACAGTCCCCCCAGCCGCCTGGTGGAGGCCATCCGAAAGGTCGTCGCCGGAGAGGTCTGGCTCGACCCAGCGGTAACCCGTTCCATCATCGCTGCGGCGACGGGCAACGCAGCCGCGCCCCGGGCCCAAGGGTTGACACAGCGCGAACAGGCGGTGCTCAAGGGGGTATTCGAAGGGCTGACCAACAAGGAGATCGGCGCGCGGTTGGCTATCTCCGAGAGCTCGGTCAAGGCAGTACTGCAGCAGCTTTTCGAGAAGACCGGTGTGCGCACCCGTAGCCAACTGGTACGCATCGCCCTGGAGAAACACTCAGAAGAGTGGCTGACGAATCCCACGTGAGCGGGGAACCTGCTGTGGATGCCGGCAATCGGCTTTGGGATGCGATTGTGGTGGGAGCGGGACCGGCGGGCTGCGCCGCCGCTTACGATCTTGCCTCCGCTGGTCAGTCCGTGCTGCTGGTCGATAAGAAGGACTTCCCGCGGCACAAAGCCTGTGCCGGCGGATTGACGATCAAGGCCGTCCAGGCCCTCAGATATTCCATTGAGCCGGTGGTGCGGCAGGTGGTGAGCCGCGTCCGGCTGGCGTCTTCCACCGACCCGGATGTCTTGCTGAAGAGCCGTGAACCTATCTGCGTGATGACGGTGCGGGCTGAATTTGACGAATTCTGCCTGGGTAAGACGATCGCGGCCGGCGCCTGCTTCAAAAGAATTCAGGGTGTGCAGGAGGTTGTGCGCTCGGGCACTACGGTGGGTCTAACCACCCCAGGCGAGAGCTATCGCGCGCGCTTTCTTGTCGGCGCCGATGGAGCGAGCGGCCAGGTAAGGCGTCTGTGCGCGGATGGCTCCTGGTTTTCCCAGGGTTTCGCTCTCGAGGTGCAAACCGCGGCGCCGAAGAAGGACCTCGATCTTACCTTTGATTTCGCGGCCGTGAGCAATGGATATGCATGGATTTTTCCCAAGGGGGACCATCTGAATGTCGGCGTTTACTCGCAGTCACCCGGGGTGACGCGGAGCCAGCTTCTCAGCTATGTAAAAGACCAGCTGGGAACCGATGGTGCCGATCATGTTACGGGGCAGTATCTTGGGATAGGCGCCGGCGAATTCGTGCAGCAGGATTTACGGGACAGGGTCTTTTTGGTAGGAGATGCCGGGGGCTTCGTCGATGCCCTGACCGGCGAAGGCATTTACGGCGCGCTGCACAGCGGGCAGGCGGCAGCCCATGCGATTCTCGCAGAGACGCGAGGCGAGGGGCGGGCAGCGGAAGTATTCGCCGATTATCTCAACGGCTATCGTCAGACGCTGCGCTTTTCTTCGCGCGCCGCGATGGCGTTCTATGCGAATCCTGCTCGCGGGTTCCGCGCGATGCGGCTGCCCTTCTTGCGCAAGTCGCTGGTTCGGACCTATACCCATGGACTCAACGTCAAGAGCCTGGCCATGCGGGTTGCCCTCTCTCGTTGCTGATGGAGCCGAGAACGAGCGTAACCGCAGGTCCCCGCTGCCCTCTGTCATGAACAAGAGGTGCAGGGGCGTCCCAAGGAACCTTAAGATCCACTCGCCGCACGGGACGACCTGAAAGGAGCCCGAGGACTTCAGTCCGGGTCGACGGTTCGGGAGAGAGACTAGTCCCGCAGGGACGGTCTCAAGGCATTTCCGCTCCATTTCAGCCGTCCCTACGGGACTGGTCGAATCGTTTGACGCGTTCCCAGGAAGCGTCCCGGGCTACTCTCAGGTCGTCCCTGCCCGCGGATGTCCTGTGGAAGTTGGTGGCTCTGGCAAGCTTCAATGCGCCTTTCCTCACTGAAAGGCGCACGCGTGGCCTCATCCAACGACCGCGTGCGCAGGAAATCCGGGTTCGGGACTGGTCCGCTAGCTGAGAGAACTGTTTCCACACTCAACTTGCGTTAAGGCCGGAAGAAGCTGTAGAGCAACACGGTGAGCACGATGCCGCTCACCACCACGTAGATCTTGTCCTTCTGGGCAGCAAAACTGTAGACGCAGAAGGCGACTCGCGTGATCGGAGTGGCAATCAGGATCAGAATGCCCAAGCGGATGAGGCTACGACTGTCCAGACGGTGATGGACTAAGATCGGCGCGATCCGGTCTGCGGGGCCGGGGACGCCATGAAAATGGTGATAATCCGGCAGTACTCCATGCGCGCGGAAAAGATAGAGTACGCATCCCGTCAACACCACAATCGCAGCCAGGCTGACACCCGCACGCAACATGCGGCTGATGGATAGTTCCATTTTCAGATCAGCTTCGGACGCCATCACAGCCCTCCCGTGGCGCCGCTGTAGATCATTTCCACGCCCAGCACGACAATGACCAGAGCGAAGATCACCCTAAGGAGAGGTACACGGATCCTGACCAGCATGCGCGCCCCCGCGAAAGATCCGGCCAGAACTCCCAACATCACCGGCGCCACTAATCCCGCCGCGATGTAGCCCCGGCTCAGATAAATGCCGGCGCTCGCCGCAGCCGTAACACCAATCATGAAATTGCTGGTGGTGGTGGAGACTTTGAAGGGAAGCTTCATCGCGTGGTCCATGGCCAGGACCTTGACCGCGCCGGAACCGATGCCGAGCAGGCCGGAGAGAATTCCCGCGATAAACATGATGCCGAACCCCGCCGGCACGTTCTGCGCAATATAGGCTTCACGGCCGTTTGCGGTCGGGTAGTCTCCCTTCAGCTCGAGCTTCTCCGCCAGTGCATTGGGAGGGTACTTTGTCTGATCGTGCTTGGCGCGGAACGAGCTCCAGGCAGAGTACAGCAGCGTAATGCCGAAGATAATGCCGATGGCGCGGGTGGAGACATGCGCCGTGAGGTAAGCGCCTCCCAGGGCGCCCAGCGTGGTGGCTACCTCGAGAAACATACCGATGCGCACGTTGGAGAAACCTTCGCGGACATAAGACACGGCCGCGCCCGAAGAAGTGGCGATCACCGAGATCAGGGAGGCGCCAATGGCGTAGCGAAGGTCAACATGGAAAAGCAATACCAGCGCGGGCACAATCACCACGCCTCCACCCAGGCCAGTGAGCGACTCCAAGCAACCCGGCGAGAACAGAGGTAAGCAGCACCGCCCCGGTAAACTCGATCAGTCCCATCTCAAGCATCGTACTCGATCAGCTGATCGATGCCGGCGGCCGCCGACTCATAGATGTCGATCAACTGGGCATAATTGGTTTCGCCCGTGTATTTGCCCTCATATTCCTGCCGCGCTTGCGTCCGCATGAAAGCCGCTTCGGCCGGGTGTGCGCGCAACCACCGCACCTTATCCACCAGGTCGCTGGAGTTTCCGGCCTCGAAGTGCAGGCCGGTGCGCCGGTGATCGACGATCGACGACAGACTTCCCAGATCGCTGGCAATCACCGGCAGCCCAATGGCAAAGGCTTCCGCGAGAATCATCGGGAAGCCCTCATACCAGGTCGAAGGCAGCACCAGCAACGATGCGTCCTTCATCTTCTGCAGGATCTCCGCTCTGGGCAGCCACTTCAGCCAGCGCACATGCCCGCTTTCACCGGCGGCTCGTTCCACCTCCGGCGCCATCGGACCGTCTCCGGCAATTTGCAGAGGAAGCTCAGCCCCCAGTTCCCGCCAGGCTTCGAGCAGCGTGCTGATTCCCTTCTCCGGCGTCAGTCGTCCGGCAAACAAGGCATAGTTCCCTCTCGCCTCTCCCATTCCCTCTCCATTCCTGGATCGGCCTCTAAAAAATTGGGTTTGACGAAGATTTTGGCCGCCGGAAGACCGCCCTGGATGAACTTATCGCGCGCGAAATCGCTGAGGGCGATATAGGCGGAGACGGCTTCGCTCCACGTCTGCTTGTAGTTGTGGATGGCCAGCATCGCTGCTGCCGCCGCAGTTGCCGGCCGGCTGCCGCGATAACAGCCATGCAACACGCCTGACCAGGGGATCGCTCTGCCCACGCAGTCTTCACATACCTGCCCGGCGCGGAAAAGAGTCGCTGTGGGACAGAGCAGGCGGTAATTATGCAGGGTTTGTACGACGGGAATTCCCGCTTCCCCGGCCGCGTAGTAGACGGCGGGAGAGATCACCGGAAAAGTATTGTGGACGTGCACAATATCCGGCTGTTCCCGCTGCATCAGCGCCTGCAGCTCCTGGTGGGTCCGCCGGTTCCAAATGGTATTGCCGAGCAAGACCAGAGGGTTGCCGCCGTTCACCTGGTCGTTGCTGGCCTCATATAGGACCACCTGGTGACCATGCGAACGCAGCAAGCCGGCTTCCTGGGCGAAGACCTGGTCCTCCCCTCCCGGCTGCTGGTATGCGTTGTGCACGGAGAGAATCTTCATGGAGCGCTGGTGCCGGCGGCCGATGGCTCGCGTGACCATCTCTTTCCACACACTCTGGGTCAGAAGCAGATCGACCGCTCTTTGAAAGAGCGGCCGCGGCAAGTGGTTTGAGTGTCGCCAGAAGCGGTCCACTTTGGAACCCGCGCGCAGGCCATAGCGGCACAGATCGCTGTAGGCCTGGTGCATGGCCGGGTCGTTGTTCAGGCGATGGCGGATGTAGTTCATCTTGAGATAGAGCGGATTGCGCTCGATGGTTGGGAATGAGGCGCCAAGCTCCGGATCGATGTCTTCGATGTAGTGCTTCTGCTCCAGCCAGAGAGAATGCATGATGTGGAGCTCACGTTCCAGGCGGCGCGGCGTGATGCGGGTGGAGTTCTGGTCGTTCTGGCCGTGCAATCGCCATTCCGCGAGGGGAACATCCACCGCGCACAGTTCAGTCATGAGCGGAGCCATGCGATGGATCATCTGCTCGGCGTAACCGGTGTACCCCACCGGGATGGGAAAGATGCGGTCAGCAACTTCTCGACGGAGCGCCAGATTGGTGGTGGGCGGTAAGCCCATTAATATACCCGCATTGTCGTAGGTGCTCTGGGCACAGTCGCCTGACGGAAGGGCGCTCAACAATGGGTAAACGCCGCGCGCCCGCTTCTGATGGTCTACCAGGTTAGCGCGATGGATGGCGAAGCCCGCGCCAGGATGGGTAAGAAACGCATTCACCACGGCTTCAATCTTGCCCGGCAGGAACGTATCATCCGCATCGAGCAGGCAGATCAGATCTCCGCAAGAGCTTTGGTACGCGGCATTCAGGTTGGCCGCCATGCCGCCGTGAGGATTGCGCAGCAGGCGTATTCCGTAACCGCGGCTGATATAGGATTCAACCACCTCGCAGGAATTGTCCTGGGAGGCATCATCGCTTACGATGATTTCCGCTGGAGGATAGGCCTGCGCCAGCACGCTCTCAATGGCCTGACCAACATAGGCTCCGTAGTTGAAACAAGTGATCAGAACGGAAACGGATGGCTTCTGGGGCAGGCTCTTCAAGGCGAGTCGGGGCGAGGCGGCTCAGCTCCGCGCACGGGCGCGTGCCGTTACCGATCCAGTTTCCAACACCATGCCGGTCAATCCCCGTACACTGCCACTTCTACCACAAAAAGACACCGTCAAGGATACTAACGGCAGTCAGGCCGCCGTGTGCTGTGAGTAGAAGGCCCGCCAGGCATCCAGAAAGTGCTCTTCGGAGCAGGCGGAGGCTGCCAGCCGGGCTCGTTGGCCCATGGCGTGGCGGGCGGCCGGGCTAAGGCTCAGAAAACGCTCCAAGCCCCTCGGTAACCCCGCCAACCGTGGTTTCAATCAGGAAGCCGTTGTCTCCGTCTTGGAGCAGATCCTCCACTCCGTAAAGGTGGGAGGCCACAATGGGAAGTCCGGATGCCGCCGCCTCATACGTGACCAGGGAAAAAGTCTCGTAGCGCGACGGGAAGACGAAGACGTCAGAGCTCCAGAGATAGGGTCGAACATCGGACTGCATGCCGGCAAATATCACCCGGTTACCCAGCTGATATTTGGCAGCCTCCCGGCGATAGCGGGCGATCAAATCCGCTTCACCCCCGACGACGATCAGCTTAACCTGCGCGGTGCGGGCCAACGCCTGCAACAAAAGCGGCAATCCCTTGCGCTCAAACTGTCCCAGGGCCACGAACAATGCGACGACATCCTGCTCGTCGATGCCCAGGTTGTGACGAAATGCCCGGCGATCGAACTCGCCGGGCATTTGCAGACGCTCCAGGCTGATGGGATTGGGCAGCACCGTCAGCTTGTGTTCGATGAAGGGGAACGCCGCTCTGAGCTCCCTGGCAAGGCCCGTGGATGGAACAACTACCTGCTTGGCTCGAGAATAGGTGAAGGTTTCCATCCATGCGTGAAGCTTGTGGTCAAGCCATCGCAACCAACCGCGCAGCCCCCTGGCGCCGGAGCTTGTCCAATGGTGCTTGAGGTACATGCGATGACAAAAGTGGGAGTAAAGAAGATCGCCAAAAAGCAGATTGCTTTCCAGGGCCTGCACCAGGTCGAACTTCTTGCCGCCGCGCAGCCGGTAGAGGAGATAACAGAGTGGCGCCATGAAGTGATAAACAACAAAGAGCAAGGCCATGGGGCGCAAGGGTGAAGGCACCCGCACCCAGCGTATCTTTTGCGGGCACGGATTTTCGAACTCCACGGCAAAGACCGTGAACTCGTGCTCTGCCGCGAGCGCACGAAGCATGGCCAGATGGCAGCTGCCAATTGGATTGTTGGGAGTAATCCGGTAATCAAAAACCGCGATGCGCACGCAGAGTTTCCTTTACGGCGTCGAGCGGCTGAGGAAGGTCAGGATGTGATTGCGCGTCGAAGGTTCAGCCGGGATCGGCTGAAGGGGCGAGCTGAAGGCTCAGAATGTGTCCTAGGGCTTTGCGAGAAGCGAACATGCCGCGATGTATTCGAATGCATTGAGTTGATTCCAGACTGTCCTTCGGGCAGATCTTGCGAGTAGCAGCTCGAGGGGCAACGCTCCCTTTCGGCCCACGATGTTGCGCGCGTGCCCCGTCTGCAGGCATGAGCCGTGGCTGCTAGGCCATCTTCACCAGGGACAGCCGGCCAGGGCGGGGCACCTTGCTGACAATCCTTTTGGCAATCTCCAGCGAAGCCGTAGCTGCGGGAGAAGGAGCATTACACACATGGAGAGCCTTGTTGCCTTCCAGCAGCAGGAAATCGTCAACCAGGCTTCCATCCCGCAGGAGCGCCTGGGCCCGCACGCCGCTCTTGCCCGGCATCAGGTCGTCGGCTTGAATCTCCGGCACCAGCCGCTGCAGGCTCCGGGTAAAGGCGGCCTTGCTCCAGGAGCGAAACATCTCCTGGCCTCCCTCGCGGTAATAACGCGAAAAGAGCTTCCAGGTACCGGGATACGTCATCACTTCATAAAGATCGCGCCAGCTGAAGTCGTGCTTTTGATATCCCTCGCGCTTGAAGCTGAGCACAGCGTTGGGTCCGGCGTGAATGCGCCCATCCATGGTCCGCGTCAAGTGCACCCCGAGAAAGGGCAGCGCAGGATCAGGCACAGGGTAAACAAGATGATTCACCAGGTGGCGGCGCTCGGGCTTGAGCTCGAAATACTCACCCCGGAAGGGAACAATCATCGCCTTCGGCGCCATGCCGCTCAGCCGCGCCACCCGATCGCTGTGCAGGCCGGCACAGTTGATGAGGAAGTGGGTCTCGAGTGAGCCCCAGGTAGTCTCCAGAAGATAACCGAGCTGGGTGGGAACAACCTGCAGAATCTCCGTGCCCACCTTCAGATCTCCCCCTTGCTGCTGTATCTCGTGCACCAGCGCGTGGCACACCTGGCGATAATCGACAATGGAAGTGGTGGGAACGCGAATGGCCGCAACACAGGCAACATGCGGCTCCACTTCTCGCAACCTCTTCCGGCCGCATGTGCATCGCCGGCACGCCGTTCTTGAGGGCCTGCGCGAAGATCGATTCGAGCTGGGGAATCTCTTCCGGCCGGGTGGCCACGATCAGCTTGCCGCAAACGTCGAAGGGCACGCCATATTCATAGCAAAAGGCCCGCATGGACTGGTTGCCGGCCTGCGCCATCTGCGCTTTCAGGCTTCCTGGTTTGTTAAAAATACCGGAATGAATCACCCCGCTGTTGCGCCCTGTCTGGTGCTGGGCAAAGCCAACTTCCTTTTCCACCAGAAGAATTCGGGCAAAAGGATAGCGGCGGCCAAGAGCGGCGCCGGTCGCAAGTCCAACAATTCCCCCACCAATAATTGCGAAATCGTACATAGGTTGCCTTCAGAAGCCTCTGCCAGTCTTTTGCCGGCAGGGCTGGATTGAGATCAGAGGGAGCGAACCCAGGGGATGGGCCCGGTGAAAAAGGGGAGGTGAATGCGATTCTAGCTTAACTACCTCGGTTTTCGGCAAACGGTTTCTGCACCACCGGCTCCGGCTCAGATACCAGGAATTCCACCGGCGCTTCCTGGTGGTCCAGCCCGGAGACCGCAGCCAGATCGCTCACGCTTGGCGCCCGCGCCGGCGCCGTGGCGGCCAGGGCAAAGGGATTCAACCCGGCTCGCCTTAACACGAAGGCGAAGGCGGCCAAGGCATAGAGCTGGGCGGCAACCGCCGACCAGGCGATGCCGACCCCTTGAAACCTGGGAGCAAGCAGGAAAGCGGCCACGATGCCGAGCACCCCGGCGGTGGAATTTACGAAGTTGAATTGGTTGTCCAGCTGATTGGGCAGCAGCACCTGGAAGATGATCACGGTGGAGATGGCAATCAAGGGGATATACAGCGAAAATACCCGCAACACCGGCACCGAAGCATGAAAGGCAGGACCGAGCACAAAACGCACCAGAAATGGAGCTCCCAGATACATAACCAGGCCGAAGACCAGGCCCAGGCCACCGAGCAGCAGCAGGCTGAACTTCACCGTCTTCATGGCTTGCCCGGGATTGTCCTGCATTTGCTTGGTCAATCTCGGGTAAAGGGCCTGGTTCACCGGCCACAACCCTTGTTGAAAGACCCGGGTCATCCGTTCGGCGCCGGCGAACTCACCCAGCGCGGCTACCGGCGCGACCGAACCAAGAACCAGCCGGTTGATGGAGCCGGAGATACTCTGGACCGCGCGAAATAAGAACATCGAGCTGCCCAGTCGCAGCGCATTCCACACCGACGCGGGAGTAGGCCACTGAAAACCTACTTCGCTATAAGCCAGAACCACCGTCACTCCATGAGCCGCCACGCAGCCGACACACTGGGCCGCCATGACCTTCCAGCCATCGGACGGCTTATGGACCAGCACGAAGATGCTCAGCGTGGCCAGAACCTTGCCGCCTATTTCCAGCATGCTGGCCAGGCGCATACGCTCCAGGCCCTGGAAATACCAGAGCATATTGATGCCCTGGCAGACGCCCCAGATGGTGCTGGCCCAAAATAGCGCCAGCGACGGCGCGATATGGTGGGTAAAGCGCCGGGAGAAGACCGCTCCCGCGATGCATACAACAGCCAGCAGAAATTTGGCGCCTAATACTCCGGAGATCAGCGCGGAGAGACGTTTCGGCTCGTGCCGGTGACGCGAGGTCTCACGCGATGCCGAGATGTCGAAGCCATATTCCACTACGCTCGCGATCACGTCGCCAATCGCTTGCGCAAAAACCACGACGCCCCATCCCGAAGGGCCGAGCACGCGCGCCAGATAGGGGAAGGTCAGCAGAGGGAGCGCGTAGGTACATGCCTGCACTCCATAGAGCGCGATTACATTGTGTACCACGCCGCTGCGCAGGAGCTTCCTGGAATTCAGGCGCAGCGAAGAAGCGTCTCCCGGCGCGCCCGGCGGCTTCATGTCCCGCTTCCGATACCAATGAGGAAGCTCCCTGGGTTCATCATGGTGACCTTCCCAGCTTGAGCGAGCCGCTCAGATCCCGGTTGAGTGAGCAGTAGTCTCGCACTGCGATTACAACATTTTTTTGAAATGCGCGATCATCTGCTTGAGCCGGCTCTGCCGCACCAGGAGATTGACGGCGAAATCGAAGACTGCGTAAGGCAGGTAAATCGAGAGCTTCCAAAACCAGGCAAATCTCGTGTCCCGGCTGGTGCAGGCCATATAGCGATCGTAATGGCTGCGCACATCAGGGTCCCTGGCGAGACGAGCGTGGAGGTAAGAGGTATGCACGATATAGGGGTGCAAGCTGAGCGGCTGGAAATCCTCCGCGAGGCGGGGGTCTATCGTCGCCAGGAAACGCCGCTGCGCCCACCACAGTGCCTCGCAGTACTCCAACTCGCGCTTAAACGAAGCCGCGGTCACGCGGTCGGGTCCGTAGTTGTTGCCGCCGTGCAAGCGGTACTCGGACAAGGCTTCATCTTCCCGGGTCACGTTGGTCAGCAAGGGCGCCAGGCGGGTAATCAATTGATCGGGACAGCTCACCAGGGGCGCTTCGAGGGGCAGAGGAAAAATCCTCTCGGCCACATCCCGGTGCAGGCTCAACCCCGAGGTCGGAGGCATGAAGGGCAGGATGCCGCCATCTTCGAGCAGCCGCGCGCCATACCATCCACACGGCAAGGGCGCGGACATAGGCCACACTCCCTGCCGGCGGTGGCTGGCGCTGACCCGGATCACCCGATGCACGCCAAACCCGCAGTCAGGGTGGGCCTGAAAATCAGCCACAATCCGCTCCACCTTGCGGGGCAGGAAAAGATCGTCGGAATCAAGCAGGGAAAGAATCGCGCCCCGGCTGGCGGCAAACGCGGCATTCAAGCCCGACGCCTGCCCGCCGTTCGCCTTGCGGATCAAGCGCACCCGCGGGTCCATTGCGCTCGTAATGCTCAATCACGCCGGCCGATTCATCCGTCGACCCGTCGTCGCAAACGATGAGCTCCAGATTGCAATACGTCTGCTTGAGCGCGCTCTCAATGGATTCCCCAAGGTAGCGGGCGTAGTTGTAGTTCGAGATCAGAATCGAAACCAGCGGCTTCGCCGGCAAAGGACTCAGCTCGATGGGATGCAGCCCGGTGATGATGTCACACTCCGCCACGGCCATGATGAGCTCGCAGGAGATGGCCCAGCCATCACCGCATTCCGTGTCCCCCCACTGGATTCACGGCCGGCAACGGCCTGCGACCTACCAGGCTCATCTCGCCGCGCAGCACGTTGATCAGTTGCGGCAGCTCATCCAGGCTGTAACGGCGAAGCAGGCGGCCCACCGGGGTCACTTGCGTGCGCTCGATATACAGTGGAGCGAAACTTGAGAAGCATGAAGTGCCGGCCGCCTCTGCCCACCCGCGGCGCCTGGGAGAAGATGGGGCCCTCCGAGGTGAACTTCACCAGCGCCGCAATGGCCAGCATGGTCGGGGCCAGAAAAATGAGCGCCAGCAGCGAGACTGCGATGTCCAAGCCCCGCTCGATGAACTCCTGACTCCTGGTGGACGATGGCATTAGTCGCGTGGCCTGCCGGCGTAGCTGTTGTAGCTGTTGACGTAGGCCGGATCTTCCGTACGAAGATCGCAGCCGTTGAGGATGGTGCCGATCACCGGAGTGCCATCATCCACCAAGCGCTGCCTGGCGTCTCCTAATTGCTCGGGGCTGGTTTCGCCGGCGCGGCTGATCAAAATCACCCCATCGGCGACCCGGCTCAGCAGCCGCGCGTCGGCCATGCCCACCATCGGCGGGGTGTCTATCAGAACAAAGTCATACTCCGATCGCGCGCTTTCGACCAGGCTGTCCAGGGTTGCGGAATGGAGCAGCTTGGAGATGTTGCCGGGTTCCGATCCGCCGGGCAGCACGTACAGCCCGGGCACGGTGCTGGAACGAATCACCGAGTTGAGCGTGACTGTCCCGCTGCCCCCATCCAGCAACACATCGCTCAGGCCGCTGGCGAATTGCAGGCCGAAGAGCCTGCCCAGCCGCGGACACCTGAGGTCGCCATCGATCAGCAACACCCGCCGTCCTATTTCCGCCAGGCTGATGCCCAGATTCGCCACCGTGGTTGTTTTGCCCGCCTTGGGGCGAGGGCTGGTCACCAGCAAAACTCGCGGAGCAACCCCATTTACCCGGCTGAGAAGAATGGAGGTGATCGCGGAACGGTAAGCATCCGCCATCATCGTCTCCTCCTGGCACCATTGCACCAGGTCCTTGTCTACGATTGCCGGCCGGTTGGCAAAAAAGCCCTTCTCCGGGACCTCGACCTCCGGCGCTTTCAAGTTGCGCAAGGTGAGCGGAATGCGCTCGCTGCTGCGGATGCGCGCCGACGGAACCACTGCCAGTTCCGGCAGGTTGAGTTGGCGAACACTCTGGCCGGGGATGCGCAGGCTGGCATCATTGCGCTCGCGCACCAGGATGTAGCCGGTCGAGAGGGCAATCCCAAACAGCAATCCCAATGCCAGGTTCAACGCCAGACTCGGCCGGTAGGGCGATGGCTGCGCGGTCGCTGGGCTGACCACGCGAACATCGCTCGACTTCAGCGCGGCAGCGATGCCGGCCTGTTTTACCCTCTGCAGCATGGCTTGGTAAATGTCGCGGTCGGCGTCCACTGCCTTCTTCAGGCTGTCGTAACGAACCTCTTTCGAAGACTGATCGGAGACCACGCTTAACTGCTGCCGGTAAGCGCTGGTCAACAGCTGCTTGCGCCGTGCCGTCTCAGCGTTCTGCACCCCAAGGCGGCGGATGATGTTGGCGCGCTGGCGCGCCGATTGCTGTTCCAGATCGGCAATCTGCGCCAGCAACCGCTGTATCTTGTAGTTGGCCGGGGTAAGCGACACACTCAGATCGGCAAGCTGGCGGCGGAGTTCCGCCAGCCTGGCCCGGTTATCCCGAAGTGTCGGATCGTCCAGGACCTGAGGCATGGTTTCCGCCGGGTTGGCGTGCGACTCTCCACCTGTGATTGGGTCTCGGCCTCCTCGGCCTCTGCCCTGGCCAGGTCGGATTGAATCTGCCGCAGCTTATCGGCTGCGACGCTCTCCTGTGACGCGTTGGGAATTACGATCCCAGCCTGGCGAGCATAATCCTGCAACTCGCTTTCCGAGTCCCGCAGATTTTGCCGTGCATCCGCGAGCTGCGCCAGCAGGAACCGGTTGGTGTTCCCCGCGGAGTCGCCCCGGACCTGCTGAGACAGCTCGATATATTGCGCGGTCAACATATTTGCGGTATCCGCCGTCAGCTGCGGTTCAGGACCAAACATCGTCAGGGTGATCAGGTCGGAGCTTCCGTCGACCTTGACCTTGGCGTCGGCCAGCATCCCTAGCACCACTGCCTCGCCCTCCGCCGGTTGATTCGCGATGGGCTGGCCCAACCATCCACTCAGGAGACCGATGAGGCTCTGCCGGGCAGCGATGGCGGGAGGAACCTTTGGACCCAGCAGCTGCACGGTTCGTTGCACCACCGGCGGGCTGGTCAGGAGCTTGGTTTGGGTCTCGATGTAGGCGTCCCCACTGAGCTGGTTAGCCGTGGGATCGACGCCCTTGGTGTCCATGAAATCCTGGTTGATGCCGGTTACTTCCAGAATGGCTTCCGACCGGTAGACCTTGTGCCCGAGCAGGGTGGAGAGCAGGCTGAGCACCAGCGCACCGGCAAAGATGATCCCCAGCGCGGTGCGATGGCGGCGCAGCAAAGCGGTGTAGTTCACCGGAGCTTCGCGCCGATTTCCCGCAAATGGCGGTTGCGCAATCTCCAGGAAAGCGCGTCCGCTGTGCCCGCCATCCGGCTGGCGGGGGGCAGGAATGATCTGCTGGGTGGGGGTCATCTTGCTAAATCCTTTCGTATGGTTCCGATTCGCTGAGCGCAAACGCTGTCACGTGGCGAGCGGGCCCGGTCTAGCGCCAGATGGCGAGACCGGTGCCGAGGCCGATGGCTGTCTCCACCCCGCGTGCGCTGATCACCTTGCCCATGCTGTTGGGTACGTAGAGGATGTCGTCAGGGCGTAGCTGCAGATCCGGCGCCTTGTTCTCCATGATCTTTTTCAGGTTCGCGGGGATCTGTTCCCGCTCCGCTCCGCCGCCGGCGCGCAGAATTCTCGCCCCGCCGAGTGCTGCGGTTTTGTCCCATCCCCCGGCCAGAGCAATCGCCTGGGTGACCGACATGGTCTCGTTGTCGGTGAGCACGTACCCGCCCGGCTTGCCCACGTTGCCCAGCACGTAAACCATGCGCGCGCGGGGAACCGTGATTACATCGTGGGGCTTGATCAGGATGTTGCCCTGCGGATGCTTGCCGTCCATGACCGCACGGATGTCCACGTGCGCCACGCTGTATTTGCCCGTCGCATCCACAAAGGCGCCGGCCACCGGGATAGAGCCCTGGTTGAGGGTGCGAGTGATCAGCACGCTATCGCCGGCATCGGGCTTCAAACCGCCGGCCATGCCGATCACTTCCATCAGATTGCGCGTGCCCCGCAATTGCACCACGCCCGGGGTGTTCACATTGCCGGCGACCGAGACCGGCTGGCTGCGGAAATCGGTAACCTCCACGGTGACTTGAGGATCCTTGAAGTACTTCCGGTAAGCCGCCACCAGGCTGGCCTGCAGTTGCTCGACGGTCAAGCCGGCGGCGTGCACCTCACCCACCATGGGCAGGTTCACGGTGCCGTCGTTGGCGATCTGCGCCGGCTTATCGGGAATATCGTCCGCGGCAAAGACGCGAACGGTGATCTCATCCTCCGGCCCCAGAACATAGTTCGTCGAATCGGAAGCGCCGGCCGCAGTGGGCGCCGAAGTCGAAACAGAAGCTGAAACCGGGGCCGCCGGGGCTCTTCCGCTCTGGGCTAACGAGGGAATGAACACCAGGCCTTGAAGGCCAAGAGAAGCAAGCACCAATCTGGCAGGAAACGTATGCATTAGATTCGCTCAGTGTGGGTGGTTAAGGATCTCGCCGAGACGAACCTGCGGCGGGGGATGTGATGCGCAAAGCGATGGCAACGTTGACTTCTATTTAGGCCAGCATGCGTTCGGCGGCCGGCGGGGCAAAGGGCGATACCCAGTCAGGATGCACTTCGACCAGAACCGAGCGGCGAAGCAGATTTACCGAAAGAATCAACCGCTGGGAATGCCGAACCTCGACCAGGATGCCGGTGAGACCGGCTAAGGGGCCGCGCAAAATGGAAACGGAACCAGATGGGCCGGCTTCGGTGTAGGGCCACGACTCCAGCGGCACATTGACGGCGACTGTCTTTTGCAGCGCTTCGATTTCCGCCTTATCCGCAGCCAGAGCATGATTGCCGGCACGCACGACATCGATCACATCCGCCGGTCATCAGAACCGGCGCAATCGAAGATCGCACCGTGGAACAAAAGATATAACCGGGAAAAAGCGGCATCTCCACAACCTGGATTCGATCAGCCCATTGCCTCCTGGACTTATAGAGCGGCAGGAACTCAGCAAAGCCCTTCTGACGAAGGGCGATGGAAACCTGCTTCTCGTGTCGCGGCCGAACCCGGAAGGCAAACCACTCGTTCGACTCGCTGGTCCCCGGAATGCGATGCATTGATCTCTCCGTCACAGGTCTCAACCTTGGTGCTGCAAATTTCGTCTACACTCACTTCATTTCGAGTGAAACGGGCTTCCGCCATCTCAGTCACATGGCCTAAATTTAATTCTCTTCCCAGGCAGAAACCTTGCCGGTCTGCTTTAAATCGTGCAGTTAACACTGGGAACGTGTCAACAAAATCCATCGCCGAGGATTATTTCTATTTGTGATATTGACTGAACTGTCTCGAACCCGGCCTAAGTTGTACCAATACAGGAAAAGTACTTCAGCAATCTTGTCGATCGCTGCTTTACCGACGGCTAGCAGCTACTCCCTTAAACTAGCGGCACCCACCCGGGGAGTCAATACCCCCCAATGTTGCACTTCACGCCGAAGTGCGTTACCTGCAATTACCACGAAACAGTCACTGTATTACTAAGGCGTCAGCACTTTTCCCGTGGATTACCCCATCCGGGTGATAGGCGTCGAAGCATAAGCGATGGCCGAATTCGGGCGAAACAGCACTTTGCCGGCCGGAGAACAAAAACCGGAAAGAGTGGGGCCGATCACTAAGCCAAGCGTCAGGTAGAACGGAATCGCTCCCGCAGGCGTCTCCAGCACGTTTCCGAAGAATGCGCCGAGCAAAGCGAATGCCCACACGGCGATGCCAAACGATTGGCCGGTCAGGCGATAGGCGCGCCACATCAATGCTCCGCAAGCCGCCTGTAACCCCATGAAGAGGACCACGCCGATCCAGCCGGCGTAACCCAGCGCATAGAAGAAGACGCTGTGCGGGGTACGGATAGCGCCCGAATCCTTGAGGTAATTCACCAGGTCTCTCAGCACGAAACCGTAGCCCGGACCGATGAGCAGATTGGTGTAGTTCTCCTGGGAGTTGGCCCAGATGGCGCGCCACCACTTCTCTCTCCAGGTAACGGTACCGCGATAGAAGCCGGTGTTTTCAGAGCCGGTGAGGTCCTTGGCAAGATCGGGGCTGACCGCGGAGATGCCCCGGGCGACAATTTCGGTAGACGATATGGCGCCCCCGCGTTCTGCAGGCGAAGGGATGGTGACGTCCAGCAAAAAGCCGATCGTCAGAAGCGCCGCGATGGCTGCGCCGAAGGTGACAACCCTGGTCATCCTGCGCGACAAGAGGCCCCAGATGAACAGTGCAACGCCCATGCCCACCCACTCTGCGCGCACCTGGGCAGCCAGGAACACCATCGCGCCCATCGCCATCGGAAGCCAGAAGCGGCTTGGTTTGGGATCGAGGCAAAGCAGGCCAAGGATGATGAATCCGCCGTTGCCCGCCTGTCCGAAAACCGAAACTCCATCCGATCCCGGCATGGCAAGTTCCACGTTGTGCAGGAACAGAAGATAGGCCGGCGCATACACGCAGAAACAGACGGCGAAAACCTGGACGTATTTGAGCAGAAGCTGGGGACTGCGAGCGCCCACCCATATCCCGAGAAACAGGTAAACCGGATAGACATTGAAGACCAGATTTTCCAGGGCAACGATCGGCGAGAAACCGGCGAGCACGCCGCGGACCACCTCAAAAATGCCGTAGGCAACGGATGCCAGCAGCACCCAGGCGAATGGCCCCAGGGGACCACCCCGGGTGAGCGCCTGCATCCAGGGATCGAACAAGTTGCGGGGGCGAAGGAAGACAAATGCGGCCAGCGTCAGGTCGCTGATGAAGAGCTTGGCCGGGGGAATACCAAGGTAGGCGAAGCTGCGCCCTGTCAAGGCAAAGCCAACCAGCAAAAACAGCACCCATTTCGACCAGTTATCCCAGGCGGGAAAACTTCCCCGGTTCCCGTTCGGTGTTGTGCATCGCTGCTCTCCAAAGGGCAACAGACCTGGCTTCGCCATCTCAGTCACACCATCACATGTCTTATCGGCCTGGTTGCCGTAAGTTTAGTGGCGCCGGTCTGGAGTTTTATGCTGTGGACGGTTACGGGAATATCACTCTCGTCCTTTACCGTTTCGGCAGAATCGCATTCCCACAACGATTGTTCGCGTCCTCAAAAAAAACCCGCCGCACACCCAAGTCTTTTGTTCTGCCTGCGATGGACAGCGGCAAGGCCCGCGTGAGACATTCATCGAGTCGTAGGCTTCGCCCATTTCGGGACCCGCTGCAAAATGTACCTGCCGCTGCAGCGGAACCATCAACAACGAAAGGAAACCTATGAGCTTTCTCTCAGGAATCGGTGATCTGCTCAAGCAATATTCGGCGGCCACCCCAGGCAGCGCTCCGGGTAATGTGGAACAGCACTTCGACCAGGTAGCGCAGGCGGTGCCCTCTTCTACTCTGGCCAGCGGCTTGGCCGAGGCTTTTCGTTCCGGACAGAATGCGTCCTTTCCGCAAATGGCTGCGCAGCTCTTTGCCAATGGAAATGGTCAGCAACAGGCCGGCGTGCTCAACAGTCTGATCGCCACTCTTGGACCGGGAGTGATTGCCAAATTTGCCGGCAGCGCTCCCAACTCCCCGTTGGCAGGTCTGCTGCAGTCCGGTTCAGTTACGCCGGCGCAGGCGGCCGGCGTGAGCCCGGCAGAGGTGGAGGCCCTTACCACCCACGCCCAGAATCAAGACCCGTCGATCATCGATCGCGTCAGCGCAATCTATGCCCAGCATCCAACGCTGGTAAAGACCCTGGGCGCGGCTGCCCTGACCATCGCGATGAAGAAAATCTCCGAGCAGCATGCCGCTTAACGCAGCGGATCGACTTTCATTAACCTAGCTCAAGCAATAAGGAGAAAATGTTATGGCAGATCTAGACCAGTTGAAGCAGAAGTATGCGCCGGTGATCCAGACGATTCAGAGCTTCAGCGACCTCGGCGCGACGCTCGACTCCGTAAGCCTGGACGGCGACAAACTTTACCTGAAGGGTTCTGTGCCTTCCCAGGTGGTCGCGAATCGTGTGTGGGATGTGATTAAGCAGGTCGACCCGCAGTACTCCGACCTGCACCACGAGATCGCCACCACCGGCGGACCCAATCAAAGCTACAGCGTCAAGAGCGGAGACAACCTCTCCAAGATAAGCAACCGTTTTTACGGTTCACCCAACCACTACACGAATATTGCCGGCGCGAGCAATATCCCCGATCCCAATAAGATCCAGGTCGGCCAGCAAATCACCATCCCAGTGCTCTAGAACCATCCGGCAATGCGCTGCTCTCCTCGGGCAGCGCACCGGCCGCAGCCCAGGTCCTCGCCTTCCCCGCAGCGAGCAGTCATCCTCATAAGCGCTAACCGTCTGGTGCTGTTTTACGCCAAAACTCGCCGCAAGTCCCACCCTAGCGTAAGCGCCTCGCAGATTTATCCTGCCATCTGCCAGCTCACTGGACAAAGCCGCCATCGCTGAGCGTCAGACAGCGCATGAGTTGCGCTCAATTCTGCAACTCACCATGAAAGCCGCCATCCAAGATCTCGTCTGCGCGATAATCTGCGAGGCTTTCGCTGGGATGACAGCTCTGGGATGAGTTGAAGCATGCCTGAACAGGAGGGATCCCAATTCGTCGCTCTCCTTGGAAGATTCGGAGCATGGGCCTCCCATTTCGAACACCAGACGAAAATTAAGCTTCCTTTCACTCCTTCTCCACCACGGCTGGGATGACAAGATAAAGAAGAAATGCCGAAAGAGAGGCCTGGCAATTCTTCTTGCAATTCTTTCCCTACCCGCCTCCGCTCGCACCTGGAACGCCAGGACAGACTGGGGCGCTACGGGCAACGGAAAAACCGACGACTCCCCTGCAATCCAGCGCGGCATCGCAGCCATGGCTGAAGGAGATACCGTTGTCTTCCCTGCTCCCGGAACCTATTACCTGGCATCGACTGTGCTCTTCTCTGCCGGCGGAATAAGGGTTACATGCCAGCCCGGAGCCACCCTCGCTGGGCCGAACAATGGCACTGACATCTTCGCCAACCTCCAATCGAATACAGCCATCGGCGGCTCGGCCACAACCGGCTGCATCTTTGAGGGCGGCGGCATTCAGGCCTACGGAAAAGGCGGCGATGGAGGACAGACGCTCAGCCAGGCAATCACCAATCTGACCTTCACCTACAACACCTTTAAGAACATGACCCACGGCCCCAACAACTTTCGCAGCAACGGAGGAATCTTTATCGGGGGCGGTTCCAATCATGTGGTCATCCGCCACAACACCTTCTCCAACATCACGCCCGTACGACGACGGCTACAACGCCGAGGGCTTGCACTACGGGGAGCAATACGACCCGGACGGCGACACGGCACGCGCCGCCATCTGGTTTTATGGCGGCTCCAACTACTCCATCGACCACAACACTTTCCTGCACGACTACCAGAACATCAAAGCCTGCCAGGGCCAGCAGTTCCAGGCGCAGAACATACTGGTTCACCACAACTACTCCGACTCCCATCATCGGATGTTCCTGGAGATCAACACCGGGAGCGGATGCGGTAACCCGATGTACAACGCCGGTATTGCCAACTTTCAGATCTACGACAATTACGATCACAACGCCGGCGGCGCTCACCCTGCAGCCAACACCTTTGGTTTTTCCGCGCCGTTCGCCCTGGCCATACAGCCAGGCAGCACCGTCGACACGCCCATCCCGATGAGCGGCGTGGCCTGGTACAACAACCTGCTCAAGGGAGTCGTCAACAACAACCAGTACGTCGGCATCGGCCTGGAAGTGGGCGCCGAAAATATGAACGTCTATCACAACACGGTCATGGCACAGTGGCCGACCGCAGGATATGGATTCGGCGGCACCGCCGGTGGCTTCATGCAAGACAACTATGGATGCATCCTCGCTCCGTCGCACGCCGGCAACACCTACTTCGGGGATGCCAACGGCAAGACCACCGTCACCTACCGGCGAAACCGAAATGCGGGGATCTGTCCCCCGGGGCTTGCTTCCTTATCGATCTCATTAGGGGCGGTTACCAACACTTCAGGAAGGCTGACCGCCACGGCCACCGTGACCACGGTCGAGTACGGGATACAAGGGGTGGTCTTTTCGCTCGATGGCCACTACGTAAGCGCGGTGATGGGCCCCGGACCCTACACCCTGAACTATGGTGCGGCCGCTCTGCCCACCGGCTCTCACAGCGTCACCGCCACGGTGGTGGATGCGGTCGGCGTGCTCGTCGGTATGCGGCGGGCAAAGCGTCTTCACCACCCGCGGAGTCGGACCTGCCGGCCCCATCGCTCCCAATGTCGATCCTGGGCAACAGGACTTCGATATCGCCGGCAATGCGGACGACCCGATCAACCGGCGGTCGGGGCGGTCGCTGACCATTTTGGGCAAATTACCGAAGTGACCCAAAACCGGCTTTGCGGTAACTACAACTTTTCGTTACGACGCCGAATCTTCCGTTTATCTCCAGCTATAGTTGGGCTTCGACCCACTCTCCAAATCGAGGACCTTGCTTGCACTTAGTAACCGGCCTGAGCGAAGAGTCGCGTCTTCCCTGCAGCCGCGGGTCAACATTCTCGGTGTCGGCGTGAGTGCGCTCAATATGGAGACCGCGCTGCGCGAGACAGAGTCGTTGATGAATCGTGCCGGACAAGGTTACGTGTGCGTGACCGGCGTGCATGGAATCATGGAAGCGCAATCGGATAAGACGTTTTGCGAGATTCTCAACCGATCTTTTCTTACTACGCCAGATGGCATGCCCACGGTGTGGCTCGGCCATATTCACGGCTTCAGGCAAATGGCTCGGGTGTACGGTCCGGATTACATGCTCGCGGTCTGCGAGCGTTCCGTAGCACTGGGCTATAAACACTTTCTTTACGGCGGCAAACCCGGAGTTGCTGAGGCGTTGCGGGCAGAACTGATCCGCCGCGTCCCCGGGCTCAGAATCGTGGGTACCTATACGCCGCCCTTCCGCCCGCTCAACCGCGACGAAGAGGACGAACTTTGCGCGCAGCTGGAATCATCGCAGCCCGACATATTGTGGTGCGGCCTGAGCACGCCCACGCAAGAAAGATTCATGTCCGCTTATAACCAACGCCTGCCGGTCAAACTGATGGTCGGCGTGGGCGCCGCCTTCGACCTGCTGAGCGGAAATCTCAGCGAAGCACCGGATTGGATGAAGAAGGCGGGATTGCAGTGGATGTACCGGCTGATCAAGGAACCGAAGCGCCTGTGGCGCCGCTACCTGGTGAACAATCCAAGATTCACCTGGCTGACCTTCCTGCAGCTTACCGGCCTGAAAGGTTTTGTGAGCTGAAAAACTCGCTCGAAGACGCCTTGAACAAAAACCAGCACTGGAGAAATGCTCGCGATGGCCGTTCTAGATGTTATGAAGCCAGAAGCCTCAACCGAAGCTGAGCCCGGTGCCTCGCGTCTGTCCTTGCGCTTACTCTGCTTTTTCCTGCTGCTCTACATTCCGGTCCAATGGGTTGTCGGCCGGCATCCCGGCAGCACATCGATCTTCAGCTCCCAACATCGACAGCTGCGGCAGGAATTCCTGGACATGCACGTGGCGCTGCGCCAGCAGATCTTCTCCCAGTGCACGCAGCACGGCGTTCACGATATTTTTTTCTCCGCTGCCGATGTCGCATCTCCCTACTTCGTCAACCAGGCTCCTCCCGGCTGCGAACTCCACCGGCCAACCGATGTCACGCCGATTGCGCCGGCCCGGGAACTAGCGTGCTCGGCGGTGATCGTGGACGAAAGCCTGCCGGACGCCTGGAACCCGGTTCGCCATTGGGAGATGCTTGGTCCCATGGAGGCAAAAGCTGGTGCAACTGAGCGAGTGGGAGTCAGAGACCAGGCAATTTGGCTTTCAGCTCCTGCAGGCGCGGGGTTGTCATCAAGCCGGCAAAACTGCGGAGAGGTGATGCCCACCCGTACCACTCAATCCACCGATTCGCCGAGGCTGGTCAGCCGCTGGCCGTGGATTTCCGACCCGGTCATCTTTGTCCTGCTGCTGGCATCGATGTTCTTCGCCATCCTGGCGCTGGCCCGGGCCAATGTCTTGACCTTTCCTCTGCCCAATGAGGATGACGCCAGCTTCTTTTTCCCGGCATGGAACCTCGCTGTCCACGGCACACTGCGCGTTCCCCTGCTCAACGCGCCTGACGGCATATTCTGGGTCCCGCACGGTTTCTATCTCTGGCTCTCTCTCTTTCTTCGCGCCTTTGCACCCACCGTAGAGGTGGCACGCACGGTGTGCCAGCTGACCACCGCGGCAGCCGCCGTGCTGCTGGTCGTGGCGTATTCGCGTATTTGTGGATCCCGCGGCTATGCCCTGCTCTGCGGCCTGCTGCTGGTTTCGCCGGGCGTGATTTTCGCGGCCAACACGGTTCGCATGGAATCGCTTATGTTGTTGCTGCTGGCCACCGGCCTGCTGCTGCACAGCTATGAGCGCCGCCTGGCGGCCGCCGCTGTCTTCGTCCTCGCCGTGGTGGTGCACCCTGCCCTGGTGCTCGGAGCGACGCTCTATGCGGTTGGCATCTTCTGGGCGGAGGTAGTTGTTCCCATGCATCGGAGCAGACCCCGGGTGACGGTGAAGGGGCGAATACTCACGATGGTGATTGTGTCCGCGGTAGCGCGCGCGATCGCGCTCGAGAGCGTTTACGTGCTGCACCATCTGCCCACTTTTCATCAGCACATGGCCTACCAGATAGCGCGCAAAGCAAACCGTAGTCCTGTCAAAATGCTCTTTACCAGGCGTGGGCTGCTGCTCATCTGCGAAGCGGTATTCACCTCTGCGGTGATCGGCTATCTGTATCGCCATCCCCACGCCTGGCGCATTTTTGTTCGCGAGCTCCTTCCGCTCTTCCTGCTTGCGCTGGGTCTCTCGGCCTACGCCACGCTGGGGCGCGAAATTCCTTACAACGTATATAGCTACGCTGTTCTTCCCGCTACGTTCTTTTGTCTGACCGATCGCATGCTCTCCCTCCCGCTCACCCTTCGGTACTCCCGGTAACTTGCTCGATACACTCCCCAAGAAGCAAATTTACCGTCTTGTTACCCCTCGATCACCGCGCTTTAACACTGCGAAATTAAAGCTGGATGGCGGTCGCGCAGCCGGCCCTTGAAGGGAGCACTTGATGCAGAAGCTCGTAGCCACATCCTTAGCCTCGTTGATGTTTGCCGGGACGCTATCCAATCCTATGGTCGCGGAGGCGCAAACGCGCACGGCCACTCCGATTAAGCACCTGGTCGTCATCTTTCAGGAAAATATCTCGTTCGATCACTATTTCGGAACCTATCCAAACGCGCTGAACCCGCCCGGCGAACCGGTCTTCAAAGCTGCATCCGGCACCCCGGCCGTGAATGGCTTCACCGACGGGCTCCTCTTCAGCAATCCCAATTTCCTGAACACCCAGGCGAACGCAGCGGGCGCGGCCAACCCCTTCCGCCTCGACCGCTCTGAAGCCGCGACCTCAGATCAGGATCATGATTACCTGAACGAGCAACAGGCGTTCAACGGCGGGCTGATGGACTCCTTCCCCAAGTTCACCGGCACCCCCGGACCACCGCCGGCAGGGCAGACCACCGCCGGCATCGTGATGGGCTACTACGACGGCAACACCGTGACCGCTTATTGGAATTATGCCCAGCGCTTTGCCATGAGCGACAACTCTTACGGCACCAACTTTGGTCCTTCCACCGACGGCGCCGTCAACCTGATCTCCGGCCAGCTGAATGGCGTAGTCGACCAGGTCAACGCTACGGCAGACATTGTGCCGGACGGCGGCGGCGGCTACACCCTGGTCAGCGATGCCGATCCGGTTGGAGACATGTGCTCCACCACGACCGGCGCGCAGGTTGCCTTTAGCGGAACCAATGTCGGCGATTTGCTCAACAGCAAGGGAATCAGCTGGGGCTTTTTCGAAGGCGGCTTCGACCTGACCCTGACCAATGCAAATGGCACCCCCGGCTGCATGCGCAGCACTACGTCCGCAATCACTGGCGTAAAGAAGTTGGATTACATTCCCCATCACCAGCCCTTCCAGTACTACGCCTCCACCCGAACCTGGCGCACACCCGGCCGACTTCGCCCAGCACCGTGGGCATCGATGGCGACCCCGCAAATCACCAGTACGACATTCACGACTTCTACGATGCAATCAACGCCGGCAACTTCCCCACCGTCAGCTTCCTCAAGGCGCCTGGCTATCAGGACGGCCACGCGGGCTACTCCGATCCGCTGGACGAGCAGACGTTCGTGACCACCGTTATCAATTTCCTGCAGAAGCACAAGGACTGGGAGAACACCGCGGTCGTGATCGCCTACGACGATTCCGACGGATGGTATGACCACCAGATGGGTCCGATCGTGAACCAATCCGCCAGCGCCCAGGATGCTCTCACCGGTCCCGGCCTGTGTGGAACCGGGGCGAATGCGTTGCCGGGTGTGAATGTTGCCCATGCCCAGGGACGCTGCGGCTATGGTCCACGTCTTCCCTTGCTGGTGATCTCGCCTTATGCCAGGCACAACTACGTCGACCATGGAGTTACCGACCAGACCTCGATCCTGCGTTTCATCGAGGACAACTGGCTGGATAACCAACGCATACCAGGCTCGTTCGATGCGCTCGCCGGCAAGCTGGACCCCATGTTCAACTTCAAAGCGTCGCCTGACACCACTCCCTACATCCTGAACACAAGCACGGGAGAACCCAAGTAAGAATCTTCCGCAGCAGTACAGCAATACGAATGCAAGCAGGGCAGCGGGACGTTTGTCCCCTGCCCTGGTTTTGAAAGTTTGATGTTGATACGTATTGTGAAACCGCTAGAGGCTTTGATTTGATTACGCGTCGCAGGTTCCTCGGAGGAACCGGAGTTCTGGCCGCCGGAATTTCTCTCGGCAATTTGCCATCCCCCCAGGAAGAGCCGGCTCTGGATCCTGGAAAACTGACTCCCTACGTCGATCCACTCCCCATTCCGCAGATCGCGCAGCCCAGCGGAATGCGCCCCAGCCCGGAGAATCCCAGCCTGCAGCTTCCCTACTACCGCATGGCCATGCGGCAGATCGAACGCAAAGTCCATAGGGATTTGCCCGCCACCCGCATGTGGGGCTTTGGCTCCTCTTCACCCGGGCCAACCTTCGAAGCCCGAAGCAACCACGGGTTGCTGGTGGAATGGGTGAACGAGCTGCCGGAGCGCCACTTTCTGCCCATCGACCATACGCTGCACGGCGCCGAGAAAAGCCTGCCGGCGGTGCGCAGCGTCATTCACCTGCACGGCGGCAAGACGCCCCCCAGCAGTGATGGCTACCCCGAGCACTGGTACGTCCCGGGCAAGTCGGCCACCTACTATTATCCCAACCGGCAGGATGCGGCGATGCTCTTCTACCACGACCACACCATGGGCATCAATCGGCTGAATATTTATGCCGGACTGCAAGGCATGTACTTCATCCGCGACGAAGCGGAAGACGCGCTGAAACTGCCCCAGGGAAAATACGAGATTCCGCTGTTGATTTACGATCGCTTTCTTCTGCCCGACGGCCAGCTTCAGTATCCGGTCTCCCCCAAGCCGGAGGCGCCGTGGGTTCCCGAGGTCTTCGGCAATGCAATCCTGGTCAACGGCAAGCTCTTCCCTTACCTGGAGGTCGAGCCGCGCAAGTATCGCTTCCGGGTAATGAATGGCTCCAACGGCCGCTTCTACCGTTTTTCGCTGGGCAAGCTACTTACCTTCCAACAGATCGGCACGGAACAAGGGCTTTTTGCGGCGCCCGTCCCAGCCCAGCGTGTTTTGCTGGCTCCGGCGGAGCGAGTTGATTTCGTCTTCGATTTCAGCGCTCACGCGGGAGAGACCATCCTGCTGCGCAGCGACACATTTGAGATCATGCAATTCCGGGTAGCGGCCAAGGGAACGCCCGATACCTCTTCGCTCCCGCCGGCTCTGCGATCCTTTGAGCGGATTCCTGAAAGCCGCGCCGTCAAGACGCGGCGCCTTACGCTCGATGAGCGCATGGATCTGGTGCAGCGGTCCATGGGCATGTTGCTGAACAACACTCCGTGGCATATGCCGGTTACGGAGAAGCCGGTGCTCAACACGACAGAAATATGGGAGCTGGTTAACCTGACAGACGATGCCCACCCCATCCATCTGCATCTGGTCAGATTCCAGATCCTCGACCGGCGTCCCCTCGACACATTTGAATTTCAGGACAAGGGGACCGTCCGCTTCACCGGGCCCGCGGTGCCTCCGTCACCGACGGAGAGCGGCTGGAAAGATACCGTGCGTGCGGAGCCCGGAGTCATCACGCGCATCATTATCCCGTTCGAAGGATTCACCGGCCGCTACGTGTGGCATTGCCACATCCTGGAGCACGAGGATAACGAGATGATGCGGCCGTATGAAGTTGTGCCTGGGTAGCGACGGGCTTCGATCTGAAGGGAACGGGCTTCGGTCTGAAAGGTACGGGCTTCAGCTCGCGCCACCACAAGAAGGTCATCCTGAGCGGAGCGCCTCACAGATTTACCGCTTGAAACAGCGCTTGATGGCGCGGAGTCAAGGACCGCCGGCGATACTTATCTATGCCCATGCTGTTCGGAGCTTTTCAACCATGAGCCCGAGAACGGGATCGGCTCGTACGTACTCGATGGTCACGGGGATATCTTTTCATGCTCTGAAATCCTCTTCCATCCCCAGGTCTTGCCGAGTCGTTAGAGCCGCCGCAATGTACGACAATAAGGGATGGCCGACGTACGCATGGACAAGTGGCTCTGGGCGGCAAGGTTCTTCAAGACCCGCGCCCTGGCAGCAAAAGCTTGTGAACTGGGCAGGATTGCCTCCAACGGGCAGCCGGCCAAGAGCGCGCGCCCGGTCCGCGTGGGCGACATGCTGCAGGTAAAGAACGAAGCCGGCGAGTTTCACGTGGAGGTCCTGCTGCTGAGCGAAATGCGCGGGCCGGCGGCAGTGGCCCAGACGCTGTACCGCGAGACGGAGGCCAGCCGCACCATGCGCCTGCGACTGGCAGAAGAGCGGAAAGCCATGCCGCGCTTCGAGATGCCGGGAGCCGGCAAGCCCTCCAAACGCAACCGCCGTGTGCTCGATCGGCTGCGGGGCAGGGCGTAAAGCGCAGAAAATCTTCATTGCGCCGCCGCGGGCGGAATGTTACCGTTCGCCAAGAATGTTGCCATCGCAGGAAGCCTCTCCCACAGCCGCCGTCTTAGGCGAGATCGGCCTTCCGGAGCCCATTGCTCAGCTCGCTTCTCGTGCGTGGGATGCCATCATCGTCGGCGCTGGCCATAACGGTCTTACCTGCGCCGCCTACCTGGCACGCGCCGGCAAACGAGTGCTGGTGCTGGAGAGCCGCCCGCGTGTCGGCGGCGCCTGCACCATCGAGGAGCCCTTTCCCGGCGTCCTGATGTCGCCCTGCGCGTACCTTGCCGGACTTCTTCATCCGCTGGTGGTGGAGGAGCTGGGCCTGGTCGAGCGCGGCTTTCATTGGACGCCCGCCGCCAACGGCCTCTTTGTTCCCTTTCTCGACGGCGACAGCGTGCAGCTCTGGGATGACGATGACGCCTGCGAAGCGGAGATCCGGCGTTTTGCTCCCCGCGATGTAAATGGCTGGAAGGCCATGACCGCGGTGATCCGCCGCCTGCGCGATGCGTTGCGCCCCGCCGGCGATCGCGATCTGTGGATCGGCGACGCGCCCTCGCAGGAAGAGCTCGACGCTCGCCTGGGCAACGACCAGGAAGCGCGCCAGGTGCTCTTCCATTGGTCGATGGCGGAGTTCGTTGCCCATTATCTCGACGACGAGCGGCTGCAATATGCCTACCTGGGCCAGGGAGTCATCGGCACCAACGCCAGCCCATTCGATCCCGGCACGGCGTCCATTCGCTATCACCACTCTTCGGGGCGCCTGGGCGGCATTCCCGGCATGTGGGGCTACGTCAAGGGCGGGATGGGCATGGTCTCCTTTTACTTCTGCGACGCGGCGCGCGAGGCCGGGGCCACGATTGCAGCCGGGGTTGCGGTGGCGGAGATCCTGCCCGGTGAGGGTGTTCTGCTGGAGGGAGGGGAGCGCATCTCCGCTCCGGTGGTGATCTCGAATGCCGACCCGGTGGTTACGCTGCGCTTGCTGGGCAAGCATGCAGCTTCCGACTTCCGCTCAAAGGTCGAGGGGCTGTCGATTACCGGCTGCACCGTCAAGTTGAATGTGTTGTTGCGCGAGTTGCCGGACTTCATCGCTCGTCCCGGCCAGGCGCAGCCCCACCACTATGGCCAGATCAACGCGCCGCTCACCCACGCGGAATGGAAAGCCGGCTTCGCCGCCAGCCGTAAAGGGGAACTCCCCGAACATCTCTGGTGCGAGATTTATTTCCAAAGCGTGCATGACGCGAGCGTAGTTCCCGCAGGCCAGCACACCATGAGCGTCTTTGCCCAGTATGTTCCCCACACCTTCGCCACCGGCTCCTGGGATGACCACCGCGAGCAGGTGCGCAAGCTGGCTTTCGATTCCATCGGCCGCTTCTGTTCCAACCTGCCCGATGCGGTGCTGGAAGCGCAGGTGATGGGCCCGCCGGATATTGAGGAGAAGGTCGGGCTCACCGGCGGCCATATTTTCCAGGGCGAGTGCCTGCCAGGAAACATGTGGAGCCGGCGCTTCGCCGCGCGCACCTCCATGCCCGGCGTGTACCTTTGTGGAGCCTGCACTCACCCCGGGGGAAGCGTCATCGCCATGAACGGCCGTAACGCCGCCATGGCTGTACTCAAAGATATGCAGCGAGGTTCCTGATGGCGGCAGAGAAGCTGAAGCGAGAGCTCGGTTTCCGCGATGTGATTCTTTTTTATATCGTCAGCGGTCTCAGCCTGCGCTGGATCGCGACTGCGGCTGCTGCCGGCCTATCGGCCATCGCTGTATGGCTCATGGCCTTCTGTTGTTTCTTCCTTCCCCTCGCCGGGAGTGTGCTCGAGCTCTCGTCCCGCTATCCCCAGGAGGGCGGCCTCTATGTGTGGACCCGCGAAGCATACGGCGAATTTGCCGGCTTTATGGCAGCGTGGACCTACTGGATGAGCAACCTTCCCTACTTCGCTGCTGTGCTTTACTTCGCCGCCAGCAGCCTGCTCTTTGCCACTCCGCGCGCCCAGCATCTGGCCGACACCAACAGCTACTACCTGCTCTTCACCATGAGCATGCTGGCGCTGATTACCGTGCTGAACGTAGTCGGGCTGGGCGTGGGCAAGTGGCTTAACAATCTTGGCGGCGTGGGCATGGTGCTGCCGGTATTGACCCTTATCGCGCTCGGGTGTCTATCTTTTGCGCGCTTCGGCTCCGCCACGCGGTTCACGCTGGCGGGCGCCATTCCGCACGCGCAGGTGAAGGACCTCATCTTCTGGTCGACCATCTTTTTCGCGTTCACCGGCAGCGAGTGCGCTTCGTTCATGGGCGATGAGATCAAGGACGCGCGCCGCGTCATCCCCCGTGCCCTGCTGGTCGCCGGCCTCATCATCACTGTCTTTTACATTGCCGGGACGCTTGCCATGCTGGTTGCCCTGCCCTCCAGCCGCATCAGCGGCCTGGGTGGCTTTATGACCGCCATCGACTTTCTCTGCCGCCGGTTGGGAATCGCTGCGCTGATTGCCCCTGTCGCCATCCTGGTAGGCATCAGCAATGTAGGTGCGGCCGCCGCCTATCTTTCGTCAACTGCCCGGCTGCCCTTCGTGGTCGGCATCGACCATTACCTGCCCTCCGCCTTTGGCCGTATCCATCCGCGCTGGAAAACTCCCTATGTCGCCATCATCGCCTACGGGCTCGCGGGAATTTTCTTTGGCCTGCTCAGCCAGGCGGGAACCAGCGTCAGGGGCGCCTATGACATGCTGGTCAGCATGAGCTTGATCGCTTACTTCATTCCCTTATCTCTTCCTTTTTGCCGCGATGATCCGCCTGCAATCGCGCCCGGCGCCGCCTGGGGCGATGCGCCTGCCAGGGGGCAAACGCGTCGCCATCCCTCTCGCTTGCATGGGTTTTTTGTCTACCACCGCCGCCATCATCCTCTCCCTGTTTCCCGCGCGAGGAGGAACCCAATCCGGTCACCGCTTTCCTTAAGATCGTGGTCATGACCGCGGTGCTGTTGCTCGCCGGCTTCGCCGTCTACCGGCGCGGACAACGCTCGATCGCTGCTCTGCGCGAAAGGCTCGCGCTATGAACGACTCCCTTTCCAATATCCTGGGCCTCTACGATCAGGAGGCGCCTCTCGAACAGGCGTACACCATCCCGGCTGCATGGTACATTGATGAGCGCATCGGACGCCTGGAACGCGAGCAGGTTTTTGCCGGCAACTGGATTGCGGTGGGGCGCACCGATCAGGCTGCCGCTGCAGGCCAATTCTTCACCTTTGATCTGGCGGGTGAGCCGCTCATCGTGGTCCGTGGTGCGGATAGCGAGCTTCGCGCCTTCTACAATGTTTGCCGGCACCATGCTGCTGCCGTGGCCACGGCGCCTTGCGGAGTCGCGCAGCATTTACGGTGTCCTTATCACGGCTGGACCTATGGCCTGGATGGTTCGCTCAAGGGCACGCCTGAGTTTGCCGGCGTTTGCAACTTTGACCGTGCCGATAATGGCCTGGTTCCGGTCCACGTTGGCATATGGGAGAGCTTTATTTTCGTCAACCTGGCCGAGGAACCGCCCGCGCTCCAGGATTTTTTGGGTGATTTGCCGGAGCGGCTGGCGCCGCTTGGCGATCTCCGGGCTTTCGTTTTTTACCCGCAAGAGTTATACGCTGGCCTGCAACTGGAAGGTTTACGTCGACAATTACCTCGACGGCGGATACCACGTTCCGCATCTGCACAAAGGCCTCAACAGCGTGCTCGATTACACCGAATACACCATTGAAAATGGAGTGCACTATGCGCTGCAGTCGAGCCCCATGGTCGCCTCTCAAGATACTTCTGTTGCGCGCACGCGAACCGGCGAGCGGGCGTACTACTACTGGCTCTATCCCAACTTCATGATCAACCTCTACGAGGGAGTCATGGATACCAACCTGGTGCTTCCATTGGGGGAGGAGAAGTGCGTGGTGGTGTTTGATTTCTACTTCGCGGACAGCAGCCCCGAGCACAACGCGGAGAGCGTTGCCGTGAGCGATCGCGTGCAGGCGGAGGATGTCGATATCTGCGAGTCAGTGCAACGTGGGCTGCATTCCCGCGCCTACGGCGCCGGCCGGCTCTCGGTGCGCCGAGAGACCGGCGAACACCTCTTTCACCGTCTTCTTGCCCACGATCTCAAGCGCAACCTGTAAAGAGAACTGCAGATCCCTCGGCTACGCTCGGGATGACAAAGGGCAGGGCGGTGCCTTCATTCAGATTGGTTGCTGGATGAGGGAACAGCAGGTCGACCATGGAATGCAGAGGCAAGCATCGCCTCTCCCCTTTGTCATCCCGAGCGAAGCCGAGGGATCTGCAGTTCGACTCCACATGCATCAAACGCGAACGGAAGCACCCCTTCTCCCTGTAAATGAATTGTCATCCCGACCGGAGCGTAGCGCAGTGGAGGGACCTGCGGTTCGCCCGACCATCCACAGAGCCACCGGGTAGCTGGACGGTGCCCCACGTTCGCCGCAGCGTACGTGGGCGACAAGACGGGCGAAGCCCCACCATTGCTCTTCTACTGTCCGATCGCCGCATCCGCAATCGCCAGGGATTGATCCAGCTGCTCCACCGCGAAATCCACCTGATCCTTTTCAATGATCAACGGCGGAGCAATCACGAAGTGGCTGATCCAGGCCTGCATGGAAACTCCGCGCTTCATCATCTCCGCGGCAACCCGATCAACCACAGTCACTTTTCCATCAACCTTATCCTGATTGGTATTGAAGGGCGTCTTCCTAACCTGGTCTTTCACCATTTCCAGCGCCCAGAACAGCCCCAACCCACGCACTTCCCCGATGGACGGATGCTTCGGCTTGAGCGCGTGCAGCTTTTCACCCACGTACTTACCCATCTCGCGAGCGCGGTTAATCAGATCGAGCCGCTGCAGCTCTTTGATCGCTGCCACAGCGGGAGCCAACGTGATCGGGTGCGCCTCATAGGTATGCCCATGTGCAAAGAAGTGGTCTTCGAAGTACTCGGCAATTTTGCCCGTAGTGGCGCAGAGCCCGAGCGGAACATAGGCCGAGGTAATCCCCTTGGCAGTAACCAGGATGTCCGGCTTTACCCCCCAATGATCAACCGCAAACCACTCGCCGGTGCGGCCCCAACCTGACATGACCTCGTCCGCAATCAACAAGACACCATGACGGTCGCAGATCTCCCGCAGCTTCGGCATATATTCCCGCGGAGGCACCAGCACGCCATTGGTCCCGACCACCGGCTCGACAATCACTGCGGCAACATCGCTTTCATTCCCGATCATGTGCTCCAGGTAATCCGCGCAGGCAATGCCGCACTCCGGATACGTGTGCTTGATCGGGCATTTGTAACAGTTGACTTCGGGCGCGAATAAAAAGCCCTGCCCCTTGCCGCCCGGCTCCATGGCCCAGCGGCGAGGATCGCCCGTGGCGGCGATGGAGGCCATGGTCGACCCGTGGTACGAGCGGTAGCGCGCAATGATCTTGGTCTTGCCGGTATACATGCGGGCGATCTTGAAGGCGGCCTCATTCGCCTCCGTGCCCGAGGTGGTGAAGAAGAACTTGGTCAGCCCCTCAGGCAACACCTCAAGCAGAAGGCGGCTCAACTCCACCCGCGTGTCGGTCGCATACGACGGCATGATGTAGGCCAGCTTCCGCGCCTGCTCTTCAATCGCCTGAATCACGGCTTGATTCTTGTGCCCCAGGTTGCAGCACATCAACTGCGAGGAGAAATCGAGATAGCGCTTACCACTCGCGTCGGTAAAGTAGCATCCCTCCGCATCCACAACATGCAGCGGATTCCAGCTCTTCTGGTAACGCCAGGTGCCGTAATTCAGCTTTTTGGTCCATTCGACCACTTCCTGGCTGGTCATCGTAATGTCGGGAGAAGCTACCGTATCGCTCATTTAGTTTTCCCCTTCTCTAGCTACTTTACAGCGCATCCGCAGGCACGTCACGGCAGCAAACGATGAAAGTACAAAAAATGCTCTTCGCGCACGTAACCGAGCTTCTTGTAAATATGCTGCGCCGCCAGGTTATCGTGGGCGGTCGCCAGGGTCAGACGCTCCGCGCCTGTGCCCCGGGCAAAGGCTTCCGCATAGCTCAGCAAAGCGGTGGCAACGCCCTGGCCGCGGGCCGAAACATCCACATAGAGATCTTCCAGCAACCAGATGGGCCGCATGGCCAGCGTGTTGGTGGAAGGCATCAGGTGCATAAAGCCGATGGCGTTGTCCCCGTTCCAGGCCAGGAAATACCGCCCCGACGATTGCGTGACGCGATCGCGAATGAAGGCGGCGGCACGCTCCTGCTCCGGGGCTTCGCCGTAGAAGACCCGGTAGGCGATGTACAACCGGACCAGCTCTTTCAGATCCGCGGCAGATGCAGCCTTCAATCCTGCACGCCATCGAGCTAGTGCGCGGCGCCGGCAAGTTCTCCCAACTCGGCTGCGACCACATTCAAGCCGTCCTCCATCACCTGCAGAGCCTGGTTGTAGTCCTCATCGCTAATGGTCAGCGGCATCAACAAACGGATCACGTTGTCGTAGGTGCCCGCGTTCAACACCAGCACGCCATTGTTCAGGCAATGCTGCGCCAGCTTCTTCACCGCCGGAGCGCAAGCCGCTCCGTTGGCATCGACAAACTCCATCGCCTGCATGGCGCCCACGCCGCGCACGTCGGCGATAAACGAATGCTGCCGTTGCCACGCGCCTGCCCGCCGTTGAAATTGCTCGCCCAGCGCTCGGGCACGCGCCAACAGCTGGCCATCGGCAAACTCTTCCAGCACCGCCAACCCCGCCGCGCAGCAAGCCGGGCTGCCGCCGAAGGTGCCGCCCAGGCCGCCGGGCCCGGGAGCATCCATGATCTCCGCGCGGCCCGGTGATCGCCGCCAGCGGCATGCCACCGCCGAGAGACTTCGCCGTGATAATGAGATCAGGCTCGATGCCAAAATGCGTGCTGGCAAAAAGCTCGCCGGTGCGGCCAAACCCGGTCTGCACCTCATCGGCAACAAACACGATGCCGCGCTCGCGGCAGATCTCCACCAGCGCCGGCAAAAATCCGGCCGGAGGCACGACGAACCCACCTTCGCCGAGCACCGGCTCAACCACAATGGCGGCGACTGATTCCGCCGCCACCAAACGGCGGAAGGTCTGGTCGAGCAACTCGTTCACCTGCCCTTTGGTCATCGGGCCACGGTTGGTCAGCCGTTCATGCGCAGGCACGCCGAAAGGGATGCGGTAGACATCCGGCAGGAACGGCCCGAAGCCTTCCTTGTAGGGATGAGTCTTGCTGGTGAGCGACATCCCCAGCATGGTGCGGCCGTGAAAGCCATCTTCCACCGAGAGCACCGCGGAGCGGCCGGTAAAAGCGCGCGCTATCTTCACCGCGTTCTCCACCGCCTCGGCGCCGCTGTTCACAAAGAACGTCTTCTTGGCAAACTTGCCCGGCGTGACCTGGTTGAGCTTCTCCGCCAACGCAACATAGCTCTCGTAGCCAGTCACCTGGAAGCAGAGATGGAGGAAGGCATCGAGCTGCGTGCGCAGCGCGCTCAGCACCCGCGGATTGCGATGGCCCACGTTGGCGCAGCCGATGCCGCCGCCCATGTCGATGAAGCGGTTGCCGTCCACGTCTTCGAGAATCGCGCCCTCGGCGTGACGGATATACAACGGGGTGGAAGCATAGACCCCGCGCGGAACGGCCTGCAACCTGCGGGCCATCAACGCGCGCGAATTGGGTCCCGGAATTTCTGTCTTCAGTCGAATGTTAGACATGGCTCAGTACCATCCAATCGGACGCTTCATTCAGATTGATATGCACCTGCTTGGTCTCGAGATATTCGTCGATGCCATGGAGACCCAGTTCCCTGCCGAAGCCGGATTGCTTAAAGCCGCCCCACGGCGCTTCCACGTAGGTGGGCTGCATGTGGTTGACCCACACAATGCCCGCGCGGATGGCCTTAACCATGCGCAGGGCGCGATAGATGTCGCGCGTCCACACGGCAGCGGCCAGCCCGAACGAAGTGTCGTTCGCAATGCGCAGGGCCTCGCGCTCATCGTCGAACGGGATCACCGCAGCCACCGGCCCGAAGATCTCTTCCCGCGCAATGCGCGAGGAGTTGTCAACGTCGTAAAAGATGGTCGGCTCCACGTAATAACCGCGGCTCATCGAAGCAGGCCGTGCCGCCGCCAAGCGCCAACTTGGCTTCGGTCTTGCCCAGTTGCTGATAGGCAGAGACCCGGTCGTACTGTTCCTGGCTGACCAGCGGGCCCATCTTGGTGGAACGGTCCAGCGGCGGCCCCAGCTTAATGGTGCGCGCCTTCTCCGTCATGGCCTCGAGAAACTTCTTGTAAATCGACCGCTGCACCAGCACCCGGCTGCCCGCCGAGCAGACCTCGCCCTGGTTAATAAATATCCCGAAGAGCGCGCCATCGATGGCCGCTTCAAAATCCGCATCGGCAAAGAAGATGTTGGGTGACTTGCCGCCCAGCTCCAGCGTGACCCGCTTGAGCGTGTCGGCAGCCGACTTCATGATGATCTTGCCCACCGCAGCCGATCCGGTGAAGGCAACCTTGTCTACCTCGGGATGGGCCACGATGGCCGCGCCCGCCGTCTCCCCAAGTCCGGTCACCACATTCACTACTCCGGGAGGGACGCCCGCCTCCGCCAGCCAGCCGGCCAGCTTCAACATGGTGAGCGGCGTCTGCTCGGCCGGCTTCAACACGCAGGTGCAGCCTGCGGCCAGCGCGGGCGCCAGCTTCCACGCAGCCATGCCGATGGGATAGTTCCAGGGAATGATCTGCCCCGCAACCCCAACCGGCTCTTTCAACGAGAGGCTGAGTGCATTGTCGGGAACGGGATTGACCAGGCCGGAGACCTTGTTGGCCAGCCCGCCATAGTATTCAAAGCAGGTCGCGGCATCGGCGATGTCGTACTCCGATTCGACGATCGGCTTGCCGCAGTTGCGCGACTCCAGCTCCGCAAGCTGCGGGGCTTCTTCGCGAAGCTTGGCCGCGATGCGAAAGAGAATGCGGCCCCGATCCTGCGCGGTTGTCTGCGGCCATCCACCTTCGTCGAAGGCATAGCGCGCAGCGGCCACAGCAGCGTCGATATCGGCCGCGCTGGCGTCAGGAATTTCGGCGATCACTTCTTCGGTCGAAGGGTCATAGACAGGAATGCGCTTGCCGGAAGAACCTTCCGTCCATTCCCCATTGATAAACATCGGTTCACAACTGGTCTGCGAGACAGCCATCGTCAATCCTTTCGCGTGAGGGCGGCCGCATATCGCGGCCGCCCTCACCACCACTACCGAGTTGCCTGCACCATGGTCTCCTGCTGCGCCTGGGCCAGGGCGGGCGCCACTTGCTCAAAGGCCGAGAGATGCTTGTCCACATCCGCCATGGAGTGCGCGACGGAGATGGTCCACTGCTCATCCCACCAGTAGGGCTGCGCCATGACGCCGCGGTTCAACATACCGAACCAGTAGAGCCTCCACAGATCCGTATCCACCTTGAGCCACTCGCGGTAGTTACGAATCTTGTTGCGATAGAGCAGCATGGCGCCATTGGCGCCGGCGCTCTCCACATAGGCTTCGAGGCCGGTCTTCTGCACAATCTGCTTATAACCGGAGACCAGCGCATCGCTCACCTTGCCGATGTGGGCGTAGCCCGCGGGCGTAAGCACTTCCCGCAGCGTCGCCAAGCCCGCCGCCATCACCAGCGGGTTGGTGGCATAGGTGCCCGCGTGGAAAACCTTCTGCTGCGCGATCACGTCCATCACCTGCTTGCTGGCGGCAAAGGCAGCCAGGGGGAATCCGCCGCCGATGGACTTGGCCAACGTCACCATGTCCGCCTTGATGTTGAAGTACTCGCAGGCGCCGCCGCGGCCCAGCTTGGCGCCGGTCTTCACCTCGTCGAATATGAGCAGCGCGCCCTCGCGGGTGCAGATCTCGCGCAGCCCTTCCAGGTAGCCCGGCTCCGGCATGCAGATGCCGATGTTCATCATGATGGGTTCCACGATGACGGCCGCAATCTGGCGGGGATTTTCCGCGAAAAGCCCGGCCACCGCCTTCAGATCGTTGAACTGCGCCACCAGCGTATTCTTCACCGTATCGGCGGGCACTCCGCCGGAGGCCGGTACCTGGTTGGGCCGGTCGGGATCGCCACAAAGCTCCAGCTTGGGCTTCATGCTCACCAGGACGGAATCATGCACGCCGTGGTAAGCGCCCTCCATCTTGATGATCTTGTCGCGCCCGGTAAAGCCCCGCGCGATGCGGATGGCATGCATGGTCACTTCGGTTCCGCTGCTGCCAAAACGCACCTGGTCTACCGGAAAGCGCTGGCAGATCTCGTCTGCCAGGTCGTACTCCAGGGTGTGCGGCATGCCGTACATGGTGCCGGTAACCAGCCGCTCCTGCACCGCGGCAACCACCGCCGGGTGGCAGTGCCCGGCCATCAGCGCGCCAAAGCAAAGGTTGAAATCGATGTACTCGTTGCCATCGAGATCGTGAATGTGGCTTCCCTTGGCGTCTTTCACAAACAGGGGCCAGGGCTCGTAACTGCGGAAGTTGCTGGCTACGCCCAGGGGCATGCGCGGTTCGGCGCGCTTGAGCGCTGCCTTGGAACCAGGGGTACGTGCTTCAAAGCTGGCAAGTTCTTTCTCGAGAAGGTGGTACATGGGGATCATCCTTTGCCCAGGGGGCGGTCAATCGTGCGGGAAGGCCGGGAACGGCCTGCATGGGAATGCTCTAGAGTCCGAGAGAGACAGGGGTGGGCCGTTGGCACAGCCGGGCTTCGCCGCGCGCATAGCGGAGAAACCACCGCATCCGGCAAAAGGTGCCGATGATTCGGGGTGATGCGGAATGGAAAAGAGAAGACAAGGGACGCCAGCCTGATTATATGACTAATAAGCCTCTCAGGAAAGACGTTGCCACGGCTAAACCCTTGTAGTACTTTCTGAAAATTAGTCCACGGTCGATCTTGACCTTCGCGCTCCGTTCTACCGGCGATTAAGGCCCGCCTTCTGAAATCCCTCAGGATCGACCGGTCCACAGTGGAGCGCCACCTGAATAGGATTTGTCGCGAAGGATGTCGGCGCTTGACCGAGGAAGGTGCTCCTGACTTGCCTTCCAGTTTGTGAGAGGATGACGTCCGAATTGTCATTACCATCACGCCAAAGGAGGCTTCGTGGTCATCCCGAGCATCGTCGCGAACGCAGCAACTTTGGGCGAATGTCATATCGCCGGAGCGAGCGCGTAGGGACCTGCGGTTCGCGGACCAGCACCCAACTCAACCGGAAGCTCTGTTGTTCCTCAGGAGCAGCATTTGTTCAGCGCAAGCGCAAGAAGAAAGGAATCCTGGTGGCCACCCTGGCTGCGCTCGCCGTCCTTTCCGGCTGCAAGAAGGCGCCCCCCACCTTAAGCCTGCTGGTGTGGGAAGGATATGCCGACCCCTCCTTCATCCAGGGCTTTGAAGCGAAATGCCAGTGCAAAGTAACCGCGGCCTATATGGGCTCCAGCGATGAGCTGGTGGCCAAATTACGCGGAGGCGCCGCTTCCAACTACGACGTGATCTCGCCCTCCAGCGACGTGGCCACGAGTCTCACCCGCTCTGGCCTGGTAGCGCCGCTCGACCTGTCCAAGATCCCAAACTACGCGCAGCTTTCGCCCAACCTCACCTCCAGGCCGCTGGTCAAGCAAGACGGCAAGGTCTACGGAGTGCCTCTCACCTGGGGCCCCAATCCCCTGCTTTACGACACCACTGCCTTCCCCAAGGCGCCCACCACCTGGGCTGAGCTATGGGATCCAAAATTCGCCAACAAGCTGTCGTTCTGGGACGATCTCTCCACCATGTACATGGCGGCGGAAGTGCTCGGCATGGGCAAGCCCGACCCCACGGCCATCTACAACCTGAACGATGCCCAACTGCAGCAGGTAAAGCAAAAGCTCATCGCGCTCAAGCCCAATATCCGCAAGCTTTGGACCACCGGCGGGGAGCTGACCAACCTCTTTCAGAACCACGAAGTGATCGCCGCCATGGGCTGGCCGCTGGTGACCAACCAGCTGCACAAGAGCGGCCTGCCTATCCAGGAAGAGATTCCCGCCGAGGGCACCACCGGGTGGATCGACCACCTGATGATTACCTCCTCCAGCGACAACAAAGAACTCGCCTACCAGCTTCTGGATTACCTGATCTCCGCCCAGGCGCAGAAACAGCTCAGCGACGTTACGGGATATATCCCGGCCAACCCGCAAGCCGCGGCGTTGATGACGGCGGAGCAGCGCCACAGCCTGCACCTGGACGATATCGACGCCTACCAGAAGCAGATTGTCTTCTGGCAGGACGTGCCGCGCCGCGCCAAATACACCGAGATATGGAACGAAGTAAAGGCCAGCCAATGAAGGGCCCGGCATGAGCAGCCCGGCGCTGGCTCGCGAGCCGCAGAACGCGGCCGGCGGCGCAGTATTTCTGCGCCTGCAGAACGTGGGCAAACGCTTCGGCGAGCACACCGTGCTCGAATCCATTTCGCTGGACGTGGAGCGTGGCGAATTTCTCACCCTGCTGGGCGAGAGCGGCTCGGGCAAGACCACTTTGCTGCGCATCCTGGCCGGCTTTGAGGAGGCAACCGCCGGACGCATCCTACTCGAAGACCAGCGGCTCGACGCCATGCCGCCCCATCGCCGCCCCATCCATACCGTCTTCCAGAGCTACGCCCTCTTCCCGCACATGAGCGTCTTCGACAACGTGGCGTACGGCCTTCGGGTGCGCGGCTGTGCCCGCGCGGAAATAACGCCGAGGGTCGAGGAGGCGCTCAAAAAAGTCCACATGGAGCGCTTTGCCAAGCACTTCCCCAGGCAGATCAGCGGAGGGCAAAAGCAGCGTGTGGCGCTGGCCCGGGCGCTGGTCAACCGGCCCAGGCTGCTCTTGCTCGATGAACCGCTCTCGGCGCTCGATGCGAATCTGCGCCTGGAAATGCAGCGTGAGCTGAAGCTGTTGCAGCGCGAGGTCGGCATCACCTTCATCTTTGTCACCCACGATCAGAGTGAGGCGCTGGCCATTTCCGATCGCGTCGTCCTGCTGCGCCACGGCAAGGTGGAACAATGCGGAACGCCGCGCGCCATCTACACCACTCCGCGCACCGCGTACGCAGCCTCGTTTCTGGGCAAGAGCAACCTGGTCGCAGGCGACGGTGAAGCAAGGTGTGGCGGATTGCGGAGCTTTCTCCGTGCCGGTCAAGCTGGCGGATGGCCCAGTCACTTTTTCTCTGCGCCCGGAGTGCATCGCGCCCGCGGCAGAAGCGGCGGGCGAGCAGCTGGTGCAATTTGCCGCAGAGGTAGTTGCAGAACAGTTTCACGGAGCGGATTCTCTGCTGACGCTGCGCTGCGCCGGCGGCATGGAGCTCTCGGCACGGGTCGCCGGGCCCCGCGGTAACGGCGGCTTTGCCTTTCAGGCGAAGAACCTCGTCCCGCTGGAGCAGGAATAGATGGCAGCTCGGGGACGCCTCACTGCATGGCTGGTCACCCTTCCGCCCTTCGCCTGGATTGCGCTCTTCCTGTTCACGCCTTACTGCCTCCTCTTCTGTTACAGCTTCTGGAGCCTGGACGCCAACCAGCAAGTGCTGCACCATGCAACGCTCGCGAATTATCTACACCTGGCCACCACGCCGCTCTATCTCACGGTGATTCTCCGCTCCATGCGCATCGCCTTCTCGGTGGTGCTGCTCTCGCTGCTCATCGGCTATCCCCTGGCCTGCTTTCTTGTTTTTCAGGCCGGCAAGTACCGGCGAATTCTCTACCAGGCGGTGATTATTCCGCTATGGATCAGCTACCTGGTGCGCGCCTATGCCTGGAAGGTCATCTTCGGCAACGAGGGCGTGATGAATACGCTGTTGCTGTGGTGCCACGCAACCCGGCATCCTCTCGGCTTCCTGCTGTACAGCCCCTTCGCCGTGATCGTCACCCTCACTCACATCTATGTGCCCTTTGTGGTGCTGCCCGTGGTGGCCTCGCTCGAAAAAATTCCGCCCGAACTGCTGGAGTCTTCAAGCGATCTGGGGGCCACGGCATGGCAGACCTTTACCCGCGTGATTCTTCCCCTCTCGCTGCCCGGTGTTCTCTCCGGCGCCACCTTCGCCTTTCTGCTCAGCTTCGGTGACTTTCTGGCGCCGCTGCTCCTGGGTGGCCCCAGCAGCGTGATGATCGCCAATATCGTGGCCAACCTCTTCGGTGCGGATTACAACTGGCCGCTGGGTGCGGCGGTTGCCGTGCTCATCCTGGTGATGGTGCTGGTCATTCTCACCGTCACCCAGCGGCTGGAGCGCCGCTGGAGGGTGGCATGAGAGCCCGAACCCTGCCCGCAATCTCCGCCGCCTACGCCGGTGCGGCGTATGCCTTTCTCTATCTGCCCATCGTTGTGCTGGTGGTCTACTCCTTCAACCGCGATGGCGTAGGCGGTTTTCCGCCACAACATTGGACGCTCGACTGGTACCGCACGCTCTTCGCCGACGCCGCCATGTGGAGCGCGGTGGGCAACAGCGCCATCGTCGCCCTCTCGACCGTCGTGTTGTCGATGTTGATCGGCTTTCCCGCCGCGTATGCTCTCGACCGTTATTCGTTCCCCGGCAAAGCAGCCTTTCAGCGCCTGGTCCTGCTGCCGCTGATCGTGCCCGGCGTCATCACCGGCATCTCCCTCTTGTTGCTAACGGTAAGCAGCGGATTTCATCTAAGTCTTGTTACCGTAATTCTCGGCCATTCGACAGCCTTGACGGCGGTCGCTGCGACGGAGATCTTCGCCGGGCTGGCCAAGCTGGATCGCGCGCTCGAGGAGGCCTCCGCCGACCTGGGAGCAACCGGCTGCAGACCCTGGTGCGGATTGTGCTGCCCGGCTTGCGGACCTCGTTGCTGGGCACCGCGCTGCTGGTTTTTACGCTGTCCATGGATGAGATCGCGGTCACTTTTTTCCTGATCGGCAGGGAGAACACGCTGCCGCTCGAGATCTGGTCACGCCTGCGGCGCGGCGCGACCCCGGAGATGAATGCAATCGCAACCCTGATCTTTCTTTTTTCGGTCATCACCATCTTTCTGTCACAGTGGCTGATGACACGCGGTGCGAGACGGAAGGGAAATGCAAGATCGATGAGTTGGACTGACAAAGAGCTAGGCATGGATTGCCGCATTACACGCCGTGATTTCATGAACGGAGCGGCGATGGCCATTGCCGCGGCGGTGGTTCCACCCTCTTCTCTCCTGGCGCAGCAGGTGCCCGGACCGCAAACTCGCCCGGGATACGACCCTCCCGCGGCGCATGGCATGCGGGGCAGCCATCCAGGTGCTTTCGAGGTGGCGCATCAGCTGCGGGACGGCAAATTCTGGGCCACCGCAGGGCAGCCTGAAAGCACCGGTGAGAGCTACGACCTGATCGTGGTGGGTGGAGGCATCAGCGGCCTCTCCTCCGCGCGCTTCTTTCACCACGCGGCCGGCAAGCCGGCGCGGGTGCTCATCCTCGAGAACCACGATGACTTTGGAGGTCACGCCAAACGCAACGAGTTTGAAGTGGACAAGACCTTCATGCTGGGATTCGGGGGCACCTTTTCGATCGAAAGCCCTGCTCCCTATAGCCCCGTGGCGAAAACCGTCATTCGCGATCTGGGCATCGATGTCTCCTCCTACTCAAAGCATTTGGACAGCCAGCTCTACCCTTCTCTCGGGCTCAAGCAGAAGATTTTTTTCGATCAGGAAACCTTCGGCGCCGATCGCCTGGTCGTCCGCCCTTCCCCTAAGCACGGCGAGAAATCGTGGCAGGAGTTCGAAGCGCAGTCGCCGATGACAGAAAAAGCCAAGGCGGATTTGAAGCGCCTCTACGCTCTTGACGAGGATCTGCTGCCGGGCCTTACTTCGGCGCAGAAAAAGGCGAAGCTCGCGCGGATGAGCTACGCCGACTACCTCACCAAGCTGGTCAAGGTCGATCCCCAGGTTGTGACCCTGCTCGATCCGGATCAGAAATCGCTTTACGGTGTGGGCATTGATGCCATCTCGGCTCAGGATGCGTGGGGTTTGGATATGCCCGGCTTCGACGGCCTGAAACTCGCGCCTGGCGCGGGTCCGGGGATGGGCCGCGATTCCATCCCCAACGAAGAAGCCGAGAAATATTTCTTTCATTTCCCCGACGGAAACTCGTCCATCGCGCGGCTGCTGGTGCGTTCGCTGATTCCCCAGGCGGTACCCGGCAATACCGCTGACGACATTGTCACTTCGCAGGTTCGCTATGATCTGCTCGATCAGCCGGGCAGCGCGACCCGGATCCGTTTGAACAGCACGGTTGTGAGGGTGCGCCATGACGGCGATCCTGCAACTGCGAAAGAAGTAGAAGTCTCCTATGTGCAGCAGGGCAAGCTGTACACGGTAAAGGCAGCCCACTGCATTCTGGCCTGCTGGCACCAGGTCATTCCCTTGCTCACAGACGAGTTGCCGGCGCCGCAGGTGGCGGCAATGCGATCGGCGGAGAAGGTACCGCTTGTCTACACCAACGTGGCTCTAAGAAATTGGCAGAGCTTCGTCCGCTTGCAGACGCGAAGCGTCAGGGCGCCGGGGTGTTATTTCACTGAGTTCGGGCTGGACCGTCGCGTCAGCATTGGCGATTACCATTGCACCAAGCGGCCGGAGGAGCCGATCGTGCTCACCATGGAACGTTATCCGTGCTCGCCCGGGCACCCGGCGCGGCAGCAGCATATTGCCGGACGCTACGATCTATACGGCACGTCATTCGAGACCTTTGAAAGAAAGATCAGGGAGCAGCTTGCCCGCAGCCTCGGTGCCGGCGGCTTCGATCCCGCCCGCGACATTACCGCGATTACAGTGAATCGCTGGCCGCACGGCTACGCTTACCAATACAACTCCCTGTGGGATCCCTTCTGGTTGGAAGGTGGCCCGCTGCCGTGCGTGGAGGCACGGAAACCATTTGGCCGCATTGCCATTGCCAACGCCGATGCCGACGCCTATGCCTACACCGACTGCGCAATCAACCAGGCCTACCGCGCCGTCCACGATCTAAAGATCACGGTTGGATGAGGGTCGAAGGTTCCAGACGGGTGCCCAATGTTCGCCTCAGCGTACAAGGGCCGAAAACGATCTTTTCGAATGCTCTTAGCTGATTTCCAAACCAACTGCTCGAGGAAAATACTCTCTCGTCCATCTTGCAAGAGCGTTCGAAGGGGCTGCGCCCTGCCGTTTTCAGCCCATGTACGCTGAGGCGAACCTAGGTCACGTCAGGCCGTAACCTTCCGCCGGATCTTCCCAATACTAGGTCACGACCGCCGGATGGCCTGGCCATGCTTTGCCGCGGGACGCGATCACCGCCAAAATCAGATACATCAACAGCCCAACCGGTCCAAAGAGAAACGTCACCACCAGGCACGGGGCTACCAGCGCAAAAGGCACATGATTGCGCCGTGCATCGCGTACCTGCCAGCTACCGATAAAAAGATCGAAGGCCAGATAATGGACCCACCCGGCGAGCACCATCCAGTGGTCGGTAAAAAGCAGCATGACGTTGCTGAGAGTATTGAATCCACCCTTGTGCCCGCCCCAGTGGGAGACGATCAGCGCCAGGTAGAGGGCACACAGAAGTCCGGGCACCAGCAAGCCGGTAATGAGCGAGGAGATCACCCGCGATGCGCGCGGCGACCATCCCGTAACCAATAGCAGCAGCCAGCCGGCCAGCGCCGTGCTGTTGCAGAGCCGAAAGAGTGAGTCTGCAGTCATGCAATGCCTTTCTTATCGTTAAATAGATAGCTTCGCTTACGGCCGGTCGCGATCACGGCAACCGCCGTAAGCAAAACCCATACGGCCAGGCTTTCTAACGACACGCTATCAGGTTGTGCAATCGACTGCCCACGGAAAGCCTGCCACAGAATCAATCCGAAAAATGCCAGGTAACTGGCGGCCATGGCGAAGACGAGATTACGCTGCGTGCGCTCGTCCGGCGCCGGGCGGCGCCGAGAGATCCACCACGCCAGCAGCGGCAAGACCTGCAAACCATGCATGCCCACAAAGTGAGCAACCCGCAGATCCCCATGGTCGGCGCTCCATCCGGTGATAGGCAGTCCCGGGCCGCCGTCCGGAGCGCCCACCGTATGCGCTCCAGCAATGGGTAGCCGGCCGGTCGCATGTGCCTCCGCCAGTTGGCTGGGAGTCGGGGACAGTCATCAGAGCCCCTGAGCCCGTCCCAATCAGCGCAATCACCATGCCCAGGCGCAGCGACCATCCCCAGGCAGACGAAGCGAAGCGTTGCCGGAAAAGAACAATCGTCAGCGCCAACATCGCCAGCCAGACGCAGGCAATGCTAATTCCCATCACGGCAAAGACAACGGCGTCAAACCGCGTAGAGAGGTTGAAGTGGCTGGCTGTGCCCCGTGCCGCCTGCATGTCGATCAGCGCGATTTCCAGCACAAACCCTACTGTCAGGACCACGTCAAGCGCCCGCGTGAACACGCCGCCAGCTGCGCGTCGACGCAATACAGAAAGCGAAGCTCCAGGAAGCGATCATGACCGAGACAGCAAACTTCGCCGGCTTGAGCCAGGCCGGCGCGCCGGTAATCACGCGGCGGTCCACCACCAGTCCTAACAGGCACAACACCAGGTCGGCGGCCATAATGAACCCCAGCACGGTAAGCGCAGGCGCTGCGGCAAGACCCGCGGCACCGCCTTCGTCCACGGCCTCTCACGATTCGCGATAGCAGGATGATCCATGTGAAAGAGATTAACATATATGTTAAACAGATTCACATTCAGGTAAATAAATCTGGTGACCACCAAAACCCGCCGTCTTGAACCCAAACGCCCCTACCATCACGGAGACCTGCGCGCAGCCCTGATCCGCGCTGCGCTGTCATTGATCGAGCAGCACGGCGTCAAAGGCCTGGCCTTGAGCGATGCCGCGCGCCTGGCGGGCGTGAGCGTGGCCGCTCCCTATCGTCACTTCAAAGATAAAGAGGCCCTGATGGCGGAAATTGCAGCGGAAGGCTTTGTTCTGTTTCGCGATGCGCTGGCGCGGGCCTCGCGCGGCAACCCGGAGGACAAGGTCAAGCGCCTGGTGGAGATGGGGGTCGCCTACGTCGATTTTGCCCTGCAGCACCGCTCTCACTTCAAGGTGATGTGGGAGAGCGGGATCCCCAAAGGAAAGTATCCGGAACTGGGAAAGACGGCCGGCGAGGCATATCTGCTGTTGCAGAAGGCAGCGCTCGACTTGCTGCCTGCAGCCGACCCTGACCGGCAGCAAGCGCTGGTTTCGACCGCCTGGAGCGTAGTCCATGGCTACGCCATGCTCACCCTCGAAGGCGAACTCCCAGCCCATGGAACCCAACAGAGCGGCAGAAAACTCTTGCGCCAGTCGCTCCATCTGCTGCTGGACCAGTTCGCCACCGAACCAACCACGAAGATTTAATTCGATAACAGCGGCGCTCATTGTATAAATGCGTCAATCACCTATTTCAAACAGAGTCCCATGCATGACCTACTCCGCGGAAGATACCGCTTGGACTTCCATCGAAGACCTTTGTGACCGGACATTGGCCATTCGCCCATCTGCGCATCATGTGGCAATGCTAAAGAAGGCCGAGAACGAGCGGCCGGAAGTAAAAGAATTTCTCGAGCGCGCCTTTCGCCTCATGGCGATCTCGAACGTCGCACCGGCGCATATGACGCCCAGCCTTGCCTGGATCCTGGGCGTTATGATTCCCAGACTTCCTCCCTGGAGCGTGTGGTAATGTCGTTCCTCCATTTACGCTCTGAAGACCGCCATAAGCTGATCAATGCATATCTCGAAGCAAATCCCTGGGGCAAATTCCCAGAGGATACCGTTCTGCTGGAAATGGGTTGCGGCTTCCCGCCGCAAACGGCGTTGGATGCGGCACGTGATTTTCCTGATTGGCAGGTGATAGGCGCGGATCTGCAATTCGACCCATATGTTTTCGACGACTCTGAAGGCAATTACGCGTGCATGGATGCTGAAGGCGGGGTTCGATACTTTCACCCGGGCTTGACCAATAGTGCCATCGTTCGATTGCTTTACGAAGACACATCTACCACCTTCCAACGGTTCCGCGAAATGTTTGCGATGCTCCGTGAAAAGTTAACCGCCTCCGATCACGGTGAATGCGTATCTGTCGAGCATGATGGCGCCCGGCTCCTGCACAATCCAATCAGAAGCTACGAGCGTCCGAATCTCAAGTTGATGCAGGCTGGGCTGGGCGAGGAAACGCCCCAAGCGGATATCATTCGCGTGTTTAATGTCCTCTTCTATTTTGATTCAGCGTTTCGCAGCCGCGCTGAGCAATGGGCATCGCGCACGCTTCGGCCCGAAGGTCTGTTCCTGTGCGGCGCGGACGGCAGCCAGACTCTCGAGGCACGTTATTCTGTCTACCGCAACGAGAATGGCCATCTGGTTCCCAAAGAATTCGCATTCAGCCTGGACAACCTTCGACCGCCTAACGTCATGTCCTTGTTCTGCCTGCACGACCAGGAAAAGGAAACCTTTGCGCTCGCCAAACTGATTGGAGTTCTGCGCTCCGACGATGAATTTCGCCGCGACTATGATTCCCGGGTCGACGACCTTCTTGCCGAGAACAGGATTTGGATCCGCCATGAAGATGGCTCCCTGAGGGCGCCGGCTGACCAACTTCCCTCTCCCCAGTGGGTGCCGGCCCACATCGCCATGAAAAAAGAGTTGGAGCAGGAAGGTTTCACTCGCCGGGCAGTGTCCGTCCTTAAACGCGCCGGCTACAAGGCCTGGATCAACCCAGTGGGCCACGTAGCCGTCGACCCAAAGGGCATTTACGGCATGTAGAAGACTTCGCGCATCATGGGAAAGCGCTCGCCGGGACGCAGCGGATCGAGCGGCGCGAAGTAGGGAGCCATCGCCTGTTGCCAGCGAGTATTGACGGGATCGGCTTCGATGCGCGCCCACACCTCATCGAAATTCTCCACATGCATGGTTAGAAAAAGCAGCTGATCACGCCGGAAGATGGAGTACTCCGAGATGCCGGCGCGCTTGAGCAGCGCCAGCATCTCCGGCCACACCTCTGCGTGAGCTCGGTCGTACGCCTCTTCCGTGCCCGGCCGCAAACGCAACAGGAATGCAACTCTTTGCATGAGAAACTGCCGCTATTTCGGCTGGGGAACGAGGCGAAGATAAGGCTTCGGCGACTTCCAGCCGTCGGCATACTTCAGCTTGGCTTCCTCATCGGTAACCGAGGGCAGAATGATGACATCCTCTCCCAGCTTCCAGTCTGCCGGAGTGGCAACCTTGTGCTTGGCCGTCAACTGCATGGAGTCGATGACCCGCAGCAGTTCCGCAAAATTCCGGCCCGTAGTCATGGGATAGCTCAAGTGCAGCTTGATCTTCTTGTCCGGCCCGATGATGAAGACGGTGCGCACCGTGGCGTTGTTCGCGGCCGTGCGGCCTTCCGAGGTCTCCCCTGAATCCGCGGGCAACATATCGTACAGTTTGGCCACCTTGAGCTCGGTGTCGCCAATCATGGGATAGTTCACTTTGTAGCCGCTGGTCTCTTCGATGTCGATCGCCCACTTTCCATGGTTGCTGACCGGGTCGACGCTCAGCCCAATCACCTTGGTGTTGCGCTTGGCAAACTCCGGCTGCAGGCCGGCCACGCTGCCCAGCTCTGTGGTGCATACCGGGGTAAAGTCTTTGGGGTGAGAAAACAAAATCGCCCAACCATCGCCGATCCACTCGTGGAAGTGGATCGTGCCCTGGGTTGTTTCGGCAGTAAAGTCGGGAGCTGTGTCGTTAATCCTGAGGGACATAGTGCGTCTCCTGCAATCGCTTTGATTTGTGGTATTTGGGAGCCCTGAGAGAGCGCGCTCGCGCCCACCAGTATCTTATATCAGCGACGGCAGTCGTGCTTTGTCAGGCCTGCTGGTAAGGGATCCAGACCTGCATTGCGGAGAGTTGGCGATTCGACGTGCAGCTTGCTCGTGTTTACATGGGCCACGTTGCCCGGGAATATACGTAGCTTGTGGAACCGACATAAATCTTGTTCAACCGTGCGCCATCGCATTCAACGCACCGCCCGTGGAAACTTAAGGCGCCGTCTGGGGAACCTGGCCCGGGAGCCGCTGTTGCAACGTCGTCTGGGCGGCGGGGCGCCGCGTGGATCAATCGAATGGGATCGGTAGCCAGGCCGTCGTGCTGGATGAGATGGTGACGGTATACGAAGGCAACCAGCGCGAGGCGGTCCTCCACTTTAAGCTTGGTAAAGATAGCGGTAAGGTGGTGCCACACCGTGCTCTCTGAGATGCCCAGCCGCTGAGCAATTTCTTTATTTCGCAGGCCGCTGCACACCAACGGGAGCAGTTGCCGCTCTCTGTAGGTCAGATGCTTGATGCGTTCTGGTTCTGAATCTGTGTCGGATGGCGGCGGGAGGCTGCGGGAGACGCCAGCGTCGCCAAGGGACCCTCGCGCCGCGGACGCCCGTTGGATGCTTCGTGAACTGCCTTTTGCAGCTTTCGCGCGGAGCTCCATTTGCTCAGGAATCCGCGTGCGCCCAACCTGAGCATCTCCCGCTTATGCGGCGAGTTCTCAGGGACGACAGAAACGAAAGAAAGATGATCGAAGGCGCATGAGGGTCAGACTGCAGCAGGGCGGTGGTGCCCGCGAGGTCTTGCGACGCCATCGACCAGTCGACCAACGCGACATCAGGCCGCTTGGCGATGATCTTTTTCCGGAAAGCCTGCATCGTGGAGGCGTCGGCGACTACCTGGAACCGGGGATCATCCTCCACCATCTTCCGCAACCCCGTGCACGATGACGGGATAAGGGTCGGCAATAATGACGCGAGTTCGCCTAGCCGATGGAGCAAAGACACGATTCGAGTTATTTAAGCCCATGCAGTGTCCCCGGGGGAAGAGATGGAAAGACGGGCAAAGCCACTCTTGGGCCCGTGTAACCGGCATCAACCTACGCCGGCTAAACTGAGAAAATGAATTGGCGTTTGCGAATACAATCTTTACTTGTACGAATGGTTCTTCACTTTACATTAATAACCTACCGAGAAAGCTGGTAACAATTCAACGGACTTTTAGTAACTGAGGCGCCAACTCACATACGTCTGCGTTTCGAACTCCTAATATTGTAGGGGAAACCTCACTCCCACGATTTGCATCCACTTAAGCTCAACTAAAGCGTGTTACCTGTTTACTGATTAACCAATAACACTGAGTACATCAATATTGCTCACAGGAGATGTACTTTCGTGTTGCCATCTGCCTGTGATCGCGTTGGTGGGCGCTCAGTGTTCCCGGCCTGCCGTCATAGCTTCCCGCTTGGGGGAGGCAAATCGGAGTTGGAATTCAATATGGTAGATGATCGCGTCTGCAATACCCTCCACGTAGGGTCCTGTGATCAAGTTGCGGTGATGTCCCCCCACATACTCCGTATGCAAGTTAGCCTGGAATAACGGCCTGCCACCCCTGGGAGGTAGTTCACGTGTGGAGGGCGTTCGGACGCGAGTAGTAGAAGCACCTTTCCTTGATATTGCTTGGGCCTGATAATCAAAGGCTGCCGTTTCGATCATCTCTTTAGCAACGCGCCTCTGGGTTCTGACCGGATTTGACTTTATCAAGAGCCGAAGACGTCTGAGCAGATGTTCGCGGAAGTATAAGAAGCTTAACCGAGGCCCAAAGCGTCCTGTTCTCTTCACCACGTAGCGTAAAAGCAACTTACCTTCCGCGTGAGTGAATCGCATGTATTCCAGGTAAGGAGGCATTCGGCGCAGCGAGCAGCACAAAGAGCGATACTTCGCGTCCAAGCAGCCTGCAGTTGAGATGCGATTTCGTAGGCGAGAACACCACCAATACAAAGACCACCGATGGTGCAGGGGCTCGCGGGTTGCGTGGCCAGAATCTTTTCGAGCAGGCAACTCGCGATGCTTGCCAGAGTAGGTGCCTCGCCCCTACAATAAAAAGTCCTCCGTGGTGAGACCTACGGAAACGAATGATTGGTCATCCCCCATCCGCTGCGCCAAATTTGCGCT